>CAXTHW010000005.1:0-197364 GCA_964244245.1 uncultured Rubrivivax sp. | reverse complement strand
GGCGATCTCGCGCAGCACCAGCGGCTTCATCGCGATGGCGCCGTGGCTGAAGAAGTTCTTCTGCCGCTCGACGATGGCCTTGCTGACGCGCAGGATGGTGTCGAAGCGCTGCTGGATGTTCTTCATGAACCAGCGCGCTTCCTGAAGCCGGCCCGACAGCCCGCCGTTGGCCGCCCCACGCTGGCCGCGGATGGCCTGGGCGTAGAGGTCGTTGATGCGCAGCTTGGGCATCACGTCGGGGTTGAGCAGCACCTTGAAGCCGCGGCCCGACTTGGCGACGATGACGTCCGGCACCACGATGTTGGCCTCGGCGGCCGAGAACGGCCGGCCCGGCTTGGGCTCGCAGGCGACGATCAAGGTCTGCGCCTGGCGCAGCATGTCCTCGCTGGCGCCGGTGGCGGCGGTCAGCTTCTTCATGTCGCGCCGCGCCAGCAATTCCAGGTGCTGCTCGCAGATGCGCACCGCCACCTGGCGCGCCTCGCAGCGCGGCGTGGTGCGCAGTTGCAGCACCAGGCATTCGCCGAGCGTGCGTGCGCCCACGCCGGTGGGCTCCAGGCTTTGCAGCCAGCGCAGCGCGCATTGCAGCCTGTCGAGCAGCGCCTCGCGCGCCTCGGCGCCGTTGATCTCCAGCATCTCGGCCAGGCGCTCTGCGATCTCTGCCAGCGGGTCGGCCAGATAGCCGTCGCCGTCCAGCGACTCGATCAACACCTGCAAGGCCGCCAGGTCTTCGTCGGACAAGCGCATGCCGGCGATCTGCCGCCGCAGGTGGTCTTGCAACGATCCGGCGCCGGCGCGGCGGTCGTGCGCGTCCATCTCGTCGCCGTCGCCGTCGCCCGACGCGCCGGAAGCCGACGGTGTCTCGCGGATGCCGTCGAAGTCATCGCGCTCGGTGCCGTTTTCCCAGTCGTCGCGCTCGGGCTTGCCGAAGTCGTCGCCGCTGACTTCGGGCGCGGCTTCGGCGGCAACGTCGCCGCCTTCCTCGCGCTCGTTGGTGCTGTCGTTGTTGCGCTCGACGGTGGTGCGCTCCACCGGCGCGTCGTAGGCCGTGCCCTGCTCTTCCTCTGCTTCGAGGAAGGGGTTTTGTTCGAGCATCTGCTCCACTTCCTGGTGCAGCTCCAGCGTGGAGAGTTGCAACAGGCGGATCGACTGCTGCAACTGTGGCGTCAGCGCCAGATGTTGCGACAGGCGAACCTGGAGTGAGGGCTTCATCAAATCGTTCGCCCTACATGCGGAAGTTCTCGCCGAGATAGACCTTGCGGACCTCGGCGTTCTCGACGATCTCGCGCGGCGTGCCTTCGGCCAGCACGCTGCCTTCGCTGATGATGTAGGCGCGGTCGCAGATGCCCAGCGTCTCGCGCACGTTGTGGTCCGTGATCAGCACGCCGATGCCGCGCGAGCGCAGGAAGCCGATGATCCGCTGGATTTCGATCACCGCGATCGGGTCCACCCCGGCGAACGGCTCGTCGAGCAGGATGAAACGCGGCTGCGTGGCCAGCGCGCGGGCGATCTCCACCCGCCGCCTTTCGCCGCCCGACAAAGCCGGCGCAGGCGAGTCGCGCAGCTTGTCGATGGACAGGTCTTGCAGCAGCTTGTCGAGCAGCGCGTCGATGGTGTGCGTCTTCAGCGCGCGGCCGTTGGCGTCGATCTGAAGCTCCAGCACGGCGCGGATGTTTTCTGCCACCGTCAGCTTGCGGAAGATCGACGCCTCCTGCGGCAGGTACGACAAGCCAAGGCGCGAGCGCTGGTGGATCGGCAGGCGCTGCACCTCCTTGCCGTCGATGCGGATCTCTCCGTCGTCGGCGCGCACCAGGCCCACCACCATGTAGAAAGTGGTCGTCTTGCCGGCGCCGTTCGGCCCCAGCAGGCCCACCACCTCGCCCGCGCCCACCGCCAGGTGGACGTCTTTCACGACCTTGCGCGCGCCGTAGCTCTTTTGCAGCCGCCGGGCCTCCAGCCGGCTGCCGGCGAGCGGTGCCGCAGCGCCTGCCATCAGCGCGGCCCGCCGAGGTCGCGCTGGGGCAGCAGCGTCGCGCTTGCCGCGGGCGCTGGCTGCGCGGCGGAAGCAGCAGGCTCGGCGCGCGGGCTCAGCACCGCACGCACACGGCCGCCGGGGTTGGCCGGCGACGTGGCGCCGCCCTGCACGTTGAAGACCTCGGCATTGGCGTCCCAGACGATGACGGCGCCGGTGATCTCGTCGGCCACCACGCTGCCGCGCAAGCGCCGCACCGCGCCATTGCCGACGAAGCGCAGCACGTCGGCGCGGCCGTCGTACTCGATGCGGTCGGCCTGGCCTTCCACGGTTTCATCGACGCCGTCGCGCTTCTGGCGGTAGCTGGCCGGTGCGCTGGCGGTGCCCAAGGCGGTGGCGGCGCGGTAGCCGTCAGGCATCTCGCGCAATTCCACCCGCTCGGCGCGGATCACCATCGTCCCTTGCGAGATGTTCACCTTGCCGTTGAACACCACCACCTGGCGTTGCAGATCCACCGTGCCGGGCTGGTCTGCCTCGACCACCATCTGCTTGCTGCGGTCGGCCCTTTCGGCCACGGCGCCGCCGCAGCCCAGCGCGCACAGCAACGCCGCGGCGCAGAGGCGGCGCAGACGGTGTCGTGGCAGCAACAGGATGGGAGGAAACAAGGGCGGCACTAGCGGCATGAAACTTGCAGATCATTCTATCCGCAAGTTGCCGCGCGCGCCGCGCGGCGCCGTGCAATTCAACGCGCTGGCCGAGCCCGCGTCACGGCGAGGTCTGCGACGTCTGTGAGGTCCGCGACGTGCTGCGACGTCGCGTGGCTTCACGTGGCGTCAGGACCTCAGGCCGACTTGCGCACCCTGTCCAGCAGGAAGTCGGTGACTGCCAGCGCCCGCTCGTGTGTGCCTGCCAGCGATGCCGCAGTGTAGAAGCGCCCCTGGATGCCCAGCGCCGGCACGCCGTCGATCTTGTAGGCGTCGGTGAGCTGTTTGGCACGGTTGCACTTGGTGGCGACGCCGAACGAGCGGAAAGCCTCGCTGAACTTGGCACCGTCCACGCCGTTGGCGCTGACGAAGGCCACCATGTCGGCTTCTGACAGCAGCCGCACATTCTGCTGGTGGATGGCGTTGAAGATCTTCTTGTGCAGCGCGTCCAGCTTGCCCATCTCGTCGAGCGCGTAGAAGAGTTTCTGCGTCAACTGGTGGCGCGCGGTGAAGCCCACCGGCACACGGCGGAAGGCCACGTCCGGCGGCAGCTTCTTGACCCACACTTCCAGCAGCGGGTCGAAGGCATAGCAGTGCGGGCACTCGTACCAGAAGAACTCGACGACCTCGATCTTCTTGTCGGCCGGCAGCGTGACGGGCGCCGGGGTGGACAGCCGCACGTACTGCTGGCCTTCCACCGGCCCGCCCTGCGCCCGCAGGGGTGCGCCCACGCCGGCCAGCGCCAGGCCCAGGCCGGCGCCGACCAGGTGGATCGAGAAATCACGTCGATTCATGAATGCCCTTCAGTTGTCTGTGTCCAGGCCCGGTGGACCTGGGCTTGCCACGCGGAGTTCCGCCTCGGGGCTAGCTTGCCGCCACCGGCTGCCGCCGGCTGCCACTATTGCCGCTCCACCCGCACCAGCCGGGCCTCGATGCTGCTTTCGGTCAGACGTGCCTGCACGCCGTCGGCCTCTTCGCGGTTGTCGTAAGGCCCCACGCGCACGCGGAACACCGTGCGGCCCGACTGCTCGCGCTCGCTGACCCGCGCCGTGTAGCCGATCAGCCCCAGCCTGGCGCGCTGCTGTTCGGCTTCTTCTGGCCGCGTGTAGGCGCCGACCTGCACGAAGTACATGAACGCATCGGCCCCGGGTGCGGTGGACGGCGTGCCGGACAAGATGGCCGCGGGGTCACGCTGCGGCGCCCTCGCGCCGCTGGCGGGGCCGGGGGCTGGCGTGGCCACCACGGCGGGCGGCTGCGGCGTCGGCGTTGCGTCCGGCGCTTGCGGGGACGTCGGTGCCGGCGCCGGCACGGCGGGCGCTGGCTTTGCAGCGCCCTTGCCGCCCAGCAGCGCATTCGGGTCCCAGTTGCGGTTGCGTTCTGTCTCGGCCGTGTCCTGCTCCGCGGTGCGGTTGGGCACCTTGTTGACGAAGGGCACCGGCGCCTTGGTGATGTACAGCGCCACGCCCAGCGCCAGTGCCAGCCCGACCAGCAGCCCCACCACCAGGCCGAGCACGAAGCCACCGCGTTGCGACCACTTCATGGCCTGCCCTCCACCGCCGATGCCGATGCCGATGCCGGTGTCGGCGGCAGCTCGCGGGCCATGCTCTGCGGCGCGTCCACGCCCAGCAGTGCCAGCGCGTTGCGCAGCACCTGCGCGGTGGCCGACAGCAGCGCCATGCGCGCGCGCGCCAGGGCGGCGTCATCGACCAGGAAGCGCTCTGCCGCGTAGTAGCTGTGGAAGGCTGCCGCCACGCTGCGCAGGTAGAAAGTGATGTCGTGAGGCGCCAGCTCGGCGGCGGCGCGCTCCAGCATCGCCGGGTACTCGGCCAGTTGCAGCATCAGTGCGGCTTCGGTCGGCGCCGTCAGCAGCGCCAGGTCGGCCGCCGCGAAGTCGCGCTGGCCCGCGTAGGCCGCCAGCACGGAGCAGATGCGGGCATGCGCATACTGCACGTAGAACACCGGGTTCTCGTCGTTGGCCTTCAGCGCCAGGTCGATGTCGAAGACGAACTCGGTGTCGGCCTTGCGGCTGGTGAGGAAGAAGCGCACTGCGTCGCGGCTGGTCCATTCGATCAGGTCGCGCAGCGTCACGTAGCTGCCTGCGCGCTTGGAGATCTTGACCTCCTGGCCGCCCTTCATCACCGTGATCATCTTGTACAGCACGTTGTCGGGAAAGCCCGGCGGCACGCCCGCGCCGACGGCCTGAAGCCCGGCCTGCACACGGGCGATGGAGCCGTGGTGGTCGTAGCCCAGGATGTTGATGACCTTCGCGTAGCCGCGCTCGAACTTGGCGATGTGGTAGGCCACGTCGGGCACGAAGTACGTGAACGTGCCGTCGGACTTGCGCATCACGCGGTCCTTGTCGTCGCCGTAGTCGGTGCTGCGCAGCCACAGTGCACCGTCTTTCTCATACGTCTTGCCGGCGGCCACCAGGCGGCGCACGGTGTCTTCCACGCGCCCGTCGCGGTACAGGCTGGATTCGAGGAAGTAATGGTCGAAGCGCACGCCGAAGGCGCGCAGGTCCAGGTCTTGTTCATGGCGCAGGTAGGCGACGGCGAACTGCGCTATGCCTTGCAGATCGTCCACATCGCCCGTGGCGGTGAAGGCGCGGTCATCGGCGTGCACGGTTTTCTTTGCCGCGAAGTCGGCCGCGATGTCGGCGATGTAGTCGCCGTTGTAGGCCGGCTCCGGCCAGCCGGCGTCGCCCGGCTTCAGGCCTTTCAAACGGCATTGCGTGGAGACGGCCAGCGTCTGGATCTGCACGCCGGCATCGTTGTAGTAGAACTCGCGCAACACCTCGGCGCCCTGGCTTTCCAGCAGACGGCAGATCGAGTCGCCCAGCGCCGCGTTGCGGCCATGGCCCACGTGCAGCGGCCCGGTCGGGTTGGCCGAGACGAACTCCACCATCACCTTGCGCCCGCTGGCCGGCCGGCTGCCGAACGCGGCGCCGCCAGCCAGCACCTCGGCCACCACGGCCTGCCTGGCGGCCGCCTTCAGCCGCAGGTTGATGAAGCCCGGGCCGGCCACCTCCAGCGCCTGCACCCAGCGCGCCACTGCCGGCTGGCGCTGCAATGCGGCCACCAGCGCAGCGGCCAGCTCGCGCGGGTTCTGCTTGAGCGTGCGCGCCAGCGCCATGGCGGCGGTGATGGCCAGATCGCCATGCGCCGCCTGCTTGGGGGACTCGAAGGCCGCGGCAGGCGGCGCTGCGGGCGCCAGCTCGGCCAGCGCAGCCGCCAGCGCCTGCAGCAGCTCTTGCTTGGCTTGGATCATCGGACGATTCTACTTTTCGGCATGGTGCAGCGCGGAATGGCTTCGCTTTGCGGCCTTGTTCCGGCCATCGGCGCAGCGCATTGCAGGCGACCATCGGCAAGCCCATGTCCGACCTCTCACAAGCCGCCGTGCTGGCCGCACCTTTCGAGCCGGAACTGCCGATGCAGATCGGCAAGTACCGCGTGCTGTCCAAGCTGGGCGAAGGTGCGACCAGCGAAGTCTTCCTCGCCCGCGACGACTTCCGCAACTGCGAGGTGGCGATCAAGCGCGTGCGCTCCGGGCTGCTGGCCGACTCACGCGAGAGCCACTTCCAGCAGCGCTTCTTTGCCGCAGAGGCCGCGCTGGTGGGCCGGCTGCAGCACCCGAACGTGGTGCAGATCCTCGACGCCGTGGCCGACGACGCGGCGCCGTATCTGGTGATGGAGTACGTGGCCGGCAGCACGCTGCGCCGCTTCTGCCGCGCCGACGCGCTGCTGCCGCTGGAGCAGACGGTGGAGATCGGCTTCAAGTGCGCGATGGCGCTGGACTACATGTTCCGCCAGGGGCTGATCCACCGCGACGTGAAGCCGGCCAACGTGCTGGCGGTGCTGGACGGCGAACAGGTCACCGACATCAAGATCACCGACTTCGGCAGCGTCTTCAACCTCACGAGTGACCGCACCCAGGTCTATCGGGTCGGCTCGCTGGCCTACATGTCGCCAGAGCAGCTCGATGGCGACACGCTGGACTGCCGTGCCGACATCTACTCGCTGGCCGCCGTGCTGTACCACCTGGTGGCCGGCCGGCCGCCGTTCGACGCCATCCAGCAGGCGGCCATCATCAACCAGATCTACACCGCCACGCCGCCGCCGCTGGCCGGCATGCGCGAGGGCGTGACCCCGGCGCTGGAAGCGCTGATCCAGGGCGCCCTGAGCAAGCAGCGCGCGCAGCGGCCGGCAAGCTGGCCGGAGTTCGCGCAGGCGCTGTCGGCCCTGGTGGCCAACCGCGACGTGCCACGCGGCCCCTTGCAAGGCGTGCTGGACTCCGAGCGCTTCAACCTGCTGCGCAAACTGGAGTTCTTTTCCGGCTTCGGCGACGTGGAGCTGTGGGAAGTGGTGCACCGCGCCAAGTGGCAGCGCCACAGCTTCGGCCACGCGCTGTACCGCAAGGGCGAAGAGGGCAACACCTTCCACATCATCGCGCTCGGCCAGGTCGATGTGTACCGCGACGGCCAGCGCGTGGCGCAGCTCGGCGCCGGCACCTCCGTCGGCGAGATGGCCTACCTGGCGCCCAGCCCCGACCTGCGCACCCACAGCGCCGACATCCTGGTGGCCGACCCGGTGACCAGCATCTCGTTCACGCCGGTGTCGCTACAGCAGTTGTCGATCAACACCCGGCATCTGTTCGACGAGGCCTTCATCCGCGTGCTGGTGCGGCGGCTGCATGCCGCGCACGAAGCGCTGGCCCACCCGCGTCGCATCTTGTAACGCTAGCAGCTACGGGCTGTCCCGGTTGACAGCGCAATGTCGCGCGCCCTAGAGTTCATGTAAACGTTTACATGGCCTGCGCAGCAGGTGGGATGCAACGGCATGAGCACCGGCTTTCCGGATGGTTTCCTGTGGGGCTGCGCCACCTCGGCCTACCAGATCGAGGGTGCGCCGCTGGCCGATGGCGCCGGCCCCAGCATCTGGCACCGCTTCGTGCGCACGCCGGGCCGCGTGACGCATGGCGACACCGGCGACATCGCCTGCGACCACTACCACCGCTGGCCGGAAGACATCGCGCTGATGCGCGAGATGGGCCTCACCGCCTACCGCTTCAGCATCGCCTGGGGCCGCGTGCTGCCGGACGGCCGCGGCCGCGTGAACCCGGCCGGCCTGGCCTTCTACGACCGCCTGGTGGACGCGCTGCTGCGCGCCGGCATCACGCCGATGGTCACCCTCTACCACTGGGATTTGCCCGCCGCGCTGGACGACCGCGGCGGCTGGCTCAACCCCGACAGCGCAGACTGGTTCGCCGACTACGCCAGCACCGTCTATGCGGCGCTGGACGACCGGGTGCCGCTGTGGGCCACCATCAACGAGCCTTGGGTGGTGGTCGATGGCGGCTACCTCCACGGCAGCATGGCGCCCGGCCACCGCAGCGCCTTTGCCGCGGTGGCGGCCGCCCACAACCTGCTGCGTGCGCACGCCGCCGCAGTGCAGGCCTACCGCGCTGTGGGCAGGCACCAGATCGGCCTGGTGCTCAACATCGAGCCCAAGCACCTGGCGCCGGACGCCAGCCCCGCCGACCGCCGTGCCCAGGCGCTGGCCGACGCGCAGATGAACCGCCACTACGGCGATGCCGCCCTGCTGGGCCGCTACCCCGCCGAGATGGCCGAGGTCTATCGCGAGGCCTGGCCTGCCTGGGCACCGGCCGAGGTGCAGGCGCTGCGCCAGCCCATCGACTTCATCGGCCTGAACTACTACACCCGCAGCGTGCTGCGCCATGACGCCAAGGCCTGGCCGGTGCCCGCCGCGCCGCTGCGCCAGCCGCAGGGCACGCACACCGAGACCGGCTGGGAGCTGTACCCGCAGGGCCTGACCGACACGCTGCTGTGGCTGCACCAGCGCTATGGCGGCCTGCCGCTGTACGTGACGGAAAACGGCGCTGCCTTCTACGACCCGCCGAGCGCCATCGACGGCCGCATCGACGACCCGTTGCGCGTGCACTACCTGCGCACCCATCTCCAAGCGGTGCGCGCAGCCATCGCCCAGGGCGCCGACGTGCGCGGCTACTGCGCCTGGTCGCTGCTCGACAACCTGGAATGGGCGCATGGCTTCAGCAAGCGCTTCGGCCTGGTGCATGTCGATTTCTCGACCCAGCAGCGCACGCCCAAGAGCAGCGCGCGCTGGTATGCGCAGACCATCGCCAGCCACGGCGCAACGCTGGGCGCGCCCTGATGCCCGCCACCATCCGCGACGTTGCCAAGGCTGCCGGCGTCTCGGTGGCCACCGTCTCGCGCGCGCTCAACGGTGCCGACAACGTGCTGCCCGACACCAAGGCACGCATCGTCGCGGCGGCGGCTGCGCTGCGCTTCACGCCCTCGGGTGCCGCGCGCAGCCTCATCATGCGGCGCACCGACACCATCGGCGCCTTGCTGCCCGACCTGTTCGGCGAGTACTTCTCCGAACTCATCCGCGGCATCGACCAGGCGGCCCGCGCGCGCGGGCTGCACCTGCTGGTGTCCAGCTCGCACGGCCATGCCGACGAAGCCGCCGCCGCGCTGCGCGCGATGAGCGGCCGTGTCGATGGGCTGATCGTGTTGTCGCCGCACGCGGATGCCGGCTTCCTCTCCGACAACCTGCCGCTGGGCCTGCCGGCCGTGCTGTTGAACAGCGGCGCGCAGACCCCCGGCCATGCCACCTTCGCGGTCGATAACTTCGGCGGCGCGCGCGCGATGACGCAGCACCTCGTGGCCCGCGGCCACAGGCGCATCGCGCTGATCGGCGGGCCTGCCGCCAACCACGAGGCGCGCGAGCGCCAGCGCGGCTATCTGGCCGGCTTGCGCACGGGCGCCAAGGCCCGCCTCTACGACGGCGACTTCACCGAGGATTCCGGCTTTGCCGCCGGCCGTGCGATGGCCCGGGCCGGCGCCAAAGAGCGGCCCGACGCCGTCTTCGCGGCGAACGACATGATGGCCATCGGCTGCATGGCCGCGCTGGCCGAAGCCGGTCTGCGCGTGCCGGCCGACGTGGCGCTGGCCGGCTTCGACGACATCCCCATCGCGCGCTACGTGACGCCCGCGCTGACCACCGTGCGCGTGGGCATCGCAGAGCTGGGCCGGCGTGCCCTCGAAGGGCTGGTGGCGGCGCTCGAAAGCCCGGCTGGCGCTGCGGCCCGCCACGAGACCGTCGCCACCGAGCTGGTGCTGCGCCAGTCATGCCCGGGCAAGGGCTGAGTTGCGCTGCGACAGGACGACTTTTTGCCCCGGATCTTTTGCACAGACTTGACCCACACACAACAGGAGACGAGACATGGCTTTCAAACCCCAGATGCTTTGCCGCCACGCGGTGGCAGCCGCCGTGCTGCTGGTGCTGGCAGGCGCCGCGCAGGCGCAGCTCAGCACCTCATCCATCCGCGGCCAGGTCAGCGGCGGCGCTGCCGGTGTGCCGGCGGGCACCGCGATCACGGCCGTCAACCTGGCCACGGGCAACACCTGGCGCACCACCACGCTGGGCGACGGCAGCTACGTGCTCACCGGCCTGGTGCCGGGCGACTATGAAATCCGGGTCGGTGGCGTCAAGTCGCAGACCATCACCTTGCAGGTGGGGCAGACGGCGGCGCTCGACCTGGCCGTGGGCAGCGGCCAGCAGATCACCATCGTCGGCAACGCGCAGCGCGCCGACGTGAAGAGTTCGGAGGTCGGCACCAACGTGTCACGCCGGCTGATCGACAAGCTGCCGCAGCAGACGCACAACTTCCTCTCGTCGGCCGACCTCGCGCCCGGCGTCGCCTTCAGCTCCGACAACGGCGGCAACACGCGCATCCAGGCCGGGGCGCAGAACTTCGACCACGTCAACGTCTTCATCGACGGCGTGGGCCAGAAGAACAACATCCTGCGCGGCGGCGTCAGCGGGCAGGACACCTCGCGCGGCAACCCGTTCCCGCAGTCGGCGATTGCCGAATACAAGGTGCTGACGCAGAACTACAAGGCCGAGTTCGACCAGGTCAGCAGCGCCGCCATCACCGCGGTCACCCGCTCTGGCACCAACGAGTTCCATGGCGACGCCTACGTGGACCGCACCGGCACCAACTGGCGCGCGATGTCGCCTTTCGAGAAAGAGCGTGAGGCGCAGGGCGTGGCCTTGCCACCATCGTCGAAGAACGAGTACGGCTTTAGCGTCGGCGGGCCCATCGTGCGGGACCAGGCGCATTTCTTCGTCGCCTACGACGGCAAGAAGATCGACGACTCGCGCCAGGTGCTGGCCGACAAGCTCGACAAGCTGCCGGCCGGCAAAGGCATCGTGCCGCGGCTGGCAGCCGCCCAGGGCAGCCAGGTGGACACCTTCCAGGAGCATCTGCTCTTCGGCAAGGTCGATGGCCAGATCAACGAAGAGCAGCGCCTCACGGCCTCGTTCCGCCTGCGCCGCGAAAACGACCATCTGCCCGAAGACCGTCTGCGCAGCATGCCGGGCAACGACAAGGACCGCGTCAACGACGAAACGCGCTTCGACGTGCTGCATGAATGGTCGCGCGGCGCCTGGCTCAACGAGGCCCGCCTCGGCTATGAAAACGCGCTCTTCAACCCGCGCTCCAATGCCACCACGCCGTTCATCAAGTACAAGGTCTCGACGGCGGTGCCGCAGGGCATCGACAACTCGCAGGACGTGTTGTTCGAAGGCGGCTCCCCGGACGCCCAGCGCCGCCAGCAAAAGGGCTTCACCATCGCAGACGACCTCACCTACACCGGCCTGGCCGGTCACGTGATCAAGGGCGGCGCCAAACTCAAGGCGATCAAGTACGACCTCTCCGGCACGTCGCGCAGCGTCGATATCGTCGAGACGCTCATCGACACCACCACCGGCGTGCCCTACTACGACGGCACCAACTGCCTGGGCAGCAACTTCATCAGCAGCGCGGCCGAGCAGCGCACCACCGAGTGCAAGATCAGCCGCGCCATTGCTGGCGCCGCGGCCAACTTCAGCAACAAGCAGTACGGCTTGTATCTGCAGGACGACTGGTCGCTGACCAAGCAGCTCGACCTCAACGTCGGCGTGCGCTACGACTACGAAGACAACATGCTGAACAACGACTACGTGACGCCGGCCGACCGCGTGGCGGCGCTCAAGGCGCTGGACGTGCCGCGCTACGGCATCACGCCCGCGCCCGGCCAGACCTATGCGCAGTCGCTGGCCAAAGGCGGCGTCAACATCGACGACTACATCGCCACCGGCGGCTCGCGCAAGGCCTTCAAGGGCGCCGTGGCGCCGCGCGTCGGCGCCTCTTTCGACGTCTTCTCCGACCGCGCCACGGTGGTCTTCGGCGGCTTCGGCCGCTCCTATGACCGCACGATCGCCAACCACGCGCTCGACGAGCTGCAGAAGAACAAGCAGGTCAACGGCGAGATCTGGCTGATCAGGAACGAGGTCAAGCTGCCGTATGCCGACCAGTTCAGCCTCGGGCTGCGCCAGGCCGTGGGCGCCTGGAATGCGGAGGTGTCGGTGTCCAGCGTGCGCGCGAAGAACCAGTTCATCTGGTACAGCGGCAACCGTGACCCCAATGGCGGCTTCGACAGCAAGTCGCCTATCGACCCGCTGTTCGACGGCCCGGCCGGCTTCGGCACCCTGGTGCTGGGTGACTTCGTCGGCGAAACCAAGACCAACTCGCTGTTCGCCAAGCTGGAGAAGCCCTACACCCAGGCCTCGGGCTGGAGCGCCAACATCGCCTACACCTACAGCGACGCCAAGACCACTGCGCGCAACTGGGACAACGACATCTTCGACTGGACGTACAACAAGCCGGGCGTGCGCGGCTTCAACACCTCGCGCCTGGTGGACAAGCACCGCATCGTGCTGGCCGGCGTGGCCGACAACCTGCTGCCCTGGGGCTTGTCGCTGTCGGCCAAGGCCACGGTGGCCAGCGGCATTCCACGCCAGGTGACCGACTGCTCCAAGGGCTTCACCAACTGCGTCTATGTGGTGGGCGACGCGCCGACCTTCCGCCAGGTGGACACCAGCCTGAGCAAGGATTTCAGCGTCTTCGGCCAGGCCTTCAACGTGCGCGGCGATGTGCTGAACCTGTTCAACGCCAAAAACTACGGCGGCTTCGATGACTTCGCCGGCGGCCCCGGCAACCCGGGCGATCCGAAGAACGCGCTCGGCGGCGACAACCTCAACGTGGGCAAGCCGAATTCGATACGCGGTGACACGCGCACCTTCCGGCTCGCCCTCGGCTACAGGTTCTGAGCTTGGGCGTGCAACGCACGCGGCGGCAGGCGCTGCTGTGGCCGGCGGCAGCCTGGCTGACGGGCGGGCTGTCCGGCGGGCTGTCCGGCGCCCTGGCCGGCTGCGCGCTGGCGGCGCCTGCCGTCGATGCCGGCGACAGCGTGCTGCTCGACGACATCGAGCGGCGCACCTTCGCCTTCTTCTGGGACACCACCGATGCCGGCACCGGCCTGGCGCCCGACCGCTGGCCCAGCCCGTCGTTCTGCAGCATCGCGGCGGTGGGCTTCGCGCTGACGGCCTATGCCGTTGGCGTCGAGCGTGGCTTCGTCACCCGGGCGCAGGCGCGCGAGCGCGTGCTGCGCACCTTGCAGACCTTCGCCGACGCACCGCAAGGCCCGCAGGCCAGCGGCGTGGCAGGCTACAAAGGCTTTTTCTACCACTTCCTGGACATGCGCAGCGGCACCCGCTTCGACCGCTGCGAGCTGTCCACGGTGGATACCGCTTTGCTGCTGGCAGGCGCGCTGCACTGCCAGAGTTACTTCGACGGCGCTGACGACGGCGAGCGCCGCATCCGCGCGCTGGCCGACCAGCTCTACGGCCGGGTGGACTGGCGCTGGGCGCAGGTGCGCGGGCCTGCCATCGGCCACGGCTGGCACCCCGAAAGCGGCTTCATCGCCAGCGACTGGAAGGGCTACAACGAGGCGATGATCGTCTATCTGCTGGCGCTCGGCTCGCCCACGCATGCCGTCGAGCCGGCCGCCTGGGACGCCTGGACAAGCACCTACGACCGCGACAGTTGGGGCCGCGACAACGGCCAGACCTATCTGCGCTTCCCGCCCGCCTTCGGCCACCAGTTCACCCATTGCTGGGTCGATTTCCGCGGCCTGCAAGACGCCTACATGCGGGGCCGTGGCATCGACTACTTCGAGAACTCGCGCCGCGCCGCCCACGCCCAGCGCGCCTATGCCATCGCCAACCCCGGCGGCTGGGCCGGCTATGGCGACACCGTCTGGGGCGTGAGCGCCAGCGACGGCCCGGCCGACGTGGAACGCAGCTTCGGCGGCCGCATGCGCCGCTTCATCAGCTACGCCGGCCGCGGCATCGGGCTGCACGACGACGGCACCCTTGCGCCCTATGGCGCAGGCGCGTCCATCGCGTTCGCGCCCGAGATCGTGGTTCCCGCGCTGCGCACGCTGCGCGAGCGCTACGGCGAGCACATCTACGGCCGCTACGGCTTCTTCGACGCCTTCAACCCCAGCTTCACGTTCACCGACGTGCCGCTGAAGCATGGCCGCGTGGTGCCGGGGGTCGGCTGGGTCGATACCGACCATCTCGGCATCGACCAGGGCCCGTTGCTCGCGATGCTGGCCAACCACCGCGGCGAGCTGGTCTGGAAGGCGATGCGCCGCAACGCCCATCTGCAACGCGGCCTGCGGCGGGCCGGCTTCAGCGGGCGCTGGCTGACCGCGAGCACCTGAACCGCAATGGCCAGCCTCCTGCGCCGCCGTCGCCTGCTGCTGGGCACCGCCGCCACCGTCGCGACCGTCGCCATGGCGGCCTGCACGCGCGCTGACGCCAGCACCATCCGCTTCTGGGCGATGGGCCGTGAAGGCGAGGTCGCGCCGGCGCTGCTGGCCGGCTTCGAGCGCGAGCATCCGGGCGTGCACGTGAAGGTCGAGCAACTGCCGTGGACGGCGGCGCACGAGAAGCTTCTCACCGCCTTTGCCGGCGATGCCACGCCCGACATCGCGCAGATGGGCAACACCTGGCTGCCAGAGATGGCGGCGCTGGGCGCGCTGGAGCCTTTGCAGCCTTTCCTCGACCGCACGCCGGCCATCGCCGCGGCAGACCACTTCAGCGGCATCTGGGCCACCAACGCGGTGGCCGGGCAGCGCGTCGGCGTGCCCTGGTATGTCGATACGCGGCTTCTCTTCCTGCGGCGCGACCTGCTGGCCCTGGCGGGCTTTGCCGAGCCGCCGGCCGACTGGGCCGGCTGGCTGCGCTGCCTGGCCGCGTTGCAGCAAGGCGCGGCGCCGGTGCCCAGGCCGCTGCTGCTGCCGACCAACGAGTTCGAGCCGCTTCTCGCGCTGGCGCTGCAACAGCCCGGCGAACTGCTGCGTGACGGTGGCCGGCGCGGCAACTTCTCGGGCGATGGATTCCGCCGCGCGCTCGGCTTTTATCTGCAACTGTTCCAGCGCGGCTTCGCGCCCGGCATCAGCAACAACCAGGTTGCCAACCTGTGGCAGGAGTTCGGCCGCGGCGCCTTCGCGTTCTACATCTCCGGGCCGTGGAACATCGGTGAGTTCAAGCGCCGGCTGCCGGCCGCGCTGCAGTCGAGCTGGGCCACCGCGCCGCTGCCCGGGCCCGGCGGGCCGGGCGCGTCCATCGCAGGCGGCGCCAGCCTGGTGCTGTTCAAGCGCTCGCGGGTCAAGGCGCTGGCCTGGGAGCTGCTGGCCTATCTGTCGCGGCCGGCGGTGCAGCAGCAGTTCTACGCGCTGACCGGCAACCTGCCGCCGCGGCGCAGCACCTGGGCGCTGCCCTTGCCAGACGGCGCTGGCGGCGCTGACGGCGCTGGCGGCGCCGGGCGCGCCACTGGCGGCACGCTGGCCGCCGATCCGCATGCGCGCGCCTTTGCCGAGCAACTGGAGCGCGTGCGCCCGCCGCCCGCGGTGCCGGAATGGGAGCGCATCGCGCAGGAGATGCAGCTCTTCGCGGCGCGCGCGGTGCACGGCCAGGCGGGCGTGGAGGCCACCGTGCGCGCGCTCGACGCGCGGGTGGACGACATCCTCGAAAAGCGGCGCTGGATGCTGGCGCGCGCGGGCGGCTGACGGGGCGATGGCACGCCGCCGCTCGCAAGCAGCAGCCTGGGCCTTCGTGGCACCGGCGCTCTGCGTCATCGCGCTCTTCTTCGCGCTGCCGGTGGCCGCCGGCCTGGGCTTGAGCCTGAGCGACTTCGACATCTACGCGCTGGCCGACCTGCGCAACCTGCGCTTCGTCGGCCTGCATAACTACGCAAGCGTGCTGCAACTGCCGCTGTTCTGGCAGGCACTGGGCAACACGGTGTATTTTGTGGTGCTGGGGGTGCCGCTGTCCATCGGCGTCTCGTTGCTGGCGGCGGTGCTGCTGCAGTCGAAGCTGGCGCGCTTCAAGCCCGTGCTGCGCACGGCGCTGTTCGCGCCGGTGGTCACCACGCTGGTGGCGGTGGCGGTGATCTGGCGCTACCTGTTCCATGTGCGCTACGGCCTCGTCAACCAGGCCCTGCTGGCTGGCGGCCTGTCCCCCATCGACTGGCTGGGTGACCCGCACTGGGCCATGCCCACCATCATCCTGTTCGCGGTGTGGAAGAACTTCGGCGGCAACATGATCATCTTCATCGCCGCGTTGCAGGCGGTGCCCGAAGACCTGTACGAGGCGGCGCGGCTGGACGGCGCGCGCAGTTGGGCGCAGTTCCGCCACATCACGCTGCCCGCGCTGGCGCCGACGCTGCTGATGGTGGCCATCCTCACCACGGCGGGCTACTTCCAGCTCTTCGCCGAACCCTATGTGATGACGCAGGGCGGGCCGCTGCAAAGCACCGTCAGCGTGCTCTACCTGATGTACGACGAAGGCTTCAAGTGGTGGAACCTGGGCAGTGCGTCGGCGGTGGCCTTCTTGCTGTTCATCATCATCGTGGTGGTGACGCGTGTGCTGCTGCGGCTGGCCAGGCGGCAGGGGGCGGCGGCATGAAGCCCGGCCGCGGCAGGCGCGCGCTGGCCGGTGCGGCCATCAACACGGCGCTGTGGTCCGCCGCGCTGCTGGCGGTGTTTCCGCTGCTGTGGATGCTGTCGGTCTCGGTGATGCCCACCGGTGCTGCCAGCAGCTACCCGCCGCCACTGCTGCCGCGCGAGCCCAGCCTCGTGCACTACCGCGCGCTGTTGCAGCAGGGCGGCATCGGCCGTGCCTTCGCCAACAGCCTGGGCCTGGCGCTGGCGGCGACTGCCATCTCCACGCTGCTCAACGCGCTGGCCGGCTATGCCTTCGCCAAGCTGGCCTTCGCCGGCCGCGAGCGCATCTTCGCGCTGCTGATCGCAGCGCTGGTGATCCCCGGGCAGGTGGCGATGCTGCCGCTGTTCCTGATGCTCAAGGGCATGGGCCTGGTGAACAGCTATGCCGGGGTGTTGATCCCCGGGCTGGCCGGCATCTTCGGCATCTTCCTGGTGCGGCAATACGCGCGCGGCATCCCGGACGAGCTGATCGAGGCAGCGCGCATCGACGGCGCGGGCGAGTTCCGCATCTTCTTCTCCGTCGTGCTGCCGGTGCTCAAACCCGTGCTGGTGACGCTGGCAGTGTTCGCCTTCCTCGGGAGCTGGAACGACTTCATGTGGCCGCTGATCGTGCTGACCGACGGCGAGTTGCACACGCTGCCGGTGGCGCTGGCGTCGCTGTCGCGCGAGCATGTGCAGGACAGCGAGCTGATGATGGCCGGCGCGGTGATCACGGTGCTGCCGGTGCTGCTGCTCTTCCTGGCCTTGCAGCGCTACTACATGCAGGGGCTGCTGATGGGCAGCGTGAAGCAATGAGGCTGCCTTGCCCGCTCGCCGCGTTGCTCGCCTGCTGCGCCGTGCAGGCCGGCGCTGCGGTGCTGGACGACTTTCGCGACACCAGCCCCTGGCGCGCCAGCGCGTCGGACCAGGTGCAGGCCGCGCTGCGCCAGGACGCCGACGGCAGCCTCTGCCTGGACGCCGACTTCAATGGCGTCTCCGGCTATGCCGTAATGCGGCGCGAGCTGCCGCTGGCCTGGCCGGCGCAATTCGACCTGGCCGTCCGGCTCAAAGGCGGCGGCGCGGTCAACGACGTCCAGATTAAATGGGCCGACGCCAGCGGCGACAACGTCTGGTGGGTGCACCGGCCCGAGATGCGCCTGCCGCCCGCGCAGCAGACGCTGACGCTGCACCGTCGCCACATCGCCTTCGCCTGGGGGCCAGGCGCCGACCGCACGCTGCGCCAGACGCAGACCATCGAGTTCGTCATCGCGGCCGGGCGAGAAGGCGGCAAGAGCACGCTGTGCGTCGCCGGCCTCACGCTGGCCGAGCGCGCGGCCGACCCAGCGCAGTGGCCGGCCCCGCAGCAGCAGCGCGGCCCGCAGACCCTGACGCTCGACTTCGGCCTGAAGCGCGAATTCAACGGCGTCGCACTGCGCTGGCCTGCGCGGCAGCGGGCGCCGCTGGACTACACGCTGCTGGCCTCCGACGATGGCCGCCGCTGGCGCACGCTGCGCCGCGTGCAAGGCAGCGACGGCGGCCTGGACGCGCTGCTGCTGCCCGACACCGAGGCGCGCTGGCTGCGCGTGCAGCGCCGGCGCGCCGGGCCGTTGCCCGCGCTGGAGCTGCGCAGCGCCGCGCAGTGGCCCGGTGCCAACGCCGTGCTCGCCAGCCTGGCGGCCGGGCTGCCGCGCGGCCAGATGCCGCGCGCCTTCAGCGGCGAGCAGAACTACTGGACGCTGGTGGGCGTGGACGGCGGCGGCCAGCGCTCGGCGCTGATGAGCGAAGACGGCGCACTCGAACTCGGCCGCGGCGGGCCGAGCGTGGAGCCCGCCGTGCGGCTGGACGACGGCCGCAGCATCACCTGGGCCGACGTGGTGCCGGCGCAGCAACTGCGCGACGGCCAACTGCCGCTGCCGCTGGTGCAGTGGAAGCACGCCGACTTCACGCTTGCCATCGAGGCCGCTGCCGACGGCCCGGCCCAAGCGCCGCAACTGCTGGCCCGCTACACGCTGCGCAACACCGGTGTGCGCACGCGCCGCTTCACGCTGCTGCTGGCGCTGCGGCCCTGGCAGGTGAACCCGCCGCAACAGTTTTTGTCCACACCCGGCGGGGCCAGCGCCGTTGCTGCGCTGCGCTGGGACGCTGGCGGCTTGCGCATCGACGGCAGGCCGGCGCTGCTGCCCACGGTGGCGCCCACGCGCATCAGCGCCTTGCCTTTCGATGGCGGGCTGGCGCTGGACGGCTTGCGCAACGCAGCGGCGCTGACGGCGCACAAGCCGCTGCAAGACCCCCAGGCGCTGGCCTCGGCGCTGCTTCAGTTCGAGATCACGCTGCCGCCCGGCGTGGCCCAGACTTTGGGCTGGACGGCGGCTCTGGCCGCGGACGGCGAGGCCGGCACGGCCGGCTCGGGAGCCTCGCGCCGCGCTGCTCGCGCCACCGCGCCGGGCAGCACCGCCGCTGCACTGGACGCGCGCTTCGACGCCGCCACCGCGGCCTGGCGCGAGCGGCTCTCGCGGAGCACCGTGCAGGTCGGCGCGGGCGCCGAAGCCATCACCGACACGCTGCGCACGGCCCTCGCCCACATGCTGCTGTCGCGCGACGGGCCGGCGTTGCGCCCCGGCACGCGCAGCTATGCCCGCACCTGGGTGCGTGACGGCGCGATGATGGTGGCCGCGCTGTTGCGGCTGGGCGAGCACGGCGTGGCGCGGCAGTTCGTGGACTGGTACGGCGCGCGCATCTTCGCGTCCGGCAAGGTGCCCTGCTGCGTCGATGCGCGCGGGGCCGACCCGGTGGCCGAGAACGACAGCCACGGCCAGTACCTCTACGCCGTGGCCGAGGTCTGGCGCCACACGCGCGACAGCGTCTGGCTGGCCGGCCACTGGCCGCAGGTGCAGCGGGTGACGGCCTACCAGGAGGGCCTGCGCCAGAGCCAGCGCGGCGCCGCGCAGCCGGCGCATCTGTTCGGCCTGCTGCCGCCGTCCATCAGCCATGAAGGCTATTCCGACAAGCCCGCCTTCTCGTACTGGGACGACTTCTGGGCGCTGCGCGGCAGCAAGGACGCGGTGGTCGTGGCGCAGGCGCTGGGCCACGGCGCAGAAGCGCGACTGTGGGCCGGCTGGCGCGACGAATTCCAGCGCGAGCTGCTGGCGTCGATCAACGCCGCAGCCGCGTTCCACCGCGTGCAGTTCATCCCCGGCGCCGCCGACCGCGGCGACTTCGACCCCACCTCCACCACCATGGCGCTGGACCCGGCGCAGGCCGACGTGCCGCCGCCGCTGCTGGCCGCCACCTTCGAGCGTTACTGGGCCGAAGCGCTGGCCCGTGCCGAGGGCAGGCGCAACTGGGCCGACTACACGCCCTACGAGCTGCGCAACGTCGGCGCGCTGCTGCGCCTGGGCCAGCCGGAGCGCTCGCATGCGCTGCTGCGCTTCTTCTTCACGCACCAGCGCCCGCCGGGCTGGAAGCAGTGGGCCGAGGTGGTGCTGCCAGACGCGCGCACGCCGCGCTTCCTGGGCGACATGCCGCATGCCTGGGTCTCGTCGGACTACATCCGCTCGGCGCTGGACCTGTTTGCGTACGAGCGCGAAGCTGACGACACGCTGGTCATCGGCGCCGGCTGGCTGCCCGCTTGGCTGCAACAGCCCCTCAGCGTGCGCGGCCTGTCCACCCACCACGGCATGCTGCAACTGGCGCTGCTGCCGGTGCCAGGCGGCTGGACCCTGCAGTTGCTGGCACCGTTGCGTGGCCGCGCGGTGCTGGTCTGGCCCGGCAGCGGGCCGCTGCCGCAGGCCAGACAAGCGCGCGAAGCGACGGAGCCCGGCCAGGGCGGCCGCTTGCTGGCCTGGCAAGGCCGCGAACTCGAATTGCCTGCTGCCCCGGCCACCGTGCTGCTGTCCAACACCGCGCCATGATCACCCGCCGAACCACCTTGCTGACGCCGTTGCTGATGCCCTTGCTGATGCCGTTGCTGACGACCGCCTGCGCCACCTCGCCCGCACCGCCGCTGCTGCCGCGCCTGCCGCCCCTGTCGCGCCTAGCGGAAGGCCAGCACCCGTTCACGCTGGACGTGCCGGGCAGCCACACCACCACGCGCTGCTGGCTGCATCTGCCGGCGGGCTACGGCGCCTCGGCGGCGCCCTGGCCGCTGGTGGTGTTCCTGCACGGCTCGGGCGAGCGCGGCAGCGAGCTGGACCGCGTCAAGGCCCACGGCCTGCCCAAGCTCGCAGCCCGCGGTGCGGCCTTGCCGTTCATCCTGGTCTCGCCGCAACTGGAGGAAGGCCGGCGCTGGGAAGCCGTGCCGCTGCACGCGATGCTGCAGGCATTGAAGGCGCGGCTGCGGGTGGATGCAGACCGCGTCTGCGCCACCGGGCTCAGCCTGGGCGGGCACGGCGTCTGGGACTGGGCCAGTGCCTACCCCGGCGACCTGGCGGCCATCGCGCCGGTGTGCGGCTTCGGCGAGCCAGACGACGTCTGCCGCGCGCGCCATGTGCCGGTGCGCGCCTACCACGGCGCGGCAGACACCGTCGTGCCGCTGGCGGCGCAGCAGGCCTGCGTCGATGCCTTGCGCGCCTGCGGCGGCACGGTGGACTTCATCGTCTTCGACGGCGTCGGCCACGACGCCTGGAACCCCGCCTACGACGACCCGGCGCTGCTGCCCTGGCTGCTGGCGCAGCGGCGCGCGCCGGGCCGCGGGGCCTGATGGGGATGCTTGGGATGGACACGCTCAGCAGCCCGTCCGGCCTGTGGTGCGAGATCAACGCCAACGGCAGCCTGCGCCGGATGGGGCGCGGCGCCGAGGTGCTGGGCCTCTTCGTCGGCAACGCGGTCGAGGGCGCGCCTGCCAATCTGTGGCTGCGCCGCCGGGTGGCGGGCCGCGTGGAGCTGCTGCCTTTGCTCGGGCCTGCCAGCGCATCGCATCCGCGGGTGGCTGGCGGCCGGTTCCAGGCCAGCGGCGCGGCGCCCGGCCTGCGCTGGCAGCTTGCGCTGGTGCTGGCGCAGGACGCGCCGGCCTGGTTCTGGCATCTGCTGCTGCACAACACCGGCAGCACGCCGCAGACGCTGGAGCTGCTTCAAGTGCAGGACATCGCCCTCACCGCCTATGCCAACGTGCGGCTGAACGAGCACTACGTGAGCCACTACATCGACATGGCGCCGTTGCGGCACGCGGCCCGGGGCTGGGTGGTGGCGGCGCGGCAGAACCTGGCCGTCGGCGGGCGCCACCCGTGGGCGCTGCTGGGCTCGCTGCGCGAAGCGGCTGCCTTCGCGACCGACGGCCGCCAGCTCCGCGACCTGCGGCAAGACCTGCCCGCCACGCGCTTGCAGCACGAACACGCCTGCATCGGCTTGCAGGACGCGCCGCTGCATCTGGCACCCGGCGAAAGCGCCGCGGCCGGCTTCTTCGGCCGCATCGAGGCCGACCATCCGGCGGCCAGCAGCGCGGCCGACCTGGCCTGGGTGCAAGCCACGCTCGCGCTGCCGGAAGCCACGGCGCCGGTGTTCGGGCCCGCTGCAGCCGGCGCCGCGCCGCAAGCACTGCCGCTGGCAACGCTGTTCAGCCACGCGCCCTGGCTGCCGGCGCTCGACCTGGCCGACGACACGCTGGCCGCGCTGTGCGGCGCCGACCGCCGCAATGCAGAGCACGACAGCGGCCCGGCCGGCGCGCTGCTGTCCTTCTTCAGCGGCGCAGAGCGCCACGTGGTGCTGCCGGCCAAGGAGCGGCGCGTGCTGCGCCCGCACGGCCACATCCTGCGCGGCGGCACGCTGCTGGTGCCTGACGAAAGCGCACTCACCTCCACCGTGTGGATGCAGGGCGTCTTCCACTCGATGGTGACGCAGGGGCATGTGAGCCTCAACCGGCTGCTGTCCACCGTGCATGGCTATCTGGGGCAGTTCCGCTCGCAGGGCCAGCGCATCTTCGTGCAGGCGGGCGGCGGCTGGCAGCAGCTGGGCATGCCGTCGGCTTTCACGATGGAGCCCGGCGCCTGCCGCTGGATCTACCGGCACGCCGGCGGCCTGTTCAGCGTGCAGAGCCGGGTGCTGGACGCGCCGCAGGCGCTGGCGCTGGATGTCGAAGTGCTGCAAGGCGGGCCGCTGCGGCTGCGCGTCAGCCACCACCTGGCGCTGGCCGGCGACGACGGCAGCGCCGGCCCGGCGCCACCGTGGCAGATGCGGGGCGACGCGGTGTTCATCACGCCGCCCGCGGGCAGCGAAATGGCCTTGCGCTTCCCCGGCGGCGGCTTCGCGGTCGCGCCAGCGCCTGGCAGCGTCTTCACCGCGCTGGGCGGTGACGAGATGCTGTTTGCCGACGGCGCGCCGCACGGCGAACCCTTGCTGTGCATCGACGGCGAGGCGGCGCCGCACTTCGGGCTGCGCATCACCGGCCATCTGGTGCAGCCGCCGGCCGGGACGGGCAACACGCTGCCGTTGCCGCTGCCGCTGCCGCTGTCCATGCCGCTTTTGCAAGCGCCGCCCGCCAGCCCGCTGGCCGGCGCGGTGCAGCGCCTGGCCGACAGCCTGCCCTGGCTGCTGCACAACGCGTTGGTGCACTACCTGGCGCCGCGCGGGCTGGAGCAGTACTCGGGCGGCGGCTGGGGCACGCGCGATGTCTGCCAGGGGCCGCTGGAGTTGCTGCTGGCCTGCGGCCGCACGGCACCCGTGCGTGACCTGCTGCTGCGCACCTTTGCAGCGCAGAACCCCGATGGCGACTGGCCGCAGTGGTTCATGTTCTTCGAGCGCGAACGCGCCATCCGCGCCGGTGATGCGCATGGCGACATCGTCTTCTGGCCGCTGCTGGCGCTGGCGCGCTACCTGCTGGCCTCGGGCGACGCAGCGCTGCTGGACGCGCCGCTGCCCTTCCACGGCGGCGGCGCGCCAGCCTCCGTCTGGCAGCATGCGCAGCAGGCGCTGGTGCTGACGCGGCAGCGGCGCATCGCCGGCACCCATCTGGCGGCTTACGGCCATGGCGACTGGAACGACGCGCTGCAACCGGCAGACCCAGCGCTGCGCGAGCGCCTGTGCAGCGCCTGGACGGTGACGCTGCACCACCAGATGCTGCTGGCGCTGGCCGCCGCACTGCGCAGCATCGGCCGCGCTGCCGATGCGCTGCCGCTCGAAGCAGAAGCGGCGCAGGTCGGCGCTGATTTCGAGCGGCTGCTGGTGGCCGACGGCGTGGTCACCGGCTATGCGCTGTTCCCGCCGGACGCCGCCGACGGCGCGGCGCCGGAACTGCTGCTGCACCCGGCAGACCGGCGCACCGGCCTGCACTACAGCCTGCTGCCGATGATGCACGCGGTGCTGGAGGAGATGCTGCCGCCGCCGCTGGCGCAGGCGCAACTGGCACTGATCGAACAGCACCTCACGGGCCCCGACGGCGCGCGCCTCTTCGACGCGCCGATGGCCTACCGCGGCGGCCCGCAGACCGTCTTCCAGCGGGCCGAGAGCAGCGCCTATTTCGGCCGCGAGATCGGCGTGATGTACATGCATGCCCACCTGCGCTACGCCGAGACGCTGGCCCATGTGGGCGACGCAGACGGCTTCTTCGCCGCGCTGTGCCGCGCGCATGCGGTGGGCCTGCAGACGCTGGTGCCCAGCGCCGCGCTGCGCCAGGCCAACTGCTACCACTCCAGTTCTGACGCGGCCTTCAGTGACCGCTACGCAGCGTCACGCGACTACGCCGCGGTGGCCGCCGGCAGCGTGGCGCTGGAAGGCGGCTGGCGCATCTACTCCAGCGGGCCGGGCATCGCGCTCGGCCTGCTGTTGCGGCAGTTCGCAGGCGTCACGCCACTGGCGCACAGCCTGCTCATCGACCCCGTGCTGCCCCCCGCGCTGGACGGCCTGCAGATCACGCTGGACGTCTGCGGCCAGCCTTTGCGGCTGCACTACGCCGTGGCCGCGCCCGGGCATGGCGTGCAGGCGCTGTGGCTGGACGGCGTGGCGCTGCCGTTCACGCGCCGCGCCAACCGCTACCGCGTCGGCGCTGCCGAAGTGCAGCGCGCGCCATTTGGCAGCGGCGCGCGCCTGTTGCGCATCGAGATCGGCGCGCTCAAGACAGCGGCGTGACGCCGTCCCACAGCGACTGCAGTTCTTCCGCGGTGCCGTTGAACATGTCGCGGTCGCAGCGGCCGATGCCGGCAACGCTGTGCGGCTCTTGGCCCGCAGCGCCATCGGTGTACTGCCAGAGAGACCAGCGGTCCCAGACTTTCGGAATCAGCGGCGGCGCGCCGTAGCGCGCGTACCAGAGCCAGCACTTGGACAGCTCCGTCTGCCCTGGCGATGCAATGCCCGCGGCGGCAAGCGCTTCCTTCACCGTGTGGCCGGAGTACAGGCCCGGATAGCGGCCCGTCTGTGCGAAGACGTGGTGGACGAACTGCTCGGCCTCCAGCAACGACATGTCGTGCCCCTGGGGGTTGGGCTCGAAGTCCAGCACCAGCAGCCCGGCATCGCCAGCGGCGGACAAGAAGAACTCGGCCTGCGCCACCGGGTCGCCCGCAGTGCCGAAGTGGTAGGCGCCGAACAACAGGCCGGCGGCGGCCGCCTTCTTCATGTTGCCGGCGTAGGTCGGGTCCTTGAAGGTGAATCCCTGGGTCGCCTTCTGAATGACTCCCAGCACGCCGGCTTGCGCGGCCGGCGCGAAACTGCTGACCTTGTTGTGGTGGGAAACGTCGATGACGGCGTTGAGCATGGGATCTCCTTCGAGCGGGTCAGCGCAGCCTAAGCCTGTGCAGCCGAAGCAGCCTCCCCACGATGCAGGACAGCGCGGCTGCGGCCTGCGCTGCCGACACCGCGCTTGTGGTGTGCCGCCCGCTCTGTTGCAATCGGCCACGGCATGTGCCGCCACCCCGAGAGCTTTGCATGAAGACGATCACCCACGCCGCCGCCCTGTTCACCCTCGCCCTGGCGCTGTGCGCCGGCGGCGCGCAGGCTGCCGAGCCCACTGCGCAGCAGTCCAAGATGGCCACCTGCAACAAGGATGCGGCCGACAAGAAGGGCGATGAGCGCAAGGCCTTCATGAAGGAATGCCTGTCGGCCAAGAAGGAGACCCAGCAGTCGAAGATGGGCAGTTGCAACAAGGACGCGGGCGACAAGAAGGGCGACGAACGCAAGGCCTTCATGAAGGAGTGCCTGTCGGCCAAGAAAGCGGCATGAAGGCGGCATCGAGCCGGCCTGAAGCCGTCGCGTCAAGCCAGGGCGGGCAGCGCTGAAACGGCGGCGGCTGCGGCGGCTGCGCCGCTTGCGCCGCTTGCACCAGCCCAGTACGCCGGGTCGCCATAGCTGTGCTTGATGAAGTCGATCCACAGCCGCACGCGCAGCGGCAGGTGCTTGCGCTGCGCGAAGACGGCGTAGATGCCGTTGGCCGGCGCGGCAAAGGCGTCCAGCAGCGTGACCAGCGCGCCGCTGGCCACCGCGTCCTCCACCTCCCAGGTGCTGCGCCAGGCAATGCCCAGGCCGCCCAGGCACCAGTCGTGCAGCACCTGCCCGTCGCTGCAGTCCAGCCGGCCGCCCAGGCGCAGATGCGTGGCCGTGCCGTCCACCATGAAGGCCCAGCCGCGTGTCTGGCTGGCCTCTGAACTCAGCGTCAGGCATTCGTGCGACGCCAGCTCGGCCGGCGTCTGCGGCGTGCCCGCGCGTTGCAGGTAGGCCGGCGCGGCCACGCAGAGGCGCCGGTTGTCGGCCAGGCGCACGCTGACCAGGCTGGAGTCGGGCAGGTCGCCCACCCGCACCGCGCAGTCGAAGCCCTCGTTGACGATATCGACCACCCGGTCCGACAGGTTCAGCGACAGGCTCACGTCCGGGTGCTGTGCGACGAAGCGCGGCACCAGCGGCGCCACGTGGCGGCGGCCGAAACCGGCCGGCGCGGTGATGCGCAAGTGCCCGCTGGCCTTCACGCCGCCGGCGCTGACGCTGGCTTCCGCGTTCGCCAGGTCGGCCAGCACGCGCTGGCAGTCTTCGAGGAAGGCGCTGCCTTCGTGGGTGAGCGTGATGCGCCGCGTGGTGCGCAGCAGCAGCTTCACGCCCAGCCGCTCTTCGAGTGCGTCGATGCGGCGGCCGATGATGGCAGGCGCCACGCCCTCGGCCAGCGCCGCGGCGGTCAGGCTGCCTTTGGCGGCCACCGCCACGAAGGATTCGATCTGCTTCAATCGCGCCATGGGGCCGCACTATGCACCAAACCCGCACAAATGCAGGCTGTTTGAGGTACTTAATGGCGGTGCATGTATCGAATAGAGTGCTGGGATGATTCCCAAAGCGGTTGTGTTCGACGCCTACGGCACGCTGTTCGACGTCCACAGCGTGGCCTTGCTGGCCGAGCAGCCTCCTGTCGCAGGTGATCAGCGTGCATGCGGTGCAGCGCTTCAAGACCGACCCCGCGGCCTACGCACTGGGGCCGGCGGCCTTCGGCCTGGCGGCGAAAGACATCCTCTTCGTGTCCAGCAACGCCTGGGATGCGCTGGGCGCCACTTGGTACGGCTACACCACGCTGTGGGTCAACCGCGCCGGCGCGCCGCCCGAGCAGCTCGACACCCGCCCACCCGCACCGGCACCAGCCTGCGCGACGTCTTCTCCTTCTTCCCCTAGAACGCACCCATGCGCATCACCCACCACAGCCTGCAAGTCGCCCTGCCGCTGGCCCGCTTCATCGACGAAGAGGTGCTGCCCGGCACCGGCATCGCGCCCGACGCCTTCTGGGCCGGCTTCGACGCGCTGGTGGCCGACCTGGCGCCGCAGAACGCCGCCTTGCTGGCCGAGCGCGACCGCCTGCAAGCTGAACTCGACGCCTGGCACGCCGCCCACCCGGGGCCGATCAAGAACATGCGCAAGTACCGCAGGTTTCTCGAAAGCATCGGCTACCTGGTGCCGGTGCCGGCCAAGGTGCGCGTGCGCACCGCCAATGTCGATGGCGAACTGGCCTTGCAGGCCGGCCCGCAACTCGTGGTGCCCATCACCAACGCCCGCTATGCGCTGAACGCCGCCAACGCGCGCTGGGGCTCGCTCTACGACGCGCTCTACGGCACCGACGCGATCGCCCAGGCCGACGGCGCCGAAAGAGGCGCCGGCTACAACCCCGTGCGCGGTGCGAAGGTCATCACCTACGCGCGCCATGTGCTGGACCGCACGGCGCCGCTGCAACGCGGCTCTCACCTGGACGCCACGGCCTACCGCGTGCAGGGCCGCGCGCTGCTGGTGACGCTGAAGAACGGCAGCGTCGTGCCGCTGAAGACCGCGTCGCAGTTCGTCGGCTTCCAGGGCGACGCAGAGGCGCCGCACAGCGTGCTGCTGCTGCACAACGGGCTGCACCTGGACATCCGCATCGACCGCAGCACCGCCATCGGCAGCAGCGACGCGGCCGGCGTGGCCGACCTCGTCATCGAGTCGGCACTGTCCACCATCCTCGACCTCGAAGACTCTGTGGCCGTGGTGGATGCTGCCGACAAGGTGCAGGCCTACGGCAACTGGCTGGGCATCCTCAAAGGCACGCTGACCGAAGAAGTCAGCAAGGGCGGCAAGACCTTCACGCGCGGCCTCAACCCAGACCGCGAGTACGTCGCGCCCGGCGGCGGCACGCTGCGGCTGCACGGCCGCTCGCTGATGTTCGTGCGCAATGTCGGCCACCAGATGTGCAACCCGGCGGTGCTGTGGGGCGACGAGGCGCGCGAGATTCCCGAGGGCATCCTCGACGCAGTGGTCACCACCACCATCGCGCTGCACGACCTGCAACGCCGCGGCAACAGCCGCGCCGGCTCGGTCTATATCGTCAAGCCCAAGATGCACGGCCCGGCCGAGGTGGCCTTCGCCAGCGAGCTGTTCGCCCGCGTCGAGCAGATGCTCGGGCTGCCGAAGGCGACCGTGAAGCTGGGCATCATGGACGAAGAGCGCCGCACCAGCGTCAACCTGAAGGCCTGCATCGCCGCCGCGGCCGACCGCGTGGCCTTCATCAACACCGGCTTTCTCGACCGCACCGGCGACGAGATGCACAGCGCCATGCGCGCCGGCCCGATGCTGCGCAAGGGCGACATGAAGGGCAGCACCTGGATCGCGGCCTACGAGCGCAACAACGTGCTGGTGGGCCTGCAATGCGGCTTGCGCGGCAGGGCGCAGATCGGCAAGGGCATGTGGGCCATGCCCGACCTGATGGCCGCGATGCTGGTGCAGAAGATCGCCCACCCGCTGGCAGGCGCCAACACCGCCTGGGTGCCCAGCCCCACCGCCGCCACGCTGCACGCGCTGCACTACCACCAGGTGGATGTGTTCAAGGTGCAGAAGGCGCTGGAGAAGGGTGACATCGACGCCGAGCGCGACGCGCTGCTCGACGGCCTGCTGACCATCCCCGTCGTCAAGAAGCCCAGGTGGTCGGACGCAGAAAGGCAGCAGGAGCTGGACAACAACGCGCAAGGCATTCTGGGCTACGTGGTGCGCTGGATCGACCAGGGCGTGGGCTGCTCCAAGGTGCCCGACATCCACAACGTCGGCCTGATGGAAGACCGCGCCACGCTGCGCATCAGCAGCCAGCACATGGCCAACTGGCTGCTGCACGGCGTGGTGGACAAGCGGCAGGTGCGCGCCACGCTCAAGCGCATGGCCAAGGTGGTGGACAAGCAGAACGCCGGTGACCCGGCGTACCAGAAAATGGCAGGGCGCTTCAAGGAGTCTGCCGCCTTCCAGGCCGCCAGCGACCTGGTCTTCAAGGGCCTTGTGCAACCCAGCGGCTACACCGAGCCGCTGCTGCACGCCTGGCGTCTGAAGGTCAAGGCCGGGGACATGGCTTCCGGTCTCTGATGCCACGCTAGAGCCGCGGTGGTCGCGGCGCAGGCCGCGCGCCCGGGCCAGTCGCCGGCACGTCGTTTGCTGCCTGTCGCCGTGGCTCGACGCATTCTCTCGTGGCTGTTGGCGCTGGCCGTTCTCGGCTGCATCGGCTTTCTCGCGTTCGCATGGCGCCCGGCCATCGCGCCCGTGGCGCAGCCGCAGCGCAGCGCCTTCGAGCCCGGCCGCATCGCGCGCGGCGCGCAGCTCGCGGCGCTGGGCTATTGCGCGTCGTGCCACACCACGGCCCAGGGTGCGCCGCTGGCCGGCGGCGTGCCGCTGCAGTCGCCTTTCGGCACGCTCTACGGCAGCAACATCACGCCCAGCGCGGCGCAGGGCATCGGCCGCTGGTCGCTGGCGGCCTTCACGCGGGCGATGCGTGAGGGCGTCGCACGCGACGGCAGCCACCTCTACCCGGCATTCCCCTACGACCACTTTCGCCACACCAGCGACGACGAGCTGCAGTCGCTCTACGCCTACCTGATGACGCGCGAGCCGGTGGACAGCCGGCCGCCTGCCAACGCACTGGCCTTTCCCCTGGGCTTCCGGCCGCTGCTGGCCGGCTGGAAGCTGCTGTTCCTGCGCGACGAGCCAGCCGCCACGGCCGACGGCACGCGCAGCGCCGAGTGGCAGCGCGGCGCGCACCTCGTGCAGTCGCTGTCGCACTGCGGCGGCTGCCACACGCCGCGCAACGCGCTGGCGGCGGAAGAGCGCGGCCGGCCACTGGACGGCAACCGCATCGAAGGCTGGTATGCGCCGCCGCTGAACCACCGCTCGCCATCACCGCTGCCCTGGCAGGTGCCCGAGCTGGTGGACTACCTGCGCAGCGGCCTGGCGCAAGGCCACGCGATGGCGGGCGGCCCGATGCAGCAGGTGGTGGCCAGCCTGTCGCAGGCCGATCCGGCCGACGTGCGGGCCATCGCCGTCTATGTGGTGTCGCAGATGGCGCCGGCAGCGCCAGATGCCGCCGGCCGCCAGGCCCGCGCCACCGCCAGCGTGCGCAGAGCCGCCGGGCCGCTGGCCGCGGCGCAGGTGGAGGCGCAAGACGATCAACTTCAGCGCGGCGCCACCGTCTATGCGCAAGCCTGCGCCGTGTGCCACGACCTGGGCCGCAGCGGCCCGGCCAGCGACAACGCGCTGCGCCTGCCGCTGGCCGTGGCGCTGTACGACGAAGACCCGGCCAGCCTGCTGCGCATCGTGCGCGAAGGCATCCCGCCGGCCGGCGGCCAGCGCGGACGCTGGATGCCGGCCTTCGGCAATGCGCTGAGCGACGCGCAGATCACCGCGCTGGCCGCCTACCTGCGGCGTGCCGGCGCTGACCAAGCACCATGGCCGCGGCTGGACGCCGCGGTGAAGGACAGCCGCCGATGACCACCACCCTCAACGTCAACGGCCGGCCGCGCACGGTGGATGCCGACCCCGCCACGCCGCTTCTCTACGTGCTGCGCGACGACCTGGGGCTGACCGGCGCCAAGTTCGGCTGCGGCCTGGGCCAGTGCGGCGCCTGCACGGTGATGCTGGATGGCGACGCGGTGTTCTCGTGCCTGCTGCCGGTGGCGCTGGTGGGCGCGCGGCAGGTGAAAACCGTCGAAGGGCTGGGCACGCCACAGCAGCCCAGCCCGTTGCAACGCGCCTTCATCGAAGAGCAGGCCGCCCAGTGCGGCTACTGCATCGCCGGCATGGTGATGCGCGCGCAATCGCTGCTGGAGCGCAACAAGACGCCCAGCGATGCCGAGATCCGCAGCCACATGCAGCCCAACCTGTGCCGCTGCGGCACCCACATGCGCATCCTGCGCGCGGTGCGGCGCGCTGCTGGCGCGGCAGGCGCTGCCGGCGCCGGTGGCGCAGCATGAAGCGGCGCGGCTTCCTTGCTGCCGGCGGCGCGCTGGTCGTCGCCTTCTCCACCCGCGCCGGGCCCAACGACCCCAAACAGGCAGGCGAGCACCCCGGCGCTGGCCCGCTGCCCGGCAGCCTGAAGGCGCAGCCGCTGCTGGACGGCTGGATCGCGGTGGCCGCCGACGGCAGCGTCACCGTCTTCACCGGCAAGGCCGAGCTGGGGCAAGGCATCAAGACCGCGTTGATCCAACTGGCCGCCGACGAGCTGGTGCTGTCGCCAGACCGCATCACGCTGGTCACGGCCGACACCGAACGCACAGCCAACGAGGGCTACACCGCCGGCAGCCACTCGATGCAGGACAGCGGCACGGCCATCCGCCACGCCGCGGCGCAGGTGCGCGAGCTGCTGGTGGCCGCGGCTGCACAGCGCCTGGCGGTGCCCGCCGCGCAACTGGTGCCAGACAACGGCGTGCTGCGTGCCGGCGGGCGCAGCGTCGGCTATGGCGAGCTGGTGGCAGGCAAGGTGCTGCATGTCGATGCTGCGCCGCAGAGCCGGCTGCGCGATGCGGCGCAGCGCCGCTGGATTGGGAAGCCGGCCCGGCGCGTGGACATTCCCGTCAAAGTGTGCGGCGGCGCGCCGGCCTATGTGCAGGACATGCGGCTGCCCGGCATGGTGCACGGCCGCGTGCTGCGCCCGCCCGGCCGGCTGTCCGCGCCCAGCGCTTTCGACAGTGGTGCGGCAGAGCGTGCAACCGGCGTGCTGAAGGTCGTGCGCGACGGCCGCTTTATCGGCCTGCTGGCGCAGCGTGAATGGCAGGCGGTGCAGGCGCTGAAGTTGCTGGCTGCCGGCACGCAGTGGGCAGACGCCGCACAGCAGCCCGACGCCGTGCAGCCGGGCCGCTTCGGCGCCGTGCTGCGCCAGGCGCCGGCGCAGGACTTCGTGATCCTCGACCGGGCCGCGCCTGCCAGCGCCGCCGCCAACAACGCCGCCGTCGGCAAGACCTTCAGCGCCAGCTACACCAAGCCCTACCTGATGCACGCGTCCATCGGCCCGTCTTGCGCCATCGCGCAGTGGCAGGACGGCAAGTTCACCGTCTGGACGCACACGCAGGGCGTCTTTCCGCTGCGCAAGGCGCTGGCCGAGCTGCTGCGCGTGCCGCAGCAGCAGGTGCACTGCATCCATGTCGAAGGCTCGGGCTGCTATGGCCACAACGCCGCCGACGACGTGGCCGCCGATGCCGTGCTGCTGGCGCGCGCGCTGCCCGGCCGCCCGGTGCGCGTGCAATGGATGCGCGGCGACGAACACGCCTGGGAGCCGCTGGGCCCGCCGATGCTGGCCACGCTGGAGGCCACGCTGGACGCGGCAGGCGGCATCGCGCGCTGGCAGCACGAGGTCTGGAGCAACACCCATTCGTCGCGCCCGGGCGCGGCCGGCGACCTGCTGGCCGCCACCCACCTGGCCGCGCCTTTTGCACCCAGCCCGCCGGTGCCGCTGCCGCAGCCCGAAGGCGGCGGTGACCGCAACGCCGTGCCGCTGTACGCCCTGCCCACCGCGCGCGTGGTGCACCACTTCCTGCCGCAGATGCCGGTGCGCGTGTCGGCGCTGCGCTCGCTGGGCGCCTACCTCAACGTGTTCGCCATCGAAAGCTTCCTCGACGAGCTGGCGCGTGCCGCCGGCGCCGACCCGGTGGCCTTCCGCCAGCGCCACATGCAGGACGCGCGGGCGCTGGAGGTGATGCGCGTGGCCGCCGCACAGTTCGGCTGGGCGGCATTCAGGCGGCAGCCCGGCCGCGGCCGCGGCTTTGCATTCGCCCGCTACAAGAACCTGGGCGCCTATGCGGCGGTGGCCATGGAGGTGGAAGTCTGGCGTGGCAACGGCGCGCTGCGCGTGCTGCGCGCGGTGGCCGCGGTGGACAGCGGCGAGGCGGTCAACCCCGACGGCATCCGCAACCAGATCGAAGGCGGCATCGTGCAGTCGGCAAGCTGGACGACGACCGAAGAAGTGGCCTTCGACGGCATGCGCGTGGCCAGCCGCGACTGGGGCGGCTACCCGATCCTGCGCTTTGCGCATGTGCCCGAGCGCATCGACGTCCATGTGGTGGACAGGCCAGGCCAGCCCTTCCTGGGCACCGGCGAAGCCGCGCAAGGCCCCGCCGCGGCTGCCATTGCCAACGCCGTGGCCGACGCCACCGGCGTGCGTGTGCGCGACCTGCCGCTGTCGCAGGCGCGGCTGCGGGCGGCCTTCGGCGTGTGAGGCGTAGCCGGGCCGGGCGCGCTCAAAGGCCGGGGTCGATCATCACCCAGTCGGCCTGCGTGGCGGGCTCGGTGCGCGACGCGGCGACGCACAGCTTCTTCTCGTAGGCGAGCATCGCGATGCGCACCATCGCGTCCGCGTTGGCCGCGCCTTGCTCCACCGTGAACAGCATGTCGCCATCGCGCTGGCGGACCCAGAACGCGAACCTGCCGGCCTTGTCCGCCATCACCGTGACCACCGGCCCCTGCGCGATGGTTCTGGCAGCGGCCATCAGGGCACGCGCCTCCCGCGGCAAACGCCCGCCGGCGCTGGCCGCCGCACGCGGCGCTGCCGCATGCGCAGCAGCCGGGTTGAGCGCGAAGCCTGCGGCGAGGGTGGGGTGGAAGGGGGTGCCGGGCATGCTGCCGCCTTTCGTGCGGGGGTGGAAAAGCCGCCGCCATTCTGTGCAGCACCGGCCGCGCCGGCATCCCCAGGGCAGCGCAGCGCCGCTGCCTACAATTTGCCCGATGACATCCACCGCACTCCCCACAAGCTGCGACGTGCTCGTCGTCGGCGCCGGCCCGGCCGGCAGTGCCTGCGCGCAGACGCTGGCCGCCAGCGGGCTGGACGTGCTGCTGGTGGACCAGCACGACTTCCCGCGCGACAAGGTCTGCGGCGACGGCCTGATCCCGGACGCCCACGCCGCGCTGCGCCGGCTGGGCGCGTACGACGAAGTGATGGCCGCCGCCGCCCATGTGCAGCATGTGCGCTGCGTGGCGCCGCGCGGCGGCAGCGTCGATGTGCCGGGGCAACTGGCCGTGCTGCCGCGCAAGCAGCTCGACCACATCCTGTGCCGCGCAGCGCAGCGCGCCGGGGCCAGGCTGGCGACGCCGGTGCGCTTCGAGGCGCCGCTGCTGGACGGCGAGCGCATCGTCGGCGCGCGGCTCAAGCACGGCGACGCGCTGCACGAGCTGCGTGCGCGCTGGGTCGTCATCGCCACCGGCGCGGTGCCGCAGGCGGCGCTGGCGGCCGGCGTCTGCGAGCGCCGCACGCCCAGCGGCGTGGCCTTGCGCGGCTACGTGAAGAACGACGCGATGGTGGGCCGCATCACGCAGTTGCAGATGGTCTGGCACCCGCGCCTGTCGGGCGGCTACGGCTGGATCTTCCCCTGCCCCGGCGGCGTCTTCAACATCGGCGCCGGCCTCACCGGCAGCCATGTCGTGCGCCGCAACGGCCGCCACGCGATGCAGGACGTCAACCTCCGCCAGATGTTCGACGCCTTCTGCGAGCTGCACGCGCCGGCCCGCGAGTTGATGGCCGGCGGCACGCTGCAAGGCGAGATCAAGGGCGCGCCGCTGCGCTGCTCACTGCTCGGCGCCGCCTGGTCGCGCCCCGGGCTGCTGGTCACAGGAGAGGCGGCAGGCAGCACCTATGCCTTCTCTGGCGAGGGCATCGGCAAGGCGATGGAAACCGGGCTGCTGGCCGCCGAAGCGCTGCGCTCCGGGCTGGACGACGTCCAGCATGTGCGCTCCACCTACGAAGCCGCGATGGCGGCGCTGAAGCCCAAGTTCGACCTCTATGAGCGCGCCAGCCACGTCAACCACCGGCCCTGGCTGGCCGACCTGGTGATCTGGCGCGCCCGCAGGAGCCCGCGCATCCTGCGCCGCATGAGCGGCGTGCTGGAGGAGACGCAGAACCCCGGCCGGCTGCTGAGCTGGCGGGGCATCGGCAAGCTGATGTTCGAGTAGCGGGTAGCGGGTCAGCCCCATGTGCCAACTGCTCGGCATGAACGCCAACACCCCGACCGACGTGATGTTCAGCTTCACCGGCCTGGCCTCGCGCGCCGACGAGCACAAGGACGGCTTCGGCATCGCGTTCAGTGAAGACCGCGGGCTGCGCCAGTTCATCGACTGCCACAGCGCGCGCAGCAGCCCGGTGGCCGAGCTGGTGAAGAACTACCCGATCAGGAGCGACAACGTCATCGCCCACATCCGCAAGGCCACGCAGGGCCGGGTGGCGCTGGAGAACACCCACCCCTTCGTGCGCGAGCTGTGGGGCCGCTACTGGGTGTTTGCCCACAACGGCGACCTGAAGGGCTTCAGCCCGCGGCTGCACGGCGCCTTCCGCCCGGTGGGCGACACCGACAGCGAACTCGCCTTCTGCTGGCTGATGCAGGAGCTGGCCAAGGCACATGCCAGCGTGCCCGGCATCGCCGAACTCGGCTGCACGCTGCGCGAGCTGCTGCCGCTGCCGGCGCGCCACGGCAGCTTCAACATGCTGCTGAGCAACGGGCAGGCGCTGTGGGCGCATTGCTCGACGCATCTGCACTCCGTGGTGCGCCGCCATCCGTTCGGCGCCACCACGCTGGCCGATGAAGACCTGAGCGTCGATTTCGCGCCGCTCACCACGCCGGACGACCGCATCGCCATCGTCGCCACCGAGCCGCTGACGGCCGGCGAGGCCTGGTCTGCCTTTGCACCCGGCGAACTGCGCGTGTTCCAGCATGGCGCGCCGGCAGACTGTCCGTGACAGCCGGCTGACCATTCGCCCACCGCACGGCCTGCCGGCCTGACGGCCTGCCAGCGCGCACGCTGCCTGCACTGCCGCGCCAGGCCGCTGCGCGTGCGCTGGCGCATCCCAGACCCGGCCGAGCGCATGCCCTTCGAGCTGGTGCCGGCAGGGCCGTTTCCAGGGGCTGTCCAAGGGCCGGTGACGGCTTCCACGGTGGGTGCCGCGGGCACAATGCGCGCTTCTTCGCCGCCGCCCAAAGCCCATGCCCGCCATCCCCGTTCCGCGCTTCGACCAGTTCTACCGCCACGCCGAGCTCACCCGTCTGCTCCAGGACTACGCCGCCGCGCTGCCGGGGCTGATCACGCTGACGTCGATCGGCAAGAGCTATGAAGGGCGCGACATCTGGCTGCTGACGCTGACCAGCAGCAGCACCGGCGCCGACACGGACAAGCCGGCTTTCTGGGCCGACGGCAACATCCACGCGGCCGAGCTGACGGCCTGCACCGCCTGCCTGTACTGGCTGCACAAGCTGGCCACCGGCTACGAAGGCGATGCGCAGGTGCGCCAGTTGCTGGACACGCGCACCGTCTATCTGTGCCCGCGTCTGAACCCCGACGGCGCCGAGCTGGCGCTGGCCGACCGGCCGCGCCACATCCGCAGTTCCACGCGGCCTTACCCCTACGACGAGCAGCCGGTCGATGGGCTGACCATCGAAGACATCGACGGCGACGGCCGCGTGCTGAGCATGCGCGTGCCCGACCCGCATGGCCCGTGGAAGAAGCACGCCGCCGAGCCGCGGCTGATGGTGGCGCGCGAGCCGGGTGAGTTCGGCGGGCAGTATTTCCGCGTCATCCCGGAAGGCGCGCTGAAGGCCTTCGACGGGCTGAAGATCAACGCCAACCCCGACCTCGAAGGGTTGGACCTGAACCGCAATTTCCCGTCGCTGTGGCGGCAGGAATTCGAGCAGGCCGGCGCCGGCAGCTACCCCACCAGCGAGCCCGAGGTGCGGGCGATGGTCGATTTCATCACCCGCCACCCGAACATCGGCGCGGCGGTCAGCTTCCACACGCACAGCGGCGTGATCCTGCGGCCGATGGGCACGCAGAGCGACGACGAGATGACGCCGGAAGACTTGTGGATGTACAAGCGGCTGTCGGACATCGGCGCCAGACTCACCGGCTACCCGGCCATCAGCATCTTCCACGACTTCAAATACCACCCCAAGCAGCACATCAGCGGCACGCAGGACTGGGTTTATGAGCACCTGGGCGCGCTGTTCTGGACGGTGGAGATCTGGGCGCCCAACAAGGAAGCCGGCATCACCGATTACAAGTGGATCGAGTGGTACCGCGACCACCCGCCAGAAGACGACGTGAAGCTGCTGAAGTGGAGCGACGAGCAGTGCGGCGGCCTGGCGCACGTGGAGTGGTATGCCTTCCGCCACCCGCAGCTCGGCATGGTGGAGCTGGGCGGCTGGGACAAGATGAACTACTGGCGCAACCCGCCGCCGCACCTGCGCGAGCGCGAGGCAGCGCGCTTCCCGGCCTGGCTGACGCAGATCGCGCTGTCGCTGCCCAAGCTGGAGGTGCTGCGCACGGAGGTGCGCTCGCTCGGCCCCGACACCTGGCGGGTGCGCTTTGCGGTGGCCAACGCGGGCTACCTGCCGTCCAACATCAGCAAGCGCGCCATCGAGCGCAAGACGGTGCGCGGCACGGTGTTCCAGATCCACCTGCCGGCCGGCGTCACGCTGGTCAGCGGGCGTGAGCGCTGCGAGGGCCCGCACCTGGACGGCCACGCGCCCAAGACCACGTTGCAGGCCTTTCTGCCCAACCGCGACATCACGCCCGACCGTGCGGTGACCGAATGGGTGGTGAAGGGCGCGCGCGGCACCGCCATCGCGCTGACCGCCACCGCTGACCGCGCCGGCACCGTGCGCACCGAAGTCACCCTGGACTGAACGCGCTGAACGCAGAGAAGGCGGGTGTTGGGCAGCCAGTTCGAGCGAACCGGCACGCAGCTTCCCCTCAAGAAGTGTCCTCCTGCGGCCGATGACCTTCACTGGCGCGGGCCGGTTGCCGGCCCGTCATGTGTGACCCCATCGCTCTGCACGAGGAACCCATGCAACTGCACCACCGATTTGCCGTCGCCCTGCTGGCCACCGCCTGCTTCGTGGGCGCCGCCGCCGCCCAGGAACGCGGCACCAAGGACGAGGCCAAGGCGATGACCGAAGCCGCCGTGGACCACATCAAGAAGGTCGGCCCCGAGAAGGCCTACAAGGACTTCACCACCGACAAGGCCGCCTGGACGAAGAAGGACTTGTACGTGGTGGCCTTCGACGAGAAGGGCACCGCGCTGGCGCATGGCGCCAACGAAAAGCTGGTCGGCAAGGACTTGAGTGCGCTGAAGGACGGCAACGGCGGCCTCATCCTGCCGGGGCTGAACGCTGCCGCGGCCAAGGGCGGCGGCTGGTACGACTACGACTGGCCCGACCCGCTGACCAAGAAAATGATGCCCAAATCGACCTATGCCCGCAAGCTGCCCACCGGCGACGGCTTCGTCGGCGTCGGCATCTACCGCTGACCGCCTGGCACAACACGAGAGGGACAGCAGATGGGCCAATTCCTGCGCAACGCCTCCATCGGCCTGAAGGTCTCGCTCGCTCCGGCGGTGGCCATCGTCTGCCTGGTGGTGGTGGCTGCCGTCGGCTGGCTGGCCAACCGTTCGCTGACGGCCGAGCTGCGCCAGCTCGGCGGCGACGGCGTCAACCGCATCGTCAATGCCCAGGCTTTCGCGGTGCAGCTCACCGAGATGCACCAGGCGCTCTACCAGAGCCTGGCCTGGGAGGCCGTGGGCCAGCGCGCCGACAAGATCAAGGCGCTGGACGACGGCCTGCTCAAGCAGATCGCCGCCTTCCAGGGCACCTTGAAGGCAGCCGCCGACGACGCCGGCCTGTCCGCCGAGCAGCGGCAGGCGATGGCTGCGTTCGCCAAGGGGTTTGCCAGCTATGCCAAGGCAGCAGCCGACACGCTGGACATCAAGTCCGCCGGCGTCAGCACCGCGGCCACCTATGTCGGCACGCTGGACGACCTGTACCAGAGCAACCAGACGCTGATGCGCCAGTTCGTCCAGCGCGAGGTGGCGCAGACGGGCGGCACGGTGGACAAGGCAGCGGCGTCTGCCGTGCGCAACGGCTGGGCGATTGCCGGCGTCTCGCTGGCCGCGCTGCTGCTCAGTGCGCTGCTCACCTGGACCTTCGTGCGCGCCATCAGCCAGCCGCTGGGCCACGCGGCGCAGCTCGCCGGGCAACTGGCGCAAGGCGACCTCACCAGCCAGGACGCCGAAACCTCCACCGACGCCACCGGCCGCGTGCTGGCCGCGCTGGCCGAGGTGTCGCGCAACCTGACCGGCATCGTCGGCGACATCCGCCGCACGGCCGATGAGATCGACACCGCGTCGGGCGAGATCGCCAGCGGCAATGCCGACCTGTCGTCGCGCACCGAAGGCACGGCGTCGGCCTTGCAGCAGGCGGCGGCGTCCATCGAGCAGCTCGCGGCCACCATCCGCCAGAGCGCCGACAACGCCCGTGAAGCCAACGTGCTGGCGCGTGACGCCTCCAGCGTGGCGCGCGAGGGCGGCGCGATGGTGGCCGACGTGGTGAGCACCATGCAGGCCATCAACGGCCAGGCGAAGAAGATCGGCGAGATCATCGCGGTGATCGACGGCATCGCCTTCCAGACCAACATCCTGGCGCTCAACGCCGCGGTGGAGGCAGCGCGTGCCGGCGAGCACGGCCGCGGCTTCAACGTGGTGGCAGCCGAGGTGCGCACGCTGGCCCAGCGCAGCAGCGAGGCGGCGCGCGAGATCCGCACGTTGATCAGCTCGTCGGTGGAGCAGATCGAGTCGGGCGCCGGCAAGGTGCAGAGCGCTGGGCAGACGATGGAGCGCATCGTCGGCGCCATCGAGCGCGTGGCGCGCACGGTGGACGACATCTCGCGCGCCGCGGCCGAGCAGGCCAGCGGCATCGCGCAGGTCAACCAGAGCGTGGCCGAGATGGACCGCTCGACGCAGCAGAACGCGGCGATGGTGGAGCAGGCCAGCGCCGCCACCGAGTCGCTGCGCGCGCAGGCGACGCGGCTGGTGCAGATGCTCACGCGCTTCAGAACGGCGTGATGGCGGGGCGGCGGCCGGCGCTGGCGGCAGCACGCGCTGCGCTCGGCCTGGCCCTGGCTGCGCTGTGCACGGCCGGCGCAATCGGCGATGCAGCGCTTGCAGCCGCTGTGGTGGCCGCGGCCCCTGCCGCCCCTTCCGCCACGCCAGCAGCAGAGCTTGCGTCGCTGGAAGCTACCCAGCGCGCACGCCCCGCCGCCGCGGTGGCGGCGCTGGAGCCGCTGCTCAGCAAGCTGGGCGCCGAAGCCGCGCTGGCGGCCGAGCTGCAATTGCTGCGCGGGCTGTTGCAGGTGAAGCTGGGCGAGCCGGCCGCTGTCGAACAGACGGCACGCTGGCTGGACATGGCCGCCGCCGACAGCGGCAACCCGGCAGCCGCCGCCTGCGCCAGCCTGTTGCGCGCGCAGGCGATGGCCCGAGACGGCCCGCTGGGCCGCGCAGACCGCCTGATGGCCGAGGCCGGCGCGCGGCTGCCGGCCGACAGCAGCGTGTCGCTGCGCGTGCGCTTTCTCCAGGCCCACGCCAAGGTGAAAGACCTGTCCGGCAAGCTCGACGACGCGGTGCGGCTGGCGCAGCAGGCGCTTCAGTTGGCCGACCCGGTGCTGCCGGCCTGGCGCCGCGCGGAGCTGCGCAACGCGCTGGCCTACTCGTACTTCCAGGCGCAGCAGTTGGAGCGGGCGCAGAAGATCAGCGCCGAGGCGGTGGCGCTGGCCCAGGGCTCGGGCGACGCGCTGGCCGTGGCCACCGCGATGGCCACGCGCGGCATCGTGCTCAGCGGGCTGGACCGGCCGCAGGACGAGTTGCAGGCGATGCAGACTGCCATCGAGTACGCGCGGCTGGCAGGCTCGCGCCACGAGGAAGTGCGCGGCCTGGCCAACCTGGCCGACTACTACCTGAAGCACGACGACCCGGCCACCGCACTGCGGCTGTCGCGCCAGGCGCTGCCGCTGGCGCGCGAGGTGCGCGACCTGTCGTCGGAATCGGTGGCGCTGGCGAATGCCGGGCTGGCGCTGATCGCGATGGGCCAGCGTGCCGAAGGGCTGGCACTGGCGCGGCAAAGCCTGGCCATCGACGAGCGCACCGGCTCGCTGACGGGGCTGTCATCGACCCAGATGGAGCTGGGCATGGTGCTCGAAAAAGCCGGCTTCCTGAAAGATGCCTGGCTCGCCAACGTCGAGCACCGGCGGCTGGCCGACGAGGTCTTCAGGCGCGAGCACCAGCAGGCCATTCTGGAGTTGCAGGAAGGCTTCGACCATGCGCAGCGCCAGCGCGAGCTGACGCTGCTGGACCGTGAGCATCAGCTCCAGGCGGCCGCATTCACCGGCAACACGCTGCGCCAGCGGCTGTGGGTGCTGGGCACCGTGGTTGCGCTGCTGCTGGTGGGCGTGGTGGCGGCGCTCGCCTGGCGCATGCGCCATACCAACGCCAGGCTGGCCACCACCAACGCGCAACTGAAGGTGCAGAGCGAACGTGACCCGCTCACCGGGCTGGCCAACCGCCGCCACTTCCAGGCCGAGATGCGCCGCGTGGCGGCCGACGGCATGCTGGAGGGCTCGGTGCTGCTCATCGACGCCGACCACTTCAAGCACATCAACGACCGCCACGGCCACGGCGCCGGTGACGCGGTGCTGGTGGCCATCGCCGACCGGCTGCGCGCCACGCTGCGCGAGCAGGACCTGACGGTGCGCTGGGGCGGCGAGGAGTTTCTGGTGGTGGTGCGCGCGCTGCCGCCGGCCGAGGTGGAGGCGCTGGCCGAGCGGCTGCTGCGCGCCATCGGCGGCACGCCTGTCGCGGTGGGCAGCACGCAGATCGCAGTGACGGTGTCGATCGGCTTCGCCACCTTCCCGATCGAGCCGGCGCGGCGCCCGATGTCCTGGGAGCGCGCCATCGACCTGGTGGACACCGCCCTCTATCTTGCCAAGGCGCACGGCCGCAACCGCGCCTACGGCGTGCGCATGCTGCACGCCGACGACGACAACCGCGTGCCCGGCGCCGCGAGCACGCTGGAATCAGCGTGGCGCGACGGCCGCGTGGCACTGGCCCAGCTCAGCGGCCCGGTGCCCGCCGTCTGCGCCGTGGCTGCCGTGCATGCCGAGGCCGCCGCCGCCGTGCCCGCCGACGAGGCGGCGGCATGAGGGCCGGGCAGCTTGCACGGGCGCTGGCGTCGGCACTGGCGCTGGCGCTGGCCTGCGCTGGCGCCGGCAGTGCCGTGCCGCCTGCGGCGCTGCCGGCGTCACCGCCGCCGGCAGCGCCGTCGCCGTTGGCCGCTTTGCAGGACAGTGCCGAAGAGGCCGTGGACAGCGGCTACGACCATCCTGCCCAGGCGCTTGCCAGCCTGGACGCGCTGGCCGCCCGCTATGCGCTGCCGCCAGGCGCCGCCCGCGTGGTGGCGCTGGCGCGCGGCCTGGTCGCCGCCGGTGCCGGCCGGCTGCCCGAGAGCGCCGCCGCACTGGCCGCGCTGGAGGCGCTGCGCGACAGCGAGCCGCTGGCCGCCGCCGACACGCTGCTGGTGCAGGCCACGCGCGAGGCGGCGCAAGACCACATGGACAAGGCGGCGGCCGCAGCGCAGGCCGCGCTGGACATCTACGGCCGGCTGTGCAGCGGCACCGCGCCCCCCGCCGCCGGCTGCGACCCGCGCCCTGCCTGGCGCGCGCTGCAACTGCTGACCATGCAGGCCCACGGCCAGGGCCGGACCGACGCGGCCTTGCAGCACGCCCAGGCGGCGCTGGACCTCGCACGCCGCACCAGCGACCTCGGCCTTCAGGCGCGCTCGCTGGCCGCGGTGGCCGACCTGAAGGCGGTGCAGGGCGAACACGACCGCGCGCGCAGCCTGTTCACCGACGCAGAGCGCATGGCCAGGCTGGAAGGCAGCGCGATGACGCTGGCGCGGCTGAAGCTGTACGAGACGCGCATCGCAGAGCGCCGCGGCGACTCCACCGCCGCGCAGCGCGCCGCCGAACAAGGCCTGGTGCTGGCCCGCCGGGCCGATTCACCAAGGCTGGCCGCACGGCTGCTGACCAACCTGAGCGACAGCCATCTGAAGGCAGGCCACGCCCGCGAGGCGCTGGCCGCGGTGGAGCAGGCGCTGCCGCTGGTGCGCGCGCGCGGTGACCGCCGCACCGAGCGCGTGCTGCTGGCCAACCGCGGCATCGCGCGCATTGCGCTCGGCCTCGGCAGGTCGCCGCGCGCCGAGGCCGACCCGGTGATCGCCGTCTTCGCCGCCAGCGGCGCCGACGCCGAGCTGGCCGTGGCGCTGCGCGAGTTTGCCGACGCGCTGGCCGACGCCGGTGACCTGCCCGGCGCGCTGGCGCTGTACCACCGCGAGCGCGACCTGGTCAAGCGCACGATGGCGAGCAACCGCGACGCCACGCTGGCCGGCCTGCGCGGCCGCTTCGACCGCGCGGCGCAGCAGCGCGACATCGAGCTGCGCTCGCGCGAGAACGCGTTGCGCGCGGCCGAGCTGGCCAACCATGCGTCGCTTCAGCGGCTGTGGCTGGCCGGCGGCATGGCCGTGGCGCTGGGCGCCGCGCTGGTGGTGCTGCTGTACGGCAGGGTGCGCCACATCAACCGCAGCCTGGCCGACAAGCAGGCCAGGCTGCGCGTGCAGAGCGAGCGCGACCCGCTCACCGGGCTGGCCAACCGCCGCCACCTGCACACGCTGGTGCGCGGGCGCGGCGGCAGCGAACGCTTCGAAGGCGCCTTGCTGCTGGTGGACATCGACCACTTCAAGCACATCAACGACGAGCATGGCCACGCCGTGGGCGACGTGGTGCTGGTGGAGGTGGCGCGCCGGCTGGGCGAAGCTGTGCGCGACGGCGACGTGGTGGTGCGCTGGGGCGGTGAGGAGTTCCTGATCTTCGCCGCCGCCGTCACGCCCGAGCAGGTGCGCGCGCTGGCCGGCCGGGTGTTGCAGGCAGTGGGCGGCGCGGCCGTGGTGGTGGGCGCGGCCGGCAAGCGCATCGCCGTCACCGCGTCGCTCGGCTATGGCAGCTTCCCGCTGCCGGCGCACCGGCTGGCGCTGACGCTGGAGCGCGCCGTCAACCTCATCGACATGGCGCTCTACACCGCCAAGAACCAGGGCCGCAACCGCGCCATCGGCATCCAGGGCGTGCTGGCAGCCGACCCCGCCGCGCTGCTGGCAGTGGAGGCCGATTTCGACCTCGCGTGGCAGCAGGGCCGGGTGACGCTGGACACGATCGCCGGCCCGGTGCAGCCGGCGGCGGCGGCAGCGGCAGCACAGACGCTGCCGGCCTGAACTTCAGGCCTGCCTGACCGTCGCCGTCGCCGTCGCCGTCGCCGTCGCAGCCGCCCGCAGCGCCAGCGGCCGCAGCACGCGCAGCAGGTCGGCCTCGACCGCCGGCTTGGCGATGAAGCCGTCCATGCCGGCGGCGCTGGCGGCCTGGCGCTCCTGCTCCAGCACCGCGGCGGTGAAGGCCAGCACCGGCAAGGCGGCGCTGCGCGGGTCGGCGCGCAGCTTGCGCGTGGCGCTCAGGCCGTCGATGACGGGCATGTGCAAATCCATCAGCACCGCATGCAAGCCGGCGCCGCGCTCGTGCACGATGGCCAGCGCCTGCGCACCGTCGTCGGCCTGCAGCACCTCGGCGCCCAGGCGTTGCAGCATCGCGCTGGCGATCAGCATGTTGACGGCGTTGTCCTCGGCCAGCAGCACGCACAGCCCGGCCAGCGGCAGCGGGCCGGCGGGCAGGCCGCTGCCTTCGGCCACCGGCAGTTCAGCAGCGGGAAGCTGGATCTCGGCCCAGAAACAACTGCCGCTGCGGCCATCGCTTTCCACCCCCACCGCGCCGCCCATGCGCTGCGCCAGTTCACGGCAGATCGACAAGCCGAGGCCGGTGCCGCCGAAGCGGCGGGTGATGGAGTTGTCGGCCTGCACGAAAGGCAGGAACAGCCGGTCGCGCACGGCGGCGCTGATGCCCGTCCCGGTGTCCTGCACCTCGACGCGCACGCGCGGCCCGCCGATGGCCAGCACGCGCAGCGTGATCTCGCCGCGGGCGGTGAACTTGAGCGCGTTGCTCATGTAGTTGGCCAGGATCTGGCGCACGCGCACCGGGTCGCCGCGCACGCGCTGCGGCACCTCGGGCGCGACGGCGCAGCGCATCAGCAGCCCGTGCTCGCGGCCGAGTGCTGCAAAGGTGTCGAAGGTGTTGCCCAGCACCTCGCGCAGGTCGAAGACGATGGACTCGATCTGAAGGTGGCCGGCCTCGATCTTGGACAGGTCCAGCACATCGGAGACGATGCCGCTCAGCAGCTCGGCGGCGGCCACCAGGTGGCGCAGATAGGCGTCGCGGCGCTCGGGCTCCAGCGTGGCGTCCTGCAGCAGCCGGGCCAGGCCCAGCACGCCGTTCAGCGGCGTGCGGATCTCGTGGCTCATCGTCGCCAGGAAGGCGCTCTTGGCGTGGTTGGCGGCCTCGGCCTGCTGCTTGGCGGCGGCCAGTTCGCGCTCGGCCTGGCGGCGCGCGGTGATGTCCTCGGCCACCCAGATGCTGCCTGCTTCGCGCGGGCGCCGCACATCCACCGGCCGCGCGCGCAGCCGCACGACGATCTGGCCGCCGCTGGGCAGCGGCACCTCGCGCTCGATGTCGATGAGCCGGCCGCTGGCCTGCGCCTGGTCCGATTTGCCGGAGAAGGCGCTGTAGCCGTCGGCGTCGGGGAACAGCACGCTGCTCGGCTGGCCGGCCAGGCTGCCGGGCGCGCGGCCGAACATCGACTCGAACTGCGGGTTCACGCGCTCCAGCCGGCGCTGCCGCACGAGTGCGATGCCCACGCTGGCGTTGTCGAGGATGGCGTCGCCTTCGAGGCGGCTGCGCTCGTTGTCGGTGATGTCGCGCGTGGTGATCACGGCCACCGGCTCGCCGTCCCACTCGAAGGCGGCGGCCGTCAGCAGCACGTCGCGCGCGTCGGCGCCCAGATAGACCGTCGAGCGCAGGTCGCGCACGCTGCCGTCGGCGCGCAAGGCCTCGGCCAGGCGCAGCGCCTCGCCGATGTCGGGCCACAGGCCCAGCTCGTGCGCGCTCTTGCCCAGCACCTGCGTCTGCGACAGGCCCGAGTACTGGAGGAAGGCCGGGTTGGCCAGCAGGATGCGGCCGTCGCGAAGCCGCGCCACGCTGATGGCGTCCGGGCTCAGGCGCACCAGGCGGTCGAGCATGGCCTGGGAGCGGTTGAGCTGGCGCTGCGCGAGCAGCTCCGCGGTGACGTTGCGGCCCACGCCCCACCAGCCGGTGAAGCGCCCGCTGTCGTCGTGCTGCGGCTGCCCGCTGCCGCTCACGCACAACAGCGTGCCGTCGGCGCAGCGGAAGGTGACGATGCGGTCGCGGTAGGGCTTGCGCTCGCGCATGTCCTGCACCAGCGCGGCCTGCTGCTCGTCGCGCTCGATTTGCGGGCCACCGGGCTCGCCCAGGCGCATGAACTCGGCCACCGTGCGCCCGCTGCGCTGCTCGAAAGAAGGCGCCAGGTAGGTCAGCCGGCCGCGGCCGTCCATCTGCCAGATCCAGTCGGTCCCCAGGCGCACCAGTTCGTCCAGGCGTTGTTCCTGCTGCAAGGCCCGGCCCAGGCTGCGCGAGAACAGCCTGGCCACCACCAGCGCGGTGACCAGGCCGCAGGTGGTGAGCAGCAGCAAGGCGAGAAGCCGGTCCACCGATGGCGGGCCGGGCAGCAGGCCGAGCCGTTCGGCAGCATGCACGCCCAGCACCAGCAGCGCCTGCAGCCCCGCCAGCAGCACGGCCGCCGCCGGGCTGGCCAGCACCCCGGCCAGGCCGACCGACAGCACGGCGCCGGCCAGCATCACCGACTGCAGCCCCAGCCCCGACTGCAAGGCCTGCACTGCGCAGGCCAGCATGGTGCTGGCCAGCACCAGCAGGCTGGCGGCACGCTGCTGGTTGGAGCGGCGCAGCGCCCAGCCAACGGCCGCCAACAGCAACAAGCCCGCACCCATCGACAGGCGCAGCGTGCTGACCGCGGTGCGCGCGCCCAGCGCGTTTTGCAGCACCGCGCTCAGCGCGAGCAGCAGGCCGGTGAGCGTTTGCAGCACGATGAGAGCGCGCGCCGCAAGGTCATCGAATTGCGCGCGGCTGCTGCGCCGCATGGGCGTGGCTTCGGCGGGGCGGGGCGGCGGCACGGCAGGGCGGTCCATCATCTGGGCGCCGGCCGGTCATCGAAGGCGGCGGCGCCGGCATCGTAACTGCAAGCTTGCGCTGCGGGCGCCGTATCAACCCGAGCCGCCGCGCCATCCTGCACAGTGACAATCCGGCGGTGAAAAGCATGTTCTGGCTCGCCACCGCGCTGCTCGGCGCGGCCACCGCGGGGGCGCAACCTGTCGCCGTGCCCGGCACCGCGCCAACGTCTGCAACGCCGTCTGAAACAACGTCTGCAACACCGCCAGCAACGCCGGCCGCGGCGCCGGCAGACGGCGGCCAGCGCATCGAGATCACAGGCAACCGCGAGTCCGACACCGCGCAGCGCCGGCAGTCCACCGCCGCCAAGATCATCATCGGCCGCGACGAGATCGACAAGTTCGGCGACAGCTCGGTCGGCGAGGTGCTGCGCCGGCTGCCCGGCGTCACCACGCCCGGTGCGCCGGGCCGCGGCGGCCCGCCCCGGCTGCGCGGGCTGGGCAACGGCTACACGCAGTTGCTCATCGACGGCCAGCGCGTGCCGCCCGGCTTCAGCCTGGAGTCGCTGACGCCCGACCAGATCGAGCGCATCGAGATCCTGCGCGCGCCCACCGCCGAGACCGGCGCGCGCGCCATCGCAGGCACCATCAACATCGTGCTGCGCGAAGGCGCCAGGCGCCGCAGCAATGAAGTGCGCGTGGGCGCCGGCCTGGAGAACGGCGTTGGGTCGCCCAACACGGGCTGGACGCACAACGACAGCGCCGGGGCGCTGAGCTACAACCTGTCGGCGTCGGTGTTCAGCACGCACCGCAAGTCGGCCGGCGTGACGGAGACGACGGACAGCGACACGGCCACCGGCACCCGCACCGGCGAACAGCGCGAAACCGCGCAGACGCAGGAGCGGCGCCAGGGCATCAACCTCGGCAGCCGGCTGCAATGGCGGCTGGGCGACGGCGGCGACATGCTGGCGCTGTCGCCCACGCTGTTCCACACCGAGGCGCACAGCGACCGCGCCGCGGTGCTGGTGCAAAGCCTGCCGGCGCCGCCCGCGCTGCCGCTCTACGACCAGGCCCTCTCGGCCACCGCCAGCCGCTACACCAACGGCCGGCTGGGCCTGCAATGGCGCCAGCGCCTGGCCGGCGGGCTGCGGGCGGACCTGAACGGCGGGCTGGGCGTCTGGCGGGCGTTCAATGACACCGTCCGCAACGAAGTCCGCAACGGCGGCACGCTGGCGCTGCGCACGCTGCAAGACAGCGCCACCACGCGCGAGCACGCGGCCAATCTGACAGCCAAGCTGTCGCAACTGCTGGGCGGCAGCGAGGCCGAGCCCGAGACTGCGCACAGCCTGGTGGCGGGCACCGAGGCCGAGGCGGTGCGCCGCAAGGAAACGCGCGTGAACAGCCAGATCGACAGCGACGGGGACGGCGACAACCTCCAGGCGTCCAGCCTGCGGCTGGCGGCTTACGCCCAGGATGAGTGGAGCCTGTCACCGCACTGGAGCGCCCACGCCGGGCTGCGCTGGGAAGGCATCACCACGCGCGGCGCGGCTGCCGGCGGCGCCCGCCCGAGCAACCGCAGCAGTGTGACGACGCCTCTGCTGCACGCCGTCTGGAAGCCCGACCCCAAGGGGCGCGACCAACTGCGCCTGAGCCTGACGCGCAGCTACCGCGCGCCGGGGCTCGGCACCCTGATCGCGCAGCCGAGCATCAACAACAAGTACCCGGTGGGCACAGCCAACACGCCGACCAGCTCCGACCGTGCAGGCAACCCCGACCTCAAGCCCGAACTCGCCACCGGCATCGACATCGCGGCAGAACGCTACCTGGCCAGCGGCGGGCTGCTCAGCGCCAACGTCTTCCACCGCAGCATCAGCAATCTGATGCGCAGCGTTACCACGCTGGAGACGGTGGCCTACAGCCCGGTACAGCGCTACGTGGCGCGCCAGCAGAACATCGGCGACGCGGTGACGAAGGGGCTGGAGCTGGAGGCCAAGTTCGCGCTCGACCAGGCCATCAGCGACGCGCCGCGCATCGAACTGCGCGGCAACCTCGGCCTGTTCCGCTCGCGCGTGGACGGCGTGCCGGGGCCCGACAACCGGCTCGACCAGCAGGCCAAGGCGAGCGCCAACGTGGGCGCCGACTACCGCTTCCGCGGCGATGCGCTGAAGGCCTTGACGCTGGGCGGCAACATCAACTGGGTGCCGGGCTACGAGACGCAGCTCAGCAATAGCCAGCGCACGCGCAGCGGCGGCAAGCGGGTGTTCGACAGCTATGCGCTGTGGACCTTCAGCCCCGCCGTCGCACTGCGCCTGCTGGCCAGCAACCTGGCGCCGCGCGAGTACGACAGCAGCAACACCATTGTCGCCGGCAGCCTGTCCGAGACGGCGCTGAGCAGCGGCCCGTCCTACACCAACTGGCAGTTGCGGCTGGAGCTGAAACTCTGACTTCGAACCCGCACAGGAGACCTCCACCATGCCGATCCCGATCCCCATGCCCATGACGATCACCCGCCGCGAACTTCTGGCCGCCGGCACGGCCCTCCTGTCAGGCGCAGCAGCACCGCTGGCGGCACTGGCCCAGGCCGGCTGGCCGGCCAGGCCGGTGCGCATCGTCGTGCCCTTCGCGGCCGGCGGCACCACCGACATCCTGGCGCGCGCGCTCGCGCCCGAGCTTCAGCGCGCCTTCGGCCAGCCGGTCGTGGTGGACAACAAGCCGGGCGCGGGCGGCAACAACGGCGCAGCCGAGGTGGCCAAGGCGCCACCCGACGGCACCACCTTGCTGATGGGCACGGTGGGCACCAACGCCATCAACCCGGCGCTGTACCCGAAGATGCCTTACGACCACATCAAGGACTTCGCGCCGGTCTCGCTGGTGGCCGGCGTGCCCAACGTGCTGGTCGTCAGCCCGGCGGCGGCGCAGAAGTACGGCATCGGTTCGGTTGCCGATCTGGTGCAGGCGCTGAAGGCCAACCCGGGGCGGCTGAACATGGCTAGCTCGGGCAACGGCACGTCCATCCACCTGGCCGGCGAGCTGTTCAAGGCGATGACCGGCACCTTCATGGTCCACATCCCGTACCGCGGCTCGGGGCCGGCGCTCATCGACCTGATCGGCGGCACGATGGACGTGATGTTCGACAACCTGCCGTCGGCGCTGCCGCAGATCAAGGCCGGCAAGCTGAAGGCGCTGGCCGTCACCAGCGCCACCCGCTCCGCCGCGCTGCCCGATCTGCCCACGGTGGCAGAAGCCGGCGGCCCGGCGCTGAAGGGCTACGAGGCCAGCTCCTGGTTCGGCCTGCTGGCGCCTGCCGGCACGCCGGCCGACATCGTGGGCCGCCTTCAGCAGGAGACGGCCAGGGCGCTGGGCGCACCTGCGCTGAAAGAGCGGCTGCTGGCGCAGGGCGCCATTCCCAGCGGCAACACACCGGCCGAGTTTGCCAAGCTCATCGACGCCGAGACGCGCAAGTGGGCGCAGGTGGTGAAGGCATCGGGCGCGAAGGTCGATTGAGCGGCGACGGCGCTGCCACTGCCTTCAGCCGGGCCGAGCCATCACGCCGGGACGGCGCGGCGGGCGACCCAGAAGGTGGCGCCATCGGCGCCGTAGCGTTCGTCGTGCGGCACGCCGGCCTCAAGCTCGAAGCGGCCTCCCGGCAGCAGATGCCGGGTCTGGCCCGCCGCGTGCAGCCACATCTCGCCCTGCACCACGAGTGCGCGCGCGTCGAAGGGGTGGGTGTGGGTGTCCACCACGGTGAGCGCGGCCCACTGGCGTTGCAGCACCTCGGTGTAGCCGCGGCCGCGAGCGTCGGCTTCGAAATCGGCGTAGGACGGCATGGCAGTGGTGTCGCTCATCGTGGGCTCCGGGTGGCTTTGGGCTTGGCCGCCGGCTTGCGCTCGGGCCCGGGCGCCGCTGGAACGGGCGCGGCCATTGTGCCGCGGCAGCGCGGCGCCCCGCAGCGGCAGGGAAAGTCGGCCGGGTCGCTGTCGCCGATGTCCAGCGCGTAGTCGATGAACAGCTCGTCGCCGGCCTGGATGCGCCGCCTGGCCTCGAACACCACCTCCAGGCCGTTGTCGCCGTCCATCTCGTAAGCCTGGCAGTTGGGCGCACAGGAATGGTTGAGGTGGCGGGTGGCGTTGCCGCCTTCGCCGCCGTCGATGATGCCGCCGTCGGACAGGCCGAAGACGTAGGTCAGCGCGGTGTCCCAGTCGCGCGCAGCCGCCTCGCCCGGCGCGTAGCGGCGGCCGGCGTAGCGGCCCAGCACGCTGCCGCGTTGCAGCCCGCGGGTGGCGAAGGCGCCCAGCCCGTGCACGCTGCTGCGCCGCACCTCGATGGCGTCCACAGCCTGTGGCAGGTCTTGCTTCATGCTGCGCACGCAAGCAAGACGGGGACCGTCAAAGCGGCGTCGGGCGCGGCGGCAGCGCCGGGGCTGCGAGCTGCGGCCGGGGCCCGAAATCGGGCCGCGCCACGCCGTCGCGTTCGATGGCCGCAAGCGCGCTGGCCAGCGCCACTTCGAGCTGCCGGTCCCGGCCGGCGGCGCGGTCCTGCGGCGCGTTGTCGATCTCCACCTGCGGGTCGGTGCCGTAGTTCTCGACGCCGAAGCCGACGTCCTTGAACCAGAACGAATACTCCGGCTGCGTGGTCTGGCTGCCGTCGGCCAGCATGTGCCGCGGATAGATCCCGATCACGCCGCCCCAGGTGCGCGTGCCGACCAGCGTGCCGATGCCCATCAGCTTGAAGCCGTGCGAGAAGATGTCGCCGTCGGAGCCGGCGTGCTCGTTGGTCAGCGTCACCACCGGGCCGGCGGGGGCTGCGTCGGGGTAGGGCTCGGGCCGGCCCCAGCGCATGGTGTTCCACGCGATGCGCTTGCGCGCCACCTTCTCCAGCAGCAACTGCGAGACATGGCCGCCGCGGTTGTAGCGCACATCGACGATGAGGCCGTCGCGGTCGGACTCGGCTGCAAAGTAGCGGTGGAACTCTGCAAAACCTGCCGACATCATGTCCGGCAGATGGAAGTAGCCGACCTTGCCGCCGCTGTGCTCATGCACCCAGGCGCGGTTGGCTTCCACCCACTCGCGGTAGCGCGCCGGTGTCTCGTCGGACAGCAGGCTCACCAGCACCTCGCGGCTGGCGTCGGGCTGCCCGGCGGGCGCGCCCAGCGTCAGCGCCACCTTGGCGCCGGCCTGGTGCACCAGCCAGGCTTCCGGCGGGCGCTCGGCGCTGACGGCCTGGCCGTTGACGGCCAGCACGCGCTCGCCGACAAGCGCTTCCACGCCCACCGCGTTGAGCGGTGAGTCGGCCGCCGCGTCCCAGGCGTCGCCCTGCACGATGCGGCGGATCTCGAAGCCGGGCGCGCCGGCCGCCGGCCGCAGCTCTGCGGCCAGGAAACCCAGCGCCACCGCGGGCGGCTTGCGGTGGTCGCCGCCCATCTCGTAGGCGTGCGATGTGCCCAGCTCGCCTTGCAGCTCCCAGACCAGGTCGGACATCTCGCCGCGCGTGGCCACGCGTTGCAGCAGCGGCTCGTAGCGCTGCCAGACGGCGGCCCAGTCGATGCCCGACATGTCGGCCACCCAGAAGTGGTCACGTTGCAGACGCCAGATCTCGCGCAGCATCTGCCGCCATTCGAGCGTCGGCTGCACCGCCAGCCGGATGCGGCCCAGGTCCAGCCAGCCGCTCTTGCGCGACGGCTTGTCGTCGCCTGGCTTGTCTTTCTCGTCGCGCGGCTTGCCGGGTGCGATGGCGCGCAGGCGCTGGCCTTCGCGCACCAGCAGCGCGCTGTGGTCTGCGCTGATGGTGAAGCTGTCGGCGCGCTCCATCAGCGGCTGCGCCTGCCCGGTGGCGAAGTCGAACAGCTCCAGCCGGCCCGGGCTTTCTTTGTGGCCGCCGCGGCCGTGCGCGCCGGCAATCGGCAGCAGTGTCCACACCACCTTGTCGCCGGCCACACCGGCGATCTGGCCGAAGCGCCCTTCGGCCACCGGGAAGGCCGCCACGCGGCGCGCGATGCCCTCCAGATCGACCTGGAAGGGCGGCTTGGTTGCTGCTGTTGCAGGCGCTGCCGCCGCGGCATCGCCTGGCGCGCGCTCGTCGGCCTGCATGCCGCGCGGCGCGGGGTCGAACGGCGGCCTGCCGCCGGCGCGCAAGGCCAGCAGATAAGGCCGTGCCGCGCGCGGGAAGCTCATCTCGAACTGCACGCTGTCATAGACCGGGTCATAGGTGCGCAGCGAGAGAAAGTAGAGAAAGCGGCCGTCGGGGTCGAAGGCCGGGCTGTAGTCGCGGAACTCGGGCTGCGTGACCAGCGTCGCCCGGCCGCTGGCCACGTCGAGCAGCTTGATGGCGGTGTGGCGCGGGCTGGTATCGAAGGCATAGGCCAGCCAGCTTCCATCGGGTGCCCACGCCAGGTCACGGATGCGGCCGAAGTCGCTGCTGTCCACCGTCTGCACGCTGCCGGTGGCGGCGTCGCCCAGCAGCAGCGCGTTGCGGTGGTTGGCAATTGCCACGCGGCTGCCGAAGGCGCCGGGCGGTGCGACGCGCATCTCGGTGGCGCGGCCGATGTCCCACGGCAGCGCGCGTGGCAGGGCGCCGTCGAAGACGACGACCTGCTCTTCGCCGCTGGCATCACTCACCGCCACCAGCGTGCTGCTGTCCTTGCCGGCACCGGCCAGCCACTGGCCGAAGCGGTGGCGCGCGGCCTCTGCGTGCTGGTGCTGGCGCACCGCGCCCTCCCAGAGCGCGAAGGTGAAGAGCTGGCCGCGCGCCTCCACCGCAACGCTGTGGCCGGCCGGGTGCAGCACCACACCGTGCAGGTGCTCTGCCGCCGGCACGAAGCGGCGTGCCGCCTGGGTGCGCGGCGTGGGGACGTCGATGGCGAGCACGCGGCTGCTGTCGCTGGCGGGGTCGAACAGCCAGAGCCGCGCGCCGCATTGATAGACGATGCGCCGGCCGTCGCTTTGCGCGTGGCGGGCGTAGTGCTCGGCATGGTCGGTGTGGCGGCGCAGGCCGCTGCCGTCGGGCAGGCAGGAGTAGAGGTTGCCGCTGCCTTCGAAGTCGCTCAGGAACCAGATGCGCTCTTGGAGCCACATCGGGCTGGTGATGTTGCCCCGCAGCTCGGTCATGCGGCGGAACTGGCCGTTGCCTTGTGCGTCGATCCACAGATGGCCGGCGGTGCCGCCCTTGTAGCGCTTCCAGCGCGCCGGGTCGGCGGTGTTGCGGCCGATCACGCTGCGCCCGCCCGGGCCCCAGGCCAGGTGGTTGATCTGGCCGCGCTCGATGCGCTCTGGCACGCCGCCTTCGGGCGCCAGCGTGAAGGCATGCCAGTTGCGGAAGAAGGGCTGGCCGTGGTTGCTGCACAGGAGGATGCGGCCTTCGGGCGTCCAGCCGCGCACCGCGGTGTCGGCGCCCAGCCAGGTGAGCCGGCGGCTGGCGCCGCCGGCTGCCGGCATCAGGAAGACCTCGCCATGCTGTTCGTCGCGGCCGATGAAGGCCAGCCACTGGCCGTCGGGCGACAGGCACGGCGTGGCGGGCTCGCCCAGGCCGGCGGTCAGCCGCCAGGCGGGGCCGCCGGAGACGGGGGCGCGCCAGAGATCGTCGTCGCTGACGAAGACGACGGTGTCGCCATGCAGCGTGGGCTGGCGCAGGTAGGCGGGCGGTGTGGTGGCAGGCGTCATGCGGTGGCGTCGGCAGCGCGGGGGGCGGCCATCATCCCACGCGGCCGGCGGCAGCCGCGCCGACGCCCGCCCCCCGCAGGAGTGCCCTCGCCAGGGGGATGGCCTGCGCGCTGCGGCACGTCCATCATCGCGCCCTCTTGCGGGGGTTGCGCTCGGTGCGCCGGAGACCGGCCAAGGATGGGCCAAGGATGGTCAAAGACGGGTCAGACGCCCCCCGCGTCGGTACAGAGCGAGGATTCACATGCGTTTCGAAGAAGCTCATGAAGGCGACTACCGCATCTTTGTCGGTGCACTCGAAGCCCCACGCGGCGATGGCTACATCGCAGCGCTGATCGTCAACCGGGTGCGCGGCGCCGTCAGCCGCCACCCCGAGGCCTTCCGCGACGAAAGCCTGGCCTGCGGCTACCGCTGGCCGTCGCCCGACGAGGCCATCCATTACGCGCTGTCCCGCGCACGCGAACTGATCCGCAGCCGCTCCAGGATGCTGACCTGCTGACCCTGGCCTGCTGACGGCAGCCCGCTGAAGCACGGGCTTGCCGCGGCCGGGATAATTCCGGCCATGGGTGGCAGGCAGCGTGTGGTGGTGGGCTTGAGCGGCGGTGTCGATTCCGCGGTCAGCGCGTGGCTGCTCAAGGAGCAGGGCCACGAGGTCGTCGGCATCTTCATGAAGAACTGGGAAGACGACGACGACAGCGCCTACTGCGCGTCGAACGCCGACTTCGTCGATGCCGCTGCGGTGGCCGATGTGATCGGCATCGAGATCGAGCATGTCAATTTCGCAGCCGAGTACAAGGACCGCGTGTTCGCCGAGTTCCTGCGCGAGCATGTTGCCGGCCGCACGCCCAACCCCGACGTGCTGTGCAACGCCGAGATCAAGTTCAAGGCCTTCCTCGACCACGCCATGCGGCTGGGCGCGGACAAGATCGCCACCGGGCACTACGCCCGCGTGCGCGAGGTGGACGGCCGCTTCCAGTTGCTCAAGGGCCTGGACCCGGCGAAAGACCAGAGCTACTTCCTGCACCGGCTGCGCCAGGATCAATTGGCGAAGACGCTGTTCCCGGTGGGCGGGTTGGCCAAGACCGAGGTGCGGCGCATCGCCGAACGCGCCGGCCTGCCGAACGCGAAGAAGAAGGACAGCACCGGCATCTGCTTCATCGGCGAACGGCCGTTCCGCGAGTTCCTCAACCGCTATCTGCAACAGCAGCCCGGCCCGATGCTCGACGCGCTGGGGCGCGAGGTGGGCAGCCATGTCGGGCTGTCGTTCTACACGCTGGGCCAGCGCCAGGGGCTGGGCATCGGCGGCGTGAAGGCCGGCGGCGGGGCGCACGCGCCCTGGTACGTGGCGCGCAAGGAGATGGCGCGCAATGTGCTGCGCGTGGTGCAGGGGCATGACCACCCCTGGCTGCTGTCGGACACGCTGGCCGCCAACGACTGCGCCTGGGTGGCCGGCAACGCCCCCGCGCCCGGTGCGCTGGCCGCCAAGACGCGCTACCGCCAGGCCGACGCTGCCTGCACGCTGCGCAGCGGCGAGGGTGGCTTCGCGCTCGACTTCGCGCGGCCGCAATGGGCCGTGACGCCGGGGCAGAGCGCGGTGCTGTACGACGGCGAGGTGTGCCTGGGCGGCGGCGTGATCAGCGCGTGATCAGCGCGTGATCAGCCCGTGATCAGCCCGTGATCAGCCCTGATCCGGGCCTGATCAGCGCTTGATCGTCCCGCAAGGCACGCCTCGTGCGCCTCGCGGCGCGCTCAACATCGCCAGCAGGCGGTCGATATCAGTCCATCGCCCGCACCCGGGCAACGCCGTCCTGCCATGCCCCGTTGCCCTTCATTTCCGATCACCTGCCTGCCGCTGCTGTGGCTGGCCTGCCTGGCCGCAGCGCCCTGCGGCGCAGCGACGGTGGAGATCACCGTCCAGGGTGCCGATGGCAAGCCGCTGGCCGATGTGGCGGTGTTCCTGGAATCGCCTGCCGCGCGCGCCGCGCTGAAGCCGGCGGCCGGCATCGAGGTGGAGCAGGCCAACAAGCAGTTCACCCACCGCGTCACCGTGGTGCCGCTGGGCAGCGAGGTGCTGTTTCCCAACCGCGACAAGGTGCGCCACCACGTCTATTCGTTCTCGGCCATCAAGACCTTCGAGCTGAAGCTCTACAACGGCACGCCCAGCAACCCGGTGCTCTTCGACAAGAGCGGCATCGCGGTGCTGGGCTGCAACATCCACGACAACATGCTGGCCTGGGTGGTGGTGGTGGAGACGCCCTACCACGGCCTGAGCGCGGCGCCGGGCAAGGTCAGGCTCGACAACGTGCCGCCAGGCGCCTACAAGCTGCGCGGGTGGCACCCGGAGCTGCCACCGGGCGCGCCGCTGCACGAGCAGGCGCTGGTGGTGCCCGCCACCGGCATGGCGGTCACCGTGCAGATGGCGCTGCCCGGCACGGCGTCGAAGTGAGATGAAGGCACCCATGCTGTGGCCGCCGAAGCGGCTGTCCACCCGCATCGTCGGCTTGTTCCTGGGCCTGCTGCTGCTGGTGCAGGCCGCCGGCTTTGCCGTCATCGGCACCAGCATCGAGCGCAACGCACGCGCCGTGCTCGCCGAGGAGCTGGCTGTCGGTGAGCGCATCTGGCACCGCCTGCTCGACCAGAAGGCGCAGGCGCTGGTGCAGGGCGCCGGGCTGCTGGCGGCCGACTACGGCTTCCGCTCGGCGCTGGGCGGCGGCGATCTGGACACCTTGTCGTCGGCGCTGGAAAACAACGGCGAACGCATCGGCGCCAACATCAGCGCCTGGGTCGATACCGCCTTCGAGGTGCGCGCGGTGTACCAGGCAGAGCAGGCCGGCATGGCCCAGGTGGGCAAGGACGCGCTGCGCCGCATCGCCGCCGAGCTGGTCAACCCCCAGGCCGCCCAGCGCAGCACGCAGGTGGCGCTGGTCGATGGCCGGCCCTACCAGTTCGTCGGCGTGCCGGTGAAGGCGCCGCTGGTCATCGGCTGGGTGGTGATGGGCTTCCCGATCGACCAGGCGCTGGCCGACGACATGCACGCACTGTCCGGCATGCAGGTGGCGCTGCTCGCGACCCGGGGCGCGGCACGGCCGCAGGTGTTGTTCTCGACGCTGGGCAGCGCGGCGCAGGACGCAGCCGGCGCGGTCACCGGCAGCGCGATGGTCGGCGGCAAGGCGATGGTCACGCGCAACATCGTCCTGGCCGCGGGCAGCACTGTGCTGCTGATGCGCTCGGTGGACGAGGCCACTGCGCCTTTCCGGCAATTGCAGTGGCTGCTGCTGGCCATCTCGGTCGCGGGCGTCGGTGTGTTCGCCATCGGCAGCGTCTTCACGGCCCGCCACGTGACGACGCCGCTGCGCTCGCTGGTGGCCGCCAGCCTGCGCCTGGGCCGCGGCGACTACAGCCAGCCGCTGAAAGACACCGGCCGCCCGGACGAGATCGGCGAGTTGGCGCAGGCCTTCGACCACATGCGGGTGAACATCGCCGCACAGGCCGCCGAGGTGCGGCAGCTCGCCTACTGGGACCGCCTGACCGGGCTGCCCAACCGCGCCCAGTTCCGCGACGCGGTGCAGGCCGCCATCGATGCCAGCGCGCACACCGGCGGCGTGATGTCGGTGGTGATGCTGGACCTGGACCGCTTCAAGCATGTCAACGACGTGCTCGGCTATGCCTTCGGCGACCGGCTGCTGAAGGCAGTGGCAGAGCGCATCGCCGGCCAGATGGTGCGCTCCGGCGACCTGGTGGCGCGCTTGTCGGGTGACGAATTCGCGCTGCTGCTGCCGGGCTCGAACGCAGAGCAGGCGCTGGCCGTGGCAGAGCGCATCACCGCGGTCTTCGAGCTGCCGCTGCTGCTGGAAGACCAGACGGTCGATATCTCGGCCGGCTTCGGCATCGCCTGCTGGCCGGCGCATGCGCCCGATGCAGACGCCTTGCTCAGCCGCGCCGAGGTGGCGATGTACGGCGCCAAGCGCAAGACGGCGGCGGCGGTGGTCTATGACCCGTCCATCGACGCCGGCAGCGCGCTCACGCTGTCGCTGCTGTCGGAGCTGCGGCGGGCGCTGGAGCAGGACGAGCTGCGCCTGTTCCTGCAACCCAAGATCGCGTTGCACAGCGGCAAGATGGTGGGTGCCGAAGCGCTGGTGCGCTGGCAGCACCCGACGCGCGGCATGGTGCCGCCGATGCAGTTCATCCCGTTCGCCGAGCAGACCGGCTTCGTGCGCCTGCTCACGCTGTGGATGTTCGAGGCCACCGCGCGCGAGTGGCCGCTGATGCAGCGGCTGGGCATCCAGCGCGTGTCGGTCAACCTCAGCACGCGCGACCTGATGGACCAGGACCTGCCGGCCAAGCTGGACCTGATCCTCAAGCGGCACGGCGTGGCGGCCTCGATGTTCTGCCTGGAGATCACCGAGAGCGCCATCATGGACGAGCCGCAGCGCGCCGAGGCGACGCTCAACGCCCTCAGTCAGGCGGGCTTCAAGCTGTCCATCGACGACTACGGCACCGGCTATTCGTCGCTGGCCTACGTGGCCGGGCTGCCGGTCAATGAACTGAAGATCGACAAGAGCTTCGTGATGAGCATGGAGAAGGTGCCCAAGCATGCCTCCATCGTGCGCTCCACCATCGACCTGGCGCACAACCTGGGCCTCACCGTGGTGGCCGAGGGCGTGGAGAACGCCGCCGTCTGGAACCAGCTTCGCGCGCTGGACTGCGACGAGGCGCAGGGCTACCACATGAGCAGGCCGGTGCCGGCGGCCGAACTGCCCGCCTTCGCGCTGCGCTGGCAGGGCCGGGTGAACGAGGCAGCGAGCGCCGCGCTGCACTGAAGGGCGGGGCGCGCGGAGTGCGGCGCCCGACGCGTGGCGCTCAGGCGCTCAGGCTTTCTGGTACCACACCACCTTCTTGCGCGTGCCCACCCAGCGTTCGTAGTTGGCGGCAAACAGTTCCTCGATGCGGTTGCGCTTGATCTTGAAGGTGGGCGTGATCAGGTCGTTGTCCACCGTCCAGGGTTCGGTCATCACCACCAGGCAGTCGAGTTGCTCGTGCGGGTCGAGCGCTGCGTTGATGCCTTGCAGGTGCGCCGTCAGCGAGGCTTCGAGCGCGCTGCGGCCTTCTGCGTCGCCCGCGCGCCTGGCGGCTTCGGCATTCAGCATCAGCAGCGCCAGCGGCTGGCCCAGGTTGGCGCCCGTCACGCAGCAGGCCTCGACAGCGGGGTTCATCACCAGCTTGTCTTCGATGGGCGCTGGCGCCACGTACTTGCCCTTGCTGGTCTTGAACAAGTCCTTCACGCGGCCGGTGATGCGCAGATAGCCTTCGGCGTCGAGCGCGCCCTTGTCGCCGGTGTGCAGCCAGCCGTCGGCCGTGAAGGCCTGGCGCGTGAGTTCTGGCTCCTTGTAGTAGCCCAGCATGGTGCCGGGGCTGCTGACCTGGATCTCGCTGGTGGCCGGGTCCAGCCGGCAGAGCACGCCGTCGTAGGGCAGGCCCACGGTGCCGGGGCGCTGCCGGCCGGGCAGCGTGGCGTGGCTGACGCCGCAGTTCTCCGTCATGCCATAGACCTCGACCAGATCGAGCCCGAGCCTGGCGTACCAGCGCAGCAGCGCGGGCGGCATCGGCGCCGCGCCGCCGGCCGCAAAGCGGCATTCCTGCAGGCCGAGCGCACCGAGGATCTTCTTGCGCACCACGCCGCGCAGCACCGGGATCTTGAGAAGCCGGTCGAGCTTGGCCGGCGGCATCTTGGCCGCGACACCCTGCTGGAACTTGACCCACAGCCGCGGCACCGAGAAGAACACGGTGGGCCGCGCGCGTTGCAGGTCGGCCGTGAAGGTGTCCAGCGATTCGGCGAAATAGACGTGCATGCCGGTGGCAAGCTGGCCATGCTCGACCAGCGTGCGCTCGGCCACATGCGACAGCGGCAGATAGCTCAGCATGCGGGCGTCGGACTTGATCGACTGGATGCGCTTGAGGCCGGACGCGATGCTCCAGGCAAAGGTCGCGAAACTGTGCATCACGCCCTTGGGTGCACCGGTGGTGCCCGAGGTGTACATGATGGTGGCCAGATCGTCGCCGGGCCGCACCGGGTTGCCGGCCAGCGGCGCCGTGCTGGCGACGATGCTTTCCCAGGTGGGGTGGCTGCTGGCTGCGGCCAGCGGCAGCGTCACGCAGGGCAGGCCGTCGGGCACGCCGGGCTGCATCGCGGCCCAGCCGTCGAGCTTGCCGATGAACAGCAGCTTCGCTTCGCTGTGCAGCAGGATCTGCCGGATGGTGCCCGCCGCCAGCGTGGGGTACAGCGGCACCGAGACGAAGCCGGCCATCCAGATGGCCCAGTCGGCCATCAGCCAGTGCGCGCTGTTCTTCGCGAGGATGGCGATGCGCGCGCCGGCAGGCAGCTTCAGGCTTTGCAGATGCGCCGCCATCCGGCGGGTCTCGTCGAGCACCTCGCGCCAGGTGTGGTCGCGCACCGCGCCGCCGCCGAGCGGCTGTGTCAGCGCCACGCGGTCTGGCGTGCTGCTCTCCCATTGGTACAGCCGTTGGAGGGCGAGCGTGTCGTCGGGGATGGAGTGCACCATGGCGGCCGGTGGAACGATGGGGCGGCCAGCGTACCCAAGGGCCGGCCGCGCGGCCTACAGGACTTCCCTGTGCAGAAGGCCCCCTTTGGGGGGTCAGTGACCGTGCTCCAGTGCTTCTGCCAGCTTGTCCTGCACCTGGCGCGCGCCGCGCAGCACCAGCGTGGGCTCCAGTTCGGCCTGCGGCGCGATGGCGGCGACCACCGCCTCCAGCGTGTCGGGCGCCTGGAGCAGGGCATGCGCCACGGCCGACAAGGCGCCGATGCTGCGGCGCGCCATCTGCGGCGGGAACACCCCATCGGCCTGCACGGCGACATGGTGGCGCACGCTGGCCACGGCGGCCAGCCCGAGGCCCCAGCTTTCGCACAGCGCTGCACCCAGCGCATCGTGGCTGACGCCGAAGCCGGCTTTCTCCAGCGTCGCCAGTTCGCTGTCGGAGCCGGCCGCGCGCAGCATCGCGCGGTAGTGGTCGCTGGCGTGCCGGAACAGCACCGCCTTGCCGCATTCCTCGAAGAGCCCCGCCGAGTGCGCCGCCCAGGCGTCCAGCGACAGGCGCTGGCCCAGCCGGCCCATCACCATGCCGCGCCGCGCGGCGCGCTCCCACACCGGCTCCAGCTCGGCGGCGGGCGGAAAGGCGGCGCGCAGGCCCATCTCGAAGGTGATGGCCGCAATCTCGTGCATGCCCAGGTAGGTGATGGCCTGCTGCACGCTCTGCACGCGGCCCTTCAGGCCGTAGAGCGACGAGTTCACCGCCTTCATCACCGCAGCGGCGAGGGCCATGTCGCCTTCGATCAAGGTGGCCACCGCGCCGAGGTTGATCTCGTCCTCGGCCAGCAGCAGCGACAGCTTCACCAGCGACTCCGGCTGCGACGGAATATCGATGTCGAGCGAGCGCAGTTCTGGATTGACGGACATGGCAGCCGGCGCCGGAGCAGCCGCGGGAGCGAAGCAGCGCTGCATCGTAGGCCGCAGCCTCGTGCAGCAGCCACGAAAAAAGCGCCCCCGCAGAGGCGCTGTTCGATCGCTGCGGCGCCGAAGCGCCTTGCTCAGGCTGGCCGCTTGTTGCGCGCCGAGATGCCGATGGCCAGCAGGCCCAGCGCCATCAGCCCGTAGGTGGCGGGCTCGGGCACCGCGATGACGGAGTTGATCCAGGCCGTGTGGCCGAAGACCGCGGTGGAGCCCGACAGGTCGCCATAGCTGGAGCTGTTGGCGGCCCTGAAGTCACAGCCGGGTGCGTTGACGATGTCGCCGGCACCGGTGCCGATGCGGCCCTGGCAGAACTGCCAGCCCCAGGAGTGCACGGCAGACAGCACCCATTCGCTGCCGGTCCAGACGAAGTCGCCGCCGCCGGAGTCACCGCCTGCGATCAGCGCCTCGTTGCGGCCCAGGCCGCTGGTGTTGGACCAGTTGCCGCCGCTGATGTCGGCAATGCGTTGCAGCGTGTTGTATTGCGATGCGTTGGCCACCGTGCGCGGGGCGTCGAAGTCCGACACATACGTCAGCCCGTAGGTGGGCGCGGTATAGACGTTGTCGCCGGTGGCTGCCTGCCAGGCGGACGTGAAGACGTCGCTGGTGGTGTCGAAGGTGTTGTAGCCGTAGTGGCCGTAGTCGCCATCGTTCCAGTTGGGCGAGGTGAACGAACGCCCGGTGCCCGAGGTGCCGTAGCCCGTCATCAGATAGGTCTTGCCGACGTCGTTGGTGGTGCTGAGCTTGTAGGTGGGCAGGTTGGTGACGGCGGCGTCCAGCTTGATCAGCGCCAGGTCGGCGCCGGTGTCGAGCGTGCCGTTCCAGCCCGGGTTGATGGTGGCCGAGACGGCGTTGCGCGTCTGCAGCGCGGTGTTGTTGGTGTAGCCGAACTGCACGCTCATCGAGACCAGGCCGTCTGCACAGTGGGCAGCCGTCAGCACGTACTGGCCGCCCTGCATCAGCGAGCCGCTGCAGGCATAGGTGCCGCTGGCCCCGGAGGTGGTGAACAGCAGCAGCGCAGTGCCGTCGAAGGCGCCCACCACGCCGTTGAAGGTGGAGCCGGCCTCCAGCCGCCAGTTGGCAGGCGCCGACGTGTTGCTGGTGGCCGCGGCCGGCATGGCCGTCAGGGCGGTCAGGGCGGCAGCGGCCACCAGGGGCGCGGGCGCCCAATTTCTCGACATACGCATTTGTGATCTCCAGACCCGAAAGCCGTAACTGATGGCAACAGAGTCTAGGGAATGGAGCGTTGCGGCGGGGCGCCGCTGCGTCCCTGGTTCACGGGGGATGGCGCGTGCGAAATGCGCGTCGCAGACGAAAAAGGCGCCACACCGTGGCGCCTTGTCCGTGCCGTGCTGCCTTCAGGCGCCCGGCCATTCTTGGAGTCGTGCTTGCTCTTGCCGTCGGTCTTCGGTCTGTCTTGCGTCCGCTTTGGAGCGGCCGTCTCCTGCTTGTCTCCTCGGCCCCCGTCCAGCCGTGTTGCCAGGGGCACCACGGCTGCGAGTGGAAGGCAATGTAACGGCGCCCCGCGCGCCGATCATCAGTGCTTTCCCGCCGCCTGCGCCACCCACTCTGCCGCGCGCTCGGCGATCATCAGCGTCGGCGCCGTGGTGCCGCTGCTGGTGATGGTGGGCATCACGCTGGCGTCGGCGATGCGCAGGCCCGCCACACCGCGCACGCGCAGTCGGGCGTCCACCACGGCACGCGGGTCGCCGTCCGCGCCCATGCTGCAGGTGCCCGCAGCGTGCAGGCTGGCGGTGGCGGCGTCACCCGCCATCCGCGCCAGCGCGTCGTCGCTCTGGTGTTGCGCCCCGGGCCGCACTTCGCTGGGCCGAAAGCGTGCCAGCGCCGGCATCGCGGCGATGCGCCGCGCCAGGCGCAGCGCGTCGATGGCGACCTGCCGGTCCTGCGCCGTGGACAGATGATTGGCCTGGATGCGCGGCGCGTCCTGCGGCTGCGCCGAGCGGATGCGCACATGGCCACGCGCGCCGGGGTTGAGGTTGCAGACGCTGGCGGTGAAGGCGTCGAAGCCGTGCAGAGGCTGGCCGGCAGCGTCCTGCGACCAGGGCTGCACCGTGCAGGCGACGTTGGGCCACGCGAAGGCGGGCGACGAGCGCGTGAAAACGCCCAGTGGCGACGGCGCCATGCCCATCGGGCCGCTGCGGCGCAACAGATAGTCCAGCCCCATCTTCGCCTTGCCGAACACCGAGCGGGCCTCCGTGTTGAGCGTCTTCGCGCCCTCGACGGCGAACACAGCGCCGATCTGAAGATGGTCTTGCAGGTTCTCGCCCACGCCCGGCAGGTCGCGCAGCACCGCGATGCCGTGCTGCTGAAGCAGTGTCGCCGGCCCGATGCCAGAACGTTGCAGGATCAGCGGTGTGCCGATGGCGCCTGCGGCCAGCACCACGTCCTGCGCAGCGCGCGGGCGCAGCGGCGCGCCGCCGCCGGCCGGCAGCACCTCGATGCCCACCGCGCGAGCGCCTTCCACCAGCACGCGCGTGGTGGTGGCGCCCGTCCACACCTGAAGGTTGGGCCGCGCCACCACCGGCCGCAGAAACGCCTTGGAAGCGTTCCAGCGCAGGCCCGCCTTCTGGTTGACCTCGAAGTAGCCCACGCCTTCGTTGCTGCCGCGGTTGAAGTCATCGCTGGCGGCAATGCCGGCCTCGCGCGCGGCGGCGGCGAAAGCATCCAGGATGTCCCAGCGCTGGCGCTGGCGCTCTACCCGCCATTCCTTGCCTCTGCCGTGCAGCGCATCGGCGCCGCGCCAATGGTCCTCGTGGCGCTTGAAGTAGGGCAGGCAATGCTCCCAGCGCCAGTTGGCGTCGCCGGTGATGCTGGCCCAGCCGTCGTAGTCGCGACTCTGGCCGCGCAGGTAAAGCATGCCGTCGATGCTGGAGCAGCCGCCCAGCACCTTGCCGCGCGGCAGGCGCAGGCTGCGGCCGTTGAGGCCGGGCTCGGGCTCGGTGGCGTCCAGCCAGTCGGTGCGCGGGTTGCCGGTGCAGTGCAGGGCGCCGAGCGGGATGTGGATCCAGTGGTAGTCGTCATGGCCGCCGGCCTCCACCAGCAGCACGCGGCGGTGGCTGTCGGCCGACAAGCGGTTGGCCAGCAGGCAGCCGGCGGTGCCGCCGCCGACGATGATGACGTCGTACAGGCCGTCGCTCACCGGCAGCGCGTCACGGCAGCCGGCGCGCCCACAGCAGCGCCGGCCAGACCAGCACCCAGCTCAGCATCGCGTACAGCGGCAGCCAGACGGCCAGCAGCATCGACGCCGCGAAGACCAGCACCATCACGAGCGTGATGCGCCATTCACGCCGGCGCAGCGCCGGTGTCAGCGTGGGCGCGGCCAGCAGCGGCGAGCCCGCAGCGCGCCGCCAGGCCAGCAGCCCGGCCAGCCCGGCAGCCACCAGGTTGCCCGCGTAGATGATGATGGCCAGCCGGCTGAGCGCCTCGGCCAGCAGCGATGTGAAGAACGGCAGCAGCCCGATGAAAAAGAGCTGAAGCAGGTTCAGCCACAGCACCGTGCCGTCGATGGCGCGCAGATGGCGGTACTTGCGCAGATGGCCGCTCCAGATGAGCGCCACCACCGCAAAGCTGATGGCGTAGGCCAGCAGCTTGGGCTGCAGCCCGGCCAGCGCCTGGGCCAGCGCGGCGTCGGTCCAGCCGCCGTCGGGGTGGCCGGCGGGCAGCCGGATCTCGATGGCCATCAGCGTGATGACGATGGCGAAGACGGCGTCGGTGAACAACACCATGCGCTCCATCGTCAGGCGGTCGGCGTGGGCGGCGTGCGTTTCGGGTTCGGCAGACATCGTCGGGCCCTCAATTGGCAAGGTGGCTGGCCAGCACGGGGAAGAGCTTGACCAGGCCGTCGGCCATGATCTCGACGGCCAGCGCGGCGAGGATCAGCCCCATCAGCCGCGTCATCACGTTGATGCCGGTGCGGCCCAGCCACTTGGCGATGCGGCCCGAAGCCGAGAAGGCGAGCAGCGTGGCCACGCCCACCACCACGCCATAGCCGACCAGCACCGCCAGCTCCCACCAGTGGCGCGTGCGCTCGGCATAGATCACCATGGTGGAGATCGTCGCCGGGCCGGTGAGCAGCGGGATGGTCAGCGGCACCACGGCGATGCTGGCGCCCGCGTCGATCTTTTCCTCGCCTTCGGTCACGTCGTGCGGTTTGGTTTCTGCGGGCTGGGCGTTGAGCATCGACACCGCGCTGGTCAGCAGCAGCAGCCCGCCGCCGACCTGGAACGACGCGATCGAGATGCCGAAGAACTCGATGATCTTCAGCCCCGCCACCGCGCTGAGCGCGATCACGACGAAGGCGGTGAAGGCGCTGATGCGGATGGTGCGGCGGCGCTCCTCACGCGTGAACGACTGCGTGAAGTGGATGAAAAAGGGCACCACGCCGATCGGGTTGACGATGGCCAGCAACGCGATCAGCGGTTTCAGCAGATCCATGGCGGGCGATGGTAGTGGAGCAGCGCCGCGCTTCAGGCTGCCGGCCCGGCACCCCCGGCGACATCGGCAGCGCCGAGGGCGGCTTCTCCACGCAGCGCCAGCAGCACCGCGCACAGGCAGCGCAGGTACACCAGCACCGGCAGCACCAGCGCCACCGCGAAGACCACGCCGCCGCCGACCAGCGCTGCCGCGCCGTAGGCCGAGCGCGCCACCGGTGCGCCGGCAGCGCCCAGGCTGCGCAAGCCGTAGCCGAAGAACCCGGCCATCAGTTGCTGCGGCGGCAGGTCGATCTGCGTCACCAGCACCGCCATCAGCGCCACCACCCGGCCGCCACCCAGCACCACGGCAGCCACCAGCGCCGCCACGGCGGCCGTCAGCAGCGTGACGGCCGCCATCAGCAGCGCCACGAAGACCAGCCGTTGCCGCATCTGCTGGCGCAGGAAAGCCAGCGTGGTCGCCACGCCCATGCCGGACCAGACGGCAGGCGCCGCCAGCGGCGCCACCACGGTGGCCAGCACCAGCAGCGCGCTGCCCAGTGCCACCACCGCCAGCGGCACCGTGGCGCCGAACAGCAGCGCGCCGGCACGCGCACCCAGCACGTCGGCGCGCGCCGCCCACAGCAGCAGCCAGACCAGTGCGCCCAGCGCCAGCACCACGGCCAGCGCGAGCAACAGCACGATGAGAAGGCGGTGCGCGCCGAGCAGCGCGTCACGCACGGCGTCGGCCGCTTCCCGCAGCGGCCGGCCGCAGGCCTGGTCCATCAACAGCAGGCCGGCCGCGTTGCCGCCGTAGAAGGCGGCGAAGAAGGCCGCGCCCGCCTGCACGGCGCCCCACACGCCGTGCTGGTTGACGAGGGCGGTCTCGGCCATCGCCAGCAGCAGGCCGGCAGTCGCGAAAGTGGCCAGCAGCAGGTACAGCGCGCGGCCGTTGCGCAGGCCCTCCACGCCACGCAGCACGGCATTCAGGGCGTCCAGCGGGGAGTCGGGTGGCGCCTGGACGCTCATTTCGAAAGGCAGATTAGGGGGATTCCCGGCGCCAGGCCCGGCCGCCGGGGCGCCAAAACAACATTTGACGCGGCGCAGCTTTACAGGCAAGCATGGGAAATGTCCATAATACGGAGTCTGTGTCTGGAAGCCGTACCTTTCGCACGAATCGCACGAATGGGTCTTGCCGGGTAAAAGCTCCACATGGTTTTTTTTGGGAATAGATCGAGGGCTTCTCTGTGGGTAACAAACTTTACGTCGGCAATCTTGCGTACTCCGTGCGCGACGACTCTCTGCAACAGGCATTTGGACAGTTCGGCACCGTGACGTCGGCCAAGGTCATGATGGACCGCGACACCGGCCGTTCGAAGGGCTTCGGCTTCGTCGAAATGGGCTCGGACGCGGAAGCGCAGTCCGCCATCAACGGCATGAACGGCCAGGCCCTCGAAGGCCGCGCGATCGTCGTCAACGAAGCACGCCCGCGTGAAGACCGCCCGGGCGGCTTCGGCGGCGGCGGTGGTGGCCGCAGCGGCGGTGGCGGTGGTGGCTACGGCGGCGGCGGTGGTGGCGGCTACGGTGGCGGCGGTGGAGGCGGCGGCCCGGCCGGCGGCGGCGGCGGTGGCCGCAGCCCCTACGGTGGTGGTGGCGGCGGTGGCCGCAGCCCCTACGGCAGCGGCGGTGGCGGTGGCCGCAGCGGCGGTGGCGGCAGCGGTGGTGGTGGCGGCTACGGCGGTGGCGGCAGCGGTGGTGGTGGCGGCTACGGCGGTGGCAGCGGCGGCGGTGGCCGCGGCGGTTACTGACCTCCTCTCCAGGCGGGCCGCCAAGGGCCTGCCCACGGCAAAGTCAGCACAAGAGCGCAGGTGGCTTCGGGCACCGGCGCTTTTTTCATGGCCGCTCGACGTTCAGCCGCCGGCAGCGGGCCGCCGCGGTTTGCGCCCGCGGCGCGCCAGCAGGCGGTCGTACAGCGGGTTGGGCAGCAGGCGCAGCAGCCACGCCAGCACGCCCATCTGCCATGGAATCACGCAGCGGCTGCGGCCGGCGGCAATGGCGGCGAATGCCCGCTCTGCAAATTCAGCCGCCGACAGAAGAAACGGCATGGCGTAGCGGTTGCGCGCCGTCAGCGGCGTGGCGATGTAGCCGGGCAGCACGGTGAGCACACGCACGCCGCTGCCCCGGCATTCCACGCGCAGGCTTTCGCAATAGGCCACCACGCCGGCCTTGCTGGCGCAATACGCGCCATGGCCCGGCAGGCCGCGCACAGCCGCCACGCTGGCAATGCCGACCAGCGTGCCCGAACGCCGCTCGCGCATCGCGCGCAGGAAAGGGTGGAAGGTTGCCACCAGGCCGACGGTGTTGGTGGCCAGCGTGTCGCGCAGCACCGCGATGTCGGCGCGTTCCGCGGTGTCCATGCCGATGCTGATGCCGGCGCAGGCCAGCACCGCGTCGGGCAGGCCCTGGGCGGCGATGCAGGCCTGGCCGGCGGCGACGATGCTGTCGGCGTCGGCCACGTCGGCGTGGTAGGCCGCCCAGCTTGCCGCCGGCAGCCCTTGCGCCAGCGCCCAGGCCTCGATCTGCGGCGTGCGGCGCGCCACCAGCGCAAGCCGCCAGCCGGCGCGCGCATAGCGCGCAGCCAGCGCCTGCCCGATGCCGCTGGACGCCCCGGTGATGAACACCAGCGGCGCAGCCTTCATCGCGCCACCGGCTGCCGCCGAGTGCCGGCCGGTGGGAACACGCCGCGCATCGGGCCGCGCAACTCCAGCTTGCGGGCGCCGTGGTCGTACTCCATGCCCGCGGCCGTCATGCGGCCGCCGTTGGCCGTCACCTCCACCGGCAGGTGGCTGCGCACGCGCTCGGCCACCAGAAAGGCATGCAGGAACTCGCCGCGCATTTCCACCGGCGCGCCGTTCGCGTCAACGCTGGTGACTTGCGCGCCGCCCAGCAGTTGCACCTCGCTCGCGTCGCCGTTGCTGATGGCACGCCGGGCGCTGGCCAGCGTGACGCGGCCGTCGGGCGCGATGGCGCGCACCTGCACATGGTCGATCTCGATGCGGTCGGTGTCGGGGTAGTGGCGCATCAGATCGCCCTGCACGCGCACCTTCAGCCGGCCGGCCGCGTCGAAGCGCTCCAGAGCAAACTGCGTCATCGTGTAGTCGGGGTCGTGGCGTGCCGGCGGCGCCTGCTGCGCATTGGGCGCGAGAGGCGTGTTCTTCACCAGCCACCAGGTGAACAGCGCCAGCAGCGTCATCAGCAGCAGCGGCAAATAGGCCGACAAGGCGTCGCGCAGCCGCAAATGCCACGGCGCCCGCGTGCGGGGCTGGCGGCCGGCGGGGCCGCCCGGCGCACCCAGCGCACCCAAGGTGATGGGCACCTCGGGCAGATCGGGCAGGTGCAGTTCGACGGCCACGTCAGGCGGTGTCCAGCGAGTCGAGCTGCCCTTGCAGCAGCGCGGCATAGCGGCCCGCTGCCATCAACAGCAGATCACAGAACTCGCGCGCCGCGCCGTGGCCGCCAGCCTGCGCGGTGACGTGGTGCGCCACCGCCTTGACCTCGGCATGGGCGTTGCAAGGTGCGCAAGCGAACGCGGCGCGGTGCAGCAAAGGCAGGTCGGGCCAGTCGTCGCCGATGGCGGCCACATCGGGCCAGGCCAGCCCCAGCGCTGCCAGCAGCGCCGTGGCGGCGGCCAGCTTGTCGTGCACGCCATAGACGGCGTGCAGCAGCCCGAGGTCGGCGATGCGCCTGCGCACGGCGGGCGAGTCGCGGCCGGTGATGATGAGCGGCTCGATGCCGCCCTGGCGCAGCAGCTTCAGGCCGTGGCCGTCGAGCGTGGAAAAGGCCTTCACCGTCTCGCCGTGTTCACCGATGTAGATGCGGCCGTCGGTCAGCACGCCATCGACGTCGAAGATGGCGACTTTCATGCCCAGGCCCGTGCCGGTGCCCGTGCCCTGTGCGCGCAGCAGCAGCGCGGCGTCGAAGCGCAGCGCCGGCACCATTCAGATCACCTTGGCACGCATCAGGTCGTTGGAGTTCAGCGCGCCGACCAGGCGCTCTTCGGCATCGACCACCAGCACGCTGGTCACGCGGTGGCGCTCCATCACGTCGGCGGCGTCCACCGCCAGCGCGTCCCCGCGCACCAGGCGCGGGCTTGGGTGCATCACGTCGGCGGCCACCAGCGCACGCAGGTCGGCGCCGCGTTCGATCAGGCGGCGCAGGTCGCCGTCGGTGAAGATGCCCAACGGCCGGCCGTCTGCGTCGGCCACCGCGGTGAAGCCCAGCCCCTTGCGCGTCATCTCGCGCAGCAGTTCATTGAAGCTGGCGGCGGGGCCCACGCGCGGCACTGCATCGCCGCTGCGCATCAGGTCGTGCACATGCATCAGCAGCTTGCGGCCCAGGCTGCCGCCGGGGTGCGAGCGCGCGAAGTCGTCTTCGCGGAAGCCTCGCGCGTCGAGCAGCGCCACCGCCAGCGCGTCGCCCAGCGCCATCTGTGCCGTGGTGCTGGCGGTGGGTGCCAGGTTCAGCGGGCAGGCTTCCTGGTCCACCGCGCTGCTGATCACCAGGTCGGCGTGGCGCGCCAGCGTGGACCCTGCGCCGCCGGTCATCGCCACCAGCGTGACGCCCAGCCGGCGCATCGCCGGCACGATGGCGGCCAGCTCGTCGCTTTCGCCGCTGTTGCTGATGGCCAGCACCACGTCGCCGGCCATCACCATGCCCAGGTCGCCATGGCTGGCTTCGGCCGGGTGGACGAAGAAAGACGGCGTGCCGGTGGAGGCCAGCGTGGCGGCGATCTTGCGCCCCACGTGGCCGCTCTTGCCCATGCCCATCACGATGACGCGGCCGCGGCAGTCGAGCATGGCCTTGACGGCGTTGGCGAAGCCGTCGCCCTGGCGCGCGGCCAGCGCCAGCAAGGCCCGCGCTTCGATCTGGAAGGTCTCTGCGGCCAGCGACAAGACCCGCTGGGCGTCGAACGAGGGAGCAGCGGGCACGGGGCGGGTGGCGTGGGCTAGGATGGTCCATTCTAGATGGCGACCACGCTCGAACTCGTCCTGCTCTACCTCGTTGCCGCGGTGCTCGGGGTGGTGGTTTGCCGCAGCCTGAAGCTGCCGCCGATGCTCGGCTATCTGGTGGTGGGCGTGCTGATCGGCCCGAACGCGCTGGCGCTCGCGCAAGACACCGCCAGCATCAAGTACCTGGCCGAATTCGGCGTCGTCTTCCTGATGTTCGTCATCGGGCTGGAGTTCAACCTCCCCAAGCTGCGCAGCATGCGCAAGCTGGTGTTCGGCCTGGGGCTGTCGCAGGTGGTGCTGACCATCGCCGGCGCGCTGCTCGGCAACGCGCTGCTGGTGCTGGGCTACGAGCTGCTCGCCGGCCGCGAATGGCAGATGTCGTGGCGCGGCGCGGTGGTGCTGGGCAGCGCGATGGCGATGTCGTCCACCGCCATCGTCGTCAAGCTGATGGCCGAAAGGCTGGAGATGGAGTCAGAGCACGGCCGCAACGTGATGGGCGTGCTGCTCTTCCAAGACCTGGCCGTGGTGCCGCTGCTGGTGCTGATTCCGGCGCTGGCCAGCGGCGCCAACGAGATGCTGCATGCGCTGGCGCTGGCGCTGCTGAAAGCGGCGGTGCTGCTGACCGTGCTGCTGGTGGGCGGGCAGAAGGTGATGCGCTGGTGGCTCACCATCGTGGCCAGGCGCAAGAGCGAAGAGCTGTTCATGCTCAACCTGCTGCTCGTCACGCTCGGGCTGGCCTGGATGACCGAGCACGCCGGCCTGTCGCTGGCGCTGGGTGCCTTCGTCGCCGGCATGCTGGTGGCCGAAACCGAATACAAGCACCAGGTCGAGACCGACATCCGGCCCTTCCACGATGTGCTGCTCGGCCTGTTCTTCATCACCATCGGCATGAAGCTCGACTGGCGGCCGGTGGCCGAGCAGTGGTTCCTGGTGCTGATGCTGACGGCCGCGCCGGTGCTGGCCAAGTTCGCGCTGGTGGCCTTGCTGGCGCGCGCCTTCCGCGCCGCGCCTGGCGTGGCGCTGCGCACCGGGCTCTACCTGGCGCAGGCCGGCGAGTTCGGCTTCGTGCTGCTCACGCTGGGCACCGACCACGGCCTGCTCGCACCGCGCTGGACGAGCCCGGTGCTGGCCAGCATGGTGTTGTCGATGCTCGCCACGCCCTTCCTCGTGATGTACAGCAACCGCATCGTGATGAAGCTGTCGGCCAGCGACTGGCTGATGCAGTCGGTGGCGCTGACCAGCATCGCGAAGAAGGCCATCCGCACCGAGAAGCACGTGATCATCTGCGGCTACGGCCGCAGCGGCCAGAACCTGGCGCGCATGCTGGACACGCAGGGCATCCCCTACATGGCGCTGGACCTCGACCCCGACCGCGTGCGCCAGGCCGCCGCCGCCGGCCAGAGCGTGGTCTTCGGCGACGCGGCGCGGCTGCAAAGCCTGATGGCCGCCGGCCTGGCACGCGCCAACGCGGTGGTGGTGAGCTACCCCAACACGCCGTCGGCGCTGAAGATCCTGCGCCTGGTGGGCGAGCACGCACCCACGGTGCCGGTGGTCGTGCGGACCATCGACGACAGCGACCTGGAGACGCTGCGCGCGGCCGGCGCCACCGAGGTGGTGCCCGAGGCCATCGAAGGCTCGCTGATGCTGGCCAGCCATGCGCTGGCACTCGTCGGCGTGCCGATGCGCCGCGTGATCAGCCTCGCACGCGACGCCCGCGATGCGCGCTACGGCCTGCTGCGTGGCTACTTCCACGGCGCCGACGACGACACGGTCGAAGAGCTTCAGCAGGCGCGGCTGAGCAGCATCACGCTGCCTGCAGCAGCCGCCGCGTTGGGCAAGTCGCTGGCCGCGCTGGCGCTGCATGCGGTGGGCGTCAGCGTGGTGTCGGTGCGCCATGCCTCGGGCGCCGTCACCAAGCCCGACGACGGCACCGTGCTCGGTCCGGGCGACACGCTTGTGATCTCCGGCCTGCCCGAGCCGCTGGCACTGGCGGAAGAGAAGCTGTTGCGAGGATGATGCAGCCATGACGATGCAACGCCGCCCCTTGCTGGCACTCGCCGTGCTGGCGCCGACGCTGCCGGGCCTGCCCGCGCTGGCCGCCCCGGCGGACCCAAGCCACGACAGCGCGGCGGGAACCGCGGCCGACGATGCCGGCTTCGCCGCGCTTCGCGAAGGCGGCGCGGTGCTGGCGCTGCGCCATGCGCTGGCGCGTGGCGTCTATGACCCGCCGGGCTTTCGCCTGGGCGACTGCGCCACCCAGCGCAACCTGAGCGACGAGGGCCGCGCGCAGGCGCGGCGCATCGGCGAAGCCTTCGCCAGACGCGGCCTCAAGCCGGCCGCCGTGCGCAGCAGCCCCTGGTGCCGCTGCATCGACACCGCCACGCTGGCCTTCGGCCACGTTGAACCCTGGGCGGCGCTGGGCTCGCCGCGTGGTGGTGGTAACGGTGGGAGCGATGGCAGCAATGCCGCCGGCCTTCAGCAGTTGCGCCAGGCGCTGGCGGCTGCCACGCAGCAGCCTGGGCGCTTCGAGGTCTGGGTGACGCACATGTTCCTGCTCAGCGCGCTGGCAGGGGCGGCTGCGGCGTCGGGCGAAGGCCTGGTGCTGCGTGCCGCTGCCGACGGCACACTGCGCACCGTCGGCCGCATCAGCGTGTCCTGAGCCAAGCACCCCCACTCGGAACCGAAAGAGCCGCGCCATGACGCCAGAGCAGACCATCAAGTCCCACATCCGCACCGTGCCCGACTGGCCGGTGCCTGGCGTGCAGTTCCGCGACATCACGCCGCTGCTGGCCAACCCGCGCGTCTTCCGCGTGCTGATCGACCTGTTCGTGCACCGCTATTTCGACGTGCGGCCGACCGCGATTGCCGGGCTCGACGCCCGCGGCTTCATCATCGGCGCGGTGCTGGCCTATGAACTCAACGTCGGCTTCGTGCCGATCCGCAAGAAGGGCAAGCTGCCGTTCACGACGGTGGAAGAAACCTACGAGCTGGAGTACGGCTCGGCCACGGTGGAGATGCACACCGACGCCGTGAAGGCCGGTGACCGCGTGCTGCTCATCGACGACCTCATCGCCACCGGCGGCACGATGATGGCCGGCAAGAAGCTCCTGGAGCGGCTGGGCGCCCAGGTCATCGAAGGCGCGGCCATCGTCGATCTGCCCGAGCTGCAAGGCTCAAGCAGGCTGCGCGAGGCCGGCCTGCCGCTGTTCACGCTGGTGTCGTTCGACGGGCACTGAGCGCAGCGCGCTCTATGTGAGCGGAATGCCGCGCTCCAGGTTGGAGCGCATGCGCCGCGCCATCACCGCACCGGCGGCCTGCAACAGCGCCAGCGCGAGCGTCGGCTCTTCGCTGGCCAGCAAGGCCAGGCGTTCGGCGCTCAGGCCCCACACCGTGCCGGGGCTGATGGCTTCGACACTCGCCATGCGCGGCGCCGCAGTGAAGAGCGCAGGTTCACCGACGATGCACCCCGCGCGCAGGCCGGCAATGCGGTGGCTGCCGGGCGGCCCGCCGCTGACGAAGACCTGCAAATGCCCGCGCTCGACAAGGTAGGCCCAGCGGTCGTGGTCGCCGCGGCGGATCAGCAGCTCGCCGGTGTGCAGCTCGCGCCGCTCCAGGCGCGGCGCCAGCCGCTGCCATTGCGCTGGCGACAGGTGCGACTGGAAGGCGTCTTCCGACGGGTGGGCCTCGATGGCCCGCAGCAGCGCGGTGATGTCCATGGCAGCGCCGGCAGGCGGCGGGTTTTTGTTGTCTCCGATTGTTGGTAGCGGCCCGTGCGCCGCGCCATCGCCACGAAGAGTGCCCTGTCCGCGCCGCGCTTGTCGGCGCCCCACCCGAAGGAGGGATGCGGCGCGCGCTGCCCTCAAGCGGCGCCGGCCATCGGCCGATAAGAGGCCCATGCACCCCCTTGTTCAGACGATCCGGCGCTGCGCCGCCGCCGCGCCACTGTTGCTGGCGCTGGCCGGTTGCGGTGGCGGCGGTGCCGGCAGCGACGCCGCCCCGGCCGCCCCGTCGGCCGCCATCCCCGCCGCGCCGCCTGTTGCCAGCGTGGCAGCAGCGCCGATCGCCAATGCCGGAGCCAATGCAGGAGCCGACACCGGAGCCGACGCCGGAGCCGGTGCGGGCGCTGCCGATCTCGTCACCGAGCAGACGCAGGCGCAGGTGTCTGCCGTCGCGCCGGCGGGCACCGCCAGCGGCCAGCAGCGCGTGGCCGCGGCCACCGCCACGGCCACCAGCAGCGGCAATGCCTGCGCCGCGGTGCGGCCGTTTTACTGGGAGATCGGCGACCGCGGCGACAAGCTGGCCGCCGGGTCGGTGCCCGACGCCAGCGGCGCCGCGCGCTACAACGCCGGCACGGCGATGGCCATCGCCTCGGCGTCCAAGTGGGTCTATGGTGCCTATGTCGCCCAGCGGCACGGCACGTTGACGCTGGCGGACCGCAAGCACCTGCAGATGCGCTCCGGCTTCGTCGGCCTGCAAAGCTGTGCCGGCGACCGCACGGTGGACGACTGCCTGGCCGACGCGGGCAACGGTGCCTACACCGCCGCAGCCGACGGGCTGTTCGACTACGACGGCGGCCACATGGAAAAGCACGCCAGCCTGATCGGCCTGGGTGCGATGAACAACGCCGCGCTGGCCGCCGAAGTGCAGAGCCAGATCGGCAGCGACGTGGCGCTGGCCTACCTGCAACCGCTGCTGCCCGGCGGCCTGAAGATGACGCCCGACGCCTATGGCCGCTTCCTGCGCAAGATGCTGGGCGGCCAGTTGCGCCTGGGTGCACTGCTGGGCGACGACCCGGTCTGCACCAACGCCAGCGTCTGCGGCCGCGACAAGGCCTTGTACACGCCGGTGCCTGCGGCAGAAAGCTGGCATTACGCGCTGGCGCACTGGGTCGAGGACGACCCGCGCAACGGCGACGGCGCTTTCAGCAGCGGCGGCGCATTCGGGTTTTATCCGTGGATCGATGCCGGCAAGACGCACTACGGCATCGTCGCCCGCGCGGTGCAGGATGGCGGCTGGGCCTCTGCCCAGTGCGGCCGGCTGATCCGCAAGGCCTGGAGCACCGGCGTCGCGCGCTGACGCGCGCAACGGCGCGCCGGCCGGCTGTGGCCTAATTCGCCTTTCGCCCATTTCCGGAAGTTGACGCCACCATGGCCACCAAGATCAGAACCGAAGCCGACCGCAAGGCCACCCCGCGCGCCGCGCCGCTGCCCGGCACCAACGGCACCACCGGCCGCGGCCAGAAGATCAGCCTGGAGCGCGGCTCGCACACGCGCAGCAAGAAGAACCCAGGCAAGCGCCCCAAGAAGGGCGGCTGAACCCGGGGTTGCACCCGCCGCGGCAGGGGCGTCGATTGCTGCGCGTCACCGACCTCCGGCTGCCGCTGGACCATGGCGCCGACGCACTGCGCAGCGCGTTGCTGGCCCGCCTGAAGGTGGCCGATGGCGCGTTGAAAAGCTTCACCGTCTTCCGGCGCGGCCACGACGCCCGCAAGAAGTCTGCGGTGGTGTTGACCTACACCATCGACTGCACGCTCGGCGCCGCCGAGGAGGCCGCCGTGCTGAAGCGCCTGGCCGCCGACGGCCATGTGCGGCCCAGCCCCGACACGCGCTACCGCTTCATCGGCCATGCGCCGGCCGACTTTGCTGCCTCCGGGCGGCCGCGGCCGCTGGTCATCGGCTTCGGCCCTTGCGGCCTGTTCGCCGCGCTGGTGCTGGCGCAGATGGGCCTGCGGCCCATCGTGCTGGAGCGTGGCCGCGCAGTGCGCGAGCGCACGCAGGACACCTGGGGCCTGTGGCGGCGCGGCGTGCTCGACCCCGAGTCGAACGTGCAGTTCGGCGAAGGTGGCGCAGGCACCTTTTCCGACGGCAAGCTCTGGAGCCAGATCAGCGACCCGCGGCACCTCACGCGCAAGGTGTTGCACGAGTTCGTGCTGGCCGGCGCGCCGGAAGAAATCCTCTACGTCAGCAAGCCGCACATCGGCACCTTCCGCCTCGTCGGCGTGGTGGAAAAGATGCGCGCCGGCATCGAGGCGTTGGGCGGCGAGGTGCGCTTTCGGCAGCGGGTGGCCGACGTCGCCATCGAAGGCGGGCGCATCCGCGGCGTGACGCTGGCTGGCGGCGAGCAACTGGCCGCCGAGCATGTGGTGCTGGCACTTGGGCACAGCGCGCGCGACAGCTTCGAGATGCTGCACGCCCGCGGCGTCTTCATGGAGGCCAAGCCCTTCTCCATCGGCTTTCGCATCGAGCATCCGCAAAGCCTGATCGACGCGGCCCGCTTCGGCCCGAGCGCCGGCCACCCGCTGCTCGGCGCAGCCGACTACAAGCTGGTGCACCACGCCGCCAACGGCCGCGCGGTGTACAGCTTCTGCATGTGCCCGGGCGGCACCGTGGTGGCGGCGACTTCGGAGCCCGGCCGCGTGGTGACCAACGGCATGAGCCAGTATTCACGCAACGAGCGCAACGCCAACGCCGGCATCGTGGTGGGCATCACGCCGGCCGACTACCGGCAGGGCGCCGACAGCGCAGACAGCGCTGCCGTGTCGCCGCTGGACGGCATCGCCTTCCAGCGCTTCTGGGAGTCGCGCGCCTACCTGCTGGGCGGCGGCGACTACCGGGCGCCGGGGCAGCGCGCAGGCGACTTCGTCAAGGGCCAGCGCTCCAGTGCCTTCGGCAGCGTGCAGCCGTCGTACAAGCCCGGCGTGCTGCCGACCGACCTGAACGCACCGGGCCAGGGCAGCCTGCCCGACTACGCGCTGGCCGCCATCCGCGAAGCGCTGCCTGCCTTCGAGCGCCAGATCAAGGGCTTCGCGCTGCCCGACGCGGTGCTCACCGGCGTGGAGACGCGCACCTCGTCGCCGCTGCGGATCACGCGCGGGCCCGATCTGCAAAGCCTGAACGTCGGCGGGCTGTACCCGGCGGGTGAAGGCGCCGGCTACGCGGGCGGCATCATGTCGGCCGCGGTGGACGGCATCGAGGTGGCCGAGGCGCTGGCGGCCGAGATGCTGGGCTTGCCAAGGCACCCGGGGCCGGTCTCGCACTGATCGGCCGGCCAGGCCGGCGCCGGTGAATATGTCGCAGCGCGGCCGGAACCAGGTCACAGCGCGCGGCGGCCATCGCGGCGACGATGGCGACCTGCCGGCACCGACGTGCCGGCCTGACTGAAAGGCCCTCCATGTCCTCCTACGAATCACGCCGCGCTGCGCTGTCTCTCGTCATGGCCATCGCCGCCGCCTTGATCTTCGCGGTGGCACTGGCGCATGCCAGCCGGCCGGCCCAGGCGTCCGCCCGCCCTGCTGCAACCGGGCCGGCCAGCAGCGCCTCGCCCGCGTTGCGCGACACCTCGGTGCCGGCCGCCAGCGCGGTGTTGGCAAGCCAGTCCGAGGCGGTGAACGGCGAGGTGGCGAGCTTCTGACCGCGCGCCGCTGCTTCAGCCGCAGAGGCCTGCCCAAGCCAGCACCAGCAGGGGCGCGGTCTCCGCGCGCAAGACGCGCGGCCCCAGCCCGGTGGCCGCGAAGCCGGCCGCCAGTGCAGCCGCTTCCTCGGCTGGCGACAGACCGCCTTCCGGGCCGCTGAGAGCGCACAGCGCCTGCCCAGGCGCAGCCGGCAAGCCCGCCGCGCCGGGCCGCGGGCTCAGCACCAGCGCCAGGCCGTGCGGCGCACGTGCGGCGAGCCAGGAATGCAGCGGCAGCACCGCTTCGACCACCGGCACGCGCGTGCGGCCGCTCTGCTCGCAGGCCGCCACCGCGATGGCCTGCCAGTGCGCCTGCTTGCGCTGCGCGCGCTCGCCGGCCAGGCGCAGCACCGAGCGCTCGCACACCAGCGGCTGCAGCCTTGCCACGCCCAGCTCGGTGGCTTTCTCGACCAGCACGTCCATCCGCTCATTGGCCGGCATGCCCACGGCCAGCGTCACGGCGCAGCGCAGCTCGCGGTCCACCGCCAGCGGCGCGCCGACAAGCACGCTGACCTCGCTGCGGCCCATCGCGGTGACCTCGGCCGGCCATTCGGCGCCCAGGCCGTTGAACAGGCACAGCGTCTGGCCCGGCTGCACGCGGCGCACCTGGGCATGGCGCGCCGCGCCTTCGGGCAGCGTGAGGCTGGCGCCGGCCACCAGCGGCAGATCGACGAAGAGGCGGACGGTCATGGCGGCGCCGAGTGTGCCGCAGGCGAAAGGGCGCCGTGCTGCTAGACGTCGGCGCCCAGATCGCGCGCCAGCATGCGGGCAGCGTCGTCACCCTGCGCGGCGCGCACGTCTTCCACGAAGCGCAGCGCCAGCTTGCGGATGTCTTCGGCGCCGGCACACTTCTCGATTTCGAGCACCGTGCGGTAGCCTTTGATGAGGCCCAGGCGGCTGCGCGCTTCCTTGGTCAGCCGGTCGTACAGCGCGCGGTAGCCCAGCGCTTGCAGCGCCTCTTCCAGCGCCGGCCCGCGCGGCCGCGCTGCTGCCACCGGGGCTGAAGCCTGCGCCGCAGACCCGCGGCCGCTTTCGGTGATGAAGCCGGACTGCAGCAACTGCTGAAGGTCGGCCTCGGTGCTGCCGCCCACCAGCGCCACCCAGTCGCTGCCGCTCTTGCTGCCGTCGATCACCAGCAACAGATTGCGGGCCGGGCGCGTCAAGGCGTGCACGCGGGCGTGAATGGCTTCACGTCCGGCATCGGTCTTCAGGTATCGCGCAGTCATCGGTGCTGGAGCCCTCGGGCCGGCCGCGGCCCGGCGCCCGGGTGCACCCGGGCGTCAGCCCCGCAGTTCGCGCCGCAGAATCTTTCCTACCGGCGTTTTCGGCAGATCGGCGCGGAACTCAACGATCTTAGGCCGCTTGTAGCCCGTCAGATTGGCTTCGCAGTAGGCGCGCACGTCGGCCTCGGTCACGCCGGGGTCTTTTTTCACGATCACCACTTTCACCGCCTCGCCGGCCTTGGCGTCGGGGATGCCCACCGCCGCGCACTCCAGGATGCCGGGCATCTGCGTGATGACGTCTTCCACCTCGTTGGGATAGACGTTGAAGCCGCTGACCAGAATCATGTCCTTCTTGCGGTCCACGATCTTGAAGTAGCCGCGCTCGTCCATCAGGCCGATGTCGCCGGTGCGGAAATAGCCGTCGGCCGTCATCACCTTGGCGGTTTCGTCCGGCCGCTGCCAGTAGCCGGCCATCACCTGCGGGCCCTTGATCGCGATCTCTCCTGGCGTGCCGGGGGGCACTTCGTGGCCGTCGTCGTCGAGCAGGCGGATGTCGGTGCTGGGCATCGGCAGGCCGATGTTGCCGCTGTAGGCCGTGCTGTCCACCGGGTTGCAGGTGGCCGACGGGCTGGTTTCGCTCAAGCCATAGCCTTCGCAGATGGGGCAGCCGGTTTTTTCCAGCCACAGCCGCGCGGTGGCCTGCTGCACCGCCATGCCGCCGCCGACGCTGATCTTCAGGTGGCTCCAATCGACCTTGTCGAAGTCGGCATGGTTGGCCATGGCGTTGAACAGCGTGTTGACGGCCGGGAAGCTGTGGAACTTGACCTGCGACAGCTCCTTCAGCGTGGCGCCGATGTCCCGCGGGTTGGCGATCAGGATGTTGCAGCCGCCCATGCGCATGGCGAGCATCATGTTCGTGTTGAAGCCGAAGATGTGGTACAGCGGCAAGGCGCAGACGGTGTTGATCTGCTCGCCCGGCGGAATCTTCTTCAGCGCCGGCTGGTACCACGCCTCGGCCTGGAGCAGGTTGCCCACCAGGTTCTTGTGCAGCAGCACGGCGCCCTTGCTGACGCCGGTGGTGCCGCCGGTGTACTGCAGCACGGCAATGTCGTCCGGGCCCACCTTGGGCTCGGTGAGCGTCTTGCGTCTGCCATGCGCCACGGCGTCCTTGAAGCCCACCGCGCCCGGCAGGCTGAACGCCGGCACCATCTTCTTGACCTTGCGCACCACGTGGTTGACCAGCTTGCCCTTCACCAGGCCGAGCATGTCGCCCATCGAAGCGAGGATGACCTTCTTCGTGGGCACCGCGTCCAGCACCTTCTGAAGCGTGCCGGCAAAGTTTTCGAGGATGACGATGGCCTTGGCGCCGGAGTCCTTGAGCTGGTGCTCCAGCTCGCGCGGCGTGTACAGCGGGTTGACGTTGACCACCACGTAGCCGGCGCGCAGGATGGCCGCCACCGCCACCGGGTACTGCGGCACGTTGGGCATCATGATGGCGATGCGGTCACCGCGCGCCAGCTTGAGCGACTGAAGGTAGGCGGCCAGCGCGCGCGATGCGTCGTCCACCTGGCCGAAGCTGATGCTGCGGCCCATGAACCGGTAGGCAGCCAGATCGCGGTACTTGCGGAAGCTCTCTTCGAGCAAGGCCACCAGCGAGGGATACAAGTCGGTCTTGACGTCGGCCGGCACGTTGGGCGGGTACTGCTTCAGCCAGATCTTCTCCATGCACCTCTCTCCGTGTAACAGCCGATTCTGAGGGCGCGCACCGGGCACCAGCATCAGGGGATTCGATAGCGGCGCCAGCCTCCTAGAATCGCGCCCTTCGCCCCGCCCTTCGCCCGTCCTTTCCCATTCCTTTGCATTGTCGGAAGGCCCAGCGCCAGCCCCATGGATGCAGCCTCGCAACCCCGTCTGGCGGGCGCGCCCAGCAACGCGCCCCCGGGCACGGCACGCTGGCAGGTGCGGCTGCTGGGCGGGCTGTCGCTGAGCGACGCGCCGCAGGGCGGCCGGCAGCACATCCTGCGGCTGCCCAGCCGCGCGGTCGGCGCGCTGCTCGCCCGGCTGGCGCTGTGGCCCGAGCGCACCCATGCGCGCGAGGAACTGGTGGAGCTGCTGTGGCCCGGCGTTGAGCTGACAGTCGGCCGCAACCGCCTGCGCCAGGCCTTGTCCACGCTCAAGGCCTTGCTCGAAACGCCCGGCCAGGCGCCCGTGCTGGTGGCCGACCGGCTGGGCGTGCGGGTGGCCCCCGGTGCGCTGGCCTGCGACGCGCGCACCTTCGAGGCGCATGCCCGCGCCGGCCAGCCCGCGCAGGCGCTGGCCTGCTACCTGGGCGAGCTGCTGCCAGGCTTCTACGACGGCTGGATCGACGACGAGCGCAAGCGGCTCGCCGCGCTGGCAGAGCGGCTGGGCGACGGCGCTGTGCCGGGCACCCTCGGACCGGGCGGCCTGCCGTCCGACGCCCGCAACGCGCGCGTCTTCAGCGCCGCGCCGCCTGCCTTTGCCCCTGCCGACGGCGACCTGGGCCGCGCCACGCTGCCCGCCTACCTGACGCGCTTTTTCGGCGCCGACGCGCAGGCGGCGCGCCTGCGTGGCCAGGTGCTGGCGCACCGGCTGGTCACGCTCACCGGGCCTGGCGGTGCGGGCAAGACGCGGCTGGCCGTGGAGCTGGCGCAGGCGCTGCACACCACGCCCGATTTCACCCAGCAGCCCAGCCCGGGCCAGCCGCTGCAACGCGCCTTCGACCTGGTCGTCTTCGTGCCGCTGGTGGCCTGCGCCGAGCCGGCAGCGATGCTGGACGCCATGCTGGCGGCGCTGCGGGTGCGCGCCGGCAGCGGCGATGCCACCGAGCGCCTGGCGCAGGCCTTCGGCGGGCGCCATGCGCTGCTGGTGCTGGACAACATGGAACACCTGCTGCCGCAGGGCGCGCTGCTGGTGGCCCGGCTGGCGGCGGCGCTGCCGCGGCTGCACCTGCTGGTCACCTCACGCCGGCTGCTGGAGCTGGACGGCGAACGCGAGATCCGCGTCGCGCCGCTGGCGCTGCCGGCCAAGGACGCGTCGCTCGACGACACCGCCGCCAGCCCTGCGGTGGCGCTGTTCGTGGACCGTGCGCGTGCCGCGCGGGCCGACTTCCACCTGGGCCCGCGCAACGCGCTGGTGCTGGCCGAGCTGGTGCGGGCGCTGCAAGGCATGCCGCTGGCCATCGAGCTGGCGGCCACCCGGGTGCGCAGCTTCACGCCGGCAGAGATGCTGGCGCGGCTGCGCGGCGGCACGGCCGGTGCCATCGGTGAGGGCCGCACGCCGGGGCTGGACCTGCTGGCGCGCAGCGGCCCGCGCGCCGGCTCCGACCCGCGGCATGCGTCGATGCACCGCGTCATCGCGTGGAGCTGGGAGCAGCTCACGCCGCCGCTGGCGCAACTGCTGGCTGCGCTGACGGTGTTCGACGGCGGCTTCACCACCGCCGCCGCGCAGGCCGTGAGCGGCCAGCAGGACGCCGCCACGCTGATCGACGCGCTGCTGTCGCACTCGCTGCTCAGCGCCCGAGAAGAGGCCGACGGTGGGCTGCGCTTCACGCTCTACGAGCCCGTCCGCGAGTTTGCCGCCGCGCAGCTGGACGACGCCACCGCGGCCCGCCTGCGCGCGCGCCACCGCGCCTGGTGGCCGCAGTGGGCGGCCGGCTTCGGCGCCACGCCGCCGCTGGCGGCGGTGCGCGCCGAGCGGCCCAACCTGGAGGCCGCGCTGGCCAGCGCGCTGGCCGATGGCGCGCCCGACGACGCGCTGCGTGCCGTGCTGGCGTTGCGCAGCGCGCTGAACGACGTGTCGCTGCCGGCCAGCGCGCTGGCCCGCGTGGCGCTGGCGCTGGAGCGCAGCACCGACAAGGCGCTGAAGTCGCGCGCCCACACGCTGCTGGGCGTGCTGAGCTTCGATGCCGGCGAGCGTGACGCGGCGCTGCGCCACGTCGAGCAAGGCCTGGCGCTGGCGCCGCCCGCAGGCGCCGTCCGCGCCCGCGCCCTGCATGCGCTGGCCAGCGTGCGCTGGCGCAGCGTGCGCGACCCCGCGCCGCTGGCCGCGCTGCTGGACGAGGCGACTGCGCTCAGCGGCGGCGGGCCGGATGGCTGCGCAGAAGGCGACGACAACGACGCGCTCGACAACATCGAAACCCAGGCCAGCGTCACAGCGCTGCGCGCCTACATGGCCAACGTGCACGACCGCGACTACGCGCGCGGCGAGGCACTGCACCGCCAGGCGGTGGCACTGTGGCAGCGCCTGGGCAACGCGCACGCGATCAACGGCGGCATCTACAACCTCGCCATCTGCGCCTTCAACGCCCGCCGCTGGCCCGAGGCGCTGCAGCGCACGCAGACCGTCTGCGACACCGCGCGCGCACAACAGGACTGGCAGCAACTGAGCGCTGCGCTCAACGTGCAGGGCAACACGCTGGCCGCGCTGCGCGACTGGCCGCGCGCGTTGCAGGCCTACCGCGAATGCGTCGAAGTGGCCTGGGCCTGGGCCGAGCACCACGCGTTGGCCTACGGCCTGTGGAACGCCCCGCGCGCGCTGGCCCATCTGCGCCGCCCGCTGGATGCGGCGCGGCTGATGGGCTTCATCGCCGGCCATTGGTCCACCCACTTCGGCGCCCATGGCGCCGATGACCGCTTCGACCTGCGGCGGCTGCGGCGCCTGGCCGCCGTGCAATGCGGCCGCGCGGCCAGCGCCAAGGCCTTCGACGACGGCGCGACGCTGAGCCTGGCGCAGGCGGTGTCGGTGCTGCGGAGCTGAGGTGTTGCTGTGGCGCGGTGGCGCGGTGATGTGGCGCGGCGGCGTGCGGCCGAAAGCGCGTGGCAGACCGTGGCTCAGGCGGAGGCTCGGCCGGTCTCAGGACCGGCCGGCAGGGAGCGCAGCGGCCACCATCGGCTCCACCAGCGCGTCCAGCGCGTCGTGGTGGGGCGCAGGCGAAAAGGCTTTGTCGCCGGTCAACTGCTGCACAGCACGCTGGCCCCACTCTTCAAACGGCCTGCCCCACGTCCCCTGGAATTGCGGCAAAGAGCCAATAGTCGGCCGGCTGGCCGCGCACGATCCTGAAGTTGCGCAGCAGCCCTTCGCGCTGGAAACCGCAGCGCTCCAGCACGCGCTGCGAGCGCAGGTTCGGCAGCAAGGTGGTGGCCTGCACGCGGTGCCACTGCCTGGCCTGGAAGCCCCACAGCGTGGCCGCACGGCAGGCGGCGCTGGCGATGCCGCGGCCCCAGTGCGACGGCGTGACGTCGTAGCTGATCTCCGCCGTGCGGTTCAGCGCCGAGACCGTGTGGAAGCCGACGCTGGCGACGATGGCGTCGCCGCCCTGCGGCTGGATGACGAAGTGAATGGGTGCGTTCGGCTCGCCGGTCAGCGTGCGCTGGATCACGGCCGCCACGTCGTCGGTCGTCGTGGCGGTGGAACTGGTGTGCTCGCGCACTTCGGGCAGGCAGGCATAACGCGCCCAGGCGGCGGCGTCTTCGAGCTGCACCGGGCGGACGGTGAAGCCGGGGATCTGCGGTGCCTGCACCCTGCACTGCCGGTGAAGCTGGCCCCTACTCCACCGCCTTGACCATCTCCTCGACCACCTTCTTCGCGTCGCCAAAGACCATCATCGTCTTGTCCATGTAGAACAACTCGTTGTCCAGCCCCGCGTAGCCGCTGGCCATGCTGCGCTTGTTGACGATCACCGTCTTGGCCTTGTAGGCCTCCAGGATGGGCATGCCGTAGATCGCGCTGCCCTTGGTGTGCGCGGCGGGGTTCACCACGTCGTTCGCGCCCAGGATGATGGCCACATCGACCTGGCCGAACTCGCCGTTGATGTCTTCCATCTCGAAGACCTGGTCGTACGGCACTTCTGCCTCGGCCAGCAGCACGTTCATGTGGCCGGGCATGCGGCCGGCCACCGGGTGGATGGCGTACTTGACGGTGATGCCCTTGGCCGTGAGCTTGGCCGCCAGTTCCTTGACGGCGTGCTGCGCGCGCGCCACCGCCAGGCCGTAGCCAGGCACGATGACCACCGTCTCGGCGTTGCCCAGCACGAAGGCGGCGTCGTCGGCGCTGCCGCTCTTCACCGGCCGCTTCTCGGCCGAGCCGCCGGCAGCCGCCGTGGCCTCGCCGCCGAAGCCGCCGAGGATCACGTTGAAGAACGAGCGGTTCATCGCCTTGCACATGATGTAGCTCAGGATCGCGCCCGAGCTGCCCACCAGACTGCCGGCGATGATCAGCATCGCGTTGTTCAGGCTGAAGCCGATGCCCGCCGCCGCCCAGCCCGAGTAGCTGTTCAGCATGCTGACGACCACCGGCATGTCGGCCCCGCCGATCGGGATGATGAGCGTCACGCCCAGCACCAGACCCAGCGCGATGACGATGACGAAGGCGTGCTGGTAGCCCGTGTGAAAGAACACCGCACAGCCCCACACCGCCAGCAGGCCCAGCGCCAGGTTGACCTTGTGCTGGCCCTTGAAGGTGACCGGCGCGCCCTGGAACAGGCGGAACTTGTACTTGCCGCTGAGCTTGCCGAAGGCAATGACCGAGCCGGTGAACGTGACCGCGCCGATGAACGCGCCCAAGGCGAGTTCGAGGCGGTTGCCGCCCGGGATGCTGCCGCCCTTGGCCGCGATGCCGAAGGCCCAGGGCTCGACCACCGCGGCCACCGCGATGAACACCGCCGCCAGGCCGATCATGCTGTGGAAGAAGGCCACCAGCTCCGGCATCTTGGTCATCTCGACGCGCTTGGCCATCACCGAGCCGACGCCGCCGCCCACCACCAGCCCCAGCACCACCCAGACCATGCCCTGCGCCCGCGTCTGCCCCATGCTGCCGGCGAGCTGCACGATCAGCGCCGCCGTGGTCAGCACCGCGATCAACATGCCCACCATGCCGAACAGGTTGCCGCGGATCGACGTGGTCGGGTGGCTCAGGCCCTTGAGTGCCTGAATGAAGCAGACGCTGGCCACCAGGTACAGCAGCGTCACCAGGTTCATGCTCATTTCAGTGCCCTTCCTTGGCGGCGGCGGGCGCCTTCTTGTCCTTCTTCTTGAACATCTCCAGCATCCGCCGCGTGACGAGGAAGCCGCCGAACACGTTGACCGCCGCCAGCGCCACCGCCAGCACGCCCATGCTCTTGCCGAGCCAGGTCTCGGTCAGCGCTGCGGCCAGCATGGCGCCGACGATGACGATGGCGCTGATCGCGTTGGTCACTGCCATGAGCGGCGTGTGCAGCGCCGGCGTGACGGTCCACACGACGTGGTAGCCCACGTAGATGGCGAGCACGAAGATGATCAGGTTGGTGATGGTGGGGCTGACGATGTCCATCTCTATTTCCTCTTCACTTCACCGGCCTGCGTCATCAGGCAGGCCACCACGATGTCGTCGTCCATCGGCACCACGAAGCCACTGTCCTTGGGCAGGACGAGCTTGAGGAAGTCGAGCACGTTGCGCGCGTAGAGGCTGGACGAATCGGCCGCCACCAGCGCCGGGATGTTGGTCTCGCCGACGATGGTGACGCCATGCTTGACGACGGTCTTGCCGGCCTCGGTGAGCGGGCAGTTGCCGCCGGCCGGCGCCGCCATATCGACGATCACCGAGCCCGGCTTCATCGCCTGCACCATCTCTTCGGTCACCAGCACCGGTGCCGCGCGGCCCGGGATCAGCGCGGTGCTGATCACGATGTCGGCCGCCGCCACCTTCTTGGCCACCTCGATCTTCTGGCGGTCCAGCCAGCTCTGCGGCATCGGCTTTGCGTAGCCGCCGACGCCGACAGCGGCTTCCTTCTCTTCGGCCGTCTCATAGGCCACGTCGATGAACTTGGCGCCCAGCGACTCGACCTGCTCCTTCACGCTCGGCCGCACGTCACTGGCGTCGATCACCGCGCCCAGCCGCTTGGCGGTGGCGATGGCCTGCAAGCCGGCCACGCCCACGCCCAGGATCACCACGCGCGCGGCCTTGATGGTGCCGGCCGCCGTCATCAGCATCGGGAACAGGCGCTGGTACTTGTCGGCCGCGATCATCACCGCCTTGTAGCCGGCGATGTTGGCCTGCGAACTGAGCACGTCCATGCTCTGCGCGCGCGTGGTGCGCGGCGCGGCTTCGAGCGCAAAGCTGGTCAGCCCGGCGGCGGCCAGGCGCGCCAGGCCGTCCTTGTCGAAGGGGTTGAGAAGGCCCACCAGCGCGCTGCCCGGCTTCATCAGCGCCAGTTCGGCCGCGTCGGGGCTGCGCACCTTCAGCACCAGCTCGCAGCCGAAGGCGCCGGCCCGGTCGGTGATCTCGGCACCGGCGGCGGCATAGGCGGCGTCGGTCGCGCTGGCGGCCACGCCGGCACCCGCTTCCACCCGGACGGTGTGGCCTTGTGCCTTCAGTTTCTTCGCCGTCTCGGGGGTTGCCGCGACACGGGTTTCCCCGGCCGCGGTCTCGAGCGGAACGCCGATCAGCATGGGAGCCTCCTCGCCAGTCGTCCGTTGTGTCGATGGCCGGCTGCCCGGCGCGTTTGGGGGGCGAAGCTACCACAAGTTGCGGCTACGATCAGTCTGCCACCCCGACAGCGAAACCACGCCGATGCCCGCTCCATCCCGCCTTGCGCCCGTCTTCCAGGCCGCCCTGCTGGCGCTGGCGGCGCTGCTTCAGGGCTGTGGCGCACCGATGGTGCTGGTGACCAACGACAAGGTCTCCGACGAGCTCAAGGCCAAGAGCTTCAAGAGCTACAAGGAAGTGCTGCTGATCCCGCCCAAGGACGACCCGCGTGCCGTGGTGCCGCGCGTCGTCACCGGCCTGGAAGGCCTGGGTTTCAAGGTGCGGCTGATGGACGCCGACAAGCCCATCGAAGCCGCGCAGGGCACCGGCTTCGTGGTCGGCGCGGACGGCCTGCTGCTCACCTGCGCCCATGTGCTGGGCGACGCCACCGTGGCCACCGTCACGCTGGCCGGCAAGCGGCTGCTGGCCGACGTGCTAAAGGCCGACAAGGACGCCGACCTGGCGCTGCTGAAGCTGCGCGAGCCGCTGCCCGACGGTGCGGCGGTGCTGGCCTTCCGCGCCGCCGCCAGGCCGGCGGTGATGGGCGAAGACGTGTTCACCATCGGCTACCCGCTGTCGCGCCTGCTGGGCAACAGCGCGCGCATGAGCCGCGGCCTGCTGTCGGCCACCGCCGGCCTGCGCGACAACGACAAGGAAGTGCAGGTCTCTGCCGAGATCCAGCCCGGCAACAGCGGCGGCCCGCTGCTCGACCGCGAGGGCAACGTGATCGGCGTCGTCAACAAGACCATCAACCCGGCGCGCGTGGCGCAGGCCACCGGCGGCGCGCTGCCGCAGCACGTCAACTTCGCGATCAAGGCCGGCCAGGTGCTGGCCTTTCTGAAGACCAGCGACGGCAAGGCTTTCGACGCCTTGCAGTACGACAAGGCACCGGGCCTGGAAGCGGCCGGCAAGGCGGTGGCCAAGATCCAGGCCGGCGTGGCCGGGCCGGATGCAGAGCGCATCGACAAGATGGTGGTGCGCCTGGGCTACGTGGGCTACTGGGACTTCGGCTACCGCTTCCGCGTCTTCGTGTTGACGGCCTTCGACTTCGACACCCAGGAGGGCCTCTTCGCCACCGGCCAGGCGCGGCCCGGGCTGCTGACCAGCAGCGAAGACGTGGTCATCAAGGAAACGCTGGACCAGTTCCGCAAAGCGATCAACGCGCGCTAGAGCGCTGCGCGGCAACGCAAGCCACCCATCCCAGCAGCAGCGCGTTGACCGCTTCCGGCTGCTCCATCGTCAGCATGTGGCCGGCATCGGAAACGATCTCCAGTTGCGCGTGCGGCACCGCGGCAGCGATCTCGCGCGAGTGCTCCGGCGGCGTCAGCAGATCGGCGTCGCCGCAGGCCACCAGCAGCGGGCAGGTCGGGGCGATGGCCGGCAGCAGCGGCCGGCTGTCGGTGCGCGCCATCACCGCGCGGTTCTGCCGCACCAGCGCCGCGGCGCCGGCGCGCAGCACCATTGCCAGGTAGGCATCGACCAGCGCACGCCGCTGCATGCTGGCCGGGTGGAAAGCGAACAGCACGTTGGCGCGCAGCACCTCGTCGGCGCGCCCCTGCTCGAACAGCGCGCAGGCCTGCGTGCGCAGGTGGATCAGCTCCGGCGTGTCGGCCCGCGCCGAGCTGCCCAGCAACGCCATCCCCAGCACGCGCTGCGGCGCCTGGCGCTGCACCTCCAGCGCCAGCATGCCGCCCATCGACGCGCCGATCAACACATGCCGGCCCGGGTGCTCTTGCAGCAGCGCGGCTGCCATCTCTGGCAGCGTGTCGAAGCGGAAATGCACGCTGCCGACCTGCACCGCGTGTTGCGCCGCAAGGGCGGGCTGCTGGTCGCGCCAGACCTCGGCGTCGCACGCCAGGCCGGGCAGCAGCAGGATCGACAACATGCGGCGCAGTGTGCCAGCACACCTTGCCCCCGACATGACCAGCGGCGGCCGATATGCGCGGCGCGCGCATCCATCATCGGAAATTGCGGCAAGCCGGCCGGGCGCCAACTCCATAATTTGCTTTTCGCATCAACACACGGCCCTTGAACTTCCAGCAGCTGCGATCCGTGCGCGAGGCCGTGCGCCAGGGCTTCAACCTCACCGAGGTGGCGGCTGTGCTGCACACCTCGCAGCCTGGCGTGAGCCGCCAGATCCGCGAGCTGGAAGAAGAACTCGGCATCGAGATCTTCGTGCGCGCCGGCAAGCGCCTCACCGGCCTCACGCCGCCCGGCGCCACCGTGCTGCCCATCGTCGAGAAGCTGCTGCAGGAGGCCGACAACCTCAAGCGCGCCGGCAACGACTTCGCGGCCCAGGGCCGCGGCACGCTGACCATCGCCGCCACGCATTCGCAGGCGCGCTACGCGCTGCCCACGGCGGTGCGCGACTTCTGCGCCGCCCACCCCGACGTGCAGTTGCGCATGCACCAGGGCTCGCCGCAGCAGGTGGCCGAGCTGCTGCTGGAAGGCGAGGCCGACATCGGCATCGCGACGCAGGCCATGGCGCGCTACGGCGATCTGGTGGCGCTGCCCTGCTACCGCTGGACGCACTCGGTGGTGGTGCCGCGCGGCCACGCGCTGGCCGACGAGGCGGCTGCCGGCACGGTGCTGTCGCTCCAGCGGCTGGCCGACTTTCCGCTGATCACCTACGAGCCCGGCTACACCGGCCGCAGCCACATCGACGAAGCCTTCAGCGCGCAAGGGCTGGCGCTGAACCTGGTGCTGTCGGCGATGGACGCCGACGTCATCAAGACCTATGTCGAGCTGGGCATGGGCGTGGGCATCATCGCCTCCATCGCCTTCGACGAGCAGCGTGACCCGGCGCTGTGCGCCATCGACGCGCGCCACCTGTTCGCCACCAACATGACGCACCTGGGCCTGCGCCGCGGCGGCTATCTGCGCGACTACGTCTATGACTTCATCCGCACCTTCGCGGCGCCGCTGGACCGGGCCTTCGTGGATGCCGCGATGGCCGCGCCGCCGGGCAGCGTCAGCGCGCCGTAGCGGCGCCGGCGGCCGGCGTGGCCGGTGCCGTTTTCGCGGCGCTGCGGCGCGCACGCGCTTCCAGCACCAGCGTGGCGGCGGCGGCCAGCGCCAGCGGCAGCAGGTAGTACAGCGCGCGGTAGGTCAGCAGTGCGGCCAGCAAGCCATGCGCGCTGACGCGCCCTCCGAGCAGCGCGATGAACACCGCCTCCAGCACGCCCAGCCCGGCCGGCACCTTGGCCACCACGCCGGCCACACAGCCCAGCAGCAGCGTCACCAGCACTGCGCCGTAGCCCGGCGGCTGTGCCGCCTGCGGCTGCAGCAGCAGCGTGACGGTGGCCGCCATCACCGCCCAGTTGGCGGCCGACAGCGCGATCTGCACCGCCGCCACGCCGGCACCGGGCAGGCGCACCGCATGCCCGCGCAGCAGCCAGACGCGCCCGCGCGCCAGCCTGCACGACAGCAGGTAGCCGGCGGCCAGCAGCAGCAGCGCGCAACCGGCCGCCTGCAAGCCGGCTTCGGTGAAGCGCCAATGGTCCGGCAGATCGACGCCGCGCAGCGCAAAGGCGGCGCCGCCCAGCACAAGGTAGCCTGACCAGTTGGTGACCACGCTGAGCGCGACGATGCGCGCGATGTCCGCCGTCTGCAGCCCGAGCCGCGTGTACTGGCGCACGCGCATGCCCACCGCGCCCAGCAGCGTGCCCAGGTTCAGGTTGAAGGCATAGCTGATGGCGGCCACGCGCATCACCTGCGCTGCCGGCAGCCGGTGGCCCACCTCGTGGCGGCCGATCAGGTCGAAGGTGCTGTAGAGAAGGTGGCTGCACGCCACCAGCGCCAGCGCGCCGGCCAGGGTGGCAGCGTCGTAGCTGCGCAGCGCCTGGCCCACGGCGGCCCAGTCGATGCGCCGCGCCTGCCACACCAGCAGCAGCGCAACGGCCGCGAAGAAGAATCCGATGGCGAGCTTGCGCCAAGGCGCCCAGCGGCTGCGCCGCTGTGGCGCCGCGTGCGGTGGCAGGTCAACGCCGCCCACTTCGTACACTAGGTCTGGCCGCCCAGGTCCGGCGTCTGCTGTTGCTGCGGGCCGCCTGGCCGGTGCAGCGGCGCCAGCCGTGGCGCATGCGCGGGCAGCCAGCCGGCCCAGGCCGGGAAACGCCGGCTGATGTGGTAGGCCAGAAAGTCCAGCAGCACGCGCCAGCCGGTGTGCGGCGGCACCTGGCTTTCATCGAGTTGCTTGCAATGCTGCTGCATCAGAGCATCGAGCCGTTCGCGCAACCGGCTGTTGAACTGGCGGTCGCGGATCACCACGTTGGCTTCCAGGTTCAGCGCCAGGCTCAGCGGGTCGAGGTTGCTGGAGCCCACCGTCGCCCAGTCGTGGTCCACCAGCGCCACCTTGCCGTGCAGCGGGCGGCGGCAATATTCGTAGATTTCGACGCCGGCCTTCAGCAGCGGCCCGTGCAGCAGCCCGGCAGCCCATTTGACGATGGGCATGTCGGGCTGGCCTTGCAGGATCAGACGCACCGCCACGCCACGCCGGGCGGCCCGGCGCAACTCGCGCAGCAGCCGGTAGCCAGGGAAGAAGTAGGCATTGGCGATCACCACCTCATGCCGGGCGGCGCGGATCGCGGCCCGGTAGTGGCGCTCGATGTCGTCGCGGTGGCGGTTGTTGTCGCGCGTGACCAGCATCGCGCGGGCATCGCCGCGGGCGGCCGCTGCCGGCGCCGCGGCGCCGCCGTCACGCGGCCTCCGCTGCCACCAGCGGCAGCGCGGCCTGGCATCGCCCAGCGCGCTGCATGCAAAGCGGTGGATCTCGTCCACCAGCGGGCCTTCGATGCGCACCGCGTAGTCCTGCTTGGCCTCCTTGCCGTAGTCGTCCAGATGGTCGGCCGAGTAGTTGATGCCGCCGACGAAGGCGACCGCCGCATCCACCACCACCAGCTTGCGGTGCAGCCGGCGAAACGCCTTGGTGCGCAGGCCGAAGACCTTGGGGCAGGGGTCGAAGACATGGATGCGCACACCGGCTTCGGTGAGCGGCGCGATGTAGTCGGGCGTGAGGTCGGGCGAGCCATAGCCGTCGATGGTCAGATCGACATGCACGCCGCGCTGCGCTGCCTGAAGCAGCACGGCCTGCAAGGCGCGGCCGACCTTGTCGTCGAACAGGATGAAGGTTTCGATCAGCACCTCCTTGCGGGCACTGGCGATGGCGTCGAACACGCCGGGAAAGAACTCCTCGCCGTTCTCCAGCAGCTCGATGCGGTTGCCGCCCGTCCAGCGGCTGCGTGGGCACGGCGTGTCGGCAGCGGTCATAGCGCAATCTCCGCGGCCAGCGGTGCGTGGTCCGACAGGTGCGCCCAGGGCCGGTTGGGCAGCACCACGGCCCGCTGCGAGCGCGCGTTGCGCACATAGATGCGGTCCAGCGACAGCAGCGGCCAGCGCGCCGGAAAGGTCTTTGCCGCGGCGCCGTGGGCCGTCACGAAGACCTCGTGCAGCCCGGCCTCGCGCCGCAGCAGTGCGTGGCCGCGCAGCCGCCAGTCGTTGAAGTCGCCGGCCACCAGCAGCGGCGCGCCGGGCGGCACCTGCTGCGCGATCTGCCGGCACATGCGCTGCATCTGCCGCTCGCGCTGCTGCTCGCGCAGCCCCAGGTGCACGCAGAGCGTGTGCACCTCGCCGCCGTCGGGCAGTGCCAGCACGCAATGCAGCAGGCCGCGCTTCTCGCTGCCGTTGCCGTCGCTGACGTCGATGTTGGAAAAGCGCTTGATCGAAAACTTGGACAGCAGCGCGTTGCCGTGGTCGCCGTCGGGATAGACGGCGTTGCGGCCGTAGGCGAACTGCGGCCAGATCGTGTCTGCCAAAAACTCATACTGCGGTGTCGCGGGCCAGTCGGCATAACGCAGAGAATGGCCGGCGTGGGCGCCCAGCACTTCCTGGAGGAACACGATGTCCGCGCCCACCGCACGCACCGCGTCGCGCAGCTCGTGCAGGATGAAGCGGCGGTTGAACGCCGTGAAGCCTTTGTGGGCGTTGACCGTCAAGACGCGCAGCGTGCGCTGCGCCGCCGGGCCGGGCGATCGTGGTTCCAGAGACTGCATGGCCGCGCCAGTGTGCCCAGCCGCAGCGGGCCGCGCTGTAGGGCCGCCGCGCAGGCGCTTGTGCGCGTTGGCCTACAAACGGCGCGTGCCGCGTCAGGCGCCCGCGACGAAGCGCGTGACGCGGCGCGGCTGCAGGTGGTAGTGGCCGCCGATGTGCAGATCGAGCCTGTCGCGCAAGGCCACGTAGTCGGCGCGCAGCAGCTCGACGTCGATGTAGCCGCCTTCCACCCCCGCGGCCGGCGCCCGCTTGAATTCGAGCCGCGTGTGGGCGCCCACCGTCAGCGTGTGCGACAGGGTGGCCGGCAGCGCGCCGGGCTGCGCTTCGCCCAGGATCTCCAGCTCGTGCGGGCGCACGTAGGCCACCTCGCCAGCCGGCATGCCGATCTCGCCGCGCAGCAGGTTCACGTCGCCCAGGAACTGCAGCACGAAGGGCGTGGCCGGGTGGTCATAGACCTGGTCGGGCGCGCCTTGCTGCTCGATGCGGCCCTGGTGCATCACCACCACGCGGTCGGCCACTTCCATCGCCTCTTCCTGGTCGTGCGTGACGAAGACGCTGGTCACGTGCACCTCGTCGTGCAGACGGCGCAGCCAGCGGCGCAGCTCCTTGCGCACCTTGGCGTCGAGCGCGCCGAAGGGCTCGTCGAGCAGCAGCACCTTGGGCTCGACCGCCAGCGCGCGCGCCAGCGCCACCCGCTGGCGCTGGCCGCCGGAAAGCTGGTGCGGGTAGCGGTCGGCCAGCGGGCCGAGCTGCACCAGTTCGAGCAGTTGCGTGACCTTCTTGTCGATGGCGGCGCTGCCGGGCCGCGTGGCCTTGGGCCGCACGCGCAGGCCGAAGGCCACGTTCTCGTGGATCGTCATGTGGCCGAACAAGGCGTAGTGCTGGAACACGAAGCCGACGTTGCGGTCACGCACGTCGGTGTGCGTGGCGTCCTCGCCGTGGAAGTGCACGCTGCCGCTGTCGGGCACTTCGAGCCCGGCGATGATGCGCAGCAGGCTGGTCTTGCCCGAGCCCGACGGGCCGAGCAGAGCCACCAGCTCGCCGGCCGGGATGTCCAGGTCGAGGTTGTCGCAGACGACCGTCTGGCCGAAGCGCTTGGTCAGACCGCGGACTTCAATGCTCATGCTGCACTTTCAAAGAGGCTTTCACGCGCTGCTCCACTGCGTACTTCAGCACCAGCGTCACCAGCGCCAGGCAGGCCAGCAGCGACGCCACCGCGAAGGCGGCCGCGAACTGGTATTCGTTGTAGAGAATCTCGATGTGCAGCGGCATCGTGTTGGTCTGCCCACGCACATGGCCAGACACCACGCTGACGGCGCCGAACTCGCCCATCGCCCGCGCATTGCAAAGGATCACGCCATACAGCAGCGCCCATTTCACGTTGGGCAGCGTAACGCGCCAGAAGATCTGCCAGCCGTTGGCGCCCAGCACGCGCGCCGCTTCTTCCTGCTCGATGCCCTGCGCCTGCATCAGCGGGATCAGCTCGCGGGCGACGAAGGGAAAGGTCACGAACACGGTGGCCAGCACGATGCCCGGCACCGCGAAGATCACCTTCAGGTCATGGTCGCGCAGCCATTCGCCCGTCCAGCCTTGCAGGCCGAAGACCAGCACGTAGATGAGGCCGGCGATCACCGGGCTCACCGAGAAGGGCAGGTCGATGAGCGTCAGCAGCACGTTCTTGCCGCGGAAGTCGAACTTGGCGATGCACCATGCGGCTGCAATGCCGAACACCAGGTTCAGCGGCACGCTGATGAGCGCCGCGATCAGCGTCAGCTTGACGGCAGACAGCGCGTCGGGCTCGGTGATGGCGGCCAGATAGACCTGCGCGCCTTTCTTGAACGCCTCGACGAAGACGGTGGCCAGCGGCACGAACAGAAACAGCGTGAGGAAGACCAGCGCCGCGCCGATCAGCAGGCGGCGCACCCACTGCGGCTCTTCGGTCGGCTTGCGCCGCGCAATGGCGCTCGGGGTGGCGCTCGGACCGGACTTCACACGCCCCCCTGGCGCTTGCGCGCCCAGGCCTGCAAGGCGTTGATCACCAGCAGCATCGCGAAAGAGATGCTGAGCATCACCACCGCGATGGCGGTGGCGCCTGCATAGTCGTACTGCTCCAGCTTGGTGATGATCAGCAGCGGCGTGATCTCGCTGACCATCGGCATGTTGCCGGCGATGAAGATCACCGAGCCGTATTCACCCAGAGCGCGTGCAAAAGCCAATGCAAAGCCCGTCAGCAGGGCCGGCATCACGATCGGGAACACCACCTTCGCAAAGGTCTGCCAGCGGTCGGCGCCCAGCGTGGCGGCGGCCTCTTCCAGCTCGCGGTTCACGTCTTCCAGCACCGGCTGCACGGTGCGCACGACGAAGGGCAGACCGATGAAGACCAGCGCCACCCAGACGCCGATGGGCTTGTAGCTCACCTGGAAGGGCAGCCACTGGCCGATCCAGCCGTTCTTGGCGTAGATGGCGGTGAGCGCGATGCCGGCCACCGCCGTGGGCAGTGCAAAGGGCAGGTCCACCAGCGCGTCCACCAGCCGCTGGCCGGGGAAGCGGTAGCGCACCAGCACCCACGCGATGACGAGGCCGAAGGCGGCGTTGAGCAGCGCCGCCGCGAACGAGGCACCGAAGGTCAGCCGGTACGACGCCAGCACACGCGGCGACGTGGTGGCCGCGACGAACTGCGCCCACGTCATCGTGAACGTCTTCATGAACGCGGCCGATAGCGGCAGCAGCACGATCAGCGCCACGTACAGCACCGCGAAGCCGAGCGCCAGATCGAAGCCGGGCAGCACGCTGTGGCGGCGCAGCAGCACGCGCGACAGCAGCGGGCGGCCGGCTGCCACGCGGCCTTGCCGGGTGGAGGACATGGCATGCCCAGCCACCGCCACGGACGGCAGCGGCATAGAAGATTTGCTCATGGGCGGAAGTCGCGAAAAGCGTTTTCCGCATGGTAGAGAAGCACCTTGCGCCGCGTCAGAAGGCTTTCGCGCAAAGATAGACGGAAAGCGACGATCCCCGGTTCGCGGGGCGTGCAAATTGCTCGCGCTACTTCTTCGTGTAGATCTGGTCGAACACGCCGCCGTCGGCGAAATGCGTCTTCTGCGCCTTGGTCCAGCCGCCGAACACCTCGTCGATGGTGAACAGGTTCAGCTTGGGGAACTGCTTGTCGTACTTGGCCGCCACGGCCGGGTCGATGGGCCGGTAGAAGTTGCGTGCCGCGATGTCCTGGCCTTCGGGCGTGTAGAGGTATTCCAGATAGGCCTGCGCCACCGCGCGCGTGCCTTTCTTGTCCACCACCTTGTCCACCACCGAGACCGGCGGCTCGGCAAGAATGCTGCTGGGCGGATAGACCACGTCGAACTTGTCGGCGCCGAATTCCTTCAGCGACAGATAGGCCTCGTTCTCCCAGGCCAGCAGCACGTCGCCCACGCCGCGCTCGGCGAAGGTGACGGTGGAGCCGCGGGCGCCCGAGTCGAGCACCGGCACGTTGTTGAACAGCGCGGCGATGTAGGCGCGGGCCTTGGCGTCGTTGCCGCCGGGTTGCCTCAGCGCCCAGCCGTAGGCGGCCAGGTAGCCCCAGCGCGCACCGCCCGAGGTCTTGGGGTTGGCGGTGATGACGGACAGCCCGGGCTTGACCAGGTCGCCCCAGTCCTTGACACCCTTGGGGTTGCCCTTGCGCACCAGGAAGATATAGGTCGAGGTGTAGGGCGCGCTGTTGTGCTTGAGGCGCTTTTGCCAATCAGGCGGCAGCAGCTTCGCGCGCTCTGCGATCTCGTCGATGTCGTAGGCCAGCGCGAGGGTCACCACGTCGGCGTCCAGCCCGTCGATGACCGAGCGCGCCTGCTTGCCCGAGCCGCCGTGCGAGTTCTTCACCGCCACGTCGTCGCCGGTCTTGGCCTTCCAATACTTGGCGAATGCCTTGTTGAAGTCCTGGTACAGCTCGCGCGTGGGGTCGTAGGAGACGTTGAGCAGCGTCACGTCCTTGGCCCAGGCGCCGACGGCGGCAACGGCCAGCGCAAGGGTGGCGAGGCTGGCGAGGCTGGCGCGCAGCGTGGGGCGGTGAAGCAGTGTCATGGGCGGATGTCGCAAGGGCAAAAGCAGGCGATGCTAAAGAAGCCCAGCGCGGACGGAGAACGAATGAAAACGCCCATCCTTATGCACAAACTGAAAATGACGCCCGCGCTATGCTGCCGCGCATGCAAGCCATCGCACCCTTCCACCTCGCCTTTCCGGTCGATGACCTGGCCGCTGCGCGGCGCTTCTACGGCGGCCTGCTCGGCTGCCCAGAAGGCCGCGCCAGCGACGAATGGATCGACTTCGACTTCTTCGGCCACCAGATCGTCACCCACCTTGCGCCACCGCGGGCCGCAGCGGCCGGCGACCACCACAACCCGGTGGACGGGCATGCGGTGCCGGTGCCGCACTTCGGCGTGGTGCTCGACTGGGACGACTTCCACGCGCTCGCAGCCCGCTTGCGCACCGGCGGCATGCGCTTCGTCATCGAGCCCTACATCCGCTTCGCCGGCCAGGTGGGCGAGCAGGCCACGATGTTCTTCCGCGACCCCGCCGGCAACGCGCTGGAGTTCAAGAGCTTTCGCGACCGCTCGCAGCTCTTCGCCAAGTAGCGCTTCAGGGCTCGCGCAGCACGCGTTGCAGGATGCGCTCTTCGATGGCGGCCAGCGCCGCGTTGCCGCGTGAGCGCGGGCGCGGCAGGCGCACCCGCTCGTCCAGCGCGATGACGCCGTCTTCGATCAGCACCACGCGGTCGGCCATTGCCACCGCCTCGCCGACGTCGTGCGTCACCAGCAGCGCGGTGAAGCCGTGCTCGCGCCACAGCGCGGCGATCAGGCGCTGCATCTCGATACGCGTCAGCGCGTCCAGCGCACCCAGCGGCTCGTCCAGCAGCAGCAGACGCGGCGCGTGCACCAGCGCACGCGCCAGCGCCACGCGCTGGCGCTGGCCGCCCGACAGCACCGCCGGCCAGTCGTGCGCGCGGTCCGCCAGGCCCACCTGCTGCAGGGCGGCGCGCGCGCGGGCCGGCGCGTCGCCGCCGGTCAGGCCAAGGGCGATGTTGTCGGCCACGCGCTTCCAGGGCAGCAGCCTGGCGTCCTGGAACATCACGCGCACTGCATCGCGCGGGCCGTCCAGCGCCAGCACGCCGCTGCTGGCGGCTTCCAGCCCGGCCACGAGACGCAGCAAGGTGCTCTTGCCGCAGCCGCTGCGGCCCACGATGGCGACGAACTCGCCGGGTTCGACGGCCAGGTCCACGCCACGCAGCACGTCGCGCTTGCCGTAGGCCTTGCCGACGCCTTGCAGGCGCAGCGCCAGGCCGCTGCCAGCCGGCAGCGCAGTGCGGGTTGCCTGCGTTGCATTCGCCGCATGCGCCTCCTTCGCCGCCGGGCGGTCGTGTTCCACCGGCTCCCAGCCCCGCAGCAGCAGCGGTGGTGCATCCATCTCGCTCAAGCCCATCACGTCTCCACCTCTCATGCCGCTGCGCGCTGGTAGCCGGGGTGCCAGCGCAGCCACCACAGCTCCAGCCCTTTGGCGCCCAGGTCGGCCAGCTTGCCCAGCGCCGCATACAGCAGGATGCCGACCAGCACCACGTCGGTCTGCAGGAACTCGCGTGCATTCATCGTCATGTAGCCGATGCCGGCCTGCGCCGAGATGGTCTCGGCGACGATCAGGATCACCCACATGAAGCCCAGCGAGAAGCGCACGCCCACCAGAATCTGCGGCAGCGCGCCGGGCAGGATCACTTGCCTATACAACTGCCAGCCCGACAGGCCGTAGCTGCGCGCCATCTCGATCAGCCCCTTGTCCACCGCGCGGATGCCGTGGAAGGTGTTCAGGTAGATCGGGAAGAACACGCCCAGCGACACGAGGAAGAGCTTGGCCGTCTCGTCGATGCCGAACCACAGGATCACCAGCGGGATCAGCGCCAGCGGCGGCACGTTGCGCACCATCTGGAGCGTGGAGTCCAGCAGCGTCTCTGCCCAGCGCAGCGAGCCGGTGAACAGCCCCAGCACCAGCGCCAGCCCGCCACCCACCGCAAAGCCCGACAACGCCCTGCCGGTGCTCTTGACGACGTGCTGCCACATCTCGCCGCTGGCGGCCAGCGTGTAGAAGGCCTTGGCCACCGCCCAGGGCGCGGGCAGGATGCGGCTGGACAGCCAGCCGCTGGCCGACGCGAGCTGCCAGCCGAGCAAGATCAGCACCGGCACCGCCCAGGGCAACCAGGTGTCGCGTTGCAGCTTCATGGGTTCAGCTCTGCGACGCTTGCGCAAGGGGCGGCGCGTGCGGCACGTAGGTGTTGGCGACGATCTCGCCGAACGGACCGGTCAGGTGCTGCTGCTGCAGCTTGTCGCGCACGGCCAGCGGCAGCAGCGGGAACACCAGTTCTGCAAAGCGGTGCGCTTCTTCCAGGTGCGGATAGCCGGAGAGGATGAAGTTGTCCATGCCCAGGCCGGCGTACTCGGTGATGCGGTCGGCCACCTGCTGCGGGTTGCCGACCAGCGCGGTGCCGGCGCCGCCGCGCACCAGGCCCACGCCGGCCCAGAGGTTGGGCGACACCTCCAGCCCGTCACGCACATTTTGCGGGTTATAGCGGCCGCCATGCAGCGCGGCCATCCGGCGCTGGCCCACCGAATCCATCTGCGCGAACTTTTTCTGCGCGCTGGCGATGGTGGCCGGGTCGAGGTATTGCACCAGCTCGGCGGCGGCGCGCCAGGCTTCGTCTTCGGTCTCGCGCACGATCACATGCAGCCGGATGCCGAAGCCCAGCGTGCGGCCGTGGCGGGCGGCACGCTGGCGCATGTCGGCCACCTTGGCGGCCACCGCGGCCGGCGGCTCGCCCCAGGTGAGGTAGGTGTCCACCTGCTCGGCGGCCAGCTCGTGCGCCTCGTCGGAGCTGCCGCCGAAGAACACCGGCGGGTAGGGCTTGTTGACCGGCGGGTAGAGCACCTTGCCGCCCTTGACGCGCAACTGCGCACCGTCGAAGTCGAAAGCCGCGTTGTCGTGGCTGCGCGTGAGCAGCTCGCGCCAGATGGTGAGGAACTCGCGCGACAGCACATAGCGCTCTTTGTGCGGCACGAAGAGGCCGTCGCCTTCCAGCTCGTCGGGGTCGCCGCCGGTCACCAGGTTCACCAGCAGCCGGCCACCGGACAGCCGGTCCAGCGTGGCCGCCATGCGGGCCGACTGCGACGGCTGCACCAGCCCCGGCCGCAATGCCACCAGGAATTTGAGCTGCCGCGTGCAGTCGATCATGCTGGCCGCCAGCACCCAGGAGTCTTCGCAACTGCGGCCGGTGGGCAGCAGCACGCCTTCGTAGCCCAGGCTGTCGGCGGCGATGGCCACCTGCTTGAAGTACGCGAAGCCGGCCGCGCGTGCACCCTTGCTGGTGCCCAGGTAGCGCGAGTCGCCATGCGTGGGGAGGAACCAGAAGACTTTCATGCGCCGCCCTTCCAGACGATGTCGGCCACCTTGACGGGCTTGGGGATCAGGCCGATGCGCGCAAAGGCGTCGGCCACGCGCTGCTGGTCGGCCACCATCGCGGCCGACAAGGGCGTGGTGGGCGACACCGGCCGGCGCGACAAAAACAGGTGCACCACTGCGAGGCTCAAGCCGCTGAAGTCGCTGATCAACTGCGCGGCCTCCTTGCGGCTGCCCTGCACGAAGGCGTCGGCGCGCGTCAGCGCCTGAAGCAGCGCGGCCACGCTGGCCGGGTGGTTCTCGGTGAACGGCCTGGAGGCCAGGTAGAACGAGTTGTTGCCCGACAAGCCCTGGCCGGTGGCCAGCACGCGCGGCTTGCTGTCCAGCTCGACCGCGGCGTAGAACGGGTCCCAGATCGCCCAGGCATCGACGCTGCCGCGCTCGAAGGCAGCGCGTGCGTCGGACGGTGGCAGATAGATCGGCTGGATGTCGGCCCATTGCAGGCCGGCCTTGTCCACCGCGCGCACCAGCAGGTAGTGCGCACTGGAGCCCTTTTGCAGCGCGATGCGGCGGCCCTTCAGGTCGGCCAGCGTTTTGAGCGGTGCATCGGCCTTCACGAGGATTGCAGACGACAGTGGCTTGGCCGGCTCGGCGCCGACGTAGAGCAACTCCTTGCCCGCTGCCTGTGCGAAGACCGGCGGCGAGTCGCCCGTCAGGCCGAATTCCAGGCTGCCGACTGCCAGTGCCTCCAGCAATTGCGGGCCGGCCGGAAACTCCACCCATTGCAGCTTGCTGCCGGCAAACCGCTGTTCCAGCGCGCCTTGCTGCTTCAGCACGACGAGGTTGACGGCGCTCTTCTGGAAGCCGATGCGCAACTGGGCCGGCGCGGCTGCGCCCTGCGCGAGCAGGGCCGGCGCGGTGATCGCCGCCGCACTTGCCGCGCCGACGGCCAGCAGCAGGCGGCGGCCTGGGTTCACGGTGCCCATGGCGCGCCCTTTCAGCGTGCCGCTGCGGTGACCGAGGGCAGCGCGTCGGCCACGCGCAGCGCCTTGGGAATGAGCTTCAGCTCGAAGAAGGCATCGGCGATCTTCTGCTGCTCGGCGGCCACCGCGGTGGTGACCGGCACCACGCCGTACTGGCCGCGGCGCAGCGTGGCCTCGACGACATCGACGTCCAGCCCTTGCAGCGGCGCGATGATGGCGGCGGCAGCCTTCACGTTGGCCTTCAGCCAGCGGCCCTGCTCCTGCGTGTCGGCGAACAGCGCCTCGATCACACGCGGGTGCTTGTCCACGAAGCCGCGCTCGGCCAGATAGTAGGCGTGGTTGTTCACCACGCCGCGGCCGTCGGCCAGGATGCGAGCGCCGGTCTGCTTTTCCACCGCCGCGAGAAACGGGTCCCAGATCACCCAGGCATCGACAGCGCCCTTCTCGAAGGCAGCGCGCGCGTCGGCCGGCGGCAGGAAGACAGGCTGCACGTCGGCGTATTTGAGGCCGTGCTTCTCCAGCAGCTTGACCAGCAGGTAGTGCACGTTGCTGCCCTTGTTGAGCGCGATCTTCTTGCCTTTGAGGTCGGCCACGGTCTTCAGCGGCGAGTCTTTCGGCACCACCAGCGCCTCGGCTTCGGGTGCCGCCGGGTCATTGCCGATGTAGAGGAACTGCGCCCCGGCGGCCTGCGCAAAGATGGGCGGCGCCTCGCCGACGAAGCCCACATCGACCGAGCCGACGTTCAGGCCCTCCAGCAACTGCGGGCCGGCCGGGAACTCGACCCATTTGACGGCCACGCCCTGCGGCGCCAGCTTCTTCTCCAGCGTGCCTTGCGCCTTTTGCAGCACGAAGAGGCCGGCAGACTTCTGGTAGCCGATGCGCAGCACGCCGGTCTGTGCATGCAAGGCCGGAGCAAGTGCCAGCGTGAGCGTGGCGAGAAGGGTTTTCAACAAGCGCATGGTGGTGATCTCGGATTCAAAACGCGGCGCCCGCCCGCCAAGACGGGCGCCGCAAACGCACGCCGGGCGCGCGGGAGACAAGCGGTGGCAGGTCGATCAGGCCGGCGTCAACAGGGCTCGGCTTCGATGGCCAGCAGGGCCGCCGTTGAAGGCACGGCGGGCGCTGCCGGCGCTGCCGGCGCTGACGACGCTGACGACGCTGACGCAGGCGGCAGGCGGTGCAGCCCGCGCAGTGCGGCGTCGATGCGCTCGATCACGTCGGCCGCGGGCACCGGGCCCAGCACCTCGTGCGGCCGCCAGCTTGCGTCGAGCACATAGACGGCGTCCAGCACATGGCGCGCGCCCAGTGCAGCCAGCACCGGCTTGAGCGCGTATTCCAGCGCCAGCATGTGGCCCGGGCTGCCGCCGGTGGCCAGCGGCAGCACCGTCTTGCCGCGCAGCGCGTCCTGCGGCAGCAGATCGAGAAACACCTTGAGCAGCCCGCTGTAGGCGGCCTTGTAGATGGGCGTTGCCACCAGCACCACGTTGGCCTCGCGCACGGCGGCAGTGGCCACGCGCAGGGCAGGCGAGTCGGCACGCCCGTGCAGCAGGTCGGCCGCCGGCAGCTCACGCAGCGCGATGTGGCGCACGCGCGCGGCCTGCCCGGCAAGGCGGCGTTCGATGAAGCGCAACAGCGCGGCAGAGCGCGAGTCGGCAGACGGGCTGCCAGACAGGCTGACGATGTCGAGAGAGCGGGATTCGGACATGCCGTCATCATCGGCAGCGTCTTGCTGCACTGCAACGACGGCTTTCGGCTATGGATAGTGCCGGCCCGCATAACTGCGCGGCGGCATACTCGCTGCACGCATGACCGACCTGCTCTTCATCCGCCACGGCGAAACCGACTGGAACCGCGAGCAGCGCTTCCAGGGCCAGATCGACGTGCCGCTCAACGCCACCGGCCGCGCCCAGGCCGCGCTGCTCGGCGCGCGGCTGGCGGCCACGCCGGCCGAGCTGCTGTTCAGCAGCGATCTCCAGCGCGCGCAGCAGACAGCCGCGCCGCTGGCCGACGCCTGGGGCCTGCCGGTGCAACTGCTGCCCGCGCTGCGCGAGCAGAGCTTCGGCGTGCTGGAGGGGCTGAACCTGCCGACCATCCAGATCCAGCATGCAGAGCTGTGGGCGCAGTGGCTGGTGCACCACGCCGACTTTGCGCTGCCCGGCGGCGAGAGCCTGCGCCAGTTCAGCGCCCGCGTGCTGGCGGCGGTGCAGCAACTGGCCCAGGCGCATGCCGGCCGCAGCGTGGCCGTCGTCACCCACGGCGGCGTGCTGGACATGCTGTGGCGCAACGCGCGCCACCTGTCGCTGGACGGCCTGCGTGACTGCGCCATCCCCAACACCGGCATCAACCGGCTGCGCTGGGACGGCGGCGCCTTGCAGATCGTCTCGTGGGCCGACGACGCCCACCTGGCCGGCTTCGCGCCCGCCCCCTGAGCCGGCCCCCTGAGCGAGCCCCCTAGTTGCGTGGGCCGCCACCGCGGTGGACCGTGCCGCAGCGGCCGTGCCCGCCGCTACCATCGCGCAGCCCGGCCATCCCGGGTGCAACCCATCGAACGGAGTGAGGACATGGATTCATCCCGACTGCAGCCAAGGCCCGCCAAGAGCCTGCGCCCGCTGCGTCTTGCACTGGCCGCGGCCACCGTCTGCGTGTTGTCCGGCATCGCCGGCCAGGCCCAGGCCGCCGAGAACGAAGCCGCCTTCCAGCGCGCGCTGGCCCACATCCAGGCCTTCCCCGGCCGCACGCTGCATGGCGCCGGCCAGAGCTACATCCAGCGCGACGTGATCGTCGATGCCGACGGCGCCGAGCATGTGCGCGTGGAGCGCCTGCTCCGCGGCCTGCGCGTGATCGGCGGCGACATGGTCGTGCACAGCAACCGCAGCGGCGCCTTCGTCGATGCCACGCGCACGCTGCGCCAGGCACCGGCGCTGGACCTGCGGGCACGGCTGTCTGAAGTGGACGCCTTGCGCGCCGCGCTCCAGGCTCACAGCGGCGACGCCCAGGGGCGCCGCCCCGAGCTGGTGGTCTATGCCCGCGGCGAGCACCCGCTGCTGGCCTATGACGTGCGGCTGAGCGGCGAGCAGGCCGACGGCACGCCCAGCGAGCTGCATGTGCTGGTGGACGCCGCCAGCGGCGCCACGCTGGAAACCTGGGACGACATCCACACCGCGCCTGCCGTGGGCAGCGGCAACAGCCTGTTCCTGGGCACCGTGCCGCTGAACACCACGCTCACCGGCAGCAGCTACGGCCTGACCGACAGCACGCGCGGCAACTCGCAGACGCTGGACATGAAGAACCGCGGCATCGGCAAGGGCGCGGCATTCAGCGACGCCGACAACCTCTGGGGTGATGGCACCACCGCCAACCGCCAGACCGTCGCAGTGGATGCCGCCTACGGCGCGGCCGTGACCTGGGACTACTACAAGACCGTGCACGGCCGCACCGGCATCGCCAACGACGGCAAAGGCGCCAACACCCGCGTGCACTACAAGACCAATTACGCCAACGCCTTCTGGGACGACGGCTGCTTCTGCATGACCTACGGCGACGGCAACAACACCATCTATCCGCTGGTGTCGCTGGACGTGGCGGGCCACGAGATGTCGCACGGCGTCACCTCGCGCACCGCTGGCCTCGTGTACTCGGGCGAATCGGGCGGGCTGAACGAGGCCACCAGCGACATCATGGGCACCAACGTCGAGTTTTATGCCAACGACGCGTCCGACCCGGGCGACTACCTCATCGGCGAGAAGCTCTACAAGAACGGCACCGGCGTGATCCGCTCGATGGTCAAGCCCAGCGTGGATGGCGCCTCGTCCGACTGCTACTACAGCAGCGTCGGCTCGCTGGACGTGCACTACAGCTCGGGCGTTGCCAACCACTTCTACTTCCTGCTGGCCGAAGGCACCACCGGCGGCGCACCCAGCCCCACCTGCGTGACGGGCAACACCCGCGTCGCCACCGGCCTGGGCACCGTCACCGGCATCGGCCGCGCCAAGGCAGAGAAGATCTGGTACCGCGCGCTGACGGTCTATATGACCAGCAGCACCAAGTACACCAACGCGCGCGCCGCCACCTTGTCGGCCGCCGCCGACCTGTACGGCGCCGGCTCGCCCGAGGTCAACGGCGTGGCTGCCGCCTGGGCTGCGGTCAACGTCAACTGAGGCGCAGTTTCGCACCCCGAGGGCGCTCGCAGGAGCGCCCTTTTTCGTGGCCGGCCCGGCCGCGCCGCCTCACTGCCAGCGCAGCGCGGCGAGGTCGTTGACGAAGATCGGCGCGTCCTTCCACAGGCCCTTCAGGCGCGCGTTGGCCACCGTGATGAAGGTCGGCTGGTACAGGAAGGCGGCAACCGCATCGGCGGCCACCAGCTTTTGCGCGTCGGCCAGCAGCCGCTCGCGCTCCTTGGCGTCGGTGCTGGCGTTGACCTTCGCCCACAGCGCATTGAACTCGGCCGATTCGTAGTTCCAGTAGTAGTTGGGCCGCGCGAAGTTGCCGAAGTCCAGCGGCTCGGCGTGCAGGATCACCGTCAGGTCATAGGCCTTCTGGCCATAGACGCCCGACATCCACTGCGCCCACTCGACGTTCTCGATCTTCGCGACGATGCCCACCTTGGCAAGCTGCGCGGCGATCACCTCGCCGCCTTGCCGGGCGTAGGGCGTGGGCGGCAGCTTCAGCGTCAGCTCCAGCGGCAGCGCCACGCCGGCCTGGTGCAGCAGCGCGCGCGCTTTGGCCTGGTCGAAGGGGTTGATCGCGGTGGTATCGACGTAGCCCGGCGCACCCGGCACGTAGAAGCTGCCGATGGGCACGCCGAAGCCGTCGGCCGCGCCCTCGATCAGCGCCTTGCGGTCGATGGCCGCTGCGATGGCGCGGCGCACGCGCACGTCGTCCAGCGGCTTGCGCTTGTTGTTGATGGCCAAAATGGTCTTGGCGCGCGAGCCGCCCACCAGCACCTGGAATTTCTTGTCGGCCTCGAACTGCTTCAGGCTGCGCGCCGCCGAGACGCGGGGGAACGCATCCACGTCGCCAGACAGCAGCGCCGCCACCTGCGCTGCCGGGTCGCTGATGAAGCGGAAGCTCACGCGGCGCAGCGGCACGCTGGCCGCGTTGCGGTAGGCGTCCCAGCGCGCCAGCGTCACCGAGGCGCCGCGGCTCCAGGCGTCGAGCTTGTAGGGGCCGGTGCCCACCGGCTGGGTGTTGTTGATGGCGGCGCTCTTGGGCTCCACCAGCACCGCCGTGCCCTGGCCCAACTGGAACAGCAGATCGGGGTTGCCGTTCTTCAGCTCCAGCACCACGGTGTCTGCGTCGGGCGTGTCGATGCGCTCGATGTTGGCGAACACCGCCTTGTCCTTGTTGACGCTGTCCCTGGCGGCAGCGCGCTCGAAGCTGTAGCGCACCGCGGCCGACGAGAAGGGCTCTCCGTTCTGGTACTTCACGCCCGGGCGCAGCTTGAAGGTCCAGGTCTTGAGGTCGGCCGACGGCACCCAGCTTTGCGCCAGCAGCGGCGTGACGCGGCCGTCGCTGTTGATCTTGGTCAGCGTCTCGAAGACGTTGTAGAGCACGATCTCGGCAATGGCCGACGAGGCGCCAGCGGTCGGGTCGAGGCCTGGCGGCTCCAGCGTCATCGCCAGCGTCAGCGTGTCCTTCTTCGGCTGCGCCCGCGCCGCGCCGGGCGGCAGCAGCGCGGCCACCAGAAGGGCGGCCAGAACGAGTGCCTTCACGCGCGGGCGTCCGTCCGTGCCTGGGGCCTAGAAAGGAATGTCGTCGTCCATGTCGTCGAAGCCGGTGGCCGACTTGGCGGCCGGCTTGCTGGCCGGCGGCCGCGGCGCCGGGGCGCTGCGCTGCGCGGGTGGGCGCGCGGAGCCCATCTCTTCTTCACCGCCACCGCCGCCGCCCATGCCTTCGCGGCCACCGAGCAGCTGCATCTCGACGGCAACGATGTCGGTGCTGTACTTCTCCACGCCGTCCTTGTCGGTGTATTTGCGTGTCTTCAGCCGGCCTTCGACATAAACGGGCCGGCCTTTCTTCAGATATTCACCGGCAATCTCGGCCAGGCGGTCGAAGAAGGTCACGCGGTGCCATTCGGTTTCTTCCTGCTTTTCGCCGCTGGTCTTGTCTTTCCACTGGCGGCTGGTGGCGATGGTGACGTTGCAGATGGCGGCGCCGCTGGGCAGGTAGCGCACCTCGGGGTCTTTGCCCAGGTTGCCGATGAGGATGACTTTGTTGACCGAGGCCATGGGGCTCTCCTTGGGTGAACCGGGAGGTGGAGGAACAGCGATGCGGCCATCATAGCGAGCCCTTCTGCGCCAAGCCGGCCCCCGCAAGCGGGGACGGCGGGTGCCCCGCAAAGAGGGATCAGGGCTCGCCGTCCCAGTAGTCCAGCGCGTCGGCCTGGCGCTGCAAGGCCTCGAAACCCGGGGCGTAGGCAAGAAACTTGCCCGAATCGGGGTACTCGCAAATTTCGGGCGTTTCCCTGGTGCTGATGCTCAGGTACTTCAGCGGCGCGTCGGAGGTATTGATGAACTGGTGCGGGTACTCGGGCCCGGGCGGAATGAAGACCACGTCGCCCGCGGCCACCGGCAGCATCTCGCCGGCCACCCGCAGGGTGCCCTCGCCTTCGAGGATGACGAACATCTCTTCCTGGGCATGGTGCAGGTGGTAGGGGCAGCCGCGTTTGCCGGGTTCGACGATGTCGATGCCGATGCCCAGCTTGACGGCCGCCGTGCCCGCCGCAAGCCGCGCGCAGCGGGTGTCGTAGAGCGGCTCACGCTGCTCTTGCCGCAGCGCCGCGGTGTTGAAATTGCGCACCAGCCGGGCGCGCAGTTCATCGGCCTTGTCGCTCATGGGTGTGCCTCCTGCGGCAACATCGTCGCACCGATCGTGCTGGCTTACCATCCACGCCGTCCATGAGCGCCCTTCCCATCGAAGCCGACCCGGCGCAGCAGGTGCTGCACGAGGTCTTCGGCTACACCGCATTCCGCGGTGCGCAGCGCGAGATCGTCGATCACGTCGGTGCCGGCGGCGACGCGCTGGTGCTGATGCCCACCGGCGGTGGCAAGAGCCTGTGCTACCAGGTGCCGGCGATCCAGCGCCACCGCGCCGGGCGCGGCGTCACGGTGGTGGTGTCGCCGCTGATCGCGCTGATGCACGACCAGGTCGGCGCGCTCGACGAACTCGGCGTCCCCGCGGCCTTTCTCAATTCATCGCTGGACGGCGCCGATGCACGCCGCGTCGAGCGCGACCTGATGAGCGGCACGCTGGTGCTGCTGTACGCCGCCCCCGAGCGCATCCTCACGCCGCGCTTCCTGGCGATGCTGGAGTCGCTGAACGAGCGCGGCCTGCTGAGCCTGTTTGCCATCGACGAGGCGCATTGCGTCAGCCAGTGGGGCCATGATTTCCGTGAGGAATACCTGGGCCTGTCGGCGCTGCATGAGCAGTTTCCCGGCGTGCCGCGCATGGCGCTCACCGCCACCGCCGACGACCACACCCGCGCCGACATCATCCAGCGCCTGCGCCTGGAAGACGCGCGGCTCTTCGTCTCCAGCTTCGACCGGCCGAACATCCGCTACCGCATCGTCGAGAAAGACGAGCCGCGCAAGCAACTGCTGCGCTTCATCCAGGACGAGCACGACGGCGACGCTGGCATCGTCTATTGCCAGAGCCGCAAGAAGGTCGATGAAACGGCGGCCTGGCTGCGTGAGGAAGGCCTGTCGGCGCTGGCCTACCACGCCGGGCTGGAGGCCGACGTGCGGCGCCGCCACCAAGACCGCTTCCTGCGCGAAGACAGCATCGTGATGGTGGCCACCATCGCCTTCGGCATGGGCATCGACAAGCCCGACGTGCGCTTCGTGGCCCACCTCGACCTGCCGAAGAACATCGAGGCCTACTACCAGGAAACCGGCCGCGCCGGCCGCGACGGCCTGCCCGCCGACGCCTGGATGGCCTACGGTCTGGCCGACGTGGTGAACCAGCGCAGGATGATCGACGAAGGCGATGCCGGCGACGACTTCAAGCGCCTGCAACGCGGCAAGCTCGATGCGCTGCTGGCGCTGGCCGAAGCGCACGACTGCCGGCGCGTGCGGCTGCTGGGCTATTTCGGCGAAGCCAGCACGCCCTGCGGAAACTGCGACAACTGCCTGACGGCCCCCGCGACATGGGACGCCACCGAAGCCGCCCGCAAGGCGCTGTCGTGCATCTACCGCTTCCACCAGCAGGGCGGCCAGCGCTACGGCGCCGGCCACCTCATCGACGTGCTCCGCGGCAAGGCCACCGACAAGGTGGCGCAGCACCAGCACGAGCGGCTGTCCACCTTCGGCATCGGCGCCGACGTGAGCGAGGTGCTGTGGCGCTCGGTGCTGCGCCAGTTGATCGCGCTCGGCCACCTGCGCAGCGAGGGCGAGTACAACACGCTGGCGCTCGCCGCCAGCGCCCGCGAGGTGCTGCGCGGCGAGGTGCAGTTGCTGCTGCGTGTGCCGGCCGACATGCCCAGGCGCGGCAAGGCAAGCCGGCCCGCACGGGACAGCCGCCCGGCGCGCGAAAGGGCACCCCCGCTGCAACTGGACGGCAGCGCCAGCGCGCTGTTCGCGGCGCTGAAGGCCTGGCGCGCCGAGGTCGCGCGCGAGCACAACCTGCCGGCCTACGTGGTGTTCCACGACGCCACGCTGGCCGAGATGGCGCGCGAGCAGCCGGCCACGCTGGACGCGCTGGCCGGCATCAGCGGCGTCGGCGCGAAGAAGCTGGAAGCGTACGGACGAGAGATCCTGCGGGTGCTGGAACAGGCCGCCTGAGTTCCGCCGCGGCGGCCGGGCTGCGCAGCGCCGGTGCCATCGCTATGATGGTCGGTTCGCCTCCTCACGCCCATGACCACCGATTCCAGCCGCCCGCCCGCCGATGATGTCAGGCGCATGCCCAACCTCGAGTCGCGCTTGCTCAAGGTGCGTGGTGCCCGCACCCACAACCTGAAGAACATCGACCTCGACATCCCGAAGTACGCGCTGGTGGTGATCACCGGGCTGTCGGGGTCGGGCAAGTCGAGCCTGGCTTTCGACACGCTGTATGCCGAAGGCCAGCGGCGCTACGTCGAGAGCCTGTCGGCCTATGCGCGGCAATTCCTGCAACTGATGGACAAGCCCGATGTCGATGTGATCGAGGGCTTGAGCCCGGCCATCAGCATCGAGCAGAAGGCCACGAGCCACAACCCGCGCAGCACCGTCGGCACCATCACCGAGATCCACGACTACCTGCGGCTGCTCTTCGCCCGCGCCGGCACGCCCTACTGCCCCATCCACGACCTGCCGCTGCAGGCGCAAAGCGTCAGCCAGATGGTCGATGCCGTGCTGGCGCTGCCCGAAGACACGCGGCTGATGGTGCTGGCGCCGGTGGTGCGTGACCGCAAAGGCGAGTTCGTCGAGCTGTTCCAGGACATGCAGGCGCGCGGTTATGTGCGCTTTCGCGTCGGCAGCAACGGCCAGCCGGGCGGCGTGGTCGAGGCCGAGGCCGTGCCCAAGCTGAAGAAGAACGACAAGCACGACATCGACGTGGTGATCGACCGGCTGCGCACCCGGCCCGACATGCAGCAGCGGCTGGCCGAAAGCTTCGAGGCCGCGCTGCGCATTGCCGACGGCCGCGCCATCGGCTTCGAGATGGACGGCGGCAAGGAGCACCTGTTCAGCAGCAAGTTCGGCTGCCCGGTGTGCAACTACTCGCTGTCGGAGCTGGAGCCGCGGCTGTTCTCTTTCAACTCGCCTGTCGGCGCCTGCCCGTCGTGCGACGGCCTGGGCCAGGTGACGGTGATCGACCCGGAGCGCGTGGTGGCCTTCCCGTCGCTGAGCCTGGCCGCCGGCGCGGTGAAGGGCTGGGACCGGCGCAACGCCTACACCTTCTCGATGCTGGAGAGCGTGGCCCGGCACTACGGCTTCGACATCGACACCCCTTTCGAGGCGCTGCCCAAGACGGCGCAGCAGGTGCTGCTGCGCGGCTCGGGCAGCGACGAGATCGAGTTCATCTACCAGGCCGAGGGTGCCAAGGGCAAGCAGCGGCTGGTCAAGCGCGCGCACCCGTTCGAAGGCATCGTGCCCAACTTCGAGCGCCGCTGGCGCGAGACCGATTCAGCCGCGGTGCGCGAGGAACTGGCGCGCTACCAGGCCGCCAAGCCCTGCCCCGAATGCCATGGAGCGCGGCTGCGCCGCGAGGCACGCCATGTCTTTCTTCAGCACGCGGGCGCCGACGGCCCGGGCACCAAGGGCAAGCCGATCTACGAGGTCGAGCATGCGACGCTGAGCGACTGCCTGGCCTACTTCGACAGCCTGCGGCTGGTGGGCTCGAAAGCCGAGATCGCCGACAAGATCGTGCGCGAGATCCGCAGCCGGCTGAAGTTCCTCAACGACGTCGGCCTGACCTACCTCAGCCTGGACCGTGGCGCCGACACCTTGAGCGGCGGCGAAGCGCAGCGCATCCGCCTGGCCAGCCAGATCGGCAGCGGCCTGAGTGGCGTGATGTATGTGCTGGACGAGCCCAGCATCGGCCTGCACCAGCGCGACAACGAACGGCTGATCGGCACCTTGCGCCACCTGCGCGAGCTGGGCAATTCGGTGCTGGTGGTGGAGCACGACGAAGACATGATCCGTGCCGCCGACCATGTGGTCGATATGGGGCTGGGTGCCGGCGTGCATGGCGGCAGCGTGATCGCACAAGGCACTCCCGACGAGGTGGCGGCCAACCCGGAGTCGCTGACCGGGCGCTATCTGGCCAACGTGCTGCGCATCGAGGTGCCGGTGCGGCGGGTGCGGCCGGCTGGCGGCAGCGCGGGCAGCAGCGAGACCGTGCTGCGCATCGTCGGCGCCAGCGGCAACAACCTGAAGAACGTGGATGCCGAGATTCCCATCGGCCTGTTCACCTGCGTCACCGGCGTCTCTGGCTCGGGCAAGAGCACGCTGGTCAACGACACGCTGTACACTGCCGTGGCCAAGAAGCTGTACCAGAGCCACGCCGAGCCGGCACCGCACGAGCGCATCGACGGGCTGGACGCTTTCGACAAGGTGATCAACGTCGATCAGAGCCCGATCGGCCGCACGCCGCGCAGCAACCCGGCCACCTACACGGGGCTGTTCACGCCGATCCGCGAGCTGTTTGCCGAGGTGCCCGCGGCGCGCGAGCGCGGCTACGGCGCCGGCCGCTTCAGCTTCAACGTGGCCGGCGGCCGCTGCGAGGCCTGCGAGGGCGACGGCGTCATCAAGGTCGAGATGCACTTCCTGCCCGACGTCTATGTGCCCTGCGACGTCTGCCACGGCGCGCGCTACAACCGCGAGACGCTGGAGATCCTCTACAAGGGCCGCAACATCACGCAGGTGCTCAAGCTCACGGTCGAGGAAGGCCATGCCTTCTTCAGCGCCGTGCCCACCATCGCGCGCAAGCTGCAGACGCTGCTGGACGTGGGCCTGGGCTACATCCGCCTGGGCCAGGCCGCCACCACGCTGAGCGGTGGCGAGGCGCAGCGCGTGAAGCTGGCGCTGGAGCTGAGCAAGCGCGACACCGGCCGCACGCTCTACATCCTGGACGAGCCCACCACCGGGCTGCACTTCCATGACATCGGGCTGCTGCTGAAGGTGCTGCACCAGTTGCGCGACGCGGGCAACACCATCGTCGTGATCGAGCACAACCTGGACGTCATCAAGACCGCCGACTGGCTCATCGACATGGGCCCCGAAGGCGGTGCCGGCGGCGGCCGCGTGCTGGTGGCCGGCACGCCGGAAGACGTGGCGGCGTTCGACGGCAGCCACACGGGGCGGTTCTTGCGGCCGTTGCTGCTGGCCTCGACCCCCGCCGCGCATCTTGGCATCGCGCGCGGCATGGACACCCCTCTGCTCAAGGAGCCGGATCGGTTCTGAGGGAATCGCGCTGCGCGGCGCTGATGAACCGGCAACCAGTCGGTTGCCTTTGTGGCATCATGCAACCACTCAGTTGCACGACATGATGACAGACGAAGCCACCGACCAACTGCTGCGCGCGCTGGCAGACGCCACCCGCCGCTCGCTGCTCGACCGCCTGCGTGACCAACCCGGCCTGACGCTGGGTGAGCTGGGCGCCGGGTTTGCGCAGTCGCGCCAGGCCTTGTCCAAGCACCTGGCGGTGCTGGAGGCGGCCGATCTGCTGGTCACCTTGTGGCGCGGGCGCGAGAAGCTGCACTACCTCAACCCGGTGCCGCTGCAGGCGCTGCCCACGCGCTGGGTCACCACCACCGCGCGCGAGCACAGCGCGGCGCTGGCGGCGCTGAAGAAAGCACTGGAAGGCGCGCAATGAACCCGAGTGCGGTGTTCTCTTCGCAACTGGCCGTGGCCCCCGGCGCAGTGTGGGCGCAACTGCTGGAAGGCGACTTCGTCGCGCGCTACCTCGGTGTGGCAGCAGACGCCATCGCCGTGACCGCAGCCAGCGCACCGGCTGCGTTGTCTGTGCGGGTGCAAGCTGCCGGTGGCGCGGCGCAGGACGTGCACTGGACCATCACGCCGTGCGGCGGCGGCAGCCGGCTGACGGTTGTGCACGAACACGCCGCGGCACCGGCAGCGGCAGCGGCAGCGGCAGACAGCGTGGGCCTGTTGCTGCGCGCCGCTGTGAGCGCGCCGCTGGACTACCTGCGCGGCAGCGCCAGCGCGGTGCGGGCGTTGGCGGCGGCGCTGCCGGCCCGCCAGGGCTACACCCGGCCGGCGGCGGGCGGGTTTTCGCTCGCCGAGCACCTGTGGCACCTGGCCGACGTGGAAGAGCTGGGCTGGGCGCCGCGCTTCGAGCGCGTGCTGCATGAAGACCGGCCGCGGCTGCCGGGCGTCGATGGTGACCGCCTCGCCGTCGAACGCCAGTACCAGCATCAGCCGTGGCGCGGTGCCGCCAGGCGCTTCGTGGCACAGCGCAAACGCACGCTGCTGGCGCTGGCCCGGCTCGGCCCCGCTGGGCTGGCGCGCCAGGTCGTGTTTGCCGGCCGCCGCTGTGCCGCCAGCGAGGTGCTCGCCGCCATGCTGGCGCATGACCGCGAACACCGCCTGGAGATGGCCGATCTCTGGACCACCTGGATGGAAAGCAGCAGATGAACGACGCCCTGCCCACACCATTGCGCCACTGGCTCGACCTGGCCTGGAACGACCACCCCGATGCGCCCGCGCGCATTGCAGCCGAACTGGCGCAACGGGCGGCCACCCTGCCCGACGACGCCGACGGCGCCGAGTGCGTGCGACTGGCCGAACACGTGCTGCTGGCGCACCTGGCCGACAGCGCCGCAATGCAGGCGCTGCTGTCGCGCCTGCCGCCTGGTGCGGCGGCCTTGCAGCCCGGCATCCAGCGGGCCACCTGGGCGCTGGCGCAACTGGGCGACGGCGCGCCACCGGCCGCCACGCCGGACGACGCCACGCGCTGGCGCGCGCTGCACAGCGTGCTGATGGTGCTGGTGGCGCGCGGCCAGGCGGCACAGGCGCAGCGGCGCTTGTCGAGCGAAGAAGAGGCCGCTGCCGCGCACCCCGACGCAGCGGCCCGCAAGGCCTTTGCCGCCACCGCCAACAACACCGCCGCCGACCTGACTGCCGGCCCGCGTGGCGACGCCGCGCGCGACGCCCTGATGCTGGCCGCCGCCGCCGCGTCGCGCCGCGTCTGGCAGGGCGCCGGCAACTGGATGAACGTCGAGCGCGCGGACTACAGGCTGGCCTTGTGCCATGCCGCGCTCGGCCAAGGCAGCCAGGCCGTGGCCCATGCAGCCGCCTGCCTGGCGCTGTGCGAAGCCGAAGCCGCCGATGCCAGCGAGCTGTTCTTCGCGCATGAGTGCAACGTGCTGGCGCAACGCGCCGCCGGAGATGCAGCCAGCGCAGCGGCGCACCGCGAAAAGATGGTGGCGCTGCTGGCGCAGATCGAAGATGCGCAGATGCAGCGCTATTGCAGCGAGACGCTGGACAAGACGTGAATGAAAAAAGCCACCTTGCGGTGGCTTGGTCATTCAATGCAGCGGGGCGCGGCCCGCCGCGGTGTCACTTCAGGTGGCCGCTGATCATCTTGGTCATCTCGAACATCGAGACCTGTGCCTTCTGGAAGATTTCCTTCAGCTTGGCATCGGCGTTGATCATGGTCTTCTTGGCCTTGTCCTGCAGGCCGTTCTTCTTGATGTACTCCCAGACCTTCTTGGTCACCTCGGTGCGCGGCAGCGGCTTGTCGCCGATCACGGCGGCCAGCGCGGGGCTGGGCGTCATGGCCTTCATGAAGGCGGCACTGGGCGTGCGCTTCTTGGCCGGTGCCTTCTTCGCGGCCGCCTTCTTGGCCGGTGCCGCCGTGGTGGCGGCAGCCTTCTTCGCCGGGGCCGCTTTCTTGGCAGGGGCGGCCTTCTTGGCCGGTGCCTTCGCGGGAGCTTTCTTCGCAGTTGCCATGTGGATGTTCTCCGTCAGTTGTTGCTCGGACGCAGGCGCCGCGCGAAGGTCTCGATGGGCCCTCGTCTGCAAGGGTGCGCCGTGCAGCGCGATGGTAATGCGTGTGCGTGGGGCTGAGAAGCTGTTTTCATAGGTAAAAGGCATTCTCGCCACGGTATGCTCCACCTATGAAGATGCTCGTCCGCTGGTTGTTGCTTGCCGCTGCGCTGTTGCTGGTGGCGCATCTGTATGCCGGGGTCACTGTGCAGAGCTTCGGCGCGGCCCTCATCGCGGCGCTGGTGCTCGGGCTTTTCAACACGCTGGTGCGTCCGCTGCTGGTGCTGCTGACGCTGCCCGTGACGCTGCTGACGCTGGGCCTGTTTCTGTTCGTGATCAACGCGCTGATGTTCTGGGCCGCCGCTGCTGTGCTCGACGGTTTCAACGTTGCCGGCTTCGGCGCAGCACTCGTCGGGTCGCTGATCTACAGCCTGTGCGGCATGGTGATCGACGTCGCGATGGAGCGGCTGTTCAACCGCTCGTCGCCGGCCTGAGCTGCACCTCGAAATCGACGCTGTCGCTGGCCGCGCCGCTGCGCCATTGCAGCCGGTGGCGCCCGGGCCGCGGCAGCCAGTGCAGCACGCTGCCATGGCCCATCGCGCGGCCGTCCAGCAGCCACTGGCCCGCAGCACCTTCGAAGACCAGCCGCTGCTGCGCAGGCGGGATGTCCGGGTCGATGACCAGCACGCTGCCGTCGCGCGGTGACTCGATGCCGAAGCGGCGCAGCGCAGCGCCGCCTTGCAGCGGCAGCGTGCCGGCGATGAAGACTTCAGCGCCCACGCGCGTGATGCCGGCCGGCGCGGCCGGCGCGCGGGATGCGCTGCCCGTGTGCAACAGCGCCATCAACTGCCGCCAGACGGGCGCAGCGCCCGCCACGCCGCTGACGGCGTGCATCGGCGCGCCGCCCGCATTGCCCACCCACACGCCCACCGTGTAGCGCTCACTGAAGCCGATGCACCAGTTGTCGCGCAAGTCCTTGCTGGTGCCGGTCTTGACCGCCGCCCAGCCGCGCGTGACGAGCGGGCTGTCGAAGCCGAAGGTGGTGGCGCGCGCCGCGCCGTCGGCCAGGATGTCGGCCACCAGATAGGCCGTGGCGGGCGCGAACGCCTGGCGCGGCGGCGCAGGCGCACCCTTGCCGAGCCCGCGCACAGCGCTCCAGCGGCCGCCATTGGCCAGCATGCGGTAGGCGTTCGTCAGGTCGAGCAGCGTCACTTCGGCACTGCCGAGCGCGAGCGCCGGGCCGTGGTAGCCGGCGCTTTCCCTCAGTTGAAGGCCGGCGCGTTGCAGCCGCTCGAACAGCGCATCCTGGCCCAGCATCGCGCCCACGCGCACAGCCGGCACGTTGAGGCTGGAGGCCAGCGCGGTGCGTGCGCTGACCAATCCCTTGAAGCCATGGTCGTAGTTCTGCGGCGTGTACAGCCCGCTGCCGGCGGCCACTTGCAGCGGGGCATCGTCCAGCACGCTGGCCGGCGTGAGCAGGCGCTGCTCGAAGGCCAGCGCATAGACGAAGGGCTTGAGCGTGGAGCCCGGCTGGCGGCGCGCCAGCACCGCATCCACGTCGGCCGCCGCCGACAGCGGGCCCGATGAGCCGACCCACGCGCGCACCTCGCCGCTGGCGTTGTCGAGCACCAGCACCGCGCCGTCTTCCACCGCGCGGCCGTGCAGCTCGGCGAGTTGCTGGCGCAGCAGCGCAACGGCGGCGCGTTGCAGCGGCGCGTCCAGCGTCGTGCGCGGGCCGTTGCCGGCGGCGAGCCAGGCCCGCGCGAAATGCGGCGCCAGCGCTTCGCCTGGCGCCGCGCCGGGGCGGCGTGCAAAGGCTTGCGCGGTGCTGGTGGCCAGCCCGGTGCAGCCATCGCCCTGCTGCTGAAGCAGGGCGCAGGCGCGCCGCGTGACCTCCGCCGCGTCGGCATTGGGCGCGCGCAGCAGTGCGGCCAGGATGGCTGCCTCTGCGCCGTCCAGCCCGCTGGGCGCCTTGCCGAACAAGCCCCAGGCAGCGGCCGGCACGCCGACGCTGTCGCCGCGCAGCGGCACCAGGTTGAGGTAGGCCTCCAGCACCTGCGTCTTGCTCCACTGCGTTTCCAGCGCGATGGCAGCCGTGGCCTGGCCCAGTTTGCCGATCAGGCTGCGGCCGCCCGCGGGCCGCGCCAGCCCACCGTCCAACAGGCCGGCGAGCTGCATCGTCAGCGTCGATGCGCCGCGCGTGCGCGTGTTCCACGCATTGGCCCAGGCCGCTGCGGCCAGTGAGCGCCAATCGACGCCACTGTGCTGCCAGAAGCGCTGGTCTTCGCTCAGGCGCACGGCCTCGCGCAGGGCCGGCGACATCTCGGCCAGCGGCAGCCAGGCGCCGCGGCGTACGTTCGCGTCGGTGCGCATGGTTTGCAGCGGCGCGCCGCTGCGGTCCAGCAGCAGCAGGTCCGACGGACGGTGCGCTGCCTGCACGGCGTCGAACGTGGGCAACGCATGGGCCGGCAACGCGGCCAGCACCGCCCAGGCAGGCCACGCCGGCCACTTCACGGCTGCACCTCGATGGCCGCATTCGGCAGCTCGCCGAAGGTCTCTGGCGCATACATCGCCTCCACGCGGCTGGGCGGCAGCACGAAGCGGCCGCTGGTGTTCAGCCGCAGCGTGTAGCTCAGCACATGGTGGCCGCGCGGCAGCCACCCGTAGTAGCTGCGCCAGGCGTCCGCCGCACGCTCCTCGAAGGCCAGCCAGCCGCTGCCTTCGCGCTTCTCGCCGCGCGTGGCCAGGCTTGCGTCTCGGCCCAGCCCGCTGCCCAGCAGCGCCGCGCCGGCGGGCACCGGGTCGCTGACGACGACCCAGGCCATGTCGCCGAGCGCGTCGATCTCCAGCGTCACGCGGACGATGTCGCCGCGCGTCCAGACGTCGGGGTGGTCCGGCTTGTCGGGCCTGGCCGGCCTCTGGCGCTGCACCGCCGTCACGGTGCGCGTGATGCGGTAGCCCGCGGACAGCGCTGCTTTCAGCGGCACGGCGGCCAGCGTCTGCACGCTCAGCCACGGCCTGCCGGTGCCGGCATGCGCGGCTTGCAGCGCCGCGCCCCACGGCAGCATCTGGCTGCTGCCGTCGGGCGTGGCCTTCCAGTCCACCGCGCGGCTCTGGCCGCCGGCAGCCAGCGTGCTGCGCCCGCTGACAGGCACCGCCTCGAAGCGGGCAGAGAAGCGCTCCAGCGCCAGCACGCCCCACAGGTTGGCGGTGGTGGTCGCCCACGCGCCCTGGCGCTGGCGCGCCAGCGTGCCGTTGACGATGCGCGGCACGTCGTCCTGCCAGGCGGGGCTGTCCACCGCAGCGAGCAACAGCTTTGCCGCGTTGCCGTCGGGGCCGTCCATCAGCCACCAGAGGTCGTCGCCCGCCTCGCTGCTGAAGCGCAGCGTGCTGCCGCCTTCCACCAGCCTGGCGCGCAGCACGCGCTGCACTTCGTCGAGCCGGGCGGCGCGCGCGGGCAGCGCCTCCACCCGGCGCAGCAGGCTCCAGGCGTCGAGCACGGCCGAGGTCGGCCAGTCGTTCGGCGCCCAGCGCACGGAGTCCAGCATGCGCGGCTGCACGCGGCCGTGGCGCGCCAGCGCGTCCAGCGCGGCGAGTTTGCGCAGGTCCAGATCGGCGCGCGGCGCATTGAAGCGGCGCTCGATGCGGCCTTCGACAAAGGCGGCCAGGCCTTGCAGCATGCTGTCGCGCACCGCGTCGGGCCAAGCCGCGCCGGCCTCGTGCGCGGCGCTTACCAGGTAGGCGGTGAGCCGGTCGCTGCCGCGCGGCGGGTCTTCGGGCCGCGGCGGGAAGTAGCTCGCCAGACCGTCACGGTCGAGAGTGCCGGCAAGCTCCGCGCCCAGCGCTGCCCAGGCCGTGGCGTCGTGCAGCGCCAGCGCCTTCGAGGTCTTCTGCTCCAGGCAACTGTAGGGATAGCTTTCGAAGAAGCGGCGCAGCCCCGGCAAGGCGCCGGACAGCCGCGGCTGCAAGCCCACGCGCAGCCCGCCGCTGCCGGGCAGCGCACCGGCCGGCGGCGCCACCGGCAGCGTGACGGCCGCACCCGCGGCCAGCGGCTGCAGCCTCGCCTGCCACACGCGCAGCGGCACCGCCGGCAGCACGGCCTGCACCGTCTTCACGCGGTCACGCGCGCTGCTGCCGCCGGTGTCTTCGGCGGTGGCCAGCCATTCGATGCGCGACACGCCGGCCGGCACCTGCACCGGCCAGCGCACCTCGGCCGATGCGCCCGCCGCCAGCGCCACCGTCTGCGCTGGCAGCGCGGCCAGCGTGGCCTTCACCGTCATTGCCTTGGCCGTCGTGTTGCGCAGCGTGTAGCTGGCGTCGAAGCGGTCGCCCTCGCGCGCCAGCGGCGGCAGCCCGGGCAGCATCTGGAGGTCTTGCGAGACCCGCACGCTGGCGCTGCCGCTGCCAAAGCGGTCCGCCCCCGCGTCGGCGATGGCCACCAGCCTGAAGCTGGTGAGCGCATCGTTCAGCGGCACGTCGATCACGGCCTCGCCGCGCGCATCCAGCGCCACCGTGCCGCGCCACAGCAGCAATGTGTCGAACAGCTCGCGCGTCGGGTTGCGGCCACCGTCACCGCCCGGCGGCAGCGCCTTGCGGCCGTAGTGTCGGCGGCCGATGATCTCGCCCTGCGCGGTGGCCGTCTCCACGCCCCAGGGCCGCGGCTGGAACATCGCAGCCAGCACGTCCCATGAGTCATTGGGCTTGAGCGCCAACAGCCCTTCATCGACCGCGGCAAACGCGATCTCGGCGCCCGCCACGGGCTGGCCGCCGTGGCTGACGCTGATGCGCGTGCGCACCGTCTCGCGCACGCCGTACTGCGCTTTCTCGGGCGTCACCTTCACGTCCAGCCGGTGCTGCGCCAGGCCCACCTTGAGCAGCGCCGCACCCAGCTTGAAGCTGGGCTTGGACAAGTCCACCATCGCCGTCGGCAGCCTGTAGTCACGCCCCTCGTAGCGGAAGGCGCGCCACCAGTCGCGCGGCGCGCGCCAGCCCCAGGTGAAGAACGATGTCCAAGGCGCATCGCGCAGCCTGCCGCGCAGCACCAGCACAGACACCACGACGTTGGGCGCCCACGAGGCGGTCTTCGGGATCTGCAGTTCGATCACCGGCTCGCGCCCGTGCAGCGTCAGCACGCGGGCGTCGATCACGCCTTCGCGCTCCACCGACACCAGCGCGGTGGCTTCTCGGAAGGGCATGCGCACTTGAAGCCGCGCGGTGTCGCCCGGGTTCAGCTCGCGCTGTTCGGGCAGCAGGTCGATGCGGTCGTCGTTGTCCTGCTCGAACCAGAGTTCGTCCTTGCCGGTGACCCACACCGTGGTGGCGGCCTGGGCGATGCGGCCTGCGTCGTCGGCGGCGCTGGCGACCAGCTCCACCTCGCCGGCCACGTTCAGCGGTGTCTCGCACGCGATGCGGCCTTGCGCGTCGCTGGTCTGGCTGCACAGCGTGCCGAGGTCGCGCGTCTGGCGCCGGTTGTCGTAGGCGTAGAAGCCGCCGACGATGCGCTTGCGCGTGCTCAGCGTGGTGTGCAGCCGGGCTGTCACGTGCACCATGCGGCCGGCCAGCGGGCGGCCCGCCGTGTCCAGCACCACCGCCGAATAGGCGGCCTGCCCGCGTGACGCCGCCCACGAGGCGGCGCGCAAGCCCACCACCACCGCGCTGGGCCACAGCAGCAGCCGCTGGTTGGCGGTCTGCACCTCGCCGTTGGGATCATTGAAGCCCAGTTCGGCAACCAGCTCCGACGGGCCGTCCAGCGCCGGCAAGTCCTTCAGCACGATGCGTGCTGCGCCTTGCGCGTCGGTGCTGGCGGGCAGCCGCTCGGCCACCACGCGGCTGCCGTCGTCATAAGGCGTCTCCGCCTCGCTGTCGCCCTGCGCTGCATCGCGGCCCGGCGGCGTGAAGCTGTGGTCCTCGAAGCCGGCAAACTGCGGCGCGCGCGGGCGCAGCAGCGCCGACAGCGTCAGCGGCGCCCGCACCAGCGGCCCGCCGGCATTCATGTTGAGCTGGGCCGACAGCGGCAGCTCGCGTGGCGCCACCAGCGCTGCTGCCGGCCCCGACAGACGCGCATCGACCAGCGGCACGCGGAACTCTTCCACCCGCAGGCTGCCGCTGGGCCAGCGCTGCGCACCGCGCCGCAGCGCCACTTCGTAGAGCCCCAGCTTCGCGGTCCTGGGCACCGGCCAGCGGCTTTCTGCCGAGCGCGCGCCGCGCGGCCAGGCCAGCGGCAGCACGGTTTCTGCGCCGCTGCCGATGTGCGTGAGCAGCACCGCGTCGGGCAGCGCGTCGGCGGCCGTCAGCGCCAGGCCGCTCTGCACCTCGTCGCGGACAAAGTGCTTCATCGAGACGGTCTCGCCGGCACGCAGCAGAGTGCGGTCGAACACCGTGTGCGCGCGGCGGTCTGCCACGGCGCCGCGCGCAGTGGGCAGGTTGAAGCGCCAGGGCTCGATGCCCTTGTTCCAGCCGCCATAGACGAAGGCCATGTCGGCGCCGAGCCGCGCGCTGACCATCAGGCCATCGCCGCCCAGGCAGTCGGCGCCGCTGTCGTCGCGCTCGTCGAAGCCGCGCTCCACGCGCGCGATGCCGCTGGCGTCGGTGCTGCCGCTCCACAGCGGCCGGCCACGGCAGTCGTTGATGGCGACCCGCGCGCCGGCTTGCGGGCGGCCGCGGTCCAGCGTCGTCACCCACACCAGGCTGGACGTGCGCCCGCGCTTGAAGTGCACGCCCAGGTTGGTGACCAGCGCGCCGGTGCGCACATACATCGGCGCGCGCTTGGCCAGCAGGCTCTCGCCCAGGATTCGGGACTCGATCTCCACCAGGTGGTAGCCGGGCGCCGGCAGCGGAATGCCGATCACCTCGGTGGCGCGCGGCACGCTGTCCTTGAGCTGCGGCAGATCGCTGCGCTGAAGGCCGGGCTCTGCCGACAGCAGCGAGCGCTCGCGGCTTTCGTCGGGTGCGGCCTGGGCTTGCGCGATGCGGTGCTTCCAGCGCATCAGATCCACGTCGCTGGTGCCGGCGTCCAGCCGTTTGAGCAGCACCCGGCCGCCGGTGGCGGCGCCTTGCAGGTCGGCCTGCACATGGCGCAGCGCCAGCGGCAGCAGCGCCGGGTTGGTGGCGTCGGCGCCGGCCTCGATGATGCCGAACGCGCCACCGGGAAACTTGGCCAGCGGCGGCATCGGCCCGGTGGCCACCTCCAGCGGGAAGGCGGCTGCGTTGGCCAGCGGGCGGCCGGCTTCGTCTTGCAGCCCGGGCGGCAAGCTCAGCCGGTAGCGCTGGTTCTCGGCCAGCGGCGCGGCGAAGCGCAGCTCCCGCAGCAATTCGCCGTCTTCGGCCTTGGGCTCCAACGCCTTCGGCTGCGGGTTGCCGGCGGGCAGCAGGCGTGCGCCCAGCGCCGCGGCGCGCGGCACGGGGGCGGAGAAGCGCAGCACCAGCGGGCGCAGCGGCATGCAGGCGGCCTGCGCCTTGTCGCGCTCGCAGGTGAACTCGGCCAAGAAGCGCCTTTGCACCTTCCACTCGAAGCGCCGGCCGAAGACCAGCCGCACGCCGGCCTCGGCCGGAAACGGGCGCTGGCAGGCCACCAGCAGCCACTGCGCCGCGTCTTTCGTCAGCCGCTCGGCGCGCAGCACGGCGTCACGCTGCGCACCGACTATCACCTGCACGGGGATGCGCTCGCCCAGGCCCTGCACCTCGCACCAGGCGCTGGCCGCCTGGCGCGCATCGGCCGGGCCGTTAAAGCGCAGCAGGAAGTGTTGCCCTTCGTCGATGGGCGTGCCTTGCGACGGCCGCACTGCCTTGACGGCCAGCGGCGCGGTGCTGAAGCGGTGCTCGGCTGCGCCTTCCAGCGTGCCGGACAGCGGTGCCCACGCCGGCGCGGCGCGCAGCACGCAGCGCTGGCCGGCCGGCAGCGGCGCCGTCAGGTCGTAGAGCCAGGTGCGCTCGTTCGCCCAGCGCGCGGTGCCGGGCGGCGTGGTGCCGTTGCATTGCAGCGTGAAGGGCGGCGGCAGACGCGGGTCACCGGCCGGCACCACGGCGCTGTCGAAACGCACACTGACCTGGCGCACGTCGGCAGCCTCGCCTTGCGGGCTGACGGCCAGCACGCGGGCTGCCTGCGCAGGTGGGGCACAGGCCGTGAAGGCAAGGATGAGGAAGGCCAGACTTCGCCGCACCGGCGGAGTCTAGAGCGTGCTCACTGTGGCGGCGGGTCGCCGTTGCGCGGCTCGCGGCCGCCGCGCGCTTCGAGTGCGAGCTGCCGGCGCTGGCCTTGCAGCTCACGCAGCCTGGCGTCGATGACCGAGGCTTCGATGAAGTCCTGCCCTGCGGTGGTCTTGACGGCCGATTGCGCGCTGCGCAGCCGGTCGATGGCGCCGCCCAGGTCGCCGATGGCCGCCTGCGCTTCGGCACCGGCGCGCAGCGAGCGCAGCCGCAGGCCGATGGCGCCCGCGGTGCCGGACAACAGCCCCCAGGCACCCGCGTCCTGCGGGTGGTCTGACAGCCAGGTTTGCAGCGCCTCGGTGCTGTCGCGCAAGGTAAGTGCGGTGGAGGCGGCGGTAGCGGCGGTAGGGGTGCTTCCGGCCTGGCGTTGCTGGTCCAGCGCCGCTTGCGCGCGCAGCAGCAGCGGCGCGCGGCCGTCGCTGCCCAGCGTGTCCAGCAGCGCCAGCGCAGCGGCGGGGTCGCCACGGTGCAGCGCCAGTTGCACCTGCAGGAGCTGCAGTGCGCGCTCGGCCTGCGGCTCGCGCTGGGCTGCCGTCTGCGCCAGCGCCAGCGCGCTGTCTGCGCTGCGCTGGGCCAGTGCATGGTCACGCAGCAGCGAGGCGCTGAAGGCGCCCGCGTACAGGCTCAGCAGCCGCTCGCGCAGCGGCGCGCCGGGCACGCCGGCAGCCTGGTCGGCCAGCCGGCGCAGGGTCTGCGGGTCAGCGTCCATCAACACCCTGGCGCGTGCCTGCATCAGCGCGTGGCGCAGCGGCGGGGCGGCTTTGCCGACGCCGGCAAACAGCGCGCGCGAGCGGGCTTCGCTGATGCGCTCCACCGTCAGCGGGTGGCTGCGCAGGTAGGGAAAGTTGCCGCTGTCGTTCAGCCGGTTGGCGGTGTCGAGCTTGTCGAACATCGCGGCCATGCCGCCCGGTGCGAAGCCGGCTGCGCTGAGGATGCCGTAGCCGTTGCGGTCGGCCTCGCGCTCCACGTCGCGCGAGAAGTTGAGCTGGCCCTGGATGGCAGCAGCCTGGCCGCCGGTGATGGCCGCGTTGGCGATATCCACGTTGTTGGCACGCGTGGCCGCCAGAATGCCCAGGATGATGGCCGCCAGGCTGACCATCGAGCTGCGCTGGCTGTTCACCATGCTGCGCGCGATGTGCCGCTGCGTGACGTGCGACAGCTCGTGCGCCAGCACCGACGCCAGCTCGTCGCTGCTGGCGGTGAGTGCGATCAGCCCCAGGTTGACGCCGACATAGCCGCCCGGCAGCGCAAAGGCGTTGACGGCCCTGTCGCGCACCAGGAACGACTCCCACGCGAACTGCGCATCGGTGTCGCTTTCGATGTCGCCGCGCTGGTGGGCGGCGGCGAGCAGCGGCGCCCAGATCGACTGCAGATACTCCAGCAGCACGGGGTCGTCGAGATAGTCGGGGTCACGCCGGATCTCGCGCATGATCTGCTCGCCCAGCCGCTTCTCGGTGCCGACGCTGAAGTCGTCGGAAGCCGATTCCCCCAGCGACGGCAAACGCACCTGGGCCACCGCGGCCTGCCAGGGCGCGAGTGCCGGCAACGCCGTCAGCGCTGCCATGCACAGGGCGCGCAGGCGGTGGCGGGCAAGGCGGGGCGGGCGTGACAAGCGTGACAAAAGCGGCTTTCCAAAGGGTGCGCACCTATCATGGCACCGTTGCATTGCCCCCGTGTTTCCAGCCATGAACCAGACGCCGCCACCTGCCAGCCCGCTGACCCACTTCGACGCCCAGGGCCAGGCGCACATGGTCGATGTCTCGGCCAAGGCAGAAACGCACCGCATCGCGCGCGCCAGCGGCGTGATCCGCATGCTGCCGGCCACGCTGGCGCTCATCACGCAGGGCCGCGCCGCCAAGGGCGACGTGCTCGGCGTTGCGCGCATCGCCGCCATCCAGGGCGCCAAGCGCACCGCCGACCTGGTGCCGCTGTGCCACCCGCTGCCCATCACGCGGGTGGCGGTGAGCTTCGAGGTGGACGCCGCGCGGTGCGAGGTGCGCTGCACGGCGCAGGTCGAGACACATGGCCGCACCGGCGTGGAGATGGAAGCGCTGACCGCCGTGCAGGTGGGCCTGTTGACGGTCTATGACATGTGCAAGGCGGCCGACCGCGGCATGGTGATGGGCGACATCCGGGTGCTGGAGAAGCGGGGTGGGAAGTCGGGTGACTGGTTGGCCGGCGAAAGCGGGGTTTCGCTGGACATGCCGTTGCCCGATACCCGGTACTGAAACGCAGGGCGATCAGTGCCGCGCGAAGTGGCGCCAGCCCGGCTGCTGCTGCGCTGGCTGGCACTGAAAGGGCTGGCTTGCCGCCTGCTCCTTGCAGGCCGCGAAGAAGTCGTCAGACGCCGGGTTGTGAAACTCGCGCAAGCGGTCTGCCAGGTAGCGCGCGCCGTCCACGTCGCCGTGCTGCGCCAGCGCCTTGGCCCAGGCCACCATCAGCCGCGTGTCCAGCAGGTAATGCGAGGCGCGCTCGAAGGGCTGTAGCGGGTCGGCCAGCGGAATGTCTGTGGTGGCGGCTGCGTAGTCGGCGTGGTGCGCAAACAGCACGCTGTGCCGGCCGCTGGCGATGCGCTGCTCCAGCGGCGCGCCGCCTTCGGCAGCGCTGAAGATGGCGGTGACGCGGGTGTAGTCCAGCACCGCCAGCACGCTGCCGGCCACCAACGCCAGCGCGCCGGCCAGGGTGGCGCGCGATGGCCGCGCCGCCGGCCGCGCGCCACTGCCGGCGTGGCCCAATGCAAAGCCCCAGGCCCACGCGGCCGGCAGCAGGAAGTAGCTGTACCACAGCGGGTACTCCAGCAGGCTGTGCAGGCCGATCATCAGCACCATCATCAGCGCGCAGCGGCGTGCCGCGCCGATGGTGCCGTCAGACCCGAACGCGGCGCGCGCTGCCTGCCACAGCGCCACCGCCAGCAGCGCCAGCACGGCCGCCGCCAGCGGCAGGCCCAACTCCACCGCCAGTTGCAGCGGCAGGTTGTGCGTGTGGTCGAAGAAGGCCACGGGGCGGCCGGGAAAGGGCGTCAGCGTCCAGGCGAAATTGAACTCGCCGAAGCCGACACCCGTCCACGGCTGTTGGCGAATCAGCGCCAGCGTGTTGCCCCAGATGCCGAAGCGCGAACTCGACACATCGCCCTCGGCCAGCCGCGCGGTGCCGCCGAAGGTGTGCGCCGACAGCTTCGCCCATTCGGCCATGCCGAACCAGCCGGCGGCATAGAGCAGCGGGCCGGCCAGCAGCAGCGCGCGCACGGGCCGGCTCAGGCGCCTGTCGGCAGCGCCCCAGACGGCCATCAGCACCACGCTCAACAGCCCCGTGCGCGATGCGGTGAGCACCACGGCAAAGACGAACAGCGCGAACAGCGCCGCAGCCGTGCGGCGGCCCATCCGGCCCAACTCGACCAGGGCCACCACGGCGATGGCCGCCCACAGGAGCAGGCTGCTGAGGTGGTTGGGCTGGCGCAGATTGCCCACCGCGCGGCCGGGAATGCCGGAGTGGGCGATCCAGTTGTCCAGCCCGCCTTCCAGCATGTCGGGCAGGAAGACCTGCACCAGCGCGATGGCGACGTTGCAGCCACCGGCAACGGCCCAGCCGACGCAGAAGTCACCGAAGGCCTGTGCCGCATCAACGCGCGAGTGCGCGCCCGCGCCGCCGGCTGTCAGCACGGCGGCGCCGAACAGCATGCCGATGGCCGACAGCGCCAGGCCGGCAGGCAGGGCGCCGGGGCCCCAGGACCAGAGGACGGAGAGGAGGAGGAGTGCCAGCGAACCCAACAGGGCCAGTGCATTGCGCCACCCTGCCCCCGGCGGTGGCGCGAGGGCGATGACGAACCAGCCCCAAAGCGCGATGGCGAGCGCCTGGTTCAAAAAGGTGGGCGACGGGGGGACGTTGAAGGCCAGCAGGGAAGGGGCCGCGGATGCGACCGCGGCGATGCCAAGCCGCCCGTGGCCCGACGCGAGCTGCGTGTGTGCATTCATGGCTGGGCGCGATTCTGCACGTGCGCCGCCGCCGGCCGCCGTAGATGGCCGCCTTGGAGGTCGCGAAGATACACTCGGCTTCCTCCTGCACCAGCCCGCCCGGGCCATGCCCATCAGCGCAGCGCCTTTGAACGTCGCCGTCGTGCACGACTGGCTGGTGGACCGCGCGGGGTCCGAGAGGGTGCTGGAGCAGATTCTGGCGCTCTTCCCTGGCGCCGTGCTGTACACGCTGATCGACAAGATGCCGGCCGCCGAACGAACGCTGCTTCAGAGCAAGCGCACCGTCACGTCGTTTCTTCAGCGACTGCCTTTCGTGGAGCGCTACTTCACGCGCTGTCTGCCTTGGATGCCGATGGCGGTGCAGCAGTTCGATCTGGCCGGGCATGACCTCATCATCTCCAGCAGCCATTGCGTTGCGAAAGGCGTGCTGGTTCCGCCGGATGCGCTGCACCTTTGCTACTGCCACTCGCCGATGCGCTATGCCTGGGACATGCAGGCCGCTACTTTGCGCACGGAACGTCTGGATCGCGGGCTGCGATCGTGGCTCGCGCGACGCATGCTCTACAAGCTGCGCCTCTGGGACGCGTACACCGCCAATGGGGTCGATCACTTTGCCGCCAATTCGAGTTTCGTGGGGCGGCGCATCCTGAAGGCGTACCGGCGGCAAGCCACCGTCATCCACCCGCCGGTGGACATCGCGCCCGCCGAGCCTCCCGGGGAAACAGCCCGTCGCCCGCAGCACTACGTCACAGTGGGCCGGCTGATGGGGTACAAGAATGTTGCACTGATCGTGGACGCCTTTCGCATGTTGCCGGACCGCAGCCTGAGCGTCATCGGCGCCGGGCCGCAGTTGCGCGCGCTGCGGCGGCATGCGCCGCAGAACGTGCAGTTTCTCGGCCACGTTCCGGGTAGCCAGCTTCAACGGCAACTGCACCAGGCCACCGCCTTCATTTTCGCCGCGGTGGAAGACTTCGGCATCGCCCCCGTCGAAGCCCTGGCCGCCGGCACGCCCGTCATCGCTTACGGCCGCGGCGGCGCAATGGACTACCTGCGCCACGGCGACAACGCCTGGCTGTTTCGGGAGCTTTCGGCGTCGGCGCTGGTGCAGGCGATCCTGGCTTCCGAAGCGCAATGGCCGGTGGATGTGCAGGCGCGCTGCGTGCGCAGTGCCGGAGTCTTCGGCGCTGATCGCTTCAAGGCCGAATTTGCGGCCTGGGTGGCCATGCATTGGGCGGCATGGAATGACACGGCGCACAGGTCGTGACAGCGTCAAGGCCATTGCACACTGCCCTGCGCATCCTCATCATCAGCGAGATGTCACCGCCCTACGCAACCGGCGGCGGTGAAGCTCGATACGGCCTGCTGGCCCGGCAGTTGGTGCAGCTCGGTCACACAGTCCGATGGTTGTCAATGCGCCAGAAGGACGGCCCGGACCAAGAGATCATCGACGGCGTGCAACACCTGCACGTCGGCCCTCGGGTGCACCAGCCGCCGTTGCGCTCGCTGGGCGCCAAGCTGCGCTTCATGGGCAGCATCTGTATTCACCTGGCGCGGCATCGCTACGACGTGGTTGACTGCCAGACTTACGCACCGCTGCCCGCTGCCTGGTTCGCTTGCAAGCTGCGGCACCAGCCGATGGTGGCCACCATCCATGACACGGCGGCGGCCGGCCCGGCGCGCGACCAGTGGCTGTCGCGCTTCGACCGCCGCCTGGCCTGGCTGGTCGAACGGTGTCTGTACCGCCTGCCTTACGACCAGGTGTTGACGGTCAGCAGCGCCGTGAAGGCCGACTTGGTGCAGCGCTTCGGCCTGCCGACGGACCATGTGGCCACGGTGCCGAATTGCATCGACGTGCAGGCCATCGTCCGCACGCCGGCGGATGCCGAGCCCGCCGACCTGGTGTTCGTGGGCCGGCTCATTCCGCACAAGCATCCGGCCGATGTGTTGAAGGTGTTGCTCAAGCTCAACGCCGAACGCCGCCAGCGCGGTTTGCCGTTGCTGCGCGCGAAGTTTGTGGGCGGCGGCCCCTTGGCGGAAACGCTGCGCGACGAAGCCGCGCAACTCGGCGTGGCCGAATACTGCGCGTTCTGTGGTGAGCTGCCCTTGCACGAGCAGGTCGTAGCGCATATCCGCTCGGCCCGTGTGCTGCTGCTTCCGTCCACCCGCGAAGGCTTTGGTCTGGTACTGGCAGAGGCCCTGGCCGCAGGCACCGCCGCGGTGGCCTATGACATACCGGCCGTGCGTGAAACCCTGGGCCCCGAGCTTGCGGCGTGCCTGGTGCCGGCGGGCGATGTGGATGCACTGGCGCATGTGGTGCGCCGCTTGCTGGACGACAACGATTGGCACGCGCACATGCTCTCGGCAGGATTGCAGCGCGTCTTGGAGCGGTTTGACGCGCCGGGATTTGCACGCCGTGTGGCCACGGTCTATCAGGCCTGTCTGGCTCGGCACGCGCACCGTTGAAAGGCTTGCCTAGTGGCAGTGCCTCAGGCCCGCGCCAGGGCGATGGCCTCCAGCAAAGCCTGACCGAAGGCCGCGCGCCGGGCGTGCCCGCGGCGCACCAGCTCACCCCGTGGCAAGGTCGGGGCCGTGCCGACCAGCAGGCGCTCGAGCATCACGCGCGCCAGGTCATCGGCATCACCGGCGCGGAAAAATGCAGTGTCGGGCTCTCGCAGTTCCAGGTTCACCGGAATGTCGCTCAGCAAGACGGGCACACCCAGGGCCACCGCATCGTAGGACGCCAAGCCGCCGGGCGTGCCCTCGCTCAGCGTGGGCTGCACCAGTGCGAGCGAACCCCGCAACAAGGCGATCTGGTCCTGCTTGGAAATCAGGCCCAGGATGTGCACGCGGCCTTCGACGCCGCGTGCCGTGAGCAGCTCGACCAGCTCTTTCAAATGGTGGGGGTTGCGGGGGTCGCTCGTCGCACCGGTGCAAACCAGTTCGACGTTCCGAAGTTTGGCGGCCACTTTTGCAAAGGCTTCGAAGGCTGTGCGGTGGTCCTTGTGCAGCCAGAACTGGTTGCACACGATGAAATAAGGCCTGTGGAGGCCATGGGCTGCCTGGGCCTGCGCCACGTCGATGTCGAACCAGCCATCCACTGGCGCCGCGCAAAGCGGCAGTTGCAGGATGCGCGCGGCTGGGTTCGGCCGCAGGCGGCGTGAATCTGCAATCACAGCGGCTGAATTGAAGATCACCACCGGAGCGTGGTCGAGCAGGCGGCCGAAGTTCTCGTCGCGCACGCGGATGTCACGTTCGCTGAAATAGTGAGACAGGTGATGGTGCTGAAAGTCGTAAACATGTGCCACCCACGGGATGCCGGTGCGGTGCGGCACGGGTGAGATCGCCGGCAGGACAACGTCGATGCCGAGCCGCCGGCCTGCGCGCGCGAGCGCCGCCGAGCCGATGTCGATGCGATGCACCTGCACCGCACCCACCGAATGCGCAATCGAGTCCATGATGATGGCGCGCGAAGGCGCATGGCTCTGGCCCGGCGGCCTGCCGGTCAGGTGCCGCAACAGCCGCTGTACCTGCAGGGCGCCGCGCTGCGCGCTGACCCATGGCCCGCGGTCTGGCAGCAGGAAGTGCAACTCAACGTCCGCACCCGATGCGTTGAGGCAGGAACACATCAGCCGCAGATAGTCCAGGCCGCCGGCCCAGGCGACGAATTCGTGGCCGAGGATACCGACCCGCAAAGGCTGCTGCGACGGGGGTGCCTTGCTGCTCACGAGGTGCCCCGCATCCTGGGCATCTGGCCGGACATGGTTGAAAAAAGCCTTTTGAAGATGAAGAACTGGCTCGGCACACCCACCAGCAGATAAGCCACCAGCGTGGCCAGCACTGCGCCAATCGGGCCCATGGCCGCCACGGCCCACCACTTGCTGCCGAAAGCAAGCAGGGCCGTCAAGGCGCCGAACATCAGTTGCACCCGCATCAGGTTGGCGCCGTTCATGCAAGCACCACTGACAGCACCCACGGCTTCGACCACCGTCCAGGTGGCCAGCGCCACACACAGCGCCTGCGCCGGGGCCTGGCTTTCGTGCAGCCAGCGCACGACGATCAGGTCAATGGCCGCACACAAGACAAGTACTGCCAGCAACGCGACCAGCCCGGTGATCAGCCAGGCCCGAAACAGCGTCTTGCGTACCCATTGAAGCTCACCCCGCGCCACCGCATCACCGAAGGCGGGCCACAGCCCCGAGATGCCGGCGGCCAAGCCCGCACCCAGCAGCAGGAACAGCCGCTGCACAACCGAGAAATCGCCATAAGCTGCGGGCCCCAGGAGCTGCGTGATGACGATGCTGTCCGACTGAAAGACCATCGCGCCCGTGAGTTGAAGCCCGAAGAAGAGCATGCCGGTGCGCACCAGAGCAAGCACACGGCCGGGTTGAAGCGCTGCCAAGCGCAGCACGGGCAAGCATTGCTGATGGTGCAGCCACCACAGCGTGCTGGCGAGGTTCACCAACATCTGTACGCCCAGCGTCGCCATCATCAGCGTGGCCAGGCCACTTCCCAGCACCAATGCCAGCGGCAGCGCCACCAGTGTCACGGCCGATGCGCCGAATTGCGCCAGGCCCACCCAGTGGCCGTCCTGTGCGCCGAGTTGAACTTTCTGGATCAAAGACGCGGGCAGGTTCAGCGCGAACAGGACAGCAAAGGCGGTCATGCCAGCCACCACGTCCGGGCGCCGCGCCAACGACACCGCACCCACAAGCACTGAGGCGTCGGTCGCCAAACCGCACCACAGGCCCCAGGCCAGCAGCAAGGCCAGGCCCAGCGCCACCGTGCAGGCGTACCCGGCCACCAGCTCGCGTGCCAGTTCGACACGGCGCCGGGTGGGTTCGCCCGCCTGAACACCCGTCACCCGGTTCAGCAGCGCATAGCCGATGCCCAGGTCGGCAAAGGCAAAGAACGCGAGAAGGCCGCTGAGCATCATCCAGACGCCGAAGCGCTCGGCGTCCAGCATCTCGCGCGCCAGGGGGACGCAGATCAGCGGAGCCAATGCACCGCCAAGGCGGCCCAGGTAGGTGGCGGCACCCACGGCCAGCAGGCGCCGGGTACGCGGGTCCACGTCGCGCAGGGCCGCAAACGCCTTCACGTCATCCCTAGCAGTGGGCGCACCACACAACGTACTGTCATCTTCGCGCCGTGCAGCAACTCGACGGCAAGGCGGTTCAGGCCATGTTCAAGCTGGCTCCGCCGTACTTCGCGAAAGCCCAGCACCGGCTGGCGGTCACTGAGGCCGCCACCACGGAAGCCGACCAGCGCTTCATCGACATGCACGAAACGCGCGCCGGCCAGATAGGCGCGCAGCACGAAGTCGTAGTCCATTGCCACGCGGTAGCGCGTGTCGAAGACGCCGACGCGGCGGTACACCTCGCGCGAGACGAAGGTGGCCGGGTGCACGACCGGCGTACCCACACGCACGGCCAATTGCAAACAGGGCATGGGACGGCGGACCGACTCGCGCCCGCCTTCGATGCGCCGTGCATTGCCGTGCACGATGGTCATGGCGGCGCTTGATCCGAAGGCTGATGCGACCTTCTGCAATGCTCCGGGCAGCAGAAAGTCGTCGGCATTGACGAGACCGACGATATCGCCGTCGGCCACTGCCAAGGCTTTGTTCCACGCATCGGAGATGCCTTCGTCGGGCTCGCGGATCAGGCGGTCGAACCGCGCCCGATAGGGCTCCACATGGGCGAACGCAGGGGGCGCGGACCCGCCATCCACGAAGATGTATTGCAGGTCGGGATAGCCCTGGCTCAGCACGCTTTCGATGGTCTGGCGCACCTCTGGCCCGGGATTCAGGGCCGCAGTGATGATGCTGATGCGCAAGGGCGTGGCGCTCGAAGAGTCCGGTCGCGGGGCCATTCAGTCGCTCCGCCAGGGCAGCCGGTAGCGTCCGGGCAGCTTGTCGCAGGGCACTTCGAAGCGGCCCTTGCGCACTTCCTCCAGCGTGCCAATGACGGTACTGTTGATTGCTCGGAAGTAGCGGTACCGCACGCGGCCGGCCTCGTCAACGAACAGCCGCACGTCGGAAGATGCGTAGTTGCGCGTGACCAAGCCGTCGTAGCGCTTGTCAACCCCACCGTCGGGCGGAAAGAAGCGGGGGCAGCGTTGTTCCACCCGAGCAAATGCCTCGGTGAATTCCGCTTCAATGACTTGGTCGGCAGGCGCTTTGCGGGCCTCCGGCGCATTGCGCACCGGGCAGAACCAGAACCCCTGTGGAGACAATGCGCCGCGCGGTTGGTTCGGAACACGCGGGGCCAGGGTTGACTTCAGCATGGTGCAAGGCTCACCGGTCAGCGCCAGCGCCTGCGCGGCCAACGCGATGGAAAACATCTTGTGCACTTGGACGTTGGGTTGCATGTCGGCCAGGGCCCAGTCGGGGTTGGCGGGAAACACGAGGTACTTCGGCAGTTCGCTTGCCAGCAACGACCTCAGGCGCGGATATTCCGGCAAGCCGGGCACCACGTCGCGCTGCCCGGTGATGTTCGCCCAGCGCGACTGCGCATGAAAGCGCGGCACCAGCGCCGCGTAGGTCTGCACCGAGATGGTCAGGAACACGGCCGGCTTCTCGCGCAACGGCGACGCTTCGATGGGCAGGCCCGGCCCGTCGGTCCACGGCACGACACCCCACTTGTTGGGCATGAACACCTCCGCCAGCACAAAGCCCTGCAGGGCAAGCACGCCCACCAGCACGGTATTGCGAAAGGCCAGCGTGCCTGGCAGCCCGCGCCAGGCCGCCAGCACGAGCGGCCCGATGAACACCATGCCGGCCATGAAGTAGCGGCCGTTTCCCGAGGCCCAGGTCCACACATAGAAAAGTACGAACAGGCCAACCACCAGGCGGCCCTGTTCAACGCTCAGGTGCTTTGATGTGCCGCGTGACAGGCCGATGGCGAGGAAGACGATGAAGGCAGCAAAGCGCAAGTCAGGCGCCGCTACCTCGAAGTAGATGCCCACCGAAGGGTCCATCAGGATGAAGGGCCGCAGCAGAAATTCAAGCCAGCCGTCGGGGGCGAAGCGCAGCATGCTTTCAGGCTTTTCCGAACAGAAAACCCAGGTACGGATGCGTGGGGTTGCCGGTGAGCTGCCAGAGTTGCCAACCCCAGGGTCCATAGCTCAGCAGAAAGCCTCCGCTGGCGCCGGCCGCCAATGCAAGTCCGCGGCTCCATGGCAAATGCGGCCGGGTCGGCATCCACCACCAGATCACCAACAAGGGCAGAAACAGGCCGTTGGACAGCTTGAAGGCCACCGACATGCCCCACAAGGCTGCGGCAAAGAAGATGCGCCTGTCCGAGGCGGGCGTCTTCAGGCTGACCGCAACGGCCCACAGAAGGGGCACGGCGGCCAGCACGTCGTTGGACGTGGTGGCCAGTGCAGTAAGCACGATGGCGCTCATGAATGCCAGCACACAGCCGCAAAGGCGTTCAAACACGCCTTGCAGTCGGTCTTGCAAACGGGTGCCGTCGTCGGGCAGCAGGCGATGGCAGATCCACCACACCGGGGGCAGGAGAAGGGCGGCTTGCGCGCCTGCCCAGAGTGCACCGATGTGTGAGCCCGGCCCGTCCATCAGGCTCAGGCGATAGACCGGCCAATAGAGGTAGGGATACTGGTACGTCTGGTAGCTGGCCGGCATGACGTCAAGCTGCCAGCGCGGGCTTTCGGCGATCAAGCCCAGATAGACGTGGTGGTTCAGCGCGTCCCAGCTCCAGAAGAAGTACCCGGTGCTCAAGGGCACGGCCGCAGACGCCAGGCCGGCCAGCAGTGTCAGCGCGAGCACCTCCAGCGCTTGCGCACGGGTCATCCGCACTCGGCGCTGTTGCGCTGTGCCACTGCTGTCGGACCCGCGAACGGCGCGCTGGAGTCGAACGCACTGCGCAACGCAGCGAAGAATACCGACGCGAGCAACGATTGCGTGCCGATGAGGACCAGCGCCACGCCCGGGATGATTTGACGCATGGCAACTTCGGGGTTCAGCGCGCCGAAGCCCGAGCGTCCCCACTGCAACGTGAGACCCGCGCACAACGCGATGCCCAGCACCGAGAACAAGGCACCGCCGGCCGGCAGAGCGGGCCCGGTGGCCGCACGCCAGGCCCATCGATCTCGCGGGTGCGGGGCGTCGAGGCCGGCATAGTGTCTTGCAAGCACCGCACCCAACGCGAACAGGACGGTCTGGTAGCCCAGGATGGTGGCAGCGGCCGCAAAGAGCTGTGTGTGGATGCCCACCGGCCACCCCGTGGCCTGCGCACCGGGCAGGTTGGCAAACAAGAGCTGCAGCAGCCCGAGCAGCGCAAGGCAGATTCCAGGATAGAGAAAGAGCCAGCGCGGTGAATACAGCAGCAAGTAGCGCAGGTGCCGCCAACCGTCGCGCCATGTGTTGAGATGCGGTGGGCGGTTGCGCCCGTCCTTGGCCAGCGGGGTGGGCACCTCGCAAACGCGCAATTGGCGCTGCAAAGCCTTGACGATCATCTCGCTGGCGAACTCCATCCCGGGCGTGATGAGATGGAGGTCCAGCATGGCCTGCCGATCGACGCCGCGCAGCCCGCAGTGGAAGTCGCCCAGCCGCCCCCCAAAGAAGCGGCGGCCCAGAAAGCTGAGAACCGGGTTGCCAAGATAGCGGTGCAGCCAGGGCATGGCGCCGCGAGCGATGCCGCCGCGGAAGCGGTTGCCCACCACCAGTTGAAAGCCCTGTCGCAGGGCCTCGACGAACGGGCCGATGCGACTGAAATCGTAGCTGTCGTCCGAATCGCCCATCACGACGTACCGTCCTGCAGCAGCTTGAATGCCGGCGCTCAAGGCGGCACCGTACCCGCTGCGCGGCACGTCGATCACGCGTGCACCGCATTCGCGAGCCAGCGCCTGCGAACCGTCGGTTGAGCCGTTGTCGGCAACCAGCACCTCGCCTGCGATGCCGGCCTGGTCTAGAAACTGTCGAGCCTTGCGGATGCACACCGCCAGCGTCTGCGCCTCATTGAGGCAAGGCATCAGAACCGTCAACTCCAGCGGCGCGAGGGCGGCCGGGACAACGGCCCGTCCAAAGACGCTCCGTGCCGCTGATGTGGCGAGGTGTGCCTGGTCGTGACGAAGGCTTGTTGTCATCTGGAAACCTCTGCGACGGTCCGCGCCTCGCACGCCGTCGGTCGAGATGCATTGCACCAACGGAAATGGGCAGCCCGTGGACTGCCCATTGCGACGCGCGGAAAGAACCGGTTTACTTGCAGGAGCCAGGCAGGTACTTGGCAGGCATGGTGCCAGGGGCGCACTTCCATTCGCGGATCGCCTCGCCGGCGACCAGCGTGCCGACGGGAGACAAGGTGATGGTGCCGTCCACACCGGTACCCAGGCCCTGTGAGGTGACCGTGATGACGCCGGCAGCCGTGGTGGCGATCGAGGCGACGTACTTGGATGTCGAGGTGGTGGATTCGCAGCCCCAGGAATTGGCGCTCGTGGGCAGCGACGACGCGGTCTGCACGGCTTCGGTGATGGACGTCCGGCAACTCGAGGCAGCCAGGATCACTTCGGACACTTTCGCCTTCTTCGTATAGTCCTGGTAAGCCGGCAGCGCAACAGCCGCCAAGATACCGATGATCGCAACGACGATCATCAGTTCGATAAGGGTGAAACCTTGCTGCATACGCTTCATGGGTAGAACTCCAGAGATGGGGGTTAGGGCTGGACGCACCCCCTTGAATGCAGGGGCCGTGCCACCCGCGCGCCGTGAGTTCACACACGTTCAACGACACTTTTGGTCGCAATTCCGGTTGTTCTGCTTTTCTATCGGCTCCGCGGTGACGGAAAACGTCACTAGCGAACGACTTGTTTTGCCCAGACTTGACCCCTCCCAACCAGCCAAGCCGCCATGCCGATCATCATCCACGTCCACCAGGCGAAGACCCATTTCTCACGCTCGCTTGATCAAGCGCATGAAGGGCAGGAAATCATTCTTGCGAAGGCCAGCGAGCCTGGCGCGCGGCTGGTGCCACCGGAAGCTGTGGTTGGCCAGAGGCAAGCTGGTCGGCTTGCGGGCCAACTCAGCGACAGCTTTTTCGATCCGTTGCCGGCTGAGGATCTGGATGCCTGGGCTCGGCGGTGATGATTGCGCTGTCCGGAAGCTTAACCTTGCGGTAGCAGCCGCGATGGCGCATCGGGGCCAGGCGGCCGCCATCGGCATACGCTGAAGGTGAAGCGACCGGTTGCCATCGCCGTTCTGCCCAGCGGGTTCTTCAGCCCCTCACCGCATCACCTGCCCCGACACCAACGCACTGATCCTGTGGCGGCTTTCCTGCGCGCCGATTTCCGACATCACCGCATCCACCTCACCGGGCTTGATGTGCGTGATGAACACGTCCACGGCCTGCTTCAGTTGCGCCAGTTCCAGGCGCAACTGCGCCGGGCACAGGTGCTGGCTGATGCGGGCGAGCACATGTTCTTCGTCGCCGAACGCAGTCTCCACCACCAGGGTGCTGATGCGCATTGCGTTCAGCCGCTGCCACAGCGCCGGGTTGGGCCCGGTGTCGCCGGTATAGACCCACGTGCCGCCCTCGGGCGCGGTGGCGGCGTAGCCGACGGCGGGCACGGTGTGGGCGGCGGGCAGCACCTCGACATGCCGGCCGCCGGGCAGCGCCACCACCTCGCCCACCACCACGGGGACGAAGGCCAGCACCGGGTGGTCTGGCTCGGGCAGGCGCGTGAAGTCGGGCCAGATGACGCCGTTGAAGACATGGGTCTTCAGCGCCGCCAGCGTGGGCGCCAGCGCGCGCACCTGCACCGGCGGGCGCTGTGCCGCGCTGCGCCGGCGGGTCACGCTGTCGGCCAGCAGGCCGATGGCCAGCACATGGTCGAGGTGCGAATGGCTGACGAAGATGTGGTCGATGCCTGCCATCTCGTCCAGCGTCAGATCGCCGACGCCGGTGCCGGCGTCGATGAGAACGTCGTCGTCGAGAAGAAAGGACGTGGTCCGGCTGCCGGCAGCAATGGAGCCCGAACAACCGAGGACGCGAATCTGCATGAGAGGTGTGCCGCCTAAGGGCGCTGGCGCCCGACGCGCCTCGCGAGAAACCGGATGCTGAGCCGTGGCGGGCGGCGGCGCAAGCCACCGATGGCGCAATTCATCCTCCCGCGCGAGGACGAGGGCCAGGCGCCTGCCGGGGCCGTGATGCCTTTCACGGCCGGCAGGCGCGCCCTGGCTGCTAGTGGTGGATGAACTGCATCTGCGTGCCGGCAAGCTCGATCACGTCGCCGTTGCGCAGCGGCACCGAGTCGCCGACCAGCGGCACGCCGTTGATGCTGGGCCGCGCGGCGCCCTCGACGTGCGCGAAGGCGTAGCCGTTGGGCCGCTTGGTGATCGAGGCCACCTGCACGCCCGGCTTGCCGACCGTGGTGACGACCTTGGTCAGCGTGACCTCGCGCCCGGCTGCCGCGCCGTTGAGCACCTTGATGGAGGCAGGCGTCAGCGGTGCCGGCGCGGTGCCGCTGAGGCTGGTGTAGGGCGACGACGGTGCACCCGCATGGCTTTGCTGCATGGCGTGTGCCGGCGGGCTATAGACCGGCGGCGCGGCGCTGCCAGGCCGCATGATCATGGTCTTCTCGTACTCGCTGCTTTCATCGACGAGGTACTTGATCTTGTACTTGCCGATCTCGACCGTGTCGTTGTGCGCCAGCAGTTGCTTCTTGATCGCCTTGCCGTTGATGTAGGTGCCGTTGGTGCTGTTCAGGTCTTCGATGAAGACGTCGCCACCCACCATCTGCAACACCGCGTGCTCGCCGCTGACTGCCAGGTTGTCGATCACGATGTCGTTGTAGGGCCGCCGACCGAGTGTGGTCTTGTCCTTCGTGATCTGGACTTCCTTGATGACCACTCCGTCGAGCGAAACGACCAACTTGCCCATGCGCCTGACCTTTGATGTGCCCGCCGCCGGCCGCGGTGGACATGACGCTCTTCGGCGCCGATGAATTCACGTGTTTCAACCCGACCGCTCAGCGCCGAAAGGGCCACCATGATCGGGAAGACGGGCTCGCGCCGCCGGAAGCGCGCACCAGTATGACTGAAATATTGTCTTTGCCGCCCGCGTCGTTGGCGGCGTCGATGAGCGCCCGGCCGGTGGCATCGAGCGAGTCGTGCCCCTGCAACAACTGGCCGATGCTGGCGTCGTCGAGCATGTCGGACAGGCCGTCGGAGCACATCAGGTAGGTGTCGCCGGGCATCACCTCGTGCTGGTGCGTTTCGAGCAGCACGGTGTCTTCGACACCCACCGCGCGCGTCACCAGGTTCTTGTTGGCCGAGAAGGCGGCCTGCTCGGGCGTGATGAGGCCTGCGTCGATCTGTTCCTGCAGCAGCGAATGGTCGCGCGTGATCTGCTGCAGCCGCCCGCCGCGCAGCCGGTAGGCGCGCGAGTCGCCCACGTGGCCCACCATCAACCGGTTGTCCCGGAAGACGCAGACCACCAGCGTGGTGCCCATGCCGGCGTACTGCGGGTTGGAGTTGGCGGCGTTGAAGATGGCGCGGTTGGCGTTGTCCACGCAGATGTCCATCGCGCGGCGCACTTCGGCGTCGCTGGCCTGGGCGCTGGCTTCGCGCAGCCAGCGGCCGAGTTCGGTGCGGATGAAGTTGGTGGCCATGTTGCTGGCCACCTCGCCGGCGTTGTAGCCGCCCATGCCGTCTGCCAGCACGGCCAGCGAGACGGCGTCGTCGAGTGCGACGGAGTCTTCGTTGTTGCTGCGCGCGCGGCCGGGGTCAACGGCTGCGAAAAGCTCGATCGTCATGGGCACGTGGGGCGGCGGCGCCAGAGCAGGGAAAAGTTGGGCAGATTGTGCATGTTAAGACCTGGGTTGCAGCGCGGGTCGGCCCTGGCGGGCGGTCTGCCAGCATGCAGCGGTGTCAGTGTCGTGACTTCTCTCCGCCCCCTGCCGCCGCGGGCAGCGCGTCGAGCATCTGCCGCAGTTGCAGAAGCCGCTGGGCCAGCGCCAGCGCGCTGGCCGGGCGCTGTGCCGGGTGCTTGGCGAGCAACGCGGCCACTGTGTCGCTCACCGCGCCCGGCAGGCCTGGGCGCAGCGTGTGCAGCGCGGGCGCGGCCTGCGCTGCCACCTGTCGCAGCAGCGCGCCCATCGAGGTGTCGTCGAAAGGCAGCCGGCCGGCCAGCATCTGGAACAGCGTGACGCCGAGCGCGTAGAGGTCGCTGCTGGCGCTGGCCTGGCCGCCGGCCAGCAACTCGGGCGCCATGTACGCCGGCGAGCCCAGCACGAGCCCGGTGCGCGTGCGGTCGGCGTCGGCCAGCCGGGCGATGCCGAAGTCGGTGAGGGTGATGCGGTCCTGCGCCCAATCGACGATCACGTTGGCCGGCTTGACGTCGCGGTGCACCACCCCGGCGGCATGGGCGTGTGCCAGCGCGCGGGCAACGCGTTCGCCCACCCGCAGCACCACGGCTTCTGGCAGCAGCCGTGCCGGGCGCGTGTAGCGGAGCAGGTCGCTGCCGTGCAGCAGCTCCATCGCAATCCACCCGGTGCCGCCCTCTTCACCGGCACCCAGCACGCGAACGATGTCGGGGTGCTGGAGCTGCTGCGCTGTCGCGGCTTCGGCCAGGAAGCGGCGGCGCGTCTCGGCCTGGTCAGGCCCGCCGCCGCCGTGCGGCAGCGCAATCAGCTTCAGCGCCACCGCTTCGGCGCTGGACAGATGCACGGCAGCATGCACCTCGCCGATCGCGCCCTTGCCGATGAGCCCGGCCAGCCGGTAGCCGCCGATGGTGACCCCACCCGCCTGCGCACCCTGCGACATCAGCGCCCCGTGCTGTTGGAAGGGCGCGAAGCTACCACAGGGGCAGCGGCCCGCTGCGGCTTCAGTCGGCCAGCGCCAGCACCAGCGACAGGCTGGTGGAAATGGCAATCGGCCCGGCCCAGCGGCCGCCCCGGGCTGCGGTGCCCGGCGCGGCGCAGAGCGGCGTGGCTGCCACGCCCAGCCGGGGAGCGCGTGCGTCCAGCAGCCGCAGACTGCTGCCCCGGCGCTGGCGCAGCCGCGCAGCAAGGGTGGGCAGCGGGCCATCGGCCAGCACCCACTGCACCGCGGATGTCGGGCCGGGCTGCATGGCGCTGAACAGCGGCGCCAGTTGTCGCTGAAGCTCCAGCGCCCAGGCCTCACGCCACTGCCGGCGCTGCGCAGGCGCCAGGTGGCGCGCGATGCGGTGTGGGAGTGGCGGCGGGCAGGCCACCACCAGCCAGTGCCACGGCGCGGCGCCAGAGGCTTGTTCCAGCAGCGGCGTCAGCAAACGGGCTGCGTGGCCGGCGTCGTCCACCACAACGGCGATCTCATCCATTGCTGCACTCCAGGCAAGGGCCGTCTCTCAGCCTCTCAGGCGGCGGGGTTGGACACCAGGGCGCGTGCCCGCTGGCGGCGCAATTGCCACCAGCCGGCCGCCAGCACGCCGGCCACGAGCACGGCGTAGGTGGCGATGCGCGCCGCAAGGTTGGCATCGAACACGGCGTCGAGCGAGGGCTCGTCCACCACCATCTTGGCGGCGGTGAAGGCCAGCACGGCGGCGCCGATGGCGGTGATGGCGGGGAAGCGGTCCACCAGCTTGAGCACCAGCGAGCTGCCCCACACGACGATGGGCACGCTGACCAGCAGGCCGATCACCACCAGGCCGAAGTTGCCGTGCGCGGCACCGGCCACGCCCAGCACGTTGTCGATGCCCATCAGCGCGTCGGCCACCACGATGGTCTTCATCGCGCCCCAGAAGGTGCTGACCACCGGCCCATGCTCGCCGCCGTCGTCCTTGGCGGCCAGCAACTGGTAGGCGATCCACAGCAGGCCCAGCCCGCCGGCCAGCATCAGCCCCGGAATCTGCAGCAGCCACACCACCGCCAGCGTCATCACCGAGCGGACGATCACCGCACCGGCAGTGCCCCAGAGGATGGCCCGCTTGCGCAGCTCCGGCGGCAGGCTGCGCGCCGCCAATGCGATGACGATGGCGTTGTCGCCCGCCAGCACGATGTCGATGAGGATGATGGCCGCAAGGGCCGAGAACCAGGCGGGGGACAGGAATTCCATGGCAGCTCCAGGTGAGGCAATGACGGCGACGACAGCGCTGCATCGGCAGGGATGCATGCGGCGTGTCGAAGGTCTTGCTCAGGCTGCGCCCGGGGAACCGGAAAGCGTTTCGCTTCGTGTTGACGGCCCGTCCTCGGCCGGTGCCTGGGGCATGCGCCGCGGGCACCGGTTGGGAGCTACTCCCCTTCTGCTTTCATCTTAGCAGTGGGCCTTTGCGGCACGGCAAACACCTATTGGGCGGCGGCCTTTTCGGCGGCGGCCTGCTGGCGGCGCTTGTTCAGCAGCATGCCGATGGCCACCACCAGCAACGCGCCGATGGCCCCGGCGATGTTGATCACGCTGTGCGGCAACTCGCCGAAGCGCGCCACCACGGCGGGGTCGGTGAGCAGCATTTCACCGGCCAGGAAGCCCAGCAGCGCGGCACCGGCCGTCACCAGCACCGGGTAGCGCTCCATCACCTTGAGCAGCAGCGTGCTGCCGAAGATGATGAGCGGAATGCTCAGCGCCAGCCCGATCACCAGCAGCGGAACATTGCCCTTGGCCGCCGCCGCGACGGCCAGCACGTTGTCCAGGCTCATCACCAGGTCGGCCACCAGGATGGTGCGGATGGCCGTCATCAGGTTGCCGTCGTTGGCCTTGCCGTCGCCGTCCAGCTCCTCTTCTTCGTCCAGCAGCAATTGCACGCCGATGTACAGCAGCAGCAGCGCGCCGACGAGCTTGAGGTAGGGCCACTTCAGCATTTCCAGCGCGATGACCGTCAGGCCGATCCGCATCACGATGGCGGCGGCGCTGCCCCAGAAGATGGCCTTCTTCTGCTGGTGTGGCGGCAACGAACGGGCGGCCAGCGCAATCACCACCGCGTTGTCGCCCGACAGCAGGATGTTGACCCAGATGATCGAGCCCAGTGCGGCCCAGAAGGCGGGCGATTGCAGGTCCATGAGGCGTGTCACTCCGCTGTTGTGGGGCGGCGCTGAAAGCGCAGTCCCTTCGGCCCCGCAGTTTAGGCAAGCGGCGCCGGCCGCCGGTGCGTGGAACTACGCACCGGCGGCCGGCCCTGTCTGGCTACAGCAGGCCCTTCAACAGCTTGGCCATCTCGCTGGGGTTGCGGGTGACCGTGAAGCCGCACTCTTCCATGATGGCCAGCTTGGCGTCTGCCGTGTCGGCGCCGCCCGAGATCAGCGCGCCGGCGTGTCCCATGCGCTTGCCGGCGGGCGCCGTGACGCCTGCGATGAAGCCGACCACCGGCTTCTTCATGTTGAGCTGGCACCAGCGGGCGGCTTCTGCTTCATCGGGGCCGCCGATCTCGCCGATCATGATCACGGCGTCGGTCTCGGGGTCGTCGTTGAAGAGCTGCATCACGTCGATGTGCTTGAGCCCGTTGATCGGGTCGCCGCCGATGCCCACCGCGCTGCTCTGGCCCAGGCCGATCTCGGTGAGCTGCGCCACCGCCTCGTAGGTGAGCGTGCCGCTGCGGCTGACCACGCCGATGCGGCCCTTGCGGTGGATGTGCCCCGGCATGATGCCGATCTTGATTTCCTCCGGCGTGATCAACCCCGGGCAATTGGGCCCCAGCAGCAGCGTCTTCTTGCCGCCGCGGGCCTCCTTGGCCTTCATCCGGTTGCGCACCTCCAGCATGTCCTTCACAGGGATGCCTTCGGTGATGCAGATGGCCAGGTCGAGATCGGCTTCCACCGCCTCCCAGATGGCAGCCGCGGCGCCTGCCGGCGGCACGTAGATCACGCTGACGGTGGCGCCGGTTTGGGCCTTGGCCTCGGCGACGCTGGCGTAGATGGGAATGCCCTCGAAGCTTTCGCCGGCCTTCTTGGGGTTCACGCCGGCCACGAAGGCGGCCTTGCCGTTGGCATAGGCCTGGCAGCCGCGCGTGTGGTATTGCCCCGTCTTGCCGGTGATGCCCTGGGTGATGACCTTGGTGTCTTTGTCGATGAGGATGCTCATGGTCGTCCTTGGGGGCTCACTGCACTGCGGCGACGATCTTCGTCGCTGCTTCGGCCATCGTGTCGGCGGCGATGATGGGCAGGCCCGATTCGGCCAGCATCTTCTTGCCCAGGTCTTCGTTGGTGCCCTTCATGCGCACCACCAGCGGCACGCTGAGGTTGACTGCCTTGCAGGCCGCGATCACGCCTTCGGCGATGGTGTCGCACTTCATGATGCCGCCGAAGATGTTGACGAGGATGCCCTCGACGTTCTTGTTGGCCAGCATGATCTTGAAGGCCTCGGTCACCTTCTCTGCGGTGGCGCCGCCGCCGACGTCCAGGAAGTTGGCCGGCTCGCCGCCGAAGAGCTTGATGGTGTCCATCGTGGCCATCGCCAGGCCTGCGCCGTTGACCAGGCAGCCGATGTTGCCGTCCAGGCTGATGTAGCTGAGGTCGAACTTGCTGGCCTCGATCTCGGCCGGGTCTTCTTCGTCGAGGTCGCGGTAGGCCAGGATCTCGGGGTGGCGGAAGAGCGCGTTGGCGTCGAAGTTGAACTTGGCGTCCAGCGCCTTGATGCTGCCGCCGCCTTCCAGGATCAGCGGGTTGATCTCTGCCAGGCTGGCGTCGGTGTCCATGTAGCAGGTGTAGAGCTTCTTCAGCACGTCCACCGCCTGCGGCTGGCTGGCCGCAGGCACGCCGATGCCCGCGGCCAGCTCCAGCGCCTGCGCGTCGGTCAGGCCCAGCAGCGGATCGACGAAGACCTTGAGGATCTTCTCCGGCGTGGCGTGGGCCACTTCCTCGATGTCCATGCCGCCTTCGCTGCTGGCCATGATGGCGACCTTCTGCGTGGCGCGGTCGGTCAGCGCGGCCACGTAGTATTCCTTCTGGATGTCGGCGCCTTCCTCGACGAGCAGGCGGCGCACCTTCTGGCCTTCCGGGCCGGTCTGGTGTGTCTTGAGCTGCATGCCGAGAATCTGTCCGGCCAGCGCCTTGACCTCGTCGATCGAGCGGCCGAGCTTGACGCCGCCGCCCTTGCCGCGGCCGCCGGCGTGGATCTGCGCCTTCACCACCCAGACCGCGCCGCCGAGCTTCTGCGCTGCTTCCACGGCCTCCAGCACGGTGAAGGCGGCATAGCCCCGCGGCACCGGCACGCCGTGTGCGCGCAGCAGCTCCTTGGCCTGGTATTCGTGGATCTTCATTCAGGGCTCCTGGCGCTGTGGGGTGTTGAAAGTATCGGGCGCGCGGTACCAGCGCGGGTAGTGCAGGCGCACCGCCTCGCCGTCCGAGCGCAACGCGTGGCAACGGTCGATCTGAAAAGGTTGTGTCTGGCCGTCGCCGCGGGTGTCGATCACGTCGCCGGCAAAGGCCTGGATCACCGCGGTGGGCAGCACCTGCGCCAGCTCGGTGATGTGGGTGCAACCGAGCACGCCGCCCAGCCGTTCGCGCAGCGCCTTGCGGAAGCCCTGCGCCAGATTGAGGCCGACGAGGCGGCCGTAGGCGTCTCCGTGCTGGTCGCAGATGCCGTTGTACGGCATCCACTGCGTTTCGGCGCCGGCTTGCACGATGTCGAGCCGGGTGTCCACCACCAGGCGCAGCAGCATCTGGTGGATGGGTGTGCCGGCAGCGCGTTGGCCACCGGCCGCCAGGGCCGTGTCGTGGGTCTTGGTGTCCAACAGCGTGGCGTCCACTTCCCACAGGCCGTCGTCGCGCGCGAAGACCTGCACATCGAACTGGCGGCGGTGCTTGAGCCGGCGTTGGGCTGCCGCGTGCGGGAGGGTCATCGGTCGAGGACGGGAACGGGACGGGTCGTCGGCGAATGTAGCATGCTGCGTCGCAGCAATGGCGGGCGGCCAGGCCGGCAGCGCGCCCGCCAGGTGCACGGCGCGGCGGGCGCGTCAATCGTCGGTGCTGTCGGCGCTGTCGGTTCTGTCGGTTCTGTCGGTTCTGTCGGTGCTGTCGGTGCTGTCGGTGCGGTCGGTGCGGTCGGTGCGGTCGGTGCGGTCGGCGCTGTCGGTGACGACGCGCCGGATCACGTCGCCGTCGAAGCCACGGCCGGCCAGGAAGCGCATCTGCCTGGCGCGGCCGGCGGCGTCGGCCGCGGGCTCGCCGAAGCGGCGCCGCCACACCTCGCGCGCCCGCGCCAGCTCGGTGGCGCGGGCCTTCAGCAGCGTGTGCGCCACCAGATCAGCCGGCACGCCCTTGGCCTTCAGCGTCTGCTTGAGCCGCCGCGAGCCGAAGCGCGCACCCTGGCTTTGCAGCACCGACTCGGCCACCCGCGCCTCACTGAGGAAGCCGTGTGCGGCCAGTTCATCCAGCGCCAGGGCGATCTGCTGCGCGGCAGGCAGATCGGGCGTGTCTTGCACCCAGCGCGCCAGCTTGCGCTCCAGCTCCAGCCGCGAATGCTCGCGCTGGGCCAGGTAGCGCAGCGCCCGGCCCTTGACGGAGAGCGCGCCGAAGGCCATGACGCAGCGCGCTGCCCCGCCTAGCCCGCGGCGGGCTCGCCGACCAGCGGAATGCCCATGTGCTCACGCACCTTGTTCTCGATCTCGCGCGCAACGTCGGGGTTCTCGCGCAGGAACTCGCGCGCGTTGTCCTTGCCCTGGCCGATCTTCTCGCCGTTGTAGGCGTACCAGGCACCGCTCTTGTCGAGGATGCGGGCTTCGACGCCCATGTCGATGACCTCGCCTTGCCGGCTGATGCCTTCGCCGTAGAGGATGTCGAACTCGGCTGTCTTGAACGGCGGCGCCACCTTGTTCTTGACGACCTTGACCTTGGTCTCGCTGCCGATGACTTCTTCGCCCTTCTTGATGTTGCCGGTGCGGCGGATATCCAGCCGCACCGAGGCGTAGAACTTCAGCGCGTTGCCGCCGGTGGTGGTTTCGGGGTTGCCGAACATCACGCCGATCTTCATGCGGATCTGGTTGATGAAGATGACCATGGTGTTGGTCTTCTTGATGGTGCCGGTGAGCTTGCGCAGCGCCTGGCTCATCAGCCGCGCCTGCAGGCCGGGCAGTGAGTCGCCCATCTCGCCTTCCAGCTCGGCCTTGGGCGTGAGCGCGGCCACGGAATCGATGACGATGAGGTCGATGGAGCCGGAGCGCACCAGCGCATCGACGATCTCCAGCGCCTGCTCGCCGGTGTCTGGCTGGCTGATCAGCAGCTCTTGCAGGTTGACGCCGAGCTTTTGCGCGTACTGGATGTCGAGCGCGTGCTCTGCGTCGATGAAGGCGCAGGTGCCGCCGACCTTTTGCATCTCTGCGATGACCTGCAATGTGAGCGTAGTCTTGCCCGATGACTCGGGGCCGTAGATCTCGACCACCCGGCCGCGCGGCAGGCCGCCCACGCCGAGCGCGATGTCCAGGCCCAGCGAGCCCGTGGAGACGACCTGGATGTCTTCGATCACCTCGCCATCGGCCAGGCGCATGATCGAGCCCTTGCCGAATTGCTTTTCAATCTGGGCCAACGCGGCCTGCAAGGCCTTGGCTTTTTCGGTGTTCAGCGCTTTGACGGGTGCGTCCATGGTTGCTCCTTTGATGGCTCCTGGCCTGGTTGCCCAAATTATCGCAGAAGCTGGATATCTGTACAGTTATTTTGGGGGAACCCAGACGGGGGAGCCAGCGGCTGCAACCCGCATTCCTGCGCTGACCGGCGATTCCTAGAATCCCGCCAGCCCGGACCGAGAGACAACACATGCGCATCCTCATCGCCGAAGACGACCAGGTGCTGGCCGACGGGCTGCTGCGCGCGCTGCGGGCCTCGGGCTACGCGGTGGACCAGGTCGGCAGCGGCAGCGAGGCCGATGCAGCGCTGTCGTCGCAGGAATTCGACCTGCTGATCCTGGACCTGGGCCTGCCCAGGCTGCACGGCTTCGAGGTGCTGCGCAAGCTGCGGGCGCGCGGCGCCAGCGTGCCGGTGTTGATCCTCACCGCCGCCGACAGCGTGGAGCAGCGCGTCAAGGGCCTGGACCTGGGCGCCGACGACTACATGGCCAAGCCGTTCTCTTTGCAGGAACTCGAAGCGCGCGTGCGCGCGCTCACGCGGCGCGGGCTGGGCACGGCGTCCAGCGTCATCAAGCACGGGCCGCTGACCTTCGACGCGACGGGGCGCGTGGCCTATCTGAACGACCAGATGATCGATCTGTCCGCGCGCGAATTGAGCCTGCTCGAAGTGCTGCTGCAACGCTCGGGCCGCCTGGTCAGCAAGGACCAGTTGGTCGAGCGCCTGTGCGAGTGGGGCGAAGAGGTCAGCAACAACGCGATCGAGGTCTATATCCACCGGCTGCGCAAGAAGATCGAGCAGGGGCCGGTGCGCATCGCCACCGTGCGCGGGCTGGGCTACTGCCTGGAGAAGATTGCCGCGTAGCTGCGCTGCTGCTTCCAGCCGATGGCAACGCCCCGCGAACAACGCTCCCTGTTCGGCGAGATCCTCGACTGGATGCTCGCCCCGCTGCTGCTGCTGTGGCCGATGAGCGTGGCGCTGACCTGGCTGGTGGCGCAGAACATCGCCAACCGCCCCTACGACCGCGAGCTGGGCGAACTGGCGCGCGCGCTGGCACGCCAGGCGTCGGCGGAAGCAGCAGCGGCGGCACGGCCCCGGCCCGACGCGCGGCATGCGCTGGAACAGGCCGCCACCCTGCTGCTGCGGCCCGACGACAACGACAGCGTCTTCTTCCAGGTGCTGGGCCGCCAGGGCGACCTGGTGGCGGGCGACGCGGACCTGCCGCCGCCACCCGAAGGCACCGGCGGCTCCGAACTGCGTTTTCGCGACGACGTGATCCACGAGGAGCCGGTGCGCGTGGCCTACCTGTGGGCCGCCGCCGCAGGTGCCGACGGCGACCCCGGTGCGCTGGTGCAGCTTGCAGAGACGCTGGGCAAGCGCTCGCGGCTGGCCACCGAGATCATCAAGGGCGTGATCCTGCCGCAGTTCGTGATCCTGCCGCTGGCGGTGCTGCTGGTGTGGCTGGCGCTGGCGCGCGGCATCCGGCCGCTGTCCGATCTGCAACAGCGCATCCGCCAGCGCGACAGCAGCGACCTGAGCCCCATCGAAGAGCGCCATGTGCCCGAGGAGGTGGCGCCGCTGGTGGCCGCGATCAACGACCTGCTGACGCGGCTGGACCAGTCGATCGCCAGCCAGCGCCACTTCCTGGCCGATGCGGCGCACCAGTTGAAGACGCCGTTGGCCGGCTTGCGCATGCAGGCCGAACTGGCCCAGCGCGAGATCGACGGCGGCCACGGCGACCCGCAGTCGATGAAGCATTCACTGCGCCAGATCGCCTTGTCCAGCCAGCGCGCCGCCCACATGGTCAACCAGTTGCTGGCGATGGCGCGCGCCGAGGACAAAGAGCAGGCGATGCGCCGCGAACAGGTCGATCTGGCTGCGCTGACGCGCGAGACCGTGCGCGACTTCGTGCCCCGCGCGCTGGAAAAGCGCATCGACCTGGGCTACGAAGGCCCGGCCTCGGCTGCCGGCGGTGGCGGTGCGGCCTGGCTGTCGGGCCAGCCGGTGCTGGTGCGCGAACTGGTGCGCAACCTCGTGGACAACGCCTTGCAGTACACGCCGCCCGGCGGCACCGTGACTGCCCGTGTGATGCCCGACCCCTTCGGCCAGGTGCTGGTGCTTCAGTTGGAAGACACCGGCCCGGGCATCGCGCCGGCAGAGCGGGAACTGGTGTTCAAGCCCTTCTACCGTGCGCTGGGCACCAATGCCGATGGCAGCGGCCTGGGCCTGGCCATCGTGCAGGAGATCGCACAGCAGCATGGCGCCGAGATCGGCATCGCCGACGCCCGCCCGCGCAGCGGCCCGACCGCTGCTGCGCCTGGAACGCTGTTCACCGTGCGCTTCCCGCTGCGCCTGGACGGCGGCTGACGAAGCGCAGGCCCGGACGACGTCAAGCGCCGACGGCTTTGCCGCGCGCCTGGCGCGCCCGGGCGGCCCCCAGCACGCCCAGCCCCAGCAACGCCAACCCCCAGGCCGACGGCTCGGGCACGCTGGGCACCTGGCCCGGAATGCCCTCCAGCCGGTACAGCGACGCGTACGCCGGGTCGTCGATGGTGAACGACGGGTCGGCGAACGCCTGTGACGAACCCACGCCCACGCCCACGCCGCCCGAGCCCGAGTCGGCGGAGAGATAGACGTCGAAGAAGGAGTTGGGCCTGAAGCGCTCGACCTTGTCGAAGACGAAGCTGTTGCCCGTGAAGCTGTTCAACGTGGCCCCGGCGATCAGCAGCGCGTCCCCGTTGTTGTAGTTCAGCACGAACGACACGGAGGCCTGCGTCGAACCAGTGCCGGTAACGGAGCCGTTGGCAACGATGTGCACCGGCACCGTGCCCGGCACATCGGGCCCGACCAGCATGACGCGGTAGCTGAGACTGGTGCTGGCGCCTGCCGCGCCGCCGTACAGCGAGCCGTCGTCGAAAGTGCCGCCTGCCGAGGTGGACGTGGCCAGCACCGAGCCGCCGTTGGCAGAGTCGGAAACCGAGCTGGCGATGTTGCCCGCCGCGTTGACCGCGTACGACGCGGGATCGCCGGTGGTTGCTCCGGCGGACTGCTGCACGCGGTTGAGGCCGAAGCTGTCGGCCGAGGCAAACCCGGTGTAGGTGACGACAGCAACTGCATGGGCCGGGCCGAACTGCAGCAGCGCCACGCCGCAGGCGATGACCGCGGCAAGCTTTTGAGGGGTTGGCATGGGATCCTTCGGTGAAAGCCGACGCAAATGAACGCCGGCCGCAGTCTCGAACCGAGCTGCCGGCGCGTCCATCCCGTACATCTCGGCCTCAGCGCTGCATCAGCTCTGCATCAGCCGCCGGCTGCGCGACACCGACATCAGGATGCCGAGCCCCAGGCCCAGCGTGACCATCGCGGTGCCCCCGTAGCTGACGAAAGGCAAGGGCACGCCCACCACCGGCAGGATGCCGCTGACCATGCCCATGTTGACGAAGGCATAGGTGAAGAAGCTGAGCGACACCGCACCGGCCAGCAGCCGTGTGAACACGGTGGGCGCCTCGGCCGCGATCATCAAGCCGCGGAAGATCAGGAAGACGAAGGCCACCAGCAGCAGCGCCACGCCGAACAGGCCGAACTCTTCGCAGAAGGCAGCGAAGATGAAGTCGGTGGTGCGCTCGGGGATGAATTCCAGGTGCGTCTGCGTGCCGTTCATGAAGCCCTTGCCGGTGACGCCGCCCGAGCCGATGGCGATCATCCCCTGGATGATGTGGAAGCCCTTGCCCAGCGGGTCTTTGCTGGGGTCGAGCAGGGTGCAGACGCGGTGCTGCTGGTAGTCGCGCAGGAACGGCCACTTCACGCCTTCCTGGCAGATGGTGGGCTCGGCCACGATGATGGCGACGACGCCGATGGCGCCCAGCGCCAGCGCCGGCAGCACCAGCCGCCACGACAGCCCGGCAAAAAAGATCACGTAGAAGCCGGCCGCCAGAATGAGCAACGCGGTGCCCAGGTCGGGCTGCTTGATCACCAGCGCGGCCGGCACCGCCAGCAGCACGCCGGCGATGAGGAAGTCGAACGCACGCAACTGGCCTTCGCGCTTTTGAAACCACCAGGCCAGCATCAGCGGCATTGCGATCTTCAGGATCTCGCTGGGTTGGATGACGACGCCCAGGTTGAGCCAGCGCGTCGCGCCTTTCTTGGTGACGCCGATGCCGGGCAGCGCGGTGACGATGAGCAGCGCCACGCCCAGCAGGTACAGCGGCACGGCAAGCTGCTGCAGCTTCTGCGGCGGCACCTGCGCGGCGATGAACAGCACGGCCAGGGCGATCAGCATGTTGCGGCCATGGTCGTTGAAGCGGGTGCCGTGGTCGTAGCCGGCCGAGTACATCGCCAGCAGGCCGATGCTGGCCAGCATCACCACCGCCGCCAGCAGCGGCCCGTCGAAGCCGGTGAAGACGCGGCCCAGCCGCCGCCAAGGCGAGGCCTGGTCGAAGACGGAATTCACCGCGCTGCGCCGGTGGCTGCCACGGTTGCCGCCGTGGTGGCGGCAACCGTTGCGGTGGCAGCCAGCCGCTCGCCGCGGGCTGGGCCATCGCGCTGCTGCGGCGGCGCCTGCGCTGCTGCCACCGGCAGCCCCGGCGCGCTGGCCGCAGCAGCAGACGCAGCAGCGCTCTGGCCGGGCAGCGGCACGTCGGCCGCGCGCCGCGGCTTGCCCAGTGGCGCCTTGGCCTTGCCTTCGCGCAATGCGGCCATGTCGTCCTCGCTCGGGTACTGGCCCAGCAGCAGGTAGTCGAAGACACGGCGCGCGATGGGCGCGGCCGAGTCGGAGCCCCAGCCGGCGTTTTCGACGATGACCGCCAGCGCGACGGTGGGTGCGTCCATTGGCGCGGCGGCGATGTACAGCGCGTGGTCGCGCCTGTGCTCTTCCACCTTGGCTGCGTTGTACTTCTCGTTGGCGCGCGCGCCCACGGCCTGCGCCGTGCCGGTCTTGCCGCCGCTCACGTAGCCCGCGCCCACGAAGCTGGCCCGCGAGGTGCCTTCCACCGGCACGCCAGACAGCGCGCTGCGCAGCACTTCCACATCGGCTGGCCTGAAGGGCAACGGCTCCAGCGCGTCGTTCACCAGCAGCCGGCGCTGGCCCGTCAGCACGTCCTCGATCTGGCGCACCAGCCGCGGCTTGAAGCGCTGGCCGCCCGACACCACGGTGGACATCGCCGTCGCCATCTGGAGCATCGTGAAGTTGTTGTAGCCCTGGCCGATGCCCAGCGAGATGGTCTCGCCGGCGTACCACTTCTGCTGCTCCGGCTTTTTGAAGCGCTTCTTCTTCCACTCGGTGGACGGCAGGTCGCCGGTGACCTCGCCTTCCACGTCGATGCCGGTCTTGCGGCCGAAGCCCATCGGCTCCAACTGGTCGTGGATCAGGTCCACGCCCATCTCGTTGGCGAGCGTGTAGAAATAGACGTTGCTCGACTGCACGATGGCGCGGTGCATGTCCATGATGCCGCCGCGCTCGGTCTCGGGGCTGCCGAAGCGGTGGCCGCCGAAGGTGAAGGACAGCGTGTCGTTGATCAGCGTGCCGGCTGCGCGCTTGCCGCTGTTGAGCGCAGCCATCGCCATGAAGGGCTTGTAGGTAGAGCCCGGCGGATAGGTGCCGCGCAAGGCCCGGTTCAGCAGCGGCTTGTCGATGCTTTCGTTGAGGTCACGCCAGCTTTCCTGGTCGATGCCATCGACGAAGAGGTTGGGGTCGAAGGTGGGCTTGCTGACGAAGGCCAGCACCTCGCCGCTGCGCGGGTCCATCGCCACCAGCGCGCCGCGGCGGTCGCCGAACATCTCTTCCACCATCGCCTGCAGCTTGATGTCGATGGACAGCACCAGCTTGTTGCCCGGTGTCGGTGGCTGGCTGTTCAGCCGGCGCACTGCGCGGCCGCCGGCACTCGTCTCGACCTGCTCGACGCCGGTCACGCCGTGCAGCTCGCGCTCGTAGCTTTGCTCCAGCCCGAGCTTGCCGATGTACTCGGTGCCCTTGTAGTTGCCCTGGTCCTCGTCGGACCAGTCGTCCATCGCCTTCTTCTCGGCCTGGTTGATGCGGCCGATGTAGCCCAGCAGATGGCTGCCCACCTCGCCCAGCGGGTAGCTGCGGAACAGGCGCGCCTTCACATCGACACCGGGGAAGCGGAAGCGCTGCGCCATGAAGCGCGCCACTTCCTCGTCGTTCAGCCGGGTGCGGATGGGCAGCGACTCGAAGCTCTTGCTTTCCTCCAGCAGCCGCTTGAAGCGGCGGCGGTCGCGCGGCGCGATCTCCACCACGGTGGCCAGGTCGTCCACCAGCGGGTCCAGATCGACGGCGGTGCGCGACGGCGTGATCTCCAACGTGTAGGCCGAGTAGTTGGTGGCCAGCACCACGCCGTTGCGGTCCACGATCAGGCCGCGGTTGGGCACGATGGGCACCACGGCGATGCGGTTGGCCTCGGCCTGGGTTGCCAGGTCCTCGTGGCGGAAAATTTGCAGATAGACCAGCCGCGCGGTGAGCAGCGAAAACGCGATCAGCACGAAGGCGGCAGCGGCGACGAGCCGGCCGCGGAAACGGCCGATCTCACGTTCCAGGTCACGCAGTTCGGTCACAGCGGGCGATTTTGATCCGGATCGGGCGCGCGGCGCTGCGGCGCGAGCAACAACACCGTGACAACCGGCCACAGCAGCGCCTCGAACAGCGGCGCCAGCAGCAGCCACCAGCCCGGGAACATGCCGCCTGCCAGCATGCGCACCAGCAGCGAGACGAGGTGCGCGGCAAAGAACACCGGCACGATCTGAAGCGCCTGCTCGCTCAAGCTGAACCACAGCAGCCGGCGGTGGATGGTGATGGCCACGAAGCTGAGCATCGTGTAGGCCAGCGCATGCTGGCCGAGCAGCGCGCCTTCGTGCACGTCGATCAACAGGCCGAACGCGAAGGCCACGCCCACGCCCACACGGCGCGGCTGGTGCACGTTCCAGAACACCAGCACCACCGCCAGCAGATCGGGCAGCACCGGGTGGCGGCCAAAGGGCAGCAGGTTGACGGCAAACGCCAGCAGCAGCGTGAGGCCGATGAAGAAGGGGTTGACCGGCAGCAGCAGTTGGCCGGAGCCCCGCGGCATGATCATGCCGCGGCCCCCAGGTTCGGCATGATCATGCCGCAGCTCCAAGGGTCGGCATGATCATGGCCGGCCGCTTCCCAGGCGTTTGGGCTTCTCGGGCGCCACCGGCGCCAGCTCGGTGCGCGGCGGCAACTGCACCGACAGCGGCTCCAGCACCAGCACATGGCGCACGCCGTCGGGTGGCGCCACGGGGGCCAGCGCGATGCGCGCAAAGCCCGACTCCACGCGCCGCTCCACCGCCAGCACCCGCGCCACCGGCAGGCCCGGCGGATAGACGCCATCGACGCCGCTGGTCTGAAGCACATCGCCGACCTGCACGTCTGCATTCGCTGACGCATAGCGCAGCTCCATGCCGCCGGCACCGGTGCCGCCGCCGAAGGCCGCGCTGCGCTGCTGGGTGCGCAGGTTCAGCACGGGAATGGCGGCGTCTTTGTCGGTGAGCAGCGTCACTTCGGCCGTCAGCGCATAGACGCGCGTCACCTGGCCCAACACGCCCAGCTCGTTGACCACCGGCGAGCCGAGCAGCACGCCCTGCGCCTGGCCGCGGCCGATGAAGACCTTGCGCGAATACGGGTCGGCCGCTTCGTACATCACCTCGGCCGCCTGCGAGCGCACCGCCAGCGCAGGCTTCAGCTCCAGCAGGCCGCGCAGCCGCTGGTTCTCGGCGGCGAGCAGTTCGCCGCGCGCCACCTTCTCGGCCTGAAGCACCAGTCGCTCGCGCGCCTGGTGTTCGGACAGCAGCGCATTGCGCAGGCCTTGCAGATAGGCGGCGCCGCCCTGCGCCACGTCGATGGGCACCGCCAGCACGCGCTGCACCGGCAGCAGCACGATGGCCAGCCCCGCGCGCAGCGGCTCGACCAGCTTGAAGCGCGCGTCGGCCACCATCAGGAACAGGGCCAGCGCCGAGAAGAAGATCAGCTTCGTCAGCGCCGACGGGCCCTGGCGGAAGAAGGGCGGTGGCGTGCGGTCCAGCGTACCGAGCATCGCAAACGGCCCGGCGTCTATTCGTGGGTGAAGATGCTTCCGAGCCGTTCCATGCGCTCCAGCGCCATGCCGCAGCCGCGCACCACGCAGGTCAGCGGGTCTTCGGCCACCAGCACCGGCAGGCCGGTTTCCTCGGCCAGCAGGCGGTCCAGGTCGCGCAGCAGCGCGCCGCCGCCGGTGAGCATCATGCCGCGCTCGGCGATGTCGGCGCCCAGTTCGGGCGGCGTCTGCTCCAGCGCGTTCTTCACGGCACTGACCATCTGGTTCAGCGGGTCGGTCAGTGCTTCGAGGATCTCGTTGGAGCTGATGGTGAAGCTGCGCGGCACGCCTTCGCTGAGGTTGCGGCCCTTGACCTCCATCTCCTTGACCTCGGAGCCCGGGAAGGCGCTGCCGATGTTCTTCTTGATGGACTCGGCCGTGGGCTCGCCGATCAGCATGCCGTAGTTGCGGCGGATGTAGTTGATGATGGACTCATCGAACTTGTCGCCGCCGACGCGGATGCTGCCTTTATAGACCATGCCGCCCAGACTGATGACGCCCACCTCGGTGGTGCCGCCGCCGATATCGACCACCATCGAGCCCGACGCCTCGGACACCGGCAGCCCGGCGCCGATGGCCGCGGCCATCGGCTCTTCGATCAGATAGACGTCGGACGCGCCGGCGCCGAGAGCGCTTTCGCGGATGGCGCGGCGCTCGACCTGCGTGGAGCCGCAGGGCACGCAGATGATGATGCGCGGGCTGGGCCGCAGCACGGACCGCGGGTGGACCATCTTGATGAACTGCTTGAGCATCTGCTCGGTGACCGTGAAGTCGGCGATCACGCCGTCCTTCATCGGCCGGATGGCCTCGATGTTGCCGGGCACCTTGCCCAGCATGGCCTTGGCCTCGCGGCCGACGGCCTGGATGGTTTTCTTGCCATTCGGGCCGCCTTCATGGCGGATGGCGACGACGGAGGGTTCGTCGAGCACGATGCCTTTGTCACGCACGTAGATCAGCGTGTTGGCGGTGCCGAGGTCGATGGCGAGGTCCGTCGAAAAATAGCGACGCAGGGATGCGAACATTGTCTGTTGGGGCAGCGGTCGGGCGGGGCGGGATCGGGGCGCAAAGGGCTGGCGCGGCAGGGCTTCGACGGCAACCGACAGGGCTTGGAATTAACCGGGGATAATACCGTATGCACCCCCGGCTTCCCCTGCCAGGCGGCCCCGATTTCCACCCTTTGCCCACCCTTTGCAGACCCGTTGCCGATGGCCCTGACCCTGGATGACGTGAGCCGCATCGCCCATCTCGCACGGCTCGAACTGCGCGCCGAAGAAGCCTCCGCGATGCTGGCCCAGCTCAACGGTTTCTTCGGCATCGTCGAGCAGATGAGCGCGGTGGACACCAGCGGCATCGAGCCGCTCTACACCCCGCTGTCCGCCGTGCACGACGTGCAGTTGCGGCTGCGCGAAGACGCCGTCACCGAGCACGACGAGCGCCATGCCAACCAGCGCAGCGCACCGGCCGTCGAGGACGGCCTCTTCCTGGTGCCCAAGGTCATCGAATGAGCGCGCCACTGCACGCGATGGGCGTCGGGCAGCTCGGCCGCGCGTTGCGCGACAAGGCCGTTTCCAGTGCCGAGCTGACGCAACACCTGCTTGCACGCATTGCAGCGCAGGCACAACTGGGCGCCTTTCTGGCTGTCGATGCCGGTGCCGCGCTGGCCGCCGCGCGTGCCGCAGATGCCGTGCTGGCGCAAGGCGGCGGCGGTGCACTGACCGGCGTGCCGGTGGCCCACAAGGACATCTTCGTCACCGACTTCGCACGCAGCGGGTTGCCGTCCACCGCCGGCTCGAAGATGCTCGCCGGCTACGCCAGCCCGTTCGATGCCACCGTGGTGGCGCGGCTCGACGCCGCCGGCATGGTGACGCTGGGCAAGCTGAATTGCGATGAGTTTGCGATGGGCTCGGCCAACGAGAACTCCGCCTTCGGCCCGGTGAAGAACCCCTGGGACCTGCATCGCGTGCCGGGCGGCTCGTCGGGCGGCTCGGCCGCCGCAGTGGCCGCGCGCCTGGTGCCGGCCACCACCGGCACCGACACCGGCGGCTCGATCCGCCAGCCGGCCAGCTTCTGCGGCATCACCGGCATCAAGCCGACTTACGGCGTCTGCTCGCGCTACGGGATGATCGCCTTCGCGTCCAGCCTCGACCAGGCCGGCCCGCTGGCGCGCAGCGCCGAAGATTGCGCCTTGCTGCTGTCGGCGATGAGCGGCTTCGACGAACGTGACGCCACCAGCGCGCAGCGCCCGCCGCAAGACTTCCATGCGCAGATGCTGCTGGCCCGTGAAGGAGCAGGCGCCGGCAAGCCCTTGGCCGGCCTGCGCATCGGCCTGCCGAAGGAGTTCTTTCCCGCTGCGTTGTCGGCTGACGTGGACGCCGCCGTGCGCGCCGCGCTGGCCGAGTTGCAGGCACTGGGCGCCACGCTGGTGGACGTGAGCCTGCCGCGCACCGAGCTGTCGATTCCGGTTTACTACATCATCGCGCCGGCCGAGGCCAGCTCCAACCTGGGCCGCTTCGACGGCGTCAAGTTCGGCCACCGCGCGGCCGCCTACCGCGACCTGCTCGACATGTACAAGAAGACGCGCGCCGAGGGCTTCGGCGCCGAGGTCAAGCGCCGCATCATGATCGGCACCTATGTGCTCAGCCATGGCTACTACGACGCCTACTATCTTCAGGCGCAAAAGCTGCGCCGCATGATCGCCGACGACTTCCAGGCCTGCTTCCAGCGCTGCGACATCATCGCCGGCCCGGTGGCGCCCACCGTCGCATGGAAGCTGGGCGAACAGGGCGACGACCCGCTGCAAGCCTACCTGGCCGACATCTTCACGCTGCCGGCCAGCCTGGCCGGCCTGCCGGGCATGAGCCTGCCGGCAGGCGTGGGCGCAGGCGGCCTGCCGGTGGGGCTGCAACTCATCGGCAACTACTTCGACGAAGGCCGGCTGCTGCACACGGCGCATGCGCTGCAGCAGGCCACCGACTTCCACACCGCCGCGCCGGCAGGGTTTTGACCATGGGCACCGGGCCGACCTCCACACTGGTTCGCGGCTTCGAGGTCGTCATCGGCCTGGAAACCCACACCCAGCTTTCCACTGCCAGCAAGATCTTCAGCGGTGCTTCCACGCAGTTCGGCGCGGCACCCAACACGCAGGCCTGCGCGGTGGACCTGGCCTTGCCCGGCACCTTGCCGGTGATGAACCGCGGCGCGGTGGAGCGCGCCATCCGCTTCGGGCTGGCGGTGGGCGCCAAGGTGGCGCCGCTGTCGATCTTCGCGCGCAAGAACTACTTCTACCCGGACCTGCCCAAGGGCTACCAGATCAGCCAGTACGAGATTCCCGTGGTGCAGGGCGGCCACATCGACTTCCTGCTCGCCGGCCAGAAGAAGAGCGTGCGGCTGACCCGCGCCCACCTCGAAGAAGACGCGGGCAAGAGCCTGCACGAAGACTTTGCGGGCCAGACCGGCATCGACCTCAACCGCGCGGGCACGCCGCTGCTGGAGATCGTCTCCGAGCCCGACATGCGCTCGGCGCCCGAGGCGGTGGAGTACGCCAAGGCGCTGCACGCGCTGGTGGTGTGGCTGGGCATTTGCGACGGCAACATGCAGGAAGGCAGCTTCCGCTGCGACGCCAACGTCAGCGTCCGCAGGCCAGGCGCGCCCTATGGCACGCGGCGCGAGGTGAAGAACCTGAACAGCTTCCGCTTCCTGCAACAGGCCATCGACTTCGAAGTGCAGTGGCAGATCGACCGCATCGAAGACGGCCTGAAGATCGAGCAAGCCACCGTGCTGTTCAACCCCGACAGCGGCGAAACGCGGGCGATGCGCAGCAAGGAAGACGCGCACGACTACCGTTATTTCCCCGACCCCGATCTGCCGCCGCTGGTGATTGCGCCCGAGTGGATGGAGCGCGTGCGCAGCCAGATGCCCGAGCTGCCGGCGGTGATGGCAGAGCGCTTCCAGCGCGACGACGGCCTGAGCGCCGACGCTGCCGCGCTGATGACGCAAAGCCGCGCCTTCGCCAGCACCTACGAGGCCGTGCGCGACGGTTCGGGCCAACCCAAGCTGGCCGCCAACTGGCTGATGGGCGAGGTGTCGAAGCGGCTGAACGCGCAAGACCTGCGCATCGACGCCGCGCCTGTGCCGCCCGCCACGCTGGCGGCGCTGATCGTGCGCATCGCCGACGGCACGCTGTCGAACAACGGCGCGCGCCAGGTGTTCGATGCACTGTGGGCCGGCGAAGGCAGCGATGTCGATGCGCTGACTGCAGCCAAGGGCCTGAAGCAGATGAGCGACACCAGCGCGCTCGAAGCCATCGTCGCCGGGGTGATCGCAGCCAATGCGAAGTCGGTGGACGAATACCGCGCCGGCAAGGACAAAGCCTTCAACGCACTGGTCGGCCAGGTGATGAAGGCGAGCCAGGGCAAGGCCAACCCGGCGCAGGCCAGCGAGCTGCTGAAGAAGCTGCTGTCCTGACGCTGACGCTGCCGCGCTGGCGCTGCTTCAGCGCGCCACGGCGTCGGGCTGCGAGCCCGCCATCGCGCCCAGCGTGCCGGGCAGCGCGCCGGCCCAGAGGCGGCGCAGCCGGTCCAGCTCCACGTCGTAGAGCCGGTTGATGCGCACCAGTTCTGCTTCCTGGTTGGCGGTGGCCGCGCGCTGCGCGTCGGTGGACGCATCGTTGGCGTCGAGCTGCTGCTTCAGCTTCAGCGGCATCGTGCGGCCCTTGTAGAACTCGGCCTCGTCGAGCAGCGGCTTGCGCTCGGCGGCCAGCTCGCGCAGCCGCTGGTCAGACGCCTTGATGGCCAGGCGCACGGTGTCCAGCGACGCCTCGCGGGCGCGGTGGTGCAGCTCTTCGTTGGGGTAACGCACCATCAGGTTGCGGTCACGCCGGGCGGCATCGACCTGCGCTGCGCGCAGCTCCGCCAGCTTGCGCTCGCGGGTGTCCTTGTCGGCCCGCTCTTCTGCCGTCAGCGTGGGCGGGTGGATGGCCTTCAGTGAGCCGTCCTTGTTGAGCACGCGCTGCTCCTTGGCAGCGCACTCGGCGATGGGGCGGTCCGACGTCAGGCGGCGGCCTTTGTCGTCAACGCAACTGTAGATGCCGGTTTCGGCGGCTTGCGCGCCGGCCCAGGGCGCAAGCATCGACAGGCAGAACAGCACGCCGGCCGGCAGGCCGCCACCGTTCAAACGCCTCCTGCCCGTCGCCGACATTTCACACTCCGTAGCGCTCCCGGTACGCCTGCACTGGCGCCGCATGGGCGCGCAGCGTGGGGTCGTCTCCGGTCTCAAGATACTTTAGCAAGTCGTTCAACGTGGCAATGGCGCTCACGGGCAGATTCAGTTGTGACGAGACGTATTGCACGGCAGACCATGGCGCCTCGCCGCCGGCGGCGTCTGTCGCCTTTTCCTGGCGGTCCAGCGCAATGGCCACGCCGCAGGGCTGCGCACCTGCCGCGGTGATGATGCCGATGGACTCGCGCACCGAGGTGCCGGCGGAGATCACGTCGTCGATGACGAGCACCCGCCCGGCCAGCGGCGCGCCCACCAGCACGCCGCCTTCGCCATGGTCCTTGGCTTCCTTGCGGTTATAGACAAAGGGCAGGTTGCGGCCGAGGCGCGCCAGCTCGATGCCGACCGCGGCGGCCAGCACGATGCCCTTGTACGCGGGGCCGAACAGCATGTCGAACTGAAGCCCGCTGGCCAGCAGGCTGCGTGCATAGAATGCCGCCAGACGGCCCAGCTTGGCGCCGTCGTCGAACAAACCGGCGTTGAAGAAATAGGGCGACAGCCGGCCTGCCTTCGTCTTGAACTCGCCGAAGCGCAGCACACCCGCCTCCACCGAGAACTTCACGAAGTCCTGCGCCAGCGGTGTCGCTTGCGTTGTCGCTTTCGATGTCGCCTGATCAGCGTCGTTCATGGAGGTCATTGCGTTGGGTTTTCGACTGATCACGCTCAATCTGAACGGCATTCGCTCGGCCGCCACCAAAGGTTTCTTGGACTGGGCAGGACAAGCGGGCGCAGATTGTATGGGGGTGCAGGAACTCAAAGCCCAGGCCGCAGACATCGCCGGCCGCTTCGAGCGGGTGGCCGGCATGGACGGGCATTTCCACTGCGCCGAGAAGAAAGGCTACTCGGGCGTGGGCCTGTACACGGCCAGGGCGCCCAGCGCGGTGATCACCGGCTTCGACGGCGGCGAATTCGACGCCGAAGGGCGTTACGTCGAGGCCCGCTTCGACACCGCGGCGCGCAAGTTCAGCATCGTGAGCTGCTACTTCCCCAGCGGCTCCAGCGGCGAGCACCGCCAGGCCGCCAAGTACCGCTTCCTCGACAAGATGCTGCCGCACCTGCTGGCGCTGAAGGCCGAGCGCGAGTTCATCCTGGTGGGCGACGTGAACATCGCGCACCAGCAGATCGACCTGAAGAACTGGCGCAGCAACCAGAAGAACAGCGGCTTCCTGCCCGCAGAGCGCGCATGGCTCAGCACGCTGCTGGCCGCCGGCATGGTGGACGTCTTTCGCCAGCTCAACCAGGAGCCCGGGCAATACACCTGGTGGAGCAACCGCGGCCAGGCCTGGGCCAACAACGTCGGCTGGCGGCTCGACTACCACCTGGCCACGCCGGGCGTGGCCGCCACCGCGCAGCGCGCGGAGATCTATCTCGCGCAGCGCTTCTCCGACCACGCACCGCTGGCCATCGACTACGGCTTCGCGCTGTGAGGCGCGGCGCACCGCGCGGCTGACCGGCGCGCGGATTGCCCGCCCCGCCACCATGGCCATCCGTCCCGCCACGTTGCAGCACACCATCGCGGCCGCGCTGTGTTGCGCGCTGGCCGCTGCGTCCGCTGCGTCTGCTGCGTCCAGTGCCGGCGCGGCGCCGCTGGAACTGCCCGACACGATGGCGCAGCGCGTGCTGGCCTGCACCGCCTGCCATGGCAAGGAGGGCCGCGCCGGCAGCGACGGCTACTACCCGCGCATTGCAGGCAAGCCGGCGGGCTACCTCTACAACCAGTTGCTGGCCTTTCGCGAAGGCCGCCGCCACTACGCGCCGATGACCGCGCTGCTCGACCCGCTGAACGACGCCTACCTTCAGCAGATCGCCGGCCACTTTGCCGCCATCGCGCTGCCCTACCCGCCGCCGCAGGCCAGCACGGCTGCGGCGGCGGTGCTGGCCCGCGGCCGCACGCTGGTGATGGACGGCGACGCCGCGCTGCGCGTGCCCGCCTGCACCGCCTGCCATGGCGCCGCGCTGACGGGTGTGCAGCCGGCAACGCCTGGCTTGCTGGGCTTGCCGCGCGACTACCTGAACGCCCAGCTCGGCGCCTGGCGCACCGGCCAGCGCCAGGCCCGCCGGCCCGACTGCATGGCGGCAGTGGCGCAGGCGCTGGCGCCGGCCGACATTGCGGCGCTGTCGCAGTGGCTGGCGGCGCAGCCGGTGCCCGTGCCGGCGCATGCGGCTGCGGCGCCGGCAGCACCGGCGCCGCTGGACTGCGGCGGCACGCGGTGAGCCGCCGCCTGTCGCTGCCGGCATTGGGGCTGGCGCTGGTGGTGCTGGTGGTCGCTCTGGCGGCTGTGGTGGTCACCGCGCTCAACCATCTCGACGAAGAGCCCTTGCCTGCCGTCGGCGCTACCCCAGCGCCGCCACCTGCTGCGCAGCAGGTGGCGCGCGGCGCCTACCTCGCCACCGCGGGCCACTGCGCCGGCTGCCACACCGCGCGCGGCGGCGCGGCCTATGCCGGTGGTGCCAGCATCCCCACCCCGTTCGGCACCGTGCATGCGCCCAACCTCACGCCCGACGCGGCCACCGGCATCGGCCGCTGGTCGGCAGCGGCCTTCTGGCGCGCGCTGCACAACGGCCGCTCGGCCGATGGCCGGCTGCTGCTGCCGGCCTGTCCCTACCCCAACTTCACGCGGGTCACGCGCGCTGACGTGGACGACCTCTTCGCCTACCTGCGGCAACTGCCGCCGGTGGCGCTGGCCAACCGCCCGCACGCGTTGCGCTTTCCCTATGGCAGCCAGGCCGCGCTGGCCGTCTGGCGCGCGCTGTACTTCCGGCCCGGCGTTGCGCAGCCTGAAGCGGGCCGGTCCGAAGCGTGGAATCGCGGCGCCTACCTCGTCGGCGGACTGGCGCATTGCAGCGCCTGCCACGGCAGCCGCAACGCCTGGGGCGCCACCGATGGCGCGCTGGACTTGCGCGGTGGCGCCATCCCGATGCAGGGCTGGGTGGCCCCGGCGCTCGACGACCCGCTGCAAGCCGGCGTCGCCCAGTGGCCGCTCCAGGACACCGTGGCGCTGCTCAAGACGGGCCGCAACGCACAAGCCACCGTCAGCGGCCCGATGGCGATGGTGGTGGCGCGCAGCACCCAGCACCTGGCCGATGCCGACCTGCTGGCCATCGCCACCTTCCTCAAAGCCCTGCCGCAGCACAGCCGGGCGCCGCCGTCGGCGCGCGATGCGGTGGCAGCGGAGCCGGCAGAACAGGGCGCCAGAATTTATGAGACGCACTGCGCCGGCTGCCACGGCGCCCAGGGCGAAGGCGTGGCCGGCAAAGTGCCGGCGCTGGCCGGCAACCGCGCGCTGACGCTGCCGTCGCCCGACAACCTGCTGAAGACGGTGCTGGGCGGCGGCTTCGGCCCGGCCACTGCCGGCAACCCGCAGCCCTACGGCATGCCGCCCTTTGCCACCGTGCTGAGCGACGCCGACATCGCCGCCGTCGTGACGCATCTGCGCAGCGCCTGGGGCCACCGCGCGGCGCCGGTCAGCACGCTGGACGTGAACCGCCAGCGCGGAAGTTGAAGGCGGCCTGCATCCACCGGCCGCGCCGCTGCGTAGAAGCAGCAGGTCCGTTGAGGGAATCCGATGAAAGCCGCCCTTTCCGATGTTGACCGCCCGCCGCTGTTCCCGCCCTGGCCGGCACCGGTGCCCAAGCCGGCGCACGAGGCGCGCTGGCTGGCCCGCCTGTGGCGCCTGGCGCCGCTGACGCTGCTGTTCGGCGCACCGAGCAGCGGCAAGTCGGCGTTGATCAGCGCTGGCGTGCTGCCCCTGATGGCGCGCCGCCAGGTGGACCGGGCGCTGCGCCAGAGCGGCAGCGGCGGCGTCGTGCTGCCGTTCCCGGAACGGCGCAGCTTCGGCGCGGTGCGCGTGCCCGAGGTGGTGCTGGTCTTCGCCGACTGGCAGGCCGCCGCGCCGCGCCAGGCGCTGCTGGACCAACTGGTGCAGGCGCTGCCGGCCGGGGCTGGCGCTGCCACCGTGGCCGATGCATCGCTGGCCGAGTGCCTGGCGCTGTGGCACAAGTCCTTCGGCGTGCGCTTCTACATTGCGTTCGACGGCTTCGAGCTGCTGCTGCGCGGCCAGGCCGCACGGCCCGCGCTGCGGGCGCTGGCCGATGAACTGTTCGAGCTGCTGGAGCAACCCGAGGTGCCGGCCAACATCCTGCTGGCCCTCGACGACGATGCCGAAGGTTTGCTCGGCCCGCTGCGCCAGCGGCTTCCCGATCTGGGCGGCAACACGCTGCGCCTGTCGGCCCAGGGCACCGCAGTGACGCCGGCCGCCGAGCCCCCAGTGCCCACCGCAGCCGAGTTCCAGGCGTCGCTGGGCTCGCTGATCGCGCGCATCGCATCGCTCAGTGCGGCCGAGCAGGCGGGCGTGGAGCGGGACGCAGCATGGAAGCCGGCGTTGGCGCCGATGCCGGCGCCGGTGCCGGCCGTGGCTGAGGCGCCTGCTGCGGCGGCGCCCGTGGCAGCGGAGCCAGCACCTGCGCCTGCGCCTGCGCCTGCGCCTGCGCCTGCGCCCGAACCTGCACCCGCCCCTGCGCCTGCACCCGCCCCTGCGCCTGCGCCTGCATCGGCACCCGTGCCGGCACCGGCACCGGCTCGTCCGGCGGTCGCCGCCGTTGCACCGCAGGCGCCGCCCGCACCGCTCGCCCGGGCGCAGTCGCAGCCGCCTGTCACTCCGCCGTCGCCCCCGCCGTCGCCCCTGCCGGCACCGGCGGACGTTGTTACCCCGCCGTCGCACGTCGCTGTGCCGCCGCCGCCCATCGCCACGCCCACTGCCCCGGCATCGCGGCGGCGCATTGCGGTGGCGGGCGGCACGCTGGCCGTGCTGACCGCCTTTGCCGCGTTGCTGCTGGCGCCGGGCCACATGCGGCGCGATGCGGCCAGTCCCGCCACGGGCGGCGCCCAGACGCCGTCGCTGCCGCCGACACCCGCCGCGCCGATGGCAGCGGCGGCTGCTGCTCCTGTGCCTGCGCCCGCGCGCGCGCCCGCGCCCGCGCCGGTACTGGCCGCCGCGCCCGGCGCCGGCCCTGCCGCCGGGCCCGTTGCTGTGCCCGCCCCCGCGCCCGAAGACCCGGCCGCAGCGCTGCAACGGCTGGCCGTGGCGGCGGGCTGGGCCTGGGTTGACGGGGTGCAGGCGCTGGTGTCGCCGCAGGCAGCGGCGCGGCCCACCATCGCGCTCGTCGGCTACGACGCACTGGTTGCGGCCGGCGCGCGCAACAGCGGGCTGCCGCTGCGCGTGCTGACGCCGCTCTACACCGAGCCCTTGCGCTTCACGGTGCCGGCCGCTTCGGCGCTGCGCCACCTGCACCAGATCGAGAAGCTGCCCATCGATGCCGGCCCGCCGCAGAGCCGCGCCGCGCAGACGGCAGAGGCGGCCTACCGGGCGCTGTTCAACCACGCGCCGCCCGCATCCGGCCCAGGCGCCGGGCTGCGCATGGCGCTGGGCGGCCCGCTGCCGCCGGGCCGGCGCGTGCTGACGCTGGACCCGGCCCACCCCAGCACACAGCGCGCGCTGCGCCGCTTCCTGCCGGCCGGCGACGGCAGCCTGGCGGTGATGGACTTTCTGGTGGTGCGCGCCGACAGCCCTGCGCCCGCCGTCACCGCCTTCGGTGCCTCGCTGTGCCAGGCGCTGCCTGCGCTGCGCCGTGACGGGGCACCTGCCTGGCGGCAGGTGCGGCCGGGCCAGCAGCTTCCTGCGCCCTGGCCCGAGCACCAGGCCGCCGGGGCAGCCTTCGCCGGCTGCAACGCCACCGGCGCCGCCACCACCACCGCCTTCACCACGACCACCCCGCCCGCCAAAGGAGAACGTCCATGAACTGCCCGCCCATCCCCCGGGTTCGCATCGCCGCACTGCGTGCTGCGCTGCCCGCCGCAGCCCTCGCGCTGGCCAACCACGCCGCGCTGGCGCAGGGCGCACCGGCGCTGGAGAAGGTCAGCGTGCGCGCCGTGGCGCATTTCGACTTCGACCGCGCCCGCCTGAGCACCGCCGACCAGAACGCGATGCTGTCCGACGTGGCGCAGATGAAAGACGTCACCTGGCAGTCGGTCAAGGCGGTGGGCCACACCGACAGCGTGGGCCCCGTCGCCTACAACCAGCGCCTGGCCGACCAGCGCGCCCGCGCGGTGCGCGACTACCTGGTGGGCAAGGGCCTGGACGCCAACATGATCAAGACCGAGGCGCTTGCCGAACAGGCGCCGGTGGCCGGGAACGACAGCGCCGAAGGGCGCGCGCAGAACCGCCGCACCGAGATCGAATTCAGCGGCGTGCGCAGCGCCGCCCGCTGAGCCGGCGCAGGCCGCGCGCCTTCAGGGCGGCGGCTCGGCCAGCACCTGCAACAGCGCCGCGGTCTCGGCGTCCGGCAGGCCGTCGTGGCGCGCCGGGCGGTAGTGCATCTGGAAGGCGGCCACCACGTTGCGCGTGGCGGTGTCGAGCCGGCCATGCGTGGGCACCTCGTAGCCGACCAGCGCCAACTGCTGCTGCACCCATGCCACGTCGGGCGGCAAGGCCTCGAACAGCGGGCGCTGCGCAGCCACCCGCGCAGCGTCGGGCCAGCGGCCCAGGCCGGCGTCGGCCAGCCGCTGCCAGGGAAAGGCCGGCCCGGGGTCCTGCTTGCGCTGCGGCTGGATGTCGCTGTGGCCGACGATGCGCTCCGGGCGCACGCCGTGGCGCTGCACGATGTCGCGCAGCAGCACGATCAGCGCGTCGATCTGCGCCGGCGCGTACGGCGCGTACGGCGCATTCGGCGCATTCGGCGCAGACAGGCGGCCATCCTGCGTCTGTTGCGGCCCCGGGTTGACGATCTCGATGCCGATGGAACTGGCGTTCAGCATCGTGTTGCCCTGCCACGCGCTGGGCCCGGCATGCCAGGCCCGCCTGCCTTCATCCACAAGGCGGTGAATGCGCGGGCGCGGTGCGTCGTCGATGAGGTAGTGCGCCGACACCTCGCCTTCGGTCAGCACCTTCAGTGACACGGGTGTGTCGCCCGCCGTGTAGTGCAACACCACGAACAGCACCCGGCTGTCTTGGCTGCGCGCGCTGCGTGTGGTGTCTATGGGCACGCCGCCCGGCGTGGTGCTGGCGCAGCCGGCCAGCAGCGCCGCGGCCAGGCACACCGGCAGCGCCAACGGTGCGAGAAATGGGCCTGCCGGCGGGCCCAAATGTAAATAAGTCACAGAGCGACGGCTCCCCAGTCACGGACCATCCGCAGTATCGCCTTACAGACTGTTCCGGACTGCTTACAGCGCCGCCCGCCATGCTCAGCCATCCTGCCTTCGACCCCGCCGACGCGGCGCAGCCCGTCGGTGCAGTGCCGTCCGATGCCGGCCTGGCGCGCTGCCTGGCGTTGATGCTCGACGAGATCGACCATGGGCTGTTGCTGCTGGCCGCGCAGGACAGCGTGCGCTTGCTCAACCACCGCGCCCGCTGCGAGCTGGACGCGCAGCATCCGCTGCAACTGCAGGGAGGCCGCATCCGGGCACGCCTGCCGCTGGACCAGTTGGCGCTGATGGACGCGCTGCTGGCAGCCGGCCAGCGTGGCACCCGCCGCCTGCTGACGCTGGGCGACAAGGGCCAGTGCGTCAGCGTGGCCGTGGTGCCGCTGCCCCCGGACGCGCTGGACGGCGGCCCCGCCACGATGCTGCTGCTGGGCAAGCGCATGGTCGGCGAAGAGCTGGCGGTGCAGGCCTTCGCGCGCAGCCACCGCCTGACGCCGGCCGAGGCCCGCGTGCTGGGCCTGCTGTGCGCCGGCGTGCAGCCTGCCGAAGTGGCGCAGCGGCAGAGCGTGCGCCTGTCCACCGTGCGCACGCAGATCGGCTGCCTGCGCGAGAAAACCGGCGCCCGCAGCATCCGCGCGCTGGTGCGCATGGTGGCGATGCTGCCGCCGATGGTGCCGGCACTGCGCGGCGAGGCTGCCCAGGCCACGCAAGCCACGCAGGCCACGCCCGCGCCGTCGCTGACAGGCACGCCAGATCTCGTCGGACCTGCGATGTAGCTGGGCACGACACGGCCCTTTCGCAGCCGCGTCCGCCAAAGTCCATGGACGCAAGCCCCGAACCGCAGCCCGACCCGCTGCTCGACCGTCTGCCGCCAGCGCTGCGTGCGCTGGCGGCGCGCGGCAAGATCAGGCGCTACCGCAAAGGCGCCGTGGTCATCCAAAAAGGCACGCGCGGCGACGAGGTCTATGTCGTGCTGCAAGGCCGGGTGCGCGCCTATTCCACCGACGCCGGGGGGCGCGAGATCAGCTTCGCCATCGACGGTGCCGGCAGCTACTTCGGCGAGATGGCGCTGGACGGCGGGCCGCGCTCTGCATCGGTGGCGGCGCTGGAGGCGACGGTCTGCGCCGTCGTCACGCGGCAGACGGTCTGGGAGCACGTGGGCAGCGACCCCGCCTTCGCCCGCTCGCTGATCGAACGGCTGATCGGGCGCATCCGCTGGACCACGGCACACGCGCGCGACCTGGCGCTGTTCGACGTCTATGGCCGGCTGCGCCGGCTGCTGGAGGGCCTGGCCGGCGATGCGCCGGCGCACGCCGAGCGCCCCATCCCCGAGCGCATCACCCATCTCGACATCGCCAACCGGCTGGGCTCGTCGCGCGAGATGGTGAGCCGGCTGTTGAAGGACCTGGAGCGCGGCGGCTACATCCGCACCGCGCGCGCCAGCGTCACGCTGCTGAAGCCGCTGCCTGAACGGTGGTGACAGCCGGTCAGGAAATAACGCACAAAAGTAACGCAATCCATTCACCCCCTGACCTGGGGATGACTTCCTAAGCTTCCCATCACTGCACCAAGCCCGGCTGCAGAAAAAGGGGAGCTTGCAAATGTTCGACACCACCACTGCCTTCGCCTTCGCCGCCCCGATCGCGGCCCGGTCGAACGCCTACCGCGGCCCCGAGCGCCGCAACACCGAACCACCCATCGCACGCTGGCTGTCGCTGATGCTCGACGAGATCGACTACGGCATGCTGCTGCTGACGGAAGACGCCGAACTCGTGCACGTCAACCACGCCGCGCGTGCCGAGCTGGACGCCGGCCACCCGCTTCAGCTGCTGGGCCGCCAACTGCGCGCCCGCTATCCGCAGGACGTGACGCGCCTGCACGAGGCGCTGGCCGGCGCCGCGCAGCGCAAGCTGCGCAAGCTGCTTGCGCTGGGCGAAGGCGCGCAGCGCGTCAACATCGCGGTGATTCCGCTCGGCAACGACGGCACGCTGGTGGTGCTGAGCAAGCGCCACCTGTCCGAGCGCATCTCGGTGCAGTGCTTCGCCAACCTGCACCGCATGACGCCGGCCGAGACGCGGGTGCTGGAGTCGCTGTGCGAGGGCCTGGTGCCGCGCGAGATTGCCGAGATGAACGACGTCGGCCTGGCCACCGTGCGCACCCAGATCGGCAGCATCCGCGCCAAGACCGGTGCCGACAACATCCGCGCGCTGACGCGGCAGGTGGCGGTGCTGCCGCCGATGGTGAGTTCGCTGCGCGCCTGAAGCGCAAAGGCGCGGCTACGATGCCGGCATGCCGACATCCAAAGCCGCGCCTCGCGATGCACTCGACCACCCGGCGCTGAGCGAGTCCGTGCGCGGCCTGGCGCGCCGCGGCGAGGTGCGCGGCTACCGCAAGGGCACGCTGCTGATCCAGGAAGGCGATGTCGGCGACACCATCTACGTGATCCTCGGCGGGCGCCTGCGCACCTTCGGCAGCAGCCCAAGCGGCGAGCGCGAGATCACCTACGGCCACTACGGCCCCGGCGAGTACGTCGGCGAAATGGGGCTGGACGGTCTGCCCAGGTCTGCCAGCGTCATCGCCCTCGAAGCCAGCATCTGCGCAGCGGTGTCGCGCGCCACGCTGGAAGGCTATATCGCCGACAACCCCGGCTTCGCGTTCGAGCTGCTGGCCAAGGTGATCCGCCGCGCGCGCGACGCCACGCTGTCTGCCAAGCGCATGGCGCTGAACGATGTGTACGGGCGGCTCAAGCTGCTGCTGGAGGGGATGGCGGTGCTGCAGCCCGATGGCAGCCGGCTGATCGCAGAACGCTTGACGCACCTGGCCTTGTCGCACCACATCGGCTGCACGCGCGAGATGGTCAGCAGGGTAATGAAGGAGCTGGAGGTGGGCGGCTATGTCACCGCGGAGGGCGGTGCCGTCCGGTTGAAGCGCGCCTTACCCGTCCGCTGGTGAGCGCGGCGGGTATTCCCGTCAGACGCGCCGCGTGCCTTGCCGTTGGTCGCCGTCCGTGCCCCATGCAGTGCCAATTGTTTGAGTAAGCGCCGCAATGCCCGCACGGTTCAGGGGCCTCTCGCTGCCCGCCATCGCATTTGCCAAGCGCCGGGCAACGATGGGAGCAGCCACGCTGCTGCCATTGGCGCGAACCCAGTCGCCGCTGAAACAGGCAGGCACGAGCAGTCCAGCCTGGGAGGCGCTCTCTTCGCAAGGTGCAGAAACGGTGGGGCGTTGGCGCGTACTCGGCCACAAGCTCGGCCCGGACGAGGAGTACTCCGCAACCTGCCCGCTTGCGCGCACTGTGCCGCCCACGACGACCGGGCCTGCGCCATTGGCTAGCGAACCGAGCGTTTGTCGTCCGGTACAGGCTGCTTCGTCGAGCGAGAAATGCGACTGCCTGCCACCGCCTCCGAAGGTGCCATCGCACCGCTCGATCCAGGCATGCACCGTCAGCGGCAGGTTTGCCGGGTTGCGCAGTTGCACGGTCCAGCGGCCGGCGGGCGCGGCGCGCTCTGCACCTGCTTGTGCGCCAGCCACGGCGATGAGCACCAGCGGGCGGCCGGCCGGGGTTGCACCGGCGCCGCTGTTGGGTGCGCACTGCTGCGAGATGACCGCTGCCGAAGGCTGCTCGCTGTCATCGAAACAAAGGAACATCGCCCGGGCCGGGCTGACCAACGGGCAACCGTCGGCAGTGGCAGAGGGCGGGCGCAGCATCACATCCAGAGGCGCGGCTGCATGGTTCGCATCGGGGCCGCGCGGCCACAATTCCAGAAAGTGGTCATCCGTGCCATCGAACGGCAACTGCCAGGCCAATTCTTGTGTCGCGCCGGCCGCCAGGTGAACTTCGGCATGCAGCCTGCGCTCCGGGCCGCCGGCCGTATCGCCAACCAGGCCGGGATACAAATTGCCGGCGGCAACGACGATGGCCAGATCGTCGCGCTGGTCGAGCATTTGCGTGATCGCGGCATCAAGCACAGATGTGCCGTCGTGTGGGCCAGCCGCCGCGCCGTAGCTGATGTTGATGACCAGCTTTGCGGCTGGATGCGTGCTGTCGATGACGTAGCGCAATGCGTCCAGCACGTAGGTCTGCAGGCTGCCACCGGAGGTGTCGTGCACCGTTTCGCTTGGCAACTGCACGAAGATGAGGTCTGCCGCAGATGCGGCGTCAGCAAAGCCGCCCGGCATGGGGTCAGGGCAGCCCGCCGCCAGGCTTGTGACGTGCGAACCATGCGTCGCCCGCGGCATGGGCCGGGCTCTGGAAGGAGCTTGGTCGCGTGCAATGCCCGGCTCGGCCGGGTAGCGCAGGGCCTTGTAGCCGTCTTCTTCGCTGTCGAGCTTCGCCAGCAGGGTGTTGATGGCGCCCCGGTTCAATTGACGGCCGTAGCCAAAATTGGCGACGGCCTTCCAAGGCCCTCCCGCGGCGTCGTGGCCGACGTCCTGGTCCCAAAGGCACGCGATGCGGGTGCCGCCGCTGCGCCGAAACTGCGCGTGCAGGAACGGACAACCGTCGTCGATCACCGCGATGACCAGGGGCGCCGGCTCGGCTTTGGTCGGCACGCCGGCCAGTGGTGCTGGCAATGCGCGGTGAGCGCGTTGGGGCAGGCGCAGTTTCTCCGGCCAGGCTCCGCGCGGCAGCGACAACAAAACGCGCCGTACCATGGGGTGGCGCAGCAAATCGCCATAGCGGTTGATCGGGATCAGCCCGGTGACGTAGTGGCTGGCGAGCAACTTGCCGTCCCGTCCGTGCGGCAGGCCGAGGAACGCCGTGGTGACCCACGCCTTGCAGTCTGCGTGAAGCCGCTCCCACCAGGTGTCTTCGCCTTCAACGGAAGCGGCCTTTTGCACGTCGATCTCGATAACGCAGGACGCATAGACCACGCCTTTGCCCTTCGGCGAGCGGGGCGGGGGCACCGTGCCAAACGATGCGAAGCGCGCTCCCAACGCCCAGACGTAATAGGGGTCCACGCCCGCATCCAGGCGGTGGGTTGGCTCAAGCGCGCGAGGCTTGCCTTTGCCGTGTGGTTGCAGCGCTTCGGGCGTCTTCCATTGCATCACGCGTCGCACCATGGCTGTCTCAGCCCTGGAGCGCCAGGCAGCCGCTGGCCTGCGTCCACAGCCATCCCGGTGTGGGCAGTTGTCCCGCAGTGACGGCCTGCGCAATGGCGCCACTGCCCGATGGCTGCCACGCCATCGCAAAGTCATCGGCCGCATCGGGCACAAAACGGCGAGAGAACCAGGCGGGCTTGCCCTCGCTGACCACCTCTGTGACAGCCACCGCGCTCTTGCCGGTGCACCGGTGCACGAGGTATTCGCCCAGAGAGCGGCCGAGGAGGCGTCCGGCTTCGTTGTCCATCGGATAGTGCAAGCCTGCGGCAGTGCGGTTGAATGCCACACGGTGGGCGGCGCGCCACAGCGGCTCGTCGAAGCCCGGGCGCAATGCGCCAAGCACGAAGGCGATCGCAAACGACTCGGTTGCATGGCCGCTGGGGAAGCTGCCGTGCTCTGGCGTCGGAATCGGGGGCATGGTGCGCGGCGACAGCCAGCCGGGACGCGGAACGTTGAACGCGTGCTTCAAGCGCTGGCAAACCAGCGAGGCGAAGCCAGCCGCCAGATCAGCCAGTTCCAGCGCTGCGCGGTGCCGGGAGGGTTGCAAATGCGCAGAACTCATCATGAAGGGCAGGCCGCCATCGATCTGCGCTGCGATTTCGGGCAAGCGGGTGCTGCGCTCGGCCGCGGCACCCTGCACCGCTGTCAACTGCGCCTGCAGACAGGATTGCCATTCCTGCGCGGACGGGCGCGAGATCGCTGCAATTGGTTTGCCAGACGCCGTCGCAACAAGCATGGTGTCGTCGTCTTCTTTCGAAATGCGGATGTCCTGCAGCAACTCCAGAAGCGCGACATTGCGCCGCACCGCAGGGCTCCACTTGCCAAAGGCCTCGGCAGCGTCAAGGGGCAGGGCGGCCGGCGTCGGCACGTTCAGCGCCACGCCGCCATTGATGGCGCCTGCGTGGACGATCAAGGCCTGCGCCGTCGTCAGATCGACCGCTCCCTGGGTGCCACCGGGCCAGCCGGTCCACCCCGTCCACCCCGTCCAGCCGGTCCAACCTGTCCATCCCGTGTTTCCGCTCATCGCACCCTCCCTTTGGTCTTGTCAATGCGGCACGCCTGCACGCAGCAGCGCCCCGGCAAATGTCTTTCCGATTTCGAAGTCGGCGCCTGGAGCGCGCTCCAGGAAGCGCCCCACCGTGAAGGCGGGATCGAGCGTCATGAGCTGACTGACGACCGCTTGCGCCTCATCCATGCGGCCCAGCATGCTGTAGGCAATCGCAAGCACACGCAGCGTGGAAGCGTGCATGGAGTTCGCACGCAGCGAACTCGTGGCGAGGTCAATGGCTTCCTGATGTTCGCCGGCAGAGGCCGCTGCCGAGGCGGCAAGCGCCAGGTAGTAGTAGCGCAAAGGGTCCAGCGGCGACAGCGCCAGGGCACGCCGCGTGTCGTGCAGTGCCAGTTGCCCCTCGCCGCGAAAGCCGTGCAGCGTGCCTTTCAGTAGCCAGGCGAGTGAGTCGTTTGGAAAAGCTTCGATCGCCCGGCGGTAGAGCGCTTCACCTTCATCGAGCCGGCGGTGGAAGTAGATCTGCACCATGCCGGAGATCGTCAGCGCCAGTGCGCAGCCGTCGTCGAGGTCGAGGGCGCGGCGCGCCGACTCGGCGGCGCGCGACATGGTGGCCGCAGTGTCCGACGACCAGCCCTGATGCGCCGCAAGAATGTGCCACTTGGCCATCCACGCAAAAGCATCCGGGTGGCGGGGAACGCGTTCGATCACGGCTTCCAGCAGGGTGCGCGCGCGCTCGAAATCGCTCACGGACAGCCGGTGCATCAAGGCCACGCCGCCCAGCAGCAAGGCATAGGACTGCAGGGATGCGATGGGCATGGTGCGGGCGCGCCGCGTCTCATGGGCCCGGATTGCGCCCATCGCCTGCGAGCAGATGGGCTCCAGCACAGCGGCCGGCGAACTTACAGCGTCGCGCACGCTTGATCGGGTGCTACCCGACCAAACGACTGTATTGGTGGCGACGAACAGCAGTTCGAAGCGCAACACCAGTTGGCCTGCCGACTCCGTGCAAGAGCCGGCAAGGCCGTAGGCTGTGCGCAGGTGGCGCAGCAAATCTAGCGCGCCTTGCTCGGTGGACCGCGTGCGCTGGCGCGTTGACAAGCGCGAAATCACGTCCACCGTACCATGCACCGCAAGCAGTGCGGAAACCTCGTCAGCCAGCAGGCTGCCCAGCAACTGCGCCGGTCCCGTGGCCGCCAGGTCCATGACCGCAAGAGTCGGCTTGATCGGCGCTGATGGCGCGTGGCGCAGTGCGTTTGCGCCAGGTGCACCGACGCTCAACACCCTGTAGGCGCGAAGTGGAGCGTCAACATGCTTGACCCAACATTCTCCTAAATCCTCTGAATCTGCATCGAGCCCATGAATGAGCTGCTCGTTGACTTCAGGCGACACCACGATCTCGCCTGCCGCGGCCAGGCCCGCAAGCCTGGCGGTCAGATTGACACCGGCGCCGAACAGATCCAGTTCGTCAACCACGACGTCGGCAACGTGCACCCCCATGCGCAGGTGAATGGCCGCATCCGCCGGGCGCCCCGCGTTGGATGCGGGAAGGCGTCGGTTGATGTCGAATGCGGCAGCAATCGCCTGAGACACGTGCTCGAACTCCAGCAACATGCCGTCGCCCAGGTGCTTGACCATGCGGCCGCCATGCAGTGGCAGGGCCTGGGTACGGACTTCGCCTACAAAACGCCGCCAGCGGTCGATCACATCGGCCTCGTACGCCTGCATCAGGCGCACCGACTCGACGACGTCCACCACAACGATGGCCCTGCGCACCCGATGCAATTCGGGCCAGGCCCCACTTTCGCTGTCCGGCGCGCTCATCGTGCTTTGTTTTGTGATGGAGTTCATCCGCATTCTGCGGGACGATCACAAAATGACACAAGCGGTCAGCGACCGGCGAGCCCCTAGAACGGCAGGTCAGCCCTTCGCCGGCGGCCCGAACTTCCGCCCCGGCTTCGGCGCCCGCTCATACAGCGGCAGCACCTTCGGCAGCTTGGCCTCGATGTCGCGGATGCGCGTCGGGCCGGACGGGTGGGTGGACATGAACTGTGGCGGCGCGCCCTTGCTCGCCTCGATCATCTTGTTCCACAGCGAGACGCCGGCCCGCGGGTCGTAGCCGGCACGGGCAGCGAGGTCCATGCCGACGATGTCGGCCTCTGACTCGTCGTCGCGGCTGAACTTCAGCGTGACGAGCTGGCTGCCCATGTTGAGCAGCGTGTCGCCCGTCTGGCCCAGGCCGAGCAGCGCGCTCAGCACGCTGGTGCCCACCCGCGTGGCCGCCGTCTTGCCCATGCGCTCGCGTGCATGTTCGCGCAGCGCGTGCGCGGTTTCGTGGCCCATGATGGTGGCCACTTCGTCGTCGCTCAACTGAAGCTGCTGAAGGATGCCGTAGTAGAAAGCGATCTTGCCGCCCGGCATGCAGAAGGCATTGAGCTGCTTGCTGCCGATCAGGCTGACCTCCCACTTCCATTGCGCGGCGCGGGGATTCCAGTCGCGCGTGAAGGGGATGATGCGGTCGGCGATGGCGCGCAGCCGCAGCACCTGCGGGTGGTCGGGCGGCGCCAGCGCCTTTTGCTGGGCTGCCTCGCGCTGCATCTGCTGGTACTGCTGCTGCGCCGCGGCTTCCACCTGCTCTGCCGACACCAGCTTGGTGAAGCGCGACTCGCTGCCCACGTCGCCACGCACGCCGTCCTGCGCCAGCGCCGCCGTGCCGCCGCCCAGCAGCAGCGCCCCGGTGAACAGCCGGCGGCCATGCAGCGTGCAGCGGCAATGCGCGGGTGCAGTGATGCAGGCCTGGGTGTTGAAGCCGGTGTTGATCGCCATGGCGCGCATTTTAGGAGTTCAGTCTTCGGCCGCGCCCACCGTGGCGGGATCGACCTCCAGCGCGCGCACGCTGGCGCGCAGCCACCACAGCATCAGCAGCGCCGGCAGCGCCAGCACGGTGCTGACGATGAAGAAGGTGGGCCAGCCGATGCTTTCGGCCAGCACGCCGGCCAGCGGCCCCACCCAGACGCGGCCGACCGACGCAAAGGCCGACAGCAGCGCAAACTGCGTGGCGGTGAAGCGCTGGTTGCACAAGCTCATCAGGAAGGCGACGAAGGCGGCCGTGCCCATGCCGCCCGACAGGTTCTCGAAGGCCACCACCATCAGCAGGCCGCCGTCCACCGGCGTGGGGCCGGCCAGCTTGACGAAGCCCCAGTCGAACGGCGGGATGGTCAGCCCCGGCAGCACGCCCTTGCCGTTGACGGCCAGCCACCAGAACCCCATGTTGCTTGCCATCTGCAAGATGCCGAACAGCATCAGCGCGCGCCACAAACCCAGGCGCAGCATCAGCGCGCCGCCCACCAGCGCGCCGGCAATCGTCAGCCACAGCCCGATCACCTTGTTCACCACGCCCACCTCGGCCGATGCGTAGGCCATGCTCTTCAGCAAAAAGGGCGTCATCAGCGAGCCGGCGAACGCATCGCCCAGCTTGTAGAGCACGATGAACAGCAAAAAGGCCGCCGCGCCACGCTGGCTGAAGTAGCTGGACAAGCCGCTGAGCAGCGTCTCGAAACGCGCCTTGCGTGCCGCCCAGGCCGCCAGCGGCAGCGTGAAGGCGATGCCCAGCATCAGCGCCAGCAGTTCCACCCACCGCTGTTGCAACGCAGGCGGCAGGCTGCCGCCAGACAGCCAGCCGGCGAGCAGCGCGTGGGCGATGGGCGCGGCAAAGCGGTCGCTGAAGCCCACGCCCACCGCCACCGCGGCCAGCACCGCCAGGAAGCCCAGCACGTCGTTGCGCGCCAGCGTGCGCGGCACCGGCGCGGCCGCCAGCCGCGGCAGTGCCAGCGCCGACAGCACCGCAATGCCCACCATCACCAGCGCCATCAGGCGATAGACCTGCGGCCAGCTCCAGCCGCCGCCCTGCGCGGGGTCGGTCCAGATCAGCGCCACGCCGCCGGAGACGATCATCGCCAGCCGGTAACCCATCACGTTGAGCGACGCGCCCAGGCCGCGCTCTGCATGCGGCAGCACGTCGGTGCGGTAGGCGTCGATCACCACGTCCTGCGACGCCGACAGAAAGGCCACCGCCACCGCCAGCAGCGCGAACACCCGGATCGACGCGGCCGGCGTGGTGGCCGACAGCAGCAGCAGCGCGCCTGCCAGCAGCAACTGCGTCAGCACCAGCCAGCCACGGCGGCGGCCCAGCCAGGGCAGCTCGAAGCGGTCCATCAGCGGCGCCCAGAGGAACTTGAAGGTGTAGGGCAAGCCCACCAGACTGAGAAAGCCGATGGTGGCAATGTCGATGCCGTCCAGCGTCAGCCAGGCCTGCATGGCCTGGCCCGTCAACGCCAGCGGCAGGCCGGAGGCGAAGCCCAGCACCGTGACGATGGTGAAGCGGTGCAGCGCCGAGGCCCGCGCCGCGAGCGTGCGCGGCGCCGGCAGGGAAGTCATTCGCGCGATTTTAGAAGCGCGGCGCTTGAAAGCCCGGCCGCGTACCCAAGCTGCGGACGATGGAAGACCGCCTGCTCGTCCCCTGCCCGCATTGCCAGGCCACCAACCGGCTGCCCGCCGGGCGCATCGGCGACGCGCCGGTCTGCGGGCGCTGCGGCGAGCCGCTGCTCGCAGGCCAGCCGCTGGTGCTGACCGACGCCAACTTCGACGCCGTGCTGCGGGCCAGTGCGCTGCCGCTGCTGGTGGACTTCTGGGCGCCGTGGTGCGGCCCCTGCCGCGCGATGGCGCCTGCCTTCGAGCAGGCGGCGCGCACGCTGCAAGGCCGCGCGCTGCTGGCCAAGGTGAACAGCGACGACAACCCAGAACTGTCGGCCCGCTTCGGCATCCGCAGCATTCCGACGCTGGTGCGCTTCAGCGCCGGGCACGAGGGGCATGCGGGGCAAGAGACGGCACGGCAATCGGGCGCGTTGCCGGCCGCGGCCATCGTTCAGCTTGCCGCGGTCTGAGCCGGCGGCGGTGCCAGCGCCCGCTGCTGCGCGAAGGCGACGAACCAGTCGATGCTGTCTGCATTGGCCATCGCATCGCGGTTGAGCACCTGCGCCGGGTCGGCGCCCAGCAGCAGCTTCTTCACCGGCAGCTCCATCTTCTTGCCCGACAGCGTGCGCGGGATGGCCGCCACCTGGTAGATGCCGTTGGGCACATGGCGCGCCGACAGGCCGGCCTTGATGGCCGCGCGCAGCCGCTTGTCAAGCGCCGCGTCCAGCACCAGCCCGTCGCGCAGCACCACGAAGAGCGGCATGTCGCTTTCGCGGCCCAGGTACTCCAGGTCCACCACCAGGCTGTCCAGCACCTCGGGCTGTGCCTCCACCGCGCGGTACAGCTCGGCCGTGCCCATGCGGATGCCATGGCGGTTGATGGTGGCATCGCTGCGGCCGTAGATGATGGCGCCGCAGGCGCCTGTTTCGGGGTGCGGCGTGATGCGGACCCAGTCGCCGTGGCGCCAGATGCCGGGGAACATGTCGAAATAGCTGTCCAGGTAGCGCCGGTTGCCTTCGTCGCCCCAGAAGTACAAAGGCATCGACGGCATCGGCGCCGCGCAGACCAGCTCGCCCACATCGCCCAGCAGCGGCTGGCCGTCCTCGCTCCAGGCCTCGACCTTTGCGCCCAGGCAGCGGCATTGCATCTCGCCCTTGACCACCGGCAGCTCGCGGTTGCCGGCCACGAAGGCGCCCGCGAAGTCGGTGCCGCCGCTGATCGGGTTGAGCCAGATGTCCGCGCCATCGACCTTGGGGCAGTGGTCCCAGATCCACTGGTAGCAGTCGTCCGACAGCGGCGAGCCGGTGGAGCCGATGGCGCGCAGCGCGGACAGGTCGGCCTCTTGCATCGGCTGCACGCCGGCCTTCAGGCAACTGGCGAAGAAGGCCGCGCCAGCGCCGAAGAAGGTGGCGCCGGTGGCACCCGCAAAGCGCCACAGCGTGCCCCAATCGGCCTTGCCCAGCCGGCCGCCGGGGTTGCCGTCGTACAGGCAGATGGTGCTGCCGCCCAGCAGCGCGGCGAGCTGCGCGTTCCACATGATCCAGCCGGTGCTGCTGTACCAGTGGAAGCGGTCACCGGTCTCGACGCTGGGGCCGATGTCGTTGTGCAGCCCGCCTTTCAGCGCTTCGAGCACGATGCCGCCATGGCCGTGCACGATGGGCTTGGGCAGCCCGGTGGTGCCGCTGGAATAGACGATCCACAGCGGGTGGTCGAAGGGCAGCCAGGCCGGCTGGAAGGCGGCGTCGCCAGCGGTCAGCGCGCTGAAGCCATGCGCGCTGCGCTGCACGGCTGCGAATTCGGCCGCGTCGGCCGTGGCGTCCACGTCGGCCACCAGCACCACGTGCTGCACCGACGGCAGCCCCGCCAGCACCTCGCGCACCACCGGCCGCCTGTCGTGCGTTTGCCCGCCATAGACCTGGCCATCGACGACGATCAACACCTTGGGTGCGATCTGCCGGAAGCGGTCGAGCACCGCCACCGGCCCCATGTCGGGCGAGCACACCGACCAGATGGCGCCCACGCTGGCGCAGGCCAGGAAGGCGACGATGGCCTGCGGCGTGTTGGGCAGATAGGCGCAGACCCTGTCGCCCGGCGCCACGCCCATGCCGCGCAGCGCGGCGCCCAGGCTGGCGACCTGGCGGCGCAGTTCCGGCCACGCGGTGGCCACCGGTGCGGCCATGCGCTCGTTCTGGAACAGCAGCGCCGGGTGGCCGGCTGCGTGCGCCGCGTCTGCATGGCGGAACAGGTGCTGCGCGTAGTTGAGCTGCGCACCGGGGAACCACTGCGCGCCGGGCATCACCGGCGCCACCAGCTCGGTGCTGTACGGCGTGGGCGACTGCACATCGAAGTACTGCCAGACCGAGCGCCAGAAGCCGCGCAGGTCCGTCACCGACCACTGCCACAGCGCGTCGTAGCTGTCGAAGGCCAGGCCGCGCTGCGCCTGGAGCCAATCGCGGTAGAGCGTGATGCGGGGCGGGCTCATGGTCGCGCCATCATGCCGCAGTGACCGACGCGCTGCGCCACCAGTCGCCGTTGAAGGCATGGCGGCGGTAGCCCTGCACCTGCGGGTGCGACAAGTCCGTGGTGTAGGGGTGGTGGTGGGCGATGTAGGGCGCGTAGGCCAGCATCGTGCGGGTGGCTGCGTGCATCAGCGCCAGCCGCTCTGCGCCGTCCGGCAACGCGCGCTGCTGCTCGTACAGGCGGTCGAACGCCGGCAGCCGGAAACGCGCGTCGTTGCTTTGCTCGGCATTGGGGCCATAGGCCAGGCCGAGATAGAAGTCACCGTCGGGGTTGGTGGCGCTCCAGTTGAAGCCCCACATCATCAGCCGCCCGGCGAGCGAGCGCTTGATCAGCTCTGCAAACGGCGCCACCTCGAACTGCATGCGCAGGCCGACGGCGCGCATGCGCTTGTCCCACAGCTCGCTGACGCGGCGCGAGCGCTGGGTGGGCGGGATGGCCAGGCGCAGCGTCAGCGGCGCGCCGTCGGGCTGCTCGCGCCAGCCGTCACCGTTGCTGTCGGTGTAGCCATAGACGTCCAGCAGCGCAGCGGCGCTGCTCAGGCTGGCCTGGCTCATCTCGCTGCGCAGCGCCGGCTCGTGGCCGTAGCAGCCGGGCGGGATCATGCTCTGCGCCGGCTCGGCCTGGCCTTGCAGCGCCAGGCGGATCTCGGCCGCACTGTCGTAGGCCAGCGCCACCGCGCGGCGCAGCGCCACCTTGGGCGGCGTGGTGCCGCCCACCAGCGGGTCGTCGAGGTTGAAGAAGGTGTGGCTGGTGGACGGCAGCAGCAGCCGGTCGGCGTGCACGCCGCGCTGGCGCAAGAAGGGCGCCAGCCGGCGGCCCGGCATCGCGATGTCGGCAAAAGCCGAAGGCAGCGACAGCACGTCGTGCTCGCCGCCCAGAAAGGCCAGCCAGCGCGGCTGCGCCTCTTCGACGATGTCGATCTCCACGCGCTCCAGCAGCGGCAGCCGCTGGCCGCGCAGGCCGGCCGCGATGCGCTGCGCGAAAGGGTCGTCAGGGGGCGGCTCTGCGCTGTAGATCTGCTCGCGAAAGCGCGGGTTGCGCGCCAGCACGATGCGTGACGCGCGGCGCCACTGCGCCAGCATGAACGGGCCGGTGCCCACCGGATGCGCCGCCACGTCACCGGCGTGCGCCTGCACCACCTCGCGCGCCACCGCGCCGCCCAGCGTGACGTTGGCAAACAGGTGCAGCAGCCGCGGCGCGGGCGCGGCCAGCCGCACCTCGAAGCGGTAGCGGTCCAGCACGCGCAGGCCGGGCACGTCGGTGTCGTACGGAAAAGGCGTGCGCGTCCTCAGCGCCGTGCGGCGCAGCTCAGACAAGCCCAGCAGCCCGGCGTTCTCGAACTGGTAGAGGTGCTCGGTGCGGGTCTGCGGGTCGTAGAAGCGTTTGATGGAGAAAACGTGGTCGGCCGCCGTCAGCTCGCGCGGCTTGCCGCCGAAGGCCGGATGGTCGGCGAAGAAGATGCCGGGCTTGAGCGTGAAGACGAAGTGCCGGAAGTCGGCCGACACCTCGGGCAGCGCAGCGGCCGTCAGCGGCACGATCTTGTACGGCCGGGCCAGCGGGTCGTAGGTGAGCGGCGCCTCGAAGATGTGCGCGATGACGCGGATCGACGACGAGTCCGGACGCCACCGCGGGGTCGAAGCCGGTCTCGGCGTAGTCGAAGGCTACGCGCAGCACGCCGGGCGTGGCTTGCGACGCCTGCCGCGCCGCGCCAGCGCCGGCTGGCCATGCCGCCGCCGCCGCGCCGGACAAGAGCAGCGCGCGGCGGTCCATGCCGGCTACTTCTTCACCGGCCGCAAGCTGTTGTCCACATCGACCATGTGCCACCACTCGTTCCAGAACACCGGGCGGCGGAAGCCCAGCAGCCAGGGCTGCACCACGTCGTTGGTGTAGCGGTGGAGCTGGATCTTGTAGGGCATGTAGGCGACGGCCAGCCGCTTGGCCTGCACGAACAAGGCGTCGCGTTCCGCCCCGTCGGGCAGCTCCTGCATGCGGCGGTAGATGCGGTCGAACTCCTCGTTCTTGAAGCGCGCCAGATTCTGGCTGCCCACCTCGGGGCCGTACAGCCGCGCCAGCGCGCCCTGGCCGTCCATCGTGTCGGCAGACGAGCCCAGCGCCCACATCTGCAGCTTGCCGGCGCGCGCGGCTTTGAGCTGCTCCGGCCACTGCGCCTGCTTGAAGCTGATCTTGACGCCGATGCGCTGCATGTCCTTCTTCCACAGCTCGTTGTACTGGCGGTCGAATTGGCTGGTCTGCGTCGCCATCTCCAGCACCAGCGGCTGGCCGTCGGGCAGCTCGCGCCAGCCGTCGCCGTCGCGGTCCACGTAGCCGTACATGTCCAGCAGCGCCTTGGCGCGCTCCGGGTCGAAGTCGCCGTTCTCGCTCTTGAACTTCGGGTCGTAGCCGGTGGTGTGCGGCGCGATGGTGGACTGCGCTGCCAGCCCCTGGCCGCGGTAGATCACGCTGATCTGGCGGTTCAGATCGACCCCCAGCCCGATGGCGCGGCGCAGCGCCACCTTCTCCGGCGTGTAGCCGCCCACCACCGGGTCTTCGATGTTGAAGTAGGTCATCACCACGTCGGGCTGAAGCACGCGGTAGCCGCGCATGCCGCGCTTGGCCAGGTTGGGCGCGATCTTGCCGCCCGGCACGGCCTGGCTGACGAACTCGCCGGGCACGTTGACGAAGTCGAGCTGGCCGTTCAGGAAGGCCAGCCAGCGCGGCTGCGACTCCTCGATGATGGACACCTCCACCCGGTCCACCATCGGCAGACGCCGGCCCTTGAACCTGGCGACCAGCGCCTGGCCTTCGGTGTCGTTCGGCCCCGGCTCGGCCTCGTAGAACACCTCGCGGTAGGTCGGGTTGCGCTCCAGCACGATCAGGCTGCTGCGCCGCCACTGCGCCAGCCGGAACGGCCCGGTGCCCACCGGGTGGCCGGGGATGGCGTCGCCGTATTTCTCGACCACCTCGCGCGCGACGGCACCGTACAGGTCGCTGGCGGCCAGGAATTCCAGCAGGCGCGGCCGCCCCTGCTCCAGCCTGAACTGGATGGTGTGCCGGTCCAGCGCGCGCAGGCCCTCCATCGGGCTGTCGTAGTCGAAGGGCTTGCGCTCCTTCAGCGATTTCTCGCGCGCCTCTTTCAGGCCGATGAAGCCCATCTCCAGCAGGTTGCTGAAGATCGGGCTCTTGGTCTCGGGGTCGGCCGGGCGCTTGAAGGCATAGACAAAATCAGATGCGACCACTTCGCGCTGCTGGCCGTTGAAGGCCGGGTCGTCGGCGAAGTAGATGCCCTTCTTCAGCTTGACGGTCCAGGTGCGGAAGTCGGCCGAGTGCTCGGGCATGCCGTCGGCAACGAGCGGCCTGATCTTCGCCGGCCGCGCCAAGTGGTCATAGGTGTACAGCGCCTCGAAGATGTGCGAGGTGACGATGCGCGAGTACAGATCAACGATGCGCGCCGGGTCGAAGCCGGTTTCCGCCGTGTTGAACGCGTAGCGCAGCACCTTGGGCTCGGCAGGGGCCGCCGCCGGCTGCTCCACCGGCAGGGCTGCCGCAGTGGCCAGCGCCAGCGCGCCGCACAGCAAGGCCTTGATCAAGACTTTCATCACCACCTCAATTGGGATGTCGGCGCGCCAGCTCGGCGCTGTCGATGTCGATGTATTTCCAGAACTCGCGCACGAAGATGTTGCGGTTGTAGCCCGTGACCCAGGGCTGCGCCAGATCGGTCCAGATGCGGTGCACGTGCACCTTGTAGGGCATGTAGGCGATCATCAGTTTCTTGGCCGCGTCCATCGCCGCCATGCGCTCGGGGCCGTCGGGCAGCTCGCGCTGCTTTTCGTAGAGCGCGTTGAAGGCCTGGAGGTCGAAGCGCGAATGGTTGGCCTGGCCCTTGTTGGGGCCGTAGCCGAGTGCCAGAAAGGTGTCGGCGTCGGGCTGGCCGGCGCTCCAGCCCACGCCCCACATCATCAGCTTGCCGGCACGGCTGGCCTTGAGCTGCTCGGGCCACTTGGCCACCTTGAACTCGATGCGGATGCCGATGGCGTCCATGTTCTTCTTCCACAGCTCGCTCAGCGAGCGGCTTTGCTGGTCGGGGCTGCTGGAGTATTCCAGCAGCAGCGGCTTGCCGTCGGGTTGCTCGCGCCAGCCGTCGCCGTTGCGGTCCACGTAGCCGTGCATGTCGAGCAGCGCCTTGGCGCGCGCCTGGTCGAACTCGCCCATCTCGCTCTTGAACGCAGGGTCGTAGCCCCAGGCTTCCGGGCCGATGGGGCTTTGCGCAGGGACGGCCTGGCCGCGCCGCACGAGGCGGATCTCGCGGTCAACGTCCACCGCCAGCGCGATGGCGCGGCGCAGCGCCACCTTCTCGGGCGTGTAGCCACCCACCACCGGGTTCTCCATGCCGAAGTAGGACAGCGCCACGTCGGAGCGGGCATAACGCAGCATCTGCATGCCGCGCTTGGCGAGGTGGGGCGCCAGCTTGTTGTTCGGGAAGGCGACGTTGGCAAACTCGGCCGGCACGTTCTCGGCCAGGTCCTGTTCGTCGTTCAGAAAGGACAGCCAGCGCGGCTGCGGCTCTTCGATCACCGCAATCTGCACGCGGTCCACCAGCGGCAGGCGGCGGCCCTTGAATGCCTTGGCGATGGCCTGCAGGCGCGGGTCATCGGCCGGCGCCTCTTCGTCGTAGAGCACCTGGCGGTAGTTGGGGTTCTTCTCCAGCACCATGCGCGAGCTGCGCTTCCACGCGGCCAGCCTGAACGGCCCGGTGCCCACCGGGTGCTCGCCGATGCGGTCGCCATAGGCCTGCACCACCTCGCGCGCCAGGGCGCCGGTGAAGGAGCCGTCTGCGAAGTTGTAGAGAAAGCGCGGGCTCGCGGTGCCGAGCCTGACCTGGAAGGTGTGGCGGTCGAGCGCCTTCAGCCCTTCGACCGGCGTGTCGTAGTCGAAGGGCTTCTTCTCGGCGAGCGCCTTCTGGCGCAACTCAGACAGGCCCAGGATCTGCGCGCTTTCCAGGATGTAGAGGTTGCCGCTCTTCCAGCGCGGGTCGTAGTGGCGCTTGATCGAATACACGTAGTCCTCGGCCACCAGCTCGCGCTTCCTGCCGCCAAAAGCGGGGTCGTCGTCGAACAGGATGCCCGGCTTGATGCGGAAGGTGAAGGTCTTGAAGTCGGCCGACACCTCGGGCATCGCAGCGGCCGTGCAGGGCCGCATCTGCGCCGGGCGCGCGAGAAAGGCGAACTCCAGCGGCGCCTCCAGGATGCCGGCCACCACGGTGCGGGAATAGAGGTCGGTGATGGCGGCGGGGTCGAAGCTGGTCTCGGCGATGGGGAAGGCGTAGCGCAGGGTTTTGAGCGGCGGCGCGCCCGCCCCCACGCCCCGGTCGGGCGCTTGCGCGGCCACTGTCCAAGGCGCCAGCCCGAATGCGACGACCAGCGTCATTGCAGCAGCCTGCGAACCCCAACCCATCATGAACCACGCCTCTCCAAAGCGCCAAGTCTAGTGCGCCTGATGGCAGCCTACACTCGCCCGCAGTTGCCATGCTGGCGCTTCGCGCGCCGGCTCATCACGAATCCGATCAGCGATGTCCGAGCACAAGGTTTCCGAGGAAGTGGGGCAGTACCTCGCCGACATCGCCGCCGCGCAAAGCGAAGAGGCGAAGAAGCTGCGCTTCCAGAACCTGCTTCTCCGCCTGTTCGGCGATTCTGCGGCCTCGCGCGCGCTGGTCAACCAGATGGCTGCCGGCGGTGAGCGGACGATCTTCAACATCCCCCGCAAAGGCCGCCCCAAGACCGGCTACGCAGACATTGCGTACAGCAATGTGATCATCGAGTGGGAGAAGGATCTGGGGCGTACCGGCCGGCATGCCGAAGACCAGCTTGCCGAGTACCTGGCAGGCAAATGGCACAGCGGCGAGAGATACGACTTCGTGCTGCTCGCTACTGATGGGCGCGTCTGGCGCAGATATGCGCCGCAGATTGAAATTCTGCTTGCGCAGGAGCAGCCCAGCAGGATGGCCCTGCGAAAGGTCGAAGAATTCGAGGTCAAGCCCGACAACGAGCAACGCTTCTTCTATTTCCTCGACAGCGTGTTGTTCCGCACGCAGGTGCGCAAAGCGACGCTCAGCGACATTCAGCTCGACTTCGGCGACACGTCCCGGGCTTTCATCAACACCGTGCAGGCGATGGGCCGTGTTGTTCCCGCGCGCGACGTGCCTTCGCCGGTGCATGTTGCCTTCGAGCAGTGGCAGCGGTTTCTTCAGCTCGCCTACGGGAGGTTCGACGACCGCACCCAGGTGTATCTGGTGCACACCTACCTCAGCGCGTTTGCCAAGCTGCTGGCCTACGCTGTGCTGCGACCTTCAGCGCACCCGAGCGACGACGAATTGCTGGCCGTGCTAAATGGCCAGGCATTCGATGCGCTGAACGTTCAGCATTTCGTCGAAGGCGACTTCTTCTACTGGATATCGGATCCCGGCATCTTTGCTGCATTGGCGCCGGCCCTCCGCGAATTGTTCAACCAGATCCGCGAATACGACTTCACGGATGTCGAGGAGGACATTCTCAAGGGCGTCTATCAGGAATTGATCGATATCGACACGCGGCATTCACTGGGGGAGTACTACACGCCCGACTGGCTTTGCGAGCGGGTGGTCAGCGAACTGCATCTCGAACGCCACTACCAGGTGCTGGACCCGGCCTGCGGCTCGGGCTCCTTTCTGCGCGCACTGGTGTCGCGTTTCCGCAAGCAATGGCCCGAGATGACGGCGCAGCAGTTGTGCAGCCAGATCAACGGAATCGACGTTCACCCATTGTCGGTACAGATCGCAAAGACCACCTTGCTTCTGGCGCTGGGCGACACCGTGGCGAGAGCCGACTCCCCGGTCGCCTTGCATGTCTATCTCGCCAACACGCTGTTCCTGTCAGAGGACGAAGGCAGGAGGACGCTCTACAGCACCGGCCACCACTTCAGGGTGAGCGTGGACAAGCAGCAACTGGCCCTGGATGTCGAGCCCTTTCTGGGCCAGCCGGAAAGCTTTGCCAAGGCCATTGAACTGGCGCAGCATTTCGTCGAGTCACAACTCGGCACGGAGGTGCCGGCTGCGGTGTTCGGCAAGGCATTGCAAAACAGAGTGCCTGGCGTGCAACTGCAGCCGCACCAGGAAGGCGAACTCTATGCGGTGTACCGCGCGATGCGCAAGGCCAAGCTGGCGGGGCGCGACAGCATCTGGCAGTTTGTCTTGCAGAACCTGTACCAGCCGGTGTTCATGCTGCATGTCTTCGACGCCATCGTGGCCAATCCGCCGTGGCTGACCTATTCCGACATGACCAGTGGCGACTACCAACAGCAGGTGGCCGCAATGGCGCGGTTCTACGGCCTGGCGCCTGCATCCAAGGCGAACAATCCGCACATCGATCTTGCAGCGCTGTTTCTGGCGCATTGCGGCCAGTACCTGGCCAAGGACGGTGCGCAACTGGCCTTCGTGCTGCCCCGTGCGTTCCTGACGGCCGACCAGCACGACAACGTGCGCAGCGGGCAGGCGCGCGGCTTCAAGCTCACCGAAGTGTGGGACCTGGCCGCCGTCAAGCCGTTGTTCAACGTGCCGGCCTGCGTGTGGCTGGCAAGCGCTGTGCAGTCTGAAGGCGATGCCTTCGAGGCGGCGCGCAGGCTGCCGCCGAACGGCATCGTCGGCCGCGTCTTTGCCGGGCGGCTGCCGCGGCCCCACATGCATTGGGCCGAGGCGGAGGCGGCAGTCGGTGAGGCACCCACACGCTGGTACTTCCAGACACTCGGCGGCAGCGGCAAGCGGGCCAAGCGCTCGGCGCTGGTGCAAAAGCGGCTGGCCGATGCGGGCGGCATCAACGCCTATGCAGACCGCTTCAAGCAGGGCGCCACCATCGTGCCCAGGGCCTTCTACTTCGTTGCCGTGCCCGGTACGCCAATGGAAAGCCCGGCCCGGCGCGTGTTGCCGGTGCAGACGCATCAGCTTGCGGTGGACGGCGCCAAGAAGCCGTGGGTCAACATTGCGCTGCGCGGCAAGATGCAAGGGAAATACCTGTTCCGCACCGCGCTGGCGCGCAATGTGTTGCCATTCGCACTGGTCAACCCGCCGCTGGTGGCGCTGCCGCTGGCGGTGCGCCCAGACACTGGCAAGTGGGAACTGCTGAACGCGGCCGAACTGACAGCACGCGGCGATCTGGAGGCCGCCCAGTGGTTCGGCCAGTGTGAACTGCTGTGGGCCGAGCGGCGCAGCGAATCGGCGACGAGCAAATCGACATCGATGCTCGACTGGCTCGACTACCAGAAGAAGCTCACGCAGCAGCCGGTCGGTGGCGGGTGGGCGGTGCTCTTTAACCGCTCGGCGAAAGACGGTAATGCATGCAGCTTGGATATTCGCGCATTCGACCGGCCCTTCATTGCAGACTTTTCGATGTATGTCTGCTTCGTCGAGACGCAGGAAGAGGCTCACTTCATTGAGTGCTACTTGAATTGCGCGTACATCAACCGAGGCATCAAAGAATTTCAGACCACGGGTCACTTCGGAGAGCGGGATGTCACCAAGAAGATTCTCGAATTCCCCTGGCCGAATTACTCTCCGTCCAATGCACACCACCGGCACCTGGCCACCCTTGGCCATCGCGCAGCCTCGCAGGTGCGGGCGCTGCTCGGCAACACCGCCGATCTGGAACTCGATGCGCGCACCTTGGGCCGGGAGCGCTTGCGGGTGCGCGCGCACATTGCGCCCTTGATGATGGAGATCGACGCCATGGTCAAGGCGATCAGTCTGAGCACCGAACCGCCGGCCATGCCCAGCGAAGGCTGGACCCAATTGCTGACCCATGGCGGCGCCAACGGCGGGGAGGCGGACGATGCCGCTCTGAGCGAGTTCCTGCGCGCGGAACGCGCGGAATGGGCGCCAAGAACCGGCAGTGACGGATCACTACCGCCGCAGGACGAGCGTTGAGCCGCGTGCTCCTGTTGGACAGCAACGTGTTCAGCCACCTGGTGCTCGGCAGCGGTGCCAAGCGAGCCGCCGTGCAGCAAGGGCTGGCCACGCTGCTGCGCAGCCACCCCGGTGCGCGCCGCGCCACCAGCGGCCTCTGCGTGGCCGAGTGCATGGTGGCTGCTCGCCGGCTGTCCCAAGCGCCCGCGCGGGAGGCCGCCGAGGCCGCATTTGCGGCGCTGTTCGGCGCGCCCGACCTGTGCACGGTGGCCGTGTCTGCATCGGTGCTGGACTGCGCTGCGTCGTTGCGCGCGGACGCATTGCGCCGTGCTGCCGATGCCACGCAGCCGGCCGCAACCCCAGACGGAGGGCGCCTGAAGTTGCCGGACGCGATCATTGCCGCAAGCTGTCTGAGCTTCGACCCGCCGGCGGTTCTGGTCACCGAGAACGATGGCGACTTCATTTGGAAGGATGCCCAAGGCGCCATCACGGCCGTCGGCGGGCTGACGGTTGCCAGGGTGGGATGACCCGAGCCCGGCCGGGCCGCCCCTACACTTGCGTTTTCTCAAACCGTGCTGCCTGCAATGACGGCGCGCACCGGAGTTGTTCAACGATGGCTGCCTACCTGCTGCGGCGCCTGTGGCAAATGATCCCGACCTTGGCCGGGGTGGTGCTGCTGGTGTTCGTGCTGTTCAAATTCTTCGGCGGCGACCCGGCCGAAATTCTTGGCGGCCTGAATGCCAGCAAGGAGCAGATCCAGGCCATCCGACAGCAGCTCGGGCTGGACCAGGCCTGGTACGTGCAGCTCTGGATCTTCGTCAAGGCGATCCTGAGCTTCGACTTCGGCAAGAGCTGGGCCACCAACGAGGCGGTGAGCAACCTGTTCGCCACCCGGCTGCCGGCCACGCTGACGGTGATGACGCCCATCCTCATCCTCGACGTGTTCCTCGCGCTGCCCATCGCGATGTGGGTGGCCTACCGCCGCGGCTCGCTGACCGACCGCACCATCATGGTGGTCACCACCATCGCGCTGTCGATCAGCTTCCTGGTCTATGTGATCGTCGGCCAGTACGTGTTCGGCTTTCTTCTCGGCTGGTTTCCGGTGCAGGGCTGGAGCGATTCGGTCTGGACCAATCTCACCACCTACGTGCCGCTGCCGGTGCTGCTGGCGGTGATGGTGGGGCTGGCGCCGCAGACGCGGCTGTACCGCAGCTTCTTCCTCGATGAACTGGGACAGGACTACGTGCGCACCGCACGCGCCAAAGGCATGAACGAAGGCACGGTGCTGTTCCGCCATGTGCTGCGCAACGCGATGATTCCCATCCTCACCAACATCGGGCTGGCGCTGCCGGGCATCTTCGTCGGCTCGTTCCTGATCGAGGTGTTCTTCTCCATTCCCGGCCTCGGCCGCGAGGTGCTGCTGGCGGTGAACCGCAGCGACTACCCGGTGATCCAGGCCGTCACCATCTACCTGGCGCTGCTGACGATGGTGATCAACCTGCTGACCGACGTGATGTACAAGTTCGCAGACCCGCGCGTGGTGCTGAAATGAGCGCCGTCCTCGCTGTTCCGGGCGTGCTGGACAACGAAAGGCAGGCGTCTGAAGGCGTCTGGCACGCCGCCTGGCGCCGCTTCAAGGCAGACCGCGTGGGCCTGGCGTCGATGATCGTGGTGCTGGCCTTTTTGCTGTTGATCGCGCTGTCGGCCGTCGGCCTGGTGGCAAAGAACTGGCAGCAGGAAGTGGGCGTGCCGAACGCGCCGCCCAGCTTCATCGGCCCGGCTGCGCCGCAGGCCGCCAGTGCCATCGAGGCGCCCAAGGGCCCCAACGTCGATCTGTCGGACATCGACCCGCTGGCACCGCGCTACAAGGAGTGGGCGGAGCGCGCGGCCAAGCTCAAGACGACCGAGACGCCGAAGGCCACCACGCTGCCGCTGGGCGGCGACCGGCTTGGCCGCGACGTGCTGTCCAAGGCGGTGAAGGGCACCGAGATCTCGGTCTTCGTCGGCGTGCTGGCTGCGGTGGTGGCCACCGCCATCGGCACCCTGTTCGGCGCCTTCGGTGGCTTCTTCGGCGGCAAGGTGGGCGACTTTCTGGAGTGGCTCTACAACGTCTTCGAGTCGATCCCCGGCATCCTGCTGATCTTTGCCTTTGCCGCGGTGCTGGGCCGCGGCATCGGCACCGTGGTGGTGATCCTGGGCCTCACCGGCTGGACGGGCATGTACCGCCAGGTGCGCGCCGAGTTCATCAAGCACGCCGGGCGCGAATACGTGCGCTCGGCAGAGGCCATCGGCGCCAGCAAGCTCAGCCGCATGTTCCGCCACATCCTGCCCAATGTCAGCCATGTGGTGCTGGTGCGCATGGGGTTGCTGGTGGTGGGCTTCATCAAGGCCGAAGTGATCCTGTCCTACCTCGGCCTGGGCGTGCCGGTGGACCAGGTCAGCTGGGGCACGATGCTCGCCGAGGCGCAGAGCGAGCTGATCCTGGGCTGGTGGTGGCAGCTTGCCGCCGCCACCGTCTTCATGGCGGTGTTCGTCACCGCGTTCTCTTTGATGGCCGATGCCGCGCGCGACGCGCTCGACCCCAAGCTGCGCGGGTTGGAATGAGCATGCTGCTGAGCATCCAGGACCTCAAGGTGTCTTTCCGCATGGGCCACGGCCAGCGGGCCGATGCCGTCGGACGCGGCAACACCGGTGTCAGCTTCGACATCCCCGAGAACAGCACGGTGGCGCTGGTGGGCGAATCGGGTTCGGGCAAGAGCGTCACCGCGATGTCGGTGCTGAACCTGCTGCCCGACAACGCCGAGCGCACGGGCCGCATCGAGTGGCTCAAGCGCGACCTGCTGAAGGCGTCGTTGAGCGAGCTGCAGGCGATGCGGGGGAAGGAGATCGCCTGCGTCTTCCAGGACCCGATGAGTTCGCTGAACCCGGTGTTCAGCGTCGGCCAGCAGCTCTGCGAGCCGCTGATCAAGCACATGGGCTTGAGCCGCCGGCAGGCCTGGGCGCGCGCCGAGGCGCTGCTGGGCGAGGTGGGCATCCCCGAGCCGAAGCGCAGGCTCACGTCGTACCCGCACGAGATGTCCGGCGGCCAGCAGCAGCGCGTGATGATCGCGATGGCGCTGGCCTGCGAGCCCAAGCTGCTGATCGCCGACGAGCCCACCACGGCGCTCGACGTCACCATCCAGCGCCAGATTCTTGAGCTGCTGGGCAAGCTGAAGACCAGCCACCGGATGAGCGTGCTCTTCATCAGCCACGATCTGGGTCTGGTGGGCGAGATTGCCGACCATGTGATCGTGATGCGCAACGGCGTGATCCGCGAGCAAGGCCCGGTGGCGCGCATCTTCGAGGCGCCGCAGGACGACTACACCAAGGCGCTGCTGGCCTGCCGCCCGGGGCTGGAAGGCAACCCGGCGCGGCTGATGGTGATCGACGACCACATGGCCGGCCGCGCCGCGCAAGGCGTGGGCAAGGCCAAGGACCCGGCAGCGCCGGTGGTGCTGGAGGTGCGCTCGCTGGCCAAAAGCTTCTGGCTCAAGCAGGGGCTGTTCGGCAAGCGCGAATTCAAGGCGGTGCAGAACGTCAACTTCCAGCTCAGGAAGGGCCACACGTTGGGCGTGGTGGGGGAGTCCGGCTCGGGCAAGACGACGATGGGGCTGACGCTGCTGCGGCTGCACGAGCCCACCGGCGGCGAGGTCATCTTCGACGGCCAGAACCTGCTGAAGATCAGCGACCGCGAGCGCCAACTGGTGCGCCGGCGCATCCAGATCGTCTTCCAGAACCCGTATGCCAGCCTGAACCCGCGCTTCACCATCGGCCAGACGCTGCTGGAGCCGATGACCATCCACGGCATCGGCGCCAGCCAGGCCGAGCGCGAGCAACGCGCCCGCGCGCTGCTGGAGAAAGTGGGCCTGGACGGCCGCGCTTTCGGCAAATACCCGCACGAGTTCTCCGGCGGCCAGCGCCAGCGCGTGGCAATCGCCCGTTGCCTGACGCTCAACCCCGAGGTGCTGGTGCTCGACGAAGCGGTGTCCGCGCTCGACGTGTCGGTGCAGGCCCAGGTGCTGAACCTGCTGAAGGATTTGCAGGACGAGTTCGGCCTGAGCTATGTCTTCATCAGCCACGACCTGGCGGTGGTGCGCTTCATCAGCGACGAGGTGCTGGTGATGAAGGACGGCGTGGTGGTCG
>CAXTHW010000004.1:15731-203088 GCA_964244245.1 uncultured Rubrivivax sp. | reverse complement strand
AAGAGCGTCCACCGTCGCCGGTGGTGCGATCCATCGATCGCGGGTCTGCGCCGATGCGCAGACCGGTTGAAGTCAGAAAAGAAAGAGGCCCGGATCCTTTCGAAATCCGGGCCTCTGCGTACAGAGCTTGGAGGGTGCGCGCGAACTTACGTCTCGGCGCTGCCCTCTCCCGGATGCATTCGGTCCTCGTTCCGATCAAGATGCCATCCGCCAATGGATGGCTCGAATCGGCAGCTCGTCGGATAGGCCTGATGCAAGGCGGCGTCGCACGCGCCCAGCGACCCCATCGCCGCCGTCATTGGCAAACCCGGCACGAACGCGACCAGACCCTTCATGGGTCGGTTGGTTCTTGTGACGGGCCTGGATTTCACGATGAAGCCTTCTGAGATGAGTGGTGCTCGATGAGCAGAGGAGGAGGACTATAAATAGTCTTTACTCTGCGGTCAACCCCCCGCGACAATGTTGTTTGAACTCGTTGCATCGCGCGGACAACAAGTGGCCAACACGACCATCACCAGAAGACAGAACGCACTGGCACTCTTCCAGGCCTACGCAGAGAAGGCGCTCGCCTCAGGCGCTCCTCCCAAGGGGCTGGAACAGACGTTCGCGGCGACGTTGCAGATATCACCCAGCATGTGGAGCCAGATCAAGTCGTCGCGGCCCATCGGCGACAAGTTGGCCCGGCAGGTCGAACAGCACCATGGCAAGCCGACAGGGTGGCTCGACGAAGCTCGCGAGAGCGACTCGGTGGCGCCTGCCGAGAAGGCCTTCTGGGCCTTGCGTTGAAGGCTTGGCGTGCGACAAACAGCACAGGTCGGAAGGCACTGCGCGAGCAGATGAAGCAGGTCGCAGGCACAAAGGTTTCGACCTTGCGCTGATCGCCAGCGTCGCTCGGGGAACGCCCAGTCCAGTCACGCCCTTGTGCCGACCTCGTCCCTCATACCGGCGCAGGTGGCTCCTGTGGAAAAAGCACGCCGGCAGCATCGCCTGTTCCAGCATTTCGATGCCCATTGCATCGACACCGCGCTCGGTGAAGAACTCTCGCCATCTGCGCACGACGGCCAACATGCCATCGATCAGCGACCGCGCCTCTTCCGCGCCCAGCCCAAAGGCTTCGCACTGCGACAGCAGGTTGTAAAGGCTGGCGGCCCGCCCGAATCGGCCGACCTCCAGCGCCAAGTCCCGGGGTTCGACGGACACCATCGCCACCGGCAGGATGTCGTAGGCCGTTATCTTTGTGACGCCACGCATCTGCAACCATCATCGGTTTCACCACGGCCAAAGCCGCCGCACCGCCGAACCCTGCCCGCCAGCGCTCAAAACGACCAGGCCAGTGCTGCCAGCCCCGAGACAGTGGAACTCTTGCGCGTCAGTGGGCTGTCTTTGGCCTCACCGCCCAGCGTGCTGGTGGAGACGCCGGCCGTCAGCGACAGGCGCGGGTCGAAGTGGTAGGTCAGCGCGGCATTCAGCCGCAGGTCCCGGATGCCGGCGCCCGGGGTGTATGCCTTGTAGCCGCTGGGGGCGGCCTGCGCCGGCGCGACGCCGAAGTAGGACTGCATGTACTCGGCGTTGGCCACCGTCAGCGCGGTGCCCACGCCCAGGCGCCACTGCGGCGACAGCGCCCGCGAATAGCCCGCGCCGAGATCGAGCAACGCGCCCTTGTTGTCGTCGCCTGCGCCGTAGCGCAATGACGACGTGAGAAAGAAGCCCATCGGCAACGCATAGTTCAGAAAGGCGCCTGCCTCGGCGGCGGCGTCGATGTCGCCCATGCCGCGCAATGCCCCGGACCGGCTCTCCTTGCGCCCCAGGTCGGCCGTCAGCCGCAACCCGTATTGCAGGTTGCCGCCGCTGCTGAAGTTGTAGCCCACGCCATTGGTGACACCGGCGAACCAGCCATTGGCCCATTGGTAGTCCAGCACCGGCAAGGCCAGCGTGCGGCGCTCGTCGGAACCCTGATAGCGCTTGCCGGCGATCAGCGCCAGCCCGGCGGTGCCGCCGTCCCGGCCGGGCGCAGCGCCGTACAGGCGCACCGCGTCGAAGGCCTGCGCGAAAGCGGCGGGCGCAGCAACGATGAAGGCTGCGGTGATCGCCGTGCGGCGCAACGAGGTGAAGGTGAATGACATGGAAATCTCCGGTGGAGTGAATGGCAAGGGAACGTTGGATCAGGCACGCCGGGGGATGGCCGCACGGTCGGCGGCCAACGGCATGGGCTGGCAAGGGCAAAGCGGGGGAGAAGTGCAGCGCGCGGCTGCCGACGGGGCTTCAGCTCGGCATCGACGACACCTCCATGCGCGGCTGGCGCCTCCTGCCCCGCAAGGCACTGAAGAACAGTGCCCCGGCGAGCGACGCCAGCCAGGCTTCCCAGGCCATGAAGGCCAGCGGAATGGCTTGGATCTGCGGCACCTGCGGCAGCACCGGGTGCAGCAATTCGCTCTGCCCCAGCAGCCACAGCGGCGGGCTCAGCAAGCCGGCGGCGGCCAGCCAGCGCGGCACGGCACGGCTGCGCCAGAGCTGCCACGCCGCACCGCCCGTCCAGCCGGCCAGCAGCAGCTGGCCGACCATCTCGCCCACCACCATGCCGCCGAAGCGGTGCACGGCATCAAAGACCAACAGCACGGCGTCGCTGCTGGCGGCGGTGGCGGCCGGGTCGGCAAAAGAGGCGGCCAGCGCCGGCACCACCAGCACCCAGCGCAGCAGGCCGATGGCCTGTGCCACGGCTGATGCCATGCCCAGCGCCGCAACAGCACTGCCCTGCCCTTTGTCCGCCGACGGCCCGGCCACCAGCCTCTGCAGTGCCAGCGCGACGGGAATGAACAGCAGGCTGCTCATCGCAAAACAGAACCAGGCGGCTGCCAGCGGCGCGCCGCCGCGCTGCACCGCAGCCAGAATGGTGGCGGCAGGCTCGCGCAGGATGTCGTCGTAGCCGAAGTGCGCGATCAGCCACAGATAGGGCAGCGTGGCGGCGACGAGAAACACCACCAGCGCGCATGCAAGCTGGAGTTGCAGCAGACGCGCGGCCGGACGGTGCGCGCTCATCGCACCGGCCTCTTCGGCGCCGTCGCATAGACCCGCTCGGTGATCAGGCGCACCGCTTGTGCGATGCGCTCCACGCCTTGCGGGCTCTGGATGTCCACGCCGGCGAAGCTGCCCAGCGATTGTTCGCGCAGCGCCAGGTAGTGCAGCCCGGCCAGCAACACAGCGTTGACGGCCGGGGCGTCGATGCCGGCTGGCACCGGCTGCGCCGCTGAGCGCAGGCTCTGCACCCAGCCGGCCATCGCGGCCGAGCGGGTGACCTCCAGCTCCTTCAGCACATCGGTGGGCTCGACCAGTTCCCAGGCCAGCAGCCGCAGCACCAGCGGGTTGCGGCGCAGCGCAGCGCCGTACTCCATCAGCAGCCGGTACACGGCTTCGCCATAAGGCTCGCCGGGCCGAGGCTGAAGCGGCGTGCCGAGCCAGAACTCGAGCTGGCTGCCGAGTTGGCGGATCACGCCCTCCAGGCCGCCGAAGTGGTAGTAGATGAGCTGCTTGTCCACGCCGGCCGCGGCGGCCACGGTGTTGATGCCGATGCCTGGAAAGCCCTTCTCGGCCAGCAGCCGCACCGCCGCGTCGGTGATCAGCTTCATCGTGGCGGCAGCGTCGTGCGGGCGCTGGCTGCGCGCTGCGCGCTTGGCAGCCGGCGGGCGGGACGGCGCACGGGCGGTGCTGCTCATTGCTGCGTCCCCGGCACAGCCCGGGGGCTCGAACGCCCAGTGCTCTGCGCCGCTGCCGGACCGGCTGCCGCCACCGCCTCCTGCGGGCCTGGCAAGGTCAGGTCGAGCAGCTTCTGCGCGTGGCTGTCGAACGCCTTGCGCACATGGCCCAGCGGATCGAAGAAGCCACCCATGCCGCCGTTGAACAAGTGGCCGTTGGTGAAGGTGGCCTGCGCTGCAACGCGCTCACCGGTGGCAGCGTCCAGCACCTCGGCTTCGGTGCTGACGCCGCCGTTGGAGACGGGGCCCACCAGCAGGAAGGTCAGCGTGTTGAGAGTCGGGTTGGACGGCTTCAGCCCGGTGATGGCGGCACGCACGCGCAGCAGGTCGGTTAGGTCGCTGGTGCTTTCCACAACGTCGTAGTGCGCAGAGAACGCGCTCTGCAGCGCCACCCTGTAGTCGGCCTTGGCCTGAAGTTGCAGCGCAGGCGAGATGGCGTCTGCCTGCTCGGCCGGCAGGCGCAGTTCCACCGCATCGATCAGCACGCTACGGCGGCCCGATGCCCCCGCTTGGCCAATGCCGCGCGAGTAGGTCAACGCCTTGGCGCCCGGGGTGGCTGGGGCGAGACCGTCGTAGTCGCCGAGGAAGCCGCTCTGCGTGACGGCCTGGTTGGCGCAGCCTGCCAGCAGCAGCGGCGCCGTCAGCGCGCACAGCATCAGGGAGCGACGGACGACAAGAGACTTTGCGATGGTGACCATGGGGTTGCTTTGGGTTGTGCCGATGCACTCTACACCGACTGGTGAAGAATGTAGTTCACCAATTGGTGTAGTGTCAAGCGCCGCGCTCGGATTTTTCGCCGGGTGGCGAGTGCGGTCTGCTCGGGCACGCTGCGGCAAGCAGGACGCGGCAGTCCGCCGCCGTCGCACCCAGGGCTGCCCCTCAGCAACATGCAGCGTGCATACTGCGGTCGCACTTGGGCCACTCAAACAGGGGGTTTGATGATCTTGACAATATTTCGCTCACGCCTCAATGCACAGGCCGGCGCCGAGTACGACGCTGCGGTGAGCTCCACGGCAGCGCTGGTGGAAAACGCGCCGGGCTTCGTCGGGCACAAGCTGTTCGTCGCCGAGGACGGCGAGCGCATCACGCTGGTGGAGTTCGAGTCGATGGAAGCACAGCGCGCCTGGTCGCTGAGCCGCGAGCACGCGCAGGCGGCCATCGCCGGGCGCAAGCGCTTCTACAGCGAGTACAAGATCCAGGTCTGTTCGGTGCTGCGTGAATCGCAGTTCAAGGCAACGGCGCCGACGCCGGCGGCGGCGCTGGAAAGCTCCTGACGGCGCTGCCTCGCCAGGCGCGCGCTGTCAGCCACCCGACTTGTTGGGGTCGCGCCAGGCGCGCTCGAAGGGCAGCCGCCAGGCATGCGGCGCAATGAGCTGGTGGATGGATTTCGGCCCCCACGAGCCGGGCTCGTACAGGCGCACCGGCGGCGGTGCTTCCAGCAACTGGGTGGACACCTGCCACAGCCGCTCGATGCCCTCTGCGGTGTTGAACAGCGTGTGGTCGCCGCGCATCGCGTCGAGGATGAGGCGCTCGTACGCTTCGAGCACGTCGCCGAGCAAGCCGGTGTCGTGCATCGCGAACTGCAGGCTCAGCTTGTCCAGCCGCATGCCGGGGCCGGGGCGCTTGCCGTAGAAGGACAGCGACATCTTCGACGCATCGGCCAGGTCGAAGGTGAGATGGTCGGGCCCCTGCGCGCCGACGCCCGAGCCGGCCGGAAACATGCTTTTCGGTGGCTCGCGGAACGCGATGGAGATGATGCGCTGGCCTTGCGCCAGCCGTTTGCCGGTGCGCAGGAAGAAGGGCACGCCGGCCCAGCGCCAGTTGTCGATGAAGCACTTCAGCGCGATGAAGGTCTCGGCCTCCGACTCGCGGTCCACCCCGTCTTCCGCGCGGTAGCCGGTGTACTGGCCGCGCACCACGTCGGCCGGCTGGATGGGCAGCATGCTGCGAAAGACCTTGTTCTTCTCCTCGCTGATGGGCGCCGGCTCCAGCGCCGTGGGCGGCTCCATCGCCATGAACGCGAGGATCTGGAACAAATGCGTGACCACCATGTCGCGGTAGGCGCCGGTCTGCTCGTAGAAGCCGGCGCGCCGGCCCAGACCCAGCGTCTCGGGCACGTCGATCTGCACGTGGTCGATGAAGTTGCGGTTCCAGATGGGCTCGAACAAGCCGTTGGCGAAGCGGAAGGCCAGGATGTTCTGCGCCGGCTCCTTGCCCAGGAAATGGTCGATGCGGAAGATCTGGTCTTCGGCAAACACCGCGTGCAGTTCGCTGTTGAGGTGCACCGCGCTGGCAAGGTCGGTGCCGAAGGGCTTTTCCATCACGATGCGCGAACGCTCGACGAGTTGGGCCTCGCCCAGCAGGCGCACCGCCGACAGGGCGGCGCTGGGCGGCACGCTCAGGTAGTGCAGCCGCCGGCTTTCGCTGCCGATGGCCTGCTCCGCCGCCAGCACCGCCTGGCGCAGCGCCTGCGCGCCGGCAGACAAGGGCACGTAGTCGAGCCTGGCTGCAAAGCTGTCCCAATCGGCAGCGCCTGGCTTGCGGCTGGAGAACTCGTCGAGCGCGCTGCGCGCGGACAGGCGGAAAGCCGCCGCGTCCATGTCGTCGAGCGAGACGCCGATGATCCGGCAGTTGGGGATGAAGCCGGCACTGGCCAGGTGGTACAGCCCCGGCAGCAGCTTGCGCCGCGCCAGGTCGCCGGTGGCGCCGAAGAGCACGACGACCTGCGCAAAGCGCGGGCCGACGCCCGGTGGAATCTTGGCCACGGTCGATTCTCCTCGTGCGCTGCCGCTGTTCTTTTGACGGTCGGAATCAAGCAAGTATCAGACCGCTGAGCCGCTGCGCCTGCCGCTGAGAACCGACTCCACACCGCGGTTGGCCAGCAGGTCGGCGTGCTCGTTGCCGGGGTCGCCGGCATGGCCCTTGACCCAGCGCCAGGTGACGTCGTGGCCCGCAGCCAGCGCTTCCAGCCGCTGCCACAGCTCGACGTTCTTCACCGGCTTCTTGTCGGCCGTCTGCCAGCCGCGCTTCTTCCAGCCGTGGATCCAGGTGGTGATGCCGTTGCGGACGTATTCGCTGTCGGTGTAGATGACGACCTGGCAGCGCCGCTTCAGCGAGGCCAGTGCCTCGATGGGCGCCGTCAGTTCCATCCGGTTGTTGGTGGTGAGCGCCTCGCCGCCCCACAGTTCTTTCTCGTTGGCGCCGCTCTTCAGCCACGCGCCCCAGCCGCCAGGGCCGGGGTTGCCCTTGCAGGCGCCATCGGTGTAGATCACGACTTCGGTCATCAGCTTTCCATCTCCACGGGCTCGCGGTTGGCCACCACGGCAGGTGCCGCCCGGGGCTTGCGCCGTTCACTCTTCACCAGGCCGATCAGCCGCATGCCGCGCACCCGCTTGACGGCCACCACGAAATACACCGAGCCCAGCACCGGCCACCAGCGGTCACCGACGGCGTCCATCCAGGCGAACCTGTCCAGCCAGCGCTGCGACGTGAACGGCGGCCTGTAGCAGCCGAAGCGCCCGCCCTCGACCTCGAAGCCGAGCAGGCGCAGCCAATCCCGCAGCCGCCAGTAGCCGATGAAGTCGCCGGCGCGCGGCAGGTACAGCCCGCCGCCGCGCCCCACGCCCAGCCCTTGCTTCATGTGGCCGGCACGCTGGCGCAGCCCCCACAGGCTGGCCGGGTTGAAGCCGGCGATCACCACGCGCCCCTCGGGCACCAGCACGCGCTCGACCTCGCGCAGCGTGTGATGCGGGTCGCGCGCCAGTTCCAGCGAGTGCGGCAGCACCACAAGATCGACGCTGTGGTCGGGGAAGGGCAGCGCGTCGAATTCGCAGTACAGCGCCACCGGCTCCTCGGCCGGCTGCGTGGTGCTCAGCCCGTCGCGCGGCGGCGGCATGGCCAGCGCCTCGGGCACCACCAGGGAGTCGCTGGCCACCCAGCGGTGCGGCATGCGGTTGGCGCGCAGACCGTTCAGTTCGGGCAGGCCGAGTTGCAGTGCATGGAAGCCGAAGGCGTCCGTCACCGCGTGGTCCAGCCGGTCTTGTTCCCAGGCCAGCAGGTGGCGGCCCGGCGCGGTCTGCAACCAGGCCCCCAACTCTATAATCGACTCGTCCCGCGTCATGATCAACCTGCTGCCTCGACCCGCCTTCAGCGACGACCACATCTGGATGCTGCATGACGGCCGGCAAGCCGTGATGGTCGATCCGGGGGGCGCAACACCGATGCAATCCACGCTCGACGCGCCGGGGCTGCTGCTGGCTCGGATTCTAGTGAGCCAGATCAGCGCGGATGTCTCTGCCGCGCTGCACGAACGGAAGAACCACCACCGATGACGACTGCTGTCCGCCCCACCTTCCGGCGCCCGGACGCCTGGTGTTCTGCCCTGTTCGGTGCGCTGTGTCTGGCGGGCGCGGTGGGCATCGGCGGCTGCGCCAGCGCGCCGCCAGCCACCGATGCAGCGGGGCAGCCAGCCGCAGCGCCGCTGCTGCAAACGCCGCCCGCCGTGGTGGCGCTTCAGGCCATCGAGCCCGCAGCGGCAGCGGCCGACGAGCCCATCAGCATCATCGACAGCCTGCCCCACATGCGGGCCCGGCTCGACCCCGGCGACGACCCCGCCCGCACCGACCTCTGGGCCCGTGTGCGCCTGCGCTTTGCGCTGCCCGACATCGACAACGATCTGGTGCACAAGTGGGAGCAGTGGTATGCCGCGCGGCCCGACTACGTGCAGCGCATGTCCGAGCGCGGCGGCCGCTATCTCTTCCACATCGTCGAGGAAGTGCAGCGCCGCAACATGCCCATCGAACTGGCGCTGCTGCCCTTCGTCGAAAGCGCGTTCAACCCGCAGGCCGCGTCACGCGCCAGTGCGTCGGGCATGTGGCAGTTCATGCCGCTGACCGGCAAAGACTTCGAGTTGCGGCAGAACCTGTTCCGCGACGACCGGCGCGACGTGCTGGCCTCCACCCGCGCCGCTCTCGACTACCTGCAAAGGCTGCAAACGATGTTCGGCGACTGGCAGCTGGCCCTCGCGGCCTACAACTGGGGCCAGGGCAACGTGCAGCGCGCCATCGAGCGCAACCGCCAGGCCGGCCTGCCGACCGACTACGACAACCTGCGCCTGCCCGACGAGACGCGCAACTACCTGCCCAAGCTGCAGGCGGTGAAGAACATCGTCGCGCGGCCCGAGGCCTTCTCGCTGGTGTTGCCGGTGCTCGAGAACCACCCGTTTTTCCTGAGCGTCACCATCGACCGCGACATCGACGTGGCGCTGGCCGCCAGGCTGGCCGACCTGCCGCTGGACGAGTTTCAGCAGCTCAACCCGCAGATGAACAAGCCGGTGATCCTGGCCGCCGGCACGCCGCAGGTGCTGCTGCCCTACGACAACGCCAACCGCTTTCTGCGGCAGCTCCAGATGCACCGCGGGCCGATGGCAAGCTGGACGGCCTGGGTGGCGCCCAGGACGCTGACGCCGGCCGAAGCGGCGCGCCTGATCGGCATCGGCGAGGCGCAGTTGCGCGAGGTCAACCGCATCCCCGCGCGCATGCTGGTGAAGGCCGGCTCCACGCTGCTGGTGCCGCGCCAAGCACACATCACCGTCGATGTGGCGGAGCATGTGGCAGACCACGCGATGATGGTGCTGGCACCCGAGCCGCCGCCGCTGGTGAAGCTGTCGTTCAAGGCCGGCAAGAAGGGCGACACGGTGGCCGCCGTGGCGCGGCGCTACCGCGTCAGCCCGGCGCAGGTGGCGCTGTGGAACGGTGTCCATGCCCAGGCCGCCTTCAAACCCGGCCAGGCCATCGTCGTGATGCAGACGCTGCGTGCCGCCCGCGTGGCGGCGCGCCCGGTGGCTGCAGCACCGGCCGCCAGGCGCAGCGGGAAGCCGGCTGCACAGCCGGCCCGCGTGCGCGTGGCGCAGCGCTAGCTGATCAGTTGGCCAGGAAGTCGCGCTTGCCGAGCTCGACGCCCGCACTGCGAAGCAGCGCATACAGCGTGGTGGCGTGGAAATAGACGTTCGGCAGCACGAACGTGGTGAGATAGCTTTCCCCGGTGAAGCGGCGCGGCTCGCCGCTGCGCGTGGGCAGTGCAATGGCGCGCTCGTCCGAGCCGTCGATCAGCGCTGCCGGCACCGACTGCACGTAGTCCAGCGTCTTGCGGATGCGTGCGCGCAGCTCGTCCAGCGTGGCTTCGTTGTCCTCCCAGGCCGGCGCTTCCTGGCCGGACAGGCGGGCGATGCAGCCTTTCACCGTGTCGCTGGCAATCTGCACCTGCTTCGTCAAGGGCAGCATGTCGGGCGCCAGCTTCAGCGTGGCGTAGCCGCTGGGGTCGAACTTGCGGGCTTCCGCGTGGGCCTGCGCCTTGTCCAGCCAGGACAGCATCGCGTTCAGCACGCGGGTGAACGTCGGCACGCTGGCCGAATACATCGAGAGAGCCATGGTGTGTCTCCTGTAACCAATCCGAGGAACCCGATGCTACCGGCAGCCGCGCCTGCCGTGGCGGACGCGGCAGAATGCCGGCTGACACCATGAACATCATCATCCTCGACGACTACCAGGATGCGGTGCGCAAGCTCAAGTGCGCGGCCCGGCTGGAACCACTGAACGCCAAGGTCTTCACCAACACCGTCAAAGGCATCGGCCAGCTCAGCGTGCGGCTGCGCGATGCCGACGTGCTGGTGCTGATCCGTGAACGCACCCACTTCCCGCGCGCTTTGCTGGAGAAGCTGCCCAAGCTCAAGCTGATCTCTCAGACCGGCAAGATCGGCCCGCATGTCGATGTCGAAGCCTGCACGCGGCTCGGCATCGCGGTGGCCGAAGGCGTTGGCTCGCCCACCGCGCCAGCCGAGCTGACCTGGGCACTCATCATGGCCTCGATGCGCCGGCTGCCGCAGTACATCGGCAACCTGAAGCACGGCGCCTGGCAGCAGAGCGGGCTGAAGTCGGCCGGCATGCCGCCCAACTTCGGCCTGGGCTCGGTACTCAAGGGCAAGACGCTGGGGCTCTGGGGCTACGGCAGGATCGGCCAGATCGTGGCCGGCTATGGCCGCGCCTTCGGCATGCAGGTGGTGGTGTGGGGCAGCGAGCCCTCGCGCGCCAGAGCGCTGGCCGACGGCCTGCGGGCCGCCGACAGCCGCGAGGCCTTCTTCGAGCAGTGCGACGTGCTCAGCGTGCACCTGCGGCTGACCGACGCCACGCGCGCGATCATCACGCTCGACGACCTGTCGCGCATGAAGCCGGCGGCGCTGTTCGTCAACACCTCGCGCGCCGAACTGGTGGAAGAGAACGCGCTCGTCTCTGCGCTCAACAAGGGCCGGCCCGGCATGGCCGCTGTGGACGTGTTCGAGAGCGAGCCCATCCTGCAAGGCCACCCGCTGCTGCGGCTGGAAAATGCCGTCTGCACGCCGCACATCGGCTATGTGGAGCAGGACAGCTATGAGCTGTACTTCGGCGCCGCGTTCGACAACGTGATCAACTTCGTCAACAACGAGCCGACGAACCTGCTCAACCCAGAGGCGCTGAAAGTGCTGCGTTGATGGCTGGAACACGCGCCGCCAGTTGGGCGCTGATGGCCGGCAATTTCGCCATCGGCTGCGGCGTGATGGTGGCAGCCGGCTCGTTGAACGACATCGCGCATGCGCTGCATGTCTCCGTCGCACTCGGCGGGCAGCTCATCTCGGTGGCCGGCTTCGTGATCGCCCTCGGCGCGCCGCTGCTGGCGGCCGTGCTGGCCGGCTGGGACAGGCGCACGCTGCTGACGCTGTCGCTGCTGTGGTATGCCGCCGGCCATGTGCTGTGCGCCGCGATGCCCAGCTTCGCGGCACTGCTGCCGCTGCGCGCCGCCACCGTGCTGGGTGCTGCGGTGTTCACGCCGCAGGCAGCAGCAGCCATCAGCGTGATGGCGCCTGCGGCAGAGCGCGGGCGCGCCATCGCCTTCATCTTCATCGGCTGGTCGCTGGCCTCGGTGATCGGCATGCCGGTGGCCGCCTTCGTGGCCGAGACGCTCGGCTGGCAGCAGGCCTTCCTGCTGGTGGCGGTGCTGAGCGCTGCTGCCGCGGCCGGCGTCTGGCGCGCGCTGCCGGGCGGCATCAGGCCGGCAGCGCTGTCGCTGGCCGCCTGGCGGCGCACGCTGACGCACCCGCTGCTGATGGGCATGGTGGGCGTCACCGCGCTCAGCGCTTCGGGCCAGTTCACGTTGTTTTCCTACCTGGCGCCCTACTACCGCGAGGTGCTCGGCGCCGGGCCGGCTGGCGTGGGCGGCCTCTTCATGTGGTTTGGCGCCTTCGGTCTGCTGGGCAACCTGCTGCTGCAACGCTGGGTGGACCGTGCCGGTGCGGCGCGCTGCGTGCTGCTCACGCTGGCGGGCATGGCGCTGACGACGCTGGTGTGGCCGCTGGCGACCACGCTGCCGCTGATGGCGCTGACCGTGGTGCCGTGGGCGCTGGGCTGCTTTTCAGGCAACTCCGCGCAGCAGGCGCGGCTGAGCGAGGCGGCACCAGCGCTGGCACCGGCGCTGATGGCGCTCAACACGTCGGCCATGTACCTGGGCCAGGCACTGGGCGCGGCCGGCGGCGGCGCGCTGCTGGCCGGCGGCAGCTTTGCCAACCTGCACTGGGCGGCCTTCGGCTGGCTGCTGCTGGCCGTCGCTTTGAGCCTGTCATTGAGCCGCCGCATGGCTGGGGCGGTGCATGTCTGAGGTGGCCCCGGTCCAACCCCGGCCGCAGACCCCGCGCGACCTCTTCCGCGTCTTCAACCGGATGGCGCTGCAAGGCTTCGGCGGCGTGCTGCCCATTGCGCAGCGCGAGCTGGTGGAGCGCGAACGCTGGCTCACCCGCGAGCAGTTCGTCGAGACGCTGTCGGTGGGCCAGGTGCTGCCCGGCCCGAACATCATCAACATGGCGCTGATGATCGGCGACGGCTTCTTCGGCTGGCGCGGCGCCGCCGCGGCGCTGTGCGGGCTGCTGGCGCTGCCGCTGGTGATCGTGCTGCTGCTGGCGGCGCTGTACGGGCAGTTGGCCGACATCCCTCCGGTGGCCGGCGCCTTGCGCGGCATGGGCGCGGTGGCCGCCGGGCTGGTGATCGCCACCGCAGCGAAGGTCTGGCCCACGCTGCGCCAGAACCCGATGGGCCGCCCGGCCTGCGCGGCGCTGGCGCTGCTCACCTTCTGCGCCGTGGGCCTGTTGCGCTGGCCGATGGTCTGGGTGGTGCTGGTGCTCGGCGCGCTGGCGATGGCGCTGGCCTGGAAGAGGCTGGCACCGTGACGTCCCTCGCCAGCCTGCACGAGGTGCTCTGGGGCGCCACCGGCATCGGCACGGCCGGTCTGCTGGCGATGTTCTTCCACTTCATGCTGCTGTCGCTGCTGGCGGTGGGCGGCGCCATCACCACCGCGCCCGACATGCAGCGCTTCATCGTCGGCGACAGGCACTGGCTGAGCGATGCGCAGTTCACCGCCTCGGTGGCGCTGGCGCAGGCCGCGCCCGGGCCCAACCTGCTGTTCGTCGCCGTCATCGGCTGGAACGTGGGCGGCCTGGCCGGCGTGCTGGCCACGATGACCGGCAGCCTGCTGCCATCCACCACATTGGCGCTGACCGCCACGCGCTGGGGCGCGCAGCGCCGCACGTCGCGCGGCGTGCGCGCCTTCACCAACGGCATGGCGCCGCTGACCATCGGCCTGCTGCTGTCCACCGGCTGGGTGCTCACCGAGCCGGCGCGCCACCACACGGGTGCGCTGCTGCTGGTGGCTGCCACGGTGCTGGCGATGCTGCGCAGCAAGCTCAGCCCGATGTGGTTGATCGGCCTGGGCGCGGTGGTGGGCGCGCTGGGCTATGCGGGCTGAGCGGACTGAGCGGAGCAGCGCCCACGCGGCCGGCGTGGGCGAAGGTCAGCGTCCCAGTGCCTTCAGCCGTGCCGGCTCGACGATCTCGATCCAGTAGCCGTCGGGGTCCTTGATGAAGGCGACGTCGCGCATCTTGCCCTGCTCCGGGCGCTTGACGTAGGGCACGGCGTTCTCATCGAACCAGCGCACTGCGGCGTCGAGGTCGGGCACCGAGAAACAGATGTGGCCGAAGCCCTGCGGCTGGGCATTGCCGTCGTGGTACTTGAAAGCGGGATCGGCTTCGCTACCCCAGTTGTGTGTGAGCTCCAGGATGCCGCGCTGCGCAAACGTCCAGGCGGTGCGGTCCCCGTCGTCGTCGGGCGGGCTGGCTTCGGGCTGCGCGCGGTGCAGGAAGTACAGCGAGAACCGCATCTCTGGAAAATCGAGCTTGCGCAGCACGCGCATGCCGAAGATGCGGGTGTAGAAGTCAAGTGCCACCTGCGGGTCTTTCACACGCAGCATGCTGTGGTTGAGCACGAAACCAGCCGTCTGCGGCGCGGGCGCTGCGCAGACGCCGGGGTGTGCCTCGCTGTCGAAACTCATCGCGAGGCTGCCAGCAACAGCCGCGGCACCGGCTCGTCGGCACGCTCGACGGCGCCGCTTGCCAGCAGCCGGCGGCGCAGGTAGCGCATGCACGTGACGCGCAGGAAGGATGCGAAGTTGGGCACCTCGCCGCGGTGCGCCAGGATCTCGTCGTGGAACAGCGATATCAATGCGTTGGTGGTGCGGCCTTCACCTTCGGTCATCTCCGCCAGCGTGTCCCACACCATGTTTTCGAGCCGGATGCTGGTCAGCACCCCATGGATGCGCACGGTGCGGGAACGCTGTTCGTACAAGATCGGGTCGGCCTGGACGAAAAATTCACACATTGCCGTCCCCTTCAGATGGCGCGCGCCGTCATCTGCTGGGCAATGTACTCCGCCTGCCGGATGGCCAGCGTCACGATGGTGAGGGTCGGGTTCTCGGCGCCGCCGGTGGTGAACTGGCTGCCGTCGCTGATGAACAGGTTCTTCACGTCGTGCGTCTGGCCGTTGCCGTTGCAGACGCTGTCGCGCGCGCTGGCACCCATGCGGCAGGTGCCGAGGTTGTGCGTGCTCGGGTAGGGCGGCGTGCGAAAGCTCTTCAACGCACCGGCCGCGGCATAGATGGCCTGGCCCTGGCGAAAAGCATGCTCGCGCATGGCGATGTCGTTGTCATGGTCGTCGAAGTGCACGTTCGGCACGGCGTTGCCCCACTTGTCTTTCACCTTGTCGTTCAAGGTCACGCGGTTGGTCTCGCGCGGCATGTCCTCGCCGACGAGCCACATGCCGGCGATGTTGGTGTAGTTCTCCATGTACTCGGTGAAGTCCTGTCCCCAGCCGCCCGGGTTCAGGAAGGCAGCCATGAACGGCAGGCCGAGCGCCAAGGTCTCCAGCTCGTAGCCGCCGACGAAGCCGCGCCTGGTGTCCAGCGCCGCCTCGTCGCGCACGATGCCCGCCATCGTGGTGCCGCGGTACATGTGCACAGGCTGTTTGAACAGCGCATAGACCGAGCCGGTCATGTGGCGCATGTAGTTGCGGCCCACCTGCCCCGAGCTGTTGGCCAGCCCGTCTTTGAACAGGCCCGATGCCGACAGCAACAGCAGGCGTGGCGTTTCGATCGAGTTGCCCGCGACGCAGACGATGCGTGCCTTCTGGCGCTGCTCCTTGCCGTCTTTGTCCATATAGACGACGCCGGTCACCTTGCCTGCGGGGTCGTGCTCGATGCGCGTCACGTGGCTTTCGGGGCGCAGGTCCAGGTTGCCGGTTTTCTCGGCCTTCGGCAGCTCGGTGTAGAGCGTGCTCCACTTGGCGCCGCTCTTGCAGCCCTGGAAGCAAAAGCCCAGTTGCATGCACCGGCCGCGACCGTCGCGCGGCTGGCTGTTGATGGCCATGTTGCCGGTGTGAACCTCCTTGTAGCCCAGCTTGGTGGCACCGGCGTGCAAGACCTTGAAGTTGTTGTTGCCGGGCAGCCCCGGAATGCCGTTGGTGCGCGTCACGCCCATCTTGTCTTCGGCGCGAGCGTAGTACGGCTCCAGCTCTTTGAGCGTCACAGGCCAGTCCAGCAGGTTGGCGCCCTTGATCTCACCGTAGGCCGTGCGCGCCCTGAACTCGTGCTCCTGGAAGCGCAGCGACGCGCCGGCCCAGTGGGTGGTGGTGCCGCCCACCGTCTTGCAGACCCAGGCAGGCAGGCCGGAGAAGTCTTTTGCCACCCGCCATGAGCCCGAGGTGGTGCGAGGGTCCAGCCAGGCCAGTTGGCTGAAGGACTTCCATTCGTCGTTGATGAAGCTGGCGCTGGACTGCAGTGCGCCGGCCTCCAGCACCACCACCTTCACGCCCTTCTGGCACAACTCGTTGGCCAGGGTGCCGCCACCGGCCCCCGAGCCGATGATGACGACCACCGAGTCGGCGCCGTAATCCAACTTTGCCATTGCAGTCTCCGATTGGTTTTTGTAGGCGGCGCAGAGCGCAGCCGGGCGCGCCGGTTCAGCCGAGATACGGTGGCGGGCTGGCGTCTGCGCCGGGTGCGGGCAGCCATTTGAGGTCTTGGAAGCCACGCGTGATGTAGCCGCCCTTCTCCCACGCCGACCCCGGATAGCCCAGGGCCGCATAGGCCATGTCGTTGTCGTACAGCGACGTCACGCATTGGCCGCGCACCGTGTTGAAGAAGGGCGTGCCCTCCATCGCCTTCACGGCTGCCAGCCTGCTGGCCGCGCTGGCTTTGACGAAGCTGCCGCCAGTGCTGCGGTCCAGCGCGGCCAGGCCTTCGCGCAGCGCCGGAATGCCTTCGGTCTTGGCGTCCAGGTCCTTGGCCAGCAGCGCGTACACCGCATCGGGCAGCTTTTTGTGCGGGTAGAGCACGCGGCCCATCGCCATCAGCGTCTTGCCTTCAGCCGTGCTGAGGTTCTTCAGCTCCGCGGCCCACACCGGTGACGGCGCCAATGCCGCAACGGCGGTGCCGGCGACCAAGGTGCCGATCAGCAGGCCGCTGCCCTTGAGGAACTCGCGACGCGCCAGCGGCAAGGCCAGTTTGGGCACCTGCCCGTCGTCTTCGTGGCAGCCTTCGGCGGCCACGCCGGCGGGCACCGGCAGCACGGGAATCACACGCATGTCTGTCTCCTGGTGGGAACGTCAGCCGGTGCCCGGGCCGGGTCTGTGCGGCTTGGAAAGCAATCAGGAGAACAGTGTTGCATCGGCGCAGCCGACGCAGGTGTTAGCCAGCTACTTACAAGGGAAATCCCTGGCGGTGCCGGCCGGCGCAGCGTTCACTTCGCGCCCTGAAGCACCCATTGTGCGAGGCGCTTCGCATCGGCCGGCGAGAGCTGCGGCTGGGGCGGCATCGGGATGTCGCCCCACCGGCCCGAGCCGCCGTTGCGGATGGACTGCACCAACTGCGCCACCGCGTCTGGCTGCCCTGCATAGCGCGCCGCCACGTCCTGGTAGGCCGGGCCGACCAGCTTGCTGGCCGGCGCGTGGCAACCAAGGCAGTTGTTCTTCTGCGCCAGCGCCTGGTTGGCCAGCGCGGGCGCCGCAGGCGTGGTGGACAGCAGCAGCACAAGGGCCGCAAAGCGCGTGAGGTGGCATCGCATGCGCAGATTATTCGGCCGCGCACCCACGGCCGGGTGATAGCGAGCTACCTACACCTGCCGCTGGAACTACTCGGTCAAGCGCGACAGCCGGCCCGAGCCGCCGCGTGACACGGTCAGCGCCGGGTCACCCCTGTAGCCCAGCAGGCCGGAGCCGCCGACGCTGCCGCTCAGCGCGTCCAGCACCTGCAGCCTGGCGACGCCAGAGCCGCCCACTGCCACCGCGGCGCGCCGCACCGCCATCGCAGTGGCCTGCAACACGCCTGAGCCGCCGATGGAGGCGCTCAACTCGTTGGCCTGGCCGGCCAGCTTGACGGTGCTGCTGCCGCCCAGATGCAGCTCCAGCGTCTCGGCCGTCAGCGGGTCCAGCCGCAGGCTGCCCGATCCGCTGGCGCTGATCTTGAGGTGCTTGGCGACCAGGCCTTCGCTTGCCACCGCGCCACTGCCCGAGACGCTGATGGCCTGCAGCTTCCAGACCTGAAGCACGAGCCGCGCCTTGGTCGCGTTGAAGGGCCGCTTCTGGCGCAGCAGCAGCCGCCCGTCTTTCACCCTGGCGTCGATGAGCGGCAACAGGTTGTCGTCGATCTCGATGTGCAGCGCAGCCGCGCCCTGCACCTGTTCCAGTTGCACCGCGATGGCGTCTGCCACATCGACGCTGTCGAACGGCGGCAGCTCCAGCGTCTGCTCGACCAGCTTGCCTGAGCCGCGTGTGGAGGCGCCCCGCCAGCCCAGCTCCAGCGCCTGGCAGGCCGGCGCTGCGGCTGCCAGCGGCAGCGCGAGCAGCGCGCGGCGAACGGGATCAGCGTGTGTGTTCATGGCTGCAAGCTTGGCTGCACCCGGCGCCCGCTGCAAGCGGCGAACGACGAATTGCAGATCGCGCCGACGGGCCGGCCGCCATCACGGCCGCCGCTGGCGCAGCGCCTCGTACAGGCAGATGCCGGCGGCCACAGACACGTTCAGGCTTTCCACCGCGCCGAGCATCGGAATGCGCACGAGCTGGTCGCAGTGCTTGCGCGTGAGCTGGCGCAGGCCCGCCCCTTCTGCGCCCAGCACCAGCGCCAGCGGGCCGCGCAGGTCGGCGTCGAAGAGCGTGGCGTCGGCATCGTCGCCCAGCCCGACGATGCGGATGTCGCGCTCCTTCAGCTCGGTCAGCGTGCGCGCCAGGTTGGTCACCATCAGGTAGGGCACCGTGTCGGCCGCGCCGCTGGCCACTTTGGCGACGGTGGCGTTCAGGCCCACGGCATGGTCCTTCGGCGCCACCACGGCATGCACGCCGGCGCCGTCTGCCACGCGCAGGCAGGCGCCCAGGTTGTGCGGGTCGGTCACGCCGTCCAGCGCCAGCAGCAGGGGCGGGCCCACGAGGGCGTCCAGCACGTCGTCCAACGAATGGCTTTGCGCAAGCGGCGTCACGCGCGCCACCACGCCCTGGTGGCGCGGGCTGCCGGCCAGGCCGGTGAGGCGCTCGCCGTCGCTGTCCACCAGCTTGGCGCCGGCCGCGCCGGCCCGCTCGACGAACTGGCGCATGCGCGCGTCACGCCGGGCGCTGTCCAGATGGATCTCGGTGATGGACTGCGGCGCGGTCTTCAGCCGCACCGTGACGGCGTGGAAGCCGAACAAGACCTTGCTGCTCATCGCGCCAGCGCCCGCCCGCTGCCGATGTCCATCAACAGCCGCGTGGCCAGGTACAGGCGCGGCACGATGGAGTCGATCTCGATGTACTCGTCGCGCGCGTGGTAGCCCGCGCCGCCCAGGCCGAAGCTTTCGAGCACCACCGTCTTCGGCAGGCGGCCTGCGAAGCCGGCATCGGTGGCGCCGCCGGTGCCGGGCACCAGCAGCAGCATGCGGCCGTCGAGTTCGGCGTAGATCGTTTGCGCGTGGCGGGCCAGCGCGCGTGCAGCATCGTTTGCGACGTAAGGCGGGCGGCCTTCCTCGATGTTGACGGTGACCTTGGTGTCCGGCACCAACTGGCTGCTGGCCACCTTGTCCTGCAATGCGCTCAGCAGGCGGGCCGTGGCACCCACCGCCGTCAAGCGCACGTCACCGGTGGCCACCGCGCGCTCGGGAATCTGGTTGCGCACCTCGCCACCCTTGCCCACCGTCCAGTTCAACTGCGCACCGGGCACGGCCTTGGCCACGTCGCGCGTCTGAAGCAACTGGTGCGACAGCTCGAGCAGCGCATTGCGGCCCTGCTCCGGCGCGGCGCCTGCGTGCGCGGCGCGGCCGGTGACCTCCAGCGTGGCGGTGGCGGTGCCCGCCGCTCCCAGCAGCAGGGTTTCGTTCTTCGCCACCGACTTGGCGGCGCTGGGCTCGAAGGACAGCACCACGTCCTGCGCTGCGGCCAGGGTGGCGATGGTCTCGCCGGAGCTGACCGAGCCCACTTCCTCGTCGCTGTTGAAGAGCACAGTGAGGCTTGCGTAATCGCGCCAGCCGGCGTCGCGCAGGATCTGCAGCGTGTGCAGGATGACGGCGATGCCGCCCTTGTCGTCTGCGATGCCGGGGCCGTAGAGCTTGTTGCCGTCTTGCTTGTAGCCCTGGCTGGCCAGCGTGTTGGCGGGATAGACGGTGTCCATGTGGGCCATCAGCAGGATGTTGCGGCTGCCGCTGCCACTGAAGCTGCCTTTCACCATGCCGCCGAAGCCCCGCGGCGCGGCGATGCGCTCGGTGCGCGCGCCCAGTGCCTGAAGCCGCTTTTCGGTGTAGTCGGCCATCCGCGCCAGGCCTTCGGCATTGGCGCTGCCCGATTCGATCAGCACCATCTCCTTCAAGCTGTCGATGACGGCTGGCTGCGCGCGCTGCGCTGCTGCCAGCAGCGCAGCGTCGGCCGCCAGTGCCGGGCCGGCTGCCAGCCAGAGCAGCGCGGCACACAGGGGCACAAAGCGTTGGATGGGCATGGTGTGTTCCTCGTGCAGGGTTGGAGTGGGACGGCGGTGTTCGCCTGGGCAGCACCTTAGCGCAGTGCGCGCCAGCCCAGCAGCAGGCCGATCAGCAGCGGCTGGTGCAGCATGTAGAAACTGAGGCTCCAGCGGCCCAGCAAGGCCAGCGGGCGCATGGCATGCGGCAGGCCACCGGCCAGCACCGCGGCGCGGTGGGCCAGCAGCCACTGCCCGGCGGCCAGGCCCCACAGCATGGCGGCCAGCCACGGCAGCAGCGGCGCGTAGTCCTCGGTCACCGGCTTGTGCGTGACCAGTCCGACCCAGTTGGTCCAGCGGCTGTCGAAGACCGGGTGCTGCACCCACTGCGGCAGCAGCAGCGCCACCGCGCCCAGCGGCCACAGCCAGGCGCGCAGCGGCGCCGCGGCGCGCGCCAGCAGCAGCATCAGCGCAATGCCGTGCAGCACGCCGAAGCTGATCCAACTGCGCGGAAACATCAGCGCCGAGCCCGCGCTGACCAGCAGCGCACAGCCGGCCACTTGCAGCCAGCGGCGCCAGAAGCGCGCGGTGCTCTGGCCGGCGTGCAGCGCCGCAGCCTGCCCCAAGCCGGCGCAAAACAGGAACAGGCTGACGATGCAACTGCGCTGCACCGTCCAGAACGGGTCGCCGTAGAAGTTCTGCCGCTGCGCCAGCAGGCCGAAGGTGTTGAGGTCGAAGCAGAGATGAAATGCGGCCATCCAGACGATGGCCGCGCCGCGCAGTGCGTCCAGGCGGTCGAACCTCATTCGGTCTTCTCGTACACGTCGCTGAAGCGCTGGCCGTCCCAGGCGTAGAGCAGGTAGGCGGCATGCACGCAGCGGCTGGCACCGCGCGGCTGGAACAGGCCCACGCACTGGCCGCGTGGATGGCGCACGCTGCGGTAGGCCACGCCGGCCGAGCCAGCCTCACGCAGCAGCCGGCCGAGTGCCCGTGAAGCGCCGTAGTCGTCGGGCGCGTACACCGCCGCGTCCACCGCGCCGGCGGGCCGCAGGTCGTGCAGGCGGGCGTCGATGGCCACCGCGTACAGCCGCATCGGCAGGTGCATCGCCGGCTGCTGCGTGGCGGCCAGGAAGCGGCCATGGTGGTGGCGCGTCTCGGCGATGGCCGTCGCGCGCTCGCGGGCGGCGTAGAAGACGCCGTAGCCGCCGTCGGAGAAGCGGCTGCCCAGCAGGTTGATGTGGGTGAACGCTGCCATGATCGGCCCGCTGCCGGGACCGAACACGCGCTGCTCGCGCGGCACGCTGTCGATGTGGCCCAGCTCGTCGCGCGCACGCTCGTTGGTCAGCGCTTCCAGCGCATAGAGCGCGTCGAAGTCAGCCGCATCTGCCACGCGGTCGAAGAGGTTGATCGCCGGGTAGCGGGTGGGGACGATGCGGCAGGCAGTCTGCCAGCGCAGCCGCCGGACCTCGGGCAGGCCGTTCAGGACCAGCCGCCGCCGCGCACGCCGTCGAGGTAACGCCGCACCAGATTGAGGTCGCTGACGTTGCCGGCCAGCATGCGCTGCAATGCACTGCCGCCGCCGAAAGGCGGCGCGCCGTTCGGCTGGCGCGGCCAGGCGTCGGCGGCGGCGGCGTCTGGCAGCAGCAGTTGCAGCGCCTTGTAGATGCCCAGCAGGTTGGACAGACGCTCCAGCGTGTCGCGCGGCAGCGCTGCCTTGTCGGGCTGCTTGCGCCACGCGAAGAAGGTGGAGCGCGGCGGCTGGCCGAGCAGCGTGAGTTGCTCATCGACAGACAGGCCCCAGGCCTGCGCGATGCGCTCGAAGGCGCGCAGGCCGGCGGCGGCCATGCGCTCTGGCGCCATTGCCGCGGACGAAGCGCGTTCCGGGGCCAGCACTGCATTCATGTCGAATTCCGGATCAAGACGATCTCTGCATATTAGTCCAATGCAAGACCATCGTCCAGCGCCGCGCGATGCTCATGCCGCGTCTTCGAAGCGGCCACCGGCCGCGGCCTGGCGCAGCACCACGGCGGCCGGCTCGAAGCGCGGGCCGAACTTGGCGGCCAGCTCCCGCGCACGCGCCACGAAAGCGCTGGCGCCCATCGCGTTGATGTATTGCAGCGCACCGCCGTGGAAGGGCGCGAAGCCCCAGCCGAAGATGGAGCCGATGTTGGCGTCTGCCACCGAGCGCAGCACGCCTTCTTCATGGCAGCGCGCAGCCTCGTTGGCCTGGGCGAACATCAGCCGGTCGATCAGCTCGCGCTGCTCCGGCTGGCTGGCCGCCACCGGGTACAGCGTGCCGAGTTCGGGCCACAGCGTCCTGCCGCCATCGGCCCAGTCATAAAAGCCCTTGCCGGCCTTCTTGCCGATGCGGCCGATCTCGCAGAGCTGGCGCACGACGGCCATGCCCGGGTGCTCTGCATAGACGCGCCCTTCGGCGGCCAGATCCTTCTTCGTCTGCTCGGCCACGTGCAGGCTCAGGCTCAGGCTCACCTCGTCCTGAAGCGCCAGCGGCGGCATCGGCATGCCGGCCTGCAGCCCGGCCATTTCGATGCTGCGCGGGTGCACGCCTTCCTTCAGCATCGCGATGCCTTCGGTCACGTAGGTGGCGAACACGCGGCTGGTGTAGAAGCCGCGGCTGTCGTTGACGACGATGGGCGTCTTGCCGATCTGCGACACGTAGTCGAAGCCGCGCGCCAGCGTCTCGTCGGACGTCTCGCGGCCGACGATGATCTCGACCAGCGGCATCTTGTCCACCGGGCTGAAGAAGTGCAGGCCGATGAAGTTGTGCGGCCGCTCGCTGGCCTGTGCCAGGCCGCTGATCGGCAGCGTGGAGGTGTTGGACGCGAACACCGCGGACGCGCCGATCACCGCCTCTGCCTGCCGCGTGACGCCGGCCTTGACCGCGCGGTCTTCGAACACCGCTTCGATGACCAGATCGCAGCCGGCGAGCAGCGCGTAGTCGGCGGTGGGCGTGATCCTGCCCAGCAGCGCGTCGCGCTTGTCTGCGCTGGAGCGGCCCTTCTGCACCGCCTTGTCGAGCAAGCCTTGCGAATAGGCCTTGCCGCGCTCCGCAGCCTCTGCCGTGCTGTCGAGAAGCACCACCTCGATGCCGGCCTTGGCCGACACGTGGGCGATGCCGGCGCCCATCATCCCGGCACCCAGGATGCCGAGCTTGTTCACCTTCGCTTGCGGCACGCCGGCAGGCCGCGACGCACCCTTCTTGATCGCATTCAACTGGTACCACAGCGTGCCTATCATGTTCTTCGATTCCTGCGACATCACGCAGGCAGCGAAGTAACGGCTTTCCACCTTGCAGGCGGCGTCGAAGTCGAGCAGGCCGCCTTCGAACACCGAACTCATGATGTGCGTGATGGCCGGGTAGTTGCCTTGGCTCCTGGCCGAGGCCATCGACGGGCCGATGGAAAACAACTGCGCCGCCGCAGGCGAGCGCGAATCGCCGCCCGGAAAGCGGAACTTCGGCAGGTCCCAGGGCTGCTTGGCGGCCGGGTGCGCGGTGATCCACGCGCGGGCCTGCGCCAGCAGGTCGGCACGGTCTTGTGCCAGCGCCGCCAGCAGCCCCATCGCCAGCGCCTGGGCCGGCGCGATGTCCTTGCCTTCGACCATGATCTGAAGCGCCTGCTGCATGCCCACCAGCCGCGGCAGCCGCACCGTGCCGCCGCCGCCCGGCAGCAAGCCCAGCTTGACCTCGGGCTGTCCCAGCTTCAGCCGCGGGTCGTCGATGGCGATGCGGGCGTGGCAGGCCAGCGCAATCTCCAGCCCACCGCCCAGCGCATGGCCGTTGATCGCCGCCACCACCGGCTTGCCTTGCAGCTCCAGCTTGCGCAGCACGGCCTTCATCGCCATCGAGCCGTCGAAGGCCTGCTCTGGCCGCGTCCACTTCGACATGTTGTCGAGGTCGCCGCCGGCACAGAAATCGGCCTTCGCGGAAGTCAGGATCAGGCCCTTCACCGCCGGGTCGGCCAGCCGCTCGACAGCCAGCGCGATGCCCGCCACCAGCGCGTCGCCCACCACGTTCATCGGCCTGCCCGGCAGGTCCATCAGCGCGACGGCAATGCCGTCGTCGCCCACGTCGATCATCACGGCGTTCATGGTCAGATCCTTTGGATGATGGTGGCGATGCCCATGCCGCCGCCGACGCACAGCGTGGCGCAGCCGGTGGACAGGTTGCGGCGTTCCAGCTCGTCGAGCAGGGTGCCGAGGATGATGCAGCCGGTGGCGCCCAGCGGGTGGCCCATCGCGATGGATCCGCCGTTGACGTTGACGCGGTCCAGGCTGACGCCCAGATCGCGCGCGGTCTTCATCGGCACCACGGCAAAGGCTTCGTTGATCTCCCAGAGGTCGATGTCGGCCGCGGCCATGCCGGCCTTCGCGAGCGCCTTGCGGCAGGCCGGCATGGGGCCGGTCAGCATGATGGTGGGTTCGGAGCCGATCACCGCCGCCGCGCGGATGCGTGCGCGCGGCTTCAGCCCCGCCTTGGCGCCACCCTCGGCCGAGCCAATCAGCATCAGCGCAGCGCCATCGACGATGCCCGACGAGTTGCCCGCATGGTGCATGTGCTCGATGCGCTCCACCGTGGTGTACTTGCGCAGCGCGGTGGCGTCGAAGCCCATCTTGCCCATCATCGCGAAGCTCGGGTCGAGCTTGGCCATGGCCTCCAGCGTGGCGTTGGCGCGGATGGTCTCGTCCTCGGCCAGCATGGCCAGGCCGGCGATGTCATGCACCGGCACCACCGAGCGCTTGAAATGCCCTTCGGCCCGCGCAGCGGCGGCCTTCTGGTGCGAGCGCAGCGCATAGGCATCGACGTCGCCGCGATGCCAGCCTTCCAGCGTGGCGATCAGGTCGGCGCCCACGCCCTGCGGCACGAAGCCCAGCTTCTGGTTGATGCGCGGGTCCATGAACCAGGCGCCGCCATCGCTGCCCATCGTCCAGCGGCTCATGCTTTCCACGCCGCCGGCCACCACCAGGTCTTCCCAGCCGCTCTTGACCTTGGCCGCCGCCAGGTTCACCGACTCCAGCCCCGATGCGCAGAAGCGGCTCTGCGTCACGCCCGCCACGGTCTGCGCCCACTCGGCATCCAGCACCGCCGTGCGCGCGATGTCGGCGCCCTGCTCGCCCACCGGCGTCACGCAGCCCAGCACCACGTCGTCCACCAGCGCGGTGTCCAGCGCATTGCGCGATTGCATCGCCTTGAGAAGCGTGCGCAGCAGCCAGACGGGCGACGCCTGGTGCAGGCTGCCGTCCTTCTTGCCCTTGCCACGCGGCGTGCGAACGTGGTCGTAGATGTAGGCGTCGCTCATGTCAAAACCTCGCTTCAGCGTTGGTTGCGTTCTTTGCGTTCGTTGCGTGGGTGGCTCGCGGCCAGCCGCTCGTTGCCATGCCTGTAGTTGCCGGTCAGCCGCGCCATGGCCTGCTGTTGGGCCACGGCGTCAGCGGCCTGCATCTCCTGCTCGAAGTCGGTCGCGTCACGCCCGCGCAAGGTGCTGGCCAGCCGGCCGTGGTGCAGCACCTCCACCTCGCCGCCCTTGCGGCGCCGCCACGTGAAGCCCAGATCTTGCGCGTCCATTTCAGCGCCTCGGCAGCAGTTGGCAGGTGATCCGGCGTTTGCAACGGGAGGTGGGCAGGAGTGGCTGCCTTCGGCCCGTTGCGGACCGTGGCGAGATCAGGCCGCCGGGGTGCTCTGCTCCGCTCATGTCCTCCGGACAGGGCTTCGCCCTGCCCTCCCCCTTTACTTCGCTACGCAGAGCACCCCACCGTCCTGATCCACAGCCACCGTGGCTGTTCGAGCAACGCGCGCCACCAGCGGTGCAGGCCAAGGGCGTTGGGTGGGTGGCGCAGCGAAGTAAAGGAGGAGAGACAGGCGAAGCCTGGCTCGGGGGACATGAGCGGAGCCATCCACCCGACGGCCTTGGCACGCGCAGGAGGTAGAGAGCGACCGTCCGCAACGGGCCGAATCCAGTCATCACCGCAAGGCTGCGCATGGAAGATCGGCGTGCGCTACATCGAGCGCGCGGCCAGTTCCTTCATGATTTCGTTGGTGCCGCCGTAGATGCGCTGCACGCGCGCATCGACATACAGCTCGGCAATCGGGGTGTCCATCATGTAGCCGTAGCCGCCGAAGAGTTGCAGGCATTCGTCCATCACCTTGCACTGCTGTTCGCTGACCCAGGCTTTGGCGAGGGCGGCGCGGGCGGCGTCGAGATCACCCTTCAGATGCGCCACCATGCAGGCATCGACCAGCGCGCGGGCGGCCAGCACCACGGCCTGCACCTCGGCCAGCTTGAAGCGCGTGTTCTGGAAGTCCCAGAGGCTCTTGCCGAAGGCTTTGCGTTCCTTCGTGTAGCGCAGCGTTTCGTCGAGCGCGCGCTCCATTGCGCCGATGCCGCTGACGGCGATGATCAGCCGCTCCTGCGGCAGTTGCTCCATCAACTGGAAGAAGCCCTGGCCTTCCTTGCCGCCGATCAGGTTGGCGGCCGGCACGCGCACGCCGTCGAAGAACAGCTCCGAGGTGTCTTGTGCCTTCATGCCGATTTTGTCGAGCGGGCGGCCGCGGCGGAAGCCTCGTGCGTCGTCGGTCTCGACGACCAGCAGCGACACGCCCTTCGCGCCCGCGTCGCCGCCTGTCTTGCAAACCACGATCACGAGGTTGGCGTTCTGCCCATTGGTGATGAAGGTCTTGGCGCCGTCGATGACGTAGTGGGCGCCATCGCGCCGCGCGGTGGTGCGCACGGCTTGCAGGTCGCTGCCTGTGCCTGGCTCGGTCATCGCGATGGCCGAGATCAACTCGGCGCGGCACATCCTCGGGAGCCAGCGCTGCTTTTGCTCATCGGTGCCGTAGCGCAGGATGTAGGGCGCGACGATGGCCGAGTGCAGCCCGCCGCCCCAGCCCGAGACGTTGGCACGCGCCTGCTCGAGAAGGATCACCGCCTCGTGCCCGAAGTCGCCACCGCCGCCGCCGTAGTGCTCTGGCGTGGAGACGCAGAGCAGGCCGTTGGCGGCGGCGTCGCGCCAGACCTCGGGGCCCAGCTTGCCGGCGGCACGGAACTCCGCCGCGCGCGGCACCCATTTGCTGGCGATGTAGCGCTGCACCGACTGTTGCAGCGCAGCGTGTTCCTCGGTGATCCAGGGCGACGGGAAATTCGGCAGGCTCATGTCGGGTCCGTCGTGTTGCGTCGGTCGTCTTGCGTCGTCACTTGGCGTCGAGCTGCTTGCGCGCCGTGCCGTTGATCACCCGCAGCTCGGCGAGAGACGCTTCGATGTGGGCGCGCTTTTGCTCCAGCGCGGCAATCGCGGCGTCGGTGCGCTGCACCACGAACCGGAGCTGCTGCACCCGGCCCTCGCCATGCGTGCCGTAAAGGTCGAGGTAGTGCTTGATCTCGGACAGCGGCGCGCCGATGGCCTTGGACCGCAGGATCAGCGCCAGCCGCGCACGGTCACGCCGGGTATAGACGCGGGCGCCGTTGACGCGCCGGGGCTTGAGCAGCTCCTTGTCTTCGTAGAAGCGGATGGTGCGCAGGCTGATGCCGAATTCGCGACACAGCTCGGTGATGCCGAAGAGCTCGCCGGTGCCGTCGTCGTGGTGGGCGGCCACCGCCTCGCTGGCGGACGCGCTGCGCCGGCGGACAGACGCAGACCCAGACCCAGACGCAGACCCATCCAGCATCTCAGAACACCCGTTGCAGCTTCATCGCCACGCTCATGTCGCCCGACACCTTGAACTTGCCCGTCATGAAGCCGGTGGTGGGCTCCAGCGCGCCCGTCATCAGCGCCACCAGGTTCTCGCGGCTGATGGTGACGGTGCAGTCGGCGTCCTTGTCGTCGTTGCTCACGGTGTTGGGCACCGAGCGGCCGTCGAGGTAGATCACGCCGTCTGCGCCGCAATCGAACTTGAGGGTGTTGTTCAGGCCGCTGGCGGCGCCCATCTTGGCGCGCAGGGCTTCGGTGCAGGCTTGCATGTCCATCGGGGCGGCTTTCACGGGGGTGTCGCAGCCATGCTAGCGGGCCTTGGCTGCCGCAAGCATCCTCGTAATCACTTAGCAGGCAGGAGGTTGACGTTAACGTGATCCTGAAGCCCAATGCCGTGGTACCGCGCCGGCGCAGCAAGGCGCGGCGGCACGCACACCAACGAGCTTGCAGGAGACACCGGATGAAGACACGCAACAAAACCCTTGGCGCGGCACTGGCCGCCGCAGCGCTGCTGGCCGGCTGTGCCGGCGGTGGCATGGCCGGCATGGGCGGCTGGACGAAGCTCGTCGATGGCACGTCGGGCCTGGACAACTTCAACCGCGTGGGAGACGCCAACTGGAGCGCTGGCGACGGCGCCATCCAGGCCAGCGCCGGCGGCAAGGACCCGGGCTATCTGGTCACGAAGAACAGCTACAAGGACTTCACGCTGCGCGCCGAGTTCTGGGCCAGCGACGACGCCAACAGCGGCGTCTTCCTGCGCTGCCAGGACCCGAAGGTGATCACCGACGAGAACTGCTACGAGGCCAACATCTTCGACCAGCGCCCCGACCCGAGCTACGGCACCGGCGCCATCGTCAAGGTGGCCAAGGCGCCTGTGCCCATGCCCAAGGCCGGCGGCAAGTGGAACACCTACGAGATCACCGCCCAGGGAGACCGGCTGGTGCTGGTGTTGAACGGCGTGCAAACCGTCGATGTGCGTGACGCCAAGCTCGCCAGCGGCCCAGTGGCGCTGCAGTGGGGCCGCGGCACGATCAAGTTCCGCAAGGTCGAGATCAAGGCGCTTTGAGGACTGCGCCCGTGGCCGGCTACCGCAGCGTCTTCCGCCCCGGCCTGTTCAGCGGCCAGTGTGTCTGGGTCACCGGCGGCGGCAGCGGCATCGGCCGCTGCGTGGCGCACGAGCTGGCGTCGCTGGGCGCCACGGTGGTGATCAGCGGGCGCACGCAGGACAAGCTGGCCCGCGTGGCGGCCGAGATCGCCGAAGACGGCGGCACGGCCCACACCGCCGCCTTCGACATCCGCGATGAAGCGGCGGTGCAGGCCGGCGTGGCGGCGGTGGTCGCCGCGCACGGGCCCGTCAGCGGGCTGGTCAACAACGCCGGCGGGCAGTTCCCGGCGCCGCTGCTGGCCATCAGCAAGAAGGGCTTCGACGCGGTGGTGGCCAACAACCTGACCGGCGGCTTCTTGATGATGCGCGAGCTGTTCAACCAGTGCATGCAGGCGCATGGCGGCTCGGTCGTCAACATGACGGCCGATTTCCGCAACGGCATGCCAGGCATGGGCCACAGCGGCGCAGCGCGCGCCGGCATGAGCAACCTGACGATGACAGCCGCCTTCGAGTGGGCGCATGCCGGCGTGCGCGTCAACGCGGTGGCACCGGGCTGGATCGCCTCCAGCGGGATGGACACCTACGGCGGCGCGATGCGCGCGCTCATCCCCAGGCTGAAGAGCCATGTGCCGCTGCGCCGGATGGGCGTGGAGGCCGAGATCAGCGGCGCCATCGTCTTCCTGCTGTCGCCGGCAGCGGCCTTCATCACCGGCGTCACCTTGCAGATCGACGGCGCGGCGTCCTTGGGCAGCGAGATCTTCCCGCTCGGGCCGGACGCGAAGTCGCGGCCTTTCGACGGCTTTCACCGTGCGGTGACGCCCGAGGTGCTGAAGTAATGCCCGCGCTCGGCAGCCGCATCGAACCGCGTTCTGCCGCCTTCGCGGCCAACGCGGCGCGCATGCAGCAGCGGCTGGCCGAGGTGCGCGCACTCGAAGCCAAGGTGGTGGCCGAGTCCGCCAGCAAGGCCGACAAGTTCGCGCAGCGCGGCCAGTTGCTGCCGCGCGAGCGCGTGGCCCGGCTGCTCGACCGTGGCAGCGACTTCCTCGAACTCAGCCCGCTCGCCGGGCTGGCGATGCACGACGACGACGGCAGGAAGAGCGTGCTGGGCGGCGGCAGCATCGTCGGCATCGGCGTGGTGGCCGGCAAGCGCGTGCTGGTGTCGGCCAGCGACAGCGCCGTCAAGGGCGGCACGGTGGCGCCCATGGGGCTGAAGAAGGCCTTGCGCGCGCAGGAATTGGCGCGCGAGAACAAGCTGCCGCTGATCGCCTTGGTGGAGTCGGGCGGCGCGAATCTGATGTACCAGGCAGAACTCTTCGTCGATGGCGGGCGCAGCTTCGCCAACCAGGCGCGGCTGTCGGCGGCCGGCATTCCGCAGATCGCCGTGGTGCATGGGTCGTCCACCGCGGGCGGCGCCTACCTGCCGGGCCTGAGCGACTACGTGGTGCTGGTGCGTGGCCGCAGCAGCATCTTCCTGGCCGGCCCGCCGCTGGTGAAGGCCGCCATCGGCGAAGACGCCACCGACGACGAGCTGGGCGGCGCCGAGATGCATGCGCAGGTCACCGGCCTGGGCGAGTACCTGGCCGAGAACGACGCCCACGCCATCGCGCTGACCCGCGAGCTGCTCGACAAGCTGCCCTGGGACGCGGTGCCGCCAGTGCCGTCAGCGCCGCCTGCGCCCGAGCCGCTGTTCGCGGCAGAAGACCTGCTGGGCATCGTGCCCGCCGACGAGCGCGAGCCCTACGACGTGCGCGAGGTCATCGCGCGCCTCGTCGATGGCTCCGACTTCCTCGAATTCAAGGCCGGCTATGCGGCCGACACGGTTTGCGGCCACGCCAGGCTGCACGGCCATGCGGTGGGCATCATCGGCAACAACGGCCCCATCCAGCCCGCGGGCTCGACCAAGGCGGCGCAGTTCATCCAGTTGTGTGACCAGAGCGGCACGGCGCTGGTGTTTTTGCAGAACACCACCGGCTACATGGTGGGCCGCGAGGCGGAGCGCGCCGGCGCCATCAAGCATGGCAGCAAGATGATCCAGGCGGTGGCCAACGCCCGCGTGCCCAAATTCACCATCGTGCTGGGCGGCAGCTTCGGCGCCGGCAACTACGGCATGTGCGGCCGCGGCTTCGACCCGCGCTTCATCTTCAGTTGGCCCAGCGCGCGCACCGCGGTGATGGGCGGCGCCCAGGCCGCCAAGGTGATGGACATCGTCAACCGCAACAAGCTCGAACGCATGGGCCTGCCGGCCAACGAGGACGCGCTGGCCGCGATGAGCGACGCGCTGCGCCAGCGGCTGGACGCCGAAAGCGCCGTGCTCTTCGGCACCGCGCGGCTATGGGACGACGGCATCATCGACCCGCGCGACACCCGCAGGCTGCTGGGCCTGTGCCTTGCCATTGCGGCGGAAGCCGCGCAGCGCACGCTGCGCAACAACACCTTCGGCGTGGCCCGCCTGTAGAGGAAACAGCCCATGAACTTCAGCACCGAACACCGGCAGATCGAAGACACCGTGATCCGCTTCGTCGAGAAGGAGATCAACCCCTTCGTCGCCGAATGGGAAGCGGCGGAACAGTTCCCCAGCCATGCCCTGTTCAAGAAGCTCGGCGGCCTGGGTCTGCTGGGCCTGAAGTACCCCGAGGAGTTCGGCGGCGCCGGCCTGGACTTCAGCTATTCGATGGTGATGGCCGAGGCGCTGGGCCAGTGCAACTGCGGCGGCGTGCCGATGGCCATCGGCGTGCAGACCGACATGGCGACACCGGCGCTGGCCCGTTTCGGCAGCGATGCGCTGCGCCAGGAGTACCTGGCGCCGACGCTCGCCGGGGACTACGTGGCCTGCCTGGGCGTCAGCGAAGCCGGCGGTGGCTCCGACGTGGCCGCGGTCAAGACGACGGCCCGCACGGAAGGCGGTGACTACGTGATCAACGGCAGCAAGATGTGGATCACCAACGGCCTTCAGGCCGACTGGTGCTGCCTGCTCGCCAACACCAGCGACGGCCCGGCGCACAAGAACAAGAGCCTGATCGTGCTGCCGATGGATGCACCCGGCATCAGCCGTCAGAAGATCAAAAAGATCGGCATGAACAGCAGCGACACCGCGCAGCTCTTCTTCGACAACGTGCGCGTGCCACGGCGCAACCTCATCGGCCAGGAGGGCCTGGGCTTCAGCTTCCAGATGCTTCAATTCCAGGAAGAGCGGCTGTGGGGCGCGGCATCGTCGCTGCGCAGCCTGGACCGCCTGATCGACCAGACCATTGCCTACACCCGCGAGCGCAAGGCCTTCGGCAAGAGCATCCTCGACAACCAGGTGGTGCACTACCGGCTGGCCGAGCTGCGCACCGAGGTCGAGGCGCTGCGCGCGCTGACCTACCGCGCGGTGGAGATGTATGTCGGCGGCAAGGACGTGACCCGCCTCGCGTCGATGGCCAAGCTGAAATGCGGCCGCCTGAGCCGCGAGGTGACCGACTCCTGCCTGCAATACTGGGGCGGCATGGGCTACACCTGGGACAACCCGCTGTCGCAGGCCTACCGCGACTCACGCCTGGTGTCCATCGGCGGCGGCGCAGACGAGGTGATGCTCGGCATCATCTGCAAGCTCGAAGGCACGTTGCCGGTTAGCGCCAAGGGGGCACGATGAGCGCCGACGCGGTGCTGGTGCGCGCCGACGGCGGCGTGCTGCACCTCACGCTGAACCGGCCCGAGGTGCGCAATGCGATGTCGCTGGCGATGGTGCTGGAGCTGCGCCAGGCGCTGGCCGCCGCCGAGAGCGACGGCCGCACGCGGGTGATCGTGCTGCGCGGTGCCGGCGGCCATTTCTGCGCCGGCGCCGACCTGAAGGACATGGCCGGCGCGCGCGCCAGGCTGGCCGACGACGCCGACGCGGTGGTCAAGATCAACGCCGCGTTCGGTGACCTCTGCGTGGCCTTTGCGGACACCGGCCTCGCCACCGTGGCGGTGCTGGAAGGCACGGTGATGGGCGGCGGCTTCGGACTGGCCTGCGTGGCCGACGTGGCCATCGCCGGCACCAGTGCGATGTTCCGCCTGCCCGAAACCTCGCTCGGCGTGGTGCCGGCGCAGATTGCGCCGTTTCTCGTCGAGCGGCTGGGCTATGCAGAAGCCAAGCGACTGGCCGTCACCGGCGGCAGGCTGGACGCCAACGCTGCCATCGCACTGCGGCTGGTGCACGCGGTGCATGCGTCTGGCGCGCTGGACAACGCGGTGGCGGCGGTGCTGCACGACATCCTGCATTGCGCACCGGGCGCCGTGGCGGCCACCAAGGCCTTGATCGCGAAGGCGCGCTTCCACACGCCGGCATCGCTGGTGCAACAGGCGGCCGAGGTGTTCTCCAGGGCGGCACTCGGCCCCGAGGGCACCGAGGGCACGACGGCCTTTCTGCAAAAGCGCAGGCCGGGCTGGGCGCCACAGTGACGCCGCGGGCGTTCCGCACCATCCTCATCGCCAACCGTGGCGAGATCGCCTGCCGCGTGCTGCGCACCGCACACCGGCTGGGTTATGGCACCGTGGCGGTGTTCAGCGATGCCGACGCCGGCGCGCCGCATGTGCAGCAGGCCGACCAGGCCGTGCGCATCGGCGCCGCGCCGGCGGCCGAGTCCTACCTCGACATCGCGGCGCTGCTGGACGCAGCCCGCAAGACCGGCGCCGACGCGGTGCACCCGGGCTACGGCTTCCTCTCCGAACGCGCCGACTTCGCGCAGGCCTGCGCAGACGCCGGCCTGGTGTTCATCGGCCCGCCGCCCGAGGCCATCCGCGCGATGGGCAACAAGGCGCTGGCCAAGCGCCGCATGCTCGAAGCCGGCGTGCCCTGCGCGCCCGGCTATCTGGGCGACGAGCAGAGCGACGAGCGGCTGTGCGCCGAAGCGGCCCGGCTCGGCTTGCCGCTGCTGGTGAAGGCCGTGTCCGGCGGCGGCGGGCGCGGCATGCGGCTGGTGCGGCATGCCAGCGAACTGCCTGCCGCGCTGGCAGCCGCGCGGCGCGAAGCGACCAGCGCGTTCGGCGACGGCCGGCTGATGCTGGAGCAGCTCATCGACGGTGCCCGCCACATCGAGATCCAGATCTTCGCCGACGCCCACGGCAACGCGGTGCACCTGGGCGAGCGCGACTGCACGGCGCAGCGGCGCCGGCAGAAGGTGATCGAGGAAGCGCCCTCGCCGGTGGTCAACGCAGCACTGCGCGCCGCGATGGGCCGTGACGCGGTGGCCGCGGCCTTGGCCGTGGGCTACCGCGGCGCCGGCACGGTGGAGTTCATCGTCGATGACCAGATGCGCCACCACTTCCTGGAGATGAACACCCGGCTTCAGGTGGAGCACCCGGTCACCGAATGCATCACCGGGCTGGACCTGGTGGAGTGGCAATTGCGCGTGGCTGCCGGCGAGCCCTTGCCGCTGAAGCAGCACGAGATCACCTTCAGCGGCCACGCCATCGAGGCCCGGCTCTATGCCGAAGACCCGTATGACGGCTGGGCGCCGCAGACCGGCCGCATCACGGGCTGGCAGCCCGATGCAGCCGGCATCCGCATCGACCACGGCATTGAAGAAGGCGGAGAGGTCACGCCCTGGTACGACGCGATGGTGGCCAAGTTCATCGCCCACGGCCACGACCGCGCCGACGCCATGCGGCGGCTCGCCCGCGCACTGGACGCCGTGCCCTTGCTGGGCCTGAAGACGAATGGCCGCTTCCTGCGCGACCTGCTCCAGCACCCGCAGTTCGTCACCGCGCAGATGACGACGGCGCGGCTCGACGAGTGGGCGGCGGCAGGGGAGCCGCTGCTGCAACGCCCGGTGCCGACAGAGGCCGCGTGGCGCATTGCCGCGGCGCTGCGCGGCGGCTTGTCCGGCGGCCGGTTCGGCGCACGCCCGGCCAGCGTCGCAGGCTGCGAGATCACGCTGGAGTGCGACGGGCTCCAGCGCCGGCTGCGCCTGCCGCCCGACGGTGTGGCGCTGCTGGGGCCTTCTCGCGTGGTGCTCGATGGCGTGCAGCGCCGCATCGCCAGCGCCGACGTCGCCGGCACGCTGCAACTGGCCATCGACGGCCATGTGTTCTGCTTCACCGAACCATCGCCCTTTCCCGCGCGCGACGACGCGCCCGACCCGGCGCGCGCCTGCGCCCCGGTGGCCGGCGTGGTGGCGCAGGTGCTGGTGGCCGCAGGCGACAGCGTGGCCGCCGGCCAGCCGCTGGTCTGCGTGGAGGCGATGAAGATGGACATGTGGCTGAACGCCGCTGCCGCGGGCACCGTGCGCGCCGTGCACGTGCAGGCCAGAGACGCGGTGGCCTCGGGCACCTTGCTGGTGACACTGGAGATTGCGCAATGAGCGACGACAAGGCCATCCTCACCTGTGCGCTGACCGGCGTGCTGACCAACCCCAAGCAGCACCCTGTGCCGGTGACGCCGGCGCAGATGGCGGCCCAGGCGCGCGAAGCCTTCGACGCCGGCGCCAGCATCATGCACGTGCACCTGCGCATGCAGGAAGACGGCCTGGGCCACATGCCGAGCTGGGACCCGGACGTGGCAGACGCCGTGGTGCTGGCCATCCGCGCCGCCTGCCCCGGCGTCATCATCAACCTGACCACCGGCGTGGTGGGCAAGGACATCAGCGGCCCCGTCGCCTGCCTGCGCCGCGTGCGGCCGGAGATCGCGGCCTGCAACGCGGGCAGCCTGAACTACCTGAAGATCAAGGACAACGGCGAGTGGGCCTGGCCGCCGATGGTCTTCGACAACCCGGTTGCCAAGGTGCAGCAGATGCTGGCGGTGATGGCAGAGACCGGCACCCACCCGGAGTTCGAGTGCTTCGACGTGGGCATCGTGCGGTCGGTGGCCATGTACCTGAAGGCGGGCCTCTTCACCGGCGTGCCGGAATACAACCTGGTGATGGGCGTGGCCAGCGGCATGCCCTGCGACGGCGACCTGCTGGCGCTGCTGCCGCGCTGGATGGCGCCCGGCGCCGTGTGGCAGACCACGCTGATCGGCCGCGCCGAGATCTGGCCGGTGCACCAGAAGACGGCCGCCCTCGGCGGCATGCTGCGCAGCGGGCTGGAAGACACGTTCTACCTGCCCAGCGGCGAGCGCGCCACCGGCAACGGCGTCTTGATCGAGGCGCTGGCCGCCTGCGCGCACCGCGCCGGGCGCGCCGTGGCGTCGCCCGACGAGGCGCGGCAGCGGCTCAAGCTGACGCCGGCCGCAGCGCGCTGAGGCTGCGGCGGCGGCGCCTTCGCTGGCGGGCGATCAGACCGTCAGCCCGTCCGCTCGTCTGCTCGTCTGCTCGTCTGCTCGTCTGCTCGTCTGCTCGTCAGCCCGTCAGCCCGTCAGGCGTCCGGCAATGCAATGTCTGCCGCGTCGTCGGCGCCCATCTCGCTCTGCACCACCGGCACGTCACGCGGCGCTGACCGCGCTGCTGGCGCAGGCGGCGGCGCACTGCCAGGCGCCGGTGCTGCCGGCAGCGCCCGGCTTGCGGCCGGCCGGGGCTGGCCGGTCGGCACGGCCGGCGGCAGCGGCGGCAGCGGCATCTCGCGCCAGCCGCCCCAGCCGGCGGCCGCCGCGCCGGGCGGCGCCAGCGCAATGCTTTCGAGCACCGCGCCTGCAGAGTCGGCCACCACCACCTGCTGGCCCACCGAATTGGCCGCCAGTGCCCGGCCGAAGCGCCGCGCGACGGCCAGGTCGCTGTGCCAGACCTGGCCCTGGCGCACCAGCCGGCCGTTCGGCGCATGGCCGACCTCGACCACGCGGAACAGCGCCGCCGGCCGCGCCTTGCGCCCGGCCGGCTTGCGCTGCAGCGCGGCGCCCGAGCCGCCGTCGCCGTCGCCGTCGCCGCCACCCTTCGGCCCGTTCGCATTGTCGTCGCGTGATCCAGCCATGCCCTGCCCTGCCTCGGTGAAGCACAAGCCACGCTATCGGCGGCCGGCGGCAGCGCTTGACCCCGCCGGTCATTGACAAACGTCGCTAGCGTGACGGACAACACGGCCTGCCGGGCGCCCAATGCGCTGGCCCAGCCGCCATCCCGCCACCACGCCGCCACCCAGGAGACAGACGATGACCGAAGGCTCCACCTACCGCATCTGCCCCTTGTGCGAAGCGTGTTGCGGCCTGGAGGTGCGCACGCAGGCCGGCAAGGTGACGGCGATCCGTGGCGCGCAGGGCGACGTGTTCAGCGCCGGCTACATCTGCCCCAAAGGCTTCGCCCTCAAGGACTTGCACGAAGACCCGGACCGGCTGCGCCAGCCGCTGGTCAGGCGCGGCGGCCGCTTCGTCGAGGCCACCTGGGACGAGGCTTTTGCCAAGATCGAAAGCCGCCTGCCGCCGCTGCTGGCGGCGCATGGCCGCGACGCGGTGGCGCTGTCGGTGGGCAACCCGGCGGCCCACAAGATGGGCTTGCTGCTGTACTTCGCGCGGCTGGCCAAGGCGCTGGGCACGAAGAACGTCTATTCGGCCAGCACGCTGGACCAGATGCCCAAGCAGTTGTCCAGCGGGCTGATGTTCGGCCACTGGCTGAGCATCGCGGTGCCCGACATCGAGCGCTGTGACCACCTGCTGGTGATCGGCGCCAACCCGGTGGCCAGCAACGGCAGCCTGTGGACGGTGCCTGACTTCCGCGGCAAGGCCAAAGCCCTGCGCGCCCGCGGCGGCCGGCTGGTGGTGATCGACCCGCGGCGCACCGAGACCGCCGAGATCGCCGATGCCCACCATGCCATCCGCCCGGGCGCCGATGTCTTCCTGCTGGCCGCCGTGGCGCACACGCTGTTCGACGAAGCACTGCTGCGGCCGGGCCGGCTGGCCCAGCACATGAGCGGTGTGGACGCGCTGCAGCACGCGCTGGCGGCGTTCACGCCGGAGGCCGTGGCCGGGCGCTGCGGCATCGCAGCCGCCACCATCCGCGGGCTGGCGCGCGACCTGGCCGGCGCCCGGCGCGGCTGCGTCTATGGCCGCATCGGCACCTGCACGCAAAGCTTCGGCACGCTGGCCTCGTGGCTGGTGGATGTGCTGAACGTGCTGACAGGCCACCTCGACGCACCGGGCGGCGCGATGTTCCCGAAGTCGGCCGCCTTTGCGCACAACACCGCCGGCCGGCCGGGGCGGGGCCGCGGCGTCACCACCGGCCGCTGGGCCAGCCGCGTCAGCGGCGCGCCCGAGGTCTTCGGTGAACTGCCGATGACGCTGCTGGCCGAAGAGATCGCAACGCCAGGCCCGGGGCAGGTGAAGGCGCTGATCACCATCGCCAGCAACCCGGTGCTGTCGTCACCCGGCGGCGCACGCCTGGAACAGGCGCTGGACGGGCTGGACTTCATGCTGAGCCTGGACATCTATCTCAACGAGACCAGCCGCCACGCACACGTCATCCTGCCCGGCCTGAGCCCGCTGGAAGAAAGCCACTACGACGTCGCCTTCCCGCAGTTGAGCCACCGCAACCACGCGCGCTGGAGCGGCGCCGTCTTCGACCCGCCGGCCGGCCACCCGCCCGAATGGCAGACGCTGCTGCGGCTGGCTGCCATCGCGCAGGGCCAGGGCGCCGGTGTGGATGTGCTGGCGCTGGACGACGCGCTGCTGGCCGACGAGCTGCGCAAGGCCGCGGGCGACGCCGCAGCGAGCACCCTGCAGGCACTGGCCGGCCGCCGCGGCCCCGAGCGGCTGGTGGACCTGGGCTTGCGCAGCGGCCCGTATGGCGACGGCTTCGGCGCCCGCCCCGGCGGGCTGACGCTGGACAAGGTGCAGGCCGCACCGGGCGGCATCGACCTCGGCCCGTTGGCGCCGCGCATCCCCGAACTGCTGCGCACGCCCAGCGGCAAGATCGAGCTCGCCCCGCCGCTGCTGCTGGCCGACCTGCCGCGTGCGCTGGCCGACCTGCACGGCCCGGCGCCCGAGATGGTGCTCATCGGCCGCCGTGACGTGCGCAGCAACAACAGTTGGATGCACAACCTGCCCACGCTGGCCAAAGGCCCCTACCGCTGCACCGCGCTGGTCCACCCCGACGACGCGGCCCGCCTCGGCCTGGCCGATGGCGCGGCGGCGCGGCTGGCCGCTGGCGGTGGCGCCGAACTGACCGTCACCGTCGAACTGAGCGCCGCCATGCGCCCCGGCGTCGTCAGCCTGCCGCACGGCTGGGGCCACGACAAGGCCGGCGCGCGGCTGGCGCTGGCGGCACAGCGGCCGGGGGTCAACCTGAACGCGCTGATGGATGCCGCGCAGCGCGACCCCTTGTCGGGCAACGCGGTGCTCAGCGGCGTGGCGGTGACGCTGGCTGCGGCGTGAGCGCACAGCCGCTCATGCATGGGCTTCAGGCAGGCGTCAGTGCGGCTTGGTCGCTGCCGCCACCACGGCGGGCATCGGCACGTCGTAGCCGTCGCCGTGCCGGTGGGCGGCCACCGTGCGGTGCACGGCCTGGCGGATGGCTTCGCGTGCTTCGGCGCTTTGCGCGCGCAGCGTGGCGGCTGCCCGCACGGTGCCGGTGGACACCATCTCGAAGAGCTGGTCGGGCGTGGCCACCCGCCAGATCTGCGGCACCTGGCGGAACGTCGGCGCGTCGAAGCCCGCCTGGCGCAAGGCCTGGATGCTTTGCTCGGCGCTGCTGAACAGAAAGAAGTTCGGCCCCGCAGGCAGGCCGACGTCCATCGATCCATGGGCCCGGATCGCCGCATAGACAGCGCCGAAGCCGACCACCCGGTCGGGCATGTCCCACACCGAAAAAGCCACCCGGCCGCCGGGCTTGAGCACCCGAAACGCCTCTCTGAGCCCCAGCCCTGGGTCCGGCAAGTGGCACAGGCCGAAGGCGTTGACGACGGCATCGAAGGACGCCGCTCCGAAAGGCAGCGCCTGCGCGTCGGCCTGCTCGAAACGCGCTCCGGGGTAGCGCTCTCTGGCCAGGCGCACCTGCGTCGCAGAAAAGTCCATGCCGACAGGCCGCGCCCCGCGCTGCGCCGCCGCGGCGACGACATAGCCGGCACCGGTGGCGACATCCAGCACGCTGTGCCCGTTGCCCACGCCGGCGTCATCGAGAAGCGCTTCGATGGACTGGGTTGTCACCAGCGACAGATGCCGGTCGTACTCTGCTGCGGTGGCTTCGTCCTCCCAGCCGGCAAGCTCGAAGTCGCCAAAAGAGTGACCTGTCGCCATGTCTGTTCCCCCGGGAAATCTTCAGGTGCAGTGACCCACAGAACGGCGCCACGGACCACTGCGCGAACTACTCGGCAAACACCTGCTCGGCCGGCGTCACCTTCACCGCCTGCGCCGCGATGCCCAGCTTGCGCGCGCCGATCACCTTGTCTTCGGCCAGCAGCGCAGCGCTTTTGACGCCGTCGTAGGTGATGGCAGAGACGGTGTCGCCGATCAGCCGCGCCTGCATGTCGGCCGCATCCTTGGTGACGATGACGACCGACAGCTTGGTGGCCGACAGGTGGCGTTTGATCGCCGCGTTGACGTCGTCGCAGGTCAGCCTGGACAGGGCGCCCCGCACCAGCGCGGTGTACTCGGCCGTGCCGTACCACTGGGCGTCGAGCGCATAGCCGAGCTGCCCGTCCTGCGTGGCCGTCATCAGATACACGTACTTCATCAAGAAGTCGCGCGTGGCCTCGAACTGCTGCTGCGTCAGGCCCTGCTGCACCATATTGTCGAGTTCGGTCAGCGCGATGCGCAGCGCCAGATGGGCGTTCTCGTTGCTGGTGACGGGCCGCAGCCAGACCTCGAACAACTGCGCCTTGCGCGCCACGTTGGGCTGCGCAAGCGTCTCGTCCATCGCGCGCGGAAAGGCCTCGATGTAGGCGTAGTCGCCATAGTTCATGCCGCGCTCTTCTCGGATGCGCTGGTACAGGTGGGCTGTCGAATTGCGGTGCTCGCCCAGCCACGAGCGGGCCAGCAGCAGCGCGGCAAAGTCGGGGTGCGACCGCGTCACCGTGATCGGCAGCCCGAAAGAAATCGCCGTGGCGCGCGTTTCCTTCTGCAGGATTTCGACCTCCAGCCCCTGCGGCATGCGGCCCGCAGGCACCGGCGTGGCGGCCAAGCCGTTGCCGGCAGGCAGGCGCGACAAGGCCAGCCTGAGCTGCGACACCATCGCATCGCTGGCCGCACCCGACACGCCCACGCGCAATGCGCCCTGCGCATAGGCGCTGCGCTGGAAGGCTTTCACGTCGTCCAGCGTGATGGCCGCAATGCCCTTGGCCGTGCCCAGCACCGGGTGGCCATAGGGCGTGCCGGCATAGACGTTGGTCTGCAGCCGTTCCTTCGCAAACTCTTCCTCGTTGTTGCCCTTCAGGTCCACGCGCAGCGCATTGGCCTGCGCCTCCTTCACGCGGCGGAAGTCGTCTTCGCGAAGCCCGGGCGACAGCAGCATCGGCAGCGCGACGTCGAGAAACCCGGCCCAGCGCTCGCGGTGCACCGAGCCGGTGAACACGGTCATCTCCTTGTCCACCTGCGCGCTGAACGTCGCGGCCCAGGGGAACAAGGCCTGCTTGATCTCGTCGAGCCGGCGCTCGGCCGAGCCGGCATCGGCCACCATCGCCGCCGCCAGCGCAGCCAGGCCCTCCTTGCCCGGCGGGTCATGGGCCGAGCCGGCGCTGAACAGCAGCTTGAAGCGGATCTGCGGCAACAGCGACGGCTGCAACAGCACCGCAATGGGCGCAGCGCCGGCCTGTGCCTGTGCCTGTGCCTGTAGCCCGGCCAGCGGCGGCAGCGTGGCCATCTCCGGCGGCAGCGCCTCGTGCGAGAGCGCCACCACCACCATGCCTTCATCGACCAGAACCTTGCGCGCGACGCTGCGCAGGTCGTCTGGCGTCAAGGTGTCCAGCATCCGGTGGTAGCGGTTCAGCGTGCCGTAGGAGCGGTCGAAGTGGGCGTACCTGGCCAGTGTCTGGCCGATCTCCTCGGTGTTGTCCAGACTGCCGATCAAGCCGTATTTGCCGGATGACTTGGCATCGGCCAGCAGACGCGGGTTGACCGGCTCGTCGCGCAGCCGCGCGGCGGTCTGCAGGATGGCATCGCGCACCGCCACCACGTCGGCCGGGTTCTTGACGCGCGCGGCAATGGTGGCCAGCGTCGGGTCCACCCGGTCTGGCAGGAAATGGAACATGCTGTCCACCAACTGCCCGTCTTCCACCAGCCGCTTGTACAGCGCCGAGGTGGGGCCGAAGGACAGCGACAGCAGCAGGGCGAGCGCGCCCTGGTCCTTGGCGGTGTCCGAGAACCTGGGCGCGTGAAAAGCCACCGTCACCCACGGCAGCGTGGGCACCGGCCAGGGCACCTGGCGGTAGGCCGCGCCTCGTGGCGCTGGCTCTGCCGGCACGCTGGCCTTGAAGCTGCCGCGCTTCCAGCCGCCCCAGTAGCGCTGCACCAGTGCCATCGCCTGCGCCGGCTGCACGTCGCCCGCGATGATGACGGTGGTGTATTCGGGCCGGTACCAGCGCTGGAAGAATTGCTGCGAGTAGGCGTATTGGTTGGGCATGTCCTGGATGTCGTGCAGGAAGCCCATCGTCGTGTGCTTGTAGGTGTGCACGCGGTAGGCGGCGTCGCGCTGCACCTCGAACAGTTTGGACAGCGGGTTGGCGCTGTTCTTGTTGTACTCGCCGAGCACCGCGCGCGACTCGGTCTTGAAGTCGTCTTCGGAATAGGCCAGGTTCTGGAAGCGGTCGGCCTGAAGCTTCAGCACCGTCTCCAGATCCTCTTTCGCGAAGGTGACGTGGTAGTTGGTGTAGTCGTCGGTGGTGTAGGCGTTCTCGCTGGCGCCGGCCTTCTTCAGGATGTCGTTGTAGCGCCCCGCCGGGTACGCCTTGGTGCCGCGGAACATCATGTGCTCGAAGAAGTGCGCGAAGCCGGTCTTGCCCGGCTCGACCTCGTTGCGCGACCCGGTCTGCACTGGAATTTGCACCGTCACCAGGTTGGGCAGGCCGGTGGGCACGATGACGACCTTGAGCCCGTTGGGCAGCGTCTTCTCTGTGGCTGTGAAAGGCAGCAGGTCGTTGCTGGCGGCGCGGCCGGGCGGCGCGGCGAGAAGGCCGAAGACAAACACCAGAAGCACCAGAACACGGGCCATCGTTACCGCCTGTCCACCAGCGCATGCGCGATGGTGCTGAGATCCACGTACTCGATTTCACTGCCGGCCGGCACGCCGCGCGCAAGCCGCGTGACGCGCAAGCCGCGGACGCGCAAGGCCTGCGCCAGAGCATGCGCGGTGACCTCGCCTTCGGCAGTGAAGCTGGTGGCCAGAATAACTTCCTGCACCACGCCGTCATCCGCCCGTTGCAGGAGGTCTGCCGCACCGATCTCGCTGGCGCCGATGCCGTCGATGGGGCTGATGCGGCCCATCAGCACGAAGTACAGGCCCTTGTAGCCGCCGCTGCGCTCCAGCGCGGCCTGGTCGGCGGGCGTCTCCACCACGCACAGCAGCCGGGCGTCACGCCGCGCGTCCAGGCAGGTGGCGCAGACAGGCGCGGCGGTGAAGGTGTGGCAGCGCCCGCAGTGGCGCATGTTCTCCACTGCGCCGTCGAGTGCACGGGCCAGGCGGCGGGCGCCGTCGCGGTCGTGCTGCAACAGATGAAACGCCAGCCGCTGCGCCGATTTGACGCCGATGCCGGGCAGGCGGCGCAGCGCGTCGATGAGGCCGTCGAGCGCCGGCTCCGCCATCAGAACGGGAACTTCATTCCAGGCGGCAAGGGCATGCCTGCCGTCAGCTTGCCCATCTTTTCGGTGCTGACCTCTTCTGCGCGGCGCACCGCATCGTTGAAGGCGGCGGCCACCAGGTCTTCGAGCATGTCCTTGTCGTCGGCCAGCAGGCTGGGGTCGATGGTGATGCGGCGCACGTCGTGCTTGCAGGTCATCGTGACCTTCACGAGGCCGGCGCCGGACTGGCCTTCCACCTCCAGCAGCGCCAGTTCGTCCTGCGCCTTTTTCATGTTGTCCTGCATCGCCTGGGCCTGCTTCATCAGCCCGGCGAGTTGGCCCTTCATCATGGTGTGTCCTTTCGCGGCGGGTCTGCGCCGCCAAGGGCCGGATTATCGCCGTGGGCAGGCCCGTCGGTCAGACCGGCTTGATCGACCCCGGCACGATGCGGGCGGTCTTGAACTGCCCCATCAGCGCCAGCACCGCGGGGTCATGGCGGATGGCCTCTTCGGCCTGTGCCTGCCGGCGCTCGCGCTCGGCGGCGTCGCGCCTGGCGGGCGAGTCGTCGGGCACGCCGGGCTCCAGTTGCAGGTCGAGCGGGCCGCCCAGTTGCGCGGCCAGCGCCGCCGCCAGCTTGTCGCGCAGCGCAGGCGCGCGCAGCGATTCGCGCTCGACGCGCAGCCGCCAGACCGGCGGCGCGGCGCTGTCGTCCAGCATCACCAGGCCGGCCTGCCAGGCCAGCTCACGCACCAGCGCCACGATGGCGCCCTGCGCGCTCAGCGCATCGACCACGCGGTACCAGCGGTCGGCCAGTGGACCGGGCGGCGCCGCATCGGGCAGCGGCGCAAAAGCGGCAGGGGAAGCAGCCGTTGCAAACGTCGCAAACGTCGCAGGTGTGGCAGCCGTGGCGGCAGCGGCCGCAGGCGCCACCGAGGGCGTGGCCACGGGCGCCGCCGAAGGCGCAGGCAGCGTGAGCGTCGGCGGCGCTGGAGCACGCAGCGGGACGGCCCGCGGCTCGCTCGGCGCGCGCTGCGCCGGCAGCACGACGGACGCCGACGCAGGACGTGCGGCGGCCGACGCTGGCCGGGCCGCGGGCGATGGAGACGGCGAGGACGGCACAGACGGCACCGACGGCACCACTGCCGGGCCGCCGGCGGCCACGTCGGCCCTGCCGAAGGCCAGCAGCCGCAGCAGCACCATCGTCAGCGCGCCGTACTCGTCGCTCATCAAGGGCAGCTCCGGGCGGCCGTGCAGCACGATGCTGTAGAGCAACTGGGTTTCATCGGCGGGCATCAGCGCGGCCAGCCGGCAGGCGTCTTCGGTGTCCGGGTCTTGCGGGTCCAGCGCACCAGGCACGGCCTGCTGCACCGCCATCTGTTGCAGCAGAGCGGCCATCTCTTCGAGCGTGGCGCTGGCCGACAGCCCCAGCCCGCGCAGCCCGTCCACCGCCGCCAGCACCGCCGGGCCGTCGCGCCGGGCCAGCGCCTCGACCAGCGCGCGGGCATGGCTGCGGTCCACCGCGCCGAGCATGTTGCGCACCACGGCTTCGTCGATGCTGCCGCCGCCGTAGGCAATGGCCTGGTCGGTGAGCGACAGCGCGTCGCGCATCGAGCCGCGCGCGGCGCGCGACAACAGCCGCAGCGCGCCCTGGTCGAAGGCCACGTTCTCGGCAGCCAGCACCTGTTGCAGATGGCCGTGCACCGTGTCGGGCGCCATCGGCCGCAGGTTGAACTGAAGGCAGCGGCTCAGCACGGTGGGCAGCACCTTTTCCGGGTCGGTGGTGGCCAACACGAACTTCAGGTACTCGGGCGGCTCTTCCAGCGTCTTCAGCAGCGCGTTGAAGGCGTCTTTCGAGAGCTGGTGTGCCTCGTCGATCATGAAGACCTTGAAGCGGCCGATGCCTGGCTTGTAAGCCGCGCGCTCGATGAGGTCGCGGATCTCGTCCTTGCCGCCGTTGCTGGCGGCGTCCATCTCGATGTAGTCGAGGTAGCGGTCGGCGTCGATCTCGGTGCAGGCCTGGCACACACCGCAGGGCTGCGCGGTGATGCCGCCTTTGCCGTCGGGGCCGGTGCAGTTCAGGCTCTTCGCGAGGATGCGGCTGACCGTGGTCTTGCCGATGCCGCGGGTGCCGGTGAAGAGGTAGGCGTGGTGCAGCCGCTGCTGCGCAAGTGCGTTGCTCAGCGCACGCACCACATGCTCCTGCCCGGCCATCTGCTCGAAGCTGCGGGGGCGGTACTTGCGTGCGAGAACGACGTAGCTCATTGCGGTCGATTCTACGGGGGCAAGGGATAATCGACGCCCATGCAAGCCCCCGTTTCTCCCTCCGTGCCGCCCTTCGTTCCGCCCTTCGACGTGCCCTCTTCCGCCACCCGGCTGAGCTATGAACAAGCGGGCGTCAACTACGCGCTGATCGACCCGCTGAAGGTGGCCGCGCAACGCGCCGCCGCGGCCACCGGCGCCCACCTGGGCCGCCATGGTTTCAGCGAAGTGGCAGCCTCGCGCGGAGAGTCGGCCTACGTGGTGGACGTGGGGCCGTTCTACATCGCCAGCATCGTCGAATGCCTGGGCAGCAAGGCGCTGGTGGCCGACGAGATGCAGCGCCTGACTGGCCGCAGCTTTTACGCGGCCATCGCGCAGGACACCATCGCGATGGCCGTCAATGACCTCATCACCGTGGGCGCCACGCCGCTGGTGGTGCAGGCCTACTGGGCCGCCGGTGGCAGCGACTGGTTTGCCGACGCCGAGCGCGCGCAGGCGCTGGTGGCCGGCTGGAAGGCCGCCTGCGACACCTGCGGCGTGGCCTGGGGCGGCGGCGAGACGCCTGCGCTGGCCGGCATCGTGGAGGCCGGGCGCATCGACCTGGCGGCATCCTGCACCGGCCTTGTCAACCCGAAGCAGCGGCTGTCGCTGGGCGACACGCTCGGCCCGGGCGACGCCATCGTGCTGCTGGGCTCCAGCGGCATCCACGCCAACGGGCTGAGCCTGGCGCGCAAGCTGGTCGAGCGGCTGCCGGACGGCTACCTCACCGCGCTGGCGCCTGGCCTGTCCTACGGCGAGGCGCTGCTGGCCCCCACGCTGCTGTATTCACCGGTGACCGAGGCGCTGTGGGCGGCCGGCATCGCCGTGCACTACGCCGCCAACATCACCGGCCACGGCTGGCGCAAGCTGCTGCGCCACCCGGCAGCGCACACGCTGCGCATCACGCAGATCCCGCCGGTGCCGCCGGTGCTGCGCTTCATGCAGCAGCAGGCGCAGCAAAGCGACTTCGAGGCCTACGGCACGCTGAACATGGGCGCCGGGTTCGCGCTGTTCGTTGCGGCTGATGATGCCGACAAGGCGGTCGCGGTGGCCCGTGCGCAAGGCATCGACGCACTGGTGGCCGGGCAGGTGGAAGCCGGGCCCAAGCAGTTGATCATCGAGCCGCTGGATGTCCGCTACGGCGACGATGCGCTGCAGCTTCGGTAGGCCCATTCCGCCAAGATAGAATCGGCCCCGACGGGCCTCCCCGCATGGAAGCGCGCCCAACCGGGTCAGGTGGGGAACCAAGCAGCCCCAAGCGTTGCAACCAGTGCCGGGGGTAAGGCTCGTCACCTTTCTCTCTCTGTCCATGGGGCGATTTCGACGCTCTGGGGCGCGCAAGTCCGCCTTGCGCACCGGCTACAGCGCGTGGCCCGGACGGCGAGGTGTCGATGACCGACACGCTGCGTGACCGGGTACCTGCCGCATCGCCGCAGGTCATCGTCCCTACGACCGGCTCGCCCCATGAAGACGCCGGTCCCCCTGTCGGACCTTCACTTCGGCCGCGTGCCGGTTCCAGTGAACGCCGTGAACACGACGCGCTCGCTGACGCCCGTCAAGTTCACCCGCGGTGTCCGGTTTGTGCCCCCTTTTGTCGTCTGTCAACGTGACCAAGGCTGGTCTGCACTCCCCCCGCGAAAGGACATCACGATGAACGCTTCCAAATCGCTCGTTTGCGGCGCACTCCTGTGCCTTGCAACACCGCTCTTCAACAGCGCCTGGGCCACCAGCACCTACGCCGAGGCTTATGCGGCCGTCAGCGGCTACCCGATCGTCCAGAATTCAAAGGTGTCCGACGCCAGCGGCGCGGCTATCAATGCCGACCTCTCGATCCCCGATGGCGCCTTCATCAACTCGGCGGCGACCGGCCGGGTTGGCATTCTGGGCCTGGATACCTGGTCGCGCGTGGCTGCAAGCACCAATGCCCAGGGTAGGGCCCGGGCAGACTGGGCGGATGGCTTCATCATCAGCGCCCCAGGCCACGATGGTTCGGAGACCGGCACTTTCAGCGGCTCGGTGCGCATCAGTGGCACCCTGCTTGCGGAATACGGCAGCCCGGGCTTCGCCATGGCCATCTCCAGCGTCACGGCCCGTATCAGCCTCGGCCCGAACACGGGCTTCAACGGCGGCAATGTGTCGCTGCAAGGCGGTGGCAGGCGGATCAACGGCACGGGATTCCCGAACGTGCTTGAGGGGCTGGAAGAGTTCTCGCTGAACTTCACCAACGTGCCGTTCACATTCGACCGCGGCATCGATGTCTATGTCCGGTTCGACGCGGTCTCTTCCGCAGATTCAAGAGGTGCCACGACCTATGCCGAAGCCAACTATGCGCTCACCTGGGAAGGGCTGAGCGAAGTCCACGACCACAACGGAATCTTGCTGACGAACTACACCGCCATCAGTCCCGGATCCGGATTCAACTATGCGCTGGCCGCGGTGCCAGAGCCGTCCACGGCGTTGCTGCTGCTGGGCGGCGGCCTCCTGCTCGCATGCCGTCGGCTGCCGGCGCGCAGCGCCCAGCGGCACCTCAGCGACCGCTGACGCCGCAACCAAGGCCTGATGGTCGGGCCGACGAGGTGCATCGATGCGTACTCTTCCAATTGCCGTCCCGGCAGTCTTGCTGGCCATGGGGACTGTGGCTGGGATCGTTGGCCAGGCGGTGCTGCGCTGGCCCGCCGCCTTGGCTGGCGCGGGGCCGGTGGTGCAGGCCGGGACGACGCACCCGGCGCCGCGCCGGCTGGTCCCCATGGACAGGGTTGCATTCAGCCAGTTGCGCCTGCAACTGGAGCACCTGACAGAAGGCAACGTGGTGCTGGACATGCGGGCGCTGGAGTCGCTTGAGGCAGCACAAGACCTGGTGCAGCATTGGCGCGACAACCATCCCGTTGACGCCCATCTGGTGTGCTGGCTTGCCACCACTGAAGACGACCCCGGCTTGGCAAGCGCTGTGCGCGCGCTGTCGGACCTGGGCTGCAGCGCGCTGCATGTGGCGCTGGATACCGTCACACTCACGCAGACTTCGCCGCCAGGACCCCAGCAGTCGAGGGTGGATCGCCCCGTCGCTGCGGGGCCCGGGAGCCGGGCGCCGCGTGCGAATACAAATGCAAGTGCAAGTGCAAGTGCAAGGCGCGCTCGAGATCAGCAAGCGGCAAGCGGTACCAGTCACTCACGCGCGCCTGCATCGTGAAGGCGGCACGCGCCAGGCCTGCCAGTTGCGTGGCGGCGGCGCGGTCGCCGGCATCCAGCGCACACCGGCCGGCCACGGCACGCAGGCGTGCCAATGCCGGCGCCGCCGGGCTCAGCACCGGCTCGATGGCCTTGATCGACGCCAGCAGGTACGGCAGCCCCTGCGCTGGATGGCCCGCTGCGCACAGCACTTCGCCGCGCAGCGCATAGGGCGCAAGCGTGGGTTCGGATCGGTCTTCGACAGGCTCCAGGCCGTAGGGCTCGGGCAACACCGCCAGCGCCGCCTTGGGGTCGCCCTCGTGCAGCCGAATCCGCGCCCATTGCTCGGCGCTCGCATTGGCATAGGCTTTTCCGCCGGCATGCAGGTCGCCTTCCAGGGCCTTGAAGGTCGGCGCTCGCTGAAGGGTCGCCTTGGCTGAAGCCAGGTCGCCTTTCATCACGGCGTTGTGGCTGAGCTGCACCCAGTCGTAGGCGGCGAATGGTGTGGCGCCGTCGCCGGCCTTGACGCGCAATGCGACGCGCTCGCGCAGCAGCGTGTCTGCCCGGTCATGCTGGCCTGTGGCCATGGCCAGCGCGGCCAGGTAGGTGGTGAACCAGCGCAGGTCGATGATGCCGTCGGTGGCGCGGCGTGCCACCGGAACGGCACGCTCCAGCATGTCGGTGGCGGCCGCCAGGTCCTGGTGCCGCAGTGCGAGCACGCCGCGAGACACGTCGATCCTGGCCAGCACCTGCGCGGGCAGGGCGGGCCCCCAGGCGGCCACCGTGCCGTGCGCCGAGTCGAGCAAGGTTGCGGCCTCGGCATACGCCATGAGGCCCATCGAAAACGCCTCCATGGCGTACTTCGACGCCGCCACCGCAGCTTGCACCTTGCCGCTGTTGCCCAGCTTGTTCAAGGCTGCAACGGCGCGCTCGAAGTTGTCGCGGGCGTCGTTGATGCGGTTGCGCGCCAGTGATTCGGCTGCCACGCGCAGCCGGATGGTCGCCGCGCTTTTGGAGTCTGGCCCTTCCACCTCGGTGGCGACTGCCACTGCCCTCTGCCACAAGGTCATGGCGTCGTCGAAGCGGTTGTCGATCTCCAGCAGCACGCCCTGCGCATCGAGACACCGGGCCAGGGCCAGGCTGTGCGGCCGCTCGTCCAGCGGCATGGCGGCCTCCACGGCGGCGAAGATCGTGCGCGCTTCTGCTGCGCCGCCACTGGGCAGCAGCAGTGTGGCCAGCGCGGCGCGCGCGCCGAGACCGTCGTTGCTGGCCACGTCGTGCAGCAATGCCACGGCCTCGCGGGCGTGCTTCTGTGCATCGGCGTGACGCCCCTGGCGCTCGTTTGCGCTGGCAAGCAGCAGCAAGGCCGTTGCCAGACGGGCGGCCGGCACGCCGGAGCGCTTGAGCGCATCGACCTGGCGCCCGGCCAGGTCGGCTGCCAGGTGGCCGACGCCGATGTCGGCATAGACGCGTGCAATGGCCCCGTAGAGGTCGGCCTGCACGTCGGGGCGCCCTGCGAAGCGCAAGTCGATGAGAGTCACCACCGGGTCGAGTGCCTGCATGCCGGTGCCGGCCGCGTCGGGCGACACGCCGGCCGGCATGGCCTGCAGGCGGAACAGGCCTTCGGTGAAGTCGGTCACCATGCGGGCGCGGTCGGCGTCCTCGGCCGTGCGCCTGGCCTGCTGCACCAAAACGCCGAGCACCACGCTGACGGCCAACCCCAGGATCACCGTCACCAGCAGCCCGGCACGGTGGCGCATGGCATAGCGGCGGCCACGTTCGAACCAGGGTGCGTGACGAATGGCGATGGGTTGACCGGCCAGGAAGCGCTCGATGTCATCGGCCATCGCGTCGGCGCCGTGGAAGCGCTGCTCTGGCCTGCGCTGCAAGGCCTTCCACAGCAGCGCGTCGAGGTCACCGCGCAACTGGCGCCGCAGCCGCGGGTCGCGGACCCGGCTGCTGGCCGGCGGCACGTCACCCCGCAGGATGGCATCGTCGAGCCCGCTGACGGTGTCGGCCGCCGGCCCGTACGGTGAAACACCCGTCAGCACTTCGTAGAGCGTCACGCCGATCGAATACACGTCCGAAGCGGTGCCCACCGGCAGGCCGGCGATCTGCTCCGGCGACGCATAGCGGCGCGTCATCGCGGCGCCGAAGTCGCGCGTCATGCTGGTGCTTGGGCTGGCCACTTCTTCCAGCAACTTGGCAATGCCGAAGTCGAGCAGAAACGCGCGGCCCTCGGCGTCCACCAGGATGTTGGCCGGTTTGACATCGCGGTGCACGACCAACTGGCGGTGCGCGTAGGCCAGAGCACGGATCACCTGCACGAACACGCGCAAGGTCTGCCGGGCGCTGCAGGTGTGTTCACGGCACCATTGATCGATGGGCTTGCCGTCGATGTACTCGAAGGCGATGTAGGGCTGCTGCGCCATGCCGACACCGGCGTCGTAGAGCCGGGCGATGTTCGGGTGCTCGAACCTCGCCCCGATCTGGCGCTCGCGCGCCATGCGCTCGGCCAGGCCCCGCGTCAGCAATGGCAGCCGGGGCAGCTTCAGGGCCACGCGGCGCTCGAAGCTGCCGTCCACGCGCTCTGCGAGCCAGACGCTGCCCATGCCGCCGTCACCGATCTGCCGGACGAGGCGGTAGGGCCCGACGCGGGTCCCCGTGCCTTCCAGAACGTCGGCATCCACGACCAGCTCCGGAAGAGGCCAGCAACTGCTGTCCGATCCTTGCGCGGCAAGCATCTCGCGCAAGATCCCGACCAGGTGGGCTTGCTCCGGCGGCAGCGTGGCGAGCCACGCCTCACGGCCCGGCGGGGCGATGGCTTCGCCGACGTCGAACAAAAGGCTCAGTGTGGAAAGATCTTCGAGCGGCAAGGCCATGGCGGTGCCCGCTGGCTCAGGGGCCGTTGCGGCGGGCCAAGGTCGAACGCTTCATCCGCTGACTCCACACGGGTTGTCGATGCCGGGCCGCAGGCCGCAGCGCCAGGGGCATGGGCTGCAAGACGCAGCCCCTTCCCACAGACGCGGCGCCGTGTGCAAATCGGACATCGAAAGTCCGACCGGTGAATCAGGCGATTTGGGGATGCCAGCGCCGGCCGCAGCCGATAGGATCGCGGGCATCGAACGGGGGTGTGTCGGGTGGACGACATCAGCGAACTTGTCGAACGCGCCAACCTCGGCGAGGCCGGCGCGCGCGACGCCCTGTTCGCCGCCGCTTACGGCGAGTTGCGCAAGCTCGCCCGCTCGCGCTTGCGCGATGGCGGCCGCAACACGGTGATGGACACCACCGCGCTGGTCCACGAAAGTTACCTGCGCTTCGTCAAGGGCGGCCAGTTGCGCGGCGCCGACCGCCGGGCCTTCTTTGCCTACGCCAGCCAGGTGATGCGGTCGGTGATCATCGACACCGTGCGCGAACGCCAGGCCGAGCGGCGCGGTGGCAGCATGGCGCGCGTGACCTTGCACACCGGGGTCGGCGACGCCCTGCCCTCGGGGGAAAGCGAGTTGCTGCGCGTCAACGAAGCACTCGACGCATTGGCACAGGCCGAGCCGCGGCTGGCCCAGGTGGTGCAGATGCGCTACTTCGGCGGCTACACCGAGAGCGAAGTCGCCGACTGTCTGGAGTTGAACGAGCGCACGGTCCGCCGTGACTGGGACAAGGCACGGCTGATGCTGGCGGCAATGCTCAAGGCATGACGGCGTGAGGCCGCGCGCCAAGCCCCGCTGCGGCCCGCCGCCGCGCCGCTGAAACGGCCGTCGCGACGATGTCCATCGCCTCGACCGACGTGCCCGCGTTGAGCCGCCTGCTCGACCAGGCTCTGGAGCTCGACGACGGCCAACTGCAAGCCTGGCTCGCCAAGCTGGACGCAGGAGACCAGCACCTGGCGCCGCTGCTGCACGAGGTGCTGACCTCGCGTGCGCGCCTGCGCACATCCGACCTGCTCGGCGCATTGCCGGCACTGCCGGCGCTGCCGGCGCTGCCGAACCACGAAGGCGCAACAGTGGGTGACCTGGTGGGTCCATACCGATTGCTGCGCGAGCTGGGCCGCGGTGGCATGGGCACGGTGTGGCTGGCCGAACGCGCAGACGGCAGCTTCCAGCGCCAGGTGGCCATCAAGCTGCCACGGCTGGCGTGGGACGACAGACTGGCCGAGCGCATGGCGCGCGAGCGGGCCATCGGCGCACTGCTCGAACACCCGAACATCGCTCGGCTGTACGACGCCGGCGTGGACCCGCGCGGCCGGCCCTTCCTGGCGCTGGAATACATCGACGGCCTGGCCATCGACGCCTGGTGCCAGCAGCAAGCATTGCCGCTGCGCGGGCGGCTGCAGTTGGTGGCGCAGGTGGCGCGGGCGGTGGCGTACGCCCATGGCCGGCTGGTGGTGCACCGTGACATCAAGCCGTCCAACGTGCTGGTCAGCGCTGACGGCCAGACCCACCTGCTGGACTTCGGCATTGCCAAGCTGCTGGACGAAGACAGCACGGGTGGTGCCGACCTGACGCAGGAACGCGGCCGCCTGATGACGCCGCAGTACGCAGCGCCGGAACAGGTGGGTGGGCAGCCCATCACGGTGGCGTCCGACGTCTATTCGCTGGCCGCGCTGCTGTACGAACTGTTGACCGGGCAATGCCCCTACGTGCTCAAGCGCAACACCGTCGGCGCGATGGAAGAAGCCATTCTTGCGGGCGAGCCGGCACTCGCCAGCAGCCGCGCAGCCAGCCCGGCACGGGCGCGCGAGTTGCGCGGCGAGCTGGACGCCATCCTCGCCAAGGCTTTGAAACGTGACCCGGCGCAACGCTATGCCACGGCCGAAGCGCTGGCCGCCGACATCGACCGTTACCTGCGCGGCGACATCGTGCTGGCGCGCCCCGACAGCTTGTCGTACCGCGCGCTCAAGACCGTGCGGCGCCACGCCCTGCTCATTGCCACCAGCGCCGTTGTCGTGCTGGCGTTGCTGGCGGGCGGCACCGTGGCGCTCGTGCAGGCCCGGCGCGCCAACGCAGAGGCCGACCGGGCGCGGCTGGTGCAGGACTTCGTGGTCGATATCTTCAACACCCGGGGCGGCCCAGACGGGTCATTGGGGCAGATGCCAGGCCACGCGCTGCTGGAGCGCAGCGCAGGACTGATCGCCACCAAGTTTGCCAACCAGCCCTTGCTGCAGGCCGAGCTGTATGCCGTGGTCAGCGACATGTTTTTCAACATCGCCAACAACGCACAGGCCGTGCAGTACGCCGACCTGCAAGTGCAGGCCCTGAAGCGCGCGGCAGCCCATCCGCACGACATCGCGCGGGCGTTGCTGCGTGTCGTGGACTTCCTGATCCCGATGGATGTGAACGACGTGGCCGCGCCGCGCAAGGCCCGCGAGGCATTGGCACTTGCCGACGGTGACGCCGCCTTGACCGCACGCGCGCACGCTGCGCTGGCCACTGCCCTCATGTTCGCGCGCAAGGACTTGGCCGCGGCGAAATCCGAAATCGACGCAGCGCAGGCCGCGCTGGCACGTGGCAGGGCGACGCGCATGGACCACGCGCTGGTGACCTTTGCGCATGCCAACTGGCTGGCTTTCGACACCAGGGCCAACGAAGCGCGCACGAAGTACGACGAGGTGATCGCAGCAGGCCTGGCCGAACAAGGCCCGACATCGAAGCTGGCGATGAACGCCCGCCTCGAAGCGGCAAAGACCTTGATCTTCGACAAGCAGAACGAAGCCGGCCGCAGCTATCTGGACGCAGCGTTGAAGACGATGCGGTCAACCGGTGGCGACAACGATGTCAACGCTGCCCTCTGGGAAGCCCGTGGCATCTCGTGGTTGTACCAGGGAGATGCGCTGCCGTTCGGCGAGGTCTCGGCCGCCTTCGAACGCAACCTTGCGGCCTTGATGGCACAAAAGTGGTGGTCGCCCGACAAGTACATTGCCGCACTGAACGTTCAGTACGGTTTTGCGCTTCTGCGTTGGGGCGACATCCAGCGCGGCCAGCGGCTGATCTTGAACAACCCGACATCGACTGCCGAATCGGCCCCGCTGGCCCGTTGGTGGACGCTGCACAGCAACACCAGCGCCCTGTTGCCCAGCGACCGGTCCGGCGAGGTGCCGGCGATGCTCCGGCAGATGCTGGACCTGCAAAGAAGCTGGCAGAGCGCCGACGACCTTCGCAAGACCTACGACCGGCTGGTGCTGTCGCTGGTGTATGCCCGGCGCCATGCCGAAGCCGAAGAAGCGCTGGCGGAGTACCAGGCTTTGTCTGGCGTGCCCGCCGATGCGGCGCCGACTCCGGGTTCCGCCAAGGCGCCGCCGACATCACGCCTGCTGCTGGCCCTGGAAACCGGGCGCTACCGCGACGTGCTGGCAATGACGGCCGCGCTCCAGCCCAGGCCCGGCATCCACGCCGACGAGACGGCCTGGCTGGCGCGGGCATCCGCCTTGTGCGCCAGCGGCCAGCCCGCCGAGGCGGCCCGTCTCTTCGACGCATGGCTGCCCCGCGTGGCGCATGACCGCTATGAAGCCAACCCGCACGTCGCCTACTGGCGGGCCAGGATGGGCCTGTGCGCGCTGGCAAGCGGGCAGGTCCAGCGCGCGCGCGAGGCGTCTGCGCTGGCAACGGCGGCGCTGGTGCAGCAGCCCGGTGTCAGCGGGCATTTCAAGGCACCGGTGGACGAACTGCGGCGCCGCCTGCAACGCTGACCTTGCGGCACGGCCCTTGCTTTTGCCCCACCCGGGCCGACCCGGATTGGCGCCGCCCTGCGAGCCGATAGCATCGGGCCGCCTTCTCCCACCGCCCGAGGTCTGCATGCAAGAAGCTGAACTGCGCCGCTTGATCGACGATGTGCGGGCCGGGGCACTGCCGCGCCGCGGCTTCATTCAGCAGTTGGTCGCGGTGGGCCTCAGCGCCCCGATGGCTTCGATGCTGCTGATGCACGTCGGCGTGGCGCAGGCCCAGCCCAACCCCAGCTACAAGCCCACGCGGCGCGGCGGTGGCGGCGCCCTGAAGGTGCTCTGGTGGCAAGGCGCCACGCTGCTGCAGCCGCACTTCGCCAACGGCACCAAGGACCAGGAAGGCTCGCGCATCTTCTACGAGCCGCTGGCGGTATGGGACAACGACGGCAATCTGGTGCCGGTGCTGGCCGCCGAGGTGCCCAGCCGCGACAACGGCGGGCTGACCGCCGACGGCAAGTCGGTGCTCTGGAAGCTGAAGAAGGGCGTCACCTGGCACGACGGCCAGCCCTTCACCGCCGACGACTGCGTCTTCACCTGGGAGTACGCCAAAGACCCGGCCACCGCGGCCGTCACCAGCGGCGTCTATAAGGACGTGAAGGTCGAGAAGATCGACAGCCACACGATCCGAGTCACCTTCGCCAAGCCGACGCCCTTCTGGGCCACCGCCTTCGTCGCGGCCGAGGGCATGGTGATCCCCAAGCATCTGTTCGAGCCCTACGCCGGCGCCAAGTCGCGCGATGCGCCTGCCAACCTGAAGCCGGTGGGAACCGGGCCGTACAAGTTCGTCGATTTCAAACCGGGCGACATGGTGCGCGGCGAGATCAACACCAACTACCACATGCCCAACCGGCCCTTCTTCGACAGCATCGAGATGAAGGGCGGCGGCGACGCTGTCTCTGCCGCACGCGCCGTGCTGCAGACCGGCGAATACGACTACGCCTGGAACCTGCAGGTCGAAGACGAAGTGCTCAAGCGCATGGAAGCCGGCGGCAAGGGCCGCATCCACGTGGTGCCCAGCGGCGACATCGAATTCATGCAGCTCAACCCGACAGACCCGGTGGCCGAGGTCGATGGCGAGCGCTCCAGCAAGAAGACCCAGCACTTCGCTTTCAGTGACCCGGCCGTGCGCCAGGCGATGGCGATGCTGGCCGACCGCAAGAGCATCCAAGAGTTCATCTACGGCCGCACCGGCGTGGCCACCAGCAACTTTCTGAACAACCCGCCGAAGTACCGCTCGCCCAACACCAGCTTCGAGTTCAACATCGACAAGGCGGGGCAGATTCTCGACGCGGCGGGTTGGAAGAAAGGCGCAGACGGCATCCGCGAAAAAGGCGGCAAGAAGATGCGCTTCGTCTATCAGACCTCCGTCAACGCGCTGCGCCAGAAGGAGCAGGCCGTCGTCAAGCAGGCCTGCCAGAAGGCCGGCATCGACCTCGAACTGAAAGCCGTCACGGCATCGGTGTTCTTCTCGTCCGACGTCGCCAACCCGGACACCTACGGCAAGCTCTACGCCGACATGCAGATGTACACCACCACCATGACGCAGCCCGACCCAGAGCGCTTCATGGACCAGTACACCTCGTGGGAGGTCTCGTCCAAGGCCAACAAATGGCAGGGCCGCAACATCAGCCGCTGGACCAGCGACGAGTACGACAAGGCTTTCCGCGCGGCCGAGGCCGAACTCGACCCCGTCAAGCGCGCGGCGCTCTTCATCCGCATGAACGACCTGCCGGTGAAAGACAACGCCATCATCCCGCTGATCAGCCGGCCGCGGGTGCGCGGCGCCAGCCTGAAGCTGGTGACCTCACTGTCCGGCTGGGACCTCGACTTCTCCGGCTTGCAGAACTGGTACCGCGAAGCGTGATGGCCTGACGCCGCCGTGGGCCCCTACATCCTGCGGCGCCTGCTGGTGGCGCTGCCCAGCCTGCTGGGCATCAGCGTGGTGCTGTTCACCGTGCTGGCGCTGGCGCCGGGCGACCCGTTCGAGGAACTGGCCACCAACCCCAACGTGCCGGCCGAAGTGCGGCTGGCGCTGCGCGCCAAGTTCGGCCTCGACGACCCCATCTGGCAGCGCTACTTCCGCTGGCTGGCGGCCATGCTGCATGGCGACTGGGGCTTTTCTTTCATCAGCCGCGTCGATGTCGATACGCTGATCCTGCAACGCCTGCCGGTGACGCTGGCGGTGATCGGCGCGTCGCAGGTCGTCGCATTGCTGGTGGCGCTGCCGGTGGGCATCTACTCTGCCGCCAGGCCGTATTCGCTGTTCGACCGCATCGCCAGCACGCTGGCCTTCGTGGGCTTTTCTTTGCCCACCTTCTTCACCGGGCTGCTGCTGATCCTGCTGTTCTCCATCCGGCTGGACTGGCTGCCCTTCGTCTATCGCGCCGACATCGCCGCCACCGGATGGGCCTGGTGGTGGGCGCACATCCAGCAGTCCATCATGCCGGTGATGGTGCTCGGCCTGTTCCAGGGCGCGGGCTGGATGCGCTATGTGCGTTCTGCGGTGCTCGACGTGATCCGCCTCGACCACGTCACCACCGCGCGCAGCAAGGGGCTGCCGGAGCGGGCCATCCTGTTGAAGCATGTGGTGCGCAACGCGCTGATCCCGGTCGTCACGCTGGTGGCGCTGACGATGCCGGCAGTCTTCGGCGGCGCCATCGTCACCGAGCAGATCTTCCGCATCCCGGGCATCGGCTCGCTGCTCATCGACGCCATCCTGCGCAACGACACGCCGGTGATCATGGCGGTGACCTTCGTCTTCTCGTGCCTCGTGATCTTTTTCAACCTGGTTGCCGATCTGCTGTATGGCTGGCTCGATCCCCGCATCTCCTACCGCTGAGCTGACCGCTGGAGCGAGCGCACCGCGGCGGGCGGCCGCGTCGCCGTGGGCCGAAGCGTGGCGGCGCTTCAGGCGCCACCGGATGGCCGTCGCCAGCCTGCTGCTGCTGGCGGTGATGCTGGCTGCGGTGGTCTTCGGCCCGCTGGTGTGGAAGCTGGCAATCAACGACATCGACTTCAGCGCCCGGCTGGCCACGCCGTCGCTCACGCACCCGATGGGCACCGACGACCTGGGCCAGGACATCCTCGCGCGCATGCTCTACGGCGGGCGCATCAGCATGGCGGTGGGGCTGGCGGCGATGCTGATGGCGATCTTCGTCGGCGTGCTGATCGGCGCGGTGGCCGGCATCTCGCGCGGCTGGGTCGATGCGGCGCTGATGTGGCTGACCGACCTGTTCCTGAGCCTGCCGCAGCTTCCCCTGCTGCTGCTGGTGATCTACCTCTTCCGCGAGCGGCTGAAGGGCCTGTTCGGCACCGAGGTCGGCGTGTTCATCCTCATCGTGCTGGTGATCGGGGGCTTCCGCTGGATGCCGGTGGCGCGGCTGGTGCGGGCGCAGTTCTTCTCGCTGCGCGAGAAAGAATTCGTCGAAGCCGCGCGCGCGCTGGGCGCCAGCACCACGCGCCAGGTGCTGCGCCACATCCTGCCCAATTCGCTCGGCCCGGTGATCGTGGCCGGCACCATCGACGTGGCTGCGGCCATCATCGCGGAAAGCACCTTGTCCTTCCTCGGCCTGGGCTTCCCGTCCGACATTCCCACCTGGGGCCGCATCCTGTTCGACAGCAAGGACTATCTCGACATCGCGCCGCACTGGGCAATGTTCCCTGGCCTGGCGATCTTCCTCACCGTGCTGACGATCAACTTCATCGGCGACGGCCTGCGCGACGCGCTGGACCCGCGGAAAGTCCTTTAGTGGCGCTGCTGGAGATCAAGGGCCTGAAGACCCATTTCAAGACCGACGAAGGCTGGCTGCATGCGGTCGATGGCGTCGATATGGCGGTCGATGCCGGTGAGACTCTGTGCGTGGTGGGCGAATCGGGCTGCGGCAAGACCGTCACCGCGATGACCGTGCTCAAGCTGCTGCCCATGCCGCCAGGCAAGATCGTCGCCGGCCAGGTGCTGTGGCAGGGCCGCGACCTGGTGCCGATGCCGGCCGAAGGGATGCGGCGCATCCGCGCCAAAGAGATCGCGATCATCTTCCAGGAGCCGATGACATCGCTGAACCCGGTCTATACCGTGGGCGAGCAGATCGCCGAGTCGCTGCGCCTGCACGAGGGCCTGAGCCGCAAGGACGCGATGGACCGCGCCATCGAGATGCTGCGGCGCGTGAAGATCCCCACGCCCGAGCGCCGCGCGCGCGACCATCCGCACCAGTTCTCAGGCGGCATGCGCCAGCGCGTGATGATCGCCATCGCGCTGGCCTGCAACCCCAAGCTGCTGATCGCAGACGAGCCCACCACGGCGCTGGACGTCACCATCCAGGCGCAGATCCTCGATCTGCTGGCCGAGCTGAAGGCCGAGTTCGGCATGGCGGTGCTGCTCATCACGCATGCGATGGGCGTGGTGGCAGAGACGGCGCAGCGCGTGGTGGTGATGTACGCCGGCAAGGTGGTGGAAGAAGCGCCGGTGGCCGAGCTGTTCGCCCACCCGCGCCACCCTTACACGCAGGGGCTGATCCGCTCGATCCCGCGCATCGACCGCGCCGCCAGCACCGGCCACCGGCAGCGGCTGGAGACGATTGCCGGCACGGTGCCCAAGCTGCTGTCGCCGCCGGAAGGCTGCCGCTTCGCGCCGCGCTGCCGCTACGCAGTGCCGGCCTGCACCGCCGCCACGCCGCCGCTGCGCGAGGTGGCGCCGGGGCACAAGGTGGCCTGCATCCTGGAGACGGCGGCGTGACAAGCCCAAGCGCCCCGTTGCTGAAGGTCGAGAAGCTCGTCAAGCACTTCCCGGTCAAGAGCGGCCTGCTCGGCCGCGAGCGCGGGCGCGTGCATGCCGTCGATGGCGTGAGCTTCGAGCTGGCAGCGGGTGAAACGCTGGGCGTGGTGGGCGAGTCGGGCTGCGGCAAGAGCACCACCAGCCGCTGCATCCTGCGGCTGATCGAGCCGACCTCGGGCGAGGTGTGGTTCGAGGGCAGAAGCGTCACGCTCGCGACCAGGACCGAGCTGCGCGCGCTGGCGCGCGACATGCAGATCATCTTCCAGGACCCGTATGCCAGCCTCAACCCGCGCATGACGGTGGGCGCCATCGTCGGCGAGGCGCTGACCATCCACAAGCTCACCAAGACGGCGCGCCAGTACGAAGACCGCATCGTCGAACTACTGGAAACCGTGGGCCTGAACGCCGACCACATGCGGCGTTATCCACATGAGTTCTCGGGCGGCCAGCGCCAGCGCATCGGCATCGCGCGGGCGCTGGCGGTGAGCCCCAGGCTGCTGGTCTGCGACGAGGCGGTGTCGGCGCTGGACGTGTCGATCCAGGCGCAGGTGATCAACCTGCTCGAAGACCTTCAGCAGCGCTTCGGGCTGACCTACATCTTCATCGCGCACGACCTGTCGGTGGTGGAGCACATCAGCGACCGCGTGGCGGTGATGTACCTGGGCCGCATCGTCGAACTGGCGGCAGCATCGACGCTCTACACGCAGCCGCTGCACCCCTACACAGAGGCACTGCTGACAGCGGTGCCCATCCCCGACCCGACGGTCAAGCGCAAGCGCATCATGTTGCAGGGCGACGTTCCCAGCCCCATCAACCCGCCACCGGGCTGCCACTTCCACACCCGCTGCCCGATTGCAAAGCACCCGCTGTGCAGCACCGTCAGCCCGCCGCTGGAGTTGAAGGCCGACGGCCACTGGGCGGCCTGCCATCTGCGTGGCTAGTTCACGCGGTGGATGGCCGCGAGGGCGATTTGAGTGCAGCCTTGCCGAGCGCGCCTTCGGCCCATTTGTTGAGGCTTGTGCCGCTTCGCGCGGCGGCCTTCAGCGCTGCGGCATGGACTTCAGGCGCGATGCGCAGCATCACATTGCCGCTCGCAGGCTTGTCCGGCGGCGAGCCCAGTGCCCTGGAGGCTGACACGTAGTCTTCGATGGCCGCGTGGAAGTTGCGCTCGAACTCCGACACCGACTCGCCGTGGAAGGCAATGATGTCGTCGATATCCAGAATGCGCCCCACGATGACCTTGTCTGCTGCGTCGAAGACCATGCTCGCCGTGTAGCCCTTGTACGACATGGAATTGATCATGACTTGATCCCCGATCTTTCGATGAATTCGCGCACTGCCGAAACCCGGTAGCGCAGCGCCTGCCTGCCGGGGTGCGGCCGATGCAGCGTCATCTTCCGGCCATTGAACTCGAATGTGACCGAAGAGCCAGCGCCTTCAACCACCCTGCAACCTGCGGCCTTCAGAAGCGACTCGATGCGCGCCCATTCGATGTTGCCCGTTGACCGGCTGGGCAAACACCTTCTCCAGGGTCTTGCGATGCGTCCCGTTCACCATAAAGATGATAGCACTACAAGGCTGACAAGCTATCACGCGCCGCTTTGCCGGAACGCCATCACCGCCTGGTTGCGCAGCGTGCGCAGCAGCGACAGTTCCTTCTCGCCCAGCGCCAGCGCGCCGGCCTGCGCCTTGTCGGCATAGATCAGCGCAAACGGCGCGTTCTTCGTCGTCATCGGCAGCAGCAGAAAGGCCGGTGCGTTGACGCTCTGCCGGTACCAGGCGGGCAGCCGGGCGGCGATGTTGGCGGCGGTGGCGTCGGCGATCAGCGTGTCCACGCCCTTGGCGCAGACGGCGGCGAACAGGTCGGTGCCGGCCGCCGCGCGCAACGGCACCTTGAAGGCGCGGCTGACGGCATCGGCCGCGTTGCCCAGGCCGAAGCGGCCGGTCAGCGTGTCGGTCTTGGGGTCGCGCAGGCAGAAGATCACGCGCTGAAAATCGAGCGCGCGGATCATGGTCTCCAGCACCATGCGCAGCACCTCGTTGAGGCGGAAGTTGTCGGCCACCATGCTGTTGGTGATGTCCTGGATGCCGGCCGCCAGCACGTCGGCCATCGGCGGGCGCGGCATCGGCTCCCGCGCAGGCAGAACGAGGGTGGCGTCGGCGCTGCCGGCCATCTCTGCGGCCACCGGCAAGGTGGGCTGCAACTGGTGCGGCGACAGCGAATCGGTGACGGCCGGCGCCGGCTCGGCGTGCAGCAGCCGCCGCGCGGCCGAGCCCGGCGCCGCCTGCAGCCCCATGGCAGGCGCCAGTTGCGCCAGCCGCTGCCGGCCACGCTGCGCGGCGGCGACGATCTCGCGCGCCGGCATGTCCAGCGCCCCGGCGAAGCGGTTGCCGATGGCCAGCAACTGGCGGCCCAGCGCGTCGCCTTCGTGGTGCAGCATGGCCTCGGCCATCTCGTTGCCGGCACGGCCGGCCCAGCGCTGGCGCTCGACGCCGCGCTCCAGCGCGCGCGCCGGTGCGTCGCCCCGCGGCGGCCGCATGCTGCGCTGCAAGGCATCGGGCAGGCCCCAGGAGCGGGCGATGCCCAGCCCCAGTTCCTCGAAGCCGATGCCCAGCACGCGCGCTGCCGCCGCCTCGCGGACAACGGCTGATGCGTCCGGTGCAGGCAGTTGCTGGCGGATCTGCAAGGCTTCTTCGGGGAAGTAGAACTCGGTCAGCAGCCTGCCCAGGCTCTGGAACATCGAGCCGAGGAAGGCCTCTTCGCCATCGCGCTGGTTGGGCGTCAGCTCCTCGGCCAGCGTGCCGGACAGCAGCGCCCGCACGAACTCTTCCTTCAACTGCGCGGCATGACCCTTGTCGTGCATGTGCTCCAGCAGCACCAGCGACAAAGCCATGTTGCGGATGCCAGCAAAGCCCACCAGCGCCACCGCGCGCGACACGGTGCTGACGTTGCCGCCCGAGTGGCTGAACTGCGCGGTGTTGACCATGCGCAGCAGCTTGTTGGTCAGCGCCACGTCTTTCAGGATCTCGGCCGACAGGCTGGACAGGCTTTCGGTCTCGGAGGTGGCGACGCGCTGGATGCGCACCACCGAGTCCGACAGCGCAGGAAAGTCGCCCTTGTTGCGCATGCGCCGCAGCAGAAAGTCTTGCGTGCCGTGGCCGGCCGCTGCGCCGGCGGCCTGCGGTGCGGCGGCAGGTTGCAGCCAGTCGGCCAGCGCCGCATGCATCGAGCGTGCGCCGTCATAGCGCATGCCGGCGTCGCGCGCCAGCGCCCGCTGCACGATGCCGCGCAAGACGTCGTCCACCTGCACGGTGGCCGGCAGCAGCAGGTCTTCCTGCTGCACGCGGGCCAGCGCGCGGCGCGGCTGGGTCTCGCGCAGCGGCGGCATGCCGGCCAGCAGCTCGGCCAGCAGCACGCCGGCAGAGAACACATCCATCGCCGGCACCGGCGCCGCGCCGCGCGCCGCCTCGGGAGAGATGTAGCCCGGCGTGCCGACGATCTCGCCCTGCGCCATGCTGCCGCCGCTCATGCGCGCCGCAATGCCGAAGTCCATCACACGGGCACGGCCGTCGCTGCCCAGCAGCACGTTCGACGGCTTCAGGTCGCGGTGGACGATGCCTTGCGCATGCGCCGCGGCCAGTGCGTCCAGCACGCCCAGCACCAGCGCCACAGCCTCACGCGCCGGGTAAGCGCCGCGCTGGCGCAGCGCCTCGGCCAGCGTCGGCCCGGCGACGTACTCGAAGACGAGGTAGGGCTGGCCGGCGTGCTGGTCGGCCTCGAACACCGGCACCACGTTCGGGTGGCTCAAGCGGCTGACTGCGCGCGCCTCGTGCAGCCACTGGTGCAGCGCCTGCGCGTCGGCGCGCGCGTCCAGCAGCTTGACGGCCACCTCGCGCTCCAGCCGCGGGTCGTGCGCCAGCCAGACGCTGGCCTGCGCGCCGCGGCCCAGTTCGCGGCGCAGCTCGAAGCGCCCGAGCCTGCGGACGGTGGCCGTGTTCACCGGGCGGCCCGTGCCGCGGCGGCAGCGCGCAAGCCGCCTAGCGGGCGCGCTGCGGCGCCAGGCGCGCCCGGCGGGTTGCCTGGCGCAGGCTGCGCCGGCGCGTCCAGCGGCGCAAAGTTGGTGGGTGTCGAGACCGGCGCAGCGCGGCCGTCGGGCGGCATGTCCTGCAACGCGGCCTGCACGTCCTTCAGCGTGATGTCCAGCGCGCGGCCGTAGCGCTGCACCACGCGCTGCAGCCCTTGCAGCAGGTGGTGCGCGGGCAACGCCATGGCATCGACGGCTTCGTTGGCGGCACTGGCGCTCAGGCGCAACTGGTCGTCGTCGCCGTCGCCATGGCGCACCGGCGTGGCCATCGGCAGCCGGCGCATCATCGGCAGCACGCTGTCGTCCAGCCCCCAGTGGCGCGCCACGGCAGCGCCAATGGCCTCGATGTCGGCGCCGAGCACGGCGAACGAGGCCGCCTCTTCGCTCATGCCGGGCTCTTCGGGCTCGCCGTCCTGCGCGGCGGGGGCCGACTGCATCAGCCTGCGGATCTGCGCCGCCTCGTCGGCAAAGTGGTACTGCACCACCAGCCGGCCCAGGTTCTGCAGCAGCGTGATGAGATACACCACCTCGCCGTCGTAGCCGGCCGGCCGCAGCGCCAGCGCCACGCGGCCGGCGCGCTTGACGCGGGCGATCAGCCGCTCCAGCTCCTGCGCCGCTTCTGCCTGCAGCGGCCCCGGCCAGGGGCGCAGCGCGAGCGCGGCGCGGCGCACGCCGTCCAGCCCCAGCATCGCGATGGCGCGGCGCACCGTCAGCACCGGGCCGCTGCCCGACACCTGGGCGCCGCGCACCTGCGCGCTGTTGACGGCCCGCAGCAGCTCGAACGACAAGGCCAGGTCTTGCAGCACCACGTCGGCCAGCTCGTTGGTGCGCTCGCGCTCCATCAGCGCCAATCTGGCGGCACGGGCTGCGGCGCCCGGCGACGACGGCAGCGCGCCGGCCGCACGCAGCTTGTCCTGCAACAGCGCCAGCGGGCCGCTGCTGCCGCCCGCCTCGACCTGCAGCCAGCCTTCGAGCGCGCGCGCCAGCGTGCGGGCGTTGCGGTAGCGCTGGCGCTCCTGGCGGTCGGTCGCGCGGTTGACGATGGCGCGCAGCACCTCGGGCACCGGGTGGGCGGTGGTCCAGGGCAGCCGCACGATGTCGCGGCCGGTGGGCGGCAGCCGGTCGATCACACGGGCGACGTCGGGCTCGTCCAGCGCGGCCTGCCCGGTGAGGCCCTGGTGCAACACGATGCCCAGCGCCAGCACGTCGCGCTGCGCGGCGTCGCGCTGCTGGCGCAGCGCGCCGAGGTCGATGCCAGCGCGCGCCGCCTCGTCGGCCGCCACTTCGAGGCCGGCGATGCGCAGCTCGCCCTGGTCGCTCACCAGCAGCAGAAAGGCTTGCAGATCGTGGTGGACGACGCCGCCTTCGTGCGCGAAGGCCAGGCCGCCGAGCGCCTGCACGGCAAGGCCTGCCATCTCGAAGGCAGGCAGGCCCTTGCTGCCCAGACGGTCGCGCAGCGTGGCGCTGTTGCCGCCGTCGTAGGCGACGAAGGGCCAGCCGTCCTGCACGCCGATCTCGACCACCGGCGCCAGCTTGGGGTGGCTCAGGCGGGCGCCCCGCTGCACGCCGTCTGCCCAGCGTTGCAGCGCAGCACTGCCCACGGGCTGCACGCGCGGCAGCACGATCATCAGCTCGGCCGCGCTGTCGGGCGCGGCCACGGCCCAGGCCATCGTGCGCTCGCTCTTGCCGTGCAGGCGCAGCAGTTGGTAGCGGCCGAACATGCGCACCGCCGCTTGCCGCGGGGCGGCAGTGCCGGCTTGCGCGTTGGCACCGGCGTTGGCGTGGGCGTTGGCGTGGGCGGGCTTGTCTGGCGCAAGAGGCATACCCGAGCATTGGGCACGCAGGGCGCGCCGGCCGATGCGGCGATGAACGCGGCAAAGCGGCGGCTGTTCAGCCGCTTTCGACGAAAGCGCCCTGCCCGGTGATGAAGCCACCGCGCACGTCGGCCCCCGGCTGCGCGCTGCGCACCGCGTGCAGGTAGCGCGCCATCTGCGCCTGATAGGCCGGCAGTTCGGCCGGCGCGGCGTTGAGCTTGTAGTCGAGCACCCACCAGGTGCCGTCCAGCAGCACCAGCCGGTCGATGCGCAGCAGGGCCGGTGCCTCCTGGCCTGCACCTTGGCTTGGACTCCCGGCTGCATCGGCCACCGGTACTTCGTTGCCTGCCCATTGCAGGCCCGGGCCGGCGAAGAAGCGGGCGCATGCGGCGCTGTCCAGCACCTGGGCCAGGATGCGCGCCACGGCACCGGCGTCTGCACCGTGCGCCGCCGCAGCGGCGGCGGCCAACGCCGGCCGGGCCGTGCGGTCGGCCGCTGCGCCGGGCTGGCCTGCCCACTCCAGCGCCCGGTGGACCGCCTGGCCCAGGCGCGCCGCGGCCGGGTTGTCGGCGGCCCCACTGCGCGCCGGCGCCGTGGGGCGGCGGGCCAGCGCTGGCAGCATGTCCACCAGCGCCACATCTGCTGCGGCGGGCAGCGTTTGGCCGGGCAGAGTTTGGCCGAGCAGAGTTTGGCCGAGGGAAGGCGGCAGCCAGGCGGCAGCCTCCGGCTCGACGCGCTGCCACCAGGACGGCGTGGCGGCGCGGCGAAAGGGGTCGGTGTGGGCGATCACCAGCCACTCGCGCGCCCGCGTCATGGCAACGTAGAGGCCGTTCAGCTCCTCGCGTTCACGCGCTGCCACCTCCTCGGCCATCAGCGTTTCCAGCGACGGCGGGACATGCGCTTCACTGCGCACGAAGGCGACCCGGCGCGGCGCAGCGGCCGCCACCGGCCAATCGACCAGCAGCGTGGCGCGGTCGGGCGGGCGGGGCTCCGGGTCGGCATCGGCGATGAAGACGGCGCGGGCTTCCAGGCCCTTGGCGCCGTGCACGGTGAGCAGCCGCACCGCATCGGCCGGCGCCGCCACCGCGCTGCGCAGCAGCCCGGCCTTGAGCGCACGCACGAAGGCATAGACGCTGGCATGGCGGCCGCCCTCGTGCGCCAGCGCCGCGGCCAGCACCGCGTGCACCGCCTGCACCGCGGCGGCGCGCCGGGCCGGCGGCACCACGGCCACCAGCCGGGCCGGCAGGTCGCCTTCGTCCACGATGCGGTCCAGCAGGTCGTGCGGCGGCAGCGCCATCGCGGCGCGCGCCCAGCCAGCCAGCAGGCGGCGCGCCCGTGGCAGGGCGGTCCCGGGCGCGTCTTCGGCGGCGGCCAGCGCCACGCGCCACGGCCGGCCGCGCGCCTGCTGCGACAGCCACAGCAGATCGGCATCACTGGCGCCGAAGACGGGGCTCTTCAGCGCCCGCGCCAACGACAGGTCGTGCCCCGGCGAAACCAGCACGTCCAGCAGCGCCGCCAGGTCCAGTGCCTCGGGCGCGGCGGCCAGTTCCACACCTTCCGGCGCAACATGGGCGATGCCGCGCTCGGCCAGCGCGTCTGCCACCAGGTGCAGCATCGCCCGCCTGCGCGACAGCACCATCACGTCGCCCGGCCGCAGCCCATGCTCGGCCTGCAGCGCGGCAATGCCGTCGGCGATGAAGGCCGCCTCCTGCCGACGCAGCAGCTCTTCCGGCTCGTGGCGGGCTTCGGTCAGAGAGTCACGCCAGACGCCGGCAGCGCCGCCCTTGGCCGCGCGGTCGGGCCGGCGCACGGCGGGCAGTGCGAAGACGGCGCCGTCGGCGGTGGAGTCGGTGGTGTGCGGGCGGAACGGCGTCCAGCCGTCGAGCCCGGCCGCTTCGTCGAAGACCGCGTTCATCGCGTCCAGCACCGCGCTCGCGTTGCGCCGCGTGTGGTCGCATTCCAGCACCTGGCCGGCCAGGCCCTGGGCGACGAAGGCACGCGCCGCGGCGAAGACGCGCGGCTCGGCGCGGCGGAAGCGGTAGATGCTTTGCTTGGGGTCGCCGACGATGAAGACCGCCGGCGCCCTGCCCGCGGCGCCGCTGTACGACGACAGCCAGCCGTGCAGCGCCTGCCATTGCAGCGGGCTGGTGTCCTGGAACTCGTCGATCAGCACATGGCGCAGCCGCTGGTCGAGCCGCTCCTGCACCCAGCCTGCCACCGGGCTGTCGCCCAGCATGGCCAGCGCGGCACGCTCCAGGTCGGCCATGTCGGCCAGGCCGCGCTGGCGCTTGAGTGCACCGAACTCGGCCAGCAGCACGCGCGCCAGGCCGGCCATGCGCCGGTGGTCTTCGTGCGCTGCCTGTTGTTCGAGCATCGCGCGCAAACGCTTCAGGCTGTCGCAGGCGGCTGCCGTCAAGGGCAGGTCGCCGAGCTGCTTGCGCGGCTCGCCCTTGCCGGTGTAGAGCGCGTCCCAGGCGAGCTGGAAGCCGGCTTCGGGGTCGGCGGCCTGCAGCGCCTCGCGCAGCTTGGCGGCGGCCTTCTCTGGCGTGGCCTTGCCCAGGCGGCCGAGGGCGCGGGCGACGGTGTCGATTTCGGCGCGCAGCGGGTCACGGTGCAGCAGGTGGCAGGGGCCGTGCAGGCCGGCGCACTCGGGCCACAGCGCTGCGGCTGGCGGCACGGCGTCGTCCAGCGTGCCGGCCGCGACGGCGCACTCGAGTTCCGTCGAGCGCTGCCAGGCCGCATCGAGCCACTGCAGCAGCGTGCCGCGGCGGTGCTGGCGCACCAGCGCCAGGTAGTCGGCACGCAGCGCGGCGTCGGCCTGCACCGCGCGGTGGAAGCGGCGGAACAGCTCGGCGCGCAGCAGGCCGGTGTCCTCGACCAGCTCGGCGCCGGGCGGCAGCCGCAACTGGTCCAGCAACTGCAGCGGCGCGTTGCTGAGCAACTGCGCGAACCAGCCGTGAAAGGTGCGGATTTCCACCGCGCGGCCGGCGGCCAGCAGGCGCCGTTGCAAGCCGCCCAGCGCAGGCGCCAACGCCGCGGCGGCAGCGGCATCCAGGCCGCGCGCCTGCAGCTCCCGCTGGCGGGCGGCGTCGTCCAGCGCAGGGTCGGCAAAGGCGCTGAGCCAGTGGTCGAGCCGCTCGCGCATCTCGCCCGCGGCCTTGCGGGTGAAGGTGATGGCCAGGATCTGCTGCGGCTCGGCACCGTCGAGCAGGGCGCGCAGGATGCGCGAGACCAGCATCCACGTCTTGCCGGCGCCGGCGCAGGCCTCCACCACCACGCTGCGCCGCGGGTCGCAGGCCGCGACATAGAAGGCCGCGGCGCCGGCCAGCCGGCCATCGATGCGGTAGGCCGGCGCCGTCATCGCAAGGCCCAATGGTCGCGCCGGCACAGGCCGCGTGCTTCACAGGTCTCGCAGACCAGGCCTTCGCCCAGCGCCTGCATGCCTTCGCCGCGGCGCAGCCGCTCGAACTCCGAGGCCAGTGCATCCACCATCACCGCGGCGCTGGCGCCGACGTTGGCGTGCTCGATTGGCAGCGGCGCCTTCGGGTCGTCCAGCGCCAGATAGACTGCCGTGCGCGCCGCCGGCTCCAGCGTGGCGTAGAAGGCGAGCTGCGTGTCTTCCAACGGATCGGCCACCTTGGCCTTCAGCACCGCCGCGCTGCCGGTCTTGTAGTCGATGAGCTGCAGCGTGCCGTCGGGCCCGCGGTCCAGCCGGTCGAGCACGCCGCGCAGGGTCTGCGGCTGCAATGCAGGCGGCTCCACGCGGCGCTGGGTTTCTCCGTCCTGCCAGTGCCAGCCGGCGGCCTCGCGCCCGGCCAGCCAGGCCAGATAGGCCGGCGCAAAGCTTTCGAAGCTGGCGCGGTAGGGCAGCAGCTCGGCGGCATCGAGCTGTTGCTCGGCGGTGACTGCATCGGCCGCGCCGGACAGCGCCTGGGCGGCGGTCTGCCCGCCGCTTTCACGCTGGCTGTGGAAGCGATGCAGCACGGCGTGCAGCCAGTTGCCGTAGTCGCGCTTTTCCAGCCCGGCGTCCAGTTCGTCCTGCTCCGACAGGCGCAACACGGCGCGCGCGAAGAAGCGGTAAGGGCACTGGCGCAGCGCCTCCACGGTGCTGGCGCTCAAGGCCACGGGCAGGGCATCGGCGGCGCCGGGCGCCGGGCGTTGCAGCGGGGCGGCGGCCACCGCGGCCTGCTCGCCCTGCCAGCGGCGCTCTGCCGGCCAGGGCGCGCCGGCGGCGGCGGCGGCCAGCGTGGCGGCTTCGGCTTCCGGGCTGGCGGCCAGCGGCTCGTCACCGTCGAGCCGGCGGCGCAACAGGCTGACGGCAGGCGCACGCAGCAGTTGGGCAAAGGCCAGCCGCTGGCGGGCATGGCGGCGGGCGGCGCTGTCGAGTTGCAGGCGCTGGGCCAGCGCCTCGCCGATCAAGGCTGGCGGCGGCGCAATGGCGCCCAGGTGCAACTGGTCGGCGCCAGGCACCACCACCTGGCCGAAGCTGCGGCCGATGGCGCGCGCCAGCGGCGTCAACACCACCTCGGCGCCAGCAGTCGGCAAGGGCAGGAACTGCGCTGCTTCGAGCGTGGCGGCCACCCAGGCGGCGAAGCTCTCGAGGTCCATCGCGGCGGTCTGCGCGGCCAGGCGCCACGCGGCGTCGGGCGAGGCCAGGCGCAACGCTTGCAGCACCTGCTCGCCTGCGGGGTCGGCCTGCAGTGCAGCCAGGCTGCCGTCATCGGCCAGCAGGCTGCGCAGCAAGGCCAGCCAGTCGGCCAGCGGGCGCTGGCGCTGGGCCGTCAGCGGCGCCAGAAACGTCTGGGCGCGGGCCAACAACGCGTCTGCGGCCTCCGGGTCGGCATGCCGGCGGGCGCCACGCCACTGGGCTTCCAGCGCGTCCAGCGCCTTTCTGGCAGGCCCGTCGGCGACGGCCGGCGGCCAGCCCTTCAGCCATTCGAGCCGCGCATCGCGTGGGGCGCCCGGCGGCGCGGCGCGCAGCATCGCCAGCACGCGCGACGCTGCCCGCGTGGTGGACAAGGCCCAGCCGGTCTCGTCGATCACGGCGACCGACCGGCGCTCCAGCAAGGCGCGCACGCGGCGCACCAGCACGCGGTCCAGCGCCAGCAGCGCCACCGGCACGCGGCCGGCGTTGAGGGCGGCGATGACTTCGGTGGCGGCGGCCCAGGCCTCCTGCTCCGCCCCGTCGCAAACCCAGCGTTGGGGTGGCGCAGCGGCTTCAGTGACGGCAGCCGGCTCCGTGGCGTCGGCATCCAGCAGCAGCGCGGGCGCGGCAGACGCCGCTGCCACCGCTTCTGCCAGGTCATCACTGCCGCCCAGCCGCAGCACCACCCAGGCGGCTGGACGGTGGCCGAACAAGGCGTCGGTGGCCGCAGCGCCGCCCTGCGCGGCCCACTCCAGCGCCACCCGCAGCAGCAGTGACTCGAAGGCACCCGGGCCGCCTGCGGCTGGCAGCGCGTCACGCGCCTCGGCCCAGAATGCAGCGCGTTCGGGCGGTGGGCGCAGCAGCGCGCCGCGGCGCAGCGCCTGCGCGGCATCGACCAGCGCGCCCACCATCTGGCCGAAGCCGCGCGCATCCTGCCGTTCGCGCGCAGCGCCCCAGGGCTGCTGGCGCAGCAGTGCGGCGGCGCCCAGGCTGTCGAGCACCGTGTCGCCGCTGATCTGGCCGGGCGCTGAAGCCACCGGCGGCGCCAGCGCGGCGGCCAGCGTCAGCGTGGTCTCGGTGCGCGGCAGCCAGCCGCCGCCCGCTGCGAAGGCCTCGCGCGCAGGCGCCAGCAGCGCGGCAAAGGGCAGCAGCAGCACGCAGTCCTGCGCGGGCAGCCTGCGGGCGGCCAGCCAGGCCCGCACCTGGCGGGCCACCATGGGCCACAAAGGGCCGCTTTCAACCGCTGTCGTGTCTATCGTTGCCATAGGAGGAAAGCGCCGCGCGCGGCCCGGTGGCGCCCGGCAGCGCCAGGGCCTTTGTGCGAAAATTCATTGTGCCCTGCGACCGCAAGGCGTCCCATTTTCGGCATCCGGAGACCGGCCCCATGAGCAGCGAACTGATCAAACACGTCACCGACGACTCGTTCGGCAGCGACGTCCTCCAGGCTGACAAGCCGGTGCTGGTGGACTACTGGGCCGAATGGTGCGGCCCGTGCAAGATGATCGCCCCCATCCTCGACGACGTTTCCAAGGATTACGGTGACCGGCTTCAAATCGCCAAGATGAACGTCGATGACAACCGCAAGGTGCCGGCCGAATACGGCATTCGCGGCATCCCCACGCTGATGCTCTTCAAGGGCGGCGAGCTGGCCGCGACGAAAGTCGGCGCGCTGTCCAAGGCGCAGTTGACTGCATTCCTCGACGGTCATCTATAATCGTCGGATCGGTGGCTGAAACAGCTGCCGACCGACACGCCAGAACCCCCGTCTTCGCGCCCAGACCCTTCGGCGCACAGCCACCGCACACGGTGGCGCGTGGTTCAGGCGTCCAACTCCCCAGCTTCCTGCCCGGTCCCCGCAGCGCCCTTTGGTGGCGCCGTGCGGCCCCGCAACCAAGGTCGCGACCCATGCATCTGTCCGAACTGAAGGCCCAGCACGTTTCCGAGCTCATCAAGATGGGCGAAACGCTGGAAATCGAGAACGTCGCCCGCCTGCGCAAGCAGGAGCTGATGTTCGCGATCATGAAAAAGCGCGCCAAGGGCGGCGAACAGGTGTTCGGCGACGGCGTGCTGGAGGTGCTGCCAGACGGCTTCGGCTTCCTGCGCAGCATCGAGGCCAGCTACATGGCTTCGACGGACGACATTTACCTGTCGCCCAGCCAGATCAGGCGCTTCAACCTGCACACCGGCGACAACGTCGAAGGCGAGGTGCGGGTGCCGAAGGACGGTGAACGCTACTTCGCGCTGGTCAAGGTGGACCGCGTGAACGGCGTCACGCCCGAGGAGAGCAAGCACAAGATCATGTTCGAGAACCTGACGCCCTTGTTCCCCAAGGAGCAGTTCAAGCTCGAACGCGACATCAAGGCCGAAGAGAACATCACCAGCCGCATCATCGACCTGGTGGCGCCCATCGGCAAAGGCCAGCGCGCGCTGCTGGTGGCCCAGCCCAAGACCGGCAAGACGGTGATGATGCAGCAGCTTGCGCATGCCATCGTCGCCAACCACCCCGAAGTGCACCTGATCGTGCTGCTCGTCGATGAGCGGCCTGAAGAAGTGACCGAGATGCTGCGCACCGTGCGCGGCGAGGTCATCAGTTCCACCTTCGACGAGCCAGCCGCGCGCCATGTGCAGGTGGCAGAAATGGTGATCGAGCGCGCCAAGCGCCTGGTCGAGATGAAGATGGACGTGGTGATCCTGCTCGACAGCATCACCCGGCTGGCGCGCGCCTACAACAACGTGCTGCCGTCGTCCGGCAAGGTGCTGACCGGCGGCGTGGACGCCAACGCGCTGCAGCGGCCCAAGCGCTTCTTCGGCGCTGCGCGCAACGTCGAGGAAGGCGGCTCGCTGACGATCATCGGCACCGCGCTCATCGACACCGGCAGCCGCATGGACGAAGTGATCTACGAAGAGTTCAAGGGCACCGGCAATTGCGAGATCCACCTCGACCGCCGCATGGCCGAGAAGCGCGTCTATCCGTCCATCCTGATCAACAAAAGCGGCACCCGGCGCGAAGAATTGCTGCTGAAGCCCGAGATCCTGCAAAAGAGCTGGATCCTGCGCAAACTGCTGTATCCGATGGACGAGATCGAGGCGATGGAATTCATTCTCGAAAAGATGAAGGCCACGAAGAACAACCTCGACTTCTTCGACATGATGCGCCGCGGCGGCTGAAACCTGCCAGCTACAATCATCGGCTTTTCGCCCCCAGGAAAGTGCGCTGCAACGCCAGCGTGGCTTCCACAACTGACCCAAGAACGGACCAAGGCATTGCAATGAAAGACGGCATTCACCCCAGCTACCGCGAAGTGTGCTTCGTGGACTTGTCCAACGGCTTCAAGTTCGTCACCCGCTCGTGCCTTCAGACGCGCGAAACCATCAAGATGGAAGACGGCCGCGAATTGCCGCTGATGAAGGTGGAATCCACCAGCGAGACGCACCCGTTCTACACCGGCACGCAGAAGAGCATCGACAACCTCGGTGGCCGCGTCGAGAAGTTCCGCAACAAGTTTGCGCGTGTCGGCATGAAGAAGACCTCTGCCCCGGCCGAGCCGGCGGCTTGATGCGCTGATGCGCCGCTGATTCGCCGCTGATGCGCCATTGACGCGCTTGCGGGTTTCACCGCATCCTGCAAAGGCAGCCTCGGCTGCCTTTTTCTTTGCCCGCTGCTGCATCATCGCTGCCCTGTGAGCACCGTCGGCGCCTCAGCGCGAACACCGGCGTGCGCGGCCGAAAAGGACCTCCCATCAGCACGCCCAAACCTGCCCTCGTGACGCAGCGCGGCGCCCGGCGGCTGCCGCGCCTGGCGCTGCTGCTGTTCTGCGCCGCCTATGTGCTGCCCGGCCTCTTCGCCCGTGACCCGTGGCGCAATGCAGACCTGGTGGCCTACGGCCAGATGGCCGCCATCGCCGAGGGCCGTGCGCCCTGGCTGGCGCCCGCGCTGGGCGGCGTGGCGGGCGATGCCGCATTGCTGCCGCACTGGCTGGGCGGCAGCTTCATTGCGCTGCTGACGCCGCTGGTGCACAGCGCCTTTGCAGCGCGTGTGCCCTTTGCGCTGCTGCTGGCGCTGACGATGGCGCTGGTCTGGTACACCACCTTCCACCTGGCGCGGACCGAAGCGGCACAGCCGCTGGCCTTCGCCTTCGGCGGCGAGGCAGACCCGGTGGACTACGCACGTGCGATGGCAGACGGCGCCTTGCTCGCGCTCATCGCAACCCTCGGCTTGCTGCAGCTCGGCCACGAGACGACGCCCGAGCTGGCGCAGCTCTTCGGCGTCAGCCTGTTCCTGTGGGCACTCGCGGCGGCGCCGTTCCGCCACTGGCAGCCCAGGCTGGCCGCGGTGGCCTCTCTTCTGGTGCTGGCCGGCAGCGGCGCGCCGTCGATGGCGCTGGCCATCGGCGTGGGCGGTGCGCTGGTCTGCCTGCGGTCCAGCTACGCGCAAGTGCGCCGCTTCGTGCCGTGGGTGGCGGCGGGCACGCTGGCCGCGGCTGTGCTGGCCAGCGGGCTGGGCATCTGGCGGCTGCGCACCTCGGCCGTCGAGGCACGCGACGTGCTGCTGCTGGCCCGCCAATGGGCCTGGTTCCTGTGGCCTGCCTGGCCGCTGGTGGTGTGGACGCTGTGGCGCTGGCGGCAGCATCTGCTGCACCGCCATCTGTCGGTGCCGCTGCTGACCGTGCTGGTGGCGATGGTGTCCAACATCGCGATGGACGGGTCGGACCGCGCGTTGATGCTGGCGCTGCCCGGCATGGCGGTGCTGGCGGCCTTTGCGCTGCCCACGCTCAAGCGCAGCACATCGGCGGCCATCGACTGGTTCTCGATGTTCTTCTTCACGCTGAGTGCGATCACGGTCTGGGTGATCTACATCGCGATGCAGACCGGCGTGCCGGCCAAGCCGGCGGCCAATGTGGCACGCCTGCTGCCAGGCCATGTCGTGCGCTTCGAGCCCGTCGAACTGGCCTACGCCATCGCCGGCAGCCTGGCCTGGCTGTGGCTGGTGCGCTGGCGCACCGGCCGCCACCGCGAGGCGGTGTGGAAGAGCATGGTGCTGCCGGCCGGCGGCGTGGCCTTGTGCTGGCTGCTGCTGATGACGCTGTGGCTGCCGGAGCTGGACTACGCGCGCAGCTCGCGCCCGCTGGTCGAACGCATTGCGGCCGTCGTGCCCAAGGGTGAGTGCATCGCCAGCCCTGGCCTGAGCCCGCCGCTGGTGGCCGCGCTGGAGGTCTTCGGCCGCTACCGTGTCGATGCGCGGCCGGGTGCCGACGCCGGGCGCTGCGGCTTCCTGGTGCGCATGGCGCGCAGCCGTGCGGCGCCGCTGGTGGCGGCGCCTGACGGCTGGGTGCCGCTGGCGCAGGTGCGGCGGCCGACCGACCGCGACGAGATCGCGCTGGTCTTCCGCCGTCAGGCCGGCACGGCGGCAGCGGGTGCGCCGGCGCGCTGACGCACGCGCACCGCCGGAAAGCTCAGACGGAAGCGCGAGCCCTTGCCTGGCTCGCTGTGCACGTCGATGGCGCCGCCATGGCGCTGCACCACATGCTTGACGATCGACAGGCCGAGGCCGGTGCCGCCGGTGTCGCGCGAGCGGCTGTTGTCCACCCGGTAGAAGCGCTCGGTGAGGCGGCCGATGTGTTCGCGCGCGATGCCGACGCCGGTGTCGCTGACGTCGATGTCGGCACCGCCGTCGTCACGCCAGCTCCAGCGCAGCTCGATGCGGCCGCCGTCGAGCGTGTAGCGCACGGCGTTGTTGACGAGGTTGCCGATGGCGCTCTGCAACTCGGTGTCGCTACCGGCAATCTCGGCGTCCTCGCCACCGCTGACCAGCAACTGGTGGCGCCCGCCGGACAACGAGCTGGCATCGGCGCCAGCCCGCTTCATCAGCGCCGCCACCGAAAGCCAGCGGTCGCCGGCCGGGCGCGGGCTGCCTTCGAGTTGCGCAAGCGTCAGCAGATCGGCCACCAGCGCCTGCATGCGGTTGGTCTGCTGGCCCATCAGCACCAGCACCCGTTCCTGCTCGACCGCTGTCAACGGCAGCGACGCCATGGTCTCGACGAAGCCGGCCAGCACCGTCAGCGGTGTGCGGATCTCGTGCGAGACGTTGGCGACGAAGTCACGCCGCATCGCGTCGGCGCGCTCGCGCTCGGTCACGTCCTGCGACAGCACCAGCTTCATGCCATCGCCATACGGCCGCACCAGCACCGACAGCGTGCTGCGGCCGAGCGGGCCGCTGAAGCTGACGGCCTCGTTGAACACGCCGCCCTGCAAGTACGCGACGAAGGCCGGCGAGCGCACGAGATTGGTCACGCGCTGCCTGCGGTCACGCACCGGGTCGAGGCCGAAGTGCTCGGCGGCGACGGAATTGCACCAGTCGATCTGGTCGTTCGCGTCGATCATCAGCACGCCGTTCGGCGATGCCTCGATGGCAGAGAGAAATTGCGCCAGCCGGCCACGCTCGCCTTCCGTGGCCAGCTCGCGCACGCGCATTGCACGCTCGATGCGGTATGCCAGCTCACCCCAGAAGCCGGCGTCCCGCGGCGCGGGCATGGCCTGGGCGCCACGCAGCCAGCCCATCAGCCGGTGGCCGCGCCAGCCGTCGGCCAGGCCGACCAGCGTGACGCCGAGGCTGGAGCCGGCCACGCTGCCCAACCAGGGCGCGCCCAGCGCGCCACCGCCCAGATAACCCAGCAAGGCGCCCACCAGGACCGCCAGCACGGCGGCCAGGGTGCGCGGCAGCAGCCAGCTCATCGGCAAAGGCGCAGCCTCAGGCAGCCACCGTGCCGAGTTGCTGTGTCATGCGGTAGCCGGCGCCGCGCACGGTTTCGATCAGTGCCGAGCACTGCACCGGCGCCAACGCCTCGCGCAGGCGCTTCACGTGGACATCGACCGTGCGCTCTTCGATGAAGACATGGTCGCCCCAGACACGGTCGAGCAACTGGCCGCGGCTGTGCACGCGCTCCGGGTGCGTCATCAGGAAGTGCAGAAGACGGAATTCGGTGGGGCCGATCTTTACTTCGCGCAACTGCTCCTGATCGCCGTCGCGAACTCGGCGCGTGACGCGGCGCGTCGCCGGGTCGAGCTTCAGGCCGGCCACCTCCACCGCGCTGTCCAGCGCCTCGGGCGCCTTGCGGCGCAGCACCGCCCGCATGCGGGCCAGCAGCTCCTTCGTGGAGAAGGGCTTGGTCAGGTAGTCGTCCGCCCCGGCATCCAGGCCGTTGATCTTGTCGGACTCCTCGACGCGGGCCGTCAGCATGATGATGGGCAGCTCGCGGGTGCGGCCTTCGGCCCGCCAGCGCTTGGCCAGTTGCAGGCCCGACTGGCCGGGCAGCATCCAGTCCAGCAGCACCAGGTCCGGCAATTCGCCATCCACCACCGCCTGCGCCTGGTCTGCCGTGGTGGCGATGCTCACCTCGTAGCCGGCATGGCGCAGATTGATCGAGATCAGCTCGGCAATGGCCGATTCGTCTTCCACCACCAACACGGTGCTGCCCATCGGCTCTTCCCCTTTCAACGGACCACGTTCTCGACCGCTTCCACCGAGGTGTGGCGGACGTCCGTGCCCTTGACGACGTAGATGATGGCTTCGGCCAGGTTCTTCGCGTGGTCGCCCACGCGCTCGATGGCCTTGGCGACGAAGACGAGGTCGATGCTCGACGAGATGGTGCGCGGGTCTTCCATCATGTAGGTGATCAGCTTGCGCAACAGGCCGTCGAATTCCTGGTCGATCTGGTCGTCCTGCTTCAGCACTTCCAGCGCCTTGACGGTGTCCAGGCGCGCAAAGGCATCGAGCGCCTTGCGCAGCAGCGCAATGGCGAGGTCGGCCTCGAACTGCAGGTCGGCCAGCGGCAGCCGGCTCGACACCCCGGTGCTGATGAGCCGCTGCACGGTGCGCGCAATGCGTGCCGCTTCGTCGCCCACGCGCTCCAGGTTGGCGATGGTCTTGCTGATGGCGATGAGCAGCCGCAGGTCGCGCGCAGTGGGCTGGCGGCGGGCGATGATGTTGGACAGGTCGCGGTCGATCTCGACCTCCATCCGGTTCACGCGCTCTTCTTGCAACAGCACTTGCGTGGCCGTCTCGCCGCTGAATTGCGTCAGCGCGTAGAGCGCTTGCGCCACCTGGGATTCCACCAGGCCGCCCATTTCGAGCACGCGGCTGGAAATACCGCTCAATTCGGCATCGAATTGGGTCGAGAGATGTTTGTCACTCATCAGCCAAATCTCCCGGTGATGTAGTCCTCGGTGTCCTTCTTCTTCGGCTTCATGAAAAGTTCGGACGTGGCGCCGAATTCGACCAGGTCGCCCAGGTACATGTAGGCGGTGTAGTCGGAGCAGCGCGCCGCCTGCTGCATGTTGTGCGTGACGATCATCACCGTGTAGTCGGCTTTCAATTCGTGGATCAGCTCTTCGATCTTGCCGGTGGAGATGGGGTCCAGCGCCGAGCAGGGTTCGTCGAGCAACAGCACTTCGGGCTTGATGGCGATGCCGCGCGCGATGCACAGCCGCTGCTGCTGGCCGCCGGAGAGGCTGGCACCGCTCTGGTTGAGCTTGTCTTTCACCTCGTTCCAGAGCGCCGACTTCTTCAACGCCCATTCCACGCGCTCGTCCATTTCCACCCGTGGCAGCGTTTCGAACAAACGCACGCCGAATGCGATGTTGTCGTAGATCGACATCGGGAACGGCGTGGGCTTTTGAAAGACCATGCCGATCTTGGCGCGGATCAGCGAGACATCCATCTTGGTCTTCAGGATGTTCTCGCCGTCCAGGTTGATGGCGCCTTCTGCGCGCTGCTCCGGGTACAGCTCGAACATGCGGTTGAAGGTGCGCAGCAAGGTGCTCTTGCCGCAGCCGGACGGGCCGATGAAGGCCGTGACCTTGCGCTCTGGAATGTCGAGCTGGATGTGCTTCAGCGCATGGAAGCTGCCGTAATAGAAATTCAGGTCACGCACCGAGATTTTGACCTTCTCGGTGGTGGGCAGATCGACGGGACGGTCCACTTCGGTTCCCTCAGTTCTTGTTGCGGAAGAGCACGCGCGCGGCGATGTTCAGCGCCAGCACGCCCATCGTGATCAGGAACACGCCGGCCCAGGCCAGCTTCTGCCAGTTCTCGTAAGGGCTCATCGCGAACTTGAAGATCGTCACCGGCAGGCTGGCCATCGGCTCGCCCAGGCGCACGGTGAAGAACTGGTTCGACAGCGACGTGAAGAGCAGCGGCGCTGTCTCGCCTGCGATGCGCGCCAGCGCCAGCAGCACCCCGGTGATGACGCCGGCGCGCGACGCCTTCAGCGTCACCGAGAGAATCACCTTCCACTTCGGCGTGCCCAGCGCATAGGCCGCTTCGCGCAGCGCATTCGGAATCAGCCCCAGCATGGTGGCGGTGGTGCGGATGACGACCGGGATCACGATCAGCGCCAACGCCAGCACACCGGCAAAGGCAGAGAAGGACTTCACGCGCGCCACCACGGCCGAATAAATGAACAGCCCGACGACGATGGACGGCGCCGACAGCAGAATGTCGTTGATGAACTCGGTGATGCGGCCCAGCCAGCTCCGCTGGCCGTACTCGGTGAGGTAAATCCCGGCCATCACGCCGATGGGCGTGCCCAGGCCGGTGGCAAGCCCCACCATGATCAGCGAGCCGACGATGGCGTTCGCCAGGCCGCCCACCTCCGCCTGCGGCGCCGGGGTCGATTCGGTGAACAACTGCAGGCTCAGCCCGCCGATGCCCAGCCGGAACGTTTCGACCAGGATCCAGATCAGCCAGAACACCCCGAAGGCCATGGCCCCCAGTGCCAGACCGAGCGCGACCACGTTGACCGCCTTGCGCCTGCGGTGCAGCGCCATGCGCCGCGCGTCCAGTGTCGATGCGTTCATGTCCGGCTCCCTTCGCCGCGCTTCAGGCGCATCAGCAGCAGACGCGAGAACGACAGCACCACGAAAGTGATGAAAAACAGGATCAGCCCGAGGTAGATCAGCGATGCCTGGTGCAGCCCTTCGCCGGCCTCGGCAAACTCATTCGCCAGCGCGGAGGTGATGCTGTTGGCCGCCTCGAACAACGACAAGGAATCGAGCTGGTTGAAGTTGCCGATGACGAAAGTGACGGCCATCGTCTCGCCCAGCGCACGGCCAAGGCCGAGCATGATGCCGCCGACGACGCCGGTCTTGGTGTAGGGCAACACCACGCGTGAGACCACTTCCCAGGTCGTGGAGCCGAGGCCATAGGCCGACTCCTTCAACATCGGCGGCGTGACGTCGAACACATCACGCATGGTGGCCGCGATGAACGGGATGATCATGATCGCCAGGATGATGCCGGCGGCCAGGATGCCGATGCCCACCGGCGGCCCGGTGAACAGCGTGCCGAGCAGCGGCACGCCGCCGAACGCCGCCTGGAGCGGCGCCTGCACATAGGTGGCCAGCAGCGGCCCGAACACCAGCAGGCCCCACATGCCATAGACGATGGACGGCACGGCGGCAAGCAACTCGATGGCAACGCCCAGCGGGCGCTTGAGCCACTTGGGCGACAGCTCGGTGAGGAAGATCGCGATGCCGAAACTCACCGGCACCGCGATCAGCAGCGCGATGAACGACGTCATCAGCGTGCCGTAGATCATCACCAGGCCGCCGAACTTCTGCTGCACCGGGTCCCAGTCCTTGGTCCACAGGAAGCTGAGCCCGAATTCGCGGATCGCAGGGGCCGCGCCCACCACCAGCGAGCCGATGATGCCGGCCAGCAGTGCCAGCGTCAGCAGTGCCGCGCCATGGCTGAGCGCGGAGAACACGGTGTCGGCCCAGGGTGCCAGCCGGCGCCGCACGGGCGGCACGCCGTGCGGTGTCGCACGCTCCATCTTGTCGGCGCCGTCATACGAAGAGGCTGGCAGTGTAGCGGCCATGGCTGTGCCCGTTTACTTGAACGCGATGGCCTTGCCGGCGCCGTCTTTCAGGTTGTCGGCCCACTGCCTGCGGATCAAGTCCTTCACTGCCGGCGGCAGCGGCACGTAGTCCAGGTCTTCTGCCATCTTGTCGGCATTCGTGAAGGCCCAGTCGAAGAACTTCAGCGCGCTGGCCGCCGCAGCCGGCTTGTCCTGCGCCTTGTGCATCAGGATGAATGTGGCACCTGTGATGGGCCAACTGTCCTTGCCGGGCTGCTCGGTCAGCACCTGGTAGAAGGTCTTGGCCCATTCGGCGCCGGCTGCCGCCGCCTTGAAGGTCATGTCGTCGGGTGCGACGTAATTGCCGGCCTGGTTGCGCAACTGCACGTGCGCCATCTTGTTCTGTTTGGCATAGGCGTATTCGACATAGCCGATGGCATTCGGCAGGCGCTGCACATAGGAGGACACGCCTTCGTTGCCCTTGCCGCCGGCACCCAGCGGCCAGTTGACGGCCGTGCCTTCGCCGACCTTGGCCTTCCAGTCGGGGTTGACCTTGGACAGGTAGTTGGTGAACAGGAAGCTGGTGCCGGAGCCGTCTGCCCGGCGCACCACGGCGATGGCTGCGTCGGGCAACGACACGCCGGGGTTCAGCGCGGTCACAGCGGCGTCGTTCCACTTGCTGATCTTGCCCAGGTAGATGTCGCCCAGCACGGCGCCGGTCAGCTTCATCTGGCCGGGTGCGATGCCCTTGATGTTGACGACAGGCACCACGCCGCCGATGACGGTGGGGAACTGGATCAATCCGTCCTTGGTCAGTTCGGCATCGGTCAGCGGCATGTCGCTGGCACCGAAATCGACCGTCTTGCCGCGGATCTGGCGCAAGCCTGCACCCGAGCCGACCGACTGGTAGTTGATGCGGGCGCCACTGGCCTTGTTGTAGGCGTCTGCCCATTTGGCATAGATGGGTGCGGGGAAAGAGGCGCCGGCGCCGGTGGCGTCCTGCGCCAGCGCGAGATGGGCGCCGAGGGCGAGAGACAGGGCGATGGCGGCAGATCGGGTGATGTTGTGGGTCATGGCGACCTTTCAGAGCGTATGAGACTGCCGCGACTGTAAAAAGCCGGTGTGACGGTGCTGTGACAAACACCTGGCGCAAAGGGGTGTCGCGCCGCCGTCATCGTGGTGTCATGTGAATGTCACGCGGCCACTCTAGCCTCCGGCATCCCTGAACAAAGCTCGCCACCGATGATGAAATTCCGCGTCCTGACTGCCGCCGCCCTGTTGCTACTTGCGCTGGCGGGCTGCGCCACCGCACCGGCGCCCGCCAACATCGTCGATACAGCCGCGCGCACGCCGCAGCTTTCCACCTTGAGCAAGCTGATCAACGATGCCGGCCTGGCCGACACCTTGCGCGGCAGCGGCCCGTTCACCGTGTTTGCGCCCACCGACGACGCCTTCAAGACCGTGCCGGCCAAGACGATGGCCGAGCTGGCAGGCAACAAGGACTTGCTGAAGTCCGTGCTGAGCTACCACGTGCTGCCCGGCCAGATGATGGCGGCCGACGCGAAGGTGGGTGAGCGCAAGACCGTGCAGGGCGCCAGCGTGGCGGTGGCCAGCGCGGGCAGCACCTTGACGGTGGAAGACGCCGTGGTGCTGCAGGCCGATGTGCCCGCCACCAATGGCGTGGTGCACGTGATCGACCGCGTGCTGATGCCGCCGAAGAAGTAGGCGCTTTTCGCTTTTCGGCGCCGCCCTGGTCGCTCAGGAGCGCAATGCGGCCGCGGCAATGCGCTCCGCGCAGCGGCGGCCGGTGTCGGCGTCGCGCGCTTCCACCATCACACGCAGCACCGGCTCGGTGCCCGAGGCGCGGATCAGCACCCGGCCGGCGTCGCCCAGTTCACGCACCACGGTCTGGCGCGCGTCTTCCAGCGCGGCGCTGGTCTGCCAGTCGCTGCCGTCGCGCAGGCGCACGTTGAGCAGCGTCTGCGGAAACAAGCTCACGCCTTCCAGCAGCGCCGCCAGCGGCTTGCCGCTGCGGCGGATGGCCTGCATCATCTGCAGCGCGCTGACGATGCCGTCGCCGGTGGTGTGGCGGTCCAGCGCGAGCAGGTGGCCCGAGCCTTCGCCGCCGAGCTGCCACCCGCGCGACGACAGCTCTTCCAGCACGTAGCGGTCACCGACCTTGGCGCGCACCACCGGGATGCCGAGCTTGCGCAAGGCCAGTTCGACCGCCATGTTGGTCATCAGCGTGCCCACCACGCCCGGCACGGCCTGGCGCTGCGCCAGCCGGTCGGCGGCCATCACGTAGAGAAGCTCGTCGCCGTTGAACAAACGGCCTTGCGCATCGACCATCTGCACGCGGTCGGCATCGCCATCCAGCGCAATGCCGTAGTCGGCGCGGTGCTCGGCCACGGCCTTAACCAGCGCGGCAGGCGCGGTGGCGCCGACACCGGCGTTGATGTTCATTCCGTCGGGCTGGCAGCCGATCTTGACGACCGTGGCGCCCAGTTCGTGGAACACGTCGGGCGCCACATGGTAGGCCGCGCCGTGTGCAGCATCGATGGCGATCTTGATGCCACGCAGCGACAGGCTGTGCGGCACCGTGCTCTTGCAGAACTCGATGTAGCGGCCGCTGGCATCGTCGAGCCGGCGTGCCTTGCCCAGGTTGGCCGAATCGGCCCATTGCGGTGTCTCTTCCAGTGCTGCTTCGACGGCATGTTCCCAGTCATCGGGCAGCTTCTCGCCAGCGGCGGAAAAGAACTTGACGCCGTTGTCGTTGAACGGGTTGTGCGAGGCGCTGATCACCACGCCCAGGTCCAGCCGCAGCGCACGCGTCAGATACGCCACGCCCGGTGTCGGCAGCGGGCCGCTGAGAAGCACATCGACGCCGGCCGACGCGAAGCCGGCTTCCAGCGACGACTCGATCATGTAGCCGGAAATGCGCGTGTCCTTGCCGATCACCACTGTGGGCCGGCCGACGGTGGCGCGCAGCACACGGCCGACGGCGTGGCCCAGGCGCAGCATGAAGTCGGGCGTGATCGGCGCCTGGCCGACCGTGCCGCGAATGCCGTCGGTGCCGAAGTAGGTTCTGCTCATCTCAGCGATTGTCCCGCGCGCCCATCCCGGCCCCTTCGCGCGCCCGCACGCTTTGTGAGGATTTGTTCAGGTGTTCAGGCACGGACGGCAGCCCAGATTTTCAGCGCATCGACGGTGGCCGCGACGTCGTGGACGCGAACAATGGAAGCACCGCGCTCGACCGCCATCAAGGCGGCCGCGACGCTGGCCGCCAGCCGCTCGCCCACCGCCTTGCCCGTGATGGCGCCCAGCGTCGATTTGCGTGACCAGCCCACCAGCAAAGGCCAGCCGGCATCGAGCAGCTCGCGCTGCCGCGCCAGCAGGCTGATGTTGTGCGCGGGCGTCTTGCCGAAGCCGATGCCGGGGTCGAGCACGATGCGGTCATGTGCCACGCCCGCGGCCTGCAGGGCGGTCGCCCGTGCGACCAGAAAATCGCGCACCTCGTGCACCACGTCGCCGTAGCGTGGCTCTGCCTGCATCACGCCAGGCTCGCCCTGCATGTGCATCAGGCAGACGCCGGCCGCCGGGTGTGCTGCCAAGGCCTCCACTGCGCCGGGCCGCTGCAAGGCGCGTACATCGTTGACGATGTCGGCGCCCAGGTCGAGTGCGGCCTGCATCACCGCCGGCCGGCTGGTGTCCACAGAGACAGGAACGCCCAGCGTCACCGCGTGGCGCAGCACCGGCAGCACCCGGGCGAGTTCCTGCGCCAAGTCGGGCGTGGCGGCGCCGGGCCGGGTGGACTCGCCGCCGATGTCGAGCATGTCGGCACCTTCGCGCAGCAGCGCGTCGCAATGCGCCATCGCGCTGGACGCATCTGCAAAACGGCCGCCGTCTGAAAACGAATCGGGCGTGACGTTGACGATGCCCATCACCTGCGGCCGCGCCAAGTCCACGCGAAAGCGGCTGATCAACCAATGCATGGCAAACAACTTTCCACAAAAGAAGATGGGGCCGAAGCCCCATTTGTCGCCCGTGCTGCCGTGCCTCAGGCCGCAGCCGGTGCGCTGTCGGTGCTGACGGCCGGCGGCGTGCCGCCCGGCTTCGACGCCGACGGCGTCCAGTCCTTCGGCGGCCGGGGCGGCTTGCCGGACATGATGTCGTCGATCTGGTCGGCGTCGATGGTTTCCCACTCCAGCAGCGCATGCGCCATTGCATGCATCTTGTCCTTGTGGTCTTCGATCAACTTGCGTGCGGTGGTGTACTGCTCGTCGATGATGCGGCGGATCACCGCATCGACCTTGCGCATCGTCTCTTCGGACATCGAAGTGGTCTTGGTCACCGAACGGCCGAGGAAGACCTCGCCTTCGTTTTCGGCATAGACCATCGGCCCGAGTTCATCGGTCATGCCGTAGCGCGTGACCATGTCGCGGGCGATGGAGGTGGCGCGCTCGAAGTCGTTGCTGGCGCCGGTGGTCATCTGGTTCATGAACACTTCTTCGGCGATGCGGCCACCGAAGAGCACGCTGATGGTGGACAGCATGCGTTCCTTGTCCATGCTGTAGCGGTCGCCTTCGGGCAGTTGCATCGTCACGCCCAGCGCGCGGCCACGGGGAATCACCGTCACCTTGTGCACCGGGTCGGTCTTGGGCATCAGCCGCGCCACCAGCGCGTGGCCGGCTTCGTGGTAGGCCGTGTTCCGGCGCTCGTCTTCCGGCATCACCATCGACTTGCGCTCGGGGCCCATCATGATCTTGTCCTTGGCCTTCTCGAAGTCGAGCATCTCGACCACGCGGCCACTGCGGCGGGCGGCGAACAGAGCGGCCTCGTTGACGAGGTTGGCGAGGTCGGCGCCGCTGAACCCGGGCGTGCCGCGGGCCAGGATGTCGGCACGGATGTCCTGCCCCACCGGCACCTTGCGCATGTGCACGTTGAGGATCTGCTCACGGCCGCGCACGTCGGGCAGCGTGACATAGACCTGGCGGTCGAAGCGGCCCGGGCGCAGCAAAGCCGGGTCGAGAATGTCGGGCCGGTTGGTGGCCGCCATCACGATGACGCCGAGGTTGGTTTCGAAGCCGTCCATCTCGACCAGCATCTGGTTCAGCGTCTGCTCGCGCTCGTCGTTGCCGCCGCCCAGGCCGGCGCCGCGGTGGCGGCCGACGGCGTCGATTTCATCGACGAAGATGATGCAGGGCGCGCTCTTCTTGGCCTGCTCGAACATGTCGCGCACGCGGGCTGCGCCGACGCCGACGAACATCTCGACGAAGTCGGAGCCGCTGATGCTGAAAAACGGCACCTTGGCTTCACCGGCAATCGCCTTGGCGAGCAGCGTCTTGCCGGTGCCCGGGGGGCCGACCAGCAGCACGCCGCGCGGAATGCGGCCGCCGAGCTTCTGGAACTTCTGCGGGTCTTTGAGGAAATCGACCAGTTCCTTCACTTCTTCCTTGGCTTCGTCGCAACCAGCAACGTCGGCGAAGGTGGTGGTGTTGTTGGCTTCGTCGAGCATGCGCGCCTTGCTCTTGCCGAAGCTGAAGGCGCCGCCCTTGCCGCCGCCCTGCATCTGGCGCATGAAGTAGATCCACACGCCGATCAGCAGCAGCATCGGGCCCCAGGACACCAGGATGCTCATCAGCAGCGACGGCTCTTCACGCGGCTTGACGTCGAACTTGACGCCGTTGTTGATGAGGTCGCCGACCAGGCCACGGTCGAGGTAGGTGGCGTTGCTGCGCAAGCGCTTGTCGTCGCTGGTGGTGGCAACGATCTCGGTGCCGCCACCCGGGCTTTCCTGCAGCGTGACGGCCTTGATGCGCTTGCTGCGCACCTCTTCGAGGAAGTCGGAGTAGCCGATCTGGTTGCCGGCTGCGGCGCTGCGGTCGAACTGCTTGAACACCGTGAACAGCACGAGTGCAATCACGAGCCAGACAGCGACCTTCGAAAACCATTGATTGTTCACCGCGGCTCCTTTTCCAGTTCAGCGGACCGGCTGGCACGACAGCCACCGATTTCCACGGTATATGGGTTCGATTCTAGTCCTGTCAAGGCGGCATCCTTGCTCGGCATGCCCTCGCTGACACGAGGTCAATGCGGGGCTGTTCACGGTTTTTCAGGCACGGCATTTCGTTTCGGACCGATACCCACCAAAAAGGTTTCGGCCGATTTGTCACGCGATGCTTTGGGCTTCATCGGCTTGACGGTGCGGAAACTGTCCTTGAACAGTTTCGCAAGCTGGCTGTAGCCGCTGCCGTGGAAGGCCTTGCAGACCAGCGCGCCTTGGGGCTGCAAATGGGTCAGCGCGAAGTCCACCGCCAGTTCCACCAGGTCGGCCATGCGCGCCGCGTCGGATGCCGGAATGCCGGACAGGTTGGGCGCCATGTCGGACACCACCACATCGACCGGCCTGCCGGCCAGGGCCTCGGTCAGCGCGGCGGCGGCAGCTTGTTCGCGGAAGTCGCCCCGGATGAAGGTGACGCCCTCGATCGGCTCGAAATCCAGCAGGTCGAGCGCGATGATGCTGCCGTTCAGCTCGCCCGCCGCGGCACCCGCCGGCGCGAAGCGGCGGCGCAGATACTGGCTCCAGGCGCCGGGCGTGGCGCCAAGATCCACCACCACCTGGCCGGGGTGGATGAGGTGCAGCGCCTCGTCGATCTGTTTGAGCTTGTACGCCGCCCGCGCGCGGTAGCCATCGCGCTGCGCCATCTTCACGTAGGGGTCGCTCAGGTGGTCGTGCAGCCAGGCGCGGTTGACACCCTTGTTCTTCGCTTTCATCGCACGCCGATAATACGGGGATGCCTGCCCTCATCCTCACTCCCGCCCAGCGCAAGGACCACCGCGCCGACGCCCACCACCTTCAGCCCGTGGTACAGATCGGCAACGACGGCGCCACCGCCGGTGTGGTCAAGGAGATCGACAACGCGCTGAAGTCGCACGGCCTGATCAAGGTGCGGGTGTTCTCCGACGACCGGGCCGCCCGCGAGGCGCTGTTTGCCCAACTGGCCGACACGTTGGGCGCCGCGCCGGTGCAGCACATCGGCAAGCTGCTGGTGCTGTGGCGGCCAATACCTTCCAAAGACGCGCCCAAGGACAAGGCAGACCGCGCCGACGACCGCATGCCGGGGCCGCGCACGGTGAAGCTGGTGTCGTTCTCGAAGAGCGGCAATCACCGCGCCACCGTGAAGAAGGTCAAGGTCTTCGGCAACCAGCGCGTCACCGCCGGTGGGCAGATCAAACGCGTGAAAGCCCGGCCGACCAGCATCAAGAAGAAGCAGGCCGAGTAGGCGCGCGGGCCGGCGCCGATGCACGCCAGGCGAGCACCAGCACCAGCAAGCCCTTGACGACGAAGAAGCCCGCGCTCAAGGCATGCAGTTGGCCGAAGCTCAGCGGCCCCTGCTGAAGCCGGGCTGCGGCCATCATCGGCAACAACGCGAAGTAGCCGGCCACGGTGCAGAAGATGGTGCCCAGCACCAGGGCGATGTCGAGGCTGAACTGCGGCCCGCCGAAGCGCCGGATGCGCGCGCGCTCCAACAGCAGCAGCAGCACGGCCAGCGCCAGGCCGGTGTAGGCCTCCTGCGCCAGCATCCGCGACACCACGCGCCCGGCGTCCGACGGCAGCAGCGTCGCAAACGGCGCCGGCGTGGCCAGCAGCGCGACGCAGAGCATCCAGCCGGCCCAAAGGCACGGCAGCAGGAGCCGCCAGCGCCCGAGCATCAGACGTAGCGCACGTCCATGATTTCCCAGTGCTTCAGCCCGCCGGGCGCCTGCACCTCGGCCACGTCGCCGGCCTGCTTGCCGATGAGGGCGCGCGAGATCGGGCTGCTGATGGAGATCAGCCCCAACTTGAGGTCGGCCTCGTCGTCGCCGACGATCTGGTAGGTGGCCTTGGCGCCGCTGTCCTCGTCTTCCAGATCGACCGTGGCGCCGAAGACCACCTTGCCGTCGGCGTCCAGCGCAGCGGGGTCGATGATCTGCGCTGCGGCCAGCTTGCCGTCGAGTTCCTGGATGCGGCCTTCGATGAAGCCCTGCTTGTCCTTGGCGGCCTCGTATTCGGCGTTCTCGGAGAGGTCGCCCTGGGCGCGCGCTTCGGAGATGGCCTGGATCACCGCATGGCGCTCCACCGTCTTGAGCCGGTGCAATTCTTCTTTCAGCTTCTCGGCGCCGCGCCGTGTGAGGGGAATGGTGGCCATGACGAAACCTGTGTGTTCAAGTGAAGCCGCCGCAGGCTGCCTGCAATGGGTGCAATGGGCAGCGTGCGGCGGACGGCAAGCCCAATTTTAGTGCAGTTCAGCGTGCAGCTCCTGCAAGGACATGACCTCGAGGTCGTCCTGGTGCTTGAGCGCCTCGGTGGCCGCCTCGCAGCCCGCCATGGTGGTGTAGTAGGTGACGCGGTGCGCCAGCGACGCGGTGCGGATGTAGCGTGAATCCGCAATCGCGGTGCGGGTTTCATCGACGGTGGTGAACACGAGCTGGATCTCGCCGCCCTTGACCATGTCGGCGATGTGCGGCCGGCCGTCCTTGACCTTGTTGACCACCTTGACTGCGATGCCTGCGTCGGCAATCGCCGCCGCGGTGCCCTTGGTGGCGACGACGCTGTAGCCCAGGTCCACCAGGTCGCCGGCCACCTTGACGGCGCGCGCCTTGTCGCTGTTCTTCACGGTGATGACGACGCAGCCCTTGTCGGGCAGCCGCGAGCCGGCGCCGAGCTGGCTCTTCAGCATCGCCTCGCCGAAGCTGCGGCCGACGCCCATCACCTCGCCGGTGGAGCGCATCTCCGGCCCCAGGATGGGATCGACCCCCGGAAACTTGTTGAACGGGAACACCGCTTCCTTGATGCTGAAGTACGGCGGCACCACCTCCGCCGGCGGCCTGCCTTGCTTGTCTTTCTGGGTCTTCAGCGGCTGGCCGGCCATGCAACGTGCGGCGATCTTGGCCAGCGGCTGGCCGGTGGCCTTGCTGACGAAGGGCACCGTGCGCGACGCGCGCGGGTTCACTTCCAGCACATAGACCACCGCGCCGTCACCCTCGCCCTGCACCGCGAACTGGGTGTTCATCAGGCCGACGACCTTCAGCGCCTTGGCCATCAGCGTGGCCTGGCGGCGCATCTCGTCCTGCAATGCCGCGCTCAGCGAATACGGCGGCAGCGAGCAGGCAGAGTCGCCGCTGTGGATGCCGGCGGCTTCGACGTGCTCCATGATGCCGCCGATCATCACCTCGACGCCGTCGCTGATGCAGTCCACGTCCACCTCGATGGCGTCGTCGAGAAAGCGGTCCAGCAGCACCGGCGATTTCTCGCTGACCTTCACCGCCTCGCGCATGTAGCGCTCCAGGTCCTTGTCGCCGTGCACGATCTCCATCGCGCGGCCACCCAGCACGTAGCTCGGCCGCACCACCAGCGGGTAGCCGATCTCGTGCGCCAGCTCCAGCGCCTGCTCTTCGGTGCGCGCAGTGCGGTTGGGCGGCTGGCGCAGGCCCAGCGTCTGCAGCAGCTTCTGAAAGCGCTCGCGGTCTTCGGCGATGTCGATGCTGTCGGGCGAGGTGCCGATGATCGGCACGCCGGCGCGTTCGAGGTCGAGCGCCAGCTTCAGCGGCGTCTGGCCGCCGTACTGCACGATCACGCCGGTCGGCTTTTCCTTCTCGACGATCTCCAGCACGTCTTCCAGCGTCACCGGCTCGAAGTACAGCCTGTCGGAGGTGTCGTAGTCGGTGGACACCGTCTCGGGGTTGCAGTTGACCATGATGGTCTCGTAGCCGTCTTCGCGCAGGGCCAGCGCAGCGTGGACGCAGCAGTAGTCGAACTCGATGCCCTGGCCGATGCGGTTGGGCCCGCCGCCCAGCACCATGATCTTCTTGCGGTCGGTGGGCTCGGCCTCGCATTCGCCGTCGGCCGTCTCGTAGGTGGAGTACATGTAGGCCGTCTGGGTGGCGAACTCGGCCGCGCAGGTGTCCACCCGCTTGTACACCGGCCGCACGTTCAGCGCGTGGCGCGCGGTGCGCACCGCGTGCTGGTTGGTCTTCAGCAGCTTGGCCAGCCGACGGTCTGCAAAGCCCTTCTGCTTCAGGAAGCGCATCTCGGCGGCCGACAGGCTGTCGAGCGTGCGTGCGGCCACCATCGTCTCGGTGGCCACCAGGTCTTCGATCTGCGCCAGGAACCAGGGGTCGATGGCCGTCTCTTCGAACACCTCGTCGAGGCTCATGCCGATGCGGAAGGCGTCGGCGACGAAGAGGATGCGCTCCGGCCCGGCGTTGCCGATCTCGTCGATGATCTCGTCGCGATCGTCTTCCTTGCAGGCCGTGCGTTCGGTCAGCCCGTCGATGCCGGTCTCCAGCCCGCGCAACGCCTTCTGAAAGCTTTCCTGGAAGGTGCGGCCCATCGCCATCACCTCGCCGACGCTCTTCATCTGCGTCGTCAGGTGCGGGTCGGCGGCCGGGAACTTCTCGAACGCGAAGCGCGGGATCTTCGTCACCACGTAGTCGATGCTGGGCTCGAAGCTGGCCGGCGTGGCGCCGCCGGTGATGTCGTTGCGCAACTCGTCCAGCGTGTAGCCCACGGCCAGCTTGGCGGCCACCTTGGCAATCGGAAAGCCGGTGGCCTTGGACGCCAAGGCCGAGGACCGCGAGACCCGCGGGTTCATCTCGATCACCACCATGCGGCCGGTCTTCGGGTCGATGGAAAACTGCACGTTCGAGCCGCCGGTATCGACGCCGATCTCGCGCAGGATCGCGATGCTGGCGTTGCGCAGCAACTGGTACTCCTTGTCGCTCAGCGTCTGCGCCGGCGCCACGGTGATGCTGTCGCCGGTGTGGATGCCCATCGGGTCGAGGTTCTCGATGGCGCAGACGATGATGCAGTTGTCGGCGCGGTCGCGCACCACTTCCATCTCGTACTCTTTCCAGCCGATCAGACTCTCTTCGATCAGCAGTTCATGGGTCGGCGACAGGTCGATGCCGCGTTTGCAGATCTCTTCGAATTCATCCGGGTTGTAGGCAATGCCGCCGCCGGTGCCGCCGAGCGTGAAGCTGGGCCGGATGACCATCGGAAAGCCGCTGCCGCCGATCTCGGCCGTGATGCGCTTCTGCACCGCCCAGGCTTCGTCCAGCGAATGCGCGATGCCGCTCTTGGCTGACGCCAGGCCGATGCCGGTCATCGCGTCTTTGAACTTCAGCCGGTCCTCGGCTTTCTCGATGGCGCGCTCGTTCGCGCCGATCATCTCGACGCCGTATTTCGCCAGCACGCCGTGCTTGTGCAGTTCCAGCGCGCAGTTCAGCGCCGTCTGGCCGCCCATGGTGGGCAGCACGGCATCGGGCCGCTCCTTGGCGATGATCTTCTCCACCACTTGCCAGGTGATGGGCTCGATGTAGGTCACGTCCGCCATCTCGGGGTCGGTCATGATGGTCGCAGGGTTGCTGTTGACGAGAATGACCTTGTAGCCCTCCTCGCGCAACGCCTTGCAGGCCTGCGCACCCGAGTAGTCGAACTCGCAGGCCTGGCCGATGATGATCGGCCCTGCGCCGATGATGAGAACGCTCTTCAGGTCTTGGCGCTTCGGCATGTCAGTGTTGCTCCATCAGCGCCGTGAAGCGGTCGAACAGGTACGCGATGTCGTGCGGCCCCGGGCTCGCTTCCGGGTGGCCCTGGAAGCAGAACGCCGGCTTGTCGGTGCGCGCCAGGCCTTGCAGCGTGCCGTCGAACAGGCTGACGTGGGTGGGCCGCAGGTTGGCCGGCAGGCTGGTCTCATCGACCGCGAAGCCATGGTTCTGGCTGGTGATGCTGACGCGGCCGCTGTCCAGGTCTTTCACCGGATGGTTGGCGCCGTGGTGGCCGAACTTCATCTTGAAGGTCTTGGCGCCGGAGGCCAGCGCCATGATCTGGTGGCCCAGGCAGATGCCGAAGGTCGGCAGGCCGCTGGCGATGAGTTCGCGGGTGGCTTCGATGGCGTAGTCGCAGGGTTCGGGGTCGCCGGGGCCGTTGCTGAGGAAGACGCCGTCCGGCTTCAGCTTCAGCACCTCGGAGGCCGGCATCTGCGCAGGCACCACCGTCACACGGCAGCCGCGGCTGGCCAGCATGCGCAGGATGTTGAGCTTGATGCCGTAGTCGCAGGCGACGACGTGGTACTTGGCGTCGCCCAAGCTGCCGTAGCCGCTGCCCAGTTGCCATTCGGTCTGCGACCACGCATAGGGCTCGCGCACCGACACCACCTTGGCCAGGTCCAGCCCGTTCATCGATGGCGCTGCCCTGGCCTGCGCCACGGCCTGCCCGACATGCGCCGGCGTCACCTCGGTGCCAGCCGGCAGGCCCAGGATGCAGCCGTTCTGCGCACCCCGGCTGCGCAGCAGGCGCGTCAGGCGCCGTGTGTCGATGTTGGCGATGGCGACCGTGCCTTCGCGCTCCAGGTACTGCGCCAGCGGCATGGCGGCGCGGAAGTTGGAAATGCGGATCGGCAGGTCCTTGATCACCAGCCCGGCTGCGTGGACCTTGGCGGCCTCCACGTCCTCCGGGTTGACGCCGTAGCTGCCCACGTGCGGGTAGGTCAGCGTGACGATCTGGCGGCAGTAGCTGGGGTCGGTGAGGATTTCCTGGTAGCCGGTGAGCGCGGTGTTGAACACCACTTCGCCCACCGTCTGGCCCGCGGCACCGATGGAGGTGCCCAGGAAATGCGTGCCATCTGCGAGGGCGAGGATGGCGGGTGGCAGGACGGGAAGCAAGGCAAAAGCTCCGGTGTTCGCGCGCCCAGCGCCACCCGGTGCGGGGTGGGTCCGAGGGGAAACCGACGACGGAGTTTCGCTTGGGGCAGTTGATGCGGGTAAACCGCCAGATTATAGCGGCCGGGGCCGGCGGCCCGGCGCTCAGGCAGGCAACGCAGCGATGGCGGCACGCGCCACCTGCGCGTCTTCGGTGGACTTGACGCCGCTGACGCCCACCGCGCCGACGCACTGGCCGTCCACGATGACCGGCACGCCCCCTTCGAGCATGCCCTCCAGGCTGGGCGCGCTGAGAAACGAGACGCGGCCACCGTTGATCATGTCTTCGTAGAGCTTGCTCTCGCGGCGCCCGATGGCGGCAGTGCGCGCCTTGGCCGGCGCGATCTGCGACGAGATCGGTGCGGCACCATCGAGCCGCTGAAGGCACAGCAGGTGGCCGCCGTCATCGACGATGGCGATGGTCACGGCCCAGGCGTTGCGGGTGGCCTCGGCGACGGCCGCAGCCATCATCGGGGCCAGGTCATCGGCGGTCAGCATGGCTTTGTGCTTCATGCGCCGAAGATAACGCCCGCCGCAGCCATGACCGTTCGCACGGAAGGAGAAATGAGCGTCGCCCCGCCGGAACCTACAATGCCGGGGCGGGTCGAAAACGACGCGTACTTCGCAGCAACCGATGGAGAGTCCATGAACGACAACGTGCAAACCTATCCTGGCTACGCCGGCGGCGGCGCGCTGGCGTCACAGCGCCAACGCGTGCTGCGCAACACCTATTGGCTGCTGGCGCTGTCGCTGCTGCCCACCGTGCTGGGCGCCTGGGTCGGCGTCAGCACCGGCATCGTGGCCGCGCTGGGCAACGGCATGAGCGCCATCCTGTTCCTGGGCGGCGCCTTCGGCTTCATCTTCGCCATCGAGAAGACCAAGAACTCGTCGGCCGGCGTTGCCGTGCTGCTCGGCTTCACGTTCTTCATGGGGCTGATGCTCTCGCGCATGCTGGCCATCATCCTGGGCTACAGCAACGGCACCTCGCTGATCATGGCGGCCTTCGGCGGCACGGCAATCGTCTTCTTCGCGATGGCAAGCCTGGCCAGCGTGATCAAGCGTGACCTGTCGAACATGGCCAAGTTCCTGTTCGTCGGCGCGATCCTGCTGCTGGTGGCGGGCGTGGTGAACATCTTCCTGCAAAGCAGCGCGCTGATGCTGACGCTGGCGGTGGCCGCCATCGGCATCTTCTCTGCCTTCATGCTGTACGACATCAAGCGCGTCATCGACGGCGGCGAGACCAACTACATCAGCGCCACGCTGGCCATCTACCTGGACATCTACAACGTGTTCCAGAGCCTGCTGGCGATCCTGGGCGTGGTGGGCGGCGAGCGCGACTGAGCGTGCCGTGACCGGTGCAGACGGGGCCTTCGGGCCCCGTCTGCGTTTCAGGGTAAGCCTTTAGCGCGCAGACCGTCACATTCGTTACTATCCGCCGGTCGCGCCCGACACAGGGCGCCGGAGCGGGCAGTGGATGCTGTGGTGTTGCGGGACCGGCTGGGTGCGCTGTTGCGCACGATGCTGCGCATCCGCGCCTTCGAAGACGCGGCAGAGCGCGCCAGCCAGGGCGGCGTGGCGGCCTTCGGCCAGACCGCCGGCAGCAGCGCTGCGGTGCGTGGCCCGCTGCACCTGTCCACCGGACAGGAGGCGGTGGCAGCCGGCGTCTGCCACGCGCTGCGCGCCGACGACCTGCTGACCAGCACCCACCGCGGCCACGGCCACACGCTGGCCAAGGGCGCCGACACCCGCCGCATGATGGCCGAGCTGCACGGCCGCGCCAGCGGCAGCAACGGCGGCAAGGGCGGCTCGATGCACATTGCCGACTTCTCTGTCGGCATGCTGGGCGCCAACGGCGTGGTCGCCGCCGGCCTGCCCATCGCCGTGGGCGCGGCGCAGGCGCTGAAGCTGCAAGGCAAGACCGCCATCGTGGCCTGCTTTTTCGGCGACGGCGCCATCAACCGCGGGCCTTTCCTGGAGGCTTTGAACTGGGCTTGCGCCTACACGCTGCCGGTGCTCTTCGTCTGCGAAGACAACCGCTGGTCGGCGATGACGGCCAGCGGCCCGATGACCGCCGGCGCAGGCGCCTCGGCACGCGCCGAGGCGCTGGGCATCGAAGCCGTGCAGATGGACGGCAACGACGTCGAAGCCGTGCACGCCGCCGCGCTGCAAGCCGCCGCTGCCGTGCGCGGCGGCCACGGCCCACGGCTGCTGCACGCGCTGACCTACCGCATCAAGGGCCATGTCTCGGTCGATGCCGCGGCCTACCGCGACGCAGGCGAGCTGGCCGCCGCGCGCACCCGCGACCCCATCGACCGCGCGCTGCGCCGCTTCATCGAACTGGGCGGCTCCACGGCCGAGGTGGCGGCTCTGCGCGAAGCTGCCGACGACGAGATCGCCGCTGCGCTGCGTTTCGCCGAAGACGCGCCGGCGCCCGCGCCGTCAGCCGCCTTCACCGACGTGCAGAGCACCGGCGCCGGCAGGTGGTTTTGATGGCCGACCTGGCGCACTCGAGCTATGCAGAAGCCGCCTGCACCGCGCTCGGCGACGCGATGGCCGCTGACGCGCGCATCGTGGTGCTCGGCGAGGACGTCGGCCGCGGCGGCATCTTCGGCCAGTACCGCGGCTTGCAGCAGCGCTTCGGCGCCCAGCGCGTGATCGACACGCCCATCTCCGAGGCCACCATCATGGGTGCCGGCGTCGGCATGGCGCTGGCCGGCTGCAAGCCGGTGGTCGAGATGCGGGTGGTCGATTTCGCGCTGTGCGCGATGGACGAGATCGTCAACCAAGCTGCGAAGAACCGCTTCATGTTCGGCGGGCAGGGGCGCGTGCCTTTGGTCGCGCGGCTGCCGATGGGCATCTGGTCGGCGTCCGCTGCGCAGCATTCGCAGTCGCTCGAAGCCTGGTTCGCGCACCTGCCCGGCGTGGTGGTGGTGGCGCCGGCCACCGCGCAGGACAACCACGACCTGCTGCTGGCCGCGCTGGACTGCGGCGACCCGGTGATCTACCTCGAACACAAGGAACTGTGGGCCACGCGCGATGCTGCGCCGCCCGGCCCGCCGCTGGCGCTGGGCCAGGCCCGCGTCTGCCGCAGCGGTGGCGACATCACCATCGTGAGCTGGTCGCGCCAGCTCCACTGGGCGCTGCAAGCCGCCGGGACGCTGGCCGAGCGCGGTGTGCAGGCCGACGTGATCGACCTCGCCTCACTGTGGCCCTGGGACCGCGACACCGTGCTGGCCTCGGCCGCGCGCAGCGGCCGGCTGCTGGTCACGCACGAGGCGGTGCAGGCGGCCGGCTTCGGCGCAGAGATCGTCGCGACCGCCGCTGAACACACCGGCTGCAAGGTCAGGCGTGCCGGCGCGCCGCGCATCCCTGTCGGCTATGCGCCGGCGCTGGAAGAGGCCTCGCGCGTGCGGCCGGCCGCCATCGTCAGCGCGGCGCTGGAGCTGCTGCGGTGAGGCGCGTGCCGGTGGCGCTGGAGGAAGGCATCGCAGTCGCCTGCATGGCGCTGCTGGTGCTGATCACGCTGCTCAACGTGGTGACGCGCTACCTCACCGATGCCTCGTATGCGTGGACCGAAGAGATCTCGATCTTCCTGATGGTGGTGATGACGCTGGCCGGCGCCAGCGCCGCGGCGGCGCGTGACCGGCACATCCGCATCGAGTTCTTCTACGACGGCGGCAGCGCCGAGCGGCAGCGCCGGCTGAAGATCGTCGCCGCCTGCTTCATGGGCCTGCTGTTCGTGGTGCTGGCCTGGCTGTTTGCCCGGCTGGTAGGCGACGAGATCAAGTACGCAGAAACGTCGATGGGCCTGGGCATCCCGCGCTGGTGGTTCACGGTGTTCTCGCCGCTGATGTGCCTGGGCATCGCGCTGCGCTCGTTCGGCGTGGCCTGGGCGGCGGCGAAGCCGGCGAAGGACGGCGCCCCATGATCGGCTTCACGCTGTTCGCGGTGTTCGTGCTGCTGATGCTGGCCGGCATTCCCATCGGCGCGGCGCTCGGCCTGGGCGGCATCGTCGCCATCGCGCTGGCCAACTTCGACACCCAGTGGTGGGGCCTGCTGGCAGCGCCGCAGAACATGCAGGCCGGCATCGCCAAGTACCCGCTGCTGGCGCTGCCGATGTTCGTGCTGGTCGGCTCGATCTTCGACCGCTCTGGCGTCGCGCAGCGCATGGTGACCTTCGCCATCGCCTGCGTCGGCCGCGCGCCTGGCATGCTGCCGCTGGTGGCCATCGTGGTGGCGATGGTGCTGGGCGGCATCTCGGGCTCGGGGCCGGCCAACGCCGCGGCGGTGGGCGGCGTGATGATCGCTGCGATGTCGCGTGCCGGCTATCCGGCAGCCTTCTCGGCCAGCGTGGTGGGCGCGGCGGCCGCCACCGACATCCTGATCCCGCCGTCCATCGCCTTCATCGTCTATAGCGTCAACGTGCCCGGCGCGTCGGTGCCGGCGCTGTTTGCGGCCGGCATGGTGCCAGGCGTGCTGGCCGGGCTGGCGCTCATCATCCCGGCAGTGCTGGTGTCGCGCCGCCACGGCTTCGGCAAGGCCGAAGCGGCGCTGCCGCGGCCACCGTTCTGGGCCTCGCTGCGCGGCGCGGTCTGGGGGCTGGCGGCGCCGGTGCTGATCCTGGGCGGCATGCGCGTCGGCTGGTTCACGCCGACCGAGGCGGCCGTGGTGGCCGTCGTCTATGGCCTCTTCGTCGGCCTGGTGGTGCACCGCTCCATCGGCTGGCGCGACCTGTACCCCATCTTCCGCGAAGCCACCGAGGTGTCGGCCGTCATCATGCTGGTGCTGGCGCTGGCCGGCATCTTTGCCTATTCGGTCAGCACCCTCGGCATCGCCGACCCGGTGGTCGATTTCGTCAAGCGGCTGGGGCTCGGTTCCACGGGCACCTTGATCATGCTGTTCGTCGTGATGACGGTGCTCGGCATGTTCCTCGACGGCGTCTCGATCTTCCTCGTCTTCCTGCCGCTGCTGTACCCGCTGATGCAGCACTTCAACTGGGACCCGGTCTGGTTCGGCGTGCTGCTGACGATGAAGATCGCCATCGGCCAGTTCACGCCGCCGATGGCCGTCAACCTGATGGTCGCCTGCCGGCTGGCCAAGGTGCGGATGGAGGAAACCGTGCCTTGGGTCGGCTGGCTGCTGGTGTCGTTCATCGTCGCCGCGCTGGCCGTGTTGTTCTTTCCGGAGCTGGCCTTGTGGCTGCCCCGCTCGATGGGTTACTAAAAGGAGACAAGCATGCAACGTCGCAACCTGATCCTGTCCGCCACCGCCTCTGCCGCGGCTGCCGCCATCGGCCTGCCGCGCTTTGCCCATGCGCAGGCCGCATACAAGGCCGAGTACAAGATGAGCACCGTGGTGCCGCCGGCCTTTGCCTGGGGCAAGGGTGGCGAGATCTTCGGCAACCTCGTGCGCGAGCGCACGGCCGGCCGCATCAACATCAAGCAATACCCGGGCTCCAGCCTCGTGCAGGGCCAGCAGGACCGCGAGTTCTCGGCCATGCGCCAGGGCGTGATCGACGTGCTCTGCGGCGCGCCGATCAACTGGACAGGCACGGTGCCGCAGCTCGGCGTCTTCACCCTGCCCTTCATCCTGCCCGACCACAAGGCCTGGGACGCCGCCACCACCAACCCGGCCATCGTCGAGACCTACTTCGACCTGGTGCGCAAGGCCGGCGCCGAGCCGCTGGCCATCGGCGAGACGGGCTACCGGCAGATCAGCAACAGCAAGCGCCCGGTGAAGACGCCGGAGGATTTGAAGGGCATCAAGATCCGCGTCGTCGGCAGCCCGATGTACGGCGAGATCATGACCAGCATGGGCGCCAACCCCACCTTCATGAGTTGGGCCGACGCGCAGCCCGCGCTGGCGTCGGGCGCGGTGGATGCGCAGGAAAACCCGCTGGAGGTCTTCCTCGCCGCCAAGATCAACACGCTCGGCCAGAAGTACGTGACCAAGTGGAACTACTCGAACGACATCCTGCTGTTCGCCATCGCCGGGCCGGTGTGGGCAAGCTGGACGCCGGCCGACCAGAAGACGGTGCGCGAGGCCGCGCAAGACGCCGCCAGGCAGCAGATCGCGCTGGTGCGCAAGCTGTTTGCCGAAGACGTGGAACGCGTGCGCGCGCTGGGCGTCGATGTGCATGTGCCGACCGCCGCCGAGACGCAGGCCTGGCAGATCGCCACGCGCCGCACCTACGCGCGCTGGAAGGCGCAGACGCAGCCGGCGCTGGTCAGCCAGATCGAGCAGGTGGTCGAGAAGACGCGCAAGGGCTGATGGCCAAGGCCCGCCTGCCCATCGACGACTCGCTGTTCTTCAAGCTGGTGCGCGTGGTCAACCTGACGGCACGGCCCTTCGTCGAGACGCTGGCCCGCACGCACCACCTGTCGCTGAACGAATGGCGGGCGATGGTGGTGCTGGCCAGCCACCCGGGCGCCGCCGCCAGCGAGGTGGCCGAGCACACCGGGCTGGACAAGATGAGCGTCAGCCGCGCCATTGCCGCGCTCGACCGCCACGGCCGCATCGACAAGCAGCCCGACCCGGCCGATGCGCGCCGCACCCGGCTCTGGCTCAACGCTGCCGGTGACGCGCTGTTCCGGGCCATCGGCCGCTCGGCGGCGCAGCGCGAACGGCAGCTCTTCGGCGGCATCAGCCGCAGCGAACAGGCGGCGATGGCGCAGACCATCGACCGGCTGATCGCGGCGCTGCAGTCGTCGGAGCAGCCGGCGCAGCCTGCGCCGTCAGAAGCCGAATAGGCTGGCGCGCACCGCGCGCTGCGTGTCGGGCGCCTCGCCGACCCACTCTTCGGCGCCTTCGGCCCAGGCCAGCACCAGCGCGCCGAAGGGCGAGGCCAGTTCCACCGTGGCGCCGGGCTCGGCGACGACGAAGCAGTTGGCGTGCACCGTCTGCTCGCCCACCTGAAGCAGGCCGCCGCGCACCCAGAACTCGGTCAGCGCACTGGTGCGCCAGGGCGGGCACACGCTGCCGGGCGCGAACGCCAGTTGCACGAAGCGGTGCGCGCTGCCGGTGCCGGTGTAGTCGAAGACCATCTGCCGCCGCACGCCGGCAACGCCGGTCTGCCAGCGGTCCAGCGCATCGACCCGCACGTTGATCTCCGGCGGCACCTCGGGTGCCGGGTTGCCGAACTCGGCGTGGCGCGAGCCGGCATGCAGGCCGCTCAAGGCGCCGCGCTCCGGCGGGTAGATCGCCCGGCCTTCCAGCCGCGACACCAGCACGGTGTTCTGGAACGCGAAAGCATCGTGCGTGGCGCCACACAGGTTGATGCCGGCGTGGTGCAGGCCGATGCTGCCGTTGTAGTCGCTCAGGCTGCCATCGACGACGAAGCTGGTGGCCACGCCGCGGTGCTGGTGCAGGCCGCTGCGCGTCATCGGCAGGAAGCCGACGAGGCCCAGGTAGTGGCCCAGTTCGTCGTCGTAGCGCACGGGCTTCAGCCGCAGGCCGGGCTCGGGCGAGTCCTGCCACGGCAGCGCGTTGGCGTCGAAGACCTGCACCCGCGCGCGGGGCTCGTAGCGGTAGGCGGCTTGCATCATCGCCAGATGGTAACGAACGTGACTATTTCGAGTCTCCTGATTTACCCGGCGGCGCATCGAACACCGCGATGCTTTCGACATGCGCCGTGTGCGGAAACATGTTCACCACGCCGGCCAGGCTGCAGCGGTAGCCGGCCTGGTGCACCAGCAGGCCGGCGTCGCGCGCCAGCGTGGCGGGATTGCAGCTCACATAGACGATGCGCTGCGGCGGCGTCCAGCCTGAATGATCGGCCGCGGCGTGCAGGTCGGCCAGTGCCTTGGCCATCGCGAAAGCGCCTTCGCGCGGCGGGTCGATCAGCCAGCGCTCGGCATTGCCCAGTGCGCGCAGGTCCTCGGGGCCGATCTCGAACAGGTTGCGCGCCTCGAACCGGGTGTTGGCGGCCAGGCCGTTGCGCGCTGCGTTGTCGCGCGCGCGTTGCACCAGCACCTCGCTGCCCTCGATGCCCAGCACCTCGCGGGCGCGGGTGGCCAGCGGCAGCGTGAAGTTACCCAGGCCGCAGAACCAGTCGATGACGCGCTCGCCCGGTTGCGGCGCCAGCAGGCGCAGCGCAAGGTCCACCAGCACGCGGTTGATGTGCGGGTTGACCTGGGTGAAGTCGGTCGGCTTGAAGGGCACGGTGATGCCGAACTCGGGCAGTGCATACGACAGCAGCGGCCCGCCTTCGTCCAGCAGATGCACGGTCTCCGGCCCCTTGGGCTGCAGCCACCATTGCACGGCGTGCGCGGCGCCGAAGTCGCGCAGGCGCTGCGCATCGGCCGCCGTCAGCGGCTCCAGGTGGCGCAGCACCAGCGCCACCACGGTGTCGCCAGCGGCCAGTTCGATCTGCGGCAGCCGGTCGCGCTGGTCCATGCTGCCGACCAGCGAGCGCAGCGGCATCAGCAGCGCGCTGATGTCGGCGGGCAGCACGGGGCAGACCTGCATGTCGGCCACGTAGCGCGACTTGCGCTCATGAAAGCCCACCAGCACCGTGCCCTTCTTCGCGACGAAACGCACCGACAGCCGCGCGCGCCAGCGGTAGCCCCAGGCCGGCCCTTCGATGGGCCGCAGCATGCGCTCCGGCGTGACCTTGGCCAGGTGCCAGAGGTTGTCTTCCAGCACCCGCTGTTTCACCGCCACCTGTGCCGCCGGGTGCAGGTGGTGCATCTTGCAGCCGCCGCAGGCGCCGGCATGCAGCCCGAAGTGCGGACAGCCCGGCCGCACCCGCTGCGCGCTCTCGCGGCCCAGCGCCGACATCTGGCCCTGTTCCCAGTTGTTCTTCTTGCGCGAGACGCTGACCTGCACCCGCTCACCCGGCAGGGCGCCTTCGATGAAGACCACCTTGCCGGCGCCCTCGCCTGCCGTTTGTCCTTCGGCGCCGGGCCGGTGCGCCACGCCCTGTGCTTCGAGGTCGAGCGACTCCACCTCCAGCCAATCGAAACCTGATGTCATGGGGCCGGATTATCCGCAGCCGCCAAGCCCGCCGAGGCAGCCGTTCCAGCCCAGCGCAGATCCTAGAACAGCGAGTCGCGGTGCACGCCGTGGCGCGCCATCCGGCGCTTGAGCTTGACCAGTGATTCCTGCTGGATCTGGCGGATGCGCTCGCGCGTGAGGCCCAGCCGGGCCGCCAGGTCTTCCAGCGTCTCGGGCTCACGGTCGTGCAGGCCGAAGCGGCCGGCCAGCACCTCGCGCTCGCGCTCGTTGAGTTCCGACAGGCCATGCTCCAGCCAGTGGGTGGCCTCGTGGCTGAGCGTCAGGCCCAGTGGGTCGATGGCCTGGTCGTCTGCGACGCCGTCGAGCATCGACTCGCCGTTGCCCTCGCGCTCCAGCGGTGCGTCCAGAGAGGCCGGCTGCTCGGCCAGCTTGAGCAGGTCGGCCACCTCGTGAACCGGGCGTTCGAGCAGCAATGCGATCTCTTCGACGCTCACCGCGCGGTCGCCGTGGGCCTGGCTGCGGCCCGCGGTTTCGAGCGAGCGCCGCGCCTTCAGCACCTGGTTCAGCTCGCGCACCACATGCACCGGCAGCCGGATCAGGCGCGCCTGGTGCATGATGGCCCGCTCGATGCTCTGGCGGATCCACCACGACGCATAGGTCGAGAAGCGGAAGCCGCGCTCGGGCTCGAACTTCGTCGTCGCGTGCATCAGGCCCAGGTTGCCTTCTTCGATGAGATCGATCATCGGCAGCCCGCGACCCATGTAGTTCTTCGCAATGCTGACCACCAGCCGCAGGTTGCGCTCGATCATGGTCTGCCGCGCATGGAAGTCGCCGGCGCGCGCCAGCTCGGCGGTTTCGCGCTCTTCCTGCGGGCTCAGCAGCGGCGCACGGCGGATGTCGCGCAGATAGCTTTGCAGCGTGTTGCCGTGGTCGGCCTCGCCGTCGGCCAGCGCTGCCGGCAGCGCATCTACAGACGCGGCGTCTTCAGCAGGACCTTCGGCGTCGGCGCTGTCCGCAGCTTCGGCGGCATCGTTGCGCGGCACGGCCGCAGGCGGCGGTGCTGCGGCATGGCCGTTGAGCGCTTCGCGCCGCTTGGCCATGCCATGTGTCCCGCATCGCGTGCCGCTGGCGTCTTGCTAACGCTGCGGCAGCAACTTGGCGGGATCGATGGGTTTGCCCTGGCGGCGGATCTCGAAGTGCAGTTGCACCCGGTCGGCGTCGCTGGAGCCCATCTCGGCAATCTTTTGTCCGCGGCGCACCACCTGATCCTCCTTCACCAGCAAGGCCTGATTGTGCGCGTAGGCCGACAAGTAAGTGGCATTGTGTTTGACGATGATCAGGTTGCCGTAGCCGCGCAGGCCCGAGCCGGCATAGACCACGCGCCCGTCGGCAGCGGCCAGCACCGGGTCACCGGCCTTGCCGGTGATGGCGAGGCCCTTGTACTTGGCCTCGTCGAAGGCCGACGCCACCGGCCCGGCCGCAGGCCAGGCCCAGTTCATCTCTTCGTCTGCCTCACGCGCGGCAGGCGGCGGTGCCGGCGTCGGCGCTGCGACAGACGCCGACGGAGACGCCGCCGATGCAGCGCTGGCTGCACCGGCCGCACCGGCCGCACTGCCCCCAGCCGCACCGCTGGCAGCTCCGAGAGGGCGCACGTCCACCCGGCCTGCCGCCGCCACCGGCCGGGTGACCACGCCGTTGGCGTCTGCGCCGGGCGGCACCACACGCACCACCTGGCCGACCTCGATCACGTTCGGGTTGTCCAGGCTGTTCCAGCGCGCGATGTCGCGCCAGTTCTGGCCGTTCTCCAGCCCGATGCGGATCAAGGTGTCGCCAGGCCTGACGGTGTAGTAGCCGGGCTTGCCGGCGTTCTCGGCACCCGGCAGCACCTTGGCTGGCGGCTCGGCCACCACGGCCGCGCCGGCGGTACCGGCAGCTGCCGATGCCGCTGCGGCCGGGGCGCTGGCGCTGCCGGCCGCCGGCCGCACGGGCGCGCTGCGGTCTTCCACCGGCGCGCGGTTCTTCACGGTGCTGCACGCCGCCAGCAGTGCCAGACACAGCGGCGCCAGCAGCCTGGCCCAGCGGGGCGGCGTGGCAGGCCCGGCGTCCGTCGGTGGGCTCTTCATGCGGTGCGGATCCTGTCTCATGCGGTGCCGGATTTTAGAGGGACGAAGTGCACGGCATCGAGGAGCTGCCGGCGCAGGCTGCCGGCGCGCTTGTCGATCACCACCAGCACCTGCCCGCCCGACGCAGCGTCGTGCATGGGCGCCACCAGCCGGCCGCCTTCAGCGAGCTGTTCGGTCCAGGCGTCGGGCAGGTCGTTGCCGCCCGCCGCTGCGATGATGCTGTCGAAAGGCGCGCGCGGGGCGTGGCCGATGCGGCCGTCGCCATGCACCAGCCGCACGTCGCCCTGCCGCCAGTCGGCCAAGTTGTCGCGTGCCTTGTCGTGCAGCGGCTTCAGGCGTTCGACCGACAGCACCCGGCTGCCCAGCAGCGCCAGCAGCGCGGTCTGGTAGCCGCAGCCGGTGCCGATCTCGAGCACGCGGCCCAGCCGGCCGGTGGCCAGCGCATGGTCGCCTTCGTGCAGCAGCGCCAGCATGCGCGCCACCACCGACGGCTTGCTGATGGTCTGCTGAAGGCCGATGGGCAGGCTGGTGTCTTCATAGGCCTGCGTGGCCAGCGCGCTGTCCACGAAGCGGTGCCGCGGCACGCGCGAGAAGGCCTGGAGCACCGGCTCGCAGCGCAGCCCGTCGGCGCGCAGCCGCGCCACCATGCGCTCGCGCACGGCCTGCGAGTCCAGGCCCAGCCCGCTGGGCGTGCTGCGGCGGCTGGCGTCCTGCGCGGCGTCGTGCAGCGGCCGTTGCGGGCGCAGCAACTCCGCATGGGGCGGCCGGCCACCGCCTTGCAGCCGGTCCAGGCCGACCGGAAAGCGCCCCGGGCTCTTGCTCATTGCGGGCGGCGGCCCAGCAGGCCGGCCCAGGTGCCGGCAGCGGCGTGGTCGGTCAGGTCCACCTGCAAGGGCGTGATCGAGACCTTGCCGTTGGCCACCGCGTGGAAGTCGGTGCCCTCGCCGGCTTCGCGCGCGTCGCCGGCCGGGCCGATCCAGTAGAGCGTCTCGCCGCGCGGGCTGCGCTGGGTCACCACGGGCTCGCTGGCATGGCGCCGGCCCAGCCGCGTGACGACGCGCGGCAGCGTGGCCGCATCGGCCCGGTTGGGGATGTTGACGTTGAGCAGCCACGGCCCGGCGGGTGGCCCGCTGGACAGCACCTGCTCGATGATGGACCGCGCGGTGGCAGCAGCCGCATCCAGCTCGGCCCAGCCGTGCTGCGCCTGCGAGAACGCGATGGCCGGAATGCCGAACAGATAGCCTTCCATCGCCGCCGCCACGGTGCCCGAGTACAGCGTGTCGTCGCCCATGTTGGCGCCGTTGTTGATGCCCGAGATCACCAGGTCGGGCCGTCTGGCGAGCAGCCCCGTGAGCGCCACGTGCACGCAGTCCGACGGCGTGCCGTTGATCACCTTGAAGCCTTTGACATGCTCGCCGCGGGCTTCGAACATCGTCAGCGGCCGGCTCAGCGTGAGCGCGTTCGAGGTGCCGCTGGCGTTCTGTTCGGGCGCGATGACGTCGATGCTGCCCAGCCCCTCGCAGGCTTTGACGAGGGCGGCGATGCCGGGTGCGAGATAGCCGTCGTCGTTCGCGATGAGGATGTGCATGCGACCAATTGTAGGGAGTCCGTATCATCCGGCCGACGACGAAAGGAGACGACGACCCATGAAAGCCTGGCTCTGCGAAACCCTGGGCGGCATCGGCGCGATGCAGTTCCGCGACCTGCCCACACCCGAGCCGCAGCCCGGCGAAGTGCGCATTGCGGTGCACGCGGCCAGCCTCAATTTTCCGGACCTGCTGATCGTCGAAGGCAAGTACCAGTTCAAGCCCGCGCTGCCCTTCGTGCCGGGCTCCGAGTTTTCGGGAACCGTCGATGCGCTGGGCGCCGGCGTCGAGCATCTGCGGCTGGGCCAGCCGGTGGCGGCCATCGCCGGCACCGGCGGGTTTGCCACGCACGCCTGCGTCGATGCAGGCCGCGTGCTGCCGCTGCCGCCTGGCTTCGCCCTCGACGACGGCGCCGCCTTTGCGTTCACCTACGGCACCTCGCACCATGCGCTGATGGACCGTGCGGCGTTGCAGGCCGGTGAGACGGTGCTGGTGCTGGGCGCTGCAGGGGGCGTGGGCACGGCCGCGTTGCAGATCGCCAAGGCGGCAGGCGCCAGGGTCATCGCAGCCGCTTCCACCGACGAGAAATGCGCGCTCTGCACCACGCTCGGCGCCGACGCGACATTGAACTATTCCACCGCCAATGTGCGCGAGGCGCTGAAGGCGCTGACCGGCGGCAAGGGCCCGGACGTGGTCTATGACCCGGTGGGCGGCCATCTGGCCGAGCCGGTGTTCCGCTCCATCGCATGGCGCGGGCGCTACCTGGTGGTCGGCTTCGCAGGCGTCGAGCAAGGCGGCATCCCGGCGCTGCCATGGAACCTGGCCTTGCTCAAGGGCGCCAGCATCGTCGGCGTCTTCTGGGGCGACTTCGTCAAGCGCGAACCCAAGGCCAGCGCCGCCGCCCTGGCCCAGCTTGCGCAGTGGTACGCCGAGGGCAAGATCAAGCCGGTGATCGACCAGCGCCTGCCGATGGCAGAACTGCCCGCCGCCTACGCACGCATGGGGACGCGGCAGGTGCGCGGCAAGCTGCTGCTGGCCAACGCGTAACCAATCTGTACGCTGCGGGCCGGCCCGCGGCTTTACGCGCTAGCATGCCGCTTGCGATGACGAGGAGTGGGCGATGGCCGTCAAGGTCCTGATCCTGGAAGACAACCCGGTGGCACGCAGCTTTCTCTGCCGCGTGGTGCGCGAGAGCTTCAGCGACGCCAACCACATCACCGAGGCCGGCGACCTGGAAACCGCGCGCCGCCACATCAGCGTGGCGGGCGGTGCATCCGGGATGCATGGCGTCGATCCTTTCAAGCTGATCCTGGTCGATCTGGAACTGCCTGACGGCAACGGCATGGAGCTGCTGGCCGAACTGTCGCACTACCCGGCCACCAAGATCGTCACCACGTTGTACTCCGACGACGACCACCTCTTCCCCGCGCTGCAACGCGGTGCCGACGGCTATCTTCTGAAGGAAGACCGCTTCGAGGTGCTGGTCGAAGAACTGCAGAAGATCGTGCGCGGCCAGCCGCCGCTGTCGCCTGCCATCGCGCGCCGGCTGCTCACGCACTTCCGCCATGGCTCGGTCAACGAGGCGGCGCCCGATTCCGGCTTCATGAACGCCACCGGCTTCACCACCAGCCGGCCGGTGCCCATCGAGAAGCCGCTCGACCATGAGCGCCTGACCCCGCGCGAAAGCGAGGTGCTGACCTACCTGAGCAAGGGCTTCACCATCAAGGAGATCGCCAGCCTGATGGGGATCAAGTGGTTCACGGTGAACGACCACATCAAGTCGATCTACAAGAAGCTCAACGTCTCCAGCCGTGCCGAGGCCGCCGTGCTGGCCAGCAAGCAAGGGCTGGTGTAGCCCATCGGCACAGCGCCGATGGCAGACCGCTCCGCAACGCGCGGCGATTCCGCCTTCGACGCCAGCGCCTTCGAACGCACACTCGACCGCCGGCTGCCCACGCGCTGGATGGGCTGGCGGCTGCGGCTGTTGGTGCTGACGGCGCTGCTGGGCTGCCTGGGCAGCTTTTCGCTGATGCGCTGGCTGGCCGCCAGCCACCACATCGACGCCAGCTTTCTGGCCAGCCCGCAGGGCACGCTGACGCTGCTGAGCAGCCCGCTGCCGGCGCTGGAAAGCCTGGCCGGCCGCTCGCTGGTGGCCGTGACGGGGCCCGACGGCACGCGCGCCGAGCTGGACGCGCTGGTGCTTCAACGCTCGCCGCGCTGGCAGGTGGACGACGCGCGCCGGGCCGCGCAGATCCAGCAGCAGGAGCAACTGGCGCAGGCGCTCGGCGGCGACAGCGCCACCCTGCTTTTCAGCGACGGCAGCAGCGTGCAGTTGCCCGCACAGGCCCGCGGTTATGCCGGCCTCGGCCTGCCGTTCTGGCCGCTTGCTGCGCTGGCGCTGCTGCTGTACCTGCTGGGCACCGTGGTGATGCTGGTCCGCCCGCAGCCGCGCAACCTGCTCTACATGGTGATGGCCTTGTGCCAGGCCGGCAACCTGTTGTTCATCGCCTTCGGCAGCGTGCGCGGGCTGGGCCAGCCGGTGGGTGCCACGGCAGCCGAGTTGCTGCCGCGCCTGGCCTTCGATCTGTGCACCGCCGCCGCCGGCTTGCACGCCTTTGCGCTGCACCCGCGCCGCGTGCCGGGCGCGCTGGCCATCGCCGCCGCCGGCTGGAGCGCTGCGCTGCTGGGGCTGGCGCTGGCGCAGGCCGGCGCGTTGCCGGCGGTGTGGTGGTGCACGCAAGGCTTGCTGCTGCTGCTGGGCGTGGCGGCGCTGGTGGTGGTGAGCTGGTCTTACCGGCTGGAGGCCAACCCGTTCGCGGCCGTGATGCGGCGCTTCGCGATGATCGCGGTGGGCACGCTGGCCTTGCTCAGCATCGCTGTGGCCGCCGTGGCCGACGAAGCCGGTGTCGCCAACACCGTGGCCGCCATCGGCTCGGTGGTCTGGTACCTGTTCTTCGCGTCCTTGCTGCTGCTGGCGCCATTTCTGTCACGCTCCAAGCAGGTGCTGCGCGAGTTCGCGATGCTGGCCGGCATCAGTACCGTGGCCACCTCGCTGGACCTGCTGTTCGTCGCCATCTTCTCGCTCGGCCAGTTCACCTCGCTGACGCTGGCGGTGTTCCTGGCGCTGGCCGTGTATGCCGGCGCGCGGCAATGGATCCTCAACCAGATGGTGGGCACCAGCGTGCTGACCACCGAACGCACCTTCGAGCAGCTCTACCGCGTGGCGCGCGAGGTGCAGGAGCAGCCGGCGCGCCATGCCACGCTGCTGGCGCAGTTGCTGCGCGGGCTTTTCGAGCCGCTGGAGGTGCTGCGCGTGGAGCGTGCCGCGTCGGCCGCGCGCATCGTGGGCGGTGGCTCGGCGCTGGTGGTGCCGGTGCGCGCCGGCAGCGACGAGCCGGCCCGCGCGCCGCTGTCGCTGGTGCTGCGCTTCGCGCGCCGCGGCAGGCGGCTGTTCACCAGCGAAGACGCCCGCCTGGCAGACCGCGTGGTGGAGCAACTGCGCCGCGCGGTGGCCTATGACCAGGCGGTGGAGCGCGGCCGCAGCGAGGAGCGTCTGCGCATCGCGCAGGACCTGCACGACGACATCGGCGCGCGGCTGCTGACGCTGATGTACAAGGCGCAGAGCCCGGAGATGGAAGACTACGTGCGCCACACGCTGCTCGACCTGAAGACGCTGACGCGCGGGCTGGCAGCATCCGAGCACCGGCTCTCACATGCCGCCGCCGAATGGAAGGCCGATCTCACCCAGCGCCTCACGGCAGCCCATGTGCAACTGGGCTGGTCTGTCGAGTACGACCGCGACGTGCGGCTGAGCGTGGTGCAGTGGTCGGCCCTCACGCGGGTGCTGCGCGAACTGATCAGCAATGCCATCTACCATGCCCGCGCTTCGCGGGTGGACGTGGCCTTCAGCCTGGCCGGCACGCTGCTGACGCTGAGCGTGGCCGATGACGGCAGCGGCAAGGAGCCGCAAGCCTGGTCGCACGGCCTGGGCCTGGGTGGTGTGCGCAAGCGCGTGAAGCTGCTCGGCGGCGAGGTGCGCTGGCGCGAGAACCTGCCACGCGGCATCGTCTGCGAAGTGCGCGTGGGCGAGTTCCGCGTCAAAGCCTGAAGGCAGCACCGCACCCGCCGGCTACACGGGTCCGCCAGGAGTCAGGCCGCCTTGCCGCGCAGCCAGCGTGAGCGCAGGTCGGTGGCGTGCATCAGGCCGGACAGCAGCAGCGCGGCGGCCACCCAGGTCCAGCTTGCGGACGAGAGCACCGCGCGCAGCGCCAGCATCAGCGCCAGCCCGGCCGACAGGTTGGCGACGTAGTCGCGTGGCGCCATGCCGCGGCCGGTGACGCGGTGGTACAGCGCCAGCCCCAGGCCTTCGAGCACCGTGATGGCAATCACGGCATCGACCAGATCGCTGCTCATCGCAAGCCCTCAGACCCTGGCCATGCCCAGCAGGTGCGCCATGTCCTTGAAGAAGATGCGCACCTGCGCCATCGGCTTCTTGCGCGTCAGGCGCTTGTTCATGTAGGAGTCGAAGGTCATCTGCTGCACGTCCTTGTCCTTGCAGATGCTGACGAAGCGCTCGCGCCGCTTGTCGCTGCCGTACCAGAACCGCTGCATGATGCCGAGCACCAGGAACACCGTGCCGTGCTCCTTCATGAAGCGCTTGCGGGCCTGCCCCAGCGCGCGGCCCTGGCCGGTGCGCAGCAGTTCGAGCACGGCCTCGCCGGCCAGCCTGCCGCCGACCATCGCGTAGTAGATGCCCTCGCCCGAGGCCGGCGCCACCACGCCGGCGGCGTCGCCGGCCAGCACCACGTCGCGCCCGTTGTCCCAGCGGCGCAGCGGCTTCATCGGCAGCGGCGCGCCTTCGCGGCGCACCGTCGTGCAGCCTGCCAGGCCGGCTGCTTCACGCAGCCGGCCGGTGGCGCTGCGCAAAGAAAAGCCCTTGTCGGCGCTGCCGGTGCCGATGCTGAGCGTGTCACCGTGGGGGAAGACCCAGCCGTAGAAGTCGGGCGACAGGGTGCCGCGGTAATAGACGTCGCAGCGGCTGCCGTCGTAGCCGGGTGGGCGCTCGGCCGGCGCCTTGACGATCTCGTGGTAGGCAAACACGCAATCCCGGTGCTCGGCACCGGGCACGGCCTGGCGCCCCACCTCGGAGCGGGCGCCGTCGGCACCGATGACGGCGCGAGCGCGTACCGCCACCGCCTCGCCTTCGCCATGCTCGCCGCGCTCGCCCTTGGCATGGGCGCGAAAGTGGACGATGGCGGTGCCGTCGGCGTCACGCTCCAGCCGCTCGAAGCGGCCGGTGCGGCGCTGCGCGCCACAACCCGCCGCGCGCTCGCGCAGCCACTCGTCGAAGTGCTCCCGGTCCACCATGCCGACGAAGCCGTTCTCGATCGGGATATCGACCTTCTCGTCCTTTGGCGACACCATGCGCGCCGAGGTGGCGCGCGCCACCAGCATCTCGTCGGGGATGCCGAAGTCCTGGATCAGCCGCGGCGGAATGGCGCCGCCGCAGGGCTTGATGCGGCCCGCGCGGTCGAGCAGCAGCACATGGCGGCCCTGGCGCGCCAGGTCGGCGGCGGCAGTGGCCCCGGCCGGGCCACCGCCCACCACCACGGCATCGAAGGTTTCGAGTGGGTTCATCGCATCTACCTCGTGGTTGTGGCTTCGACAAGACGGCCGGGTGCGCCGGTGGCGGGTGCCGCGCCGGCCAGCGTGCCGGCAGGTACATCGATCCGTGCGGCCAGCCGCGCCGAGAGCAGGAAGAGCAATGCCTCGACGGCAAACACCGTTGCGTAAGCGGCTGCCGGCGACCCGATGAGCCAGCGCGCCAGGTCGCTGGCGGCAGCGCCACAGAAGCCGCCCAGCCCGAAAGCCACCGCCTGCGCCGCGCCCCACAGCCCCATGCGCACACCTTCGCGGCGCTCGCGGCCCTGGCCGGCCAGGCGCATCATCGTGCCGATGGCAGCGATGGAGAACGCACCGTTGGCGACGCCCAGCGAGAAGACGCTGGCCTTCAGCGGCCAGGCCGGACCCACCGCGCCGGCCACCACCAGCGACGCCAGCGCCAGCGCAGACGCGATGCAGCCGCCCACCGCCCAGGCCCGCATCGAGCCCAGGCGCTGGCGCGCGATGCCGCTGCCGGCCAGCGCCACCAGCAACATGCCCAGCAGCACGCCGCCATGCTGGACGCCCGACAAGCCTGTCGATTGGCCCGGCGTGTAGCCGAACACCGAGCCGGCGAAGGGCTCCAGGATCAGGTCTTGCGCGCTGTACGCCAGCATCGAGACGAAGATGAAGACGGTGAAGCGGCGGGCGTCGGGCTCGGCCCACACCTGCGCCAGCGCACGGCGGAAGGGCGGCGCGGGCTCGACCGCTTGCGCCGCGCCCGCTGCTTGCCCCGCGCCGGCCGCGCCCTCCAGGCCTTGCAGCGCCAGCAGCGCGGCGCAGAAGGCGACCGCGCACACCGCCGCCATCACGCCCACCAGGCGCGCCGGCGAGTACGGCTCCAGCAGCTTGCCGGCAACACCGGCGGTGACGGCGAAGCCCAGGATCATCATCATCCAGACGATGGTGGCGGCCGGCGCGCGGCGCGCCTCGGGCACGCGCTTGGCCAGCAGCACGAGCAGCGAGGTGCCGCTGGCGCTGACGCCGACACCGATGACCCCGAAGCACAGCACCGCCAGCGCGATGCCGGCAGCACGCTCGGTTTCCATCCACGCCGTGGCCGCAGCCGCGCCGGTGCCGCCCAGCGCCAGCACCGCCAGCCCGCCGACGATCCACGTCGTGCGGCGCCCACCGACATCGGAGCCGAAGCCCATGCGCGGGCGCAGCACCTGCACCGCGTAGTGCAGCGCCACCAGCAGGCCGGGCAGCAGCGCCGGCAGGGCCAGTTCCACCACCATCACGCGGTTCAGCGTGGAGGTGGTCAGCACCACCATCGCGCCGATGGCGGCCTGCACCACACCCAGCCGCACCACGCCCAGCCAGCCGATGTCGCCGTTCATGCGCCACCGCCGGTGGCGCGCAACGCAAAGGCGCTGACCATCATGCCGGCCACGAACAGCGGCACACCGAAGCCGCTGTAGAACAGCGCGCGCTGCACCGGCTGCTGAAGAAACCAGCGCATCAGCACGCCCTGCGCCACCAGCAGCGCCAGCACGGCGGTGGCGTGCAGGGGCGCGCCCCAGGCCAGCAGCATCGCGATCACCACCACCTGTGGGGCGAACATCATCAGGCACGCGGTGCGCGCAGCGCCCTGCACGCCCAGCCGCACCGGCAGCGAGCCGATGCCCATCTGGCGGTCGCCCTCGATGGCCTTGAAGTCGTTCAGCGTCATGATGCCGTGCGCGCCGGCGCTGTACAGCACCGCCAGCGCCAGCGAGTGCGACGCCGGCATCGCGCCGCCGGCCATCACTGCTGCGCCGGTGGCCCAGGCCAGCCCTTCATAGGACAGACCGCAGGCGGCGTTGCCCCACCAGCCATTGCGCTTCAGGCGCAGCGGCGGCGCGCTGTACGCCCAGGCCAGCGCCAGGCCGGCCACTGCCGCCCCGAAGCCCCAGGCGCCCAGCCGCGTGGCCACCGCAAGCGACAGCACGGTCCATCCGATGGCGATGTACAAGCCCCAGCGGCCTGGAATCCGGCCCGACGGAATGGGGCGCTGCGGCTCGTTGATGGCATCGACCTCGCGGTCGAACCAGTCGTTCACCGCCTGGCTGGTGGCGCAGACCAGCGGGCCCGCCAACAGCACGCCCACCGCCACCAGCCACAGGTTGCCGGCCAGCGAGACACCAGAAGCCACCACGCCGCAGGCGAAGGCCCACATCGGCGGGAACCAGGTGATCGGCTTGAGCAGCTCCGTGACAGCAGACAAAGCGGGGCGCGTCATGGCGATGCATATTGCATCTGACAGCGTGTGACGTCAATCCTGATTGACACGTCCAGGCGCATCGGCGAAGCTGCCCCATGTTGATGAAAACCCTGATCCCCGGCTTGCAGCCCGATGCCCCGGTGGCGCTCGTGGTCGGCAGCGGCTTCGGCGGCCTCGCCGCGGCGGTGCGACTGTCTGCGCGGGGCTACCGCGTGACGGTGCTGGAAAAGCTCGACGCCCCCGGCGGCCGGGCCTACGTCCATCGACGCGACGGCCATGTCTTCGACGCCGGCCCGACCATCATCACCGTGCCTTTTCTTTTCGAGGAGCTCTGGGCTCTGGCCGGGCGCCGCTTGTCGGACGACGTGCAACTGCATCGGCTCGACCCGTTCTACCGCATCCGTTTCGACGACGGCACCCAGTTCGACTACAGCGGCGACCCGGACCGCATGCGTGCCGAAGTGCGGCGCATCAGCCCCGACGACGCCGCCGGCTACGAACGTTTCATGGCCGAGGCCGACCATTGCTACCGGCTCGGCTTCGAGGCATTGGGCGACAAGGCTTTCGACAGCGTCGCAGACCTGGTGCAGGCTTCACCAGCGATCTTGCGCATGCGCGGCTGGCGCAGCCTGCACACGATGGTGGCAGCGCATCTGAAGCACCCCAAGCTGCGCGCCGCGATGAGCCTTCAGTCGCTGCTCATCGGCGGCAACCCGTTCTCGGTGACCTGCATCTACAGCCTCATCAATGCGCTGGAGCGCCAGTGGGGCGTGCACTGGGCAATGGGAGGCACCGGCGCGCTGGTGAAGGGCCTCGTCGGCCTGCTGACCGGGCTGGGCGGCAGCCTGCGGGTGAACGCCGAAGTGCGGCGCATCGAGGTCGATGGCGGCCGCGCCACCGGCGTCACGCTGGCCAGCGGCGAACGCCTGCAAGCCGACATCGTGGTCAGCAATGCCGACACCGCGTGGACCTACAAACACCTGGTCGAGCCGCAGCACCGCCGCCACTGGACCGACCGCCGCATCAGCCGCGGCCGCTACTCGATGAGCCTGTTCGTCTGGTACTTCGGCACCGACCGCACCTGGCCCGAGGTGCCGCACCACATGATGCTGCTGGGGCCGCGCTACAAGGAGCTGCTGGCCGACATCTTCCGCCGCCACAAGCTGGCCGGCGACTTCAGCCTGTATCTGCACCGCCCCACCGCCACCGACCCCGCGATGGCGCCGCCCGGCCGCGACACCTTCTACGTGCTGGCGCCGGTGCCCCACCTCGACAGCGGCACCGACTGGCAGCAGCAGGCCGAGCCCTACCGCCGCGCCATCGCCGAAGCACTCGAGCGCACGGTGCTGCCCGGCCTGAGCGGCCACATCACCACCTCGTTCATGACCACGCCGCAAGACTTCCACGACCGGCTGCTGTCGTACAAGGGCGCGGCTTTCGGGCTGGAGCCGCTGCTGCTGCAAAGCGCCTGGTTCCGGCCGCACAATCGCAGCGAAGATGTCGATGGGCTCTACATGGTGGGTGCCAGCACGCACCCCGGCGCCGGTGTGCCCGGCGTGCTGATGTCGGCGCGCGCGCTCGACTCGGTGGTGCCGGACGCCGCGCTGCTGCGCCGCGCCTAGAGAACGGCGCCGAACGCAGCGGCCACCGCCTGTGGCACGTTGCTGGTGGTCTATTGCCTATTGCCTATTGCCTTTTGCTCATTTCTCGGTTTCGACCGCCGTGCCGCCCAGGTCGCCCAGGCCGTAGCGGCGCAGCTTGACGTACAGGCTCTGGCGCGACAGGCCCAGCATCTCGGCCGCCGACGCACGGTTGTCGCGCGTCAGCTCCAGCGCGGCTTCGATGCACAACTGTTCGATCAGGTCGGTGGTCTCGCCGACGATGTCTTTCAGCGGCACGCGGCCCACCAGCTCGGTGAGCTGGCCGACAGAGCGCGGCAGCTCGCGGGCGCCGCGCGCTTCTGCTCCCGCCAGGCGGCGGCCGACATCGCGGATGGTGAAGCCGAGGAAGGGCCGGTCGCCGTGCGGCACCATGGTGGCCGAGATTTCGACGTCGGTGATGGCGCCGTACTCGCCCCGCAAAGTGGTGGCGAACAGGCGCACCGCGCCGCGCTGTCGCAGGTTGGAGATCATCACGCTCAGATCGACGCCGGTGCGGCCCAGCCAGCGGTCGAGCGTCTCGCCGCGGACCTGTTCTTCGGACGTGAGCTGCGCCAGCTCGATGAAGGCCACGTTGGCCGAGATCACGCGGCCGTCGAGATCGGTGACCACCAGGCAATCGGGCGCGCTCTGCACCAGCTTCAGCAGCATGGAGTTGGTGCTGGGCGCCTGGTCGGCGGCCACTTCGGGCCCAACACGCGACAGGCGCACGACGAAGTGCGACACCCGGTCCTGCCGGTAGCTCGACACCGAGACGCTGACCTCGCCGCGCGCATCCAGCAACTCGGCGCGGCCTTCTTCGGCGCGGCCGGTGGCACGCACCCCCGCCATCACGCTGTTCAACGCCTCGGCGCTGCGCGCATCGACGCCGGTGGGAAAGGGCAAGCCCACCAGGCTGTTCGGCCCGCCATCGCCCAGCAGCCGCGCGGCTGCCGGGTTGGCCTCCAGCACCTTTTGCGTGCCGGCGTCCACCACCAGCACCGCTTCTGACGCCACCTGGAAGAGATGGCGGTAGCGCGTTTCGGCGTGGCGGAACTTCCAGTAGTCGCGCTCCATCGTCTGCTGCGCCTCGACCAGGCGCTGCTGCAGCGCGGCGGTGGCGCGCAGGTCGCGCCCGAAGGCCAGCACATGGCCGCTGCCGCCATGCTGGTGCATGGAGATGGCGACGAAGAGCATCGGCAACTCGCGGCCCTGCGCCAGCAACTGGTTCAGGTGGCGCCAGCGGGGCACGGTGCTGCCGGCGGCGGCGTCGCGCAGCAGGCTTTCGACCTTCGGGCGGCTTTCGACCGTGACGATCTCCAGCCAGGTCTTGCCCACCCACTCGGCATAGCTTTCACGAGGGAGGTCGTCGCTGCCACTGGCCAAGTCGCGGATCACGCCGTCCTGGTCGAGGATGAGCGTGATGTCGTTGGCGATGGAAAGCAGCGTCCCCGCCGTCTCTGCATTCAGGTTGCCGAGGGTCGTTTCCGGTGCTCCGAAAGGTCTCATCGGAGACCCGCCTTTCAACTTGTTGAGGGGAGTGGCTGCGTGCTGGTCATCAGCGGCTGGACGGATGACGGACGCAGCTCCCCGCTCAAAGGCGGCGGGCGCGCTCGTTCAACAGTTGTTCGGCCAGGATCGGGGCCTGGCGGCCGTCGGTGGACGCAGCGTCGGCACCGACGTCGGCTGCACCCACCGTTTTCACCGTGAAGATCGGGCCACCGACCATCACGCCGATGGCCCGATTGCGAGAAGCGTGCCGCACCGCGGCAATGCCTGATTTCAGCCAGTCGATGCGCGCGTCTCCGCCTGCCGAAATGCCGATCACGTCGAACCATTCGGCGCGCACCAGGCCCACCGGGTCGATGGTGCGGGCGTCGAGTTCGCAGACCACATCCCAGCCGGCACGGCGAAAGAATTCAGCGACCATCGTCAGGCCGAAGGTGTGCTGCTCGCCGGGGGCGGGCAGCAGCAGCGCGCGGCGCCCGTCTGCCGGCAGATCGACCTCGCTGCCGAAGGCGGGGCTCAGGCCGCGCATGATGCGCTGCAGCCGGCCCACCGCGACGGTGACGTCGCTGAACGATGTTTCGTCTTCTTCCCACATGCGCCCCAGCTCGCGCGCCGCGGGCGCCAGCAGGTCCATGTAGAGCGTTTCGACCGACATCCGTCGCTCGCGCACGAGCATCGCGGCCTCCGTGTCGGCGCCGTCCTGGTCGGCCAGCACCAGCGCGACGAAGCGCAGCACGTCGGCAGCGCCCGGCTGTGCGCCAGGCAGGGCCGGCGTCTCGGCATCGGCCTCGGCCTCGGCCGGCAGCCGGTGCGAGCGCACCAGCCGCGGGATGATGTCGGCCTCGATGGTGCGCACGATGCGCGCAATGCGCTCCTGGGCACTGGGGCGCGTGTCGGTGCCGATCAATTCCGGCGAAGCGGCGTTGGCCGCTTCGCAGCGGGCACGCAACTCGGGCAGCGTGAGCGTTGCCTCGGTGTTCAGACGATCCATGCGCCACCTCCTGGCGATGGGCCGGCCGTCATGACGTCGAACACCGGTAACGCGGCTGTACAACGCATGCGATCACCAGCCCGAAACCCAACCTCGACCTCGCGCGCCGCCGTGGCGCGCACAGGTCCAGTTGCAGTTCCATGCCTGTCGCAGACGACTGTCATCCGCTGCCTCCTTCACGTCAAGCCGGCGGAAACCCCACACACGGCCCGAGATTAGTGTCAGCTCTATCTGACGTCAACCCCTGTTGACATCTATTTGCTCCGGGTCTAGATTCGCTTCCATGGGTGTGAACAAGCGGGTTGTAGCAGGGCGGGAAGCACGGGGTGCTGCGCCGTCGCCGCTGTCTCTGTACACCGCGGCAGAACGCGAGCGCCGTGACAGGTCTGCCTGGACGCTGGTGCAAGGGGTGCTGGCGCCGCTTCAGTTTCTCGTCTTCGCCATCAGCCTTGCGCTGGTGTTGCGCTATCTTGCCACCGCGCAAGGCCATGAGATCGCCGCATGGTCGGTCGTCGTGAAAACCCTGGTGCTCTACACCATCATGGTCACTGGCTGCATCTGGGAAAAGCAGGTCTTCGGCGTCTGGCTGTTCGCGCCGGCGTTCTTCTGGGAAGACGTGTTCAGCATGCTGGTGCTGGCCTTGCACACCGCCTACCTGGTGGCGCTGGCGACCGGCTGGCTCGACGCCCGGCAGCAAATGCTGCTGGCGCTGGCCGCCTATGCCGCCTATTTGATCAATGCGACACAGTTCATCCTGAAATTGCGTGCTGCCCGGTTGAGCGCGCCGCGCGAGGTGTTTGCATGAATGCCGTGATCAACATCGCGGCGCAGGCCAGCGGCTGCAGCGACACGCCAGCCTTGTCCAATGTGCTGCGCGAGCGCGGCCAGCGCGAGGTCTTCTGCGGCCTCACCGGCATCATCTGGCTGCACCGCAAGATCCAGGACGCGTTCTTCCTCGTCGTCGGCTCGCGCACCTGCGCCCACCTGCTGCAGTCGGCCGCCGGCGTGATGATCTTCGCCGAGCCGCGCTTCGCCACCGCGATCATCGACGACCGCGACCTGGCCGGCATCGCCGACGCCAACGACGAACTCGACCGCGTGGTGACGCGCCTGCTGGAGCGCCGGCCCGACATCAAGCTGCTCTTCCTGGTGGGTTCGTGCCCGTCGGAGGTGATCAAGCTCGACCTGTCGCGCGCGGCCGGCCGGCTGTCCAAGACCTTTGCGCCGGACGTGCGCATCCTCAACTACTCCGGCAGCGGCATCGAGACCACTTTCACGCAGGGCGAAGACGCCTGCCTGGCGTCGCTGGTGCCCGAACTGCCGGCTTCCGCAGAACGCGCGCTGGTGGTCGTCGGCGCGCTGGCCGATGTAGTCGAAGACCAGTTCCGCCGGCTGTTCGACGAACTGGGCATCGGCCCCCTGCACTTCTTTCCGCCACGCCGTGCCAATGCGCTGCCGCCGGTGGGTGCAGGCACCGTCTTCCTGCTGGCGCAGCCCTTCCTGGCCGACACCGCCAAGGCGCTGGAAGAACGCGGCGCACGCCGGCTGGCTGCGCCCTTCCCGCTCGGCGCCGAAGGCACGACGCTGTGGCTGCAGGAAGCAGCGCGCGAGTTCGCCGTCGATGCGACGCGCTTCGCCAACGTCATCGGCCCGCGGCGGGAACGCGCGGCCCGCGCGCTGGCCCGCCACCGCACGCAACTCGAAGGCCGGCGCGTCTTCTTCTTCCCTGACTCGCAGCTTGAGCTGCCGCTGGCGCGCTTCCTCTCGCGTGAACTCGGCATGGCGCTGGTGGAGGTGGGCACGCCCTACCTGCACCGCCAGCACCTGGCCGCCGAGTTGGAGCTGCTGCCCGAAGGCACGGCGCTGTCGGAAGGCCAGGACGTGGACCGCCAGCTCGCCCGCTGCCGCGCCGCGCAGCCCGACATCGTGGTCTGCGGCCTCGGCCTGGCCAACCCGCTGGAAGCCGAGGGCATCACCACCAAGTGGTCGATCGAACTGGTCTTCACGCCCATCCAGGGCTACGACCAGGCCGCCGACCTGGCCGAGTTGTTCACCCGCCCTCTGACCCGCAGGCTGAAGCTCGTCGCTTGACAACATGAAGCCCCCACGCTCACTTTGTTCGCTGCCCCCCGAGGGGGCTGTCAGGCCCTTCGGAACGGCCGGGCGGGCCTGACATGCAATTGACCCTCTGGACCTACGAAGGCCCGCCGCACGTCGGCGCGATGCGCGTCGCCACGGCGATGGAAGACGTGCACTACGTGTTGCACGCACCCCAGGGCGACACCTACGCCGACCTGCTGTTCACGATGATCGAGCGCCGCTCGGCGCGCCCGCCGGTCACCTACACCACCTTCCAGGCGCGCGACCTGGGCGGCGACACCGCGCAGCTCTTCAAGACCGCCGCCGCCGATGCTTATGCGCGCTTCCAGCCCAAGGCGATGCTGGTCGGCGCGTCGTGCACGGCCGAGCTGATCCAGGACGACCCGGGCGGCCTGGCCAAGGCGCTGGCGCTGCCGATTCCCGTGGTGCCGCTGGAGCTGCCTTCCTACCAGCGCAAGGAAAACTGGGGCGCTTCGGAAACCTTCTACCAACTGGTGCGCACGCTGGCGATGCCGCATGCCCCGGCGCCCGGCACAGCACGGGCGCCGCGGGCCGACGGTGTGCGCCCAAGCTGCAACATCCTCGGCCCCACGGCGCTGGGCTTCCGCCACCGCGACGACGTGCGCGAGATCAGCGGCCTGCTTGCCGAACTGGGCATCGACGTGCGCGTGGTGGCGCCGCTGGGCGCAGCGGCCGACGACCTGGCGCACCTGGGCGACGCCGACTTCAACGTCGTGCTCTACCCCGAGACCGGCACCCAGGCCGCAAGCTGGCTGCAACGCTTCTTCGGCCAGCCGTTCAGCAAGACGATCCCGATCGGCGTGAAGGCCACGCGCGCCTTCATCGCCGAGGTGCGCACGCTCGCCGGCCTGCCGGTGGACGCGCCGCTGCCGGACGCGCTGTCGCGCTCCACCTGGTACGCGCGCTCGGTCGATTCCACCTACCTCACCGGCAAGCGCGTCTTCGTCTTCGGTGACGCCACCCACGCCATCGCGGCGGCACGTGTCGCGCACACCGAGTTCGGCTTCACCGTCGTCGGCCTGGGCACCTACAGCCGCGAATTTGCACGCGACGTGCGCGATGCCGCCAAGCTCTACGGCATCGAGGCGCTGATCACCGACGACTACCTGGAAGTGGAAGCCAAGGTCGCCGAGCTTCAGCCCGAGCTGGTGCTGGGCACGCAGATGGAGCGTCACATCGCCAAGCGCCAGGGCGTGCCCTGCGCGGTGATCTCGGCGCCGGTGCATGTGCAGGACTTCCCGGCGCGCTATTCCCCCCAGATGGGTTTCGAAGGCGCCAACGTGTTGTTCGACACCTGGGTCCACCCGCTGATGATGGGCCTGGAAGAGCATCTGCTGACGATGTTCCGCGGCGACTTCGAGTTCCACGACGGCGCTGCCGCGTCGCACCTGGGCCACGGCAAGGCGGTGGCGCCGGTTCCGGTGGCGCCGGCTGCGAACGAAGCCTCGGATGAAGCCGTGAAGGCAGCCACGAGCTGGGCCACCGACGCCCAGAAAGAGCTTCAGAAGATTCCCTTTTTCGTGCGCGGCAAGGCCCGCCGCAACACCGAGCGCTTCGCCGCAGAACGCGGCCTGGCCACCATCACCGTGGAGACGCTGTATGACGCCAAAGCGCACTTCGGGCGCTGAGCGCGCAGCGCCGCTCAGCGCGGCAGCGCACACCCCCGTGCGGGTGGCGATCATCACGATGGACACCCATCTGGTCAGCGCCACCGAGCGCGTGCGCTCGGCGCTGCACCGCGAGCTGCCGGGCTTGAGCCTGGGCCTGCATGCAGCGTCGGAGTTCGCCGCCTCCAGCAGTGCGCTGGCCCGTTGCAAGGCCGACATCGCCGCCGCCGACATCGTGCTGGTGACGATGCTGTTCATGGAAGACCACTTCCTGCCCATCCTCGACGACCTGCGCGCCCGCCGCGAACAATGCGACGCGATGCTCTGCATCATGGCTGCCAGCGAAGTGGTCAAGCTCACGCGCATCGGCAACTTCGACATGGGCAAGCCGGCCAGCGGCCCGCTGGCGCTGCTGAAGAAGCTGCGCGGCGGCGGCAAGGACGGCAAGGACAAGGCCGCCACAGGCGGCGCCGCGCAGATGAAGATGCTGCGCCGCATCCCGCAGATGCTGCGTTTCATCCCGGGCACCGCGCAGGACGTGCGGGCGTATTTCCTGGCCATGCAGTACTGGCTGGGCGGCTCGTCGGAGAACATGCTGAACCTGGTGCGCCACCTGGTGGACCGCGGTGCCGACGGACAGCGCCGCGTGCTGCGGGGCCTGGTGAAAGTGCCGCCGCCAGTGGCCTACCCGGAGGTCGGCGTCTATCACCCGCGCATGAAAGACCGGCTGTCGGAAGACGCGGCCGACCTGCCCCTGCCGGCCGCGCCGGTGCAGGGCACGGTGGGCGTGCTGCTGCTGCGCTCCTACCTGCTGGCCGGCAACACCGGCCACTACGACGGCGTGATCGCGGCACTCGAAGCGCGCGGCCTGCGCGTGCTGCCGGCCTTTGCCGCCGGGCTGGATTCGCGCCCGGCCATCGAGAAATTCTTCATGCACGACGGCCGCAGCACCGTCGATGCACTGGTCTCGCTGTCCGGCTTCTCGCTGGTCGGCGGCCCGGCCTACAACGACGCCAAGGCCGCAGAGAACATGCTGGCTGCGCTGGACGTGCCGTATGTCGCGGCGCACCCGGTCGAGTTCCAGACGCTGAGCGACTGGGCCGCCTCCGAGCGCGGGCTGATGCCGGTGGAAAGCACCATCATGGTGTCCATCCCTGAACTCGACGGTGCCACCGGCCCCATCGTCTTCGGCGGCCGTTCGGGTGCTGGCGACAACGGGCACGACATGCAGTCGCACCCCGAGCGCGCGCAAATGCTGGCCGCCCGCGTGGCCCGCCTGGTGGCGCTCAAGCGCAGCGACCGCGCCGAGCGCAAGGTGGCCGTGGTGGTCTTCAACTTCCCGCCCAACGCCGGCAACGTGGGCAGCGCCGCCTACCTGTCGGTCTTCGAGTCGCTGTTCCACACCTTGACGGCGATGCGCGCCCAGGGCTACACCGTCAGCGTGCCGGCCAGCGTGGATGCGCTGCGCGACGCGGTGCTGCACGGCAACGCAGCGCAGTACGGTGCCGACGCCAACGTGCACACGCTGATCGCCACCGACGACCACGTGCGCCGCGAGCCGTGGCTGAAGGAGATCGAAGGCCAGTGGGGCCCGGCGCCGGGCCGCCAGCTCAGCAACGGCAACGCGATCTTCGTGCTGGGCAAGCAGTTCGGCAACGTGCTGGTGGCGGTGCAGCCGGCCTTCGGCTACGAAGGCGACCCGATGCGGCTGCTGTTCGAGAAGGGCCTGACGCCGACGCACGCCTTCTCTGCGTTCTACCGCTACCTGCGCGAAGACTTCGCGGCCCACGCGGTGCTGCACTTCGGCACCCACGGCGCGCTGGAGTTCATGCCCGGCAAGCAAAGCGGCATGTCCGGCGACTGCTGGCCCGACCGGCTGATCGCCGACCTGCCCAACATCTATCTCTACGCCTCCAACAACCCGTCCGAAGGCGCCATCGCCAAGCGCCGCGCCGCCGCCACGCTGATCAGCTACCTCACGCCGCCCATCGCGCAGGCCGGCCTGTACCGCGGCCTGAGCGAGCTGAAGACCTCGGTCGAGCGCTGGCGCGGGCTGGCACCGGCCGCGTCGATGAGCCAAGAGCGTGCCGAACTGGCTGTGTTGCTGCAGTCGCAGGCCGCGGCGATGGAGCTGGCCGCCGCCCAGCCGCTGTGGGGCGCCAACGCAGACACCCGCGTCAGCGAACTGGCTGCCCACCTGCTGGAGCTGGAATACACGCTGATCCCGCACGGCCTGCACGTCACCGGCCGCGCGCCCAGCGCCGCCGAGCGCGTGGACATGCTGCTGGCGATGGCCGAAGCCGCGCCAGGCGCATCGTCGGACCGGACATCGTCGGACAGCGCGCCGCTCGACCGCGCGGTGGTGCAAGCCCTCGTCGATGGCACGCTGACCGGCGCACAAGCCGCGCTGCCGCTGATGCAAAGCCTGGCCGACAGCAACCGGCTTCTCTGCGAAGACAGCGAAGTGACGGCGCTGCTGCGCGCACTCGATGGCTGCTTCATCCGCCCGGCCCCGGGCGGCGACATCGTGCGCACGCCGGCCGTACTACCCACCGGCCGCAACCTGCACGGCTTCGACCCCTTCCGCATTCCCAGCGCCTTCGCCGTGCAGGACGGCGCAAAGCAGGCGCAGCGCCTGCTGGACCGCTACGCAGCAGACGGCCACGGGCTGCCGGAGTCCATCGCGATGGTGCTGTGGGGCAGCGACAACCTGAAGAACGAAGGCGCACCCATCGCACAAGCGCTGGCGCTGATGGGCGCGCTGCCGCGCTTCGACAGCTACGGCCGCATCGCCGGTGCCACCCTGATCCCGCTGGCCACCCTCGGCAGGCCGCGCATCGACGTGGTCATCACGCTGTCGGGCATCTTCCGTGACCTGATGCCGCTGCAGATCAAGCTGCTCGCAGAGGCCGCCTTCCTGGCCGCGTCGGCCGACGAGCCGCCGGAGCAGAACTGGGTGCGCAAGCATGCGCTGGCCTACCAGCAGGAGCATGGCTGCACGCTGGAGATCGCCGCGCTGCGCGTCTATGGCAACGCCGAAGGCGCCTACGGCTCCAACGTCAACAACCTGGTCGAGAACGGCCGCTGGTCCGATGGCGACGAGATCGCCGAAACCTATTCGCGCCGCAAGGGCTTCGCCTACGGCCGCAGCGGCCGTGCGGTGCAGCAGAGCGCCTTGCTGCAAAGCGCGCTGGCCGACGTGCAACTGACCTACCAGAACCTGGATTCGGTGGAACTCGGCGTCACCACGGTCGATAACTACTTCGACACGCTGGGCGGCATCACGCAGGCCGTGAAGCGCGCTCGCAACCTGGGCAAGGGCGGAGAGACGCCCCCGGTTTATATCGGCGACCAGACCAAGGGCGACGGCGCCGTGCGCTCGCTGCGCGAGCAGGTGGCGCTGGAAACGCGCACCCGCATGCTCAACCCCAAGTGGTACGAAGGCATGCTGGAGCACGGCTACGAAGGCGTGCGCCAGATCGAGGTGCACGTGACCAACACGATGGGCTGGTCGGCCACCACCGGGCAGGTGCAGCCCTGGGTCTATCAGCAACTGACAGAGACCTTCATGCTCGACCCGGCCATGCGCGAGCGGCTGGCCCGGCTGAACCCCACCGCATCGGCGCGCGTCGCCAACCGTTTGATCGAAGCCTCCGAGCGCCAGTTCTGGCAGCCGGACCCGGATGTACTCGAAGCCTTGCGCCGTGCCGGCGAGGAGCTGGAAGACCGCCTTGAAGGTGTATTTGAAGGAGTTCCAGCATGAACATGGCAACCATCGCCCCCAGTCAGATCAAGCGCGGCCCGGCGCCCAGCCGCCCGCCCGACGGTGAAGGCAGCGTGCAGGTCAAGCTCGACCCGGCGCTGAAGATCGGCACCGCCAAGGTCTTCGCCATCTACGGCAAGGGCGGCATCGGCAAGAGCACGACGTCCAGCAACCTGTCGGTTGCATTTTCCAAGCTCGGCAAGCGCGTGCTTCAGATCGGCTGCGACCCCAAGCACGACAGCACTTTCACGCTGACCAAGAAGATGATGCCGACCGTCATCGACGTGCTGGAGACGGTGGACTTTCACCCCGAGGAACTGCGCGTCGAGGACTTCGTCTATCCCGGCTACAACGGCGTGATGTGCGTCGAGGCCGGCGGCCCGCCGGCGGGCACCGGCTGCGGCGGCTACGTGGTCGGCCAGACCGTCAAGCTGCTGAAGGAGCACCACCTGCTCGAAGAGACCGACGTGGTGATCTTCGACGTGCTGGGCGACGTGGTCTGCGGCGGCTTCGCAGCGCCATTGCAGCATGCCGACCGCGCGCTGATCGTCACCGCCAACGACTTCGATTCGATCTTCGCGATGAACCGCATCGTGCAGGCCATCGGCGCGAAGGCGAAGAACTACAACGTGCGGCTGGGCGGCGTGATCGCCAACCGCAGCGACGAGACCGACCAGATCGACAAGTACAACGAGCGCGTCGGCCTGAAGACGATGGCGCGCTTCCCGTCACTGGACATCATCCGCAAGAGCCGGCTGAAGAAGCAGACGCTGTTCGAGATGGAGGACTCTCCGGAGTTGAAGGCGGTGCAGGACGAGTACATGCGGCTGGCCGCACTGCTGTGGGCGGGGGTCGATCCGATGATCTGCGACCCGATGAAAGACCGCGACATCTTCGACCTGCTGGGCTTCGACTGATGAACACCAGCACCGCCACCTACGTGCGCCGCCGCGGCGAGATCGAGACCTACTTCGACCGCACCGCCGCGCAGGCCTGGGAACGCCTCACGTCCGATGCACCGGTGGGCCGCGTGCGCGCCACCGTGCGCGCCGGGCGTGACCGCATGCGGGCCACGCTGCTGTCCTGGCTGCCGGCCGACCTGCGCGGCCGCCGCATCCTCGACGCCGGCTGCGGCACCGGCGCGCTGGCGGTGGAAGCCGCGCGCCGCGGCGCCGACGTGGTGGCCATCGACCTGTCGCCCACGCTGGTGGGCCTGGCGCGCCAGCGCCTGCCCGAGTCTCTCGGCCTCGGCAGCATCGACTTCCGCAGCGGTGACATGCTGGACACCGCTTTGGGCGAATTCGACCATGTGGTGGCGATGGATTCGCTGATCCACTACCGCGCCGAAGACGCCGTGGCGGCCTTGTCGCGGCTGGCCGCGCGCACCTCCACCTCCATCGTCTTCACCGCCGCGCCGCGCACGCCGGCCAGCCTGCTGATGCTGGCCGCCGGCCGTTTGTTCCCGCGCGGCAACCGCTCGCCGTCCATCGTGCCCGTGACACCCGACGAGCTGCAGCGCCTGATGACGGCAGACGCCTCGCTGATGCACTGGCAGCCGGGCCGCTTCCAGGCGATCAGCGGCGGCTTCTACAAGTCGCAGGCCCTGGAGTGGAAGCGGCTGTGAAGCTCGTGGCCCTGCTCAGCCCCGCCCAGCGCGATGCGTTGGCAAGGGTGCTGCCGCGCCTGCTGCCGTTTGCCGACGCAGCCGGTGCAGAGCTGCCGCTGGCCCGGCTGTTGCGCCTGTCGCTGTTCCAGGTGTCCGTGGGGCTGGCCGCGGCGCTGATGGTCGGCACGCTGAACCGCGTGATGATCGTCGAGCTGCATGTGGCGGCCTGGTTTGTCTCGCTGATGGTGGCGCTGCCGGTGCTGGCCGCGCCTTTCCGCGCCTTCATCGGCTTTCGCTCCGACACCCATGCATCTGCCATCGGCTGGCGGCGCGTGCCCTATGTGCTGATGGGCACGATGCTGCAATTCGGCGGCCTGGCCATCATGCCGTTCGCGCTGCTGGTGTTGACGGGCGAAGGCCAGCTCGGCCTGGGCTGGGTGGGCCAGATCGCCGCCGGCCTGGCCTTCCTGCTGGTGGGCTGCGGCCTTCAGACCACGCAGACCACCGGCCTGGCGCTCGCGACCGACCTGGCCAGCCAAGCCCAACGCCCCCGTGTGGTGGCGTTGATGTACGTGATGCTGCTGCTGGGCATGGTGGGCGGCGGCGCGCTGTGCGCCACGCTGCTGGCCGACTTTTCCGACAAGCGGCTGGTGCAGGTGGTGCAGGGCGCGGCACTGCTGACCATCCTGCTCAACACGATTGCGGTGTGGCGCCAGGAAGCGCGCAACCCGGCGCGCCGGCGCAACAAGGCGCTGCCGGCGCCGGCCTTTCTGCCGATGTGGCGGGCCTTCATCGCGCAGAAGGACGCGCGGCGCTTCCTCTGGGCGGTGGCGCTGGGCACGCTGGCCTTCAACATGCAGGACATCGTGCTGGAGCCCTATGGCGGGGAAATCCTGCACCTGGGCGTGGGCGCCACCAGTGCATTGACGGCCTTGCTGGCGGGTGGCGCGCTGGTCGCATTCGCACTGGCCGCGCGCTTGCTCAGCCGCGGTGCAGACCCTTTCCGCGTGGCGGCCTTCGGCGCCGTGGTCGGGCTGCCTGCGTTCTCGGCCGTCATCTTCTCGGCGCCGATGGATTCACCGACGATGTTCCGCATCGGCGCGCTCGTGATCGGCTTCGGCGCCGGGCTCTTCGCCATCGGCACGCTCACTGCCGCCATGAGCCTGGAGCAGCCCGAGCATGTCGGCCTGGCGCTGGGCGCCTGGGGCGCCGTGCAGGCCACCGCGGCCGGCGTGGCGATGGCCACCGGTGGCGCGCTGCGCGACGCTGTCTCGCACCTGGCCACCCAGGGCGCGCTGGGCGAAGCACTGAACAGCCCCGTCACCGGCTACAGCTTCGTCTATCACCTCGAAATGTATTTGCTGTTCGCGGCGCTGGTGGCCATCGGGCCGCTGGTGCGCAGCAAGGCGCGGCCGGCGGTTGCCGCGCCGCAACCCCAATTCGGTCTGGCCGACTTTCCCGGCTGAAGTCCGTTCGTCGAAGTTCTTGAGAAGGAGATCCCATGGGAACAGGTGCCATCACCCAGTACGTCGATGTGGCGCAGCTCGTGCTGTACCTCTTCTGGGCGTTTTTTGCCGGACTCATCTACTACCTCGTGCGTGAGAACCACCGCGAGGGCTACCCGATGGAAACCGAAACCGGCACCTCGCCCACCGGCTGGCCGATTCCGTCGCCCAAGACCTATCTGATGGCCGACGGCAGCAACTTCACGGTGCCGAACGCCAAGCGCTCCGCGCGTCCGCTGATGGCCGAGCCCAGCCACCATTGGGCGGGCGCGCCGCTGGTGCCCACCAGCGCCAACCCGATGCTCGACGGCGTGGGCCCCGGCTCCTGGGTCGAGCGCGCCGACGTGCCAGACCGCGCGCCGGACGGCAGCCTGAAGATCCAGCCGCTGCGCGCGGTGCCCGACTACGGCGTGTCCGACAAGGACGCCGACCCGCGCGGCCTGCCAGTGGTGGGCGCCGATGGCGAGATCGGCGGCACCATCACCGACCTGTGGCTGGACGTCGGCGAGATGCTTTTCCGCTTCTTCGAGGTGCAGGTGGTGGGCAGCGGCCGCCGCGTGCTGCTGCCGGTGCCCTTTGCCCGCGTCCGGCGTGACGAGGTGCAGGTCAGGGCCATCCTGGGCAGCCAGTTCGCCCAGGTGCCCGGCACCGCGCTGCCCGACGTGGTGACCTTCCTCGAAGAAGAGAAGATCGGCGCCTACTACGGTGCCGGCATGCTGTACGCCACGCCGGAACGCGCGGAGCCGGCACTGTGAAGGCGCAGCACCGCCACGGCCTCGGGCCCGAGCACGACCACGAGCCCCAGCGCGGCCTGCCCGACGTGCTGCCGGCCGATGAACGCCTGCTCTGGCAGGGCAGCCCGGACTGGCGGGTGCTGGCGCGGCGCGCCTTCCACCTGCGCAAGCTGGTGGTCTATTTCGCCGCCATCCTCGTCTTGCGCGCCGGCTTCGCGTTTGAAGACGGCGCCCCGCTGGCCGACACGCTGAAGTCGGTCGGATGGCTGGCGCTGCTGGCGCTGCTGGCCCTGGGCGGCATCGCGCTGATGGCCTGGCTGTCGGCGCGCAACACGGTCTATACCGTCACCGACAAGCGGGTGGTGATGCGCATCGGCATCGTGCTGACCGTCACCTTCAACCTGCCCTACACGCGCATCGACGGCGCCGCGCTGCACCTGCATGCCGGCGGCACCGGCGACCTGCCGCTGGCGCTGAAACAGGGCGACCGCATCGCCTGGCTGCACCTGTGGCCGCATGCCCGCCCGTGGCGCGTGGCCCGCCCGGAGCCGATGCTGCGCTGCGTGCCGGACGCGGCGCGCGTGGGGCAACTGCTGTCCAAGGCATGGGCGCAGGCAGGCGGCAGCCGGCAGACAGCCAGCGCCGCCGCACAGACCGGCATGCCGCAGCCGGTGCGTCTGCACCAGCCGGTGCCGGCCGGTGATTGAAGCGCAGCACAGCGCAGCCTGACGCCCGAAAGGACTGGCCATGACAGAGATCGTCAGCCGCAACCCGCTGCCCAGCAGCATGGTGCGCGCCATCGCGCTGCTGGTGGTGGTGAGCGTGCTGGGCACGGCGGCTGTGCGCTTGTCCGGCGTCTCGGTCCACAGCCCCGACGCCGCGGCGGTGGCCACGCGCGCCTTGCGCTTCGAAGACCGCGCCGATGGTGGCATCGACGTCATCGACGCCACCCAGCGCCGCGTGATCGACACCGTGCAGGGCGAGGCCGGCTTCCTGCGTGGCGCGTTGCGCGCACTGGCACGCGAGCGCATGAAGCGCGATCTGGGGCCAGAGCAACCCTTCGAGCTGGTGGCGCGTGCCGACGGCCGGCTGACGCTGCTCGACCCTGCCACCGGCGAACGGCTGGACCTCGAATCCTTCGGCCCCACCAATGCAGCCGCCTTCGCGCGGCTGCTGACGGCCGGCCGCTGAACCCCATTGAAAGCCACCCATGAACGCCGCCGACACCATCGACAGCCCTGAAGCCGCCGCCGCGCAGGCCCGGCAGGAGACGCTGCTTAGCCCGCGCTTCTACACCACCGACTTCGCCGCCATGGACCGCATCGACGTGTCCAGCATCCGCGCCGAATGGGACGCGATGCTGCTGGAATACGAAGGCGACAACAACCACGACCACTTCCAGCGCGACGCGCAATTCGGCGACGAAGTGGCCCAGCGCTTCTCGCAGGTGCCGCCCGAATTGCGCAAGGAATTCCTCGACTTCCTGGTGAGTTCGCTCACTTCCGAATTCTCTGGCTGCATCCTCTACAACGAGATCCAGAAGAACGTCAGCAACCCCGACATCAAGGCGCTGATGCGCTTCATGACGCGCGACGAATCGCGCCACGCCGGCTTCATCAACCAGGCGCTGAAAGACTTCGGCCTGGGCATCGACCTGGGCAACCTCAAGCGCACCAAGGCCTACACCTTCTTCAAGCCCAAGTACATCTTCTACGCGACCTATCTCTCAGAGAAGATCGGCTACGCGCGCTACATCACCATCTTCCGCCAACTGGAGCGGCACCCGGACAAACGCTTCCACCCGATCTTTCGCTGGTTCGAGCGCTGGTGCAACGACGAATTCCGGCATGGTGAATCCTTCGCGCTGATCATGCGTGCGCAGCCCGAGCTGCTGCGTGGCGCCAACCTGCTGTGGATCCGCTTCTTCCTGCTCGCTGTCTATGCCACGATGTATGTGCGAGACCACACGCGGCCGATGCTGCACCACGCGATGGGGCTGGATTCCGACGCCTACGACCACACGGTGTTCCAGGTCACCAACGACATCTCGCGCCAGGTCTTCCCCATCTCGCTGGACATCGACCACCCGGCCTTCAAGGCGGGCCTGCAGCGCCTGTTTCGCATCCAGACCGGCCTCACCGCCGCCAAGGCGCGCGGCGGCGTCTTGGGCAGGCTGCGCCAAGCCGGCTGGGCACTGGCCGGTGCTGCCACATTCGCGCGGCTGTACGCGCTGCCGGTCAAGCGCCACGCACTGCCGCAGCAGTTGCGCGTGGCGCCGGCCTGGTAGGGCACGCCGGAGCCACCATGTCGGAACTGGCACTGCCCGTGTTGTTCGCGGTGTTCGTCTGGTGGTTCAGCACCGGGCTGATCCTGTTGCTGGACAACCTGCCGCGCACCACGTTCCGCTGGAGCCTGGTGATCTCCACCGGCTTGTCTCTCGCGGCGCTGGCCGGGCTGGCGCACACCGCCGGGCAGACCGGCGTGGCCGGTGCCTACTGCGCCTTCACCTGCGCGCTGCTGGTCTGGGGCTGGCACGAGCTGAGCTTTCTCACCGGCTGGATCACCGGGCCGCGCAAGGTGGCCTCGCCGCCCGGCACCGAGGGCTGGCCGCGCTTCGTGCAGGCGGTGCAGGCCATCCTCTGGCACGAGCTGGGCATCATCGCCGTCGGGCTGGTGATCGTGGCACTCACCTGGCGCCAGCCCAACCAGGTGGGCACCTGGACATTCCTGGTGCTCTGGACCATGCGCACCAGTGCCAAGCTCAACCTCTTCTTCGGCGTGCGCAACCTCAGCGAAGAGTTCCTGCCGCCGCACCTGGCCTACCTCGAAAGCTTCTTCAGGCGCCGGCCGATGAACGCGTTCTTTCCGCTGTCGGTGACGGCGGCCACGGTCGTCGCGGCATTGATGGTGGCCGCCGCGCTCGACAGCCATGCCGTCGGCGCGGTGGGCCTGATGCTGGCGACAACGATGCTGGCGCTGGCCATCCTGGAGCACTGGCTGCTGGTGCTGCCGCTGGAGGCCACCGCACTGTGGCGCTGGGCGCTGCGCCACAGCCGCAAGGCCCGCGCAGCAGCGGCTGAGGCCGACGACAGCTCCAACGCCTTGCTCCATGCCCGTTGACCGCGCCGTCCGGCCGCTGGGTGACGCAGACGCAGTCACAGGCGCCGGCGCAGACGCAGACGCAGTCGCCGGCGCAGACCTGCAGATCTGCCGCCGGCTGATGCGCGGCGGCTCCAAATCCTTCTTTGCCGCCTCGTTGCTGCTGCCGGCGCGCGTGCGCACACCGGCCACCGCGCTGTATGCCTTCTGCCGGCTGGCTGACGATGCCATCGACCTCGGCAGCGACCCGCACGCCGCGATGGCCTGCCTGGCGGCGCGCCTGGACGCGCTGTATGCCGGCCGGCCGGCCGACATCGCAGCCGACCGCGCGCTGGCCGACGTGGTGCAGCGCTTCGGCGTGCCGCGTGCGCTGCTCGATGCGCTGCTCGACGGCTTTCTCTGGGACGCCAGCGGCCGCCAGCACCACACGCTGGACGACTTGCAGGACTATGCCGCCCGCGTTGCCGGCACCGTGGGCGCGATGATGGCGCTGGTGATGGGAGCCACCAGCAGCCACGCCCTGGCGCGGGCCTGCGAGCTGGGCGTGGCGATGCAGTTCACCAACATCGCACGCGACGTCGGCGAAGACGCCCGCAACGGCCGCCTCTACCTGCCCCGGCAGTGGCTGGCGCAGGCCGGCATCGACGCCGACGCCTGGCTGCGCGCGCCGGTCTTCGATGCCCGCCTGGGCAGCGTGATCCAGCGGCTGCTGCTGGAGGCAAAAGCCCTGTACCAGCGCGCCGAGCAGGGCATGGCGGCGCTGCCGCGCGACTGCCGGCCGGCCATCCGCGCCGCCCGCCTGGTCTATGCAGAAATCGGCGAGCATCTGCAGCGCAGCGGGCTCGATTCGGTCAACCACCGGGTGGTGGTGCCCAGGCGGCGCAAGCTCGCCCTGATGGCGCGCGCCAGTGCCGCCGGGCTGCTGCCGGCCGCTGCGCCAGGCCATCCACCAGCGCCGCTGCGCGCGGTGTGCTACCTGGTGGAGGCGGCGCAGACCGCGCAGACCGCGCAGACGGTGAGCGTGGCCCAGCGCTCCCCGGCCCCCCGTAGCTTCGACGAGCGCATGGGCTGGATGATCGACCTCTTCGAGCGCCAGGCCGCACGCCGGCTGCAAGGTTAGGGCGCGACGATGGAGCACGGGCACTGGCCGGTGATCCTGATCGAGGTGGTGCTGACCTTCGGCGGCGTGCTGGTGTTTGCCTGGTGGCAGCTCCGTTCGGTGGCGCGCGACCAGAAGCAGGCTGCGCTCGATCGTGAGCAAAAGGAACAAGACAAACCAGCAGGCGGCGAATCGCGCTAGATTTGCAACATGGTCGAACAAGTGCTGGCGGGCATCGGGCTCGCGGTCTGTGTGGTGCTGATGCTGGGCATGCTGGTCGGCCAGGCGCGGCGCGCCCGCTGGCAAGCGGTGCTGCGCCACTTGTGGCGCTGGCCGCAGCGGCGCCGCACCGCCAGCCGCGAGGCCCAGCAAGCCATCGAGCGGGCACGCCGCGCGGTGGAGCGCGACGGCAACGTCTATCGCCCCAAGTCGTTCAACGGGCGGCCGCCGGACGACAAGCTGCACTGAGGCGCGAGAACGGGGCAGGCCTTCAGCGCGCCGCTCCGGCTCGGGCCAGCCAATCTCGGTTGGTCACCTGCCGGTGACGGAAGCTTTCGGCAAACACCGGCGGCAGGTCGTGCAGGGCGGCGCGCAACCAGGCGATGGCTGCCGCGTGCACGGCGGACGCTTCTCCCAGCCCCGCTGCCGCAAGTGCCCGCTGCAGCCACGCCGCGCCCTCGGGCACGTACAGGTCGATCGCCTGCCGCAGATCACCAGTTGCCCAGGCGGCCAGCGCCAGTCGGCCCGCCGCGCCGGTGTCATCTGCCGCGCTGGCACAGCGCACGATCGCGAGCCGGGCATGGGCCGCCACGCCGCCGAGGTGGCGCTGCACGGCCTCTGCGTGCACCCCCTCGCACGCCGCGCGGGCAGCGCCCGGCTCAGCGTGGCGCGCCCACTCCAGCGCACCCAGCAGCCGCGGCAGAACGCGCAGTGCCGGCTCGAACGCCAGCGCACGCAATCCTGCCAGCAGCGCCGTCGGCGGGCGGCCGTCGGCAGCCGCCGCCACGCGCACGGCCAGCATGCGGCGCGCGACCTGCACGTAGGCAGGAGCACCGTCAGCCGCGGTTTGCAGCGCCTGCCGCGCGCGTGCGCTCTGGCCCAGGTCCAGCCACAACTGCGCCAGTTCGTTCTCGGCCAGCACGGCGCGGGGCGCCGGACCCCAGATGCGCCAATGCGCCACCGCCCGTTCCAGCAAATCGGTGGCGGCGCCAAAGCGTCCCTGGTGCCGCCGAAGCAGGCCGAGATGCAGTTCTTCGTTGCGCAACAGCGCCTGCTCCGGCGGCGCGCCTTCGCGCAATGGCAGCAGTGCCTCCAGCGCCTGCACGCTGTCAGCCCAGCGCCCGCAGCGCCAATGCAGCAGCGCAGAACTCAGCAAGGCCTGGCGCGCCAGCAGCACCTGCCCGCCCGCCACGGCCGTGGCCACCGCATCGGCATAGCTGCGGCCGGCAGAGTCCACGTCGTCGGCCAAGCTCTGCAGGTTGGCAAGCTGGCACAGGAACATCGCGCGCATGCCGACATCGCCTTCGCGCATCACATGCCCGCGCACCTCTTCCAGCACCGGCAGACCCTCGGCAGCGCGGTCGGCCTGACCCAGTGCCAAGGCGAGGCGGATGCCGACATGGCTGACCAGCACCGGGTGGGCGCCGCGGCGCGCCAGGCGGTGCGCCTGCAGCGCGCTGTCAACGCAGCGCTCGTGCTGCATCAGCCAGTGCTGCACATGGGCGCGCATCACCAGCGCCTTGATGCGCTGCTCATCGTCTTGTGCCAGTGCAAGCGCTGCCTCGGCAGCAAGGTTGGCGCGGTCCCCTGTGCCAGCCTGCAGCAGCTCGGCAATGTGGTGCACCGCGTGGTCGAAGGCGCCCGGCCCGTCGCCGGCACGGCGGCAGGCGTCGATGGCCGACTCACGGCAGCGCAGCGCCTCGTCGGTGCGCGACGCGGTGTAGGCCGCCTGCGCCGCCGCTCCCCAGCACTGCGCCGCCTGCGTCCAATCCTCTGCTGCAGCCCAGTGCGCGGCGAGCCGGGCAGGTGCCACTTGTTGCGTCGTCAGAAAGGCCGCAATGCGGCCATGCAGCGCCTGCGCGATGGCTGCCGGCACGGCGCGCCGCGTGGCATCCAGCACCAGATCATGTGCCAAGGCAGCGCCACGCAGCAACTGCGCCGCCTCCAGTTCGCGCCACGGTTCACTGAGTGCGAGCAAGCTGCTGTCCATCAGCACGGTGGCAAGTTCGAGGCTGAAGTCCTGGCCCGCCAGCGCCGCGACGCGAGCCAGTTGCAGCGCGGTGGCAGACAACCGGGCCAGCCGGCCTTCGATCACCTGGCCGACGAGTGGCGGCAACGGCAGCATGGCCGGCGGGCGCTGCGGCAGCGTGCCGGCGGTCAGCAGTGCGCGCAGCGTTTCCAGCACGAAAAGAGGGTTGCCGCGCGTGTGCCGGTGCAGTGCAGCAGCCCAGTCGGCATGCAGGCCCGGCAGCGCCAGCGCGTCCAGCATCTCGGCAACGCCTCGGGCGTCCAGCGCATCGAGTTCGACCCGACACAACCGGCTGCCGTCGCGAGTCCAGGCGGCGCCGCGGTCGGTGGGCAGCAGCAACGCCGGCAAGCCGGCAGCGCGCGTCGCGAGCAGCCAGCGCAGCGGCGGCTCCGGCTCGGCCCACAAGGCGGCCAGCAAGTCCAGGCTGGCTGCATCGGCGTGATGAAGATCGTCGAGCGCGATGGCAGGGACGCCTGCGTTGCCGAGCAAGACCTGCACGGCCTGGCGCAGCAGCAAGGCGTTGATGCGGGCACCAGGCTGCGGCGGGCCCAACTCGACTGCCACCAGCGACAAGGCCTCCCGCACCGGCGCCGGCAAGCCGGTCGCCAGGACGCTGCGGCCGAGCAGCGCGCGCACGAGCCGCGCGACCAGTGCATACGGCACCGCTGCATCTCCCAGCCGTGCTTGCACGCCCAGCGTGCCGGGCTGGGCGGCAACGAAGTCGTTCAGCAAGCGGCTCTTGCCAATGCCGGCTTCGCCCACCAGCAATGCCGGCGCTGGCAGCGCCCAGGCCTGCTGCAGCGCAGCCCATTCGGCCTGCCGGCCGACCATCCGGGCGCTGTGCAGCAAGGGCATCGGCCGCAGGGCGCCGGCCGCGGGCGGCTTTCCAGCCAGCACGCGATGCATCAGCGCCTGCGTCTCTTCACCTGGGACGGCACCCAGTTCGCGCTGCATCGCCCGCCGCAAGCCCTCGAAGACCGCCAGCGCCGCTGCGCCGTCGCCGCGCAAATGGTGCAGGCGCATCAGGCGCCGCTGTGCATGTTCGAGCAGCGGCTCATCGGCCACCAGCCGCTGCGCAAACGGCAGCGCCGCGGCAACGTGGCCTTCGGCTTCATGGCGCGTGGCTGCTTCCGCCAGTGCCTCCCGGCGGCGGCTGCGCCAGGCTTCGCGCGCTGCTTCCACCCAGCGCCCCAGGTCGTCGTCGCCGTAGTGCAGACCCTCCAGCAATTCACCGGGCAGTGCCGCCGCGTCGTGCCGCAATGCCGGCAGCCCGTTGATGTCCGCCCGCACGCCGTCGGCCAGCGCCAGCACGTCGTGCGCGGCAACCAGTTCGCAACCCGCGCGCTGGCGCAACCTGAACAGGCGTTGCCGCAGGCTGGTGCGGGCGCGCTCGGTGCTGGCGTCGGGCCACAACAGTGCGGCAATGCGGGCGCGCGGCAGCGGGCCATCCACCGCCAGCAGCGCCAGCAGCGCGGCGTCGCGGTCGGCCAGCGCCAGCGTGCTGCCATCGGCCAGCATCAACTGCGGCGCAGACAGCAACTGCAGCCGCGGCGGTGATGGGGATGGCGGGCGTTGCGTCACGGTGTCGGGCGGGCCGGCGCATTGTCGCCCTGCCCGGCGGTAACGCTGTTGGAACGGCTGCCTTGTTAACTTGGCGGCTCCCACCAGCCACCAAGGAGATGAACCATGAAAAACGTCCTCACCCTTTGCCTGTGCAGCGCGCTGGCAGGCGGTGCCGCCACGGCGGCGACAGCCACCACACTCGGCACGCAATTGCTCGTCAACGGTGACGCCGAGAGCGGCAGCACGGCCGGCTGGTCCAGCACCGGCATCGATGCGCTCGCCATCACCAACGCAGTGCCCGGCACGGCTGGCCTGCCTGCCGGCGTGGGGCTGGGCCGCTTCGTCTTCACCGGCGGCTCCGGTGCTGCTGCGGGACAGTCGCTGTCGCAGACCATCGACTTGGCTGCGCTGGCCGGCGCAGTGGATGCGGGTGCGTTGACTGCGAGCTTCTCGGTGCTCGTGCAGTCACGCTCGCTGGACCCGGGGAGCGGGGAGCTGCGCTTTCTGAGTGGCGCGGGGGGCCGTCTGGCAAGCTTCAGCTTCGCCGACCCGGTGACCGCCGCGTTCGACTGGGGCCTGTACAGCGACACCCGGGTCGTGCCGACGGGGACACGCTCCATCGAGGTGTTCCTGTTGGCCAAGCGCACCTCCGGCGTCTCCAGCGACGCCTACTTCGACAACGCATCCCTGGTGCTGACCAGCGCCGTGCCCGAGCCGGGCGCGGCGTGGCTGTGGTCGCTCGGCCTGCCGCTGCTGGGCGCGGCGGCGCGCCGCCGGTTGCGGCGCTGCTAGCCCCGCCGCGGCATCCGCCAGGGCAGCATCAGCCGCACCGGCCACGACACCACGCGCGGCACCAGCAGCGTTTCGTGCAGCGCGGTCACGCGCTCGCCGAGCAGGCTGCAGTCCAGCACCGAGCGTGCATAAAAAGGCGTGTCTTCCAGCGTCTGTTGCAGCCGCACCGGCGCTGCGCCTGCGTCGCTGCGCATGCTGCGGCCGACGCGCCACAGCGTGCTGCCCTGCACCGCCTGGCGCGGCGGCGCGTCGAAGGGCGTGCTGCTGCCGTCGGGCGCAAAGCGCCTGGCGATCAGGTGCTCGGCGCCCTGCTTGGGCCGCACGTCGTAGAGCACCGCGGTGCTGCCGTCCTTCAGCGTTGCACGTGACCAGTCCCAGGCCTGGAACGGGCCGTCGATGGGCTCGTCGCCTTCGTTGGAGTCGAGGTAGGCGTGGCCCGACCAGCGGCAGCCCGGCTGCGCCAGATCGACCTCGATGCGGCTGCACGGCGCAATCGGCCCCCAGCGGTGGCGGCCTTCGCGGTCGAGCGCTGCGCTGAAGCAGCTCAGGCCCTGCGGCCACAGGCGCACGCTGCCGCGCACGCGCTGCGGCAGCGGCATGCCGATCTCGTCGATCTCCACCAGCAGGCTGTTGCCGTCCCAGTGCAGCCGGCTGGGGCCGATGGCGAACTCGCTGACGCCGCGCCGCGCCGAGGCCCGGCCGCGCTCGGTCATCGCCCAGCGGCGGCCGCCGGCACCGTAGAGCGCGACGTTCAACGCCACATGGTTGTCCGGGTCGGCGACGCCGCCGCCGCGGCTGCGCGCCCAGGCGTAGTACGGCGAGAAGACGCTGCCGACGAAGGCGATGAGGGTCAGCGCATGCCGGCCGTCGTCGCTGATGGCGTCGATGTACCACCAGAGGTAGCCGCCCGGCGCCACCGGCTGGTCGAAGCGAGGTGCGCCAGCAGCGTCTCGGCCGCCTGGCAGCCCGACAGCGCTGCCATCGGCACCCCCGGCCCCGGGTGCACGCTGCCGCCCGCCAGCACCAGCCCCGGCAGCCGCGTAGCCGAGCCCGGCCGCCGGAACGACGACATCCAGCCGTGCGTCGCCGGCCCGTAGAGCGCGCCGCCGGTCGCCGGAAAGAGGCGGTCGAAGTCGGCCGGCGTCGTGCACACCGTCTGCTGCGGGCTGGCCGCTTCCAGCCGCAGGCCGCAGGCTTGCAGCAGGGCCAGGCTGCGTTGTCGGCATGGCGCGATCTCCGAGACATCGAAAGGCCGGCTGTCGCCGTCGGCCGGGGCGTTGACGAGGGCCAGCAGGCGCTCCGGCCCCTGTGCGGCGCGCACGCCGTCGCCACGGTCCTGGGCGCAGAGATACACCGTGCCCTGGCCGGGCAGCCGGCGGTGGCGGAAGATGTCGTCGAACTCGGACCTGTAGTCGTCGTCGAAGAACACGTTGTGGCGCAACAGTGGAAAGCCGCTGGCGCGCAGATGCATCGCCCAGGTCACGGCCGACAGCGAACGCCGCCGCCGCGGCGTGGCCGGCACGGCGCGCTGGCTGGCGGCGCCCAGCAGCCCGGCGGCCAGCGCGTTGCTGTCGCCGTTGAACACCACCGCGTCAGCCGCCAGCACCTCGCCGCTGGCCAGGCGCACGCCGCTGGCGCGGCCGTCCTGCACGAGGATCTGCGCGCACGGCTGGCCATAGCGCAATGCGGCGCCGCGCTGCTGCGCCAGGCCGGCCAGCGCCTGCGCCACCGCATGCATGCCGCCATCGACGGCCCAGACACCGTCCATCTCGACCTGCGCCACCAGCATCAGCGTGGCCGGGGCCGACCAGGGCGAGGCGCCGCAATAGGTGGCATAACGGCCGAAGAGCTGCTGCAGCCGCGGATCATGGAAATGCCGCGCCAGCGCACGCCAGAGACTGGCAAACGGGCCCAGCCCGGCCAGCACCGCCAGCCCGCGCGGCCCCAGGCCCGCGGCCATGCCGGCCAGCGTGGGGCGGGCGGAACGGATGTAAGGGCCTTCCAGATGGTCGTAGAGACGGCGCGCCTGCGCGCAGAAGCCGAGAAAGCGGCGCGCCTCGGCCGCGTTGCTGAACGCCCCGATGGCATCTGCCGAGCGCTGCTTGTCTGCGAACAGATCGAGCTGCTGCGCGTGGCCGCGCCAGGCGTGACGGGCCAGCACCGACAGCGGCGTCAGGCGCAGCAGCGCATCGACCGAGCTGCCCGCCTGCGCCAGGATGTGCTCGAAGACCCAGCGCATCGTGAACACCGTGGGTCCGGCGTCGATGGCCACGCCGTCCACCTGCTGCTGGCGCATCTTGCCGCCAGGCGCGGCAGCGGCTTCCACCAGCGTGACCTGGAGCCCGCGGGACGCCAGCAGCAGCGCGCTGACCAGCCCGCCGACACCGGCGCCGACGACGACCACGCGCGCCGCATCAGCCATAGGCGCGGCCCTTCCATTCGCCGCGCATCGAGACCGGCACGAAGCGGACGAACATCGACTCCGAGAAATAGGCGCCGCGCTGCGCTGCGCGGATGGCGTCGAGGTGCGCGCCGGAGCGGGCATAAGCGTCCATCGCGGCGGCGCTTTCCCACACCGTGAAGGTGGCCTGCCGCAACAGCGGCGCCTCGCCCAGCCCCACCGCCAGCAGGCAGCCGGGCGCGCGTTCCAGCGCTGCCTGGGCCGGTGGCGCCTTGCGCCAGAAGGCGGCTGCCTTGCGCGGCCGGATCGACGCCCGCGTGAGCCCGGCGATGGGCCCATCCGCGGGTGGCGCCGCCGTGACCGCCAGCCGCGTGCCGGCCCAGCTACCGCGGCTGCCGAAGGCGCGCAACTGCAGCTCGCACAGCTCGCGCGCGTGGCGGCGGTAGGCAGCGGCCAGCGGCGAGCGGGCAAGAAAGTCGTCGGCCGCTGCATCGTGTTCGAAGACGAGGAACAGCCCCTGGCGGCTGGCGCTGGGGCGCAGACCGAAGCCGCCGTCGAAGCCGCTGCCGAGCTGCTTGGCGAACAACAGCCCGGGCACCCGGCGCAGCGGCCAGCGGCCCAGCACGAAACGGCCGTAGCCCCACCAGCGCGAGCCTGGCGCGATGTCGGCCAGCAGCAGCACCACCACGTCGTCGGCCAGCGCGTCGGCCGGGCGTGCGGCGGCGGTGGGCACAGCGGCGCCGTCAACCACCGCCGACACCCGGCTCTGGGTGGCGGCGGCTGCGTCGTTCACTTCGGCGTCGGCGCGGTGGCAGTGGGCATGGCGGCGGGCGGCGGCGGTGCCGAGGCGGCTTCCACCGGCGCTGCGGCGGCCACCGTGGTCGGCGCCTGAAGGCCCACGTAGTCCTTCGCCATCTGCGCACCGAACAGCGGCTTGTAGGCGCCCTGGTGGCAGGTGGCGCAGTTGGCCTTGGCAACGTCGCCGGTGGGCCCATGGCGTGCGGCCGGGAAGGTGCTGGTCAGACCTTCGAGGTAGGCGTTGTTGATGTCCCGCGCCAGCCGGATGCCGTAGTAGGCCGTGACCCGCTGCGGCGGCGCGTTCTCCCACCCCCCCAGCGCCCGTGTGTTGTGGCAGTAGGTGCAGTTGACGCCCAGGGCGCTGGACATGTGCATCATCAGACCGTAGGTGTGCTCTGCCTGCTTGATGGACGCCCGGTTGCCGGTGGGCAGCGCCGTGGTGCCACCCACGCGGATGGGCGCAGCGTCTTTCAGGAAGGCGTTGAACGGGTCGAAGGGCAAGGACGCCAGGCCCACGGTTTCAGACGCCAGGTTCTGCCCTGCCCGGTTGCCCAGGAAGACGGCGCGCTGCGGCTCCGGGTTGAACCACACCTGCTTGGGCACCGGCGCACCGCGGTGGCAGGTGTAGCAGGTGACGCCGGTCTCGGCGACGTGCAGCTTCCAGTCGGCGTTGACGTGGCGCGTCATCTCGATCATGCGGCGCGAGACGATCTTGGTGTACTTGGAGTCGTCGGCGAAGTTCTGCGGGTTGTGGCAGTAGTTGCAGCCTTCGACAGGCGACACCCATTGCGTGATGGCGGCCATGTGGCGGCTGAACTCGGCCACCGACAGGTCACCCAGCAGCTTGACGTTCTGATAGACGTCTTTCGCCTTGGGGCCGTCGGCAGACGCCGGCGGCGAGCCCGCCGGCACCTGGTTCCCGTGAATCTGCGCCTGCACCAGCCGCGGGTTATAGACCAGCTCGATGCCGGTGCCACGGTAGCCCCGCTGCACCGTCTCGACCGGCGGGCGCTCGCCGCAACCGGCCAGCAGGCCGGCAGCCAGCGCCGCCAGGCCGATGCGTTCCAGCAGCGCTCTCATCATGGCTTGACTCCCTGCAAGGTGGCGGGGTCGATCACCGCCGGGAACACGCTGGGGTACGACGGCGCGATGCCATGCTTGACGGCCCAGAGGAACCAGTTGTCCACCACGGTGCCGGTCAGCAGGATGCCGATGCCGCCGACCAGCGGGCACAGCACCGCAAACCACCACGCCCAGCGGTGGATGGATTCCATCGTCGCATTGAAGCCCATCGTCCAGCGCCAGAACAGCGCGGCTCGCTCGGTGGCGGTGCCACGGTCGAGGATCTGCTCGATCTCGCGCTCGCCGCCGAAGCGGGTGACCGCCAGGATGGTGGCACCGTGCATTGCGAAGAGCAGCGTCGAGCCGTAGAGGAAGGCGATCGACAGCGCATGGAAGGGGTTGTAGAACAAGTTGCCGTAACGCAGTGAGAAAGCCGCCGTCCAGTCCAGGTGCGGGAAGATGCCGAAAGGCACCGACTCACCCCAACTGCCCATCAGCACCGGGCGGATCAGCCCCAGCACCAGCATCAGCCAGATCGCCGATGCAAAAGCCCAGGCAACGTGCGTTCCCATGCCCAGCGCCCGCGCCCGGGTGTACATGCGCGCCCACCACAACAGCACGGAGATGGTCAGGAACAGGCCGGCAATCTGCCACCAGCCGCCCTGGTTCATCGGCGCCAGTGCCAGGCCGTTGCCAGGTGCCGGCGGCTCCAGCGCGAGCCAGAACAACTGGCGGATGAACTGGATCGGATTCCAGTCCACCGAGGCCAGCATGTTCAGGCCGATGATGTTGAACGCCAACGTGCCGAAGACCAGCGACGCGATGCCCAGCCCGCCCAGGTAGATGGGCCCGATCTGCGCATTGCCGAAGCGCCCGATGAGGTGCGAGAAACCCGGCTGCCCGCTGCGCGGACTGTCGCCGAAAGGCAGCTCCGGCCCCATGTGCGGGTGCCCGACGGGCTGCACATGGGTGAAGAGGTTCTGGTACTCAACCATGGTGTTGTTCTCCTCTTGGTCTCAGGCGGTCACTTCAGCGGCCATTGCGCCCAGATGGGCAGATTCAGCCACCAGCCCCACCACTCCGGCCAGCCGCGCGTCCAGAACGGGCCGCTGATCACGATGCACAGTGCGCTGAAGAAGACAGCCGCCAGCGCCAGGAACAGGCCCAGCCGGTGGATGCCCAGCGTGCCGATCGAGTAGCCGATGGTGTCGCGGAAGAAGGTGTCTTCGTGCTCCGGCGTCTTCACCACCTGGCCTGGCTTGGGATTGGTGGCCGACAGCACCAGCGCCCCGTGCAGCGACAGTGCCAGCACCGTGGTGAAGAAGAAGGTGATCGCCAGCATGTGCGCCGGGTTGTAGTGGAAATGCAGGTACTGGTAGCCGACGTTCGACACCCAGTCCAGGTGGCTGAAGATGCCGTAGGGGAAGCCATGTCCCCAGGCACCGAGAAGCACCGGGCGCACCACCACCAGCGTGAAGTAGGCGAGGATCGCGAAGCCGAATGCCACCGGCACGTGGTAGCCGATGCCCAGCTTGCGGCAGATCTCCACCTCACGCAGCGCCCACGAGACGAAGGCGCCGAGCGCGCACACCGTGATGAGCTGCCACAGGCCACCCTGCAGCAGCGGCGCCATGCCCAGGCCGTAGCTCAGGTCGGGCGGCGATATGTTGATCTGCCAGAGATTCCAGGTCGGCCCTTGCGAGGCGCCCCACAGAATCATGGCCGTGCCCAGGAACGAGAAGAAGATCGTCGTGACGCCGAAGAAGCCGACGTAAAACGGCCCCATCCAGAAGTCGAACAGATCTCCGCCGATCAGGGTGCCCCCGCGGACGCGGTATTTCTTCTCGAAGCTCAGCATTGCCATAGTCATCTCTCCGACCGACGGCGCCTTTGCAGGCCGGCCGCGGCGAATTTGTCTTTCACAGTCGGGCGAAGCCGGGAGTCAACCCGACCCCGCCCCCTGTCACAGGCGAGGTATCTGCTACTTCGCCGCTGCGATGGATGCCACTGCCGTCGGCATGGGGGCGTTTTGCGCCGCCACCGTGGCTTTCCGCGGGCCATCGAGCCAGTTGAACTTGTTCGTGCTGAGCAGGATGAGGTGAATCATCACTGCCACTGCAAACAAGAAGATCCCTTGCACGACCATCGTGCGTACCGGATCGAACAAACGCCAAATTCTCCACATGATTCCAAGCTCCTACGTTAGGTGCGACATGAAGGTATAGACCCCAGCCTTGACGCCGCCAAAAACCGACTTCACGCCTTCAGCGCCCGGCAACCAGGAACGCCAACTCCAGCCCAACAACTGCCCGAAACAGGCAATCACCAGAAACACCGTGAAACTGATCGCGAAGATGACCCAGAAACCTCTGGAGTTCTCCACCGCCACCGGCTCGGGTATTGCTGAATTGAATTGAGTCATGCGTATCCCCTTGTGTCGGGTCAACTGTCAGCCACTCAGAGCCAGGGGCGCCAGATCCAGACGAGCAGGTGGGCCACCACGGCAATTGCCGTGAAACCCACGAACCCCTGGATGTAGTACTTGTGGAACTCCTGAGCCTCGTCGTCACTGAGGCCCGAAATCGAGCCCTTTCTATCAACCATAGGGAAAGTCCTCCAGTTCGGCCTTTCGGCCGCATGCACACATGGCCCGTGCATCTTGGGCAGCCGCGGCGAGGCGCCGCGACATCTCGGCCTTCCGGCGGTGCCGGAAGGAAACTGAATCGATCGAATCTGTCAAATCTGTCAAATCTGTCAAATCGGCCAAACGCGTCATGCCGGTACTCCGTCACCCAGCGTGGCCAGCAGGCGTTGCACGCTGACACGCGCTTCACCGGCCGCCCGGGCCTCGCGCTCGGCGCGGTCGCGCAGGCGCTTGGCGGCCGAGATCTGCACCAGCACCGGCTGGCCGTCGATATGGTCTTGCAGCGCCTGGAGCGCGTCGTCGTCCCAGGGGCGTGAATCGCCGTGCCGGGCCGGCGTGGCATCCACCCGGTCGAGGTCGGTGCCCAGCGGCAGGATATGGAACAGCGCATCGAACAGCGCGTTGCAGAACTCCTGCACCACGTAGGTGGCGCCGGCATAGCCCATGAACGGCGTGCCTGTGTGGCGGCGGATGATCGCGCCTGGAAAGCTGGCGGGAATGTAGGCCGGCTTGGGGCCATGGCCGCCAGACCGCTCGGCCAGGTACATGCGTTCGTTGTAGCTGCCGAACAGCACCAGCGGCGGCTGCGAATGAATCAGCTTGCGCACCGCTTCGTTGTCTGTCTTCTCGCCGGCCTTGCGTGCAATCGCGAAATTGCAGGGCAGGCCCAATTCATCTTCGAGGAAATGGCGCAGGCCGCGCGCATACGTTTCATTGGCCACCACGCCGAAATTGGCGGTGCCGAAAAAGTCTTGCGTGACCGAGCGCCACAAGTCCCAGATCGGCTTGATGGTGGTGTGCTTCTCGCGCTCGATGAAGGGCTCGGGGTCGAGGTGCAGCAATTCGCCGAGCTGGCGCAGGAATGCGGTGGTGCTGTGCAGGCCGATGGGCGCCTGCAGATACGGCCGCTCCAGCGCTTCGCACAGCATGCGGCCGTATTCGCGGTACATGCAGATGTTGACGTCGGCTTCGACCAGCCTGGACACGTCGGCCAGGTGCGAGCCGAGCGGGAACACCATGTTGACGTCGGCACCGATGCCCTGCACCAGCCGGCGGATCTCGGCCAGGTCGCTGGGCATGTTGAAGGTGCCGTAGCAGGGGCCGATGAGGTTGACGCGCGGCTTCTCGCCGGCAGGCCGTTCGGCGAAAGGCTTGCGCTGCGGAATCTTGCGCAACCCGAATTCGCTCCAGAGCCAGAACATCGCGCGGTTGGCGCATTGCCACTGGTCTTCGTCGATGGTGCGCGGCAGGAAACGCTGGATCGTGGTGCCGGCGGGGGTGACGCCGCCGCCGATCATTTCGGCGATGGAGCCGGTGACGACGACACTGGGCAGATCGGGGTCGAGCGCGGCGTGGGCCTTGCGCATCGCGCCCTCGGTGCCTTCGCGGCCGAGCTGTTCTTCGGCCAGGCCCGTTACGACGATGGGCAGCTCGTGCGGCGGCAGCGCGTCGGTGTAGTGCAGCACCGAGGTCACCGGCAGGTTCTCGCAGCCCACCGGGCCGTCGATCACCACTTGGAGGCCCTTGATCGCGGTGAAGACGTACACCGCGCCCCAGTAGCCGCCTGCCCGGTCATGGTCGATGATGAACACTAGACCATCTCCTCGGCCTTGCGCTTCTTGATCATCTTGATGACCTGGCGCTTGGTTTCGGCACGGAACTCGGGGCGCTCGACGGGCTTGCTTTCCCAGACACCCGCCTTGTCGCCCTGCCCCGTGTCGCCGAAGAATTCGCGCATCTGCTCGAAGCGCGCCTTGTTGGCGATTGCAGCATTCACCACCGTGGCCAGCGAGCCGGCGCCCATCGGGCCGAACAGCGGGCGGGCGGAAATGAGGTTGGTGAAGTACAGCGACGGGATCGTGGCCTGCTTTGCAGCTTGCACCACGGGCGTGGTGCCGATGGCCAGGTCGGGCCTGAACTCGCGCACCGCGGCGATGTCCTGCTCCAGTGAAGCGCGGTACTGCACATGCACGCCGCGCGCTTGCAGCCAGGCCAGGTCGGGCGCGCTCCATGGTGTCTTCGGGCAGGCGCTGCCGACATAGGGCACGTCGGCGCCGCTTTCGATCAGCAGCCGCGCCACCAGCAGTTCGGACCCTTCGTAGCCGCTGACGGTGATGCGGCCCTTGATCGGCGTGCGGGCGAGTGCGGCCTTGATCGCCGGCAGCCACTTGTTCTTGGCGGCGTCGATGAGCGCCTGCGGCACGTTGGTGGCGTTGCCGATGGCCTGAAGCCACGCTTCGGTGCCATCGTGGCCGACCGGCGCCGACGGCACCACCGGGCGGCCGGCGGTCTGGAATTCGCGCACGCTGGCGGTGTAGAATGGGTGGATGGCCGCCACGGCGGCGCAGTCGAGCGCGGCATACAGCTCGCGCCACTCGCGCGTGGGCACCACCGGGCCGGCGGCCAGGCCCATGGGCTCCAGCAGCATGCCGATGCCGACCGGGTCGGCCGGGAACATCTCGCCCAGCAGCGCGATGGTTGGCTTGTCCGAGACGCCCGTGCGCGGCGCGCTCACCGGGCCGGCTTCCGCCTCGCCGCGGGCGTACTTCAGCATCGCGCCGGCCAGCACGTCCTTCGCCTCGGCATGGGTGGGCACGCCGAAACCCGGCACGTCGATGCCGATGATGCGCACGCCGTTGATCTCTTTGGGCAGCAGTTGCAGCGGCACGCCGCTGGCCGTCGGCACGCAAAGGTTGATCACGATGACGGAGTCATACAGCGCCGGGTCGGCCTGCTTGAAGACCGCTTCGCGGATGTCCTCGAATAGCTTGCCGGTGACCAGCGATTCGCTGTTGAAGGGCACGTAGCCCACGCTGCGGCGGGCGCCGTAGAAGTGCGACGTGAAGGTCAGCCCATAGACGCAGCAGGCCGAGCCGGACAGGATGGTGGCCGTGCGGCGCATCCGCAGGCCCACGCGCAGCGAACCGAAGGCCGGGCACATGCTCTGCGGCTGGTCGTGCGGGCCGGCGCCTTCTTCCGGGCTCAACAGCGGGTAGTCTTTTGCGTACTGCGCCAGCGTCTCGCTCTTGCCTGCCGCTTGTGCAGCGGCCAGCATCTGCGCCTTGCCGGAATGGCAGCCCGCACCGTCGCCGGTGAGTGCTGCTGGGTTGGCGACTTGTGGCGTGTCCATGGCTTCAGGCGGCGTCGTACACCACTTCCAAAGTGGGCTTGACGATCTCGCTCTTGCCCACCATGTCGAAGATGGTTGCCGGCTCCATCTTGAAATCGCGGCCCGTGACCTCGGCGCTGAACAGCCCGAGCAACTGGTCCTGCGTCTGCGGCCTGGGCCGCACGGGCGGCGCCTCGGCGACGTTGGTGGCAAGTTCTTCGAACAGCGGTGCCCACACGGTGCCGGGGCGGCCGATGATTTCGTAGCTGGCGCTCTTGCGGCGGATGTCGTCGTTGGCCGGGATGGTGGCCAGCACGGGGATGCCGGCGGCTGCGGCGAACTGCTTGGCCTCGCCGGTGCCGTCGTCGCGGTTGATCACCACGCCGGCCACGCCGACGTTGCCGCCCAGCTTGCGGAAGTACTCCACCGCGCTGCAGACGTTGTTGGCAACGTACAGGCTTTGCAGGTCGTTGCTGGCCACGACGATGACCTTCTGGCACATGTCGCGTGCAATCGGCAGGCCGAAGCCGCCGCAGACCACGTCGCCCAGGAAATCGAGCAGAACGAAGTCGAAACCCCAGTCGTGGAAGCCGAGCTTTTCGAGTGTCTCGAAGCCGTGGATGATGCCGCGCCCGCCGCAGCCGCGGCCCACTTCCGGGCCACCGAGTTCCATCGCATAGACACCGTCGCGCTTGAAGCAGACGTCGCCGATGGCGACCGCCTCGCCGGCGAGCTTCTTCTTGCTGCTGGTCTCGATGATGGTCGGGCAGGCCTTGCCGCCGAACAGCAGGCTGGTGGTGTCGCTCTTCGGGTCACAGCCGATCAGCAGCACCTTCTTGCCCTGCTGCGCCATCATGTAGCTCAGATTGGCCAGCGTGAAGCTCTTGCCGATGCCGCCCTTGCCGTAGATGGCGATGATCTGGGTGGTCTTGCTGGCGGGCGAGGTGGACACCGGATCGGGCTCGATGGCCGCTTCGGCCTTCAGGCGTTCGTCCCGCATGAACATGACTGGCGCATTCATTGGCAATTTCTCCAGTCGAGAACCATCTTCAGACAATCGGGGTCGTTGAACGCGGTGCTGTAGGCCTGGTCGGCCTGCACCGGTTCGCCGTGGTGGGTGATGAGACCGGCGAGCGACAGGCGGCCGGTTTCAGCAAGTTCGGTCACCGCCAGCAGATCGGCCTTCTGCCATTCGGCCGCGCAACGGATCTGCGCCTCGCGCATGAAGGCCGGCGCGAAGTTGAAGTGCAGCGGGTCGGTGTAGAAGCCGGCCAGCACCACCTCGCCGCCCGGTGCCAGGCGGGAGATCAGACGGTCGAGAATCTGCGCGTCGCCGCTGACGTCATAGACGGCGTGGTAGTCGCGCCGGGGGTCGTCTTCGGGCTTGAGTACCGGGTATCCGACAGCGCCGGTGGCGCGCGTGGGGTTGGTCTCCCACACGGTGGGGAGCGTGAAGCCGGCCACCACCGTCATGCGGGCCAGCAGCCGGCCCAGCACGCCATGGCCGACGATCAGGTCGGGCGGCACGATGGGCGTGCGCTTGCCGCCGCCGGAGACGGCGTGGTATGCGGTGGCAGCCAGCGCCAGCAGCACGGCTTGCTCACCCAGAGCGTCTGACACCGGCACCACCCGCGCACCGGCCACCACCACGCGGGAGGCGGCGCCACCGAAGAGGCCGCGCACTTCGCCGTAGCAACGTGCACCCGGCACGAAGACGCGCTGCCCGACGGCGTGCTGCGCTGCCGCGCCGGCAGCCACCACGCGGCCGACCGACTCGTAGCCCGGCACCAGCGGGTAGCCCATGCCGGGGAAGCTGGGCATGCGGCCGTTCCAGAGGAGCTTCTCGGTGCCGGTGCTGATGCCGCTGTGCTCGATGTCCACCACCACGTCGTCATCGGTCGGGGGGGTCAGCACGAGTTGGCTGAATGCGATGTGTTCGGGCTGCTCCAGCACGATGGCCCGGGTCTTCATCGGCAGGTCGAGAGGGGCGGCGGTAGCAAACATCACGGTGTCATCTTATGCTTACGCGAGAGACTGTCAATACAATTAGACAGTTCTTCTGTCAGGGTTTACGTGGCTCGGCAACGCGCCACCAGCAAACTGCTTTGCAATGGCAGGTGCGTGGCCAGCGAGCGCGCCGGTGCAAAGCCCGCTTCCTGAAGCAAGGCCGACAACTGCGCCGCAGAACGCGGCCTGCCACGGCCCATGGCCAGCAAGTAGAAGCCGAAGTAGGCGTCGCCCATTGCCGCAGCGCCGGGCGCGCCGGCCATCGGCTCTGCGACCAGCACATGCCCGTTGTCGGGCAACGCGCGCCGCACGTTTTTCAGCAGCCGCAGCACGCGTTCATCGGGGTGGTCGAAGCAGACACGCACCAGCGACACGATGTCGGCACCCGGCGGCAGCGCGTCATGGAAAAAGTCACCGCCATGGACTTGCGCGCGCGCGCTCAGGCCCAGCGCTGCGAAGCGCTCACGCGCCCGCTCGGCCACGGCCGGCAGATCGAACAGCAGCAACTGCAACTGCGGCGCCTGCTGCGCCACGGCGCACAGGAAGGTGCCCTCGCCGCCGCCGACGTCCAGCAGCACGCGGTGGCGGCCGAAGCGGTAGGCGTCCAGCACCTCACGCGCCACCAGCGGCTGCGAGGCCGACATCAGCGCCGAGTAGTCGGCCACCCGTTCTGGCGCCAGCAGCGCCGGCGACTGCAGACTGTCGGCCGCCGCTGCCGCTTCATAGGGCCAGTAGCCAGCCATCGACGCGCCCGCTTCACCGCGCAACAGCGCCACCGGGTCGGCCAGGTCGCCGTAGAGCGTGGCATGGTGCTCGACCATCGCGGCCAGCGCCTTGTTGCCGACCATCGGTGCACCCAGCCGGCCGAGCGCCACACGGTCGCCGGTGCGCCACTCCAGCAGTTGCAGCGAGACGGCAGCGGCCACCAGCCGCTGCGCTGCATCTCCGCCCAGGCCGCTGCGTTCAGCCACCGTGTGCAGCGGCAGCGCGCCGCCGGCCAGCAGGTCGAACAGGCCCAGCCGCACGCAGGCCAGCAGCACCTGCGAATAGACGAAGCCGGCCACCAGGTCGAACAGTGCCGCGGCATTGCGCCGGGCCAAGGGCCGCGTCAGCGGAAAGGCGGCCGCCCAACGCTGGAAGCCGGGGTTGGCGATGGTGCGGTTGCGCCAGTCCTGCCAGCGTTCCAGCCAGCCTCTGCCCCGGGCGGCGCGCCCGGCCTGCGGCACTGCGACGGTGGCGTCCACGAAGCCCAAGGGCACGGCCGGTCAGGCGGCTTCGGTGGGCGTCTTGCTCTGGCGGGCTGCCACGCGCGCAGGCCGCGGCGGCTGGCTGTCGCGCCCCACGCGCAAACACCAGGACTTGGGCACCAGGCGCTCGGCCTCTTTCAGCACCAGCGCGCGCAACTGCAACGCGCCGCGGCACGGCGGAATGGCCTCGATGGCGCAGGCGATCAGGCGGTCGAAGTGTTCGATGGCGCCGGCCAGGCCTTGCTCACTGGCCGCGCTGGGCCGGCCCAGCGCCACGTCGCGCCCCACCGGCTTGCCCAGCGCGAGCGGGTCGGACAACACGTCGCGCAGGTCATCGGCCACCTGGTAGGCCTCGCCCAGCCATTCGCCCAGGGCTCGCCAGGTGTTGCCGTCCATGCCGGATGCTTCTGCGCCCACGCTGGTGGCGGCGGCAAACAGCGCACCGGTTTTTGCGCGCTGGTAGTCGGACAAGGCCACGCGCGGCTCGCACTCCCAGGCCTGGCCGGCGGTGATGCCGTGCGGCATGCCGACGCCCGCGGCCACGGTGGCCAGCACGCGGCCCAGCCGGCCGGGCGAACGGGCGGCGCCCAGGCCCAGCGTCTGGAAGGCCAGCACGATGAGGCCGTCTCCGGCCAGCACCGCCAGCCGCTCGCCGAAGGCGCGGTGCACCGACGGGTGCCCGCGGCGCGTGGGCGCGTCGTCGAAACAGGGAAGGTCGTCGTGGACGAGGGAGGCGCAGTGCAGCAGCTCGATCGCAGCGGCTGCGGCGTCGGACAACGCGCGGTCGCTGTCGCTGCACGCGCCAGCCACCGCCAAGCAGAGCTGCGGCCGGATACGGGCACCGCCGGGGAACACGGCATGGCGCATGGCCGCTGCCAACCGTGGCGGCGCGCCTGGGGCGTCCGCGGTGGCAAGCGCCGCCGACAGCGCTTCCTCTATTCTTGCCAGCGTTTCCATTCCAGCCTCCGTCCGTGCGACAGCAGCACGGTGTCAGGTTATGTTGTCACTTTTATATGTCATGAAGAATAGACACATTGGCGCGGGCAGTCAACGGGGAGCGCTTCGATGAAGTGGTTGCGTTTCATGCACGACGGTGCCGTGGGCTTCGGCCGCCGGTGCGGCGAGATGGTGGAACTGCATGCCGGCACGCTGTTCGACGCGCCCACGGCCACCGGCCGGACGCTCCCGCTGGCTGCCATCACCTGGCTGCCACCCTGCGTGCCCGGCAAGATCATCGGGCTCTGGAACAACTTCCGCGCTGCGGCACAGAAGAACGGTTGGGCAGCGCCCGCCGAACCGCTGTATTTCCTGAAGTCACCCGGCAGCGCGACCGGCCACGGGCAGCCCATCGCGGTGCCGGCCGGCGACGTGGGGCGCATCGCCTACGAAGGCGAGCTGGCGGTCGTGATCGGCCGCAGGGCGCGGGCGCTGCGCGCCGAAGACGCGGCGGCGCACATCTTCGGCTACACCTGCGCAAACGACGTGACGGCGCTGGAGCTGCTGCACCGCGACCCGGCGTTTGCCCAATGGGCGCGGGCCAAGAGCTTCGACGGCTTTGCCGCCTTCGGGCCGGTGATCGAGACCGATCTCGACGTGGCAGCCGCCACGCTGCGCACTGTGGTGGCCGGCCGCGAACGCCAGAACTACGCGCTGGCCGACATGTTCTTCAGCCCGGCGGAGCTGGTGGCCCGTTTGTCGCACGACATGACACTGGAGCCCGGTGACCTGATCCTCTGCGGCACCTCGCTCGGCGTGCTGCCGATGAAGCCGGGCAGCACCGTCGAGGTCAGCATCGACGGCATCGGCTGCCTGCGCAACGTCTATGGCTGAGGTCTATGGCTGAGGCTGCACCCGCAATGCGCCGCGCTGTGCAGCCAGTGTGCGCGACAGCAGGCTGGCGGCGGCATACACGGCCTCGATGGTGGGCGTGGGCGTGGCCGTGATGCGGCCCAGCTCGATCACCGAGCCCACCAGCGCGTCGAGTTCCAGCGCGCGGCCATGCTCCACGTCCTGCAGCATCGAGGTCTTGTGCGCGCCCACCGCCTCGGCGCCCGCAATGCGTTTGTCCAGCGTGATCTTGAACACCACGCCGAGCTGCTGCGCCACCGCCTGCGCCTCGGCCATCATCGCGGCGGCCAATGCGCGCGTGGGCGGGAAACGGCAGATGTCTTCCAGCGTCGCATGGGTCAGCGCGCTGATCGGGTTGAAGCTCAGGTTGCCCCACAGCTTGACCCAGATCTCGCTGCGGATGTCGCGCGCAACCGGCGCCTTGAAGCCGGCCTGCATCATCAGTTGCGACAAGGCCTCGATGCGCTCGCTGCGCGTGCCGTCGGGCTCTCCGAGGGTGAAGCGGTTGCCTTCGATCACGCGCACCACGCCGGGCTGTAGCAGCTCGGCCGCCGGATAGACCACGCTGCCGATGATGCGCCCGGGCTCGATGTGCGCGGCGATGCGGCCACCGGGATCGACGCTGTCCAGCCCGCGCCCTTCGTGCAGGCCGGCGAGCTTGTGGAAATACCACCAAGGCAGGCCGTTGATCATGGTCACCACCGCCGTCTGCGGCCCGAAGAGCCCGCGCAGCCCGGGCAGCAGATCGACGACCTGGTGCGCTTTCACCGTCAGCAGCACCACGTCCTGCGGGCCGGCGTCGGCCATGTCCTGCACTGCCCGCACGTCGGGCGCCAGCTCTTCGCTGCCGTCTTCGAGGATGAGCTTGAAGCCGTTGGCGCGGATGGCTTCGAGGTTGCGGTTGCGCGCGACGAAGGTGACGTCGGCACCGGCGCGCGACAGCCTGGCGCCCAGGTAGCCGCCGATGGCGCCGGCCCCGACGACGGCGATCTTCACGCCGGCCTCGCCTTCGCGGCGCCGCCCGCGCTCTTCAGCAAGCCCCACAGCGGCCACAGCAGCAGCAGCAAGGCCACCGCGGTGATGCTGCCGACGAGCGGGTTGGACCAGAAGATCGCCAGGCTGCCTTGCGACAGCAGCATGGCCTGGCGGAAGCTGGCCTCGGCCATGTCGCCCAGCACCAGCGCCAGCACCAGCGGCGCGAGCGGGTACTTGAGCTTCTTGAACAGATAGCCGAGCACGCCGAAGACCAGCATCAGCACCACGTCGAACATCGCGCTGTGCACGGTGTAGGCGCCGATGGCGCAGACGACGATGATGATCGGCGCGATCACCGAGAACGGCACGCGCAGGATGGCGGCCCAGAACGGCACCGTGGTCAGCACGACGATCAAGCCCACAAGGTTGCCGAGGTACATCGACGCGATCAGGCCCCAGACGAAATCTTTCTGCTCGACGAAGAGCATCGGCCCCGGCTGCAAGCCCCAGATCAGCAGGCCGCCCAGCAGCACCGCGGCGGTGGGCGAGCCAGGAATGCCCAGCGTCAGCATCGGCAGCAGCGCCGCGGTGCCGGCGGCATGCGCTGCGGTCTCCGGCGCGATGACGCCTTGCACGTCGCCCTTGCCGAAGGTGCGCGGGTCTTTGGCGAAACGCCTGGCCATGCCGTAGCTCATGAAGGATGCGGGCGTGGCACCGCCGGGCGTGATGCCCATCCAGCAGCCGATGGCGGTGGAACGCAGGAAGGTGCGCCAGTGGCGCGCGATCTCGCGCCAGGTGTCCCACACCACCTTCGGGCTGATGCGGGCGCTCTGGCCCTTGAACGCCAGCCCTTCTTCCATCGTCAACAGGATCTCGCCGATGCCGAACAGGCCGATCACCGCGATCAGGAAGTCGAAGCCTTTGAGCAGCACCGGGAAGCCGAAGGTCATGCGCAGACTGCCCGTCACGCTGTCCAGCCCGACGGCGGCCAGCGCAAAGCCCAGCATCATCGACGCGATGGTCTTGGCAGGCGGCTCCTTGCTCATGCCGACGAAGCTGCAAAAGGTCAGCAACTGCACCGCGAAGTATTCGGCCGGGCCGAACTTGAGCGCGAAGCGGGCCAGCACCGGCGCCAGAAACGTGATCAGCAGCACCGCGAACAAGGCGCCGACGAAAGACGAGGTGAAGGCCGCCGTCAACGCCTGCGCTGCCTTGCCTTGCTGCGCCATCGGATGGCCGTCGAAGGTGGTGGCCACCGACCAGGGCTCGCCAGGAATGTTGAACAGAATCGACGTGATCGCGCCGCCGAACAAGGCACCCCAGTAGATGCAGCTCAGCATGATGATCGCCGAGGTGGGGTTCATCGAGAAGGTCAGCGGCAGCAGGATCGCCACGCCGTTGGCGCCGCCCAGGCCGGGCAGCACGCCGATCAGCACGCCCAGCGTGATGCCGATCAGCATGAACATCAGGTTGGGCAGCGTTGCCGCGACGGCAAAGCCGTGTGCAAGGTTGTTCAGCTCGTCCATGTTCAGAGGCCCAGCAGGGCTTCGATGGGCCCTTTCGGCAGCGGCACCAGAAACCAGCGCTCGAAGACACCGAAGAAGATCAGCGGCACTGCGGCGGCCACCGCCAGCGTGGGCTGCCAGCGGTACTTGCCATAGCGCAACATGAAGTAGGTGATCAGCAGCGCCGAGGCCAGGTAGATGCCCAGCGGATAGACCAGCGCCACGTACACCAGCATCGGCACCAGCACCGCCACGACCAGGCGCAGTTGGCCGCGCTCGGCGAACACCGTGGCGTCACGTTGCCAGCGCAGCAACTGGCTGCCGAAGATCCAGGCGCTGGCCGCCATCAGCAGGCAGCCGATGTAGAAGGGAAAGTAGCCGGAGCGTGGCCCGTCGTCGCCCCAGCCGGTGCCCACGCGCAGGCTGTCCTTGATGACCAGCGCGGCCAGCAACATCAAAAAGGCGGCCAGCCCGAGTTCGGGCCAGCGCGTGCGGACGTCTTGCTCGTCGTTGCCGGCGCTCATTGCGCCAGAAACCCCGCCTCGCGCATCAGCACGCGGTGCATCTGCTCGTTCTTGCCCAGCCAGTCCACGAAGGGCTGGCCTGCCAGCGCGGTGTCGTTGAACGCGCCCTTGTCGAGAAAGTCTTTCCATTCAGGCAGTGCGCGGACCTTCTTGAAGAGGTCGAGATAGAACTGCACCTGCTCTGCTGTCACGCCTGGCGGCATGAAGATGCCGCGCAGCATCAGGTAGTCCACCGGCAGCCCGGCCGATGCGCAGGTGGGAATGTCGCCCCAGGCCATCGTGGCCGTCATCTTGGCCTTGTAGGGCATCGGTGCCTTGTCCATCACACACAGCGGGCGCAGCTTGCCGGCACGCCAGTGGGACTCGGCCTCGATCGGGTTGTTGACGGTGGAATCGACATGCTTGCCCACGAGTTGCACCGCCACGTCACCGCCGCCCTTGTACGGGATGTAGGTGATCTTCTTGCCGGCCACTTTTTCGAGCATCACGGTGATGATCTGGTCTTCCTGCTTGGAGCCGGTGCCGCCCATCTTCATGTTGCGGTCGGCGCCGCTCTTCAGGGCATCGAGGTAGGCCTTTGCGGTCTTGTAGGGCGACTCGTCGTTGACCCACAGCACGAACTGGTCGAGCGCCAGCATCTGCACCGGCGTCAGGTCGCGCCAGTTGAAAGGCACGCCGGTGGCAAGCGGCGTGGTGAACAGGTTGGACAGCGTGATGACGATCTTGTGCGGGTTGCCCTTGTCGCCCTTGACGTCGAGAAAGCCTTCTGCGCCCGCGCCGCCCGACTTGTTGACGACGATGATGGGCTGCTTCATCAGGTTGTTCTTCGCGACCACGCCCTGGATGAAGCGGGCCATCTGGTCGGCGCCACCGCCGGTGCCGGCGGGCACCACGAACTCCACCGGCTTGGCCGGCTCCCAGGCCAGTGCCGAGACACTGCAAGCCAGGGCCGCGAGCGCAGCGGACAGACGCAAGGGCAGAACAGCAGCCATGATCACTCCGGGTTGGGAAACGACGAACGGGACGTTTGCGGTCAGACGAGGCCGAGCTTGGCGGCCAGCCCGATGCGCTGCAGCTTGCCTGTGGCGCCTTTCGGGATCTCGTCGAGAAACAGGATCTTCTTCGGCACCTTGAAGTCGGCCACGCGGCTGCCGACGAAGCTTTGCAGCTCGCGCTCGCTGGCCTGCCGGCCTTCGCGCAGCACCACGGCGGCGGCCACTTCCTCGCCCAGCTTCGGGTGCGGCATGCCGAAGCACACCACTTGCGCCACGGCCGGGTGGTCCATCAGGATGTCATCGACCTCGCGCGGGCTGACCTTCTCACCGCCGCGGTTGATGATTTCCTTCAGCCGGCCGGTGATGCTGATGTAGCCGTCGGCATCCATCACGCCCTGGTCGCCGGTGCGAAACCAGCCGTCGGCAAAGCCTTCTTCGTTGGCCTTGGGGTTGTTTTCGTAGCCGGCGGTGACGTTGGCACCGCGGATCACGATCTCTCCGGTGCCGCCGCGCGGCAGCAGCGCGCCGCCGCTGTCCATGATGGCGATCTCCGGGCCTGCCGCCACGCCCACGGTGCCGGGCTTGCGCACCGCAGGCGGCAGCGGGTTGCTGGCCATCTGGTGGGTGGCTTCGGTCATGCCGTAGGCCTCGATCAGCGGCGCGCCGAAGATGTCTTCCAGTTCCTTGATGACCTGCGGCGGCATCGACGACGACGACGAGCGCAGGAAGCGCAGCGGGTTGCGCGCAATCACCTCTGCATTCTTGCCGGCGCGGCCCACGATGGCCTGGTGCATGGTGGGCACCGCCGTGTACCAGCTCGGGTGCGCCTCGTCCATCCAGGCGAAGAACTTCAGTGCGTTGAAGCCCGGTGTGCAGAACACCTGCGAGCCAGCCGCCAGCGGCGCCAGCACGCCGGCGATGAGGCCGTGGATGTGGAACAGCGGCATGATGTTCAACCCGCAGTCCTGCGGGCCGAAGCCCAGCGTGTTGCGGATGTTGCTGGCCGACGCGGCCAGGTTGCGCTGCGACAGCGGCACGATCTTCGGCCGCGAGGTGGTGCCCGAGGTGTGCAACACCATCGAGACGTCGTCAGGCTGCGCATGGCCGCCGGCCGCGGCCGGCGCGTCTGCAATGCCGGGTGGCGCAAGCAGCGTGAAGAAGCCGGCGCCCTGCTCTGCATCGGGCACCAGCTCGATGGTGCGCAGGCCCAATCTGGCCGCCACGGCCAGCGCCGGCGAGGTGCTGCCCTGCTCGACGATCAAGGCCTTGGCGTGCAGGTCCGACAGGTAGAACTCGAACTCGTCGGCGCGGTAGGCCGGGTTGAGCGGCGCGCTCGCCACGCCGCTGGCGCAGGCCATGTAGCAGGCGGCCATTTCGGGGCCATTGGGCAGCACGATGGCGACACGGTCGTTGCGGCCGATGCCCAGGCCGTTGAGCCGGGCCAGCGTGTCGTCGATGAGGCGACGCAGCGCGCCGAAATCGAGGGCCTTGCGCGACGGAGCGCGCAGCGCGGGCGCCGCGTCGGCGCCGGTGGCGAGCAGATCCTTCAAGGTGTGCGGCATCGTGTTCCTCGACAACGGTGCGTGCTTATACCCGAGCGCCAGCAGCCGGGCCACCGCCGTCCATCGCCGAGATGATCTGCCGCAAGCACTGTGCCACGGCGGCCGGATCTTCTTCGTGCGCCAGGTGCCCCAGGCCGGGCAGCCGCGTCAGCGTTGCATGCGGGCACAGCCCCGCCACGCGCTCACCCTGCGACGGCGGCACCGCCCGGTCGCGCCCACCCACCAGCAGATGCAGCGGCGTCTTCAGCAGCGGCAGGTCGCGCTCCAGCGCGCGCAGGTCCCAGTGCGCCATCATCCCCAGCGCGGCCTGCGTGTGGCCGGGGCTCTGCATCAGCCGCTGGTAGGCGGCCAGGCCGGCGGCGTCGAGCACCGACCCCGTGCCTTCGACCAGGCGGCGCACCACAGCGGCATCCGCCGCGCGGCGCGCGAACAGGCGCGGCACCCAGGGCTGTGCATGCAGCAGCCGCGCAAGCGGCGAGAACAGCGGCGCGGCCAGGCCGCCGAAAGGCAGAAAGGCGCCGTTGATGGCGACCAGCGCGCGCGGCTTGATGGCAGCGTCCAGCGCCAGGCGCGCCAGCAGCGCGGCGCCGGCCGAGTGGCCCACGGCGATGTCGGGCCGCAGGCCGCTGGCTTGCAGCAGCGCCGCAATGGCGCCAGCCATGCCTGGCAGCGACAACTGAGCGGCCTTGGCCGGGCTGCTTCGGCCGTGGCCGGGCAGGTCGATGGCGGTCAGCGCGAAAGGGGAGCCGGGGCCGGCCAGCAGCGCCGACAAGGCGTCGAAGCTGTGCGTCGATGCGCCGGTGCCGTGCACCAGCAGCACGCGCTGCGCGCCCTGCCCGGCGCGCCGCACGAACCAGCGCAGGCCGGCCGCCTCGACGAAGCCATCGCCTTCAGCCCCCGGCGCCGGCACGGACCACCTGCGACAAGGCCTGCGCGCCGGCGTGCGGCAGCGGCAGATAGGTGGCGCGCATCTCGGCCGCCAGCCGCGCGGCCTGCGGCCCGGGCTGCGGGCTGGTGTCGATGAGCAGAACGGCGGCGCCGCCAGCGCGCAGGCGGCGTGCGGCCGCCAGCGCATCGGCCTCGGCGCGCGGCCGGCCGCCGCTGCCGTCCAGCGCGACGTTGGCGCGGCCATCGGTCAGCAGCACCACCAGCGGCGTGTCGCCGCGGCGGCGTGTGCTGTCTGCCAGCGCGCTGGCGGCGTCGATGGCGGCAGCCAGCGGTGTGCCGCCGCCGCCAGGCAGCCCGGCCAGGCTGCGCTTGGCGCGCACCAGTGAGCGCGTCGGCGGCAGCAGCAGTTCTGCCGTACGACCACGGAAACCGATCACCGCGACGCTGTCGCGGCGCACGTAGCAATCGGCCAGCAGCAACTCGACGGCGCCCTTGGCCTCGGCCAGGCGGTTGAGCGCCGACGAGCCCGATGCATCGACGACGAAGAGCGTGGTGGTCTGCCGGCGTGGCCGGTAGCGGGTGACGTGGAAGTCGTCGGCACGCACCGCGATGCGCGGCGGCAGGGCGCCGCGCAGGCGCTGCCAGGGCGCGGCGGCGCGCAGCGTTGCCAGCAGGTTGAGCCGCTTGCCATCACGCGGATCACCGCGCACCACACCGGCCGGCCGGCCGCGGGCGCCGGCCTTCTGCAAGCCGCCGGATTTGCCGGCGAGCCGGGCGCGCACACGCGATGCATGCTCTGCCTGAAGCCGCGCCAGCAGCGCCGGTGGCAAGGCGGCCAGCGCAGCCGCAAGCACCTGGTCTTCCATCGGCTCGGCTGCGGAGGGCGGCTCGGCGTCGGGCTCGCTGTCGGAATCGCTGTCAGACTCGCTGTCAGGCTCGTTGTCAGGCGGCGCGTCGGCCGTTTGCGGCGGTGGCTCGGGCTCGGCTTGCGCGTCGGCGGGCACCAGCGTCGCGCGCGGTGCCAGCACCAGGCGTGCAGCCACGCCGGCGTCGTCGGCATCCACGGTGTGCCGGCCCTGCAACGCCGCATGGGCACGCGCGGCGCGCAAGGCCAGCAAGGGTGCGCGCAGCGACGCAATGCCCAGTGCGGCGGCGGCGGCGCACAAGGCCTGCACGATGTCGTCGCCGGCCACGACGGCCGGCAGCAAGGCCCGCGCGGCCGCCAGTTCGGCCGGGTCGCCAAGGCAGATCGTCTCTGCGGTGCGCGGCGGCACGTCGCGCAGGTCGATGTGGAAGGCCAGCCGGTCGGGCAGCGCTGCCGGCACGGGATCGTCACCGTCCAGCGCTTCATCGCAGACGATGAGGCCGAAGCGGCTGGCGTGGCGCAGCGTGAGCCCGTCGCGCTCGACCACCACCTCGCCGCTGTCCATCACGGCCGCCAGCCGCGCTGCCGTGGCGGCAGGCAGCCGCTCTGCCATCGCCACCAGCAGCACGCCGCCGTCGCTGTCGGCCAGCAGCCCGCGCAGCGGCACCGGCCGGCCGCTTTGCAGCGTGGCGGCCAGGTCCAGCCCGCCGAGCAGCCTGTCGTCGCGGATGCTCAGCGGCAGCCGGCGGGGGGCGTCGGGCAGCGCGGCGGCCAGCATCGCCAGCCAGCGGTCCCGCACCGGCCCGGCGGGCGCTTGCAGCACCACGCCGCTGCCGGCAGGGTCCAGCGCGAACAGCGCGGCTGCGAGCGTGGCGTCGGCCCAGGCGTTCATCGGCGCGCCACGATGCAACTCAGGCCGTGAACAGTTCGTCCACCGCGCGCTGGACGCGCGCCGTCGAGCCGGCGTCGTCCAGCACGTTGCGGCGCAGGCGGTGGCGCAGCGCGGGCGCGGCTATGCGGCGCAGATGGCTGTCGGCCGCCACGGCATCACCGTCCAGCGCGGCCAGCGCGCGCGCAGCACGCATCAAGGTCAGCTCACCGCGCAGACCGTCGGTGCCCAGCGCCAGGCACAAGGTGGCGGCCCGCTCCAGCACCGCGTCGGGCACCTTGGTCCTGGGCAGCCGCTTGCGTGCCGCCACGATGCGCTCGCGCAGGCGTTCGTCGTCGGCCGCCCAGGTGGCGATGAAGGCCGCCGGGTCGCGCTCGAAGGCGTCGCGCCGGCGCACGACATCGATGCGCGTCGGCACGTCGCCGGGCGTCGTGACCTCCACCGACAGGCCGAAGCGGTCGAGCAACTGCGGCCGCAGTTCGCCTTCTTCCGGGTTGCCACTGCCCACCAGCACGAAGCGGGCGGGGTGGCGCACCGACAGACCTTCGCGCTCGACCACGTTTTCGCCCGACGCCGCCACGTCGATGAGCAGATCGACGAGGTGGTCTTCGAGCAGGTTGACCTCGTCGATGTAGAGAAAGCCGCGGTTGGCGCGCGCCAGCAGGCCGGGCTCGAAGGCCTTGATGCCTTGCGACAGCGCGCGTTCCAGATCGAGCGCGCCGACCACGCGGTCTTCGGTGGCGCCCAGCGGCATGTCCACCACGGGCACCGGCACCCAATGCGTCTTCGGCCTGGGCGCGCCTTCGGGCTCCAGCGCGGGGTCGCGGTTGTAGGGGCAGCCGACGACGGCGCGCATCGGCGGCAGCAAGGCGGCCAGCGCGCGCACCGCTGTCGATTTGCCGGTGCCGCGGTCACCGAAGACCAGCACGCCGCCGACGCCGGGGTCCACCGCCGCGATCAGGATCGCCAGCTTCATCTCGTCCTGGCCGACGATGGCGGAAAAGGGGAACTGCAATTTCATCGGCCGGGAGTATGTCATCGGCAAATCTTGCGGCTTGGAATGCACGTCCCGCAGCGGGCGCCAGCGTTTCGGCGGACAATAGATGGTTAGCGATTCTTTCAGGCCCACCAGCCTACGCACAGCGCCATGGCCAACCGTCGCCCCGCCTTTCCCCCCGCCCCGCCCTCACCACCCACCACTGCATCGGCCGCCACGGCACCTGTTGCCGCTGCCAGCGCCCCCAAGCTGCGCCAGACGCAGGCCGAGTACACAGCGGCCCGCCCCAATGCTGAACCCGGCGTCAAGCCGATGATGTCCAGCTCGAAGATGTACGTCTGCATCCGCTGCCACGCCAACTTCAAGACCGGCGACGGCAAGCCCGACCCGCGGCTGCGCGGCCTGGGCCGCTGCAACAACTGCCTGGGCGTCACTGCCACACCGGCCGCCTGAGTAGGCGCAGGCGAGGCGCAGGCGAAGGAGGCGCGCGCGACTTGCGCCGCGCCGCCTACTTGACCAGGCTGGAAGCGACGCCCTGCGTCGCTTCGGTGAGCTTGGTCTTCGCCAGCGTCTTGCACTGGTCGAGCGAGCTGCCAGGCGCGGCATCGAAGGCGGTCGCGATCTTCTGCGGGCGCAGCAGCACGGCTTTCATCGTGGGTGTCAGCGGCACCATCATCACGCGCGCCGTCACCACGCAAGTGCCGTTGGGCGTCAGGCCGCCCTCGACCTGGCTCACGAAGGCCCATTGCGACACCGGGTAAGCCTTCCACAGCTTGAGCGGCAGCCCTTCGGCAAGCACCGCCTTCGCAGCGGCAGCGTCGATGAGCGATGCGCTGGAGAAGTCGAGCAGCACGGCCTTCGGCGGCGGTGCCGCGAACGCCTGGGCCGCGAGCATCAGTGCGGCGCCGGCCAGCTTGTTGCGGGTCTTCATCGGGTACCTCTGAAAGATGGTGTCATGGCTCGGTGATGCCTTGCACGCGTGGCGGCGCGCAAGTGTTGCCTGCATGCGCCACAGCGCATTGCGCGGCGCAGTGTACCCACGTCTTCGGCGCTGCCGCCGCACCGGCGCCCGGCCGGGCGCATCATGCCCCTGCGCGCTTGACGCGCCAGCCCGCGTGCAGCAGCAGCGCCACGATGCGGTCACGGTGCTCGCCCTGGACCTCGATCACACCATCCTTGACGGTGCCGCCACTGCCGCAGGCGGCCTTCAGGCTGCGGGCCAGGGCAGCCAAAGCGTCTGCCGTCAGCGGCAAACCGGTGACGACCGTGACCGCCTTGCCTTTGCGGCCCTGGGTCTGGCGCGCCACGCGCACGGTGCCGTCGCCCGCGGGAGGCAGCGGCTGCGGCGCAGTGCAACTGCAAAGCTGCACTGGCCTGCGGCAATGCGGGCACATGCGCCCGCCTTCGGTGGAATAGACGAGGTGGCCGGACGGTGCCGGCGATGGCGCTGGTGGCGGCGCAGGCGGCGGCGCGGGTGCGGGGAACGCAGGCATCGGCCTTGCTCGGCAGGTGAATGCAGCGGGCGTTGCAGATGTCGAGGGATGTCTAGACAAGTGCGGCGCGTGGCGCCGCAATGCCTTCGACTGCTAGGCGCGCAGTTCGTCGGCTTTTTTGCCGGCGGCCAGTGCTGCCAGGAACCAACCCGGACGACGGCCGTGACCCGACCAGGTCTTGCCGCTTTCGTCGCGGTACATCGGCTTGGAGGCCGGCTTCGCTGCGGCGCGCGCCTTGCGCACTTTCTTTTCCTTCGGCGCGGCGGCAACCGAACCGTTCAGGCCCAGATCATGGGCTGTCAAACTGTAGGTGGCAATTGCCGTCTTGATCCGTTCCACCACACCGGCCACTTCTTTCTGGCGCAGCGCTTCGGCTGACTTCTGCAATGTGGCAATTTCTTTCTGGATGTCGGCGTAAGTTTTGGCCATGGCCCAAGTTTCCTTTGCGATTGAACGAACGGCAATGATAAACACAATTTCAATTTTCAAAAGCACCGTTTCGTGCCGCTATTGCCCCGACGCGCCGGCCCATGCGGATTGGCAATGATTCGAAGATGGTGCCCGCTCTCATGAAGAAGCAATCCGAACGCGCGACAGGCCAGCCGGAGCATTGGTCCACCGATGGCGGCAACGCTGCCACCGTGGTGCTGCACATTCCCGCCGATGCGCAACGCGAGCGCGATTTCGAAATTGCGGTGGCCATGACGGTGCGCCCACACGCCACCGCCAAAGCGCCGAGCCACGAATTGAAGGTGTTTGCAGACGGCGAGTTGCAATGGTCGCGCCGCATACAAACCAACCAACCTGCGGAATACGACAGCCTGGACTACAGATTCAGCCGCCGGGTCCCCGTGGGACGCGCGCTGCGGCTGCAAGTGCACGCCGATTGCCGCGGCGGGCAGCGCCTGAAGACCGTGATCGAAGCAGATGAAATCTGACTCTCGGCAAAGCGACATCGTTCTTTGGCCGCCAACCCGCGGCAGACGGAAACTGGTGCGAGCGCAGGGTGTGGAATTTGCCTGGGGCGCGGCAGCGGGTCGTCCTACACCACCCCGGCCTTGCGCGGCGCAAGCTGGGCGATCCGGAATGCATTGCTTCACACCGGCTGCAGGGAGACTTCGAATGCAAGACCGTTTCACTCCATCGCCAATGCGGCCACGTCCAGCGCCGATTTCGCTCGGCCTCGTGCTTTCGCTGTGGCTGGCAATGGCCGGCACCGTCTCGGCGCAGACCGGCAGTGCCGCGCCGGCCAACAAGGCGTCGGCGCCGGCCACGCGCGCGGTGCCGCGCCTGATGACGTCGCAAGAGCGGCGCGACAACGCCGACGCCACGGCAGCCAGCAGCTTGCGCGACGAAAGGCCGGTGGCGCCGCAGCTCAGCATTCCGCTGGGCCGCAACACGGCGCAGCCGCCGACCGCCAACCCTGCGCTGCCGCGGCGCACGGCAGCCGTGCCTGCGGCCGGCGGCGGGCGCATCAATGATGGCGCGGCCCGTTGCGAAGCCTTGGCGGCAGAAGAAGACCGCCGCGCATGTCGCAACACGCCACTGGCGCCGCCGGTGCCTGCCCGCTGAAGCGCCACAGTCAGTCCCGCGGCGCTGCTGGCCTGGTGACGGTGCTCAGCGGCAGACGGGAAGCACCGGCCGCCAGCGCCACGGCGGCCAGCACCACCACCCACAAGGCAACCGTCAACGAGCTGGCCTGCGCCAGGCCCCCGATCAACGGCGGGCCGAGCATGAAGCCGGCGTAGCCCACGGACGTGACCGCGGCGATGCCGGCCGCCGCGCTGACGCCCGGCACGCGCGTGGCGGCGCTGAACAGGATGGGCGCCGCCAGCGCCAGCCCGGCCCCCACCAGCACGAAGCCGGGCAAAGCCACCCACCGATTGCCCAGCAGCAGCACGCTTGCCATCGCCAAGGCTGCAAGCAGCGCACCGCCGCGCAGCAGCGCTGCTTCGGGGATGCGTTCGCGCAACGCGTCTGCTCCAAAGCGGGCCAACGCCATCGCGGCAGCGAAGGCCGCGTAGCCGAGTGCCGCCTGTGCCTGCGGCACGGCCAGTTCCTGCTTGAGGTACAGCACGCACCAATCGACCATCACGCCTTCGGCCAGCATGCCCGCCAGCACCAGCAGCCCGATGAGCAGCAGCTTGCCGCGCGGCCATGCAAAATGGGCCGACGGCACACCGTCCAAGCGGGCCGACGGCACCACCGGCATCTGCTGTGACAGCACCACCACCGCGGCCGCGATGCAGGCGCCCAGCAGCGCGAGCTGGTGGCGCGCCGCCAGCCCTGCGGCCAGCATGGCCGCCACCGCGCCTGCACCGGCCATCGCGCCGACGCTGAACATGCCGTGCAGCCCACCCATCACGGCGCGCCCGCCGCGCCGCTCGAGCTCGGCGCCGGCACTGTTGATGGCGACGTCGAACAGGCTCATGCCGATGCCCAGCACCAGGGCCGGTGCCAGCAACCAGGGCAGGCCCGGCCACCAGAGCAGCGTGGCCAGCGCCGCGCACATCAGCGCTGCGCCCAGCCGGCTGGCGCGCCCGGCACCGAGCCGCGCCACAGCGCGGCCGGCAACGAAGAGCGCCACCACGGCGCCTGCCCCGGCAGCCGCCAGCACGGCTGCCAGCCCTGCTGCGGACAGGCCATGGTGCTGCTGGATGGACGGAATGTGCGCGCCCCAGGCGCCGGCCGTCACGCCGAGCGCGGCGAACTGAAGCCGGGTGGCCCACAGCGCGGTGCTCTCCAGACGGGCCGACTGGCGCAGATCCATCGGCCGATTGTCCGGTGCGCCTGCAGCCCCTGGTGGCCGCTAGTGCAGTGTTCCACGCTGTGCGGCACTTGAGAAAACCGGTGGATTTGGCGTCCTGGCTAGGCGCAAACCACAGCGATGCCCGTAGGCATCGCGAGGATTTGCAACGACGCCAGGGCGGCAAAGACACGGTTTTATGTGCTGCACAGCGTGGAACACTGCACTAGACTGCAAGCCACCGAAAGGCCCGCCATGCTCGACATCGACTCCGTGCACGCGCTGCTGGCGCCGCTGTTCCCCGGCTTGATGGGCCTGCGCATCACCGCGCTGGAGCCGGACCGCGTGCTGGCCGAGATGCCGGTGCGGGCCGATCTCTGCACCGCGGGCGGCATTCTGCATGGCGGCGCCACGATGGCTTTTGCCGACACGCTGGGCGCGGTGGGCACGATCCTCAATCTGCCTGCCGGGCAGCGCACCACCACCACCGACTCCAGCACCAAGTTCATCGCCGGCGCACACGTCAACACCACCGTGACGGGCGAATGCCTGGCCTTGCACCGCGGCCGCACCACCATGGTCTGGCAGACCAGCATCCGCAACGCCGATGGCAAGCTTTGCGCCGTGGTCACGCAGACCCAACTGGTGATGCAGGGCTGAACCGTCGGCGGGTGTCTGCGGCGGGCTTGCGGTGGTAGCGCTGCCACCACATACTCCGCGCCCATGCCGACCAGCCTCATCCCCGGCCCTGCCGTCGCCCGCCGCGCCCGCCGCGGCAGTGGCGCCGTGACGCTGCACGACGTTGCCAAGCTCGCCGGTGTCGCACCCATCACGGCATCACGGGCACTGAACACACCCGAGCAGGTGTCGGACGACGTGCGCCAGAAGGTCGCCGATGCGGTGGCCAGAACCGGCTACGTGCCCAACCGCCTGGCAGGCGGGCTGGCGTCTGCCCGCAGCCGGCTGGTGGCTGCGGTGGTGCCCACCATCTCCGGGCCGGTGTTCCTGGAGACCGTGCAGTCGCTGACCGAGGCGCTGGCCGAGCATGGCTACCAGTTGATGCTGGGCCAGACCGGCTACGCCGGCACGCGCGAGGACGCGCTGCTCGACGCCATCATCGGCCGCCGGCCCGACGGCATCGTGCTCACCGGCATCCTGCATTCGGCGCAGGGCCGGCGCCGGCTGCTGGCCTGCGGCATCCCGGTGGTCGAGACCTGGGACCTGACGCCGACGCCCATCGACATGCTGGTCGGCTTTTCGCATACCGACGTGGGCCGCGCCGTGGCGCGCTTCCTCCACGGCAAGGGCCGGCGCCGGCTGGCCGTGGTGGCAGGCGACGACGAGCGGGCACAGCGCCGCCTGGCCGCCTTCCAGGCCGAGGCTGCTGGCCTGGGGCTGCCTGCGGTCAAGGTGGCAGTCGTGCCCGCGCCCACCACGCTGCGTGGTGGCCGCGATGCGCTCGCGGCCTTGCTGGCGGGCGGCGATGCCATCGACGCCGCCTTCTGCAGCTCCGACCTGCTGGCGCTGGGGGTGATGACGGAAGCCCGCGTGCGCGGCCTGGCGGTGCCTGCTGCGCTGGCGGTCGTCGGCTTCGGCGACCTCGATTTCGCCGGCGACCTGGACCCGGCGCTGACCACCGTGCACATCAAGGGCGGCGCCATCGGCCGACAGGCGGCGCGGTTCATCGTGGACCGGGCGCAAGGGCGCGACGTTACCGAGCGCATCGTCGATATCGGCTTTTCGATCATCGAGCGCGGCAGCACCTGAGCAGGGTGCGAAGCCGCCACAGAAAGTTCTTGCAGCGGCAAAAAGGTAGCGCTACCATAATGCACCAGATCAAGACCGGAGACACCCGACCATGAAGCCCTTCATCGCTGCACTCGCTTCGCTCACGCTGGCCGCCACCGGCTGGCTCACCGGCCCCGACGCACAGGCCCAGGCCCAGGCCCCGGCCCAGACGGCCGCGTGGCCGTCGAAACCCGTGACGCTGCTGGTGCCCTTCCCGCCCGGCGGCTCCACCGACATGATCGCGCGCACGCTGGGCCCCAAGCTGCAGGAAAAGCTGGGCGGCAACTTCATCGTGGGCAACCAGGCGGGCGCCGGTGGCACGGTGGGCGCGGCAGCCGTGAAGCGGGCGCCGGCCGATGGCAGCACCATCCTCGTGACCTCGCTGGGGCCGCTGGTCATCGGGCCGCATTTGATCAAGGGCGTGCCCTACGACGCGCTGAAAGACTTCGACTACATCACCGTGGCCGTGCAGGCGCCCAATGTGCTGACGGTGCCGGCCAACTCGCCGCACAAGTCGTTTGCCGACCTGCTCAAGTTCATCAAGGCCAACCCCGACAAGATGACCTTCGCGTCGGCCGGCAACGGCACCTCCGACCACCTGACGGCCGAGCTGTTCTGGCAGGAAACGGGCACCAAGGCAGCGCACATCCCCTACAAGGGCGGCGCCCCGGCGATGGCCGATCTGCTGGGCGGCCAGGTCGATGCCACCTTCATGAACATCAACACCGGCCTGCCCAACATCAAGGCCGGCAAGCTGCGCGCGCTGGCCATCACCAGCGCCAAGCGCTCGCCGCTGCTGCCCGATGTGCCGACGATGGAGGAACTGGGCCTGAAGGGCGTCACCGTCTATTCCTGGCAGGCCTTCGCCGCGCCCAAGGGGCTGCCTGCGGACATCAAGGCCAGACTGCACGACGCGCTCGTCGCGGGCCTCAACGACCCCGCCGTCAAGCCCAAGCTGCTGGAACTGGGCTTCGAGATCGTGGGCAACACGCCGGAGCAGTTCACAGCCTTCCAGGCCGCCGAATTCGCGCGCTGGAAGAAGGTCATCGAAGTGGGCAAGATCACCGCGGATTGATGGTGCCCACCCCGTAGCGCCATGAACACCGCCGACACCCCCGCCATCACCGCACTGCGGGTGATTCCCGTCGCAGGGCGCGACAGCATGCTGCTCAACCTGAGCGGCGCACACGGGCCCTTCTTCACACGCAACCTGCTGCTGCTGACCGACAGCGCCGGCCGCACCGGCGTCGGCGAAGTGCCGGGCGGCGAGAAGATCCGCCAGACGCTGCAGGACGCTGCCGCCCTGGTGGTGGGCCAGCCCATCGGCGCCCACCAGCGGGTGTTGCAGTCGATGCAACAGGCCTTCGCCGACCGCGACAGCGGCGGCCGCGGGTTGCAGACCTTCGACCTGCGCACCACCATCCATGCCGTCACCGCCGTCGAGTGCGCCTTGCTCGACCTGCTGGGCCAGCACCTGGGCGTGCCGGTGGCCGCGCTGCTGGGCGAGGGCCAGCAGCGCGATGCGGTCGAGATGCTGGGCTACCTGTTCTTCGTAGGCGACCGCCGGAAGGCCGGCCTGCCCTACGCCAGCGGGGCTGACGCGGCCGATGCAGCCGACGCCTGGTGCAGCCTGCGCCACGAGCCCGCGCTGACACCCGACGCCGTGGTGCGCCTGGCCGAAGCGGCGCACGCCCGCTACGGCTTCAACGACTTCAAGCTCAAGGGCGGCGTGCTGCGCGGCGAAGACGAAGTGGCGGCCGTGACCGCACTGCACCAGCGCTTTCCCAAGGCCCGCATCACGCTCGACCCCAACGGCGGCTGGCTGCTGAAAGACGCGGTGCGCCTGCTGCGCGACATGCACGGCGTGCTGGCCTATGCAGAAGACCCCTGCGGCGCCGAAGACGGCTTCTCGGGGCGCGAGGTGATGGCCGAATTCCGCCGTGCCACCGGCCTGCCCACGGCCACCAACATGGTCGCCACCGACTGGCGCCAGTTGAGCCACGCGCTGGCGCTTCAGTCGGTGGACATTCCGCTCGCCGACCCCCATTTCTGGACCATGGCCGGCAGCGTGCGCGTGGCGCAGACCTGTCGCGACTGGGGGCTGACCTGGGGCTCGCATTCCAACAACCACTTCGACGTCTCGCTTGCGATGTTCACCCATGTCGGCGCCGCGGCGCCGGGCAAGGTGACCGCCATCGACACCCACTGGATCTGGCAGGACGGCCAGCGCCTGACGCAGGAGCCGCTTCAGATCGTCGGCGGCCAGGTGCGGGTGCCCGGCAAGCCCGGCCTGGGCATCGCGCTCGACATGGCGGAAGTGGACAAGGCACACCGCCTGTACCAGCAGCACGGCCTGGGCGCGCGCGACGACGCGCTGGCGATGCAGCACCTGGTGCCAGGCTGGACCTTCGACCCCAAGCGCCCGGCGCTGGTGCGATGAACAGCGCCGCGCCCGCGCCTGCCCCCGCTCCCGCTCCCGCCGGGTCCGACCGCATCGCCTGGGTGCGCGTCTCGTCGTGCCGGCTGCCGCTGGCAGTGCCGATCAGCGACGCCAAGGTGCTGACCGGCCGGCAGAAGCCGATGACCGAGGTGGCGATGCTGTTCGCCGAAGTGCAGACCGAGGCCGGCCACCAGGGCCTGGGCTTCAGCCACGCCAAGCGCGCCGGCGGCCCGGCCCAGTTTGCCCATGCCAGCGAGCTGGCGCCGCTGTTGATCGGCGAGGACGCCAGCGACATCGGCAAGCTCTGGAACAAGCTGTGCTGGGCCGGCGCATCGGCCGGCCGCAGCGGCATCGCCATCCAGGCCATCGCCGCCTTCGACATTGCGCTGTACGACCTCAAGGCCAGGCGCGCCCGGTTGTCGCTGGCCAAGCTGCTGGGCAGCTACCGCGAGTCGGTGGCCTGCTACAACACCTCGGGCGGCTTCTTGCACACGCCGCTGGAGCAACTGCTGGTCAACGCCGCGGCGTCGCGCGAGCGCGGCGTGGGCGGCATCAAGCTCAAGGTGGGCCAGCCCGACCGCGCGCTGGACGTGCAGCGCGTCGAAGCGGTGCGCAAGCACCTGGGCGACGGCGTGCCGCTGATGGTGGACGCCAACCAGCAATGGGACCGGCCGGCCGCCCAGCGCATGTGCCGCATCTTCGAGCAGTACGGGCTGGTGTGGATCGAGGAGCCGCTGGACGCCTACGACCACGAAGGCCATGCCGCGCTGGCGGCGCAGTTCGACACGCCCATCGCCACCGGCGAGATGCTGACCAGCGCTGCCGAGCACGGCGAGCTGATCCGCCAGCGTGCGGCCGACGTGCTGATGCCCGACGCACCGCGCGTCGGCGGCATCACGCCTTTCCTGAAGATCGCGGCGCAGGCAGAGCAGGCCGGCCTGATGATCGCGCCGCACTTCGCGATGGAGTTGCACGTGCACCTGGCCGCCACCTGTGCCGCCGAGCCCTGGGTCGAGCACTTCGACTGGCTGGAGCCGCTGTTCGACGAGCGGCTCGTCATCGACGGCGGCCGCATGCAGGTGCCCACGCGGCCCGGCCTGGGCCTGACGCTGAGCGCGCAGGCGCGCGCCTGGACGCAAGCCAGCCACGAAGCGGGCGCCAGGCCATGACGACCGGAGACAACGCGATGCCCGCAACCGTTGCCAGCCCACCGCTGACCATCCGCATGCACGCCAGCGACAACGTCGCCATCGTCGCCAACGACGGCGGCCTGCCGGCCGGCACGCTGCTGCCTGGCGGCCTGCGCCTGCGCGACCGCGTGCCCCAGGGCCACAAGGTGGCGCTGGCCGACATGGCCGCGGGTGCGCCGGTGCTGCGATACGGCATTGCGATCGGCCATGCGCTGAAGGACATTCCGGCCGGGAGCTGGGTGCACGAGAGGCTGCTGCAACTGCCCGCCGCACGCGGCCTCGAAGACCTGCCCATTGCCACCGTCAAGCCGGCGCCGCAGCCGCCGCTGGCCGGCTACAGCTTCGAGGGCTACCGCAACGCGGACGGCTCGGTCGGCACGCGCAACATCCTGGCCATCACGCAGACGGTGCAATGCGTGGCCGGCGTCACCGCCTTCGCGGCGCAGCGCATCAAGGCCGAGCTGCTGCCGCGCTACCCGAACGTGGATGACGTGGTGGCGCTGGAGCACGGCTACGGCTGCGGCGTCGCCATCGACGCGCCTGATGCGGTGGTGCCCATCCGCACGCTGCGCAACATCAGCCTGAACCCCAACTTCGGTGGCGAGGTGATGGTGGTGAGCCTGGGTTGCGAGAAGCTGCAGCCAGAGCGGCTGCTGCCGCCTGGAAGCTTTGCCATCGTGGACGAGCGCGGTGCCACCGGTGCGCCGCTCGACGTGGTGTGTCTTCAGGACGACGCGCACGTCGGCTTCATGGCGATGGTGGATGCCATCGTCGCGCAGGCCCGGCCGCACCTGGAGCGGCTGAACGCCCGCCGCCGCCAGACGGTGCCGGCCAGCGAGCTGGTGGTGGGCGTGCAATGCGGCGGCAGCGACGCCTTCTCCGGCGTCACCGCCAACCCGGCCGTCGGCTTCTGCACCGACCTGCTGGTGCGCGCCGGGGCCAGCGTGATGTTCTCTGAAGTCACCGAGGTGCGCGACGGCATCGACCAGCTCACCGCGCGCGCCAGCACGCCCGAGGTGGCGCAGGCGATGGTGCGCGAGATGGCCTGGTACGACGCCTACCTGGCGCGCGGCAGCGCCGACCGCAGTGCCAACACGACGCCGGGCAACAAGGCAGGCGGCCTGTCGAACATCGTCGAGAAGGCGATGGGCTCCATCGTCAAGTCGGGCACCGCGCCGATCACCGGCGTGCTGGCGCCCGGCGAGAAGCTGAAGGCCAAGGGCCTGACCTATGCAGCCACGCCCGCCAGCGACTTCATCTGCGGCACGCTGCAGCTTGCTGCCGGCATGAACCTGCACGTCTTCACCACCGGCCGCGGCACGCCCTACGGGCTGGCGGCCGTGCCCGTCATCAAGGTGGCCACGCGCAGCGACCTGGCGCGGCGCTGGCACGACCTGATGGACATCAACGCAGGCAGCATCACCGACGGCACCGCCAGCATCGAAGACGTCGGCTGGGAGCTGTTCCACCTGATGCTCGACGTGGCCAGTGGCCGCAGGAAGACCTGGGCCGAGCACTGGAAGCTGCACAACGCGCTGGTGCTGTTCAATCCGGCACCGATGACGTAGGCGAGCCAGCACGAGCATCGCCCAATCGATCAAAAGCGCACCGCAAGTTGCGAAGTGTCATGTTTTTGTATAGGCTGGCGCGAAGGACTGACTGCCATGCCGCGCCGCAATTCACTTCAGGCAAAAATTGAAAACCGCATTGGTGAGCGGCCGGACAACGTATTCCTGACACGGGATTTCATTGACCTCGGCGGCGAGCGCCAGGTTTTGCGCGCCTTGAGCAAGACCGTCGAGGCCGGCTCACTGGTTCGCCTGGGCTACGGGGTCTATGGCCGTGCGTTCACGTCTCGTCTGTCCGGCAGGCCGCTGCTCTACCACCACGCCGGCTTCATCGGTGCGGCTCGCGAGGCGCTGACCAAGCTCGGCGTCGAATGGCAGGCGTCGGAGGCCGAGCGCGCCTACAACGAGGGACGATCGACGCAGGTGCCGGTCAACCCGAGGCTGAAGGTCAAGGGCCGCTTCTCAAGGAAGCTGCGCGACGGGACGCTGGTGCTTGTCGTTGAGCGATGAACCCTCGCTGCAAGAGCTGTTGGAGGTCCAGGCGCATTTCCGTCTGCCCAGCGTTGCACTTGTAGAAAAGGACTGGCACGTTGTTCGTGCAATGCGCGCCATCTGCGCGCTCGATGTCAGTCCGTTCCGCCTGGTCTTCGCCGGCGGAACCTGCCTTGCGCGCGCCCACCGGCTCGTATCGCGGATGTCTGAGGACGTGGACTTCAAGGTCGTTGCTCCCGACGCCTGGCCTGCCGGTCGCAGCAAGCGGCGCGATCAACTCGGCAACCTGCGCAAGAAGGTGATTGCCGGCTTGCATGCGGCTGGCTTTCGGGTCGGCCCGCACGACGTTGAATCGCGTGACGACAACCACTACAGCCTCTACAACCTGCACTACGCTGGCTCGGGCGGCGCCGTCGAACCACTGCGAGCCACGATTCAGGTCGAACTGTCCTGCTCGGCATTGCGGCTTGCCACCATTGCGCTGCCGGTTGCGTCCTTCTTCGCCCAAGCCTTCGGGCGGGCGCCGGAAATCGCTGCGGTCGATTGCGTCAGCGTCACGGAAACCGCAGCGGAGAAGCTCGTAGCGCTCATGCGCAGGACTGCGATGGAGCTTCGCGGGCTGGGAGCAAGCCAGATCCGAATCTGGTGCGGCACCTCTATGACTTGCATGCCATACGCCCAAACGTTGACCGTGCGGCAGCCTCCAAACTGGCTCTCGCTGTCGCGTCTGCCGACGCAACCGAGTTTCGCAACCAGTATCCCCACTTCGTGGTCGATGCCGCCGGAGAAGCGCGGATGGCACTTGCGTTTCTTCTCGCCGACCCCGTTGCCCGGCGGCGCTACGAACGCTTTGTGAAAAGCATGGTGTACGGCGAGTCGGTGACATTCGACGCGGCGTTGCAAACGGCCGCTGCAATGGTGAACGATGCGTGGCCTGCGCGGTGAACGCGCTGCTGCTGTTCAACCCCGCACCGGTGACGTAGGCAGCGCGCGCGACAGCCGCGAGGGCAAGCGCCGTTCCAATGCAAGGCGCGCCGTCCCGAGGGCGCGCTGCTTGCTGCACCGGGCGCCATGGATCCATCCCCGCCCCGCGTCTCGCGCCGCATCTTCCTGCAAGTCAGCGGCTCCGCCGCGCTGGTGCCTGTGGCCGCAGACGCTGCCAACGCCGCCGTGCAGCGGCCGGCTGCAACGCCTGCCGCAGCCAGCGGCGCAGCCGCCGACAACGCCCCCTACATGTTCTTCAACCGCGAGGAAGCCGCGTTCATGGAAGCGGCCGTGCAGCGGCTGATCCCGCCCGACGCCGTTGGCCCCAGCGCGCAGGAGGCAGGCGTGCCGCACTACCTGGACAGACAGCTCGGCGGTGCCTGGGGTGCCGGCGAGCGGCTGTACCGCGCCGGCCCCTGGCAGGCCGGGCTGCCGACGCAGGGCTACCAGTTGCCCTACACGCCGGCAGAGCTGTTCCGCACCGCGCTGCGCGGCCTGCGCGCCGACCTGCAACAGCGCGGCCAGGGCAGCTTCGAGACGCTGTCGGGCGACGCGCAAGACGCCTATCTCACGCTGCTCCAGACCAGCGAGACCGACCTGGCCGGCGTGCCAGCGCGGGTGTTCTTCGAGTCGCTGCTGGGCATGACGATCGAAGGCTACTTCGGTGACCCGGTGTATGGCGGCAACCGCGGCATGGCGGCCTGGCAGATGATCGGCTTCCCCGGCGCGCACGCGGCCTACTACGACGACGTGGACCGCCACGGCCTGGCCTACACCGGCGCGCCGCGCAGCCTGTCCGAAGTGGCCGGCCATGTGCACGAGATGCCGGACATTCCCGCGACCGCACCCGCGCCTGCACCCACACCCGCGCGGGCGCCGCAGCCCGGCCACGGCCCGGCGCGCAGCACCGGCCGCCACGGCTGAGGGGCACCGCATGGCCACCTCCGCCACCCGCCTGCCCGAGACCGACGCCGTGCTGCTGGGCATGGGCCTCGTCGGCTCCATCCTCGCCCGCGAGCTGACACGCGCCGGCATGAACGTGGTGGCGCTCGAACGCGGCGAGCCGCGCGCCACCGTGCCCGACTTTCAAGGCCCGGCGATGCACGACGAACTGCGCTACTCGGTGCGCAAGGCGCTGATGCAGGACAACACGCGCGAGGCCGTCACCTTCCGCAACGCCGGCAGCCAGACTGCCCTGCCGGTGCGGCGCTGGGAAAGCTTTCTGCCCGGCACAGGCGTCGGCGGTGCGGCCGTGCACTGGAACGGCCAGACCTACCGCTTCCAGGACAGCGACCTGCGGATGCGCTCGCACCATGAGCAGCGTTACGGCAAGAACTTCCTCGGCAAGGACATCCTGGTGCAGGACTGGGGCGTCAGCGCGGCCGACCTGGAGCCGCACTTCGACCGCTTCGAGTACCTGATGGGCACCAGCGGCAAGGCCGGCAACATCAAGGGCCAGAAGATCGCCGGCGGCAACCCCTTCGAAGACCCGCGCTCGCGCGAGTACCCGACGCCGCCGCAGAAAGAACCCTATGGCTCGGCCATGTTCCGCAAGGCCGCCGCCGGGCTGGGCTACCACCCGTTCCCGCAGCCCTCGTGCAACCTGAGCCAGCCCTACACCAACCCGGAAGGGCTGCGCATGGGCACCTGCATGTTCTGCGGCTACTGCGAGCGCTACGGCTGCGAGCACTACGCCAAGAGCTCGCCGCAGACCGTGCTGCTGCCGGTGCTGGCCAAGGAGCCGAAGTTCAAGCTGCGCACGCAGTGCCAAGTGCAGCGCATCCTGCTGGACAACACCGGCAAGCGCGCCACCGGCGTGGTGTACGTCGATGGCGCCGGGCGCAGCTTCGAGCAGCCGGCGCGGCTGGTGATCGTGGGCATGTTCGCGCTGAACAACGTGCGCATGCTGCTGCTGTCGAAGATCGGCACGCCGTATGACCCGCAGAGCGGGCGTGGCGTGGTGGGCCGCAACTACGCCTACCAGACGACCAGCGCGGTGCAGGTGTTCTTCGACCGCAGCGTCAACATCAACCCCTTCATGCGCTCCGGCGCCTGCGGCACGGTGATCTCGGACTTCGTCAGCGACAACTTCAACCACGGGCCGCTGGGCTTCGTCGGCGGCGCCTATGTGGGCGAGGTGATGAGCCATGGCCGGCCGATTGAATTCCACCCGGTGCCGCCGGGCACGCCGGCCTGGGGCTCTGCGTGGAAGCGTGCGGTGGCCGAGCACTACAACCACACGAGTGTGCTCAACATCCACGGCAGCTCGGTGGGCGCGCCGCAGAACTACCTCGATCTCGACCCCACCTACAAGGACGCCTGGGGCCAGCCGCTGCTGCGCATGACCTTCGACTTCCCGCCCAACGACCTGAAGATGTCGGCCTACGTCACCGACAAGGCGATGCAGATCGGCCGCGCGATGGGCGGCAGGCAGGTGGCAGGCGGCGGCCGCAAGGGGCCTTACACGGTGACGCAGTACCAGACCACGCACAACACCGGCGGCACCGTGATGGGCGACGACCCGGCCACCAGCACGCTGAACCGCTTCTGCCAGAGCTGGGACGTGCCCAACGTCTTCGTGATCGGTGCCTCGTGCTTTCCGCAGAACGCGTCGTACAACCCGACCGACACGGTGGGCGCGCTGGCCTACTGGTCGGCCGATGCCATCACCAAGCGCTGGGCCCGGCAGTCGGGGCCGCTGGCATGAAGCGCTTGCGCTTGCCGGGTCTGGCTGCGGCGCTGCTGGGGCTGATGGGGCTGGCGGGGCTGGTGGGGCTGGCGGGGCTGGCGGGCTGTGATCGTGGCGGGCGCGAGGTGCCTGGGATGGCATCTTCAGCATCGGCGGCAGCAGCGGAGGCAAGCGCCCCATCGGCGTCAGCAGCAGCCGCTGCGGCCTCCGGCCCGGTGCTGCCGCCAACGCCCGCGCTGGCCTTCACCGACGCCGAGCGCAGCGCAGGCGCCACGCTGGCTGCCAACGGCGGCAACGGCGTGGCCGCCTGCGACAGTTGCCACGGCGCGCAAGGCGAAGGCAATGCTGCGGCCGGCTTTCCGCGGCTCGCCGGCCAGGGCGGCGCCTATCTGCTCACGCAACTGCAGAGTTATGCCGACGGCAGCCGCGCGCACCCGGTCATGGGGCCGATTGCCACCGCCATGTCGCCAGCGCAACGCCGCGCCAGCGCCGCCCATTACGCCGCCCATTACGCCGCGCTGGGAGCGCAGGCGGTGGCAGCAGCGGGTAGCGCAGCGGCAACGCCGGCAGCAAACCGCGCCGACGCAGACCCCGGCCGGCGCCTCGCCGAGGTGGGCGACGACGCCCGGTTGCTCCAGGCCTGCGCCAACTGCCATGGCCGCGACGGCGGCGGCCTGGGCGACAGCATTCCCTCGCTGGCCGGCCAGCACGCCGGCTACCTGCGCAGCGCACTGGCCGCCTGGCGTGACGGCTCGCGCCACAACGACGAGACGGGCCAGATGCCGGCCATCGCCCGCGCGCTGACCGACGGCGACGTGCGGGTGCTGTCTGCCTGGTACGCAGCGATGCCGCCGGTTGCCGCGGGCGCGGTGCCGGCCAGCGGCGGCCAGGGCGTGGCCTATGCGTCCGCGCTGCCTGCGGTGGTCAGCGGCCCGCGTGCGGCTTCCGGGGCTTCTGCCGCCGCTGGCGCAGGCCAGCAAGGCGTGGGCAGCGAACAGGGCGCGCCGCTGACCGGCGGCGGCGTGGGTGCGGGCGGCGGCGGTGCCACAGGTGCCCCGGCGGCCACGGGTGCGAGCCCGGGTGCAGCGCAAGGCGCAACCGCCCCGCGCTGACAACGTCAGGAACACCGAAACGCCGAAGCCCCGATGCGCGGAAGAACGCCGCCCCGTCAGGACTCGGCGGTGAAGCCGATGGCCTTGACCAGCGGGCCCCAGCGCTCGAAGTCGGCGCGCAGCAAGGCGGCCAGTTCCGCCGGGGTGGACGAGCGGGCTTCCAGGCCCATCAGTTCCAGGCCTTCCACCGTTTCGGGCGCCGCCAGCGCGGCGCGCAGCGCGCTGTTGGCACGCGCCACCACGTCGGCGCCGGCCTTGCCCGGCAGGTAGAAGCCGAACCATTCGCTGAAGGCCATGTCCTTCATGCCTTGTTCCAGCAGCGTGGGCACGGTGGGCGCGAACTTGTTGCGCTGGGCGCCGCTGGTGGCCAGCAGCCTGCACTTGCCCGCCGCCACATGCTGGGTGAACTCTCCCACCGGGCCGCAGACCGCCTGCAACTGCCCGCCGATCATGTCCAGGATGGCGGGCTGCGTGCCGCGGTAGGGCACATGCTTGAGATCGACGCCCGCCGCGCGCCCGGCCAGCGCGCCGATGAAATGCGGCGTGCTGCCCGCGGCCGGCGAGCCGAAGTTGGCCTTGTCCGGGTTGGCCTTGCACCAGGCCAGGTAGTCGGGCATGGTCTTGACGGTGGCCGGCACCGCCGGCCCCACCGCGAAGCCGAAGTCGAAGGTGGCCCCCTGGCTCACCGGCGTGAGGTCGGCGATGGGGTCATAGGGCAGCTTCTTGTAGATGTGCGGGTAGATGCCCAGCATCGACATCGGCGTCTGCAGGATCACGCTGCCGTCGTTGGCCATCGCCTTGACCGCCTGGATGGCGATCTGCCCACCGGCGCCGCTGCGGTTCTCCACCACCACGCTGCGGCCGTAGCCCGGCTGAAGCTTGGCCGCCACGCGGCGGCAGATGGTGTCCGAGGTGCCGCCCGGCGTGAAGCCGGTGATGACCTTGACGTTGTCCAGCGGCACTGCGGCCTGGGCGGTGGCGCGCAAGGCCAGGCCGCCCAGCAGCATGCCGGCAGTGGCCAGAAAAACGCGGCGGTCTGTGCGCATGAAGCTTCCTCGAAGATGGATGGCGCGCAGGCTAGCACCCACAGGATCGGCTGACAGCGCGGGTCTGCCCTGCCCTCTCCACCACGGCCACCGCGGAGGCCACCGCTACCGCCATCGCCGCGCGGGAATGGGGCTTGCCGATCCGGCCCGCATCCACTTTCAAAACGGGCACCGCATGCAGCGCTTCACCGGCAAGACCGTCATCGTCACCGGCGCCGGGTCGGGCATCGGCCAGGGCATCACAGAGCGCTTTGCGCAGGAAGGCGCCAACGTCGTGCTCGCCGGGCGCACCGCCAGCAAGCTGGAGCGGGTGGCGGCCCCGCTGGACGCCGCCCGCACGCTGGTGCAGACCTGCGACGTGGCGCGCTTCGACGCGGTGCAAGCCGTGGTGGATGCTGCCGTGCAGCGCTTCGGCGGCCTGGACGTGATGGTCAACAACGCGGGCGTGGCGCCGGAAGGCGAGGCCGCCGGGCTGTCGCTGGACGACTGGCAGCAGGCCTTGCAGGTGGACCTGAGCGGCGTCTTCCACGGCTGCAAGGCGGCGCTGCCGCAGTTGCTGGCGCGCCGCGGCTGCATCGTCAACATGGCGTCGGTGTCGGGCCTGGGAGCCGACTGGGCGATGACCGCCTACAACGCGGCCAAGGGCGGCGTGGTGAACCTCACGCGCGCGCTGGCACTGGACTACGGCGGCCGCGGCGTGCGCGTCAACGCGGTGTGCCCGTCGCTCACGCGCAGCGGCATGACGGAAGAGATGCTGAAGGACGACGCGCTGGTGGCCCGCTTCATGGAGCGTCTGCCGCTGGGCCGCCCGGCAGAGCCGGCCGACATCGCCGGCGTGGTGGCCTTCCTGGCGAGCGACGATGCCCGCTTCGTCAACGGCGTCAACCTGCCGGTGGATGGCGGGCTGACTGCGTCGAACGGGCAACCGCGGATGTGACGCGCAACGGCGCCGCGCGGCGCTCAGCCACCGTGGCGGAAGCCGGCGCCCGGGTGCCGGGCGGGCAGCAGCGCCCCGGCGCCGAACAGCTTCTCGCGCAGCGTGCCTTCGGCATACGCCGTCTTGTAGGCGCCGCGGCTCTGCAACTCGGGCACCACAAGCTTGACGACGTCCTCGAAGCACTCTGGCGTGACGGTGCGCGCGAGGTTGAAGCCGTCGATGCCGGTGTCGCGCGCCCAGCCCAGCATCTCGTCGGCCACACGCTGCGGCGAGCCGACGATGGGCGTGTAGCGGCCGCCCAGCCCCATCTGCGCCAGCAGCTCGCGCCTGGTGCGCGGCTGCGCGCCGCCGGTGGCCAGCTTCACGGCAGACTGCATCGCGTCGGCCTTGCGCGGCGGCGCGATGGCGTCGTCGAGCCCGTAGCGCGAGAAGTCGATGCCGGTGCCAGCCGCGAAGTGCGCCAGCCCCGCTTCCGGGTTGGCATGCTGAAGATAGTCCTTCAGCTTCTCCTGCGCCTGGGCATCGGTGGGCGCCACGATCAGCGTTGCGCCCATCAAGACCTTGATGTCGTCGCGTTGCCGGCCTGCTGCCTGGGCCAGGCCGCGCAGTTCATCGACCAGCGCCTTGGCGGCTTCGCGCGTCTGGCCCGAGATGAACACGCATTCGGCGTGGCGCGCCGCAAAGCGCTGGCCGCGGCCTGACGAGCCGGCCTGGTAGAGCAGCGGCGTGCGCTGTGGCGACGGCTCGGACAGGTGCACGCCGTCCACCTGGAAATGCGTGCCGTGGTGGCGCACCGGCCGCACGCCGTCGGGCCGCGTGTAGGTGCGCGCTGCGCGGTCACGCAGCACGGCATCCGCGTCCCAGCTTCCTTCCCACAGCTTGTAGGCCACCTCCAGAAACTCGTCAGCGCGGTCGTAGCGTCCGTCGTGCTCGGGCTGCGCCGGCAAGCCCATCGCCCGCGCAGCGCTGTCCAGGTAGCCGGTAACGATGTTCCAGCCGACGCGGCCGCGGCTGAGATGGTCCAGCGTCGAGAAGCGCCTGGCCAGCAGATAGGGGTGCTCGTAGGTCAGGTTGACGGTGATGCCGAAGCCCAGGTGCCGGGTTGCCGGCAACAGCGCGCCGACCAGCGGTACCGGGTCGCTCAGCGGCAGTTGGATGGCTTCGCGCAGGGTGATGTCCAGCGCGCCCTGGTACACGTCGTAGGCACCCACGATGTCGGCCAGGAACAGGCCATCGAAGAGGCCGCGCTCCAGCGTCTGGACGATGCCCGTCCAGTGCGCGATGTCGTTGTAGTCGGCCGATGTGTCGCGCGGGTGCGTCCACAGGCCGTGGTTGATGTGGCCGACGCAGTTCATGCCGAACGCGTTCAACAGCAGCGGTGTCATGCGGGGTGCTCCGGGCCGGTTGCGGCCGCACGCTCGAAGGCGGGCGGCCTGCACCGATGGTAGCGGCCACCCTCAGTCGGGCTTGATCTTCGCGCGCGCGATCACGACCTTCCATCGTTGCTGCTCGGTGGCGATGAAGCGCGCGAACTCGGCCGGCGTGCCGCCGATGGCGATGGCCGCATCGGCACCCAGCTTCTCTGTGGAGCCGGGCTGCTTCACGGCCGCGGCTGCGGCGGCGGCCAGCTTGTCCAGCGCCGGCTGCGGCAGGCTTGCCGGCGCCAGCAGTCCGTACCACTGTGTCATCTCGAAGCCCGGGTAGCCCTGCTCGGCCACCGTGGGCACGTCGGGCAACTGCGCGATGCGCGTGGTGGTGCCGGTGGCAATGCAGCGCAGCTTGCCGGCCTTGATGAACTGCATCACCGCCGCCGCGCCCACCGAGGCGGCGTCCAGCCGGCCGGCCAGCAGGTCGGTCAACTGCGGACCGGTGCCGCGGTAGGGCACATGGACCATGAAGGTGCCGCTGACCATCTTCAGGTACTCCATCGCCAGGTGGCCGGCGCTGCCGTTGCCGGCCGAGCCGTAGTTCAGGCGGCCCGGGTTCTTCTTCGCGTAGGCGATGAATTCGGTCAGGTTGTTCACCGGCAGATCGGGGCGCACAAGGTAGAGGCTGGGCACCTTGGCCAGCAGCGACACGGGCTTGAAGTCCTTGTTCGGGTCATAGGGCAGCTTGTCGAAGATGTACGGGTTGACGGCCAGCGTGCCCACGTGGCCCAGGATCACCGTGTGCTGGTCGTCGGCGCGCGCCACCTCCTGCATCGCCACGTTGCCGGCGCCGCCTGGCTTGTTATCGACATAGACCGACTGGCCGAGCGCCTTGCCCAGCTCGACGGCCGTGGTGCGGGCGACGATCTCGCTGCTGCCACCGGGCGCGAAGGGCACGACGAAGCGGATGGCCTTGGTCGGCCAGGCCTGCGCGCGTGCCAGCCGCGGCAGCGCAACGCCCGCGCCCAGACCGGATGCGAGGGCCAGCCAGCGGCGGCGGCTTGGAGTGGAGATGTTCATCATGATTCCTGACTTTCGAGATAGAGAGAACGGGCGTGCTGGCGCAGCACGGCGTGGAGCGCCGCGTCGCCCAGCGCTTCGCGGACGGGAGACAGCGTGGATGCGTAGGGTGGCAACCGGTCGGCCTGGAAGCTGGTGTGAGGCCAGTCCGAGCCCCACACCATGCGCGGCCCGAACAGCCCGGCCAGGCGCCGGATCACGGGGAGCAGCGCCAGATACGGCGCCGCCGCACCCAGGCGGTACCAGCCCGACAGCTTGACCCAGGCGCCGGCGCCGGCCAGTGCCTGCACGGCGGCCCAGGCCGGGTGGCCGTCGGCCAGCCCGGCATGCAGCCCGGCAAGATGGTCCAGCACGAAGGGCAGGCCGCTGCCGGCCTGCCAGCCCACCAGTTGCGGCAGCGTATCGGCCTGCACATACCACTGGGCATGCCAGCCCAGGCGGCGCAGCTTCGGGGCCAGCGCGCGCAACTCGGCCGCCACGTCACCGGCATGGCCGGCCGGCGACACCAGATTGAAGCGCACGCCGCGCACGCCGGCAGCGTGAAGCCTGTCGAGGTGGGCGTCATCGACCGCGCCGTCCAGCACCGCGACGCCGCGATGGCGGCCCTGCCCTTCTTCGAGCGCGCGCAGCAGCACGGTGTTGTCGGTGCCGTAGATGCTGGGCTGCACGAGGACCAGGTGGCCCACGCCGTGGCGCGCCGCCACCTCTTCGATCTGCGCCAGCGGCCGGTGCACCGGCAGATAGTGGCCGGGCCGCGGCGGGGCCGAGCCGTCGAAGACATGGACATGGCAGTCCCAGCCGGGCGGCGGTGTGTGGGGTGGATCCATGGCCGGATCACTCGCGTGTGATGTGGCGCTCACGCACCACGCGGGCCCACTGCGCCTGCTGAAGCTTCAGGAAGGCAGCGGCTTCTGCTTCGCCACCGCCGAAAACCTCACCGCCCAACGCCCGCACGCGGGCCAGCACTTCGGGGTCGGCCATCGCCTTGCGGATGGCGGCGGACAGCGCGGCGCGCACCGGCGCGGGCAGCCCTGCGGGCGCCAGCACGGGGTTCCACTCGAGCACCTCGTAGCCCTTGATGCCGGCTTCTTCCATCGAAGGCACGTCCGGCAAGGCGCGTGACCGCAGCCTGGACGTCACCGCCAGCGCACGCAGACGGCCCGACTGGATGTGCCCCAGCGCCGACGCGAGATTGGCAAAGAACAGCGGCACCTGGCCGCCCATCACGTCGTTCAGCGCAGGGCCGCCGCCGCGGTACGGGATGTGCGTCATCTCGACCTTGGCCATCGCCTCGAACAGCGCGCCGGCCAGGTGTTGTGCCGAGCCGTTGCCGGACGACGCATAGGCCAGCGCGCCGGGCTTGGCGCGCGCCAGGCGCAACACGTCGGCCAGCGTCCTGGCCTCGAAGGCCGCGGTGCAGACCAGCACGTTGGGGTACAGCGCCAGCACCGACAGCGGCACGAAGCTGCCGGCCGCGTCGTAAGGTAGCTTGTCGAACAGCGACGGGTTGACCGCAAAGGACGACGCGTCGAGCAGCAGCATCGCACCGTCGGGTGCGGCGCGCGCCACCTGCGCGGCGGCCAGCGTGCCGCTGGCACCGGGCTTGTTTTCGACGATCACCGGCTGCCCCAGCGCATCGGCCATGCGCGGCGCGATGAGCCGCGCCATCACGTCGGCGCCGCCGCCGGCGGGGTAGCTGACGACCAGCGTCACCGGCTTGCCGCCGGCCACGGCGCCGCCAGCGAACACCCGCCCGGCGGGCCAGAGCAGGCAGGCGGCAGTGCAGGCGCTTGCGCTTGCGCTTGCGCTTGCGGAGAGAAAGCGGCGGCGGGTGGTGAGTTCCTGTGGCTGCGGCATGGGGTGCGTCATGGGGTGCGTCGTGGGCTGCGTCATGGGCCCGTCAGGTGATCGAGACCGTGTAGTGAAAGGCATTGGCGTCGCCCAGCGTGGTGCGCCATTCGACGCAGCGCCCGGCCAGGTCGAAGGCCGCGCGCTGCACCCGCGCACAGGGGTGGCCGGCGGGCAGACGCAGCGCGCGCGCCTGCGCGGCGCCGAGACTGCCGAACTCGATGGTGTCCACGGCACGGTGCACGTGGACGCCGCAGCGCTCCGCGAACAGCGGGTACAGCAGGTCGCCCCACTGCGCGGGGTCGCCTTCAGCCAGCGCCGCGAACAGCGGCAGCGGCAGCCAGATCTCTTCGTGCAACGCAGGCTGGCCGCCCACCGAACGCAGCCGCTTCAGCCGCAGCGCCTGCTCACCCGGGCCAAAGCCCAGCGGACGGGCCACTGCGGCAGGCGCTGCGAGCGTGTCGCGCGCAAGGATGCGCGACCGCGGCGCCTCGTGCCCGGCGGCGCCAAAGCGGAAGAAGCGGAGCATCGGCGTGCCGCTCAGGCCCTGGCGGACGAAGGTGCCGCGGCCGTGGATGCGCTCCACCAGGCCTTGCTCGGCCAGCAGGTCCAGCGCCCGCCGCATGGTGCCCAGCGCCACGCCGTGATCCGCCGCCAGCGCCTGCTCGGCCGGCGTGGCGCTGCCAGGCGGCCACTCACCGGCGAGGATGCGCGACCGCATCGCAGCTGCCAGCGCGGCATACCGGCTCTGGCCGGGCTGGCTTTCGACAAGGCGCAAGCTTGACATGTCTAGTCCTTTAGAGGACTAGAGTGTTGCAGCAGCGCCGCGGCGCGTCAAGGCCGCGGCGGTCGCTCTGCCGGTCGCTCTGCCGGTCGCTCTGCCGGTCGCTCTGCCGGTCGCTCTGCCGGT
>CAXTHW010000004.1:0-15631 GCA_964244245.1 uncultured Rubrivivax sp. | reverse complement strand
TGCCGGTCGCTCTGCCGGTCGCTCTGCCGGTCGCTCTGCCGGTCGCTCTGCCGGTCGCTCTGCCGGTTGCTCTGCCGGTTGCTCTGCCGGTTGCTCTGCGGGCGTAACAGCCGGCGCGCCAGCGGCCGCCATGGCCGCACGTCCGCCCAGCAGCACGTGGATGCCGACGCCGACAGCGGCGCCGGCCAGCTCGGCCGCGATGAAGCCCGGCACGCTGGAAGGCGCGATGCCTGCGAAGCTGTCGCTGAACATCCGCCCGAAGGCGGCGGCCGGGTTGGCGAAAGAGGTCGAGGCGGTGAACCAGTAGGCAGCGCCGATATGGCAGGCCACCATCGCCGCCGCGCGGGCCGGCGGCGCGCGCAGCACCACCAGCAGCAACCCGGCAGTGGCCACCGCTTCTGCGATCCACTGCCCATGACCGGTGCGCACCTTGGCGGAGAACTGCAGGACGTCCATGCCGAACATCGCGTGCGCCAGCCAGGCACCCAGCATGGCCCCAGCCAGTTGCGCCGCCACATAAGGCGCCAACAGCGGCCGTGGCAGGCCGCCGCGCGCCGCCATCACGGCCGACACGGCTGGGTTGAAGTGCGCACCGCTGACCGGGCCGAACAATTCGATCAACACGTAGAGCCCGCCGACGGTGGCCAGCGTGTTGGCGAGCAACGCGATGGCCGCGTTGCCGCCTGCGAGCCGCTCGGCCATGATGCCCGAGCCGATCACCACGGCCAGCAGCAGCGCGGTGCCCAGCGCCTCGGCGAGCAGCTTGCGATGAACGTCGCTCACGCCGGGCTGCTCTCGACCGCTCAGCGCGCGCCGATGTCCTTGATCTCGCGCTGGATGCGTTGCTTGTCCAGAGAGTCCAGCGGCAAGGCAAGCATCAGCTCGATCCGGCGCTTGAGCGTCACCGCCGCGGCAAGGAAGGCCATGGCCTTGGCGTCGTCCGTCCCCCCGGCGGCAGCGGGGTCGGGCAGGCCCCAGTGCGCCGTCATCGGCTGGCCGGGCCAGAACGGGCAGGCTTCGCCGGCAGCGCTGTCGCAGACGGTGAACACGTAGTCCATCTGCGGCGCACCCGGCACGGCGAATTCGTCCCAGCTCTTGCTGCGAAAGCCGTCTGCGGGGATGCCCCAGGCGGCGAGGGTCTGCAAGGCCAGCGGATGGACCATGCCCTTGGGCTGGCTGCCGGCAGACCAGGCCTTGAACCGCCCGTGGCCCAGGTGGTTCATCAGGCCTTCGGCCAGGATGGACCGGGCGCTGTTGCCCGTGCAGATGAACAACACGTTGTACGCCATCGTCTCGCTCATGGCTTGCCCCTCAGCAGCACGACGAAGCCGATGTCACCTTGGACTGGCTGAACACGGGGATGCTGTCCAGCGTGTGGAAGTGCTCCCAGGCGATGCCTTGCGGGTCGGTGATCCAGTGCTTGTCGCTGCGGGCGTAGCAGCAGGTGGTTTCGCCTTCGTCTTGCAGCGTCATGTCGGCCGCCTTGGCGCGCGCCTTCAGTTCGAGGAGTTCCTCGGCGCTGTCGGTCTGCAGGCCGAGATGGTCCACCCCCGGCGCGTCACTGCGTGTGGAGATGGCGAAGTTGATGCGCGGGTCTTCGAGCATCCACTTGGCGTAGTCGCTCTCCACGCGCGCTGGCTCGGCGGCGAACATCTTCGAGTAGAAGGCGATGCTCGCCTGAAGATCCTGCACATGGGCATGGACGTGGAATCGTTTCATCGTTTGCTCCGGTTGGGGGTGATCGTCAGCGTCTGCATCAAGGTCAGCATTTGCAGGCCGGGTCTGTCGGCGCGACGGCGCAATTGGTGCCACGGCAGCAGTTGTCCGTCAGGTACGAGAGCAGGCCGTTCATGTGATCGAACGCCGCCCTGTAGATGATGTTGCGGCTGGCCCGCTCCTGCGTCACCAGGCCGGCATGCGCCAGTTCCTTGAGGTGGAAGGACAAGGTGTTGGCAGGAATGCCCAGGCCATCGGACATGGCGCCCGGCGTCAGGCCGTCCTGGCCGCGGACCACGAGCGCGCGAAACACCTGCAGCCGCACCGGCTGCGCCAACGCAGCCAGGGACTTGATCACTGCTTGTTGTTCCATATTTCCATCATACTTGAACTGTTGGATCGCTGCCTGCCGCGCAGCGGCAACCGGGTCGTGCGTCGGTTTGCGGCTTCTCGCAACCCTCAACGGAGCCAGCGCGCCGCGTTGCGCAGTCTGCTGTCATTGCTATCATTGCCAGCGCTGCCAGCGAGAGGACCGACATGGGAACCTTGACCATCCGAAACCTGGAAGACCCGTTGAAGAGCCGTCTGCGGCTGCGTGCAGCGTCACGCAACCGCTCCATGGAAGAAGAGGCGCGCCAGATTCTCCGGGCCGCGCTTGAGGAACCCGCGGCGCTGAAGGAAGACCTGGGAAGCAAAATCCGCGCACGGTTTGCGGCGCTGCGTGGTGTCGAACTGGCGCTCGAACCTCGAGAACCCGCACGCGAGCCGCCGGATCTCGGGGCACCAACGCCAGAGGCACCGCCGAGCGCCCCCAAGCGAGCGGCACGCCGCCGATGAGCACCATCCTGGACACGAACGTCTTGTCTGAACTGCTGCGGGCCAAGCCGGCAACCGCCGTTCTGGCGTGGTTCGCTGCCCAGCCCGCAGAGGCGCTGTTCGTCAGTGCCGTGACGCAAGCGGAGATGATGCTCGGCGCCCGGTTGCTGCCGGCGGGCAAGCGCCGTGCGGCACTTGAGCAAGCACTCTCGGCGATGTTCGACCAGGACTTCTCGGGCCGAATCCTTCCGTTCGACGCGGGGACCGTTGCAGCCTATGTCGAAATCGTCGCAGAGCGACGATCGCTCGGCCGCCCCATCTCGCAGTTCGACGCCCAGATCGCCTCGATTGCTCGGCGGGCCAGCGCCAAACTGGCCACGCGCAACACTGCCGACTTCGAGAACTGCGGTGTCGCATTGATCGACCCGTGGGCCGAGTCCACGGCCTGATCTCTGTGCCCGTGGCTCGTCGGCGCGCCACGTTCGGCATTGCCTGCGGCGGGCGAAAACCATGAAGACTGGCGAGCACCGAGACTTGTCCGAGCGCCAACGCGTGGAACGCAGTCTGCGGCAAGCGGCGGAACTTCAGGAGGCTGACACCCAACGCGCATTGCGCATTGCACGCGCTGCACTGGCCTTGGCAACCCGGATCCGCTACACCACAGGGCTTGCCGGCGCCCTTCGCCAACTCGGGCATTGCCACTTCAAGCTCGGCGAGCACCACGCTGCGCTGGACTGCTATGGCCGCGGACTGGCTGCTGCGCGACGTGTTCGCAACGTGCACCTGCAGGCCAGTTGCACCAACGGCCTGGGCACGACGCTGGACTACCTGGGCCAGTACGAGCTTGCGCTGCAGCACTTCGAGCGCTTCCTCGTGCTGGCAGGGGGGCCGGAGAATGTGCGCGCCTATGTCGTTGCTGCCTCGAACATCGGCCATGTCCTGGAGCACATGGGCCAGAACGAGGCCGCTGTGGCGCACTACCGCGGGGCGTTGCGCCATCTCGATGGCGTGCAGGTGTACGGCATCCCCATGCTGCACATGAACCTGGGCGTCTCACTCAGCCTGCTGGGCAAGAGCAGCGAAGCCTTGGCGTCTCTGGAAACCGCATTCGCCGGCTTTCGCGCCGATGGGATGGCCCTGGATGCCTTGCTTGCCATGTGCAACATCGCCCACTGGCACACCACGAACGGACAGGCCTTGCAGGCGCAGGCCATGATGCTCTCGGCACGCAATGACGCGTTGGCGCTAGGCGCCGCCGCGTTGCTCTGGCGCATCCTGCACCAACTGGCATCTGCTCAGATGGCGCTGGGCCGACCCGACGAAGCTCGTCATACCCTCGAAGAGGCGCTCGCCGTGTCCACCCGATGCACAGACGCCGAACTGCTGAGAGACACACACGACACGATGTCACACGTTTGCGAGAGCCTGGGCGACCTGGCCGCAGCGCTCAAGCATTGCCGGATCGGGGCGGCCCGAAGTGCAGAACTGGCTCAGGCTGCCAGTCAGCCCGGGGTGCGGGCAGCACTCGCCGCGGTTGCCACCGGGCTGGCCGGCCGCGCGGGTCGCAGCCATGGCAAGGTGGCCATTGCGTCCTTGCCAGCCCATGCCAGCCAGACGGCTGCCCCCGCCGATTCCCGCCCGCGCCTGAGCGAACGTGAGCGGGCCGTGCTCCGCCTCGCCGCCGAGGGCTGCTCCAACAAGGCCATCGGCGAGGCGTTGGGCATTTCTGTGTTCACGGCCAGGCACCACATGTCATCGGTCCTGGCCAAGCTGGGTGTTGCGCGGCGCACGGAAGCTGTGGCGTTGGCGGTGGCGCGACGCCTGGTTCCCGGCCTGCCAGCGGCAGGACGCTGAAGGCGCGCAGAAGTTGCATGGTGCTGATGTACAGGTGGAGGGGCGCTGTGTGGCCGCAGGATCGACCCCCACGGCGCACTGTTGCCGCGCCGGGGAGACCCGTTTGAAGCCGTTCCCAACTTGGCTGCTGGCAATCGTGTTGCCGGCGGCCTGCACTTCCCCACCCACCACTGAAGCCTCTCTGGAGCGTCGCACGATGAGCAGCACCCCATGGGACAGGCGCGCCAGCTTCCACGAGGCAATGTCGGAGTTCCTGCTGTGAAGGCGCGTCACATCCGGCGGCGCGGCTTGGCGCTCTTGCTGATGGGCTGCACCGGCGCGGCTGTCGGACAGCAGGGCAACCTGCCGCCCATCTTCAAGGACGCACCGCTGGAACTGCGGGTCACCCGCACGGTCGCCGAACTGCCGCCCCCGACCTTTCTGGAAAGCCTCGTGTTCGACGCCGCAGGGACTGGCTATGTCACCAGCCACCTCGATGGCACCGTGTACCGTCTGGCGCGCGACGGCAGCTTGCGGAAGTTTGCCGTGGCCCCTGGCAAGATCGCCGGCATAACGCTCGATATGGATGGCCATCTGGTGCTGTCTGGCGCAGACGCGGCCGGACAGGCTGTGATCTTCCGGGTGGCACCCAGCGGTGCTGTGAGCGTGGTGGCCAGGCTGCCCGAGGCCGAGTTCCTCAACGGCATCGTTCACGACACCGGCGAACGCTTTCTTGTCGCCGACTCGTACAAGGGCCTCATCTGGCAGGTTGACCTCAAGACCGGTGCGGCCACCGTGTGGTTGCAACACGAACTGCTGGCCCGCGTGGACGACAAGAACCCCACGCCTGGCGCAAACGGCATCAAGCTCGACAAGCAACGCGTGTTGGTGTCCAACACCGCACGCCAACTGCTGCTGGCTGTGCCGAGAGCCGGCAACGGTCAGACCCGCAAGCCGACGATCCTGCACGAGCGGCTGAACGTCGATGACTTCGTCGTTGACCGCGACGGCAGCATTCTGGCAGCGACCCACGTCTATAACAGCCTGATCCGGATCGCACCGGGCGGTCGGGTGAGCGTTCTGGCAGGCGCCGACGACGGCATGGTCGGCAGCACCGCCGTGGCATTCGGGCGGGCCGAGCAAGACCGACGACATCTGTACGTCAGCACCAACGGTGGCCTGTTCCTGCCACCGCCTGGCGGGGTGCAAGGTGGCAAGGTCGTGCGGGTGAGTGTCGATCAGGCACGCTGAGGGAGCCGCGCGGCTTGCGGCGTCGAGGCAGGCTCGCATGGGGATGGCGGCCGGGCCAGAAAGGCGCCGCTGCTAGGCAGCGGGGTGGCATGCGCAAACATGCTCCCCGGCTGCCGTCATGAACGATTCGAGGATGGCGCAGGAGTGTGACGTGTCCCCGTCGCACTGCTTGCGAAGCGCCACGAGTTGCTTCTCCAGAGTCCGCAGCGCCCGCAGCCGTTTTTGCACCGTTGCGATGTGCGCATCGAGCAAGGCGTTCACCTGCGCGCACGAGCGGCCGGGTTCGGCCGCGAAGGCGAGCAACTCTCTGATGTCGGACAGCGCGATGTCCAGCGAGCGGCAATGCCGAATGAACTGCAGACGCTGCAGGTGGCGCGTGGCGTAGCGCCTGTAGCCCGAAGGCTCGCGTTCGGGCTCGGCCAGCAGGCCCTCGCGCTCGTAGAAGCGCACGGTCTGGACATCACACCCGGCCTGCGCCGCCAATTCGCCGATCTTCATCGCATGTCCTGCCGCATGTCCTGCCGCATGTCCTGCCGCTTGACTCTGTAGTGGGTACGGGGTTTCCAATCTACCCGTCCGTCCAGACCCTCATTGCCTCATGTCCGCCCATTGCTGCTCCGCTCCCACCAAGACCGTGGTGGACCCGAGGTACCGACAGGTGCTCTGGATCGCTCTGGTCCTGAACGCCGCCATGTTTGCGGTGGAGATCGGTGCCTCGTGGTCTTCAGGCTCGGTGTCGCTGCTGGCCGACTCCATCGACTTCCTGGGCGATGCCGCGAACTATGCGCTGTCGCTGGCGGTGCTGGGCATGGCACCCAGCACCCGCTCGAAGGCGGCGGTGTTCAAGGCGGCCTGCATGGGCATTTTCGGCGTGTTCGTGTTCGGCAAGGCCTTGTGGGCCCTGCAAGCGGGCGTGCCGCCCGAGGCCTTGACCATGGGCGCCGTCGGGTCTGCTGCATTGGCAGTCAACGCCGGCGTGGCCTGGCTGCTGTACCGCTACCGCACGGGCGACGCGAACATGCGTTCGGTCTGGATCTGCTCGCGCAACGATGCGCTGGGCAACGTGGCGGTGATGCTGGCAGCGCTGGGCGTGTTCGGCACCGCAAGCGCCTGGCCCGACCTGGCGGTGGCCGCCGCCATGGCCGCGCTGGCATTGTGGGGCGCTGCCACGGTGCTCGGCCACGCCCGTGAGGAACTGGGCGCCACGGCCAGCCACGGGCACTGATATCAGCGGGCCGAGGGTATCATTTCGGTGTGCGTCGCCTTTTCGTCATCCTGATGATCGTGCTGCTCCCGTTGCGGGGATGGGCAGGCGAGCTCATGGGCCTTCAGATGGCCATGAGCGGCACGGTGGCCGGCGCTGCCAGCGCCATGCCGGCCGACTGCCCCATGCATGCCGAGGCGGCTGCCGCCAGCAACGGGGCTGACGATGCACCGCTGCCACCCGGCATGCAGAACTGCTCCTCCTGCGAACTGTGCATTCCGCTGGCGGAGACGGCCGAAGCCCGGCTCGATCTGTTCACGTTTGCGGCCCATGCCAAGCCGCTGATGGGGCGCGTGGACTTCATCAGCGCCCCTGCCGCGCCGACCCTGAAGCCGCCGATTTCCTGATCTCCAAGCCCAAGTTGCGCCCGCACTTTTTGCGGTGACATGCACCGTGGCCCGCTCTGGGCCACTGCTGGAGATCAAATGAACGTACTGCTGTTGGCCGCGGCATCCGCCGTGGCAACGGTGCTGAGCGCAAGCCCGGCCAGCGCCGCGCCCATGGGCTTCAAGGACAGCGTGATGTCGATGGCCGACGTCAGCCCCAACTGGCGGGAAGCCTGGGCCAACGTCGCGCTGACGCCACGCGACGCGTTCGGCGCCGGCGCGCTGTCCATGCGGTCCGACGACAAGAGCAAGACCCGCACGCTGGCAGAGATCAACTACACACGGCTGCTGAAGCGTTGGAATCTCGCCGATGCCCAAGCCAACGTGTGGCTGTTCGCCGGGGTCGGTGCCATCAGCGGCAACGACTTCCCGGGGTCCCGGCTTGCACTATCGCCCGGGGTACAGGTGGACTACGAAACAACCCGCGTCTATCTCGCGGCGATGGCGCGCTTGTACCGGGCCGACGGTCTGAACCACGACTTCGCGTCGGCGCGCGTGGGGTTCTCTTTCTACGAAGTGGACTACGACGAGATACAGCCCTGGCTGGTGCTCGAAGCCCGGCGCATGCGCGGCTTGTCGGACAAGACCGAGATCACACCCATGCTTCGCCTCATTCACAACCGCTACTTCGTCGAGCTGGGGGCCAACAACTCCAGGCAGGCTCGCGCGAACCTGATGTACATCTTCTAAAGGACCAATCGATGAAACAGCTCTCCCAACTTCTGATCGCCCTGGTGTTCGCCGGGTCGGCAATGCCTTCTTCTGCCGCCACGAGTGTGAAAGCCACGGTGAACGGCATGGTCTGCGCCTTCTGCGCGCAAGGGATCGAAAAGCGCCTGTCCAAGCTGCCCGCCACCAAGGCGGTCTATGTCGATCTGAAGCAGAAGGTGGTGCTCGTCGAGGCCAGAGACGGCCAAGCCCTGGACCACAAGACCATCACCGCCGAGATCACCGACGCCGGCTACGACGTCACCAGGCTGGAAACAGTCGAGCAATCGGTGGCCGATATCAAGGCCGGCATGAAGGCGAAAAAGTGAGCGCGGACGGCGTCCTCGAATCGCGCACCGGCCTGTGGGCCTCGGTGCTGAGCCTGTTCGCAAGCTCCAGCACGCTGGTCTGCTGCGCATTGCCCGCGCTGCTGGTGGCGCTCGGCGCAGGTGCAGCGCTGTCGTCCCTGGTGTCGGTCTTCCCGCAAGTGGTCTGGTTGAGCGAACACAAGGAAGGACTCTTCGTGTTCGCCGGTCTGGCCATGACCGCCAGCGGTGTGCTCCAGTGGCACAACCGGAGCGCCCCATGCCCCACAGACCCAGCGTTGCGCCAGGCCTGCCTGCGCACGCGCAAGACTTCTCTGCGGGTGTATGCGCTCAGCGTGCTGGTGGTTCTGGTAGGCGGCTGGTTTGCCTTCGTGCAGCCCTGGATCAGTGCACTGATGACGGACAGTTGAAGCCGCCGATCGTGAGCTTCAGCGCGAGCGCCGGGAGGCGTGGGAGGGCTGGGTGGGGTGGCTGAAGGGACTCGAACCCTCGACGACCAGAATCACAATCTGGGACTCTACCAACTGAGCTACAGCCACCGCAGAGCCGCCAATTATAGCGAGCGGCCGCGGGCCGCGGCCGGGTGGTGTCAGGGCCCCGGCGCAGAGGCTGCTGCTGCGGCCACCGCCGCTTCCTTCACATCCACTTTCAGGCGCTTTTTCAGCGACGCCAGATAGGCGGCCGCCTCGGCGTTGGCCCAGGCCTGCGCGTACTGTTGTTGCAGCGGCGCGTCGCCGCCAGGGGTGGCGTCGCGGCCCAGCACCTGCGTCACGCGGGCCACCACGTAGCCTTGCTCGCCCAGGTCAACGCCCAGCGCCGCGGGCAGCTTGGCGGCGTCGGCGCGCAGCACGGCATCGACCACCTGGCGCGGCTGGCCGACGGCCTGCGCGCGCGACAGCGTCAGCTTCAGCGGCAGCTCGGTGGCGGGCGCCTTCTGCACTTCGGCCAGCCGCTTGCTGCCTTCGTCGCGCGCCATGGCCGCGGCCTGGGCGGCCACCACGCGCTGGCGCACGGCGTCTTTCACATCGGCCAGCGGCAGGGTGCGTGCCGGGGTGTATTGCACGATGCGTGCAGCGGCAAGCTGGTTGGGGCCGATCTCCACCGCATCGGTGTTGCGCTTGTTGCGCACGCTGTCGTTGGCGAACACAGCCGCCAGCAGCTTGGCCGATGCCAGCGGCCCGCTGGCGCCAGGTGCCGGCGTGCGCTGCACGGTGGCGGTGGTCTTGTCGAGCTTGAGCTTGTCGATCACAGGCTGCAGGCTGTCGGCCTGTTCATAGACGGTGTTGGTGAACAGCTCGGCGGCCTCGGCGTACTTCTTTTGCGCCAGCGACTTGCGCACCTCGGCCTCGATGCTGGCGCGCACCTCGTCGAAGGGCTTCTTCTGCCCGCCGCGCACCGCCGCGAGGTTGATGATGTGGTAGCCGAAATCGGTTTCGATGACGTTGCTGATCTCGCCCGGCTTCATTGCAAACACCGCGTCCTCGAAGGGCTTGGCCATCATCCCGCGGCCGAAGAAGTCGAGGTCGCCGCCCTGCCGCGCGGAGCCCGGGTCCTGCGAGTTCTTGCGCGCGATGTCGGCAAAGGCGCCGGGGCTCTTGCGCACCTGCGCCAGCAGTTCTTCGGCGCGCGCCCTGGCGGCCTTCTTTTCTGCCGCGGGCTTGTCGGCTTCGGCCTTCACCAGGATGTGGCTGGCGCGGCGCTCCTCGGCGGCCGTGTAGCGGCTGGCGTTCTCTTCGTAGTAGCGGCGCAGGTCTTCCTCGGGCACGGCCACGCCCTTCATCAGGGTGTCCAGCGTGAGCTGCACCAGCTCGATGCTGGCCTGCTCGGGCGCGCGGAACTGCGCCTCGTTGGCCTTGTAGAAGGCCTCGATGTCGGCATCGCTGGCGCTGACCTTGGCGCGGTAGTCGGCCGGGTCGAAGCGCTGCATCTGCACCTCGCGCCGTTGCAGCAAGGCATCGAGCGACGGCGCCGCAGCGGCCGGCGAGACGATGGCCGACTGCCCGATGCCGCCCAGCACCTGGCCCATCGCGAACTGCTGGCGCAACTGCTCGTCGAACATCTCCGGCGTCATGCCCTGCGCCAGCAGGGCCTCGCGGTTGATTCTGCCGTCCGGCAGCCGCAGGCCGGCGAGTTGCGGGTCGGCGTCGAACAGGCGGTTCATGCGCGCCCGGTCGGGGTAGAGGTTCATCTGCCCGGCGGCGGCCAGCAGCACGCGTTCACGCACCAGTGCGTCGAGTGTCTCGCGCTTCATCTGCGGGGTTTCGAGCAGCTTGACATCGACGCTCGGCTGCTGCCTGCGCACGCGCTCCACGCTGCGCTGGTGCGCCTGCTCCCACTCGGCTTGCGTGATGGCATGGCCATCGACCTTGGCCACCGTGGTGTTGGCGCCGTCGGTGAAGCGCGAGTAGCCCTGGATGCCGAAAAACACGAAGGACGGGAAGATCAGCAGCACCATGATGCCAAGCACGATGCGGGTGTGGTTGCGGACGAAATCGAACATCGGGGGAAACCTTTGGGGCCAGTCATGCAGAGCGGCGCCACAATGAAAAAAAGCGAACCTCGGTTCGCCTTCTCTGGCCTTCGACAGGGGTGGACGCCAGACAGGATTCTAGCGGGGCCGGGCTGCTGCGAGATGGTGGGGGCTGACGGGCTCGAACCGCCGACCTACGCCTTGTAAGGGCGCCGCTCTACCAACTGAGCTAAGCCCCCGGGCGAGCCGCCTTCACTTGACGCCGTTGAGCGCATCTTTCAGCGCCTTGCCTGGCCGGAACTTGGGCACCTTGGCTGCCTTGATCTTGATCGCCACGCCGGTGCGCGGGTTGCGGCCCGTGCGCGCCAGACGCTTGGTAACGGCGAAGGTGCCAAAACCGACGACCGAGACACTGCCGTTCTTCTTCAGCGTGCTCTTCACGCCGCCGATCAAGGCTTCCAGAGCGCGCGTGGCGGCAGCCTTGGAGATGTCGGCCTGTTTGGCAATGTGTTCGATCAGTTCCGTCTTGTTCACGTAGATACCCCCTCTGAAGGATGTGGCGGAATTCCGCTATGGGTGATGGTGATTTTTTGGGCCGCTGCACGCGCGGCTGGGTGGGGCAAAAGATTACAGCCGGGGCATCCTGGAGTGTCAAGCGGCTGATCGATTCTATGCGTGCACCATGCCTGCGATGGTCCCCGGGATCGAGGCAAACGACCCCGTTCTTCCTCCCTTGACAGCACCGGCTGCTGGTTCTATTGCGGCGCTGCTGCCTGCTCTACCGCAGCCACCACCGCGGCCACCAGCGCGGCGCCGAGATCGCGCGTGCCGGCAGTGCCGCCGAGGTCTGCCGTGCGCGGCGCGGCGGGGTCTGCAAGCACGGCCTCGATGGCCGCCAGCAGCGCATCGTGCGCATCACGGTGGCCCAGGAAGTCGAGCATCATCGCGACAGACCAGACCTGCCCTATCGGGTTGGCCACGCCCTTGCCGGCGATGTCGGGCGCCGAGCCGTGCACCGGCTCGAACAGGCTGGGCCACTGGCGCGTCGGGTTGAGGTTGGCAGACGGCGCAATGCCGATGGTGCCTGTGCAGGCCGGTCCCAGGTCAGACAGGATGTCACCGAACAGGTTGCTGGCCACCACCACGTCGAAGATCTGCGGCCGCTGCACGAACCACGCGGTCAGGATGTCGATGTGGTAGCGGTCCACGGACACCTGCGGGTACGCCTTCGCCATCGCCGCCACACGCTCGTCCCAGTACGGCATGGTGATCGAGATGCCGTTGCTCTTGGTGGCCGACGTGAGCTTGCGCCGCGGCCGCGATGCGGCCAGTTCGAAAGCGAACCTGAGCACCCGGTCCACCCCCACGCGGGACATGATGGTCTGCTGCATCACGATCTCGCGTTCGCTGCCTTCGTACATGCGGCCGCCGACGTTGGAGTACTCGCCTTCGGTGTTTTCGCGCACGATCCACATGTCGATGGCGCCGGGCTGAAGCGGCTGGCCCTGCCTGTCCACCAGCGGCGAGCGGATGCCGGGCATCAGCCGCGCCGGCCGCAGGTTGATGTACTGGTCGAACTCGCGCCTGAACTTGAGCAGCGAGCCCCAGAGCGAGACATGGTCGGGCACCGTGGCCGGCCAGCCGACGGCGCCGAACAGGATGGCATCGTGGCCGCCGATGCGGTCTTTCCAGTCGGCCGGCATCATCTCGCCATGCCTGGCGAAGTAGGCGCAATTGGCGAAGTCGAATTCGTCCACCTCGAGCGCGATGCCGAAGCGCCGCGCCGCGGCATCCAGCACCTGAAGGCCCACGGGCATCACCTCCTGGCCGATGCCGTCGCCGGCGATCACTGCGATGCGGTGCACTGTCATGCTGTCTCCTTGAAAAAGTCGAGCATCTCGGAGCGCAATGCGTCCGGCGCTTCCTCTGCAATGTAGTGGCCGCAGTCGATGGCGCGGCCGCTGAAGCTGCTGGCTGCGGCGGCCCACAGCGCAGGCACGTCGAAGCAGCGGCCCACCACGCCTTGCGCGCCCCACAGCACGCGCAGCGGCATCTGCAGCCGGGCTCCGGCGGCGCGGTCTGCGCGGTCGTGCTCCAGGTCGATGGTGGCCGATGCGCGGTAGTCCTCGCAGATCGCGCTGGCGCTGCCGGGCCGGGCGATGCAGCGCTGGTACTCGGCCAGCGCTTCAGGTGCAAAGGCCGCCAGGCCGGCATGGCGGCGGCCCATCACCTCGCGCAGATAAGCCGCCGGGTCTGCCTCGATGAAGCGCTCTGGCGTGGGCGCCGGCTGGATCAGGAAGAACCAGTGCCAGTAGGCGCGCGCGAAAGCCTCGCCCGTGCCTTCGTACATCGCCAGCGTGGGGGCGATATCGAGCAGCATCAGTTGCGACACCGCAGCGGGGTGGTCGAGCGCCAGCCGGTGTGCCACGCGCGCGCCGCGGTCGTGCGCGCAGATCGCGAAGCGCTCGAAGCCCAGGCCGCGCATCAGGCCCAGCAGCTCGGCCGCCATCGTGCGCTTGCTGTGGGCGACGTGGCCTGCGTCGGCGCCCACGCGTGCAGAGTCGCCATAGCCGCGCAGGTCGGCCGCCACCACGGTGAAGCGCGCGGCCAGCGCGGGCGCCACGCGGTGCCACATCATCAGCGTCTGCGGGTGGCCGTGCAGCAGCAGCAGCGGCGGCCCCGAGCCGGCGCGGCGGGCGTGCACCGGCACGCCGAGCGGCGCCGCGACGATGCTCTGGAAATGCTGCATCAACGCTGCCGCACCACCAGGCCCACGCCCAGCGCGCTGAGTGCCATGCCCAGCAGCACCAGCACGGTCAGCGCCTCGCCGAACAGCAGCCAGGCCAGCACCGCGGTGCAAGGCGGCACCAGGTACATCAGGCTGGTCACGCGCGTGGCGGCGCCGCGCTGGATCATCAGGTACAGCAGCGAACTGCCGCCCAGCGTGAGCACCAGCACCGACCAGGCCATCGCGCCGACCATCGGCGCCTGCCAGTCGGGCGCACCGCTTTCCAGCAGTGCCAGCGGTGCGCTGACCAAGAACGCCGCGGCCATCTGCACGGCACCGGCGGTGCGCACGTCGCAGGGCGCGACGAAGCGCTTCTGGTACAGCGTGCCGGCGGTGATGCTGAGCAGTGCGAACAGCGACAAGGCCAGCGTGCCCGGGTGGATCTCGCCATGGCCCAGCTTGTCCCACACCACCAGCACCAGCCCGGCCAGGCCGAGCGCCAGGCCCAGCCACTGGCGGCCACGGACCCGCCGCTCCTGCCCCTGCTGCGGCCACGCGCTGACCCACAAGGCCGTGAGCAGCGGCTGCAGCCCGACGATCAAGGCCACCGTGCCTGCGCCCGCGCCGCCCTTCACCGCCGCCCACACGCCACCCAGGTAGCCGGCATGCACTAGCACGCCGGTGGCGGCCAGGTGCGCCACCTGCGCGCGAGCGCGCGGCCAGGGCGCGCCGCTGAGAGCGATCCAGATGCCGAAGGCCAGCACCGACAAGGCATAGCGCCAGCTGAGAAAGCCGAGCGGCGGCGAATGCGGCATGCCGAAGCGCGCCACCACGAAGCCGGTGCTCCAGATCAGCACGAAGACCGCCGGCATTGCGCGCAGCAATGCCGCGCGCTGCGCACCGCCCAGCGCCGCGGCGCTCATCGCACCTTGGCGCGGATCTCGGGGATCGCCTTGCGCAGGTAGTAGGCCATCGACCACACCGTCAGCACCGCCGCCACCAGCATCAGCCAGGTGCCCCAGCGGTGGGTGTCGATCAGGCCGAACAGCACGCTGTCATAAAGCAGAAAGGGAATGGCCACCATCTGCGCCGTGGTCTTCAGCTTGCCCAGCATGTGCACCGCCACGCTGCGCGAAGCGCCGATCTGCGCCATCCACTCGCGCAGCGCAGAGATCGCGATCTCGCGCCCGATGATGACCAGCGCGACGAAGACGTCGGCACGCTTCAAGTGCACCAGGATCAGCAGCGACGCGCAGACCAGAAACTTGTCTGCCACCGGGTCGAGAAAGGCGCCGAAGGCCGAGGTCTGGTTCATCTTGCGCGCCAGCCAGCCGTCGGCCCAGTCTGTCAGCGCGAAGAAGACGAACATCACGGTCGCCAGCAGGTTGCGCATCGCGTCGTCCATCGACGGCAGGTAGTACACACCGATGATGAGCGGAATGGCGCCGATGCGCGCCCAGGTCAGCAGTGTGGGAACCGTGAAGAACATTGTGGCCATTGTGCAGGGGGGATCAGTCGTCCAGGCTGCGCGGCTTGAAGCGGCGCTCGTCGTCGAACAGGAAGACCTCGATGAATTTCCAGGGCCTGGACAGGTGCGACACATCACCGAAAGGCGCAGCGCGGCGCACCGCCTGGATGGCAAGTTGCGTGGTGTCCTCGGCCTGCGTCGGCCGGCGTTTCACGCGGATGGTCTTGACGCTGCCATCGGCGTGCAACTCCACCTCCAGCACGGGAATCGCAAGCAGGATCTCGGGCGCCGGCGTGCTGTAGGTGCTGCCGGCAGGCGCTGCCGCCACGATGCGCTGCGCCGCGCGCAGCCGGTAGTCGTCCCAGGCCTGGCCGTCGTGCTGCGCCTGTGCCGGCAGGCTGAGCGCAGCGGCCAAAGCCAAGGCCAGCAGCGCGTCAATGCAGCGCACGGTAGATCTCCTCGGCCAGCTCGCGCGAGATGCCTTCGACGCCTGCCAGGTCGTCCACCCCTGCATTGGCCACGCCGCGCACGCCGCCGAAGCGCTGCAGCAGCCGGGCGCGCTTGCGCGGGCCGATGCCGGGAATGTCTTCCAGCTTGCTGCCGCCGGTGCGCACGCTGGCGCGCTTGGCGCGCATGCCGGTGATCGCGAAGCGGTGCGCCTCGTC
>CAXTHW010000003.1:0-241828 GCA_964244245.1 uncultured Rubrivivax sp. | reverse complement strand
GTGCCGTTGCAGCGCGGGCAGGTGATGTGGCTGCCTTCGCTCAGCGCCGGGCGCAGGCGCTGGCGGCTCAGTTCGAGCAGGCCGAACTTGCTGATGCTGCTGAACTGCACCCGCGCGCGGTCGAAGCGCAGCGCATCGCGCAGGCGTTGCTCCACCTCGCGCCGGTTCTTGCTGTCTTCCATGTCGATGAAATCGACCACGATCAGGCCGCCCAGGTCGCGCAGCCGCATCTGGCGCGCGATCTCGTCGGCCGCTTCCAGGTTGGTGCGGGTGGCGGTTTCCTCGATGTCGCTGCCGCGCGTGCTGCGCGCGGAGTTGACATCGACCGAGACCAGCGCCTCGGTGTGGTCGATCACGATGGCGCCGCCCGACGGCAGGTTGACGGTGCGGCTGAAGGCCGTCTCGATCTGGTGCTCGATCTGGAAGCGGCTGAACAGCGGCGCGTCGTCGCGGTAGCGCTTCACACGGTTGGCGGTGTCGGGCATGACATGCGTCATGAACTGCAGCGCCTGGTCGTGGATGTCGTCGGTGTCGATGAGGATCTCGCCGATGTCCGCGGTGAAGTAGTCGCGGATGGCGCGGATCACGAGGCTGCTTTCCTGGTAGATCAGGAAGGCGCCTTTGCCCGCCTTGGAGGCGCCGTCGATGGCGTCCCAGAGCTTGAGCATGTAGTTCAGGTCCCATTGCAGCTCTTCGGCGCTGCGGCCGATGCCGGCGGTGCGGGCGATCAGGCTCATGCCCTTGGGGTATTCAAGCTGGTCGAGGTTTTCCTTCAGTTCCTCGCGCTGCTCGCCCTCGATGCGGCGCGACACGCCGCCGCCACGCGGGTTGTTGGGCATCAACACGAGATAGCGCCCGGCCAGGCTCACGAAGGTGGTGAGCGCCGCGCCCTTGTTGCCGCGCTCTTCCTTCTCCACCTGCACCAGCAGGTTGTCGCCTTCACGCACCACGTCCTGGATGCGCGCTGCGCGGATATCGGCGCCTTCGCGGAAGTAGTTCTTCGAGATTTCCTTGAACGGCAGGAAGCCGTGGCGGTCTTCACCGTAATCGACGAAGCAGGCTTCGAGCGACGGCTCGACCCGCGTGATCACGGCCTTGTAGATGTTGCCCTTGCGCTGTTCGCGCCCTTCGATCTCGGTTTCGAAGTCGAGCAACTTCTGGCCATCGACGATCGCCAGGCGCCGCTCTTCGGGCTGCGTGGCATTGATCAGCATGCGTTTCATGTGCACTCCAGTTCGGCGCCCTGTTCAAGGCAGGCGCCGTACGACTCACTCGATGCACGAGAAACGCGGAAAAGACCTGCGGCGCGAAATGCCCTGGACTGCCTGGTCAACCGCGCTGCCGCGGTCAGTGGCGCAGCGTTGGCGCGTGCGTGCCGGCGGTCATGGGCCGCCGTGCCGGCGTGGACCCGGTTTGCCGCGGATCGCGCGGCAACAGCCCGGCCTCAGCAACGCCGGCAAGGAGCCGGGGCCTTCTGGCGGGGGTGGGGGTCAACGGGGACGGCATGGCGGCTTGGAACCGTGCGGGACGCGGGCATCGAGGGCTGCGGACAGTCTCGACGCCTTGAATTTTCGGTGCTCTTTGGAAGCGAGGTTTTTCTTCGTTGCTCTGCCGCTTGCGGGCTTGCCGGCTGCCGGGTCGCTTGGGGGACCCCGGCTCGCTGGCTGGCCGATCGAAGCGTTGCATCACCCTTGTGTGCGCGGCTTGTTCAAAGATGCAGGCCAGCGCACGGCTCCACGTTAACACGGCGAGTGCCCGGGTAAACTCCGGAGAAATCAAGCACTTACAGCACAAACGTGGAGCTGCGATTATAGAGGCCAAAGTCCGGCCGGGCAGTGCCGCCGTGCCGCCGGCGGTGCAGCACCTGCGGGTCGATGAAGAATCGGCCGGCCAGCGGCTTGACAACTTCTTGCTGCGCCACCTCAAAGGCGTGCCCAAGACGCATGTCTATCGCGTGATCCGCTCGGGGGAAGTGCGGGTGAACAAGGGCCGCGCGTCGGCCGACACGCGGGTGGCCGCCGGTGACGACATCCGCGTGCCACCGGTGCGCCTGCCCGAGAAGAACGTCGCCCCGCCGGCCCCGGCGCGCGAGTTCCCGGTGCTGCTGGAAGACGAGCACCTGCTGGCCATCGCCAAGCCGGCCGGCGTGGCGGTGCATGGCGGCAGCGGCGTCAGTTCGGGCGTGATCGAGCAACTGCGGGCCGCGCGGCCCGGGGCGCGTTTTCTCGAACTGGTGCACCGGCTCGACAAAGAGACCTCCGGCGTGCTGCTGCTGGCCAAGAAGCGCAGCGCGCTGACGGCGGTGCAGGACCAGTTCCGCGCGCGGGACACCGGCAAGCGCTATCTGGCGCTGGTGTTCGGCGCCTGGCCGCGCACGCTGAAGGTGATCGACCAGCCGCTGCACAAGACGCTGGACGCCGCCGGCGAGCGCCATGTCCGCGTGGTGTCGCCGGCGCACGAGGACGGCCGCCGCTCGATCACGCTGGTCAGCGCCGCCACCGCGCACGGCAGCTTCACGCTGCTGGACATCAGCCTGAAGACCGGCCGCACGCACCAGATCCGCGTGCACCTGGCGCATGCCGGCCACCCCATCGTCGGCGATCCGAAATACGGCGACTTCGCGCTCAACAAGGCGGTCGCGCGCGAGCGGCACTTCACGCGCATGTTCCTGCACGCGCGCGAACTGTCCTTCGACCACCCGGCCACCGGCCAGCGCATCACCCTGGCAGCGCCGCTGCCCGCAGACTGCGAGACACTTCTGAGCCAGCCATGAAAGCCCAACGCCGCTTCGACCTCATCGTGTTCGACTGGGACGGCACGCTGTCCGACTCCACCGCGCTCATCGTGCGCTGCATCCAGTCGGCCTGCCGCGACATCGGCGCCGCGGTGCCCAGCGATGCAGACGCCGCCTACGTCATCGGCCTCGGCCTGCACGACGCGCTCAAGCATGCTGCGCCCGGGCTGTCGCCCGACCGCTACCCCGAGCTGGGCAACCGCTACCGCCACCACTACTTTGCGCGGCAGCACGAGCTGGTGCTGTTCCCCGGCACGCTGGAGATGCTGCACGCGCTGAAAGAACGCAACCATTGGCTGGCGGTGGCCACCGGCAAGGGGCGGCGCGGGCTCGACGAAGCGCTGGCGCATTCGCAGATCGCCGGCCTCTTCGACAGCACGCGCACGGCCGACGAGACCGCCAGCAAGCCGAACCCGCTGATGCTGCGGCAACTCATGGGCGAGTTCGGCGTCGATGCGCAGCGCACGCTGATGGTCGGCGACACCACGCACGATCTGCTTCTGGCTGCCAATGCAGGCACCGCGCGCGTGGGCGTGAGCTACGGCGCGCACGAGCCCGAGGCCTTTGCCGAGTACGCGCCGCTGTTCATCGCCCACAGCACCGGCGCGCTGCACCGCTGGCTGCTGGACAACGCATGACGCCGGCCGGCGTGGTGGGCGAAGGGGAGGGCGAAGGCGAAGGCCAGGCGCTGTGCAGCGCTGCGGCGCTCGAAGAGCGCGGCCGTGCCTGGGTCTGGGACGTGTTGCAGTACCGCCAACCGGCGCGCGCCTTCGCGTTGCGCTTCGACGGCAAGCTGGTGGCCTACGTCAACCGCTGCCTGCATGTGCCGACAGAGATGGATTGGACGCCCGGTGAGTTCCTCGACGGCGACAAGCGCTGGATCGTCTGCTCCATCCACGGCGCGATGTACGAGCCGGCCGACGGCCGCTGCGTCGGCGGCCCCTGCGGCCGCGGCAAGCTGACGGCCGTGCCGCTGCAAGAGCGTGCAGGGCAGGTGTATTGGTATCCTTCCCGCGATGTCCAGCCGGTGCCCTTCGATGCCCCGTCTGCCCAAAGCCCCCGCGAGCCGCAATGACCCCGATCGACGAACCCACCTCCGCCACGCCGCCCGACGGGCCCGTCGAACCGTCGTTCGGCCCCGCTGCACCGGCGCCGCGGGCCAGCGTGCCGGCGGCCATGGACAGCACGCTGGAGAAGATCGCGCGCGAGCTGCTGCGCATCCAGCGCAGCGACCGCCGCTGGCGCGTCTTCTTCCGCCTGGCCTGGCTGGGCCTGACCGTCGCGGTGGCCTGGGCGCTGCTGGCGCACCGCATGGCGCCCAGCGCGCCCACCACGCCGCACACCGCGCTGGTGGAAGTGCGCGGCGAGATCGCGGCGGAGAGCGACGCCAATGCCGAGGCGATGGTGTCGGCGCTGCGCGCCGCCTTCGAGGACGCAGGCGCGCAGGCGGTGGTGTTGCGCATCAACTCGCCAGGCGGCAGCCCGGTGCAGAGCGGCATCGTCAACGACGAGATCAAGCGGCTGAAGGCCAAGCACCGCAAGAAGGTTTATGCGGTGGTGGAGGAGATCTGCGCTTCCGGTGCCTACTACATCGCCGTGGCGGCCGACGAGATCTACGTCGATAAGGCCAGCATCGTGGGCAGCATCGGCGTGCTGATGGACGGCTTCGGCTTCACCGGGCTGATGGACAAGCTGGGTGTCGAGCGCCGCCTGCTGACGGCCGGCGAGAACAAAGGCATGCTCGACCCGTTCTCGCCGCAGAACGAGAAGCAGACGGCCTTTGCCAGGGCCATGCTCGACCAGATCCACCGCCAGTTCATCGCGGTGGTGAAAGAAGGCCGCGGCGCGCGGCTGAAGGAAACGCCCGAGACTTTTTCCGGCCTGTTCTGGAACGGCGAAGAAGCCGTCAAGCTGGGCCTGGCCGACCATCTGGGCAACCTCGACTTCGTGGCGCGCGAGGTCATCAAGGCCGAGGACGTCATCGACTACACCCCGCGCGACAACGTGGCCGAGCGCCTTGCCAAGCGCTTCGGTGCGTCGCTCGGCGCAGGCGCCGTGAAGGCGCTGCGCGAGATGGCGCCCGTCCGCTGAGCAAGGCCGTGGCAGACCGTTGGGGCCGGGCGCGCGTGTGGCCGCAGTACCTGCTGCCCAAGCAGGCGCTGACGCGCTTTGCCGGCCAAGTGGCCGGCTGGCGCGGCGGCGGCGCCACCGCGGCGCTGGTGCGCTGGTTCGTGCAGCGCTACGGCGTCAACATGGCCGAGGCCTGGAACCCCGACCCGACCAGCTACGCCACCTTCAACGAGTTCTTCACCCGCGCACTGCACCCGCGCGCCAGGCCGCTGGCCGATGCCGCGCTGCTCTGCCCGGTGGACGGCGCGATCAGCCAGTTCGGCAGCATCGACGACGGCAGCATCTTCCAGGCCAAGGGGCACGCCTACACCGCCACCGCGCTGGTCGGCGGTGACGCTGCACTGGCAGAGCGCTTCCATGGCGGCCACTTTGCCACGCTGTACCTGTCGCCTCGGGACTACCACCGCATCCACATGCCCTGCGACGGCCGGCTGCTGCGCATGGTCTATGTGCCCGGTGCGCTGTTCTCTGTGAACCCGGTCACCGCGCGCGGCGTGCCGGGACTCTTCGCGCGCAACGAACGCGTGGTCTGCCTGTTCGAAGACGGCGCCGGCCGCCCCTGGGTGCTGGTGCTGGTGGGCGCCACCATCGTCGGCAGCATGGCCACCGTGTGGCATGGCGTCGTCAACCCGCCGCGCGGCGGCGCCGTGCGTGCGTGGAGTTATGCAGAGCAAGACATCCGGCTGGCGCGCGGCGCCGAGATGGGCCGCTTCCTGCTGGGCTCCACCGTGGTGCTGCTGTTCCCACCGGGGCCGCTGACCTTCAACCCGGCCTGGGCACCGGGCGGCGAGGTCCGCATGGGCGAGCCGATGGCTGCCCGCTGACGGGCTGCGCTACAGCGTTTCGCTGGCGTCGAAATCCAGCTCCACCTTCGCGCCGTTGGGGTCGAAGCTGAAGAGCTGCCAGGTGCCCGACTCGGCCTGCTGGCGCAGGTCGTACTTGATGCCGCGCTCGTCGAAGCGCGCCTTCACCGCCTTCATTCCGCTGGCGGTGAAGGCCAGGTGGTCGATCACGCCGGTGCGCTGGCTGGGCATGGGCCTGTCCCAGTAGATGTGCAGCACGGCCTGCGCCCCGCCCGCGTGGCCCGTGTGGCCTGCATACAGCCAGGCACCGGGAAAGCCCAGGTCGGGGCGGTGGCCCTGCTGCAGCCCGAGCAGGCCGCAATAGAAGTCCAGCGTCTTGTCGCGGTCTTCCGCCGTGATGGTGAAGTGGTTCATGCCTTGAATCATCGTGACCTGCTCCTGTGTCGAGGGAAAACCCTTTGGGCCGGTCGGTTATCCATGACGAGGCAAAATTTGCCCTGTCAACCATTGCCCAAACAAGTTCTACCGTGTCCAACCGTCCCTGCCCACTGTACGACGGCGCCAACTACGACGTTGCCGCCAGCGTGGGCCACCAGTTGTCGATGCTGGTGACGGTGATGCGTCGTGAACTCGAATGCCGCATGGCAGAGCACGGCCTGACCGACGCGCAATGGAAGCCGCTGTGGCTGCTGAAGAGCGGCAAGGCCACCACCGCCTTCGAGCTGGCGCGCGACATGGGCGTCGATGCAGGCGCAATCACGCGGCTGCTGGACCGGCTGGAAGCCAAGGGCCTGATCGAGCGCCTGCGCTCGGCGACCGACCGCCGCGTGGTCCACCTGCGGCTCACCCCCGCCGGCGAAGCGGCTGTGGAGCAGGTGCCGCATGTGCTGGCGGCGCTGAACAACGACCTGCTGCGTGGCTTCAGCGAAAGCGAGTGGACGCAGTTCCGCAAGCTGGTGGAGCGCATGTCCCAGAACGGCCAGTCGCTGCTGGCCACCCGCAACGAAGCAACATGAACGAGACCACACGCAAGCTGCCCGACCAGCCCCGCCCGACCTGTCCCCACACGGGCGCGCCGCTGACGGCGCTCACCACGCTGGCCGCCGTGCTGGCCGGCGCCGTGTTGCTGCTGGCCGGCTGCGCCAGCCCGGGCAGCGTGCACCCCACGCACCCGCTGAGCGATGCCCGTGCACAGGGCGCAACCGGCACCGCCACGCCGTGGCCGGCAACCGCCTGGTGGCAGGCCTATGGCGACAGCCGGCTCGACAGCCTGGTGGAGACGGCGCTCGCCGGCCAGCCCAGCCTTCAGACGGCGCAGGCGCGGCTCCAGCAGGCGCAGGCGGCGGTGGACGCCAGCGGCGCGGCCGGCGGGCCGCAGGTCAACGGCAGCATCGACCTGACCGACCAGCGCTTCACGCAGAAGGGGCTGATCCCGCCGCCGCTGGCCGGCACCATCCAGTGGAACAACAACGCGCAGATCACCGGCAGTTGGGAGCTTGACCTGTTCGGCCGCCAGCGTGCCGCGCTGGACGCCAGCATCGGCCAGTTGCGCGCCGCGCAGGCCGAGACGCAGGCTGCCCGTGTGCTGCTGGCCGGCAACGTGGCGGCCGGCTACTTCAACCTGGCGCGCATCGTCGAAACACGGCGCGTGGCGGCAGAGTCGCTCCAGCAGCGCGAGCAGGTGGTGGCGCTGGTGCGCCAGCGCATCGCCGCCGGGCTGGACACCACGGTGGAGTTGCGCCAGGCCGAAGGGCTGATTGCGCAGTCGCAGGTGGAGATCGAATCGCTGGACGAAGCCGCCGCCCGCGCCCGCCATGCGCTGGCCGAACTCAGCGGCCAGGGCCCGCAGGCGCTGGATGGGCTGACGCCTGCGCTGGCTGCTGTGCGCTCTGCGCCCGTGCCCGCCGGGCTGCCGGCCGACCTGCTGGGCCGCCGTGCCGACCTGGTGGCGCAGCGCTGGCGCGTCGAGGCCACGCAGCGCGACGTGGACGTGGCGCGTGCTCAGTTCTACCCCAACATCAACCTGGTCGCCTTCGTCGGGCTCGCCAGCATCGGGCTGGACAATTTTGCGCAGGCCGGCGCGCGCACCTACGGCGCAGGCCCGGCCATCCGCCTGCCCATCTTCGAGGGCGGCCGCCTGCGCGCCAACCTGAGTGCCAGGGCGGCCGATGTCGATATCGCGGTGGACGGCTACAACGCCACGCTGCTGCGCGCCTTGCGCGAGGTGGCCGACGAACTGAGCAGCCTGCAGTCGCTGGAGCGCCAGCAGCGCGCGCAGCAGGACGCCACCACGGCCGCCATCAGCGCCTATGACCTGGCCTTGCAGCGCTACCAGGCGGGCCTGGGCAACTTTCTCACCGTGCTGACGGCGCAGACCAACGTGCTGGCGCAGCAGCGCAGCAGCACCGAGCTGAAGGCGCGCCACCTGGCCAGTGAAGTGGCGCTGGCGCGCGCGCTGGGCGGTGGCTTCCAGGCCACCGAATTGCCGGCTGCCGCGGTGGCCGCCGCCCGCTGAAGAGACACCCTGAAGACGACACCATGAGCAGCAACCAACAAGTCCCCGCAGGCGCTTCTGCACCTGCAGCCGCCCCGGCGTCCGCGCCCGCGCCCGCCGTCTCGCCAGCCAAGCGCAAGCCCGCCTTGCTGGCGGTGGCCGGTCTCACCCTGCTCGGCGGCCTGGTCTATGGCGGCTGGTGGTTCACCACCCAGCGCCACTACGAAAGCACCGACAACGCCTACGTGCAGGCGCCGGTGGTGCAGATCACGCCGCAGATCGGCGGCACCGTGCTGGCCGTGCTGGCCGACGACACCGACATCGTCAAGGCCGGCCAGCCGCTGGTGCGCCTGGACCCGGCCGACGCCAGGCTGGCGCTGGACCGCGCCGAATCGCAGCTTGCGCAGACGGTGCGCGAGGTGCGCACGCTGTACGCCAACAACGGCGCGCTGGACGCCAACGTGCGCCTGCGCGAGGCCGAGATCGCCCGCGTGCAGAGCGACGTGGCGCGCGCCCAGGACGACGTCAACCGGCGCAGGCCGCTGCTCGCCACCGGCGCCGTCGGCGGCGAGGAGATGAAGCACGCCGAGACCACGCTGGCCGCCGCGCGCAGCGCGCTGGCCGGTGCGCAATCGGCCTTCGCCGCGGCGCAGGAGCAGGCGGCCAGCAACCGCGCGCTGACCGAAGGCACCAGCGTCGAGAAGCACCCCAACGTGGAGCGTGCCGCCGCCGCCGTGCGCGAGGCCTACCTGGCGGTGCAGCGCACCGAGGTGCCGGCGCCGGTGACGGGCCAGGTTGCCAAGCGCACGGTGCAGGTGGGGCAGCGCATCGCCGCCGGCACGCCGATGATGTCCGTCATCCCGCTGGAGCAGGTGTGGGTGGAAGCCAACTTCAAGGAAGTGCAGTTGCGCCAGATGCGCATCGGCCAGCCCGTCAAGCTGACGGCCGACCTCTACGGCGGCAAGGTCGAGTACGAAGGCCACATCGCCGGCGTGGGCGCGGGCACCGGTGCCGCATTCGCGCTGCTGCCGGCGCAGAACGCCACCGGCAATTGGATCAAGGTGGTGCAGCGCGTGCCGGTGCGGGTGGAACTGGCCGCCGCACAACTGAAGGAGCACCCGCTGCGCGTGGGCTTGTCGATGGAAGCCAAGGTCGATGTCGCGCAGCAGACCGGTGCCCCGGTGCTGGGCGCGCCCGCGCCGCGCGCCAGCAGCAGCACCGAGGTCTATCAGGTGCAAAGCGGCGAGGCCGACAAGCGCGTGCGCGCCATCATCGCCGGCAACCTGGGCAGGCCGGCGGCGCTGGTGCACGGCGTGGCGCTGGCGCAAGCCGCACGCTGACGGCGCGGCCCTTGATGAGCACGTCGTCCAGCGCCTTGCCGGGCGCCAGCGCCGCGGCACCGCCCGTCACTGCACCGGCGCCGCCCGCGCCGCCACGGATGCCGGCCTTTGCGCCGCTGCAAGGCAGCCAGCGCGTGCTGGGCACCATCGCGTTGTCGCTGGCCACCTTCATGAACGTGCTCGACACGTCCATCGCCAACGTCTCGATCCCCGCGATCTCCGGCGACATGGGCGTCAGCCCGTCGCAGGGCACCTGGATCATCACGTCCTTCGCGGTGGCCAACGCGATCGCAGTGCCGCTCACCGGATGGCTGACGCAGCGCTTCGGCCAGGTGCGCTTGTTCACGATGAGCGTGCTGCTCTTCGTGCTGGCCTCGTGGCTGTGCGGGCTGGCGCCGAACATCGAGTCACTCATCGCCTTCCGCGTGCTGCAAGGGCTGGTGGCGGGGCCGATGATCCCGCTGTCGCAGACGCTGCTGCTGGCCAGCTACCCGCCCGTGATGGCCGGCATGGCGATGGCGCTGTGGGCGATGACCACACTGGTGGCGCCGGTGATGGGCCCGCTGCTCGGCGGCTTCATCACCGACAACATCTCCTGGCCGTGGATCTTCTACATCAACATCCCCGTCGGCCTGCTGGCCGCCGCCATCACCTGGAGCATCTACCGCAGCCGTGACCCCGGGCCACGCCGCGTGCCGCTGGACTACGTCGGCCTCGGCCTGCTGGTGCTATGGGTGGGCTCGCTGCAGATCATGATCGACAAGGGCAAGGAGCTGGACTGGTTCAGCTCCACGCAGATCATCGTGCTGGCGGTGGCGGCGGGAGTCGGCTTCCTGTTCTTCCTGGCCTGGGAACTGACCGAAAGCCACCCCATCGTCAACCTGCGGCTCTTCGCGCGGCGCAACTTCCTGATGGGCACGGCGGCGCTGTCGGTGGCTTACGGCCTGTTCTTCGGCAACGTGGTGCTGCTGCCGCTGTGGCTGCAGCAGTGGATGGGCTACACGGCCACCTGGGCCGGCATGGTGACGGCGCCGGTGGGCCTGCTGGCGATCCTGATCTCGCCCTGGGTGGGCAAGAACGTCGGCAAGATCGACCCGCGCAAGCTGGCCACGGTGGCCTTCCTCGGCTTCGGGCTGGTGCTGTGGATGCGCTCCAACTTCAACACCCAGGCGCCGGTGTGGACCATCCTGATCCCCACGCTGCTGCAAGGCGCGGCGATGGCCTTCTTCTTCGTGCCGCTGCAGGCCATCATCTTCAGCGGCCTGAAGCCGGAGCAGATGCCGGCCGCATCGGGCCTGTCGAACTTCGTGCGCATCACGGCCGGCGCCTTTGGCACCTCGCTGTTCACCACGCTCTGGGAAGACCGCGCGGTGATGCACCACGCGCACCTGGCAGAAAGCATCAACGCCGGCAACAGCGCGGCGACGCAGGCGATGGCGCAACTGCTGGCATCGGGCCAGAGCACCGAGCAGGCCAGCGCCACCATCAACCGCCTGCTCGACCAGCAGGCCTACACGATGGCGGTGACCGATGTGTTCTACCTGTCGGCGGTGCTCTTCGTCGCGCTCATCGGCATCGTCTGGCTGACCAAGCCCAAGCCGTCGGCCGGTGCGGCGCCAGACGCAGGCGGCGCACACTGAGCCATGTCGGCCAGGCAGCGCAGGCAGAGGCAGCCGCTGTAGCGCTGGCGCAGCGCGGCCAGCGCCGCGGCGCCCATTGGCACGCTGCCGCAGGGGCAGGGCGCGGCAGCGTTGGCGCCGCAGTGGAAGGCGGCGCCGCAGCGCGGGCAGGTCGCTTCGTTCATCGCTGCCATTCTGCCGGCAGGCGGCTCGCCAACTTTCCACCCGCCGCACGCGGCTTCCGGCGATGCTCGCGGCCATGCAGAGCGCAGCCGCCCGCCCCCAGTTTCAGCACAGCCGCCTGACCGAACTCGACTGGCTGCGCATCGCCGCCTTTGGCTTGTTGATCCTGTACCACGTCGGCATGTTCTACGTGAGCTGGGACTGGCATGTGAAGTCGCCCCGCGCCTCTGCTGCGCTGGAGCCCTGGATGCAGCTGCTCAACCCGTGGCGGCTGTCGTTGCTGTTCGTGGTGTCGGGCGCGGCCGCCGCGGTGATGGTGCAGCGTGCGGCAGGCGCGCCGCTGGCGGGCCGGCGCAGCGTGCGGCTGCTGCTGCCGCTGGTCTTCGGCATGGCGGTCATCGTGCCGCCGCAGCCGTTTCTGGAAGTGGTCGAAAAGTTGCGCTATGCCGGCAGCTACGCGGACTTCCTGAGGCTCTACTTCACCGGCTTCCAAGGCTTTTGCCCCGGCGGCAAATGCATTGCGCTGCCCACCTGGAACCACCTCTGGTTCGTCGTCTATCTGTGGCTCTACACGGTGCTGCTGCTGGGCTTGCTGCGAGTGGCCGGCGGCGGCTGGGCGCGCGCTGCCGCGTGGCGGCGCGTCACATCGGGCGCGCGGCTGCTGTGGGTGCCGATGCTGCTGTTCATGCTGCTGCGCCAACAGTTGCGCTGGCGCTTCCCGGAGACGCACGACCTCGTGCACGACCTCTACGCCCACCTGCTGTACGGCAGCATGTTCGGGCTCGGCTTCGCGCTGTTCGGCGAGCGCGGTGACCCCCACCGCGCTTGGGCGGCGGCGGTCCGCTTGCGCTGGTGGGCGCTGGTGCTGGCACTGGCGGTGTATGCCGGCGTGCAAGTCTTCGACAGCACGCTGGCCCCGGGAGCCGACCTACCCCAGGCCACGCTGATGCTGCTGCGCGCCTGCACGGCGGTGCAGCAGTGGGCGCCCATCGTCGCGGCGCTGGGCTTCGCCAGGCTGCATCTGGCCGGCCGCGACGGGCCGGCGCGGCGCTGGCTGACGGAGGCGGTGTTTCCGTTCTACATCGTGCACCAGACGGTGATCGTGCTGCTGGCGCACTGGCTGGCGCGCCGGGGCTGGCCGCTGGCGCTGGAAGCCGCAGCGCTGGTGCTGCTGACGGCGGCGGCCTGCCTGGCCACCTACGCGCTGGTGCGGCGCTCGCGCTGGCTGCGTCCGCTGTTCGGCATGGCAGGCTGAGCAGCCAGCCAGGCGCGCGGCGAAGCGCCCACCTTCTGCGCGAACAGCCGCGACAGCGCCGACGCGCTGGCATAGCCGAGTTCGTCGGCCACGGCCTTGACCGAACGCCCGTCACGCAGGCGGCCCTGCGCGATGGCCAGCCGCCAGTGCGCCAGGTAGTCGGCCGGCGCCTGGCCCAGCACCGCCTTGAAGCGGGCAGCAAAGCTGCTGCGCGACAGCCCGGCCACCTGCGCCATGCGCTGCAGGCTCCAGGCATCGCCCGGCGCGTCGTGCAGCGCCACCAGCGTGCGCGCCAGCGCCGGGTCGGCCAGGCCAGTCAACAGGCCGGGCGGCAGCCCCGCCTGCGCCGGGTGGTCGATCAGCCAGCGCAGCAGTTGCAGCAGCACCACCTCGAACAGGCGGTCGGCCAGCAGCCGGTGGCCGCAGCGCAGGTGCTCGGTCTCGCCGAACAGCAGGCCGAGCGACTGCTGGAGCCCGGCCACCGCATCCAGCGGCAGCAGCACCAGCGGCGGCAGTGCGCGCACCAGCGGGTGCGCGGCACCGCCGTCGAAGTCGAGCGTGGCGCAGACGAAGTCGCAGCCTTCTGCCGGCGCGTTGTGGAAGTCATGCGCCAGCGGGCGCGGGTAGAAAAGAAGGCTGGGCTCGCTGACCTGCACGCGCCTGCGTGCCCCGCTGCGGGGCTGGTGCGTGACGACCATCTCGCCGCGCCGCAGCACATGCAGGAAGCCGCGGCCGGGCGCTGCGTCGAAGTGCGTCACGCCGCAGAGCGCGCCGCTGTGGAACAGATGCGCGCGCACGCGAAAGCGCTCCATCAGGCTGGACAGCCGGTCGAGCGGAGCGCTGGCCGGGCTGGGCGCCTGCGGCGTGCGCTGGGGGTTTGGACGATCAGGCATGTTTGGCGGACGAAGCGTCACCAATCATACGGTGCGAGGCCAGACACTGGCGCCGTGCCATCCCGCACCCGTTGAGGAGACGACATGAACCGACTTTTCCCGCTGGCCGCAGCGGTGGCCACGGAGATGGCCACAGCGATGGCCGCAGCGCTCGGCATCGCGCTCGCCGCGGCGCCTGCCGCGGCACAGACCGGCGCCACGGTGCCCGGCTACACCCGCGGCAGTGCCAGCCTGGCCAAGTCGCCCGTCAGCCTGGCCGAGCTGGCTGCGCTGAAGAAGACCCTGCTGCTCGGCGAGGACGACGAACGTGCGCTGCGCCAGAGCAGGGCCATCCTGGCCGACCAGACCGACGCGATCCTGGAGGTCTGGTACGGCTTCGTCGGCGCGACGCCCGAGCTGCTGTACTTCTTCAGCAGCCCGGCCACCGGCAAGCCCGACGGCGCCTATCTCGAAGCGGTGCGCAAGCGGTTTGCGCTGTGGATCCTGGACAGCGCCGACGCCCGCTTCGACCAGCCCTGGCTCGACTGGCAGCAAGAGATCGGCCTGCGCCACAACAGGCTGAAGAAGAACAGGACCGACGGCGCGGCCAGCGTGCCGCAGGTCAACTTCCGCTACATCCCGGCGCTGACGGTCGCCGTCACCACCACGCTGAAACCCTTTCTCGCGAAGAAGGGTGCCTCTGCCGCAGACGTCGAGAAGATGCATGCCGCCTGGGTGAAGACGGTGCTGCTTCAGACCATTCTCTGGAGCCAGCCCTACATCAAAGACGGCGAATTCTGAGCGCCGCCCCGCACGTCTTCACGACCCCATCGACCCCACCCACCCGCACCCACCCGCACGCACCCGCACCCAAGGACCAACACCATGTCACGCATCCAACTCATCAACGGCGCCACCACCACCGGCGACCGCGCCGCGCTTCTCGACCAGATCCACGGCGCCTTCGGTGTCACGCCCAACATGTTCCGCGCCGTGGCCAATTCGCCGGCAGCGCTGAAGAGCCTGTGGGGCAGCTTCGGCGCGCTGGCAGGCGGCGCCATCCCCGCCAAGCTGGGTGAGCAGATCGCCGTGGCGGTGGCCGACAGCAACGGCTGCGACTACTGCCTGGCAGCGCACACCGCCCTCGGCCGCAAGGCAGGCGCCTCTGCCGACGAGATGCGCGCCGCGCAGGCCGGCACCTCCGCAGACCCCGGCACGGCTGCCGCGCTGCGCTTTGCGCTCCAGCTCGTGCAGCAGCGCGGCCATGTCGGCGAAGACGACGTGCAGGCGCTGCGCAGCGTCGGCTTCGACGACGGGCAGATCGTCGAGATCCTGGCCCATGTCGCGTTGAACCTGTTCACCAACTACGTCAACGTGGCCTTCGCGGTGCCGGTGGATTTCCCAGCCGTGCCGCTGCGCAGCCGCGCCTGAAGCAGGGCGGCCACGCCCGGCCGTCAGGCCAGCAGCACCAGCGCGCCCACCGTGCGGCGGGATTCCAGCCGCTGGTGCGCGCGCGCTGCATCCGCCAGCGCATGGCGCTCGATCGGCGGCACGGTCAGCGTGCCGTCGGCCAGCGCCGCCCACAGCCGCTCGGCGCGCGCTGCCAGCGCCTCGCGCGTAGCGATGAAGTCGAACACCACCGGGCGCGAGAAGCTCAGCGACTTGGCCGCCAGCGCGTCGGCGTCGATGGCGCGCAGCGGCCCGCTGGCCTGGCCCAGGCTGATCCAGTGGCCGCAGCGCGCCAGCGCCTGCAGGTTCTCTTCGAGCGCCGCGTCGCCCAGCCCGTCGATCACCAAGTCGGCGCCGCCGCAGTGGCGCTGCACCGCGTCGGCGAAGCGGTAGTCGGGCGTGACGATGACGTGCTCGCAGCCATGCGCGCGCGCCACGCGCGCCTTCTCGTCGCTGGACACCGTGCCCACCACCACCGCGCCCATGCTGCGCGCCCAGGCGCACACCAGCAGCCCCACGCCGCCGGCCGCGGCATGCACCAGCAGCCGCGTGCCGCGGCGCACGCGGCCCAGGTCGCGCAGCAACAGGTCGGCCGTCAAGCCTTTCAGCAGCACGGCTGCGGCCACGTCGTCGTCCACCGCCGCCGGCAGCCGCAGCAGCCAGTCGGCCGGCACGCTGCGCACGCTGCGGTAGGCGCCGGGCGCGGGGCCAACGTAGGCCACGCGGTCACCCGGCAGCCAGCCGCTCACGCCCGGCCCGACGTCCAGCACGCTGCCTGCTGCCTCCATGCCGGGCGTGCCGCCGACGGCCAGCATCCCGGGCATCCAGCCACGGCGCAGATAGACGTCGAGATAGTTGACGCCGATGGCGCGCTGCCGGATGCGCACCTCGCCGGCATGCGGCGCCGCAGTCTCGGCATCGTCGGCCACCAATTGGTCCGCGCCGCCGTACTGGCGCACGCCGACGCGCTGCGCCGGCAGGCTGAGCGCGGCGGGCATCGCGTTGCCTGCGCGGGCGCCTGCACCTGCGCCCGCACGCGGGCTGCGGTCCGCGCCGCGCTCCAGGTGCCGCCGCAGGTTGGCAAAGCCGGCTTCGTACACTCCGCCGGCCACCATCTCCCGCAGCTCGCGCTCCATCCCGGGCGGCGTGGCGAAGGTCGATTCCCAATGCCAGAACGTCCGCCTGCCGTCGATCACCGGCTTCAGCGTCACCGCGGCCACATAACGCTGCAACGGCACGGTGGCTTCGACGATGCAATAGGTGCTCTTGTGCTCGCGCTCGTCCAGCGTCAGGAGCTGCTCGCGGATGCGGTTGCCGTCTTGCAGCGTGAAGCTGCGGATGCAGCCGACCTGGTCACCGCGCTCGTCGCCTTCGATGCGGCTGTGCGCCACCACGTCGTGCCACTGGTCATGGCTGTTGAAGTCACGCAGCACCGCCCAGACGCGCTCGATGGGCGCGTCGATGATGGTCGAGCGGGTGACTTTTTGCAGCATCAGAGTGGCGGCTCTTGGCCCGTTGCGGACGTTTGCACTTGATGCACTGTGGCGGTGGCCAAGGCCGTCGGGTGGGTGGCTCCGCTCATGTCCCCCGGACAGGGCTTCGCCCTGTCCTCCTCCTTTACTTCGCTGCGCCACCCACCCAACGCCCTTGGCCTGCACCGCTGGTGGCGCGCCCACAACAAACAGCCACGGTGCCTGTGGATCAGGACGGTGGGGTGCTCTGCGTAGCGAAGTAAAGGAGGAGGGTCGGGCGCAGCCCGGCCCGGGGGACATGAGCGGAGCAGAGCACCCCGGCGGCCTGATCTCGCCACGCAGTTGGAGCGCGGGCGCCACCATTCAAACGTCCGCAACGGGCCGAATGCAGTCACACCCTCACCGCCGCCCGAAGTGCCGCTTCAGCGCCTCGAAGCCGCCCTGGAACACGCCGTCGCCGATGGTGGCCGTCAGCTCGCGCTCCCGGCTTTCGTCGCAGTCGAACTCGGCGCTCCATTCGGCGAAGCAGCGGTTGCCGTCGGTCACCGGCATCAGCTTCAGTGTGGCGACGTAGTTGTCCACGCCCATCGGGCTTTCGATGATCTCGTAGGTGGCGCTGTAGTCGTAGTCGCTCAAGGCCAGCAGCCGCTCGCGGATCAGGCCGCCGTCGCGGGTGTGGAAGTGGCGGATGCAGCCGACGCGGTCGCTCGGCTGGTTGTTCTCGATGCGGCTGTCGGCAATCGCCGGGTGCCATTGCGGCAGGCCGTTGAAGTCGCGGATGCGGCCCCACACGGTGTCGGCGCTGGCGTCGATGACGCTGGAGACGTAGATGCGGATCACGCGGCGCTACTCCTTGGGCGCGGCCGGCGGCAGCGACGCGGTGGCGCCGGAGGCTGCGGCCGTCAGGCGCTGGATGTCGCCGCCTTCGAGGCCGATCTCGCGCAGCAATTGGTCCACCAGCGGCGCCTGCGCTCTGAAGCGCAGCGCCGAGTTGACGATGCCGTCCGAGAAGCCGCCGCCGCTGCTGCTGCCGCCGTCGCCGTTGTGGCCGTGCCCGCCGCCGCCCAGCCCATCGACGTGCAGGATCTTGATGCCCTCGATGCGCTCCATCGGCCGCACCGATTCGCGGATGATGCCTTCGGCTTTCTCCACCAGCTTCAGCCGCAGTGCCGAGACGCGCGCTTCGGGCGACAGCATGTTGTGTGCCTCGTTCATCCAGCGCGCGGCCTCGGCCTCGATCTCGCTGCGCACGCGCATCGACAAGGCGCGGATCTTCTCGGCGTCTGCATCGGCCTGGGCCTGCGCGCGCACCGCAGCGCCGCGGTCGGCACTGGCTTCCTTCTCGGCTGCTGCGGCGCTGGTCAGGCGCAGCGCCTCGTGCTCGGCGGTCTGGCGGGCGCCGATGAGTTCGATGGTCTTCTTGCGCTCGGCCATCTCGACCTCGCGCGCGGTGAACACACGCTCTTCGGCCGCCACGGCTGCGGCGCGCGCCTCGTCGGCTGCGGTCTGCGCCTCGCTCTGCGCCTTGCTTTCGCGCGCCACGGCAATCGCGCGTTGCTGCTCGGCCAGCTCCATCGCCTGCCGGCGTTCGATCTCGGCGCCCTGGATCGAGCGCTCCTTGCCGATGCGCTCGTGCTCGGTGCTCTGCTCGGCGCGGATGCGCGCGGTTTCTATCGTCTGCTTGGCGGTGATCTGCGCGCCTTCTGCGTCCTGCTCGCGCTGCGCGCGTTCGGTCGTCAGCTCGGCGCGCTGGCGGGCGCGTGCGATCTCCACCTCGCGCTGCTGGCTCAGGCGGGCGTATTCGCTCTCGCGGTCGATGTCGAGCGAGAACTTCTCGGCCTCCAGGTTCTTGTTGCGGATGGCGATCATCGTGTCCTGCTCGACGTCGTTGCGCTGCTTCTTGCGGTGCTCGATCTGCTCGGTCAGCCGCGTCAGGCCCTCGGCGTCGAAGGCGTTGCTGGGGTTGAAGAATTCCATGCCGGTCTGGTCGAGCTGGGTCAGCGACGCGGCTTCCAGCTCCAGCCCGTTCTTCTTCAAGTCCTCGGCCACCGCGTCGCGCACGCGCTTGACGTAGCTGCCGCGCTTCTCGTGCAGCTCTTCCATCGTCATCTCGGCCGCGCCGGTGCGCAGCGCATCGACGAACTTGCCCTCCACCAGCTCCTTCAGCGACTCGGGCTCCATCGTGCGCTGGCCCAGCGTCTGCGCGGCAGCGGCCACCGCATCGGGGTCGGCCGCGACGCGCACGTAGAACTCGGCGATCACATCGACACGCATGCGGTCCTTCGTGATCAACGCCTTGTCGCGACCGCGGCTCACCTCCAGCCGCAGCGTGTTCATGTTGACCGGAATCACGTCGTGCACGATGGGCAGCACGAAGGCGCCGCCGTCCAGCACCACCTTCTGCCCGCCCAGGCCGGTGCGGACGAAGGCGCGCTCCTTGCTGCTGCGCAGGTACAGCCAATGCAGCAGCCAGACGCCGATGGCGACGATGATCGCAACGACGAGCAGGCCGAGAAGAAAGCTGCCGAATTGGGCGCCGCTCATGGTGTGTCTCCTGAAAGCGAAATCTGGGTGAAGCGGCGTGTCGTCTCGGTCAGCGCCACTTCGGCGGGCAGCCGTTCCATCGAGCTGGCGCCATAGAAGCCGTGCACCGCGCGGCACTGGCGCAGGATGAAGCTGGCATCGGCCGGCGTGGCAATGGGGCCGCCGTGGCACAGCACGATGACGTCGGGGTTCACCGCCTTGGCCGCCGTCGCCCATGCGTTGATCGGCGCCACGCAGTCGGCCAGTTGCATCGCGGTCTCTGCGCCGATGCTGCCGCCTGTCGTCAGCCCCAGATGGCAGACCACGATGTCGGCGCCGGCGCCGGCCATCGCACGTGCGTCTGCCTCGCTGAAGACATACGGCGTGGTCAGCAGGTCCAGCGCATGGGCGCGCGCGATCATCTCGACTTCCAGCCCGTAGCCCATGCCGGTTTCTTCGAGGTTGGCGCGGAAGCTGCCGTCGATGAGGCCGACCGTCGGAAAGTTCTGCACGCCGGAGAAGCCGAGCCCGATCAGGCGCTGCAAGAACTGGTCGGCGATCATGAACGGGTCGGTGCCGTTGACGCCGGCCAGCACCGGCGTGTGCTTCACCACTGGCAGCACCTCGTGCGCCATCTCGCAGACGATCTCGTTCGCGTTGCCGTAGGCCAGCAGGCCGGCCAGCGAGCCGCGGCCGGCCATGCGGTAGCGGCCGGAGTTGTAGATCACGATCAGGTCGATGCCGCCGGCCTCTTCGCACTTGGCCGACAGCCCCGTGCCGGCGCCGCCGCCGATGAGCGGGCGGCCGGCCGCGATCTTGGCGCGGAAGCGGTCGAGCAGGGTGTGTCTAGCGATGCGGGGCATGGGCGCGTGTGGTGTTATCGGTGTTGCCGGTGTTGCCGGTGTTGCCGGTGTTGCTGGTGGTGGCGATGTCTTGCCAGGCGGCCACCAGCGCGTCGGCGAAGGCTTCGTCGTTGATGTGCAGCGGCAGCCGCAGCAGCCGGCGGTTGGCGCCGGGGCGAAAGGCCTGCTCGATGCTGCTGAACAGCACGCGGTCGGCCTCGGGGTCGTGGAAGGGCTGGCCCGGTTTGTCGATGGCCGAGACGCCGCCTTCGGGGATCAGAAAGCGCACCGGCCCGGCCATCGCGTTCAGCTTCGCGGCGATGAAGTCGCCGATGGCGCGGTTCTCGTCTGCCGTCGTGCGCATCAGCGTCACGGTCGGGTTGTGGCGGTAGAGGCGGCGCGCCTTGAAGCGCTCGGGCACGCTGTCCCAGGCGCCGAAGTTCACCATGTCCAGCGCGCCGCACGAGCCGACGTAGGGCAGCGCGTGGCGCGCGAAGACGTCCAGCCGCGTGGGGCCGGCCGACAGCACGCCACCGCCGATCTCGTCGGCGATCTCGGTGGTGGAGACGTCGATCACGCCGGCCAGCAGGCCGGAGTCGGCCAGCTTCTCCATGCTCTGGCCGCCGACGCCGGTGGCGTGGAAGACGAGGCAGTCGTAGTTGTCCGACAAGCGCTTGGTCACCGCCTGCACGCAGGCGGTCGTCACGCCGAACATCGTCAGGCCCAGTGCCGGCTTGCTGCTGGTGGACTGCGGCACCGGGTGGGCGATCATCCCCGCCAGCGCATGCGCCGCGTTGCCCAGCACCTGCTCGCTGATGCGGTGCAGGCCCTGCACGTCGGTCACCGAGTACAGCATGCAGATGTCGCTCGGGCCGACATAGGGCCGGGTGTCGCCGCTGGCCATCGTCGAGACCATCACCTTCGGCACGCCGATGGGCAGCGCGCGCATGCCTGCGGTGGCGAGCGAGGTGCCGCCCGAGCCGCCGGCCGAGACGATGCCGCCCAGGTCGCGCCGGGTGCGGATGAAGTGCTCGAACGCCAGCGCCATGCCGCTGACGGCGCTGCCGCGGTCGCCACTGAACACCGCCGCTTCGCCGCCGGGGTGGTGGCGTGCCACCTCGCGCGGGTGCACGGTGGCGGGCGAGGGCCTGCCGCTGGTGGACAGATCGACCGTCACCACGCGCAGGCCCAGCTTGTCCAGGCACTGGCGCAGGTAGAACAGCTCGCGTGCCTTGGTGTCGAAGGTGCCGGCCACGTAGGCGGCGCGGCCGCTGCTGGCGGCGACCGGGAACTCCAGCACCTGGGCCGACGCCGGCAGCAGCCTGGCGGCCGGCTTCTGCGTCTCTCGTGCTGCGCTCGTTTCGGCGGTCATGCGCTGGATGTCGGCCACCGGGCCGGCGCTGCCGCCGGCATTCCAGCGGTTGAAGCCGCGCACGGTCTTGGGCGTCAGGTCGTCGAGCGACGGCGCGCCCTGGCCGTGCTCGCGGCGCACGGTGAACACCTGCGTCGGCGTCTCGTCCGCCGCCGGCTGCGGCGTGGCTGCTTCTTCATCGTCGCCGCCCGCCGAGCGCACGCCCAGCAGCCGCTCCTGAAGGCCGCGGTCGGCGGCGAGTTGCGCCGCAGGCATCTCGTGCGCGATGCGGCCGTTGACCATCACCGCGATGCGGTCGGCCACGTCCATCGCGACGCCGAGGTTCTGCTCGACCAGCAGCACCGCAATCTCGCCGGACAGCGCGCGCAAGGCCGCCACCACCTGCTCCACGATCACCGGCGCCAGCCCTTCGGTGGGCTCGTCCATCACCAGCAGCCTGGGCTCCAGCAGCAGCGCGCGGCCGATGGCCAGCATCTGCTGCTCGCCGCCCGACAGTTGCGCACCGCCATGGCCCTTGCGCTCGGCCAGCCGCGGGAACATGGCATAGACGCGGGCCACGTCGCGCTTTTTCTTCGCCACCAGGCGCAGCGTTTCTTCGACCGACAGCGACGGCCAGACGCGACGGCCTTGCGGCACGTAGGCGATGCCGCGGTTGGTGATCTGGTTGGGTGCCAGGCCGAGGATCTCTTCGCCCAGCAGCTTGATGCTGCCGCGACCGGCCACGAGTCCAGTGACGGCGTTGCACAGTGTCGTCTTGCCCATGCCGTTGCGGCCCACCACGCCCAGCACGCCGCGCTCCAGCGTCAGGCTTACGCCCTGCAGCGCATGGGCGCGGCCGTAGAACACGTCCAGGCCTTGCACCACCAGCATCGGTGCGGCGGCCTTGGGTTGGCTCTTGCTGCCGAACCAGGCTGTCATGTGGGCTCCTTGGCATCGGTGGGCAGGCCCAGCCTTCGGTCTGCTGCATTTGACGGGCGCTTTGGGCGTTCCAGCATTGCCGGGTCCCGGCCCGGCTGCCGGGTCACTTTCATTTGCAGGCCCAAATGAAAGTAACCAAAGCAAAGGGCCCGAAACCCACTTGGCCGTCCCGCTCCGGACACCCGGCCCGGCGGGTGACTTTGCACCCGGGTGGCGCATCGACAGCGCAACCCGCCCAACAATGCTGGCGCGCTGCGCGCGGCCCTTGGGCTGCGATTCGCCGCACGCCGTATTTCTACAGCGATGCGCAGCGAGCCGCAGCGTCGAGCGGGTGGCTGGTTCGGTGTGCGCCGCTCTGGCGAAGCGGCCCGCTGGGCCGGGTGTCCGGAGCGGGACGGCCAGGTCGGTGTTGTGTTCAGGCCCTTTGCTTTGGTTACTTTCATTTGGGCCTGCAAATGAAAGTGACCCGCCTGCCGGGGCGGGACCCGGCAATGCCGGCACGCCGCAGTGTCCCGAAGGGGCAACCCAGGTCGCATGGAGTTGTCTCCGTGAACGCCCCGTCGCCACGGGGAAAAGCCGGATGCGGCCGGCCAGGCGGCGCTCATCAGTGCTTGCCCCCCATGTAGATGGCCTGCACCTGCGCGTCGTTCTCGATCTCGTCCGGCGTGCCCTGCTTCAGCACGCGGCCGTTGTGCATCACCGTCACGCGCTCGGAGACGCGCAAGGCGATGTCGAGGTCGTGCTCGATCAGCACGAAGCCCATGTGCGGCGGAAAGGCCGACAGCAGCGCCACCAGCTCGCGCCGCTCGGCCGGCGACAGGCCGGCCGCCGGCTCGTCGAACAGGATCAGCCGCGGCGCGCCGGCCAGCGCCATGCCGATCTCCAACTGCCGCTGCTGGCCGTGGGACAGGTTCGCCACCGGCTCCGCCGCGATGTGCGACAGGCGCACGCGGTCCAGCAGGTCGTCGGTGGCGCGCTGCGACGGGCTGGCGTTGCCGGGCCGCAAGAAGCCGAAGCGGCCGCTGGCAACGCCCCGCACCGCCAGGAACAGGTTGTCGCGCACGCTCAGTTCACGGAACAGCAGCGACGACTGGTAGGTGCGCCGCAGCCCCTTGCGGATGCGCTCGTGCGGCGGCAGCGCGGTGATGTCTTCGCCGAAGAAGTGGATGCGCCCGGCGGTGGGCGGAAAGTCCCCCGTGATGGCGTTGAACAGCGTCGTCTTGCCGGCGCCGTTGGAGCCCAGCACGGCGGCCTTCTGCCCCGCCGCCACCGAGAAGGAAACGTCGTCCACCGCACGCAAGGCGCCGAAGGCGCGTGTCACGCCTTGCAGCACCAGGGCGTCGCCGGAGAGCAGTGGCCCGTGCCCTTGCGGGCGCGGGTGTACGCTTGCCCGGTTCGGCAGTGCGGTGATCGACGCCATCGGGGCTGCCTACTTTCTGCAGTCGGGCACGTCGCGCGAGCCCAGGCCCATCTTGTCGAACTCGGCCTTGCTCAAGCCCAGCGTCTGCGAGATGTTGGGCACCTGCTTGACGACCTTGTTGTAGTAGGAGCCATCGGCCGCTTTCGCCACTTCGGTGATGTAGGTGGTGCCCACGCCGTTGCGGTTGTCGTCGATCTTCACGTCACCTGCCGGGCCTTTGAAGTTGGTCTTCTGCAAGGCCGCGCGGTAGGCCTTGTGGTTGCCGGACAGATCGCCCTTCACGGCGTCGAGTGCGTCCAGCGCGGCCTTGGTGTTGATGTAGTACAGGTAGGCGAACAGGCTGGGGCTGGGGAAGCCGTCCTTGAAGCTGGCCTTGTAGTCGGCGACGAACTTCTTCCACTCCGGCGTGTCGATGGAATCGGCCATCGGCCCGGCAGATGCCGTGCCCAGCAGCGACTCACGGCGCTTGCCCTTGTAGTTCAGCACCGTCTGATCGACCGTGATCGAGCCGCCGACCATCGGCTTGTTGCCGCCGGTCTGCTCGTACTGGTTCAAGAAGTTGACGGCGTCCGAGCCGCCCAGCACCACCACCAGCGCGTCGATGTCCTTCGGGATCTTGGCGATCACCGCGCCGTAGTCCTTGGTGCCCAGCGGCACCCAGGCCTTGTCCACCACCTTGCCGCCCTTGGCGCAGTAGCTGGCCATGAAGCCCTGCACCTGCGAGTAGGGGAAGCCGTAGTCCTCGGCGATCAGGAAGGTGCGCTTGTAGCCCTTGGCCAGCGCGTGCTCGCCCAGGCCCACCATCCACTGCGCACCCTCGGTGTTGAAGCGGTAGAAGTTGGGTGCAGGGTCGGCCAGCGTGGTGGCCTGCGCGCCCGACGAGCCGTTGATGAAGGTGATGTTGGGCTGCGTCTTCGCGTAGTTCTTGACGGCGATGCCTTCGTCGCCCGACAAGGGGCCGATCATGATCTGCACCTTGTCCTGCTCCACCGCCTTGCGCGTGGCGCTGACGGCTTTGTCTGGCGTGGCGTCTGACGACACCTTCACGAACTCGATCTTCTTGCCACCGGCCATGCCGTTGTGCTGCTTGAGCGCCAGGTCGGCGCCGCGCATGCTGTCCTGCCCGGGCGCCGCGAACGGCCCCTCCAGCGATGCCAGCAGGCCGATCTTCAAGGTCTCCTGCGCCCAGGCGTTGCCCGCCATCGCGGCCGCGGCGGCAGCGCCGATCAAGGTCTGCGCCCACAGTCTGTTGCTCACGTTCACTCTCGTCTCCTTTGGTTTGAAGGTTGGCGCTGGCTGGACGACAGCCGCGAGCGCAGGTGCGCCCACAGCCCCAGCAGGCCGTCGGGGGAAAACAGCACGGTGGCGAGGAAGACGCCACCAATCACGAGGTTGAAGCGTTCGCGCACGACCAGGTCGATGGCGAAGTTCTGAAGCAGCACGAAGACGAGTGCGCCGATGAAGGCGCCGATGGGCCGCTTGATGCCGCCCAGCACGGCGATGATCAGCACGTTGATCATCGCCCCGGTGTTCACGGTGCCGGGCGAGATGCGGCCGTTGTACCAGACCATCAGCACCCCGCCCACCGCTGCCAGCAGCCCGGCCACCGCATAGGCCGCGACGCGGTGCGCGGTGACGTGGAAGCCCAGCGCGTTCATCCGCCGCGGGTTGTCGCGGATGCCTTGCAAGGCCACGCCGAAGGGCGCGCGCACCAGCATCTTGACGAACCAGTAGCCGGCCAGCGCGAAGAACAGCGTCAGGTAGTAGAAGGCCGTGGGGTCGCGCAGATCGACGTCGCCCACCGTCGGCGCGGCCACCTTGTTGAAGCCCTGGAAGCCGTTGAAGACGGTGTAGTTCTGCTGCGCGAGGTAGAAGAAGGCCACGCCGATGGCCAGCGTGATCATGATCGTGTAGATGCCTTCGGTGCGCACCGACAGCCATCCCACCAGCGTGGCGAACACGGTGGCGATGCCGACGGCGAACACGACGCCCAGCCACCAAGGCCAGTTCAGGCTGATCGTCGCGACACTGCTGCTGCCGAAGATGGCGACCATGTAGCCGGCCACACCGGCCACCGTCATCTGCGCCAGCGACACCATGCCGCCGTAGCCGCCCAGGAAGGTGAGCGACAGCGCGATGAGGCCCAGCGCCAGCGCCTGCGCGCCGATCTGGTAGGTGAAGAAGGGCGTGGCGACCAACGGGTACAGCAGCACGGCGAGCAGCACGATCACGTGGCGGGGCGCGATGGCTTGGGTCCAGCGGCTGTCCGGCGCGGCGGGTGGCGCGGCCGACGTCGAAGAGATCACCCGCAACGGCCGCGCCGCCACGCCGGCCGGGGTGTTCATGGCCCTGCGCCATTTGGCTGCACTCATGCCGCTGCGCTCATGACGCCGCACTCAAGCGGCCTTCCCCATCAGCCCGCGCGGCTTGAACGCCAGCGCCAGCACCATGATGACGAAGGTGAACACCACGCTGTAGGTGGGCGCATAGGCCAGGCCGAACTGCTCTGCCAGGCCGATCAACAGCGCGCCGATGGCGGCACCCACCACGCTGCCCATGCCACCGACGATCACCACCACCAGCGAGGCCAGCAGGTAGCGCGTGTCTTCGCCCGGCGACACACTGAGCGCGGTGCCGCCGATCACGCCGGCGAGGCCGGCCATGCCGGCGCCGATGGCAAACGTCACGGCAAAAACAAGTTGCACGTTGACGCCGGCTGCCGCCAGCATGCCGCGGTCATCGACCCCGGCGCGGATCATCATGCCGATGCGCGTGCGGTTCAGAAAGCTCCACAAGGCGACGCCGATGACCACGGCGATGGCGAAGACCACCAGCCGGTACATCGGGAAGCCTTCGGCCACCGGCAACTGCACCGAGCCGTAGATGGCGCGCGGCGGGTCGAAGCTGTAGATCTCGGCGCCCCAGATCCACAGCATCACATCGGCCAGCACGATGGAGATGCCGATGGTCACGAGCGTCTGCCGCAGGTCCTGCCCCTGCATGTGGCGGAACACCAGCAGTTGCAGCGCGAGCCCGACGACGGCTGCCGACGCGAAGCCGGCGGCGACGGCCAGCAGCCACGAACCGCTGTTCTCTCCGACCCACCAGCCGACATAGGCGCCGAACAGGTACAGCGAGCCGTGGGCGAGGTTGACGTTGCGCATCAAGCCGAAGACGAGCGTGAAGCCGCTGGCGACGATGAAGTACAGCGAAGCCAGCGTCAGGCCGTTCAGCAGCGTGGCGGTGTACAGCCGCGCGTTGTCGGCGATGCCCCAGACCGACAAGCCGACGACCGGCGCGCCGATCAGCAGCCAGGGCAGCCAGGGCAACCACTTGCGCCAGGTCATGCAGCGCGCCCCCAGGCCCGCTGCGACGCGATGTCGGGCGCCTTGCAGAACAGGCCATCCTTCATCACCGCCAGCAGCCGCTTCGGCTCGCGCAGGATGGCCAGGTTGGCCAGCGGGTCGCCATCGACCAGCAGCAGGTCGGCCAGGTAGCCGTCCTTGATGACGCCCAGCTCATCGGGCTTCATCATGATCCGGCCGCCGTACAGCGTGGCGCAGCGGATGGCTTCCATCGGCGTGAAGCCGAGGTATTTGACGAAGAACTCCAGGTCGCGCGCGTTGTTGCAATGCGGCGTGAAGGCGAAGCCGTAGTCGCCGCCGGGCAGGATGCGGATGCCGCGCTTGTGCATCGCGCGCAGCGACTCCAGCGCCGCGTCCCACTCGATCTGGTAGCCCATCTCGGTGGCCTTGGCGCGCGTGATGCCCCAGGCCTCGGCCTCGTTCAGCATCGCGTAGAGGATGGCGATGCCGGGCGCGACGAAGACGCGGTCTTTCGCGGCCTCCAGCATGTCCAGTGTCTCGGTGTCGGTGAAGCTGGCGTGGTAGATCACGTCGATGCCGTGGCGCAGCGCCTGCTTCACGCTGGCGGCAGAGCGCGCATGCGCGGTGCCGCGCTTGCCGCGCAGACGCACCTCGTCCATCGCGGCGCCCACTTCGGCGTCTGTCATCCATGTCGTGCCTGCGGGGCTTTGCGGCGTGAAGTTGTCGCCCGACAGGTTGAGCTTGATCGAATCGACGCCGTACTTCATGAACAGCCGCACCGCCTTGCGCATCTCCTCGGCACCGCTGACGTTGACGCCGAAGCTGAACTCCGGGAAGGGCAGGTGCGGCAGGGTCTCGTCACCCAGGCCGCCGAGCACGGTGATCTCCTGGCTGGCCGCCAGGTAGCGCGGCCCGGGAATCTGGCCGGCCTCGATGGCGTTGCGGATCACCACGTCCAGCCGCGGCTTGGCGCAGGCGGCGCCGACGCAGCTCGTCCAGCCGGCTTCGAGGTAGCGTTTGGCGACCTTGGCGCACCACAGCACATGCTCTTCCAGCGGCATGGTCTGAATGGCCGACAAGGTGGCGGCGTCGTTCCACGAGAAGTGCGTGTGGGCCTCGCACATGCCCGGCATCAGCGTGGCGCCGGCACCGTCAATGACGGTGGCGCCCGACGGCGAGATGGCAGCCGTGCTGCGGCCGACCTGGCGGATGCGCTTGCCCTGCACCAGCACGCTGCCGCTGTAGGGGTTGGCGCCGGTGCCGTCGAGGATGCGGACGTTGGTGAAGAGGGTGTCGGCCATGGTGTGCCTCCAGATCAAGACCAGGCGCCGATCCGGCTCTGCCGGTCGGCTGCCTGCGCCCCCTCGGGGGGCAGCGACCAGCGGGAGCGTGGGGGCACCATCTATGCGGCCCAGCGGGTGGTTCTTGCCAGGCGCACTGGCGGCGCCCTGTGGAACTCGCCGTCCTTCATCACCGCCAGGATGCGCGCCTTGTCCTGCAGCACGGTGATGTCGGCCAGCGGGTCGCCGTCGATCATCAGGATGTCGGCCAGGCAGCCTTCGCGCACATAGCCGAGCTGCTTGCCCAGCTTCATCATCGGCGCGCCCCAGGCGGTGGCCGAGAGCAGCGCTTCCATCGTGCTCATGCCGACATGCTGGACGAAGTACTCCAGGTCGCGCGCGTTGCTGCCGTGCGGCGTCCACGCGAAGCCGTAGTCGCCGCCGGGCAGGATGCGCACGCCGCGCTTGCGCAAGCTGCGCATGCTGGCCACGGCCGCTTCCAGCTCGCGGTGGTAGCCCATCTTGCGGGTGACTTCGGGCGTCAGCCCCCATTCGCTGGCGTTGTTGACGGTGCGGATCAGCCACGCCAGGCCGGGCGCGACGAAGTGCTGAAGCTTGTGCGCCTCCAGCATGTCCAGCGCTTCTTCGTCGCAGAAGCTGGCGTGGTAGATCACCTCGATGCCTTGCCGGACGCATTCCTTGATGGCCCAGGTGGAGCGTGCGTGCGCCGCGACACGCTTGCCCCAGGCCTTGGACTCCTGCACGCAGACGGTGATCTCTTCCTCGGTGAACTGGCTCATCTCGCTGGGCATGCCGGTGATCGACTCGCCCGAGAGATTGATCTTCACGGTATCGACGCCGTACTTGGCGAACATGCGCACGCAGCGCCGCATCTCGTGCGGGCCGCTGACCACCGCGCCGAAAGCGAACTCGGGCTGCGGCAGGTGCGGCTGCGTGGTGTCGCCCAGGCCGCCGGGCACGGTGATCTCCTGGCCCGCGGCCATGTAGCGCGGCCCGACGATGGTGCCGTCGTTGATGGCGTTGCGGATCACCACGTCCAGCCGCGGCTTGGCGGCGGCCGCGCCGACGCAGCTCGTCCAGCCCATGTCGAGATAGCGGCGCGCGACCTCGGCGCACCACAGGATGTGCTCTTCCGGCGGCATGCGCTGGATGGCGTCGAGGCTGGGCTGGTCGTTCCAACTGAAGTGCGTGTGCGCCTCCACCATGCCCGGCATCAAGAAGGCGCCTGCGCCGTCGATCACCGTCGCGCCGGCGACCGGCTGGCTGCGCTGGCCGAGCCCCGTCTTGACGACGCGGCTGATCTGGTTGCCCTGCACCAGCACGTCGCCGGTGAAGGGCATTTCGCCGCCACCGTCGAAGACGCGGACGTTGGTGAACAAGGTGTTGCTCATCTCAGCTCCTTTCGCTGCGTTGCGACGAGAGGAAGTCGCGCAGCTCGCGCTGGCAGTCGTCCACCCGCTCCACTGGCGTCCAGTGGCCGCATCTGGCAAGCACCACCACGCGGCTGGACGCGGCGGCGTGCAGCTTGTCGGCAAAGGCCCGCACGGCCTGCGGCGGCGCCACGCCGTCTTCGTCGCCCGTCACCAGCAGCACCGGTGCGGTGATGCGCTCGACCGCGGCCGGCTGTGCATCGGCGAGTGCCTCGCAACTGCGCGCGTAGCCGTCTGCGTCCTGGCGCATCAGGCTTTCGCGGACGAAGGCCACGGCCAATGGATTGCGGCTGCGCGTGTCGGCAGAGATGGCGGCGTTCAGCAGCGCCAGCGTGATCTCGTGCATGGCGGCGGCGCCGCCGTCGCGCGCCTTGGCGGCGCGGGCGCGCATGGCGGTGCGCGCGGCGTCGGGCGGGGTGATCAGCGGGCCGAAGAGGGCCAGGCTGCGCACCAGCTTCGGCGCGTCCACCGCCAGATGCTGGCAGACGATGGTGCCCATCGAGTGGCCGACGAAGTGGGCGCGGGCCACGCCCAGCCGCGCGCAGGCCGAATGCACCGCGTCTGCATAGCGCGCGATGGACAGCGCGCCTTCGGCACGCTGCGAGCGGCCGCTGCCCGGCAGGTCGATGCGCAGCACGCGGTGGCGCGCCAGCGCCGGCATCAGCGGCGTGAAGCTGTTGCTGCTGCCGCCCAGGCCATGCACGCAGACGACGGCATCGCCATCGCCTTCGTCTTCCACCGCCACGCGGTCGATCAGTTGGAAGCTCATCGTGCCCCCTTGGCGCTGCGCGCCGTCCCCCCGAGGGGGAGCGAGCGCCTTCGGGGCGGCCGTGCGGCGCGGACGTTGCCCCCTTTGGCGCTGCGCGCCGTCCCCCCGAGGGGGAGCGAGCGCCTTCGGAGCGGCCGTGCGGCGCTCATTGAAACGTGTTCTCGATGGCGCCGATGCCGTCGATCTCGACGCGCACCACGTCGCCGCGTTGCAGCCACTGCGGCGGGCTCAAGCCCATGCCGACGCCTGCCGGCGTGCCGGTGGCGATGACGTCGCCCGGGTGCAGCGTGATCCCGCGCGAGCAGGTTTCGATCAGCGTGGGGATGTCGAAGATCATCTCGCGCGTCAGCCCGTCTTGCCGCAGCGCGCCGTTGACCCAGCCACGCACGCGGGTGGCGCGGCCGTCGAGTTCGTCGGCGGTGACGATCCACGGCCCCATCGGGCAGAAGGTGTCGAAGCTCTTGCCCAGGTCCCATTGCTGGTGGCGCACCTGCACGTCGCGCGCGCTGACGTCGTTGACCACGGTGTAGCCGAAGACATGGTCCATCGCGCGGCTGCGCGCGATGTCGCGGCCGCCGCGGCCGATGACGACTGCCAGTTCGCTTTCGTAGTCGATCTGGCTGGACACCGCAGCGCCGGGCAGGCGCACGGTGTCGCGCGGGCCCACCACGCAGTCGGCCAGCTTGGTGAAGACGATGGGCCAGTCGTCCTGCGCAGGCAGGCTGCCGCGGAACACCGTGCCGGCCAGTTCTGCCGCATGGGCGCGGTAGTTGCGGCCCACGCAGAACAGGCTGCGCAGCGGGCGCGGCAGCGGCGCGCGCAGCGTGATGGCGTCCAGCGGCAGCCGCGCACCGCCGGGCGGCGGCAGCGCCTCGCCGCGCGCCAGCGCTTCGATCAACGTCAGCGCGCCGCGCGACGCATCGGCCACGCGCAGCGGCGTGACTTCCTTGCCGTCTTGCGACACAGTGCCGACATGGTCTCGGCCGCCCCACCGCCAACTGGCGATGCGCATCGTTGTTGTCTCCATCGGGTGCCTGCGGTCCTTCAGGGAAAGCCCTGAGCGCCTGCCGGTCGAGTTGCCGAGAATGAGACTTGCATCTCAAATCGGGATGGCTGCATCATACGGGCCGGGGCATTTCCCCCACAAGAACAAGCGGCCCTGCACCGGCCCCGGACAAACCCGCATGGCGCGCCTGAAGCACAAGTTGAGCGAGCCGCCGGCGCCACCGGAACGCGGCGTCAAGGCCGCCACCTTCGGGCTGCTGCTGGGCACCGCGATGCAGTTGATCCAGACAGACGGCCACATCCCGTCGGTGGCCGAGGTGGCGGTGCGCTCCAAGGTGTCGCGCGCCACCGCCTACCGCTATTTTCCCAGCCGCAGCGCGCTGATCACCGCGGTCATCGACAGCTCGCTCGGGCCCGTGCGCAGCTTCGCGTCGGCGCAGCCCAACGGGCGGGCGCGCGTGCACGAGCTGTTCAAGAAGACCTTTCCGCGCTTCAAGGAGTTCGAGCCGCAACTGCGCGCCGCTGCGCAGTTGTCGCTGGAGCAATGGCAGCTCGAACGCGCCGGCCTGCTGGAAGAAGAGCCCTACCGGCGCGGCCACCGCGTGCGCATCCTCGAGCACGCGATTGCGCCGCTGGTGCCCGGCATGCCGCCCGCAGTGCGTGACCGGCTGCACCGCGCGCTGTCGGTCGTCTATGGCATCGAGCCCTACGTGATCCTGAAAGACATCTGGGGCCTGCCCGACCGCGAGGTGGAGCGCATTGCGCTGTGGATGGCCGATGCGCTCATCGACGCCGCGCTGCGCGAGGCCTCGACACCGGCCGAGCGCGTCGAGCCCGTCAGGCGTGCAGCAGGCGCCCGCCCGCGAAAGACCAGTGCTCCCACGCCGTCTCCTTGAAGGCGCAGGGTGAGGGTCACGAACGGCCAGACGCGGCCGTCACGGCATCTCGACATCGGGCAGGGCTGCCCGCCGCTACACCGCCACACCGCTACACCGCCTTGCCGCTACGCCGCTTTGCCGGTGGCATCCAGCGCCCGCAGATCGCGCCCGCGGGTCTCGACGCAATACCGCGCCACCAGCGCCAGCGCCAGCAGCACGGGGATCAGCACCATCCAGGCCGACACCAGCAGCGCCGGCACCAGGCCCAGCAGCCCCAGCAGTTGCGCCACCAGACCACCGGCCTTGGTGCAGGCGGCCACCCAGCCGGTGGCGCGGCCGCGGACGGCCAGCGGGTAGCTTTCTGCCGCATAGGGCAGCAGCATCGCGATGATCCCGTTGCTGCCGACGATGAGCAGCGCAATGCTCCAGACCGGGCTCATGGCTGCGCCCGCGGCTGCTTCCAGCCGGATCACGCCCGCCAGCCCGAGGGCGGTCAGCGCGACGGCGCCGAGCAGCGCGCCCTTGCTGCTCCAGCGGCCGTAGAGCAGGGCCGCGACGAAGACCGTGGGCAGCGCGATCAATGCCGACGCGGCCAGCAGTTGGCTCGACAGCGCCATGCTGTAGCCCCTGGCGACCAGGTGCGCCGGCATCCACAGCAGCAGCCCGAAGTTGATCAGCCCCCAGGCCAGCGCGGCGGTGCTGAGCGCCCAGGTGATGCCGGCCATGCTGCGCGGCGCCATTGCGGGGGCGGCCGTGGCCGCGGCGGTGGCGGGGGCAAGCCCGCTGCCATCGTCCTGCATCACCGTGCAGCCGAAGCGGCGCAGCGTGGCCTGCGCTTCACGGTGGCGGCCCAGCGCGGCCAGGAACTTGGGCGACTCCGGAATCAAGGGGTTCAGCAGGATCAGCAGCAAGCCCGTGGGCAGGTTCAGCAGCCACAGGATGCGCCAGCTCAGCAGTGGCTCCAGCCAGGCAGAAAAGCCGCTGGCCGCCAGGTAGCCGCCCACCGAGCCCAGGCCGCCCACCAGCACCAGCACCCAGCCGCGCTGGCGCGACGGCATGGTCTCGGCCAGCAGCGCATAGGTCACCGGCAGCATGCCGCCGGCCGCCGCGCCCATCAGGAAGCACATGCCGACGTTCCACCAGAAATCGGGCATCGCGCCGCAGATGGACGTGCCGACGAACATCACGGCCGACAGCAGGATGGTGGCGCGGCGGCCGAACACGTCGGCCAGCGCGCCCCACACCACCGAGCCGGCCACCGTGCCGCACAAGGCCGCGAAGGGCAGCCAGGCCACCATCGCCTTCGAGACGCCGTACTCGGCCTGCATGCCGGGCACCACGAAGCCCAGGCTGGCCGGCTTCATCACGTCGATGACCAGCGCGACGGTCAGCACCAGCATCAGTTGCAGATGGGCGCGGCCGAGCGGCGCGTCTTCCGGTGCGCTGATGCGCAGCGTGGGCGCGGGCAGCGCGCGGCGGCGCGGCAGCAGCCCGTAGCCGGCCACGGCGATGCCGGCGCAGATGAGTGCCATGCCCCACCACATGCCGGCGTCCATCGGCATGCCGCTCAGGTGGAAGCCGTGGCCGTTGCCCATCCAGAACATCGGCAGATGCAGCAGCACGCCGGCGGTGACTGCGGCGGAGCCGGCACTGAAGGCCCAGAAGTGGCGGCGGTCGTCGAGGACCGGAATGGTGGACATCGGGCGGGCGGAGCCGCAGGCTCGGTCGCCTGTGGACTTCAGGCCACGAAACGATAGCCCACGCCGGCCTCCGTCAGCAGATGGCGCGGCCGCGACGGGTCGGCCTCGAGCTTCTTGCGGAGGTTGGCCATGTGCACCCGCACGTAGTGGGTGTCCTCGGCATGGCCGGGGCCCCAGACGCTTTTGAGCAACTGCCGGTGCGTCAGCACCCGGTCGGGCTGCGCCAGCAGATGGCTGAGAAGCCGGTACTCGATGGGCGTCAGGTGCAGCGCTTCGCCATCGCGTTCCACGCTGCGCCGTGCCTGGTCCACCTGCACGCTGCCGAAGCGCACCACCGGCTCGCCGCTGCCCTGGCTGCCGCGCCGCAACTGCGCCCGCACGCGGGCCAGCAGCTCGCCGGCGCCGAAGGGCTTGACGAGGTAGTCGTCTGCGCCGGCGTCCAGCGCGGCGATCTTGTCGGCCTCGGCCGTGCGTGCCGACAGCACGATCACCGGCATCTGCGACCAGCCGCGCAGGTCATGGATCAGCGCCACACCGTCGCCGTCGGGCAGGCCCAGGTCGAGCACCAGCAGGTCGGGGCGGCGCGTGCCTGCGTCGATGAGGCCGCGCTGGTAGCCGGCGGCTTCGTGCACCTCGTGGCCCTCGCTTTCCAGCGCCAGCCGCACGAAGCGGCGGATGTCGGCTTCGTCCTCGATCACCAGCACCTTAGGCATGCAGCGCCTCGCTGCCGACATCGCGGCCATCGGTCTCGGGCGGCGTGCCGCGCGGCAGCACCAGCGTGAAGCGCGCGCCGCCGCCGGGCCGCGTGGCGCCGCGCAGGTCGCCGCCGTGCGCCTGCATGATGGACAGGCCGATGGCCAGCCCGAGGCCGACGCCGGGCGTGGCGCTTTCCTTGTGGCCGCGCTCGAACTTCTCGAACAGCGTCTGCTCGCGGCCGGCGGGCAGCCCGGGGCCGTGGTCGTCGATGTGCAGATGCACCGCGTCGCCGGCCAGCGTGGCACCGATCTCGATGGCGCTGCCCGGCGGCGTGTACTTGGCGGCGTTCTCCAGCACGTTGACCAGCACGCGCTCCACCAGCACCGCGTCCAGCTCCACCAGCGGCAGGCCGTCGTCGAGCCGCACCGTCACCGGCCGCCCCTGCAGCAGCCGCTCGCTGGCGTGCAGCGCGCTGCCCACCACTTCGTCGAGTGGCTGCCATTGCCGGTTGAGTGTCACGGCGCCGGCCTGCAGCCGCGCCATGTCGAGCAGGTTGTTGACGAGGGCGTTCATGCGCATCGCCGCATCGCGCATCGCGGCCGCCACCTGGGCATGGGCAGGCGCCAGCGGTGGCGGCGTCAGCGCCAGCGATTCGGCCAGTCCCACCAGCGACGCCAGCGGCGTGCGCAGGTCGTGCGAGATGGCCGACAGCAGCGAGTTGCGCAGCCGCTCGCTTTCCATCTGCAAGGTGCTGCTCTGGGCCACGTCCAGGTAGTGCAGCCGCTCCAGCGAGATGGCCAGCAGCGACGCTGCGGTGTCGAGCAGCCGGCGTTCGTCGGCCGGCACCGGGCCGCTGGCCGGCGGCAGTTGCAGCGCCAGCACGCCGCGGGTGCGCATCGGCGCCTTCAGCGGCAGGTACAGCAGCGGGCTGGCGGGCAGGGTGTCGGTGCCGCGGCCGGCGGCGCCGGCATGGTCGAAGCACCATTGCGCCACGCCGCTGTCCACCGCCGGCAGCGGCCTGCCGGGGGCCGACAGCGGCGCGCCGAGATGGTCGTCTTCACCGGCGATCAGCAGCGCGCTCGGCGCTGCGTACTGCGCGGCGAAGAAGCGGTCGCCGGTCTCGGCCACCTGCTCGGGCAGCAGCGCGGCGGAGAGGTCGCGCGCCATCTCGTAGAGCGCCCGCACGCGGCCTTCGCGCTGGGTGCTGGCCTCTGCCTGGTACTTGAGGCCGGCGGTGAGCTGGCCCACCACCAGCGCCACGAGCAGCATCACGCCGAAGGTCAGCAGGTACTGGAAGTCGCTGACCGCGAAGCTGAAGCGCGGCGCGACGAAGAAGAAGTCGAACAACGCGACGCTGACGAAGGCGGCCAGCACCGCCGGCCCGCGGCCATAGCGCAGGCCCACCACCACCACCGCCAGCAGGAACAGCATCACGATGTTGGTGAGTTCGAACACCGTGAGCAGCGGCGTGGCCAGCAGCGCCACCGCCATGCAGGCGGCGGTGGCGACGGCGTAGTCGGCCCAGCGCACCGGCTTGTCGCGCGCCGCAGCCGGCGTTGCGGATGTTGCCGATGGTGCCGGCGCGGTGGCCGGCAGCGCCACCTGGAGCACGTCCAGATCGCTGCCGCGCTCGGCCAGCGCCTGCGCCAGCGATGGCTGCCAGGGCCAGCGCACGCGCCGCGCCTGGCGGCCCAGCACCACGCGCGACAGGTTGTGCTGGCGCGCGTACTTCACCAGCGTGTCGGCCACCGCGCTGGCCGCCAGCGTGGCCGTGGTGGCACCCAGTTCCTCGGCCAGGTGCAAAGCGCGCTGGGCAGCGGCGGGCGGCGTGCGCGGTGTCTCGATGTGCAGCGCATGCCAGGGCACGCTGAGCTGGGCCGCCAGCCGGGCGCTGGCGCGCACCACCTTCTCACCCGCCGGCCCGGGGCCCACGCTGGCCAGCAGTGCCTCGCGCGTGGGCCACACCGGGCCCGCTGCACGGCCGTCCAGCAACTGCCGGCGGTAGCTCTTCATCTCGTCGTCCACGCGGTCTGCGGTGCGGCGCAGCGCCAGCTCGCGCAGCGCCAGCAGGTTGCCCTTGCGAAAGAAGTTCTTCGCGGCGCGCTCGGCCCGGTTGTCGCCAGGACGGGGCAGATAGACCTTGCCCTGGCGCAGCCTCTCGATCAGCTCATCGGGCGGCAGATCGACCACCACCACCTCGTCGGCATCGTCGAACACCGGGTCGGGCACGGTCTCCTGCACGCGCACGCCGGTGATGCCGCCGACGATGTCGTTCAGGCTCTCCAGGTGCTGCACGTTCAGCGTCGTCCAGACGTCGATGCCGGCGGACAGCAGCTCCTGCACGTCCTGCCAGCGCTTGGGGTGGCGCGAGCCGGGCACGTTGCTGTGCGCCAGTTCGTCCAGCAGCAGCAGGCCGCCGGGATGCGCCTCGCCCCAGGCCAGCGCACCGTCGAGGTCGAACTCGTCGAGCTCACGCTCGCGGTAGGGCACGCGCCGCAGCGGCAGGCGGGGCAGGCCGTCGGCCATTGCCACCGTGTCGCTGCGGCCATGCGTCTCGACGATGCCGATGACCACGCTCTGGCCGGCGCCGACGGCCGCACGCGCGGCGGCCAGCATCGCGTAGGTCTTGCCGACACCGGCCGACGAGCCGAAGAAGATCTTCAACCGGCCGCGCCGGCTGTCGCCCTCGGCCTGCTGCATGCGCTGGAGAAGCGCGTCGGGGTCGGGCCGCTGGTCGTCGCTCACGGTCTTGCCGCTCTCACAGCCAGCCGGACTTCCTGAAGCGCCAGTACATCACCCCGCAGACGGCGCCGATCACGCTGAGCGCGAAGGGGTAGCCCCAGCGCCATTTCAGCTCGGGCATCTGCTCGAAGTTCATCCCCCAGATGCCGACGAAGGCGGTGGCCACCGCGAAGATGCCGGCCCAGGCCGCCAGCCGCTTGGTTGTTTCGCCCTCTTCGATGGTGACCATCGACAGGTTCACCTGGATCGCCGTGGTGATGGTTTCGCGCAGCGTCTCCAGCGTGGAATTGCAGCGCACGAGATGGTCGAAGACGTCGCGGAAATAGTCCTGCGAGCGCGCGCAGACCGACGGCACGCGCCCGCCCCAGAGCTTGCCCGTGGCTTCCATCAGCGGCACCACCGCATGGCGCACCACGCCGACGCGGCGCTTCAGCGCATACAGGCGCTCGATGTTCTGGCGCGCGGTGCCGGGGGTGAAGATCTCTTCCTCGATGGTTTCGAGTTCGTTTTCCATCGCGTCGATGACCGGGAAATAGCGGTCCACCACGGCGTCCATCAGCGCGTAGAAGACGAACGACGCGCCGTGGCGCAGCAGGTGCGGCTCGCGCTCGGCGCGTTCGCGCACGCCAAGAAAGCCCTGGCTGGAGCGGCTGCGCACCGACAGCACGAAGTTGTGGCCGACGAAGACGCAGACCTCGCCGACGCGCAGCTCGTCGGTCGGCGTGAACTCCACCATGTGCATCACCGTGAAGACGGTGTCGGCGTACTCCTCGATCTTGGGCCGCTGGTGGCCGTGGCGGGCGTCCTCCACCGCCAGGTCGTGCAGGTGGAACTGGTGCTGCATCTCCAGCAGTTCTTCCGGCGTGGCGTCTTTCAGCGCCACCCAGACGAAGCACTCCGGCCGGTGCAGGTAGTCGCCGATCTGCGCCACCTGGATGTCCGCGAGCTTGGCGCCCTGTTGGTAGGCAACGCAGTTGATCAGCATGGCGGTGGATGCGGGCGTCGCGCGTGCAGGGGGCTTTCATCTTCGCATGGCATCGAGCGCCAGATTCAGCGCCAGCACGTTGACCCGTGGCTCGCCGATGAAGCCGAGCAGCGCGCCTTCGCGGTGCTGCTCGATGAGGCCGCGCACCGCCGCTTCGGGCAGGCCGCGCACCCGCGCCACACGCGCCGCCTGGTACAGCGCGGCGGCGGGGCTGATCTCCGGGTCCAGCCCGCTGGCCGACGCGGTGACCAGGTCCACCGGCACGGGCGCGGCATTGGCCGGGTCGGCGGCGCGCAAGGCGGCCACGCGCTGCTTCACGGCATCGGCCAGCGCGGGGTTGCGCGGGCCCAGGTTGGAGCCGCCGGAGGCGCCTGCGTTGTTGGCCATCGGCGCGGTGGCCGACGGCCGGCCCCAGATGTACTTGGGGTCGCTGAAGGCCTGGCCGATGAGGGCGGAGCCGATGGGCTTGCCGGCCTTGTCGAGCACCAGGCTGCCGTTGGCCTGCCACGGGAACACGGCCTGCGCGATGCCGGTCACCAGCGCCGGGTAGGCCACGCCCGTGATCAGCGTGAGCAGAAGGAACAGCACGAGGGCGGGGCGGAGTTGGGTTGTCATGGTGGACGCTTCAGGTGAGATGGACGGCGACCAGCAGCAGGTCGATCAGCTTGATGCCGATGAAGGGAACGATGACGCCGCCCAGGCCGTAGATGGCCAGGTTGCGGCGCAGCAGCGTGGCGGCGCCCACCGGCTTGTAGGGCACGCCCTTGAGCGCCAGCGGGATCAGCGCGACGATGATCAGCGCGTTGAAGACGACGGCCGACAGGATGGCCGACGACGGGCTGGCCAGCCCCATCACGTTCAGCGCCGCGAGCTGCGGATAGGTGGTGACGAAGGCCGCCGGGATGATGGCGAAGTACTTCGCCACGTCGTTGGCGATGCTGAAGGTGGTGAGCGAGCCGCGCGTCATCAGCATCTGCTTGCCGGTCTCGACGATCTCGATCAGCTTGGTCGGGTTGCTGTCCAGATCGACCATGTTGCCGGCCTCCTTGGCGGCCTGGGTGCCGGTGTTCATCGCCACCGCCACGTCGGCCTGTGCCAAGGCCGGTGCGTCGTTGGTGCCGTCGCCCGTCATCGCCACCAGCCGGCCGGCGGCCTGGTGCTCGCGGATCAGCTTGAGCTTGGCTTCGGGCGTGGCTTCGGCCAGGAAGTCATCGACGCCGGCTTCGGCCGCGATGGCCGCCGCGGTGAGCCGGTTGTCGCCCGTCACCATCACCGTCTTGATGCCCATGCGGCGCAGCTCGGCGAAGCGCTCCTTGATGCCGCCCTTGACGATGTCCTTCAGCTCCACCGCGCCCAGCACACGGGTGCCGTCGCACACCACCAGCGGCGTGCTGCCGCGGCGGGCGATGTCGTCGATGGCGGTGCCGACGGCGGCCGGGAAGCTGCCGCCCAACGCCTGGATGTGCTTGCGCACCGCGTCACCGGCGCCTTTGCGCACCTGGCGTACCTTGCCAAGGACGCCGATGTCCACGCCGCTCATCCGCGTGTTGGCGCTGAAGTGCACGAAGGCCGCGCCTTCCACATCGCGCTCGCGCAACTGGAACTTCTGCTTCGCCAGCACGACGATGCTGCGGCCTTCCGGCGTCTCGTCGGCCAGCGACGCGAGTTGCGCCACGTCGGCCAGTTCGGCTTCGGTCACGCCGGGCGCGGGCACGAAGGCGGCGGCCTGCCGGTTGCCCAGCGTGATGGTGCCGGTCTTGTCGAGCAGCAGCACATCGACGTCGCCCGCGGCCTCCACCGCGCGGCCCGAGGTGGCGATGACGTTGGCCTGCAGCATGCGGCTCATGCCGGCCACGCCGATGGCCGACAGCAGCCCGGCGATGGTGGTGGGAATCAGGCACACCAGCAGCGCCACCAGCACCGTGATCGACACCGGCTGCCCGGCACCGGAGGCCTGCACGCTGAACATCGAGTAGGGCAGCAGCGTCACGGTGACGCCGAGGAACACGATGGTCAGCGCCACCAGCAGGATGGTCAGCGCGATCTCGTTCGGCGTCTTCTGGCGCTTGGCGTTCTCGACCATGCCGATCATCCGGTCCACGAAGGTTTCGCCGGGGTTGGCGCTGACCTTGGCGACGATCCAGTCCGACAGCACGCGCGTGCCGCCGGTGATGGCAGAGAAGTCGCCGCCGGCTTCGCGGATGACGGGCGCCGACTCGCCGGTGATGGCGCTTTCATCGACCGAGGCCACGCCGTCGATCACTTCGCCGTCGGCCGGGATCACGTCGCCCGCTTCGGCCAGGAAGATGTCGCCCTTGCGCAGCGCATCGGCTTCCAGCGGGTGCCAGTGCATCGTGTCACGCGCAATGCCGCGCCGGTACTCGCCTTCGAGCTTCTTGGCCCAGGTCTTCTTCTTCAGTCCGCGCAAAGACGCCGCCTGCGCCTTGCTGCGGCCCTCGGCCAGCGCCTCGGCGAAGTTGGCGAACAGCACGGTGAACCACAGCCACAGCGCGATGCCGATGCTGAAGGGGTCGCGCAGTTGCAGCGCCATCAGCGTGGTCAGCACGCTGCCGACCCAGACGACGAACATCACCGGGTTGCGCCACTGGGTGCGCGGGTCCAGCTTGCGGAAGGAATCGGCCAGCGCCGGCACGGCGAGCGTGCTGTCGAACAAGGAAAACGATTGGCGGCTCATCTCACTTTGCCCAGAGTTGCAGATGCTCCACCACGGGCCCGAGCGCAAGCGCCGGCACGTAGTTGAGCAGGCCGACCAGCAGCACCGTGCCGATCAGCAGGCCGACGAACAGCACGCCGTGCGTCGGCATCGTTCCTTCGGTGGTGGCGATGCGCTTCTTCGCGGCCAGGCTGCCGGCGATGGCCAGCACAGGCACGATGACGCCGAAGCGGCCCAGCCAGGTGACGAAGCCGAGCAGCACGTTGTAGAACGGCGTGTTGGCCGACAGCCCGGCAAAGGCGCTGCCGTTGTTGTTGCCGGCCGAACTCAGCGCGTACAGCACCTCGGCAAAACCATGGCCGCCTGGGTTCAGGATGCCGGCGCGGCCGGCGTCCGTCATCACCGCGACGGCGGTGCCCAGCAGCACCAGCAAGGGCGTCACGAGGATGGCGATGGAGACCATCTTCATCTCGTGCGCCTCGATCTTCTTGCCCAGGTATTCCGGCGTGCGGCCGATCATCAGGCCGGCGATGAAGACCGCCATGATGGCGAACACCAGCATGCCGTACAGGCCCGAGCCGACCCCGCCGAAGACCACTTCGCCGAGCTGGATCAGCACCAGCGGCACCAGCCCGCCCAGCGGCATGAAGGAGTCGTGCATCGCGTTCACCGCGCCGCACGACGCGGCGGTGGTGATGGTGGCGAACAGCGCCGACGCGGCGATGCCGAAGCGCGTCTCCTTGCCCTCGAAGTTGCCTGCGCTCACGTCCACGCCCAGCGCCGCGAGTTTGGGGTTGCCCGCGCTTTCGGCCGACATCGCGAGCACCGCGAAGACGACGAACAGCAGCGCCATCGCGGCGAACACCGTCCAGCCCTGGCGCGTGTCGCCCACCATGCGGCCGAACACCAGGCACAGCGCGGCGGGGATCAGGAAGATCGAGACCATCTGCGCGAAGTTGGTCAACGCGCTCGGGTTCTCGTAGGGGTGGGCCGAGTTGGCGTTGAAGAAGCCGCCGCCGTTGGTGCCGATCATCTTGATGGCCTCCTGCGACGCCACCGGGCCCATCGCGATGCTCTGGGTCGGCGTCTTCAGGTCTTCCAGCACCGGCTGGCCCTTGGCGTCTTTCAGCGGCTGGCCGTCGGCACCGTTCTTCGGTGCCTGGTAGGCGTTGACCTCCAGCGTCGTCACGTCCTGGTACGGCTCGAAGTTCTGGATCACGCCGCCTGCTGCCAGCGCCAGCGCGAACACCAGGGACAGCGGCAGCAGGATCCACAGCGTGCTGCGCGTGAGATCGACCCACACGTTGCCCAGCGCCTGCACCGAGTGGCGCGCAAAGCCGCGCACCAGCGCGATGACGACCACGATGCCGGTGGCGGCGCTGAAGAAGTTCTGCACCGTCAGCGCCAGCATCTGCGTGAGGTAGCTCATCGTCGATTCACCGCCGTAGCCTTGCCAGTTGGTGTTGGTGACGAAGCTGAACGCGGTGTTGAAGGCCGAGTCGGGCGACACGGCAGCCAGTGCCTGCGGGTTCAGCGGCAGCGCGGCCTGAAGCCGCTGCACGCCATAGACGACGAGCACGCCGATGAAGTTGAAGAGCAGCAGGCCGAAGGCATAGCGCAGCCACGGCTGCTCTTCGTCGGCGCGCACGCCGGCCAGCCGGTACAGCGGTGCCTCGATGCGCCGGCCGAAGCCGAAGCGGCCGGCCATCACGGCGTCGATCCAGCGCGCCATCGGCAGCGCCAGCAGCGCCACGGTGGCGCAATAGGCCGCGAGCAGGGCCCAGGCGGCGGCGTTCAAGAGAAGTCCTCCGGGCGCAGCAGCGCCGCCACCAGATAGACCAGCAAGCCGGCCGCGCACGCGCCGGACAACCACAGCATCCAGCTCATGGCTTGCCCCCTGGCGCCAGCTTCGCGCAACCCCAGGCCAACGCGGCCACGGCGGCCCAGCCACCGACGGCCAGAGCAAGATAGATCAGGTCCATCGACCATCCTTCACAGCGCCCTTGGCGGGCGATGGAGGAATGCTAGGAAGACCGGCGTCAAGGCCTGGGCAATTGCGCGGGGGGCGGTATCAAGAAGGTGTCAAGACCCGGGTTGACGCGAGGCCCCTGCTTCTGCTCATAATAAGAACAATTCGCATTTCAATGGGTCGCCCGATGGCGTTCTGGACGTTCTGGAAGGACTTGAGCCCCACGCTGCTGCCGCGCGCGCATGCGGGCACTGCGCTGCGGCCGCAGCCGGCCCCGGTGTCGCTGGACGTGGCGGACACCGGCCTGGGCTGCCGCGTGCTGTCGGTGGCGTCGCCTGCCGGCCAGCCCGACTGGGGCCGCTGGCTGGCCGAGATCGGCTTTCTGCCGGGCGAGCAGGTCACCGTCACGGCGCGCAGCGCCTGGGGCGGTGACCCGATGGTGGTGCGCATCGGCACCTCGACCTTCGCGCTGCGGCGGGCCGAAGCCGCCTGCGTGCAGGTCCAGCCCGCGGGCGCTCGCGGCAGCGCGTGAACGAAGCGGTCATCCACGTCCACCGCGGCGGGCCGCTGGTGGCGCTGGTGGGCAACCCGAACTGCGGCAAGACGGCGCTCTTCAACCTGCTCACGGGCAGCCGCCAGAAGGTGGCCAACTACGCCGGTGTGACGGTCGAGCGCAAGGAAGGGCGTTTGCGTACCCGTGCCGGCAAAGAGCTGCGCGTGCTCGACCTGCCGGGCGCCTACAGCCTGCACCCGCGCTCGCCCGACGAACGCATCACCTGCGACGTGTTGCACGGCCGCGCGCGCGGCGAGAAGCGGCCCGAGCTGGTGGTGTGCGTGGTGGACGCCACCAACCTGCGGCGCAACCTGCGCCTGGTGCTGGCGGTGCGGCGGCTGGGCCTGCCCTGCGTGGTGGCGCTGAACATGGTGGACCTGGCGGCGCGCCGCGGGTTGAAGGTCGATCCCGATGCCTTGTCGCGCGAATTGGGCGTGCCGGTGGTGCCGACGGTGGCCGTCAAGGCAGACGGCGACGGCCCGCTGCGGGCGCTGCTCGAAGACCGCTCGCTGTGGCTGCCGGCCAGCGCGCCGGCCGAGCTGCTGCACCATGACGGCGACCATGCCACGGTGCAGGGCATGCTCGAACGGCTCGGCCTCGACGCCGCGATGCCGCACACCCCCAGCGACCGCATCGACCGCATCGTGCTGCACCCGGTGGCCGGCCCGCTGCTGCTGGTGGCGGTGCTGTTCTTCGTCTTCCAGGCGGTGTTTTCGTGGGCCGTTGCGCCGATGGACCTGATCAAGGAAGGCACCGCGGCAGTCGGCGCGGCGGTCAGCGGCGCGCTGCCCGACAACGCCTTGCGCAGCCTGCTGGTGGATGGCGTGATTGCAGGCGTCGGCGGGGTGCTGGTCTTCCTGCCGCAGATCGTCATCCTCTTCTTCTTCATCCTCGTGCTGGAAGAGTCGGGCTACCTGCCGCGCGCCGCCTTTTTGCTGGACAGGCTGATGGGCGGCGTGGGCTTGTCGGGCCGCTCCTTCATTCCGTTGCTGTCCAGCTTTGCCTGCGCCATTCCGGGCATCATGGCGGCGCGCACCATCGCCAACCCGCGTGACCGCCTCGTCACCATCATGATCGCGCCGATGATGACCTGCTCGGCCCGGCTGCCGGTCTATGCGCTGCTGATCGGCGCCTTCATCCCGCAGCGCGCTGTGGCCGGGCTGCAGTTGCAGGGGCTGGTGCTCTTCGGGCTGTACGTGGCCGGCGTCGGCGGTGCACTGGCGGTGGCCTGGGTGCTGAAGCGCTTCACGGCCGGCGGGCAGGTGCGCTCGCTGATGATGGAGTTGCCCAGCTACCACTGGCCGGCAGCGCGCAACATCGCGCTCGGACTGTGGCAGCGGGTGGAGATCTTCATGCGCCGGGTCGGCGGCATCATCCTCGTGCTGACCATCGCGCTCTGGCTGCTGAGCAGCTTTCCGGCGCCGCCGCCCGGTGCCACCGGCGCGCCCATCGAGTACAGCGTGGCAGGGATGATCGGCAAGGGCCTGGCGGTGCTGTTCGCGCCCATCGGCTTCAACTGGCAGATCAGCATCGCGCTGGTGCCGGGGCTGGCTGCGCGCGAGGTGGCGGTGAGCGCGCTGGGCACCGTCTATGCGCTGTCTGCCACCGGCAGCGACACGGCGCAGGCGCTGACGCCGCTGATCACCCAGGGCTGGAGCTTCGCGACCGCGTTGTCGCTGCTGGCCTGGTATGTGTTTGCGCCGCAATGCATGAGCACGCTGGCCACCGTGAAGCGTGAGACCGGCGGCTGGACCTGGCCGCTGGTGATGGCCGGCTATCTGTTCGGCCTGGCCTACCTGGCGTCGTTCATCACCTACCGCGTGGCGCTGGCCTTCGGCGGCGGCTGAACGCTCAGCGCATCGAGTAGCCGCGGCCGTCCATGCAGGCCTCTACCGCGCGCTGGAAGACGCTGGCGTCTGCCACCGCAGCCGGCTGCGTGGTGGCCCAGCGGTTGCACTGCTGGCGGTCGGCCTCGGTCTGCGTGCCGTCCTGCCCGTTGCGCGGGTAGATCACAGGGTCGGGCCGGTTGGCGGCCACCGACACCGGCGCCCGCTCCAACACCACCGGCGGCGTTGCCTGCACCACCACCGGCGGGTAGGGGTAGCCGTAGCCGTAACCATAGCCGTACACCGGCGGCGCGAGGATGACGCGCGGCCCCCAGCCCGGGCCCCAGCCACGGGGGCCGTAACCATGGCCGTAGTAGCCGCCGTAGCCGCCGTAACCGACGTGTGCGCCGACGAAAGGCAGGCCGAAGTTCAGGTCCACCGAGACACTGGCGCGCGCCTGCGCCGCGCCCGCTGCCATCGCCAGCAGCACCGCGGCGGCACAGCCGCGCAGGACGAAGGAAGAGGGAGTGGTCATGGTGCTGCCTTCGACGGTATCAGGCCACCATCATCGCGCAGCGCCGCTGCGCTGTCGCGGCAGGCTTGCAAAGAATCGTGAACCGGCCGGCGGCTTTACACGAGCATGCCTTTGCGCTCGATGAAGGCGATCACGTCGTGCAAGCCCTGCTGGGTTTTCAGATTGCTCATCACGAAGGGCCGCGTGCCCCGCATGCGCAGCGTGTCGGCGGCCATCACGTCGAGGCTGGCGCCGACATAGGGCGCCAGGTCGGTCTTGTTGATCACGAACAAGTCGCTCTTGGTGATGCCCGGGCCGCCCTTGCGGGGGATCTTCTCGCCCGCCGCGACGTCGATCACGTAGATCGTCAGGTCGCTCAATTCCGGGCTGAAGGTGGCAGCCAGGTTGTCGCCACCCGACTCGATGAACACGATGTCGGCATTGGGAAACTTGTCCAGCATGCGGTCCACCGCTTCGAGGTTGATCGACGCGTCTTCACGGATGGCCGTGTGCGGGCAGCCACCGGTTTCCACGCCCATGATGCGCTCTGGCTCCAGCGCGCCGGCCACCGTGAGCAGGCGCTGGTCTTCCTTGGTGTAGATGTCGTTGGTGACGACCACGAGGTCGTAGCGCTGGCGCATGGCCTTGCAGAGCATCTCCACCAGCGTGGTCTTGCCAGAGCCCACCGGGCCGCCGACGCCCACACGCAGAGGGGGCAGCGTCTTGGTGCGGCCGGGGATGGTGTGCAGCTTGCTGTTCATGGCGGGCATGATGCACGAAGCGTGCGCAGCGGCGGTGCCGCGCTCAGGACCGGAACAGCCGCGAGTACTGCACCTCGTGCTGCGCCGACAGGATGGCCAGCATCGGCGCGAAGGCCTGGCGGTCAGTGTCGGGCCGGTGCAGTGCCCGCTCCGCCACAGCGGGCAGCGCGGCGGCAAGGCGGGCCAGCATCCGCTGCGCGGCGGCCTGGCCCAGCGGCACGGCCTTCATCGCCGCCTGCACCATGTTCTCTGCCCAGCCGAAGCCGAAGGCCAGCAAGGCTTCGCGTGCGTCGGCGCCGGCCAGCACGGCGGCCAGCGCAAAGGCCACCGGCCACGCGGGTGCAGGGCGCAGCGCGGCCAGCGTGACAAGGCGGGCATCGGCGGCCTGCTCGCCGTTCTTCAGCCACTCCAGCAGAGAGCGGCCCATCTGCTCGGCTTGCTGGCGAAATTCGGCGCTTTCGCGGGTGGCCTGCACCCAGGCATTCAATGCGGCAATGCGGTCCGGGTCGTGCGCCTGCCAGGCCAGCACGGCCCGCGCCAGCAGCGCCATGTCGGCACGCGCGAGCGTCAGTTGCAACTGCTGAAGCAGCCAGTTGCCGGCGCTGGCTTCGTCGCTGACGAGACCGGCTTCCACGGCCGCTTCCAGGCCTTCGGAATAGCTGAAGCCGCCCACCGGCAGGGCCGGCGAGGCCAGCCACATCAGGCGCAGCAGCGTGGCAGGGGTCATTCAGCCGTGCTCGTGACCGTGGTCATGGTCATGGCCGTGGCCGTGGCCGTGGCCGTGGCCGTGGCCATGGTCATCGCCGTGTCCGTGTCCGTGTCCGTGGCCATCCTCATGCCCGTGGTGCGCGTGGCCGCCGGCCTGGTAAGCGCCGCCTTCGGGCTCGAAGGCAGCGCTCTCCGCGTTGACGATCAGGTGCATGCGCTCCAGCATGCCCGCCAGCACATGGTCTGGCTCGATCTTCAGGTGGTCGGGCTTCAGTTCGATGGCGACATGGCGGTTGCCCAGGTGGTAGGCGGCGCGCGTCAGGTCGAAGGGCGAACCGTGGTCGCCGCACGGCCGGATCACCATCACCGGCTGCGGGGCCGCGGTGACGCGGACCAGTGAGCCGTCTTCTGCCACCAGCACGTCGCCGCCGCGCACCACGGTGCCGCGCGGCAAAAAGACGCCCAGCGCGCGACCGCTGGAATCGGTGGCATCGAAGCGGCTCTTCTGGCGCGTGTCCCAGTCCAGCTCGACGCTGGCAGCCCGCTTGAGCAAGGCCGCCGCCAGGCCGCGGCCCTGCGACACCAGTTTGTTCACGGTCAGCATTGCGTGGCCTTTCAAAAGAGGTGTTGTGCGGCGCAAGCCGGGCGGTTAGTATAACGTTTGTTATAACGAAGCGAGGGCCACCATGAATGCGCTCAAATTGACCCAGATCGGCAACTCCGTCGGCGTGATCCTGCCCAAGGAGATTCTGGCGCGGCTGAAGCTGGAGAAGGGTGACACGGTCTTCGTCACCGAGGCTGCGAACGGGGTGATGTTGACGCCTTACAGCAGCGAGTTCGAGGAGCAGATGAAACTCGGCCGGCAGATCATGAAAGAGCGGCGTGACGTGCTGCGTGAACTGGCGAAGTAGCCATGGCCGATTGGACGTGGCTGTCGCCGGCCGTCCTGCGTGCGGTCCATGAAGAGCAGTTGGCCGAGCATGGCGGAGCCTCGGGCACGCGGGACGACGGCCTGTTCGACTCTGCGCTGGCGCGGCCCCGCAATCTGCTGGCCTATGGCGAACCCGATCTGGCCGACCTGGCCGCCGCCTATGGCTATGGCCTCGCCCGCAACCACCCCTTCGTGGACGGCAACAAGCGCACGGCTTTCGTCGCTGTCGAACTTTTCATCGCGCTCAATGGCAGCACGCTGGTCGCCGACGACGCCGACTGCGTGTTGACGATGCTCGACCTGGCCGCCGGCACGCTGGACGAGGCAGGCTTCGCCGCGTGGATTCGCGCAAGGTTGCGCCAGCGCTAAAACAAGAAGTACTTCTGCGCCATCGGCAGCACCGTGGCCGGCTCGCAGGTCAGCAACTGTCCGTCTGCGCGCACGGTGTAGGTCTGCGGGTCGATCTCCATCACCGGCAGATAGCTGTTGTGCACCATGTCGCCCTTCTTCACGCTGCGGCACTTCTGCACCGAGGCCAGGCGCTTCTGCAAGCCGAGTTCATCGCCGATGTCGCCACGCAATGCGGCCTGGCTGACGAAGCTCAGCGAGGTGCTGGTACGCGCCCGGCCGAAGCTGCCGAACATCGGCCGGTAGTGCACCGGCTGCGGCGTGGGAATGCTGGCGTTGGGGTCGCCCATCGCCGCCGCCGCGATGAAGCCGCCCTTGAGCACCAGGCTGGGCTTGATGCCGAAGAAAGCCGGCCGCCACAGCACCAGGTCGGCCCACTTGCCGATCTCGACGCTGCCCACCTCGTGGCTGATGCCATTGGCAACGGCCGGGTTGATGGTGTACTTGGCGATGTAGCGCTTGACGCGCGAGTTGTCGTTGCGTGCCGAGTCGGCCGGCAGCCCGCCGGGCCGTGTGTCGCCTTGCAGCGCGCCGCGCTGCACCTTCATCTTGTGCGCCGTCTGCCAGGTGCGGATGATGACCTCGCCCACGCGGCCCATCGCCTGGCTGTCGCTGCTCATCATGCTGATGGCGCCCAGGTCGTGCAGCACGTCTTCGGCGGCAATCGTCTCGCGGCGGATGCGGCTCTCGGCAAAGGCCAGGTCTTCGGCTATCGCAGGGTCGAGGTGGTGGCACACCATCAGCATGTCCAGGTGCTCATCCACCGTGTTGGCGGTGTAGGGCATGGTCGGGTTGGTGCTGCTGGGCAGGAAGTTGGCCTCGCCCACCACGCGCAGGATGTCGGGTGCATGGCCGCCGCCCGCACCTTCGGTGTGGAAGGCGCACAGCGTGCGGCCCTTGGTGGCCGCAATGGTGTCCTCGACGAAGCCAGACTCGTTGAGCGTGTCGCTGTGGATGCTCACCTGCGTGTCGGTGACTTCGGCGATGTCCAGGCAGTTGGTGATGGCTGCCGGCGTGGTGCCCCAGTCTTCGTGCAGCTTGAGCCCGATGGCGCCGGCTGCGATCTGCTGGCTCAAGGCCTCGGGCCGGCTGGCGTTGCCCTTGCCCAGGAAGCCGATGTTCATCGGGAAGGCGTCTGCCGCCTGCAGCATGCGGTGCAGGTTCTCCGGCCCCGGCGTGCAGGTGGTGGCGAAGGTGCCGGTGGCCGGGCCGGTGCCGCCGCCCAGCATGGTGGTGATGCCGGAGTACAAGGCCTCGTCGATCTGCTGTGGGCAGATGAAGTGGATGTGCGCGTCGATGCCGCCTGCAGTGACGATCAGGCCTTCGGCCGCGATGATCTCGGTGCCCGGCCCGATGACGATATCGACACCCGGTTGCACGTCCGGGTTGCCGGCCTTGCCGATGGCTGCGATGCGGCAGCCCTTCAGGCCGATGTCGGCCTTCACGATGCCCCAGTGGTCGATGATCAGCGCGTTGGTGATCACGCAGTCGGCCGCCTCGTGGTGGCCCGGGCCGTTGACGCTCTGGCTCTGGCCCATGCCATCGCGGATGGTCTTGCCGCCGCCGAACTTGACCTCTTCGCCGTAGCCACCGGCGCGCAGCGTGTGGTCGGCCTCCACCTCCACCAGCAACTCGGTGTCGGCCAGGCGCACGCGGTCGCCGACCGTGGGGCCGAACATCTCGGCATAGGCGCGCTTGCCGATGCTGGCCACTACAGCGCTCCTTGCACGTCGCCGCGGAAACCGAACACGCGGCGCTCACCGGCGTAGTCCACCAGTTGCACCGTGCGCTGCTGGCCGGGCTCGAAGCGCACCGCCGTGCCGGACGCGATGTTCAGCCGCATGCCGCGCGCCACGCCACGGTCGAAGCGCAACGCGCTGTTGGTCTCTGCGAAGTGGTAGTGCGAGCCGACCTGGATCGGCCGGTCGCCGGTGTTTTCAACCACCAGAGTGCGGGTCGGGCGGCCGGGGTTGAGCGGCAGGTCGCCTTCGTCGGTGATCAGTTCGCCAGGGGTCATGGTGCGCCGTCTGCTCTTTATGCGATGGGTTGGTGCACGGTCACCAACTTGGTGCCGTCTGGGAAGGTGGCCTCGATCTGGATCTCGGGCACCAGGTCGGCCACGCCGTCCATCACGTCGGCGCGTGACAGCACCTGCTTGCCTTCGCTCATCAGTTGCGCCACGGTCTTGCCGTCGCGTGCGCCTTCCATGATGGCGGCGCTGATGAGTGCAATGGCCTCCGGCACGTTGAGCTTCAGCCCGCGCGCCTTGCGGCGTTCGGCCAGCAGAGAGGCGGTGAAGATCAGCAGCTTGTCTTTTTCTCTCGGCGTCAGATCCATGGGCGCGCCTCAGCAGGTTGGATGCCATGTTAAGGGCTGGTGTGCTTCTTGAGTGCAGGCAGCGGGTGAACCCGCAAGCCGACACAGCCGCCCCGCAACGCGTGGTCAAGACGCGGCGCGACTACAACAGTTGGGTCGCGCGCGAGACGATGGAAGACTATGCGCTGCGCTTCACGCCGCGCTCGTTCCGCAAGTGGAGCGCCTGGCGCGTGGCCAACACCGCGCTCGGAGGCGCTGCGTCCTTCCTCATCCTCGAAGCGGTGGGCGCCACCTTGCTGGTGCAGTACGGCTTCGTCAACGCGGCGCTGGCGATTCTTGCCACCGGGCTGATCATCTTCTGCGCCGGCCTGCCGATCAGCCGCTATGCAGCGCTCTACGGCGTCGATATGGACCTGCTCACCCGGGGCGCCGGCTTCGGCTACATCGGCTCCACCATCACCAGCCTGATCTACGCCAGCTTCACCTTCATCTTCTTCGCGCTCGAAGCGGCGGTGATGGCCTATGCGCTGGAGCTGGCCTTCGACATCCCGCCGGCCTGGGGCTACCTGCTGTGCGCGCTGGTCGTCATACCGCTGGTGACGCATGGCGTCACCGTGATCAGCCGGCTCCAGGTGTGGACGCAGCCGGTCTGGCTGGTGATGCTGGTGGTGCCCTATGTCTATGTCTTCCAGCGCAACCCCGACATCCTGAGCGGCCTGGTGGCCTACCGCGGCAACCTCACCGAAGGGCCGGCGTTCAACCTGCAGGCTTTCGGCGCCGCGATGACGGTGGGCATCGCGCTGATCACGCAGATGGGCGAGCAGGTGGACTACCTGCGCTTCATGCCCGAACGCAGCGCCGTCGGCCGCGGGCGCTGGCGCTTCGGCGTGCTGGTCGGCGGGCCGGGCTGGGTGATCCCCGGTGTGCTGAAGATGCTGGGCGGCGCGCTGCTGGCCTACCTGGCCATCACCCACATGGTGCCCACCGACCGCGCCGTCGATCCCAACCAGATGTACCTGGCCGCCTACGAATACGTGTTCCCCAACTTCGGGCTGGCGGTGGGCGCCACGGCGGCTTTCGTCTTCGTCTCGCAGCTCAAGATCAACGTCACCAACGCCTACGCCGGCTCGCTGGCCTGGAGCAACTTCTTCTCGCGCGTGACGCATGCCCACCCGGGCCGCGTGGTGTGGATGGTGTTCAACACCGCCATCGCACTGGTGCTGATGGAGATGAACGTCTTCCAGGCGCTGAGCCATGTGCTGGGCCTGTACGCCAACATCGCCATCGCCTGGATGATGGCGGTGGTGGCCGACCTGGTGGTCAACAAGCCGATGGGCTGGAGCCCGCAGGGCATCGAGTTCAAGCGCGCCCACCTGTACGACATCAACCCGGTGGGCGTGGGCGCGATGGGCATTGCATCGCTGCTGTCGGTGGCCGCGCACCTGGGCGCCTTCGGGGCGCTGGCGCAGGCCTTCTCGGCGCTGATCGCGCTGGTCACGGCCTTCGTCGCGTCGCCGCTGATCGCCTGGGCGACGCAGGGGCGCTACTACATCGCGCGGCGCACGATCCCGATCATGCCGGTCCCGCCGGACGCCGTGCCGGTCGCCGACGGCAGCTACAAACGTCTCGCCCCTGTCGCCAAGCAGACCTGCACCGTCTGCGCACGCGACTACGAGAGCGAGGACATGGCCTTCTGCCCCGCCTACCAGTCCAGCATCTGCTCGCTGTGCTGCACGCTGGACGCGCGCTGCAACGACCTGTGCAAGCCAGACGCGCGGCTGTCGGCGCAATGGTCTGCGCTGCTGCGCAAGCTGTTGCCGCGGCGCATGTGGCCGCAGCTCGACGCCGGCCTGTCGCACTACCTGCTGCTGATGGGCCTGGTGCTGCCGGCGCTGGCGCTGCTGCTGGGCGTGGCCTACCGCCAGGCGGTGCGTGCGCTGGGCGAGCAGGCGGCACTGTTCGAGCCGACGCTGGGCCAGAGCTTCTTCAGCGCCTTCCTGCTGCTCACCATCGTGGCCGGCATCGTGGTCTGGTGGCTGGTGCTGGCGCAGCGCAGCCGGCTGGCGGCGCAGGAGGAGTCGAACCGCCAGACGCTGGCGCTCCAGCGCGAGATCGAATCCCACGCCCGCACCGACGAAGCGCTGCAACAGGCCAAGCGCCAGGCCGACAGCGCCAACCGCGCGAAGAGCCGCTACATCACCACCATCAGCCACGAGCTGCGCACGCCACTGAACAGCATCCTCGGCTACGCGCAACTGCTGGAAGAAGACGAGGCGATGCCGGCGCACCGCAGGCAGGCCGTCAGCGTGATCCGCCGCGGCGGCGACCATCTGCTGAGCCTGATCGAAGGCACGCTGGACATCGCCCGCATCGAAAGCGGCAGGCTGGCACTCGACGTGCGGCCGATGCGCTTCGCCGACGGCTTGGCCGAGATCGCGCGGCTCTTCGAGCTTCAGGCCGCTGGCCGCGGCCTGCGCTTCAGCTTCGTGGTCGAAGGCCGGCTGCCGGCCGTGGTGCGCGCCGACGAAAAGCGGCTGCGCCAGATCCTCATCAACCTGCTGGGCAATGCGCTCAAGTTCACCCACCACGGCGCGGTGAGCCTGCGCGTGCAGTACCAGCGCGAGATGGCCCGCTTCGAGATCGACGACACCGGCCCCGGCATGACGGCCGACGAGCTGTCGCGCGTGTTCGAGCCTTTCGAGCGCGGCTCGGCCGCCAGCGGCGTGTCGGTGGGCAGCACCGGCCTGGGCTTGACCATCGCCCGCATGCTGACCGAGCTGATGGGTGGCGAGATGACGGTGAACAGCCTGCCCGGCCAGGGCAGCACCTTCGCCATCCGCCTGTTCCTGCCCGAAGTGCACGGCCCGCTGGCGCAAGGCAGCGCCGACGAAGGCGCACGCCTGCGCCGCACCGGCTACGCCGGGCCGCGCCGTCGGGTGCTGGTGGTGGACAACGAAGAGGCAGACCGCCGCTTGCTGCTGGACCTGCTGCAACCGCTGGGCTTCGAGGTGGCCACCGCGGCGGCGGGCGAAGAGGCGCTGGCCGTGCTGCAAGGCGGCCCGCCCTTCGACGCCATCTTCATGGACCTGGCGATGCCCGGCATCGACGGCTGGGAGACCATCCGCCGGCTGCGCGCGGCCCACCACGCGGCGCCGCTGGCGGTGGTGTCGGCAAATGCCTTCGACAAGCGGCTGGACAACGATGCAGGCGTGAAGAGCGACGATTTCCTCGTCAAGCCGGTGCGCATGGCCGAGCTGCTCGACTGGCTGGGCCAGCGGCTGGCGCTGCAATGGACGCTGGCCGCACCGCCAGCGGAAAATGCGCTGCCAGGCGTTGCCGCCGCGCCGCCGCCGGCCGCGCTGCTGCGCGCCTTGCAAGACGCGGTGGGCCTGGGCCATGTGCGCGGCATCGGCCGCCAGATCGACGCCATCGAGGCGGCCGATCCGTCACACTCGGCCTTCGCCGCGCGGCTGCGCCTGCTCGCGCGGCAGTTCCAGTTCGACGCGATGAACGACTTGCTCAACAAGGCGCTGCATGAACCCCGTACCGCCTGACGACGCTGAACGCACCGGCCGCGACACGGCCGACGTGGTGCTGGTCGTGGACGACGTGGCCGACAACATCGCGCTGCTGAACGACGCGCTCGACGAAGCCGGCTACACCGTGCTGGTGGCCACCTCGGGCGAGGCCGCGCTGCTGCTGGCGGCGCGCACGCTGCCCGACATCGTGCTGCTCGATGCCGTGATGCCGGGGCTCGACGGCTTCGAGGTGGCGCGCCGGCTGAAGGCCGACGCCGACACCGCGTCCATCCCCATCGTCTTCATGACCGGCCTGACCGAGACCGAGCACGTGGTGGCGGCCTTCGGCGCAGGCGGCATCGACTACGTCACCAAGCCCATCCGCCCGCGCGAGGTGCTGGCGCGGATTGCCGCGCACCTGCACCAGGCGCGCACGCAGCGCCAGGCGCGCAACGCGCTGGACGCCTTCGGCCACGCGACGCTGGTGGTGCGCGAGCGCGACGGCCGCCGCATCTGGCAGACGGCGCTGGCGCGCAGCCTGCTGGCCGAGCACTTCGGCGGCGACGAGAACGGCACGCCGCCGGAGGTGATTGCATGGGTCGCGCGCGAGTCGCTGCGCCGCCGGGCAGGCGCCGAGCCTTTCACGCTGACGGTGGCGCGCGGCGCCCGGCGCATCACCTTCGCGCTGCACGCCATGCCCGAAGACAGCTTCGACGACGCGGCCGATGGTGAATGGCTGGTCGTCATGCGCGAGAGCGACGACGGCTCCATCGTCGAGGCCATCACGCTGGCGCTGGAGCTGACGGCCCGCGAGGCCGAGGTGCTCTACTGGGTGGTCAAGGGCAAGACCAACCGCGACATCGGCGACATCCTGGGCACCAGCCCGCGCACCGTCACCAAGCATCTGGAGCACATCTTCGAGAAGCTGGGCGTCGAGACGCGCACCGCGGCTGCAGCCATCGCGATGGGGCGCGTGAAGGAACTGGCCCGGGGCTGAAGGCTGCGGCCTTGCGTGGCGGCCCTGCGACGTCCTCACAGGCCTGGCGGGCCGATCTTCAGCAATTCATCAGACGGTCTTCAGGCTTCCATGAGCCTTGGCCGACGCGCCCGCAAGACACTTTTGCCATGTTCAACTCCAAGGGAGAGCAGCCATGGCAGTGCTGCAACATGGGGGCCGGCGCAGCCTGCGGCCGAGCGACGCGGCGAGCGGCCGGCCGCGGCACGGGCTGACGCTGTTGCTGCTGGCCGCAGCAGTGCTGCCGGCGGGCTGCGGCGACGCGGCCAGCCCGTCGGTGCCGCGAACACCGGTTCGCGTCGCGGCAGCAGCGCAGGAGCCCGTCACGCTCCTGATGGAGCCATCTGCGCCCGCAGCCACGCCCGGGCCGCGCCAGCTGACATCGGCAGGCGCAGTGTTGCCCGCAGCCACGGCCACGCCCTTGCGCTTGCCGTCGCCCGCGCCCGTGGGCGTGGCCGTGCCCACGTCCGACCCACCGCCGCTCTTCGACGGCCATGGCCGCCCGTCTGCCGCCGCGCGTGCCGCGGCCCCGGCAGACCCGTCGCTGCGCACCTTGGCGGGCCTGTACGCCAGCCCCGCGCAGTACGACCACGAGGCGCTGACGAGCAGCCCCTACACCGTGCTGCTGGACCTGGACGCTGCGGGCTGGGACGCAGCGCTGGACAGCGCGCTGCTTGCAGACCGGTTCAGTGACGACGCCGCCGCGGCGATGGCCTACTTCGTCAAGGCAAGCGAGCCGCGCAGCGCGGTGCGGCTGGCCAACGCGCTCAGCGCGCGCGGCTTCGGCAACGTCTTCCTGCTGTTGCCGCCGGCTGCGGCAGCGCGCTCCGGCGCGGCGGGCAAAGTCAGTGCGGCAGCGACCGAAGCAGCAACACCAGCGCTGCCAGCACGTTGACGCCGCCGAGCGCGCGGCGGAACAGCCGCAGCGGCAGGCGCGGTGCGGCCGCCACGCCGAGGGGCGCAGCCAGCGTGGCGGCCAGCGCCATCGGCAGCGCCGCGGGCCAGCAGGTGCTTTCGGCCCAGCCGCCATGCAGCGCGGCAAAGCCAGCGGCGCCGCCCAGCGCGATGAACAGGTTCAGCGCGCCCGCCGTTGCAGCGGCGCGGCGCAATGCCGCGCCTTGCAGAGTGAGGTAGGGCAGCAGCAGCGAGCCGCTGCCCATGCCGACGCAAGAGCACAGCGCGCCCACGGCGGGTGCGACGCAGGAGCCGGGCAGCGCAGCGCTGCCTCTGGCGAGCCGGGCGAACCGCCCTGTCGGCCCGGCCCGCCGCGGCGCCGCGCGCAGCATGCCGACGCCGTAGTACAGCGACTGCAGCGCGAACAGCAGCGCCAGCACCAGCCCGTTCAACTGCGTTGCGAGCAGCGCTCCAGCGGCGGCGCCCAGCGTCAGCCCCGGCGCCAGCCGCAAGAGCTGCTGCACCTCCAGCCCGCCCCGGCACTGCTGTGCCAGCGTTGCGGCCAGCGCATTCGGCAGCATCACCGTCAGCGCGGTGGCCACCGCCGCCAGCGGCACGTCTGTTGCGGCCACGCCGACTGCTGGCAACAAGAGGTAAAGAGCTGGCACCGTGACCAACGAGCCGCCAATGCCCAGCAAGCCCGCCAGAAAGCCTGCCGCCAGGCCGCTGGCCGCGAGCAACGCCGAGGCCAGCGCGCCTGCCGGCAACGTCGAATGCAGGGCGTTGGCAGGCGCGGCGCGCACTGATGAAAACAACGTTGGCCCGCAGCGGCCGGCCACGCAAGCTGCGGGCAGGCCCGAGCATGGCGGCACGACGGCAGCCCGCACTTCCACCGGGCTGTTGATGGCACGGCCCCAACCGCCGGCCAGCAAGCCCGCGGCGCTGTCGGCGTTGGCCGCTCTGGCCGCGCTGGCTTGCTGTGTGCTGCTGGCGCCGGCGCTGCAGGCGCTGCTGGCGCGCATCGACGCCGACACGGCCCGCCAGCGGGCTGCGCTGAAGCTGTGACGGCGGCTGACTGCATCGTCGGGCGGGCCACGATCGTTAAACTGCCAACTCCCGCATTTCCGCCCCCACACCTTGAAGATGACCACTGCCTTTGCCGGCGCGCTCTGCGCAGCCGCTGCCCTCACCGCCCAAGCCGCCGGAGAAAAGCCCAGCACCCGCAACCGCGCCGAGATCCCGGCCGAGTTCCGCTGGGACTTCAGCGCCATCTATCCAAGCTGGGACGCCTGGGAAGCCGGCATGCGTGAGATGGACGCCAAGGCAGATGCCTTCGCCGCCCTCAAAGGCACGCTGGGCAAGGGCCCGGACGCGTTGCTGAAGGCTTACCTGGCCTTCGACGAGATCGGCAAGCTGCAGTACCGGCTGTACCGCTATCCGCAACTGCAACGCGACGTCGATACGCGCGACCAGGCCGTGTCCGGCCGCTTCCAGCGGGTGAGCGCGGTCTTTGCCAAGTTCGACACCGCCACCGCGTGGTTCACGCCCGAGTTGCTGACCGTGCCCGAAGCCACCGTCAAGGGCTGGCTGGCGCAGACGCCTGCGCTGGCGCCCTACCGCTTCAGCATCCTCGACAACTACCGCAAGCAAAGCCATGTGCTGGACGAGAAAGGCGAGCGGCTGCTCTCGCTGGCCAGCCAGTTGAACCGTGCACCCGCCAACATCTACGGCGAACTGAGCACCTCGGACATCGTCTTCCCCACGCTCAAGCTGGCCGACGGCAAAGAGGTGAAGCTGTCGCCCGGCAACTACAGCGCGCTGCTCGAAAGCAACCCCAGCCAGGCCGAGCGCGGCGCTGCCGCCGCGGCGCATGTGGGCACCTATGGCGCTACCGCCAACACCTATGCGTCCATCTACGAAGGGCTGCTTCAGCGCGACTGGTTTCTGGCGCAGGCGCGCAACTTCCCCACCACGCTGGACGCAGCGCTGGACGAGAACGCCATTCCGCGCGCGGTGCTCGACACGCTGGTCGATGCCACCCGCAACGGCACCGCACCGCTTCAGCGTTATGCACGGCTGCGGCAGAAGCTGCTGGGCCTGCCCAGCTACCACCTCTACGACGGCTTCGTGCCGATCTTCCGCAGCACCCAGACCTACCCTTACGCCAAGGCGCGCGACCTGGCGCTGGCCTCGGTGGCACCGCTGGGCGCCGACTACGTGGCCAAGTACCGCAAGTTCGTCGCGGGCGGCCGCATCGACGTCTATGAGAACGACGGCAAGCGCAGCGGCGCCTACAGCGCGGGCGTCTATGGCGTCGGGCCCTACCAACTGCTGAACTACAACGACACGCTGGACTCGGTCTTCACCTTTGCCCACGAAGGCGGCCATGCGATGCACACCGTGCTGTCGTACGAGGCGCAGCCTTTCGTGACCTCGGGCTACACCATCTTCGTGGCCGAGGTGGCGTCCACCACCAATGAGCGCTTCCTGCTCGACCACCTGCTGAAGACCACCACCGACCCCAAAGAGCGCTTCCTGCTGCTTCAGCACGCGGTGGACCAGATCGTCGGCACCTTCTACACGCAGGTGCTGTTCGCCGACTTCGAGCTTCAGGCCCACAAGCTGGTCGAGCAGGGCCAGCCGCTGACCACCGAGGTGCTGAACGGGCTCTACGCCGGGCTGTTGAAGACCTACTGGGGCGATGCGCTGACGGCAGACGACTTCTACAAGTTCACCTGGTCGCGCATCCCGCACTTCTTCAACACGCCGTATTACGTCTATCAATACGCCACCTGCTTCGCGTCGTCGGCACAGCTCTTCAATGCAATGAGCAGCGGCATGCCCGATGCGCGCAAGGCCGCGACAGAGCGCTACCTGACGCTGCTGAAGAGCGGCGGCAACGACCACCCGATGGAGCAGTTGAAGAAGGCCGGCGTGGACCTGACCCAGCGCGCCACCGTGCAGGCCGTGATCGACCAGATGGACATGCTGGTGTCGCAGATGGAGGCCGAGGCGGCGAAGATCCAGCGCTGAACGGGCATCGGCCACGCCCCTCAACCCGGGGGGCATCTGTTCACTAGCAATTGACGCACCCATGAGCTTCGCCGCAGAGTCGGCGGACGCCGCGCGTGTTGTTGCGGTGGGAGACATTTCGATGACGTTCAAGACAACCGGCCTGCTTGACGGCCTGCGCCAAACCATCTTCGCCATGGCGGCGCCGACGACCATCGTGCTGTGCGGCGGGCTGGTCGCACCCCTGCACGCCCACGCCGTCAGCACGTTGACCGCAGCCGATGCCAGCGTGACCACCACGCCAACGCTGTCCAACAACAATGTTGCGGGCGCCGATGTCTCCAGCAGTGCCAGCCGCGACGTGAACGCGGGCTACAGCACCGGTGTCACGGGGCTCTTCGTCACCCAGCGCGTCACCGAGGTCGCAACCAGTGCGGCGTCGCTGGCGCGAGGCGAACTCAAGACCTTTGCGAGCGCGGCATTCGGGCCGAAGCTGCCGGGCAGTCTGGGCTCCGTGCCGCTGGGCCGGGACCAGGCATCGGCCAGCTCCCGTGCCATCCTGGCAGACGGCTTCACCACCACGGGCGCCGGGGGCGCGCCCTTCCTCTGGAGCAACGGGCAGCAGGCGCGCTTCGAGTTCAGCATCACCGGCAGCAGCACTTTGACGGGTGGCGTCGGGTCGGCCGGCACAGGCAACAGCTTTCTTCGCACATCGATGGTCTTCACTGCGTACCAGCCCGGAAGCATCGATATCTATTACAGGCTGACGCAGACCAGCCTGTCCTTTGCCGACTATGTAGCGCTGAGCAACCAGCTTTCTTCGCGCACCATCGCCCAGAAGACATTCACCTTTGGTGATGCCTTTCAGAGCGCCGCAACCCAGGCCTACTACGCCGGTTGCGGCTGCTACTTTCCCGTGCAGGGCGGTGTCGCCACCACAGTAGGTCTGAGCTTTGCGCCGGGTGGCGACTTCGACTGGAGCGTGGCCATCGACAGCTTTGCCGCGCTGGACGCCGCAGAAGACGATGCCTCCATGGTGGCCGATTTCTCGCACACCGTGCGGGCCAGCTACATCGCCCCGGCGGGCGCTGTCACGGTGTCGGCGTCCGGGCTGTTTCCCGGCACGGTGAGCGCCGTGCCGGAGCCTGCAACGGCGCTGCTGATGCTGGGTGGTGCCGCCTGCCTGGCTGCCCTGGCGCGACGCTGCCGAGGCGTCGCATAGCACAGGGATCGACGGCTTGCAGGATGCCGCGCGCCGCCTGCCGCTTCTCGTCAACAGGTGCCGAACGTGATGCCCAGCCGCCGCAGCAGCCGCCGGTAGGCGGCCGAACTCTTGTCCGCCGCGCTGTGCAGTTCGGCCTGCGGGTCCAGCGGCAGGCGCTTGGGCCGCTGTGATTCGACGATGGGGCCGTCTTGGGCAAACACCCCGTCCTGGAAACCTTGCAGCGCACTGTCGGGCGAGCTGAAGTCGTTCATCGCCAGGCGGAACCAGACGCGGCACGATTCGGCCGTGTCGGGCCGCACGAAGAGCGCGATGGCTTCGCGGAAGTCCTGCAACGGGGCCTTGCCCGGCTCGGGCGCCTTGGTCAGCACGGCGCTGTAGGGGCCGACGACCTCATAGGTGTAGTCCACCATCGCGCCGCCGGTGGCATGCACGCTGGACACCGGCTGCCAGGCGCGGCATTGCGTGGCCAGCATGCCGAGCGCCGTGTCCTCGACCTTGTAGTCGGTGATCTCGGCATGGTCGCGCGCGCCCAGGCTGCCTTCGTGCACGAAGCCGAAGTGCGCCATGTCCAGAAAGTTCTCCACCACCCGCGGCGCGCTGGTCGCCACGTCGTAGGGGCCGCACAAGACCTTGCGCAGCCGCGCGTCGTCTTCGGCAGCAAACGGCGGCGGCGCCATGCTGCCGTCGGCCAGCCGCGCCCAGACCAGGCCATGGCGCTCCAGCGCGTCGAAGGTGCAGGCCCGGTGGCCGGCCGGCGGCACGAAGCCGGGCAGCGCAGGCACCTCGTCGCAATGGCCGTCGGCCGCAAAGCGCCAGGCGTGGTACGGACATTCGAGCCGCGCACCGCCTGCGGCGCCCGGCGCCGCCAGCACCCGGCCCATCGACAGCCGCGCGCCGCGGTGCGGGCACTGGTCGGCCCAGGCATGCACGCTGCCGGTGGTGTCTCGCCAGAGCACCAGTTCGCGCCCCAGCAGCAGCGCCGCAAGCGGCTGCTGCTGCACCGCGGCACTGGCCGCCACCGGGTGCCAGTGCGCCGCCTCGATCACGTCATTTGCCGGACGGGATCTTGCCGTCCACGCCCTTCACGTAGAAGTTGATCGCGCCCATCCACTTGTCGTCGGCAACCACGTCCTTCGCGAGTTGTTCCTTGCCGGTGCTATCGACGATGGGGCCCTTGAAGACCGCGAACGAGCCGTCCTTCAGGCCGGCCTTGATCTTCTCGACCTCGGCCTTCACTTCCGCCGGCACGGCGTCGGACACCTTGGCAAACTCGTTGGTGCCTTCCTTCGTGCCCCACTTGGTGACCTCGGTCTTCCAGGTCTTGTTGAGCACGTCGTTGACGGCCTTCTCGTAGTACGGGCCCCAGATCGCAACGCAGGAGGCCAGGTGCGCCTTGGCGGCAAAAGCGCTCATGTCGCTGTCCCAGCCGAAGGCGTACTTGCCGTTCTTCTCGGCCGTCTGAAGCACCGCGGTGGAGTCGGTGTTCTGCAACAGCACGTCGGCGCCGCCGTTGATCAGCGACTGCGCTGCCTCGGTTTCTTTCGGCGGGTCGAACCAGGTGTTGACCCAGACGACCTTGGTGGTGACCTTGGGGTTCACGCTGCGCGCGCCCAGCGTGAAGGCGTTGATGTTGCGCAGCACCTCGGGGATGGGGAAGGAGCCGACGAAGCCGATCTTGCCCGTCTTGCTCACGCGGCCGGCCACCACGCCGGCCATGTAGGCGTCTTCGTAGAAGCGCGCTTCATAGACGCGGAAGTTGGGCCCCGTCTTGTAGCCGGTGGCATGCTCGAAATAGACGTCCGGGTGGTCTTTCGCGACCTTTTCCATCGCGTCGCCATAGCCGAAGCTGGTGGCGAAAATGATCTTGTTGCCCTGCGCCACCAGGTCACGGATCACGCGCTCTGCGTCCGGCCCCTCGGGCACCTTCTCGACGAAGGTGGTCTTGATCTTGTCGCCGAACTTGCTCTCGATGTGCTTGCGGCCCAGGTCATGTGCAAACGTCCAGCCGGCGTCGCCCACCGGGCCGACATAGATGAAGCCCACCTTCAGCGGCTCGGCCTTGGGGGCCGCGGCCATGGATGCAGCGGGCGCAGGCGCCGAGGCAGCGGCAGGCGCTTCTTCCTTCTTGCCGCAGCCCAGCAGGCCAGCGGTGGCGGCGACGGCAGACCAGCCGGCCAGTCTGAGCAACAGACGCTTGGGTACAAGGTGCATGGAATCTCTCTCCTCGGGTTGGTGATGCAAATTATCGGGCGAGCGCGCCGCTCAGGACCCCGGGAAAAACGGCTTGCCCAGCGAGGCCGGCATGTTGGCGCGGATCCACGCCGCGTTGCGCGAGATCAGCACCAGCACCACGATGGTGGCCAGATAGGGCAGGGCAGACAGAAACTGGCTGGGCACGTCGATGTCCTGGCCTTGCAAATAAAACTGCAGCATCGTGACGCCGCCGAACACATAGGCGCCCAGCAACACGCGTGCCGGCCGCCAAGTGGCAAAGGTGGTCAGCGCCAATGCGATCCAGCCCTTGCCGGCCGTCATGCCTTCCACCCACAAGGGCGCATACACCACCGAGATGTAGGCCCCCGCCACGCCGCACAGCGCGCCACCGGCCAGCACCGCCAGCATGCGGATGCGCCGCACCGGGTAACCCAGCGCATGCGCCGACTCGGGTGATTCACCCACGGCGCGCAGCACCAGCCCGGCGCGCGAGCGGTACAGAAACCAGGCCAGCCCGAACGCCAGCGCGATGACCAGATACACCATCGCATGCTGGCGAAACAAGGCCGGCCCGAAGAACGGAATGTCCGCCAGGCCAGGGATGCCGCTGTTCGGCCGCGACGCCAGCTTCTGCTGCGTGTAGCTGGTGCCCACGAAGGCAGAGAAGCCGCCACCGAACAAGCTCAGCGCCAGTCCCGACGCCACCTGGTTGGTGTTGAGCCAGACTACCAGCACCCCGAACGCAGCGGCCAGCGCAGCGCCCGCCAGCGCACCGGCACCGAAGGCCAGCCAATCATTGCCGGTGTGCACCGCCGTCGCAAAGCCGGCGATGGCAGCCACCAGCATCATCCCTTCGGCCCCGAGGTTGACGATGCCTGCCCGCTCGTTGATGAGCAGCCCCAACCCCGCCAGCGCCAGCACCGTGCCGGCGTTCAACGTGGCGGCAATCAGCAGCGCTACGCCGTCCATGGCGTACCGCAGGCTTTGGGTGACGGCTTGCGGCCCGTTGCGGACGGTCGCGCTTGATCAAAGGTGGCGGAGGCCAAGGCCGTCGGGTGGGTGGCTCCGCTCATGTCCCCCGGACAGGGCTTCGCCCTGTCCTCCTCCTTTACTTCGCTACGCCACCCACCCAACGCCCTTGGCCTGCACCAGCGGTGGCACGCCTCGATTGAACAGCCACGGTGCCGGTGGATCAGGACGGTGGGGTGCTCTGCGTAGCGAAGTAAAGGAGGAGGGCGGGGCGAAGCCCCGGCCGGGGGACATGAGCGGAGCAGAGCACCCCGGCGGCCTGATCTCGCCCCGACGATCGAGCGCGGGCGCCACCAATCCAACGGCCGCAACAAGCCGCAAGCCGCCATCGAAGCGCCCAGTGCCATCGTCAAGCTCCTTTCACCACGACAGCGCGCGCCGGGCCGACCCAGCGGATGCGGTACTGCACCAGCGTGTCGCAGGCCAGCAGCGTGAACAGCAGCAGGCCCTGGAAGACGCCGGTCAGTGCCTTGGGCAGGCCCAGGCGCGACTGGGCGAGTTCGCCGCCGATGTAGAACATGCTCATCAGCACGCCGGACAACAGGATGCCGAAGGGGTGCAGCCGGCCGACATAGGCCACGATGATGGCGGCGAAGCCGTAGCCTGCCGGCACATAGGGCGTCAACTGGCCCAGCGGGCCTGCGGCTTCCAGGCCACCGGCCAGGCCCGCCATGCCGCCGGACAGCAGCAGCGCGGTCCAGAGCGCGGCGCGCGACGAGAAGCCCGCATAGCGCGCTGCGGCCGGTGCCAGCCCACCCACTTGGAGCTGGAAGCCGCGGTAGCTGCGGAACAAAAAGGCCCAGAACACGAGCGACGCGCCGAGTGCGATGAGCACGCCGATGTTGGCGCGCAGCCCCGGCACCAGCCGCGGGATCTTGGTCTCGGCGAGGAAGCTGATGGTCTGCGGAAAGTTGTAGCCTTGCGGGTCTTTCCAGGGGCCGAAGATCAGGTAGCCCAGCACCTGTTCTGCCACATAGACCAGCATCAGGCTGACGAGGATTTCGTTTGCGTTGAAGCGGTCGCGCAGCAGCGCCACGAGGGCCGCCCACAGCATGCCGCCCAGCACGCCTGCCAGCAGGATGGCAACGACGATGCCGCGCCCCAGCCACGCGGTGCCGGGGCCGGCCTGCATCGCCACGCCGCCGGCGAAGATGGCGCCCAGGATGAACTGCCCTTCGGCGCCGATGTTCCAGACGTTGGCGCGGTAGCAGACGGCCAGGCCAAGGGCGATCAGCACCAGTGGCGTCGCCTTCACCGACAGTTCGGCCAGCGCCGCGATGCTCTTCACCGGCTCGATGAAGAAGACCTGCAGCCCGCGCAGCGGGTCTTTGCCGAGCAGCGCGAAGAGCAGCACGCCGATCACGACGGTGATGCCCAGCGCCAGCAGCGGCGACGCGAACGACATCCACTTCGACGGCTGCGGCCTGGCTTCAAGCCGCAGCACTGTCGGCCTCCTTGTGCCACAGCCCTGACATCCATTCGCCGATCTGCTCGACGCTGGCCTGTGCGGTCGCGATGGAAGGCGAGACGCGGCCTTGCGCGATGACGATCAGCCGGTCGCTGATCTCGAACAACTCGTCGAGTTCTTCGCTCACCACCAGCACCGCGCAGCCGGCGTCGCGCAGCTTGAGCAACTCGCCGCGGATGAGTGCCGCTGCCCCGACATCGACGCCCCAGGTCGGCTGGCTGACGATGAGCAGCCGCGGCGCGGCGTCGATCTCGCGGCCGACGATGAACTTCTGAAGGTTGCCGCCCGACAGGCTCTTGGCGGCCGCGCCCGGGCCGCCGGCCTTCACCTGGAAGCGCTGGATCAGGTGCTCGGCCAGCGCGCGCACCTGCTCGCCGCGCACCCAGCCGCTGCGGCCCACCGCGGCGGTGCGCGTGAGCAGCGTGTTCTGCGCCAGGCTGAGCGTGGGCACCGCGCCGCGGCCCAGCCGCTCTTCGGGCACGAAGTGCAGGCCGGCCTGGCGCCGCCTGCGCGGCGGCTGGGCGGCGATGTCCTGGCCGAACAGCGTGATCGAGCCCGGCGGCGCGCGCGGGTCTTCACCCGACAGCGCGGCCATCAACTCCTGCTGCCCGTTGCCCGAGACCCCCGCGATGCCGACGATCTCGCCGGCCCGCACCTCGAAGCGGATGTCTTGCAGCGCCGTGCCGAAGGGGTCGGTCTTCGCGATGCTGACGCCGCGCAAGGCCAGCACCGTGGCGCCCAGCGTGGCCTGCTTGTGCTGCAACTGTGGCGGCTCGGCGCCGATCATCAGGCGCGACAGGCTGGCATTGGTTTGCTGCGACGGGTCCACCTCGCCGGTGACCTGGCCGCCGCGCAGCACCGTGCAGTGGTGGCAGAGCGCGCGGATCTCGTCGAGCTTGTGGCTGATGTAGAGGATGGAGCAGCCACGCGCGCTGAGCGCACGCAACGTGACGAAGAGCTTGTCCACCGCCTGCGGCGTGAGAACCGACGTGGGCTCGTCGAGGATGAGCAACTGCGGGTCGGTCATCAGCGCGCGGACGATTTCCACCCGCTGGCGCTCACCCACGCTGAGCGAGTGCACCGGGCGCAGCGGGTCCACGTCCAGGCCGTAGCTGTGCGCCACCTCGGTGATGCGCTGCGTCACGGCCGGCAGCGCCATCGCCTTGCCCAGGCCGAGCCAGACGTTTTCTGCGGCGGTCAGCGTGTCGAACAGCGAGAAGTGCTGATAGACCATGCTGATGCCCAGAGCGCGCGCCTCGGCAGGGCTCTTGACGGCCACCGGCGCGCCGTTCCAGAGCACCTGCCCGGCGTCTGGCTGCACGGCGCCGTAGATGATCTTCATCAGCGTCGATTTGCCGGCGCCGTTCTCGCCCAGCACGGCATGAATCTCACCGGGCTCGACGCGCAGGCTCACGCCGTCATTCGCACGCACGGCGGGGTATTGCTTGCTGATGCCGGTGAGTTCGAGGCGCAGCATGCTTCAGCCAGTACCCTTGCGGGCCGGCGCTTTCAGAAGTGGTATTCGGCCCGCAGCATCGGCGTCTTGGCGGTGGCGCCAGGGCCGGCGCCAGCACCGGCTGCGGTGGTCGGGTTGCCGAACTTGTTCTTCCAGTATTGGTACTCGAAGCCGACCTTGAACTTGCCCTTCGCACCGGCCAGCGCGCCCACGTCGTACATGATCTGCGCGTCGAAATTGGTCTCCGGGTCGGTGTCGCCGCCGAACTCGTTCTTGCCCTTGGACGCGATGTAGTTGGCAAAGCCTTCGAAAGAGAAGCCGGTGTCGCCCAGCGGGATGGCCCAGGCCGCCGTCAGCATCGGGTGCACGTCGTAGCTGTAGCGCGGCGTGCTGACCTTGGTGAAGGTGTTGTAGGGCGCGTTGCTCTCCCACAGCGCCAGCAGGCTGACGCTCAGAAACCCCGGCACGTCGAAGCCCACCGTGGGCCCCAGCACCAGCATGCGCTTCTTCGAGTTGTAGCCGGCGTCGTTCTTCGCGTTGACGTCGAAGCCGAAGGTCAGCCCGGCGCCGCGCAGCGGGCCGAACTTGAACGGGCTGCCGGCCGTCTTCTCGAAGTCGAGCGTGTGGCGATAGACGATATAAACCTCTTGCGCGCCATTGGTGGAGCCGGCGCCGGCGGGGTCTTTCTTGTCCGACATCAGGAAGTCGGCGTTGAAGAAGTTGGTGCCGTACTTGTAGCCGCTGACGTGGTTGAGATCGACGATGTTCTTCTTGATGTCGTTCACGCCGAAGGGCTCTGCGTATTTGTTGCCGGTGCGGTAGCCGATGGAGGTGTCGCTCCAGTCGGCGGCCTGGCCGGCTGCTGGCAGACTGGCGATCAGCACGGCGGCGGCCGCGTGCTGGATGGCGTGCGGGAAGGCGCGGAACGTTGGGTGCATGGAGATCCTCGTTGTGCGTGTTGCGGGCGCGGCGTGGTGCCCGCCCGTGCGCACAAGTCGCAATCTCCATGCCACTGCAACCGGATGTATCGCGCGCTGGCCGGCAACGCGGCGAATGCATGCCGCTGCGCATGCCGCTGTTCATGCCGCTGTTCATGCCGCCGCTCATTCCCGCTCGAACACCGGCACGCCGGCCACCCAGGTGGCGGCCACGTTGCGTTCGTCGCCCAGCACCATCCAGGCAAAGACGCGGGCATGCAGCGGCTGCGCCGGCAGGCCCGGCACGGCGCCGCGCGCCACGGCGTCACGGTGCTGCGCCACGGCGCCATGCGCCCAGTCCCAGGCCACGATGTCGGCCGTGGCGCCCGGGTCGAAGTGGCCGATCTCGTGGCCCAGCGACAGCGCCTCGGCGGCACCACGCGTTGCCGCGTGCAACGCCGTCCAGGCGCTGAGCCGCGTGCCGCGCAGCGCCTGCACCTTGTAGGCCTCGGCCAGCGTGCGCAGCATCGACAGGCTGGTGCCGCCGCCCACGTCGGTGGCCATCGTCACGCGGTGGCCCACGTCGATGGCGGCCTGCCAGTCGAAGAGGCCGCTGCCCAGGAAGAGGTTGCTGGTGGGGCAGAAGGCGATCTGCGCACCGCTGTCGCGCAGCAGGGCGCGGTCGTGCGCGTCCAGCCAGATGCCGTGCGCCAGCACCGCGCGCTCGGTCAGCAGGCCGTGCTGGTGGTACACGTCGAGATAGCTGCGCGCTTCTGGGAACAGCTTGGCCACCCACTTCACCTCGTCGGTGTTCTCGGCCACATGCGTCTGCATGTACAGGCCCGCGTGACGCTGCAACAACCCACCGGCCATCGCCAGTTGCTCTGGCGTGCTGGTGGCGGCAAAGCGCACCGTCACCGCGTAGCTGTTGCGGCCGCGGCCGTGCCAGCGGCCGATGAGGTCTTCGCAGTCGGCCCGGGCACCGGCCACGTCGTCACGCAGGCCGTCGGGGGCGTGGCGGTCCATCAGCACTTTGCCGGTGACGATGCGCATGTTGCGCGCCTGACCCGCCTCGAACAAGGCTTCCGCGGAAATCTTGTGTACGGTCGGGAATACCACTGCGCTGGTGCTGCCGTGCGCCAGCAGCGCATCCAGAAAGAGCCCGGCGCCGGCAGCGGCCACCGCGGGGTCGGCAAAGCGGCGCTCTGCGGGGAAGGTGTAGGTGTCCAGCCAGTCGAGGAGCCCGGTGCCGTGGCTGGCGATCACGTCGATCTGCGGGCAGTGGACATGGGTGTCGATGAAGCCGGGCAGCAGCAGCCGGCCGCTGTGATCCACCCGCTGCCAGTCGTCGCCCGGCGGCTGGCTGCCGGGCAGCGCGCCGGCGATGCGGCCGCTGTCCACCAGCAGCCAGTGGTCGGGCCGCCAACGCACGCCGTCCATCGCGGTGCCGGCCCATGGCGGCTCGGCCGTGAAGTCGAGCAGGTCGCCGCGGATGGCTGTCTTCATGGGCGGGGCGCAGCCGTTGCGGCCGTTGCAGCCTGGCGCAGCGGAAGCTGGCGCGCCACCTCGCGCACCTGCTCGCGAAACCAGCGCATCGACGGCGCGGCATGCGTCAGGTCGTGCCAGAGCTGGTAGTAGTTGAGCGCCGGAAAGGCCACCGGGCAGCGCACGATCTTCACCGGCAGTTGCGCCAGATAGCGGCTGCAGAACAGCCGGCCGGTGGTGAGCACCAGCAGGCTGTCGGCCACCATCAGCGGGATCAGGCTGAAGTGCGATGCGCGCACCACGATGCGGCGCTTTGCACCAAGCGCGGCCAGATGCTCGTCGATGACGCCGGGCGCGCCCGGGTGCAGCGGCATCGGCGCCACATGCTCGCAAGCCATGTACTTCTCGGCCGTCCAGCCGCGGCCCACTGCGGGGTGCTTGTCAGCCACGAGGCACACCACTTCGTCGCTGATCAGCCGGCCCAGGTGCAGCTCGCCGGGTGGGCGCAGCCAGTTGCCGATGACCAGATCGACATCGCCTGTGGCGAGGTGGCGGCGGTAGTCGAACTCCTGCGACAGCGGCATCAGCTCCAACTGCACGCCGGGCGCGCAGCGCTTGATGTGGGCCACCAGGCCGGGCAGGAACAGCGGGTCGAGGTAGTCGCTGGCGGCGATGCGGAAGGTGTCGCCGCTGGCCGCTGCGTCGAAGGCAGCAGTGCGACTGCGCGGGCTGAACAGCCGCCCTGCTTCGTGCAGCAGCCGGGTGGCCGGGTCCAGGAGTTGCAAAGCGGTTTCGGTGGGCTGCATGCCGGGGCCGGCCCGCACCAGCAAGGGGTCGCCGGTGAGCAGGCGCAGCTTCTTGAGCTGCGCGCTCACGGCCGGCTGGTTGCTGGCCAGCCGCAGAGCCGCTCTGGAGACGCTGCGCTCGGTGATCAAGGTGTGCAGGACCCGGATGAGATAAAGGTCGATGGTGTCGAAATCCGCCCGCTTGGCCATACGCGCAAGTCTATAGTGAGTATGACGGGCTGCATATCTGCGCAGGCGCTGCATGCAGTAGTTTCCGGCTTGCCGTTGCAATGAACGAAGCACGATCCGAACCACGATGAAGACCCGAGCGCTGCGCTTCTTCCACCGCGGTGAGCTGGTGCAGCTTGCCGACCCCGCGCCCACGCGCACGGTGCTCGAGTGGCTGCGCGAAGACCGCCACTGCACCGGCACCAAGGAAGGCTGCGCCGAGGGCGATTGCGGCGCCTGCACGGTGGTGCTGGGCGAGCTGGTCGATGGCGCACTGCAATTGCGGCCGGCCAACGCCTGCATCCAGTTCCTGCCCACGCTGGACGGCAAGGCGCTGTTCACGGTCGAAGACCTGGCAACGCCAGATGCGCTGCACCCGGTGCAGCAGGCGATGGTGGACTGCCACGGCTCGCAATGCGGCTTCTGCACGCCGGGCTTCGTGATGTCGCTGTGGGCCAGCTTTCAGCGCCACCGCGCGGCCGGCGGCACGCCCACACGGCAGCAACTGGCCGACGAGCTGTCGGGCAACCTCTGCCGCTGCACCGGCTACCGGCCCATCCTCGATGCCGGCGAGCGCATGTTCGGCGCCGGCAACGTGCCGTCCGACGACAGGCAGTTGCAGGCCGCGGCGCAGGCGCTGCAAGCGCTTCAGAACGACGACCCGCTGCACACCGCAGGCGGCTTCCACGCGCCGCGCACGCTGCCAGAGTTCGCCGCGCTGCGTGCCGACAAGCCGGACGCGCGCCTGCTGGCCGGCAGCACCGATATCGGCCTGTGGGTCACCAAGCAGTTCCGCCCCTTGGGCGAGCTGATCTCCATCGGCGAGGTGGCCGAGCTGAAAACCATCACCGTGGCCGACGGCATGTTGCAGATCGGCGCCGCGGCGTCGCTGGAAGACGCGTGGTCGGCGCTGGTGCAGCACTGGCCGGCGCTGCGCGATGTGTGGCTGCGCTTTGCGTCGCTGCCCATCCGCCAGGCCGGCACGATGGGCGGCAACGTGGCCAACGGCTCGCCCATCGGCGACGCCGCGCCGGTGCTGATGGCGCTGTCCGCCAGCATCGTGCTGCAGCGCCGCCAGCACCAGCGCAGCATGCCGCTGGCCGGGTTCTACGTGGACTACATGAAGAACAGGCTGGAGGCTGGCGAGTTCGTCCGTGCGCTGCATGTGCCGCTGCCAGTGGCCGGCGAACAGGTGCGCGCCTACAAGATCTCCAAGCGCTTCGACAGCGACATCTCTGCCGTCTGCGCGGCACTCGCGGTGCAACTGCGCGGCGGCACGGTGCGCAGCATCCGCGTCGCGTTCGGCGGCATGGCGGCCACGGTGCGGCGCGCCGCGGCGGTGGAGGCAGCCTTGCTGAACAAGCGCTGGTCGCAGGCCAGCGTGGAGGCGGCGCAGGCGGCGCTGGCGCAAGACTTCCAGCCGCTCAGCGACATGCGCGCCAGCGCTGCCTACCGGCTTCAGGTGGCGCAAAATCTGTTGCAGCGCTTCTGGCTGGAGACGCGGCCCTGGGAGCCGCTGCCCGAAAGCGCCGTCAGCGTCTTCAGCCGCAGCGACGGAGGCCCCAGCGCATGAACAAGCCGCTCGATCTGCCGGCGCTGCCACAGGCGCTGACGCCAGCGCCCGCGGCCGGCGAGGCAGGCCGCGCGCGGCCGCATGAATCGGCCCATCTGCACGTGGCCGGCAGCGCGCCCTACACCGATGATCTGCCTGAACTGGCAGGCACGCTGCACGCCGCGCTGGGCCTGTCGCCGCTGGCGCATGGCGTGCTGAAGTCCATCGACATGGCCCGCGTGCGCGCGATGCCGGGCGTGGTGGATGTCTTCACCGCGAAAGACATCCCCGGCCTGAACGACTGCGGCCCGCTGTTCAAGGACGACCCCATCCTGGCCGGCGAAGCGGGCGCCACGCTGCGCCATGTCGGCCAGCCGGTGTTTGCCGTGGTGGCGCGCACGCGTGATGCCGCCCGCCGCGCAGCGGCGCTCGCGAAGAAGGTGATTTCCGCCGAGCCGCTGCCCGCCATCCTGACGCCGCAAGAGGCGCATGCGGCCGGGCAGTACGTGGTGCCGCCCATGCATTTGTCGCGCGGTGATGCGGCTGCCGCGCTGGCCGCCGCACCGCACCGCTTGAGCACCAGCTTCGACGTCGGCGGCCAGGAGCAGTTCTACCTGGAAGGACAGATCTCCTACGCTGTGCCGACGGAAGATGGCGGCACCAGGCTCTATTGCTCGACGCAGCACCCGAGCGAGATGCAGCTGGTGGTGGCGCACGCGCTGCACCGGCCGGCGCATGCGGTGCATGTCGAATGCCGGCGCATGGGCGGCGGCTTCGGCGGCAAGGAGTCGCAGTCGGCCTTGTTCGCCTGCGTCGCGGCCATCGCTGCTGCGCGCTTGCAAAAGCCGGTGAAGCTGCGCGTGGACCGCGATGACGACTTCCTGATCACAGGCCGGCGCCACTGCTTCCATTACGACCTCGACGTCGGCTTCGACGACGAAGGCCGCATCCTCGGCGCCGAGGTGACGATGGTCTCGCGCGCCGGCCATTCGGCCGATCTCTCCGGCCCTGTGATGACGCGCGCGCTCTGCCACTTCGACAACGCCTACTGGCTGCCGCATGTGGCGATGCACGGCTACTCGGGCAAGACCAACACGCAGAGCAACACGGCCTTCCGCGGCTTCGGCGGGCCGCAGGGCGCCATCGCCATCGAGGCGGCGCTGGACGCGGTGGCGCGCCGCCTGGGCCGTGACCCGCTGGCCGTGCGGCGGGCCAACTTCTACGGCGTGGACAGCAACAACGTCACGCCCTACGGCCAGGCGGTGCGCGACAACATCATCGCGCCGCTGGTCGATCAGCTCGCGGCCAGCAGCAGCTATGCGGCGCGGCGCGACGCCATCGCCGCCTTCAATGCAGACAGCGCCGTGCTGAAGAAAGGCATCGCGCTGACGCCGCTGAAGTTCGGCATCTCGTTCAATGTCGTCCACCTCAACCAGGCGGGCGCGCTGGTCCATGTCTATACCGACGGCTCGGTGCTGGTCAACCACGGCGGCACCGAGATGGGCCAGGGACTGAACACCAAGGTGGCGCAGGTGGTGGCGCAGGAATTGGGCGTGCCCTTCGAGGCCGTGCGCGTGACGGCCACCGACACGCAGAAGATCGCCAACACCTCCGCCACCGCTGCCTCCACCGGCAGCGACCTGAACGGCAAGGCGGCGCAGGACGCGGCGCGCAAGATCCGCCAGCGGCTGGATGCCTTTGCCGCCAGCACCTATGGCGCCGATGCGCCGCAGCCGCCGTTTGCCGACCTCGTCAACCAGGCCTACATGGCCCGCGTGCAGCTCTGGAGCGACGGCTTCTACGCCACGCCCGGCTTGAGCTGGGACAGGCAGACGATGCAGGGCAACCCGTTCTACTACTTCGCCTACGGCGCGGCGGTCAGCGAAGTGATCGTGGACACGCTCACCGGCGAATGGAAGCTGCTGCGCGCCGATGTGCTGCACGACGTAGGCCGCTCGCTCAACCCGGCCGTCGATCTGGGCCAGGTGGAAGGCGCCTTCATCCAGGGCATGGGCTGGCTGACAACCGAAGAACTCGTCTGGCACCCGCAGACCGGCATGCTGAGCACGCACGCGCCCAGCACCTACAAAATTCCCACTGCCAACGACTGCCCGGCCGTCTTCAACGTGGCGCTCTACGACGCGCCCAACGTGCAGGACAGCATCCACCGCAGCAAGGCCGCCGGCGAGCCGCCGCTGCTGCTGCCGTTCTCGGTGTTCTTCGCGATCCGCGACGCCATCTCTGCCGTCGGCGGGCACAAGGCCGACCCGCCGCTTCAGGCGCCGGCCACCGGCGAGGCCATCCTGCGCGCCGTGACGGCGGTGCTGGCGCAAACCCAGGCGGCGGCCGAGGCATGAACCTGCAAAGCACGGCGCTGTGCTGGCTGGGCGAACGGCGGCCGGCCGTCGTGGTGGAGGTCACCGCCGCGCGCGGCTCGGTGCCGCGCGAAGCCGGCACGCGCATGCTGGTCAGCGCGCACGAGGTGCTGGGCAGCATCGGCGGCGGCCATCTCGAACTGCAGGCCATCGCTGCCGCGCGCAGGCTGCTGGCAGGCGAGCCGGTGCCGCCCGAGCAGCACATCGCCCTCGGGCCGGCGCTGGGCCAGTGCTGCGGCGGCGCGTTGAGCCTGCGCTACGCGCTGCTGGCCGACAGTCGCCCGGCCGGCTGGGCGGCACCGGCACCGCGCTTCACGCTGCAGATCTACGGCGCCGGCCACGTCGGCCGTGCCATCGTGAAGCTGCTGGAAGGCATTGCCTGCCGCGTGCAATGGATCGACGAGCGCGACGGCGAGTTCCCGCGCGACGCGAGTGCGCCGCACATCGAGCGCCTCTGCGTCGAGCCAGTGCAGGCCGAGGTGGCCGCCGCGCCGCCTGGCGCCTTCTTCCTGGTGCTGACGCACAGCCACGCGCTCGACCAGGCCATCACCGAAGCCGTGCTGCGGCGCGGCGACTTCGGCTTTCTGGGGCTGATTGGCTCGCAGACCAAGCGGGCGCGGTTTCTGAACCGCATGGCAGAGCGCGGCATCGCGCCCGCAGCGCTGGCGCGGCTGACCTGCCCGATCGGGCTGCCGGGCATCAGCGGCAAGGAGCCGGAGGTGATTGCGGTCGCGGTGGTGGCGCAGTTGCTGGGGTTGGGGCCCGACAGGGCCGGCGGTGCAAAGCTGGCCAGGGCTGCGGCGCTGCACGGCGGCTGAGCGGGCTTTCTGCCTCTGAGCCTCTGAGCCCCTCACCCCGCCCGCATGCGCCCCAGCAACTCCTGCGACCCCGCCGCCAGCAGCCGCGCGTCCGACCCCACGGTGACGAAGCGGAAGCCCTTGGCCACGCGGGCCAGCGCCACGTCGGTGCGGCCGTTGTGCACGCCGGCCTTCACGCCGTGGGCCGTGGCGCGCTCGACGATGTGGTCGATGGCCTGCGCGACGGTGTCGTCCACGTCGTCGAACACCGGCCGGCAGCCGAGCGCCAGCGACAGGTCCGACGGGCCGATGTAGATGGCGTCCAGCCCTTCCACCGAGAGGATGGCGTCCAGGTTGTCCAGCGCCTGCGCCGTTTCGATCATCGCGAAGGCGACGATGGTCTCGTTGGCCTTGGCCGCGTAGTCCGCGCCGCCGTACAGCGTGGCGCGGATGGGGCCGAAGCTGCGCGTGCCCTGCGGCGCGTAGTGCGTGTAGGCCACCAGCCGCTGCGCCTCTTCGCGCGTGTTGACCATCGGGCAGATCACGCCGTAGGCGCCCGCGTCCAGCGTCTTCATGATGATGCCGGGCTCCAGCCAGGGCACGCGCACGATGGGCACGGTGGCGGTGGTGGAGATGGCCTGCAGCATGGGCACCATCGCCGCGTAGTCGATCATGCCGTGCTGCATGTCGATGGTCAGCGTGTCCCAGCCCTGGTGTGCCATGGTCTCGGCGCTGAAGCTGTTGCCAATGGCCAGCCAGCCGTTGACGGCGGCCTTGTCCTCGGCCCACAGGCTGCGCAGGCGGTTTTCTCTCATCGTCGTTTCCTTGGTTGTCTGGGTCCGGACAGTCACTCGGCTTTCACTCGGCTTTCACTCGACCTTCACGCCGCCTTGCGCCACCACGGCAGCCCACTTCTTGCGTTCTGCCTCGAAGAAGCTGCGGAAGTCTGGTGGCGACATCGTCACCACCTCGGCGCCTTGCGACACCAGCCGCTCGCGCACCTCGGGCGAGCGGATGATGCGCGTCAGCTCGGCGGCCAGCCGCGCCACCACCGGCGCCGGCGTGGCGGCCGGCACCAGCAGGCCCTGCCAGGTGCCGGACTCGAAGCCCTTCACGCCCTGCTCGGCGATGGTCGGCACGTTGGCCAGCAGTGGCACGCGGGTGGCCTTGCTGACGCCCAGCACCTTCAGCTTGCCGGCCTGCACCTGCGGCAGTGTGGCCAGCATGCCATTCATCAGCACCTGGGTCTGGCCGGCGACGGTGTCGGCGATGGCCTGCGAGCCGCCCTTGTACGGGATGTAGGTCCACTCTGCCCTGGTGGCCTTCTCGACCGCCACGCCGGCCAGGTGCGGCGCGCTGCCGATGGCGGTGACGGCGAAGTTGAGCTTGCTCTTGTGCGACAGCGCCACCAGTTCCTGCAAGTCGTTGGCCGGCACCGACGGGTGCACCACCAGCAGGTGCGGCGAGTAGGCCAGCATCGTGACGCCGCGCAGGTCTTTCGACGGGTCGAAGGGCAGTTGCGCATAGACGGACGGCGTGATGGCCAGCGCGCCCACGTCGCACAGCAGCAGCGTGTGGCCGTCGCTCGCCTTGGCGACCGCGTCAGTGCCGGTGTTGCCGTTGGCGCCCGGCCGGTTCTCGACGATCACGGTGGTCTTCAGCGCCTCGCCCAGCGGCTGGCTGATGGCGCGCGCGATGATGTCGGAAGAGCCGCCCGGCGGGTAGGGCACGATGATGCGCAACGGCTTGCTCGGCCAGGCCGGCGTCTGCGCGAAGGCGGTGCCGGCGCACAGTGCCAGCCCGGCCAGAACGACATGGCGGCGTGCGTTGTGGAACATGGACGGCGACCTTTCTGTGGTGTGCGGGAGTGCCGGAGAGTGGAGTGCAGTGCCTGCCTCCGCCGACCCCTCGTCAGTCATCGTACAACTTTGCCACCATGGTTGCCAACCCGGGCGCTCCTGCCGCCCACTCGGCGCGAGCTTGCCAGCGCCACGTCCAGCCGGCGGCGGCGTTCGCGGCTGTTGGCCAGGTGGGTGCGCATCGCCGCGCGGGCGGCTTCGGCGTCCTGGTTGGCGATGGCGTCGTAGATGCTCTCGTGCTCGCCGTTGACGCGCCGCAGGTAGGCGCGGCGTTCTTCGCCATCAGGCGTCGGCGCGCTGCCGCTGTCGAGCCGGGCGCGCGGGATGATCATCGAGCCGAGCGTGCCCATCAGCTCGCTGAAATGGGCGTTCTGCGTGGCACGCGCGATCTCCAGGTGGAACTGGTAGTCGGCGCTGACGGCGTCGCGCCCGGCCTCGTTGGCGGCGGCAAAAGCGTCGAGCGCGGCGCGCATCGCGCGCAGGTTGTTCGGCGTGCGGCGTTGCGCGGCCAGGCTCGCCGATTCGGTCTCGATGCCGATGCGCAGCTCCAGCACCGCAATCACGTCGCGCAGCGTGGCGTACTGCTCGGGCGTGATGCGGAAGGGGGCGGCCTCGCCCAGCCCCACCACGAAGCTGCCGATGCCATGCCGCGTGGCCACCTGGCCGCCGGCCTGCAGCTTGGAGATGGCCTCGCGCACGACGGTGCGGCTGACGCCGAACTCCGCCATCACGGCGGCTTCAGTCGGCAGCTTGTCGCCGGCCGACAGCAGCCCGTCGCGGATGCGCTGGCCCAGCGCTTCCACCAGGTGCAGCGCCAGCGTGCGCGGCCGGCTGCCAGGCGGCCGCGGCGGGGTCGGGGGGGTGACCGGTCTTGCTTTCATGGCGCTGGGTTGGACGGGGCCGCATTGTGGCGCTGTGTCAGCAGCGGCTGCACGCCTGCGCTCCTAGAATGCCCGCCACTGGCGGCTGGGGCAGGTGTGCACGATGGCGTTGCAGCAGGTGGTGCTGTTCGGGGAATGCATGCTGGAGCTGCAAGGCCAGGCCTTCGGCAGCATGCAGCAGAGCTACGGCGGCGACACGCTCAACACCGCCGTCTATCTGGCCCGCTGCGGCGCCGCCAGCGGGCTTCAGGCCAGCTACGCCACCGCGCTGGGCGACGACGTCTTCAGCAGCGGCCTGCTCGCGCGCTGGGCCGCCGAAGGGCTGGACACCAGCGCGGTGCGGCGCATTGCCGGCCGCATGCCGGGGCTGTACATCATCGACGTCGATGCGCGCGGCGAACGCAGCTTCAGCTACTGGCGCGACAACAGCGCAGCACGCGCCTACTTCGACGCCGACAGCACGCCGCTGGAGCAGCAGGCGGCGCGCTGGGACGCGCTGTACCTCAGCGGCATCAGCCTGGCCATCCTGCCGCCGGCCGGGCGCGAGCGGCTGTTCGCGCTGATGGCAGCGCTGCGCAGCCGCGGTGCTGCGGTGGTCTTCGACAACAACCACCGGCCGCGTCTGTGGCCCGACGCAGCCGTGGCGCGTGACTGCTGCGCCCGCGCCTTTGCATTGGCCAGCCTGGCGCTGGTGACGGCAGACGATCACCAGGCCTTGCTGGGCCTGCCCACGCTGGACGCAGCGGTGGCCGCCGCACAGGCGCTGCCCAGCGCCGAGACGGTGATCAAGCGCGGCGCGCTGCCCACGCTGGTGGGCGCAGCCGGCCAGGCCTGGGAGGCGGTTGCCACCGAGCCGGTGCAGCGGGTGGTGGACAGCACCGCCGCCGGTGACGCCTTTGCCGCCGGCTACCTGTGCAGGCGGCTGGGCGGTGCCGCGCCGGCCGATGCAGCGCGCTTCGGCAACCGCCTGGCAGCGCGCGTGATCCAGCACCCGGGCGCCGTGATCCCCGCCACGGCAATGGCCGACCTGCTGGCCTGAAGGCGCCTGAATGCGCCTGAATGCGACGCCGTTGCCGGCCGCGCAACCCGCGGACAAGCCCCTCTTGACGCGGAAGGGCCGCACCGCGAACATCGCGCCTTCCGCAGTTGTACGACAACTGCTGCCAACTCAGCGCCGATGCCTGCCGTCAAACCTTTCTCCCGCCTGTTGTTGACCGGTGCCGCCGGTGGCCTGGGCCGCGTGCTGCGGCCGCGGCTTGCGGCGTATTGCGAGACGCTGCGCGTCTCAGACCGCGCCGATCTGGGGCTGCCCGGCGCGGCCGAAGAGCTGTGCCCCGCCGCGCTGGAAGACCGCGTCGCGATGGGCGCGCTGCTGGCCGGCGTGGACGCCGTGGTGCACCTGGGCGGCATCTCGGTCGAGGCGGCCTGGGCGCCCATCCTTCAGGCCAACATCGTGGGCCTGTTCAACCTCTACGAAGCGGCGCGCCAGCATGGCGTGCGGCGCATCGTCTTCGCCAGCTCCAACCATGTCGTCGGCTTCTACCGGCAGAACGAGGTCATCGACGCTGCCGCACCGCCGCGGCCGGACACCTTGTACGGCGTCAGCAAGGCCTTCGGCGAAGACCTGTCGCGCATGTACTGGGAGCGCCACGGCATCCAGACCGTCTGTCTGCGCATCGGCAGTTGCACCCCCGAGCCGCTGAACCGCCGCATGCTGGCCACCTGGCTCAGCCACGGCGACCTGGAGCGCCTGGTGGTGGCCGCGCTCACGGCGCCCTGCGCCGGGCACAGCATCGTCTTTGGCATCAGCGACAACGCCACGCGCTGGTGGGACAACACGCAGGCGCTGCACATCGGCTACCGGCCGCAGGACAGCGCCGAACCCTGGCGCGCCGCCATCGAAGCGCGCGACCCCCGGCCGGACGCAGCCGACCCGGCGCTCATCTACCAGGGCGGCGTGTTCGTCAACCACGGCCCATTCGATTGACGATTGACGCACCCGCACAGGAGATTTCGATGAAGACGCTTTCCAAGATTTTGGCCGGCCTGTTCGCGTTCGGCGTGTTGGGCGCGCTGACCACCGTGCAGGCAGTGGAGTTCCGCTCGTCGGACATCCACCCCGACGACTACCCCACGGTGCTGGCCGTGCGCCACATGAACGAGGTGCTGTCCAAGGCCACCAGCGGCAGGCTGACGATCAAGGTCTTTGCCAAGTCCGCGCTCGGCAGCGAGAAAGACACCATCGAGCAGACCAAGCTCGGCGCGCTGGCGATGACGCGCGTCAACGTGGCGCCGATGAACAACATCTGCGCCGCGACGATGGTGCCCACCATGCCCTTCCTCTTTCGCAGCATCGACCATCTGCGCAAGGTGCTCGACGGCCCCATCGGCGACGAGATCCTGAAAGACTGCGAGGCGCAGGGCTTCATCGGCCTGGCCTTCTACGACTCAGGCGCCCGTTCCATCTATTCCGCGAAGAAGCCCGTCAAGACGCTGGCCGATGCCAAGGGCATGAAGGTGCGCGTGCAGCAGAGCGACCTGTGGGTGTCGCTGCTGGAGGCGATGGGCGCCAACGCCACGCCCATGCCGTATGGCGAGGTCTATACCGCGCTCAAGACCGGCCTGGTGGATGCCGCCGAGAACAACTACCCCAGCTACGAAAGCTCGCGCCACTTCGAGGTGGCCAAGTTCTACAGCAAGACCGAGCACTCGATGGCGCCGGAGATCCTGCTCTTCAGCAAGCGCGTCTGGGACGGCCTGACGCCCGACGACCAGAAGGCCGTGCGCGCGGCGGCCAAGGAATCGGTGCCCTACATGCGCAAGCTCTGGGACGAGCGCGAGGCCAAGAGCCTGGAGACCGTGAAGGCCGGCGGCGCGCAGATCATCGAGGTGGACAAGGCCAGCTTCCAGGCGGCGATGAAGCCGGTCTATGACAAGTTCCTCAAAGACCCGAAGCTGCAAGACATGGTCAAGCGCATCCAGGACGTGAAGTAGCGCGGCCGGATGTTCACCCGACTGTGTGCCGCGCTGGCGCGGCTGTGCCTGCAAGCGGGCATCGCCGGGCTGGTGCTGCTGATCGTGGCGGTGCTGTACCAGGTGGTGGGCCGCTATGTCTTCAACGACACGCCCACCTGGGCCGAAAGCGGCGCGGTGCTGCTGGTGCTGTACGTCACGATGCTGGGCATGGCGGTGGGCGTGCGCGACGCAGGCCACATCGGCCTCGAATCCCTGCTGGTGCTGGCGCCCGACGCGGTGCGCCAGAAGATGGAGTTGCTGATCCACGCGCTGGTGCTGGTCTTCGGCGTGGTGATGGCCTGGCAGTGCACGACGCTGGCGCTCAGCGTGGCCGGCTACAAGATCCCGACGCTGGGCGTCTCCGAAGCCTTCAAGTACGCACCGCCTGCGATTGCCGGCGCGCTGGTGGCGCTGTTCTCGCTGGAGCACATCCTGGCGCTGCTGCGGGGCACAGAGGTGGAGCCGGCATGGCATTGACCATCCTGTGCGTCAGCTTCACGCTGCTGTTGCTGCTGGGCGTGCCGGTGGCCTTCTCCATCGGGCTGTCGTCGCTGGCCACCATCCTCTACGAAGGGCTGCCGCTGGCGGTGGGCTTCCAGCAAATGATCTCGGGCATGAACCCGTTCTCTTTCCTGGCGATCCCGTTCTTCATCTTCGCCGGCGAGATCATGATGTACGGCGGCATCGCAGACCGCATCGTCGCGCTGGCCAAGGCGCTGGCCGGCCATGTGCGCGGCGGCCTGGGCATGAGCAACGTGCTGGCCTGCACGCTGTTCGGCGGCGTCTCCGGCTCGCCGGTGGCGGATGTCTCGGCGATGGGCGCGGTGCTGATCCCGCAGATGAAGAAAGAGGGCTACCACGCCGACTACGCGGTGAACGTCACCACGCATGCGTCGCTGGTGGGCGCGCTGATGCCCACCAGCCACAACCTGATCATCTTCACGCTGGCCGCCAGCGGCAAGGTCAGCATCGCGGCGCTCATCCTCGCGGGCATCGTGCCGGCCATTATCCTGACGGTGTGCAACCTGGCCGCCGCCTACGGCGTGGCGGTGCACCGCGGCTACCCGGCCGGTGTCTTTCCGGGCTGGGCCATCGTCGGCCGCTCCTTCCTTCAGTCGCTGCCCGGCTTGCTGGTGGTGGTGATCATCATCGCCGGCATCTTGTCGGGGGCTTTCACCGCCACCGAGTCGGCCTCGGTCGCGGTGCTGTGGGCGCTGTTCCTGGCGGCCATCGTGTACAAAAAGCTCACGCGCGAGCAATTTTTGAAGGCGGCTGCCAAGGCGGTGAAGACCACCGGCACCGTGCTGCTGCTGATCGGCATCAGCTCGATGTTCGGCTACCTCATCGGCCTCTACGGCGTGGCCGAACTCACCGGGCAGATGCTGTCCAAAGTGAGCAGCACGCCCTGGGTGATCTTCCTGTGGGTCAACATCATCCTGTTCGTGCTGGGCACCTTTCTGGACATGGCGGCCACCATCCTGATCTGCACTCCCATCTTCCTGCCCATCTGCCAGCAGTACGGCATGAGCACCGAACAATTCGGCATCGTGATGCTGATCAATTGCGCATTGGGGCTCAACACCCCGCCGGTGGGCACAACGCAGTTCGTCGGCTGCACCATCGGAGAAATCTCGGTCGGCGAAGTGATGAAGACCATCTGGCCCTTCTACGGCGCGCTGATCATGGCGTTGATGCTCGTCACCTACGTGCCCGGCTTCGCGATGTGGCTGCCCAACCTGCTGCTCAAATGAACACGACCGTCGAAGGCCCGAAGATCGCGTTCACGCCGAACGCCCGCTACCCAGACCCCGCGGTCGAGATCATCGACCCCGCCTTCGCCGCCTGCCGGCTGTTCAGCGCCAGCGTCGAGCAGCTTGCCAGCGGGCTGCGCTGGGGCGAAGGGCCGGTGTGGTTCGGTGACGGGCGTTTCCTGCTGTTCAGCGACATCCCGAACAACCGCATCCTGCGCTGGGACGACACCTCCGGCGCAACCAGTGTGTTCCGCCAGCCGTCGAACTTCGCCAATGGCCTCGCACGCGACACACAGGGCCGGCTGCTGGCCTGCGAGCATCTCACGCGCCGCGTCACGCGCACAGGGTACGACGGCAGCATCACGGTGCTGGCCGACCGCTTCGGCGGCAAGCGTCTGAACTCGCCGAACGACATCGTCTGCCACAGCGACGGCAGCATCTGGTTCACTGACCCGCTGTTCGGCATCCTCTCGTTCTGGGAGGGCGAGCCGGCCGCGCCCGAAGTGCCGATGGCGGTGTACCGCATCGACCCCGCCAGCGGCGTGCTGCACTGCATGCTCGACGACCTGGCGGCGCCCAACGGCCTGGCCTTTTCACCCGACGGGCAGGTGCTCTACGTCGTCGAAAGCCGGGCCGAGCCGCACCGGCTGATCTGGGCCTACGACGTCGGCCCGCAAGGCGCGCTGTCCAACAAGCGGCTGCACATCGACGCCCAGGGCCCCGGCGCTTTCGACGGCATCGCGGTCGATACCGCCGGCCGGCTGTGGTGCGGGCTGGGCAGCAACGGCGCCATCGGCGTCTCGGGCGAGGGGCTGGACGGCGTGCGCGTCTATGACACGGGCGGCAAGCCCATCGGCCATGTCCACCTGCCCGAGCGCTGCGCCAACCTGTGCTTCGGCGGCGCGCAGAACAACCGGCTGTTCATGGCCAGCAGCCACTCGCTGTATGCGTTGTTCGTCAACGCGCAAGGGGCGGTCTGACGGCGGGCCCGCGTCAGGCGGCGCGCGACTTCTGCCGTTCGTCACGCGACAGGTCCCAGGCGGCGACGAACATCGCCGCGATCACCGGGCCGATGACGAAGCCGTTGATGCCGAACAGCGCCATGCCGCCGATGGTGGTGGCCAGCACCACGTAGTCGGGCAGCTTGGTGTCCTTGCCCACCAGGATGGGCCGCACCACGTTGTCCACCAGGCCGATCACGACGGTGCCGAAGGCGATCAGCGCCAACCCCTTCCAGACGGCGCCGGTGGCCAGCAGGTACAGCGACACCGGGCCCCAGACCAGCGCCGCGCCGATGGCCGGCAGCAGCGACAGCAGCGCCATCACCACCGCCCACAGCAGCGCGCCGGGGATGCCCAGCACCATGAACGCCAGGCCGCCCAGCGCGCCCTGCAAGGCGGCCACCACCACGTTGCCCTTGACGGTGGCGCGCACCACGGCGGTGAAGTTGCTGAACAGGCGCTGCTGCTGTTGCGGGTTGAGCGGCACCGCGTCGCGGATGCTGTCCACCAGCGCCGCGCCGTCGCGCAGCAGGAAGAACAGCAGGTAGAGCATCACGAAGAAGTTGACGGTGAGGTCGAGCGTGCTCTGGCCGAAGGCGAAGATCTGCGTCGCGATCGGCTGCGTGGCCTGCGCGGCGGACGCGCTGAGCTTCTCCTGCAACGCGCGCAGGTCGGCCAGCCCGGAGTTCTCGGCCATGCCGGAAAGCCAGCCTGGCAGCACATGCATCAGCCGGTCGTAGTAGGCGCCGAGGTCGATCTCGCCCGACCGCAGCCTGGCGACGACGCCCGAGCCTTCGCGGACGATGAAGCCGGCCAGCACGAGCGCCGGCAGGATCACCGCCACCAGCACCAGTGCCGTGGTGGCCAGCGCGGCCCAGGTGCCGCGGCCCTGGAAGCGCCGCGTCAGCCAGCGGTTGAGCGGGTCGAAGAGAAGCGCCAGCGCCACCGCCCACATCACGGCGCCGAACACCGGGAACAGGATCCACGCAAAGGCCGCCGTCACCAGAGCCAGCAGCAGCATGAAACTTTTTTGTTCGAGGTCGGGTGGGCGCATGGTGTCCAAGCAGTGGCCGGCGGCTGGGCAATCAGCGCGCCACCGTGCCGCGCTTTTGCAGCGCCTCAGCGCTCGGCGATGTAGTGTTGCAGGCTGGGGCCGGGGCCGTCCATCAGGTGCTTGACGAGCCGGCCTTCCAGCTCCAGGTCGGCCAGCGTCGCGCGCGAGCGCTGGTGCAGGTAGTCGGCCCAGCTCGTGACGATGAAGCGCTCGACATAGCGGGAGGCGTCGCCCAGGTCGCGGTACACGCGCCAGAAGGTGGCGCCGTCACGCCGGCGCGTGGCGCGCAGCAGGCTCACGTCGTCGAGGAAGGCGGCGGTGTGCTCCGGCCGCACGCAGTAGCCGATCTCCACCGCCACCGGGCCGGCTTCGGGGTCGGGCTCGTGGGTGATGAAGAGGTCTTGCGACAAGGGCACCTGCGTCACCTCGTCGCTGCCGCCCATGCGCAGCGGGAAGGGCCGTGCCAGCGCCACCCCGGCGGCCATCGCCGCTGCGGCCACCAGCAGCGTGGGCGTCAGGCCGATGATGTCGGACAGCGCGCCCCAGAAGGCCGAGCCGATCGCGAAGGAGCCCAGCGCGCTCAGCGTGTGCATCGCGGTGGCGCGTGCCCGCACCCATGGCGGCACGCTGGTCTGCGTGGCGGTGTTGTAGGTGGACATCACGCTCATCCACGAGGCGCCGCCGAAGGCCAGCGCGGCATACACCAGCAGCCGCGTGTGCGACAGCGCAGCCACCACCATGGCCGCGGCAAAGACGCAGCAGCCCAGCGCCACCAGCTTCTCCAGGCCCAGCGTGGCGCGCAGCCGGCCGATCAGCAGCCCGGCCGTCACCGCGCCGGTGCCCAGGCAGCCCATCAGCAGGCCGAAGCCGGTGGCGCCCAGGCCGAGCTGCCGCTGGCCGATCACCGGCAGCAGCGCCCACAGCGCCGAGCCTGCGGTGCTGTAAGCCACCGTGCGCACCAGTTGCGCCAGCACGGTCTCGGAGTGGCGCGCGAAGCGCAGCGCGCTGAGCATGCCGCCCCACAGCCGCTCGGCCGGCAGGCGCGACGGCGGGTGCTGCCGCGGCGGATGGCGGCGCACCGTTTCCAGCAGCGCCAGGATGCCCAGCACCGCCAGCACGAAGACCCAGCCGGCGCCGGCCTGCGCGAACACCCAGCCTGCGATGGCCGGGCCGAGCGCCCGCGCGCTGTTGTACGAGATGCCGATGGCCGTGATGGCCTGCGGCAGTTCGTCGCGCGGCACCACATCGACGATGGCGGAGTTCCACGACGGCGACAGCATCGCCGTGCAGCAGCCGGCCACGAAGGTCAGCAGCAGCAGCGTCTGCGCGCCGGCCCAGCCCAGCAGGAACAGCAGCGCCAGCAGGGCCACCACGCAGGCCTGCACCGCCAGCGACAGCAGGATCATCCGGCGGCGGTCTGTCGTGTCGGCCATCACGCCGGCCGGCAACGCCAGCAGGAACATCGGCAGAAAGACGGCGGTCTGCACCAGCGCGGCCAGGAAGGACGAGCCGGTGATCTCGACCATCACCCAGGCGGCCGCCATCGCCTGCATCGCGTTGCCGATGAAATAAACCGTGCCGCCCGAGATGAGGGCGCGGAAGGACCGGTGGCGCAGCGTGGCGCGGATCGACGTGGCCTCGGTCATGGCCGCCGATTCTCGACGGCCACCGCGTGCTCGCCGCTGCCGCGGATGGCCGGGCGCGGGCTCAACTCGACGGATCTTTGGACCGCGTCTTCGACACCCCGGTGACGACGCCGATGCCCGACAGGATGAGGCAGACGATGCCCACGTAGAGGCTGGGCACGCCGGCCGTCACCAGCCCCCAGGCGATGCCGCCGATGACGAGGACGAACCCGAAGAGGTAGAGCGCGAAGGACATGGCGGCTTCCTTGGTGTTGTCTGCTGAAAGTACCGCCCGCGCCGCGCCGGCTTCGTCGGCAGCCGGCGCGAGATGGCGTCGGACAAGGCCTACTGCGTGGCCTTGCGGTTCAAAGCACCAGCAGCGCGCGGAAGTCGTTCACGTTGGTGAAGGTCGGCCCGGTGAGCACCAGGTCGCCGAGCGGCTTGAAGAAGTTGTAGGCGTCGTTGCGGTCCAGGAAATCGGCCGCCTTCAAGCCCATGCCGGCTGCGCGCAGCAAGGTGCTGGGCGTGACGATGGCACCGGCGTTGTCTTCGACACCGTCGATGCCATCGGTGTCTGCCGCCAGCACATGCACGCCGGGCTCGCCTTGCAGCGCGACGGCGCAGCCCAGCAGGAACTCGGTGGCGCGGCCGCCGCGGCCGCCCTTGGCCTTGACGCTCACCGTCGTCTCGCCACCGGAGAGGATGACGCAGGGCCGGGCGAACGGTGCGCCGCGGCGCGCCACCGCGCGGGCCAGTGCCGCATGCACCTTGCCCACCTCGCGGCTTTCGCCCTCGATCTCGTCGCTCAGGATGTGGGCGTCGATGCCCTGTGCACGCGCCAGCGCGGCGGCGGCTTCCAGGCTTTGCTGCGGCGTGGCGATCATCTGCACCTGGTGGCCTGCGAAGCGCGCATCGCCCGGCTTGGGCGTCTCGAAGGCGCCACTCTGCAAACCCTGGCGCGCGGCCTCGGGCAGCGCGATGCCGTAGCGCCGCAGGATCGCCAGTGCGTCTGCGCAGGTGCTGGCGTCGGGCACCGTGGGGCCGCTGGCGATGACCTCGGGCGCGTCGCCCGGCACGTCGCTGATCAAGAGCGTCAGCACGCGCGCCGGGGCGCACAGCGCGCCCAGCCGGCCGCCCTTGATGGCCGACAGGTGCTTGCGCACGCAGTTCATCTCGTCGATGGCAGCGCCGCTCTTCAGCAAGGCCTTGTTGATCGCCTGCTTGTCTTCCAGGCTCAGGCCGGCGGCGGGCATCGCGAGCAGCGCCGAGCCGCCGCCTGAGACCAGGCACAGCACCAGGTCGTCGGCCGTCAGCCCTTGCACCAGGCCGGCGATGCGCTGCGCTGCGCGGCGGCCGGCGTCGTCGGGCACCGGGTGCGCTGCCTCGACCACCTCGATGCGGCCCGGCTGCGCGCGGTAGGCCGGCGGCACATGGCCGTAGCGCGTGACCACCAGGCCGGACAGCGGCGCTGCGGCGGGCCACAGCGCATCCACCGCCGCAGCCATCGCGCCACCGGCCTTGCCGGCGCCGATGACCAGCGTGCGGCCCGGCGGGCGCGGCGGCGCGGGCAGGAAGGGGGCCATGCCGTGCGCCGGCAAGGCACGCTGCACGGCGGTGTCGTAGAGCGAGCGCAGAAAGGCGCGCGGGTCGTCTTGCGGAGCCACGGCTAACGAAGGATCTGCCGCGCCCGTTGCAGCCAGCCCAGGCCGGCCTCGGTGCCGGCCGCCGGCTTGTACTCGCAGCCGATGCTGCCCTGGTAGCCGATGCGCGCCAGATGCGCGAACAGGAAGTCGTGGTTGATCTCGCCGCTGCCCGGCTCGTTGCGGCCCGGGTTGTCGGCCACCTGGATGTGCGCGATGCGCGACAGGTAGCGGCTGATCGTGGCGGCCAGCTCGCCCTCGTAGCGCTGCGCGTGGTAGATGTCGTACTGCACGAAGAGGTTGTCTGCGCCCACCTCGTCGATCACGGAGATGGCCTTGGCGGTGTTGTTCAGCCAGAAGCCCGGCACGTCGTGGTTGTTGATCGGCTCGACGAGCAGCTTCAGCCCGGCGGCTTCGAGCAGCGGCGCGGCAAAGCGCAGGTTCTCGACCAGCGTGCGGCGCAGCGTGGCGTCGTCCACACCGGGCGGCGCAATGCCGGCCAGGCAGTTGAGCTGCGGCACGCCCAGCGTGGTGGCGTAGGCGATCGCCCGCGGCACGCCGGCGCGGAACTCGGCCACGCGCGACGGGTGGCAGGCCATGCCGCGGTCACCACCGGCCACGTCGCCGCCCGGCAGGTTGTGCAGCACCATGCGCAGCCGGTGTGCGTCGAGCTGCTCGCGCAACGCGGCCGCTGGCGCTTCATAGGGGAACTGCAGCTCCACCGCGGAAAATCCGGCGCGGGCGGCGCGCTCGAAGCGCTGAAGCAGCGGCACCTCGGTGAACAGCATCGACAGGTTGGCAGCGAATCTGGGCATGGCGCGGTCCTTGGTGCAGCGCTGGTGCGCTGGTCAGCGCTTCTGCGCCGGGTCCCAGTGTTCGGCGATCTTTCCGCCCTCGATGCGGAACATGTCGAACCAGGTGGTGCTGCCCTTCTGCGCCGGGTCTTTCGGGCTCACCGTCTCGCGCGCGAAGCTCAGCACGACCAGATCGCCCTCGGCGACGATGGCCACCAGCGGCGCGGTGATGCGCGGCTCGATCGTCTTCGGCTTGGCGATCTTCGAGAACACCTCGACGAAGGCGGCGCGGCCGGTCGGCACGTTGGGGTTGTGCTGGATGTAGCCCTCGGCCATGTACTTCTCGACGAACTCCATGTGGCCGCCCTCGAAGACCTCGCGCCAGAAGTCATAGACCAGCCGCTTGTTGGCGGCAAGCCGGGGGTCGGCGCTGGCCAGCAAGGCATCCTGGCTGGCAGCGGCCGTGACGGCGACCTGCGCGCGTGCACCGGTGGCAACGAGCAGGCCCAGCACCAGGGACAGTGCTGGCAGGAGAGTGCGGCGGGTGGCGGTCATGGTGGGCGGTTGGGCGGTTGGGCGGTTGGGAAGTTGGGCGGTTGCAAGGGCAGTCGCGGCTGCATTGCACCACGGCTTGCGCCTGCGTCAAGCCCCGGCCGCCGCGCCATGGCCCAGCAGGAAGCGGCGCACCCTGGCGTCGGCCGTCAGCCCGGCGGCACGCTGCAGGCTGGCCTGCGCTGCATCGGCCAGCCCGGCCCGGCGTTGCAGATGGGCCAGCGCCACCCAGTACGGCTGGTGCGCCGCCACGCTCTGCGGCGGCATGGCGTGCAGCAAGGCCAGCGCCTTGTCGCCGTCGCCGCTTTCCGACAGCGCCACTGCCTGCCCGATGCGCGCGCCGATGCCGCCATGCTGCGCCACCAGCAGTGCATACAGCGCCGCGATCTGCGCCCACGGCGTGCGGCCGGTGAAGGCCCGCTGGTTGTGCGCCGACTGGATCGCGGCTTCGAGCTGGAAGGGCCCCGGCGCGCGCAACGCGGCGGCGCGCCAGAGGCTGGCTTCGGCCTCTTGCATCAGGTCGCGGCCCCAGAGCGCGGTGTTTTGCCGCGTCAACGGCACGAAGGCGTCGCCAGCGTCGAACTGCGCCGGCCGCCGTGCCTCGCAGTGCAGCAGCAGCGCGCGCAGGCCCAGCGCCTCGGCGTCACCGGCTTGCAGCGTCGCCACCAGGCCGCAAAGGAACAGCGCTTCGTCGCGCAGGCCGGCATCGGCCTCGGGCGCCGGTGAAGCCAGGTCGCTGCCGATGGTGTAGGCGGCATAGATGCCCTCCAGCACTGCCGACAGCCGTGCAGGCAGGTCGTCTGCATCGGGCAGATCGAAGCGCAGTGCGGCTTCGCGGATGCGTGCCTTGGCGCGCACCAGGCGCTGCGCCATGGTGGCGGGGGCCACGAGAAAGGCGCGGGCGATGGCCGCCGCGTCCAGCCCCAGCACCGTTTGCAGCATCAGCGGGGCATGCACCGCGGCCGGCAGCGCCGGGTGGGCGCAGACGCACAGCAGTTGCAGCCGGCGGTCGGGCAGCGCGCCTGCGGCCGGCGCCTCGGGCTCTGCATCCAGCAGCGCCAGCACCTCGGGCGCCTGCTCCACCTGCCGGTGGCGGTGGCGTTGCAGCAAGAAGCGCCTGGCCGCCGTCAGCAGCCAGGCGTCTGGCGCGGACGGCACGCCGTCGCGCGGCCAGTGCGTCAGCGCGGCGACGAAGGCATCGGCCAGCGCGTCCTCGGCAGCCGCCAGGTCGCGCCACTGCCAGGCCAGGTAGGCCAGCAGCCGGCCGTAGGCCTCGCGCGCGGCGCGCTCGGCCTCGGCCCAGCCGGTCGGCTTGGCGGTCATCGCGCGGGGGTCATGCCGCCGTCAGACTGCCGCCATGGCTGGCGTGGTGCCTGCGGTCACGCCTGCGGTCACGCCTGCAATCACGCCTGCAATCACGCCTGCAATCACGCAGCGTCCGGCATCGGTGGCATCACCGGCCGCACCTCCACGCCGCCGGCAGAGGCGCAAGGCGCGCGCGCCGCCCACTCCAGCGCCACGTCGAGCGTCGGCACGTCGATGATGAAGTAGCCGCCCAGATGCTCGCGCGTGTCGGCAAAAGGGCCGTCCTGCACCTGGCGCTGGCCGCCTTCCACGCGCACCGTGGTGGCGGTGCGCGGCGGCTGCAGGCCGTTGCCACTGCGCACCACGCCGCTGCCATGCATGGCGCCGACGTAGGCGCTCCAGGCGCCCCAGTAGGCCGGCACCAGTGCGGGGTCGTCGCGGCGCGCCAGTTCGGCGGCGTTTTCGTAGAACATCAGCATGTAGTCCATGGCGGTCTCGCTTGTGTTGCAAACAATTGTGGAGCGGAGCGGCACCATGCCGCCCCTTTTGCAGATGCGCCAGACACCGCCGGATCGACATCGCAGCAATTTTTTTCAACCGCTACAGTGTCTGCATGGACAGCACGGCCCGCAGCACGCCCTTCCGACCCGGATGAGCAAGGCCGCAACCCAGCCGGGCCTGGCGCCGCAGCCAGGCCTGTTCCGCCCCCGCCTGACGCTCCAGACCCTCACCCGCGGCGACGGCCTGCTGGGCCTGCGCGCGATGCCTGGCTTCGGGCCGCGCAGCGCGCAGGTCACGGTGGCGCAGGTGGACTGGCTCTACAGCAGCGACGGCCTGCGGTGGCAGACCCCGGCGCCGACCAGCGTGCTGGGCAAGCGGCCGCCGGCCACCGAGCTGCTGCGGGGCGCCTGGGACCAGCGCGTGCTGATGGAGCGCGACAGCGCCGCAGAGGCGAAGGCAGCCGACGCGCTCTGGGCCAGCGGCCTGCGCCCGCTGCCGCCGGCGGCGCTGCAATGGCGCACGCCCGACGCGGCGCAGGGCCACGGCGGCCTGTGGTCGCTGGCCGAGGAAGCGCACTTCGGCGACTTCTGGGCAGAGCAGGTGCCGCGGCTCCAGGCGCAGGGCTGGTCCATCGTCGTGCAGCCGGGCTTTGCACACCAGAGCGTGCAGGTCGATGCCTGGAAGCTGCTGATCGATCCCGAAACGGGCACTGAACAGGGCCGCGAGCTGGCCGCGCCGCTGGGCCGCCGGGTGCAGCCGCTGGCCGCGCTGCGCCAGCCACCGGGCATGGGGTCGTGGATGCTGAGCCTGGGCGTGGAGGTGGAAGGCGAGACGCTGGACCTGGTGCCGATGCTGGCCGACCTGATCAAACGCGACGCGCGCTGGCTGAAGGCCGACGAGCTTGCGCTGATCCACGACACCGCCATCATCACGCTGCGCGCGCCGGGCGGCCGGCGCATCGACGCACCGGCCGCGCCGTTGAAGGCCATCGTCGGCGCGATGGTCGATTTGCTGACCGACCCGCGGCGCGGCCAGCACGCAGACGGCCCGCTGAAGCTGTCGAGCTGGGAGGCGCAGCGCATCGAGGCGCTGCGTCTGGGGCTGGCCGACACACAGGCGCAGCGCGCAGGCGCGCAAGGCGCCTGGCAGTTGCGCGGACACGCCGGCCTGAGCGCGCTGGTGCAGCGGCTGCAAGCCGCCGGGCAGCCGCCACCGGTGGCGCAGCCGGCCGGCCTGGGCTTGTCGCTGCGGCCCTACCAGTTGCAAGGCCTGGCCTGGCTGCAATACCTGCGCGAGCACCACCTGGCCGGCATCCTGGCCGACGAGATGGGCCTGGGAAAGACAGCGCAGGTGCTGGCCCATCTGCTGGTGGAGCAGCATGCCGGCCGGCTGGACCTGCCGTCGCTGGTGGTGCTGCCCACCAGCCTGATCGCCAACTGGCAGGCAGAAGCAGCGCGCATCGCGCCTGCGCTGCGCGTGCTCACGCTGCAAGGCGCGGCGCGCGCGCGCGACTTTCTGCGCCTGGCAGAGCACGATCTGGTCTTCACGACCTATCCACTGCTGTGGCGCGACAGCGCCGCGCTGCAGGCCCAGCACTGGCACCTGCTGGTGCTGGACGAGGCGCAGATGGTGAAGAACGCCGGCAGCCGCGCAGCCGGTGCGCTGCGCCGGCTGCAGGCGCGGCACCGGCTCTGCGTCACCGGCACGCCGCTGGAGAACCATCTGGGCGAGCTGTGGGCGCACTTCGACTTCCTGATGCCCGGCTTCCTGGGCGACGCACGCACGTTCGCGCGCCAGTGGCGCAAGCCGATCGAGACCAACGGCGAGACGCTGCGCGCTGCGTTGCTGGCCCAGCGCGTGCGGCCTTTCATCCTGCGCCGCCGCAAGCAGGACGTGGCCACCGAGCTGCCGCCCAAGACCGAGGTGGTCCGCCGCGTGCAGTTGCAAGGCGAGCAGCGCGCGCTCTACGAAAGCGTGCGCCTGGCCTCCGACGAGCGCGTGCGCCGCGCGCTGGACCGCAAGAGCTTTGCCGGCGCGCAGGTCACCATCCTGGACGCCCTGCTCAAGCTGCGCCAGGTCTGCTGCGACCCGCGGCTGCTCAAAGGCCCGACCACGCCGCCGACGATGGAGCGCGCCAAGATGGCGCTGCTGTGCGAGATGCTGCCGGCGCTGGTGGAAGAAGGCCGGCGCGTGCTGGTGTTCTCGCAGTTCACCGAGATGCTGGCGCTGGTGCGACAGGAGCTGGCGGTGATCGGCCTGCAGCACCTGCTGCTGACCGGCGAGACCCCCGTGGCCGAGCGCGGCGCAGTGGTGCGCAGCTTCCAGGCCCGGGCCGTGCCGGTGCTGCTGCTGAGCCTGAAGGCCGGCGGCGTGGGGCTGAACCTGACGGCGGCCGACACCGTGATCCACCTCGACCCCTGGTGGAACCCGGCGGTCGAGCAGCAGGCCAGCGACCGCGCCCACCGCATCGGGCAGGAGCAGCCGGTGTTCGTCTATAAGCTGGTGGTGGAAGGCAGCATCGAAGAGCGCATGCTCGACTTGCAGGCACGCAAGGCGGCGCTGGCCGAGGGGGTGTTGGGGCACGACGCGGCCGGCGCGCCGAAGTTCAGCGCCGACGATCTGCGCGGCCTGCTGGCGCCGCTCACCGATTGAGCGATAGAGCCAGCGGGGCGATCAGCGCTGCGGCACCGGCACGATGCGCTCGAGTGCCACCGAGAAGCCGGCGCGCAAGGAATCCTGCACGGCGTCGGGCAACACCGACAACGGATGGCCCTGGTCGATCTTGATGGGTTCCCACGCGGTCAGTGAGGGCGCAACCTGTTCGACCTTCTGCCAAGGAGCGAGCGTTGGCACATTGGATAGAACTTTCACGTGATTACCTTTCCAAGCATCGCCAAGCGCCCACCGGACGCTTTGCGGGAGCAAATGCTACAACAACGCTACTTGTCCGAGCACAGCGGCCCCCAGAACGAGGGCCGTCAGGTTGGCGAAGGCCTTGAAATCGGCAAACCACGTGCCTTCGTCCATCGCACCGACGGGGTCGGACGTGAAGGCGATGCGCAAGATCGCAAGTGCCTGGTACGTCAGCTCACGACGTTCGCGCAGCGCGAAGTAGCCGAGCAGCACTTCGTCCTGCAACATTTCGCGTTTGCCGTCGTCGCCCTCGTCGGCGCGGGCAACCACCGCATCGCCCCAGAAGGCAGCACGCGCAAGCCCGCGGGCGTCGGCCAACACGATCAACTGCGGGCTCGCGTCGCCACTCGAGATGCTCCGGCGCAGCTTGGGCATGGCCGCCGCATCCGGCTCGTAAATCGCCCAGCGACAGCTTGCGCTCCAACCCCGGGCCGCAAGCTGCCGGTCGAGCAGACTCTGCAGCGCTTGTCGCCGACTCAGCAAGCCCCGTGAAAAGGCAGGCGCTTGCGGGTTGCGCATGTCGCGCTCCAACACCGGCCAACTGATGCCGTAGCGGTAGCCCGGCATTGGGTACGGAACGCGCAATTCCCAGTTGCCGGGGCCACAAATCTCCAGGCCCTGGCGCAGCTCTTCGGAGTAGGTCTGCTCGCTGGACCCGGGTTTTTCGTAGTAAGCACGGATCGCCTCCGGCGGGGAGGAGAACTGCAGCGGCAAGCGCACCGACAACACCAAGTCGGCAAACTCGTCCGGGCACAGCACGCTGGCGGACTCTTCGCCGCGTCCGCGGGTTCCTCGCTTGGCGGTGTCGGGCAGCATCGCGAGTTCGGCGCGCGTAAAGGCAGCCGCGCCGGCCCAGGTCCAGCGCGCAGTGACGCGGTGGGCACCGCGCGCTGCGCTGCTGTTGGGCACGCGCACGGCAAACGCGTGATCGTCCGGATGCGGCCCGTGGCGCTGGGCCGCCGCCTGGAAGCTGTTGCGTTCGCCGTCTTTCCAGTCGAACTGCACGACGGCGGGCCCAACCCGACCGCTGGCGCTCGACGTGGTGGGCGTCCAGAGCGGACTGACCTGCCAGTCATTGCGCGTTTCAGTCATCTGGATGTCGCGATTGGAGTGAAACTCCACCTGCATCCGCAGCCTGCTGTGCGGCAGCTTGCGAATGGTGCCGGGGTCCCCGTCAGCAGTCTGGCGGTTGCGGCGGACGAAGCGGCTGGCGCGTATCTCATTGGCGTGCAGGACGAGTCGGCGGCCGGGCTGAAACGACAGCTCGCCATTGGGTGCCGCCACCTGGCGCAGCCAGACCGAACGGTCGTCGTCAAGTTCGATGACGTTGAAGTGCACCCGCTTCAGGTCCCAGGTTGCCACCGTGTTGTGCGTGTCGTCGCCGGTTGCCGAGCCGGCCGCCAGAAGCGCCACGCTGGTGGCGCGCTCGTCGGAGCCGGTGAACCGGGCCTGGTGTTGCGCATGCTCATGGCCGTGCAGGACCAGATCGACCTGGGTGCGCGACAGGCCCTCAATCAAGGCGCCCGCGTTCAGCAGGCCGGTGCAATCCAGCAGCTTGGAAAAACCACCGCCCTGGATCTTCTTTTGCTCCACCGCCGGAATCGGCAGAATGTGGTGGTGCACCAGCGCGATGACGAGGTCGTGCTCGCGCGCGGCGTGATCGGCCGCTGCATTGCAGGCCAACTGGACGTTGGAGTTGCTGATGGCGCCCTGCGCGAACCACTGCGCTTCCGCAGATGAGTCGAGGCCGATCACGCGAACCTTCCAGGGCACGGCAGCCTGGCCAGCGGCGCCGACGGCGATCAGCGTCATGTCGCAAGGCGCCTTCGGCGTGATTTGCATCGCGCCCGGAAACGCGTGGTCGAAACGCGCCGACTTGTCGCGCTCCAGCCGTCGCAGCGGCCACAGTCTGCCGACCAGCGGGATGCGGTTGCCGCGGTACAGATAGCGGTCGTGGTTGCCGGCGACGATGCGGAACTTCAGATTGTCGCCACCCGACTGCACGGCCAGACTCCCCAGCGACTGGCTGGCAAAATCAAACTCTGCCTGGGTGGCCGAGTCGGTCACGTCGCCCGTGACCAGCACCGCGTGCGGCTTGACCCGTTCGTTGATGAAGTCGCGCACCAGGCTCCAGACCTGCGCGTCACTCTTGCTGGGGACGAAGTGCAGGTCGCTGAGGTGTGCGATGCGGATGGTGCCCATCGGCTGGTCTTTCGCGGTGCCGTCAGGCCGTCGGCAGCCTGTGGTCCTTCAGCAGTTCGCGCAGCTTGTTCTTCTGCATCTTGCCGGTGGCGCCCAGCGGTATGGCATCGACGAACACCACGTCGTCCGGTGTCCACCACTTGGCGATCTTGCCGTCGTAGAAGGCCAGCATCTGCTCGCGCGTGAGTTCGGCGCCGGGCTTCTTCACCACCACCAGCAAGGGCCGTTCGTCCCACTTGGGGTGGAAGGCGGCGACGCAGGCGGCCATCGCCACGGCGGGGTGGGCCATCGCGATGTTCTCCAGGTCGATGGAGCCGATCCATTCGCCGCCGGACTTGATGACGTCCTTGCTGCGGTCGGTGATGTGCATGTAGCCGTCGGCGTCCATCGTGGCCACGTCGCCGGTGGGGAACCAGCCGCCGTCTGCGCCGTGCACCAGCGGGTCACCGCCTTCGTCGCGGAAGTAGCGCTCGATGATCCACGGCCCCTTGACGAGCAGCTCGCCCGAAGTCTTGCCGTCCCAGGGCAGGGCAGCGCTATCGTCGCCGACGATCTTCATATCGACGCCATAGACAGCGCGGCCCTGCGTGCTCTGCACCGCGAAGCGCTCTTCGGGTGACGCCGTCAGATGCTTGCTCTTCAGGATGGCGGCGGTGCCCACCGGGCTCATCTCGGTCATGCCCCAGGCGTGGATCACCTGCACGTCGTACTTGTCCTGGAAGCTGCGCATCATGGCCGGCGGGCAGGCAGAGCCGCCGATGACGGTGCGCCGCATGGTGCTGAACCTGAGCCCGTTGGCTTCGACGTAGCCCAGCAGCCCCTGCCAGACGGTGGGCACGCCGGCCGACAGCGTGACGCCTTCGCTCTCGAACAGCTCGTGCAGCGACTTGCCGTCCAGCCCCGCCCCGGGGAACACCAGCTTCGAGCCCATCATGCAGGCCGCATACGGCAGGCCCCAGGCGTTGACGTGGAACATCGGCACCACCGGCAGGATGGTGTCGCGCGCAGAGCAGTTCAGCGCGTCGGGCAGTGCGATGGCAAAGGTGTGCAGCAGCGTCGAGCGGTGGCTGTAGAGCACGCCCTTCGGGTTGCCGGTGGTGCCCGAGGTGTAGCACAGCGAGCTGGCGGTGTTCTCGTCGAAGGTAGGCCACTGGTAGCCGTCGTCCTGCGCCTCCAGCAGCTCTTCGTAGCACAGCAGACCGGGGATCTTGCTGCTGGCCGGCATGTGCTCGCGGTCTGTCATTGCAATGAAGTGGCGCACCGTCGTCGTGCGCGATGCGATGGCCTCCACCAGCGGCAGGAAGGTCATGTCGAAGAACAGCACCTGGTCTTCTGCGTGGCCGGCGATATAGACCACCTGGTCCGGGTGCAGCCGCGGGTTCAGCGTGTGCAGCACCGCGCCCGAGCCCGACACGGCGTAGTACAGCTCCATGTGGCGGTGCCCGTTCCACGCCAGCGTGGCGCAGCGCTGGCCGCTCTGCACGCCCAGTGCGGCCAGCGCCTTGGCCATGCGGCGCGAGCGGGCAGCCAGTTCGCGGTAGGTGCTGCGGTGGATGTCGCCCTCGACCCGCCGTGAGACGATCTGCTGGTCGCCGTGGTGGCGCTCTGCGTGCACGATGAGCGAGGAAATCAGCAGCGGCTGCTGCATCATCTGGCCGTTCATGGGTCTCCTTCGGGTGGCGTTGTCTCTGGTGTCGATTCTGAAGCAAAGCACCGGCAGGCCCGGGCCAACTGGGCGAGCGCAATGGGGAGCAGGGCAGCATGACAAGCACCGTGGCCACCTGGGTGGCATCTGACCGCTGGTTCATCTACGCCATCGTCGGCATCGTGCTGGTGGCGTCGGTGCTCAGCATGTTGATGATCCGCGCCGCGCTGACGGTGTCGGCCTGGTCGTTTTCGGATGCGTTGTCCGAGCCCACCGAGATCACCGCCACCGAGCCAGACGCTGCCGGCGTGCCGCGCATCAAGCTCGACGCGGCTGGCAACCCGATGATGGTGACGCAGATGCGCGCCAGCACCAGCCGCATGCTGGCGCTGATGGGCGCCATCGTGATCCTGCTGATGTTCCTGGGCTTCGGCGCGGTGGCGTTGTTCTCGTTCGCCAGCACCGGCGAGCTGCCGCCGTCGATGGAGCGGGTGGTGAACTTCCTGCTCGCCGGCATGACGCTGTTCGCGCCCTATGCGGTGAACAAGTTCGCCAAGGTCTTCGAGAGCCTGGCGCCGAAGAAGGCATGAGGCTGCGCGCGCGCCGCCCGGGGCATGCCGGCGGTCTGCTGCTGGTCGGCGACGGCTTCTCGGCGTTCGGCAACTGGATCGACTTCCTCGCCATACTGACGGTGGCCGCCTACCAGTTCCACGTCACGCCCTACGGGATGGCGCTGGTCAGCGCGGCGGGCTTGCTGCCGGGCATGCTGTGCGGGCCTGCCATCGGCCGCTGGTGCGACCGTGGCGACGCGCGCCGCCTGCTGCTGGCGTCCACCGTGCTGCGGGTGCTGGCCACCGGGGCCATCCTCGCTTGCCACAGCGTCGTGCTGTTCCTGCCGCTGGTGGCGCTGCGCTCGGTGTTTGCCACCGTGGCCGTGCCGGCGATCAACGTGCTGGCCGCGCGCACGGTGGCGGTGGCCGGGCGGCCACGCTTTTATTCGCTGCTCAACGTGGTCAACAGCACCGCCAAGGTGGTGGCCCCGGCGCTGGGCACGGTGGCTGGCTCGCTGGCCGGCGACAGCGTGGCGCTGCTGCTGTCGGCGGGCTGCTCGGCTGCGGCCTGCGGCGTCTTTGCGCTGCTGCGCGTGCCGCCGCAGGCCGCGGCTGCCGCCGGCCCCGCGCCTGCCGCAGCCGCGCCCCTGCTGCCGGCCGGGCCTGCCGGTGCGCTGCCGCTGCTGTGGATAGGCAGCACCTGCGCCTTTGCCGTCTTCATGGTCAACAACCTGGTGCCGCTGGTGTTGCAGCAGGCCGGGCAGGACAAGGCGCTGCTGGGCATCCTGGTGGCTTGCTCGGGCGCCGGCAACATCGCAGCCGGGCTGTGGCTGGCACGGCAGGGCGCCGCTGCCCGGCTGACCGGCCGGCTTCGCGAAACCGTGTTGCCTGCGCTGCTGCAGGCGGCCTGCTTCGGCGTGATGGGGCTGTTGCTGTGGGCGCCGGGGCCGCGCACGCCGTGGCTGCTGGCAGCCGCATTCGCGGTGGTCGGCAGCTTCAGCGCGCGCTTTGCCATCGCACTCAACGTGCACTTGTCGCTGCGCCATGCGGCAGACGTCGGCGCTGTCTCGGGCCGCCTTCAGGCGTGGCAGAGCAGCATGATCTTCATCGCGCCGATGGCCGGCGCGTGGGTGCTGGACACCTTGGGCGGCGCGGCGCTCTTCGGCTGCTCCACCGCAGTGGCGCTGCTGTCGTTTGCGCTGTTGCGGCTGGTGTTGCGTTTGGCAGCGCCGCGCGCGCTCAAGCCAGCAGCGCCGCCGCCAGCCGGTTGTGACGCTCCACCAGGCGCGGCAGGTCCAGCGTGACGAGCCGGCCGTCGCGCACCACCACGCGCCCGTTGACGATGCTGTGCTTCACCCGTGGCACCTGGCAGAAGGCCAGCGCGGCCACCGGGTCGTGCAGCGCGCCGGCAAAGGCGATGTCGTCCAGCGGCAGCGTGATGAGGTCGGCCGCCATGCCGGGCGCCAGATGGCCGATGTCGTCGCGGTTCAGCAGCCGCGCGCCGCCCAGCGTGGCCAGCTCCAGCGCCTCGCGCGCGCCCATCGCGGCCGGGCCTTGCACGGCGCCGCCAGCCACGCGTTGCAGCAGCAGTGCCAGCCGCATCTCGGCCAGCATGTGGCTGCCGTCGTTCGACGCCGAGCCGTCCACGCCCAGGCCCACCGGCACGCCTGCATCGCGCATCTTGCGGACGGGCGCAATGCCCGAGGCCAGCCGCATGTTGGAGCTGGGGCAGTGCGCCACGCCGGTGCCGCTGGCGGCGAAGAGGCGGATGCCCGCGTCGTCGAGCTTCACGCAATGCGCGCACCAGACGTCAGGCCCCAGCCAGCCGAGCTGCTCAGCGTACTCGGCCGGCGTGCAGCCGAAGGTGAGGCGCGTGTAGGCGATGTCGTTGTCGTTCTCGGCCAGGTGCGTGTGCAGCGCGCAGCCGTGCCGCCGCGCCAGCAAGGCCGCGTCGCGCATCAGGCGCTGGCTGACGGAAAACGGGCTGCAAGGCGCGACGACGATGCGCTGCATCGCAAAGCGCCCCGGCGCGTGCCAGCGCTGGATCAGCCTTTCGGTGTCGGCCAGGATCGCGTCTTCGTCTTCCACCAGCGCATCGGGCGGCAGCCCGCCCTGGCTTGCGCCCACGCTCATCGCACCCCGCGCCGCGTGGAAGCGGATGCCGATCTCGGCGGCGGCATGCAGGCTGTCGTCGAGCCGGCAGCCGCGCGGGAACAGGTAGAGATGGTCGCTGCTGGTGGTGCAGCCCGACAGCAGCAGCTCGGCCGCCGCCACCTGCGTGGAGACATGCACCATCTCCGGCGTCAGCTTCGCCCACACCGGGTACAGCGCCTGAAGCCAGCCGAACAGCTCGCGGTCCTGCGCGGCAGGCAGCGCGCGGGTGAGCGTCTGGAACATGTGGTGGTGGGTGTTGACGAGGCCCGGCAGCACGATCTGCCCGGTGGCGTCGATCACCTCGTCTGCCGTGGCCGGCAGGCTGTCGGTGGCGCCCACCGCCTCCACCACGCCGTCACGCGCGAAGAGGCCGCCGCCGACGATCTCGCGCCGCGCCGCGTCCAGCGTGACCAGCACGCCGGCGTTGCGCACGAGAAGCGTGCTCAATGCGCTTCGGCCGTCTTCGCCGCCGCGATGGCCGCGGCCTCGTCGGCCTTGCCACCGTTGAAATAGAGGTTCAGCCCGACAGCGGCAATCGCCGTCAGCAGGATGCCCGACTCCAGCAGCGGGTGCAGGCTGTGCGCCATCTGCTGGCTCCAGCGCGGCGCGACGACCGGGATCATGCCGGCGCCGATGGCGATGGCGACGATGTAGAGGTTGTTGCGGTTGCCCTTGAAATCGACATTCGCGAGGATGCGGATGCCGGTGGCCGCCACCATGCCGAACATTACGAGCCCCGCGCCGCCCAGCACGAACTGCGGCACCGATTCCACCAGCGCCGCCATCTTGGGCAGCAGCCCGAGCACCACCATGATCAGCCCCGCCGCCACGCAGACCCAGCGGCTGCGCACGCCCGTCACGCCCACAAGGCCGACGTTCTGCGAGAAGCTGGTGTACGGGAAGGTGTTGAAGACACCGCCGATCAAGGTGCCCAGCCCGTCGGTGCGCAGCCCGGCCGCCATCTCTGCCTGCGTCAGCGGCTTGCCGGTGATGTCGGACAACGCCAGGAACATGCCCACCGATTCGATCATCACCACCACCATCACCAGCGACATCGTGAGCACCATCACGATGTCGAAGCTCGGCATGCCGAAGGCGAATGGCGTCACCACGTCGAACCAGCCTGCCTTGGCCACCTTGTCGAAGTTCATCTTGCCCAGCGCCACCGCCACCACGCAGCCGGCCACGATGCCCAGCAGCACCGAGATGTTGGCGACGAAGCCGCGCGCATAGCGCACCAGCAGCAGGATGGTCAGCAGCACGAAGCCGGCGATGGCGATGTTGTCGAGCGCGCCGTAGCCGGGGTTGTCGAGCATCGGCACCGGGCCGGGCAGCTTGGCCAGCGGCGCCGAGGCGGCAGCGGCCTGCGCCCTGGCGCCATCGACCATCGCCGCCAGCTTGGGCACATCGACGCTCTGCGCCAGCGGCGGCGGGCCGCCGAGCGCCCAGCCGATGCCCACGCGCATCAGGCTGATGCCGATCACGGCGATGATGGTGCCTGTGACCACCGGCGGGAAGAAGCGCAGCAGCCGGCCGATCACGGGTGCGATCAGCATCGAGACGATGCCGGCGCCGATGATGGCGCCGAAGATCGCCCGCGCGCCATCGGGCCCGGGCATCGCGCCGGCCATCGCGACCATCGGCCCCACCGACGCGAAGGTCACGCCCATCATCACCGGCAGCCGGATGCCGAACAGCCGGCCCATCCCCAGCGACTGGATCAGCGTGGCCAGCCCGCAGCAGAACAGGTCGGCCGAAATGAGAAGCGCCACCTGCGCCGGGTCGAGCTTGAGCGCGCGGCCGACGATCAGCGGCACCGCCACCGCGCCGGCATACATCACCAGCACATGCTGCAAGCCGAGCGCGGCCAGGCGCGGCGTGGGCAGACGTTCATCGACGGGGTGGACGGCAATGGCTTGCATGCTGGCTCCTGGTCAGTTGGACGGTGCGCCGGCCTCGACCCAGCGCTTGAGCACGCCGCGTTCAGCGTCGGTGATCTGGGTGGCGTTGTTCATCGGCATCAGCTTCAGCACCACGGCCTGCTGGTACAGCGCCTGGGCGTGCTGCTGCACCAGTTGCGGCGTGTGCAGCGCCACGCCCTTGTTCTGCACCTGCGCGTTGTGGCAGAGCACGCAGCGCTGCTGGACGACGGTGTTGACCTCGGCCAGCGTGGCGGCGGGCGTTGCCGCGGCAACGGCCGCAGCGCCTGGCTGCGGCGCAGGCGCCAGCCACACCACCAGCGTTGCGATGGCCAGCGTGCCGACGGCCGCATAGCCCCAGGGCGGCGCCACGCCCAGCACCTTGGCCTTGTGGCGCGCCACGAAGAAGTGGCGGATCAGCGCGCCGGCCAGCATCAGCAGCACCAGCACCAGCCAGTTGTGCGGCCCCTGGACCAGCCATCCATAGTGGTTGGACAGCATCGCCACCAGCACCGGCAGCGTGAAGTAGGTGTTGTGCACGCTGCGCTGCTTGGCGCGCTGGCCGTGCACCGGGTCCACCGGCTGGCCGGCCTTCATCTGGCGGATCACCGTGCGCTGGCCGGGGATGATCCAGAAGAACACGTTGGCGCTCATCGCGGTGGCCAGCATCGCGCCCACCATCAGAAAGGCCGCGCGGCCGGCGAACAGCCGGCAGGCGATGTACGACGCCAGCACCACGTAGCCGAAGACGAGCACGCCGACGATGAGGTCGCCGTGCCGGCGCTGCGCGAAGGCGCGGCAGATCAGGTCGTAGAGCAGCCAGAACGCCGCCAGGAAGCCCAGCGCCGCGGCGATGGCCGCGCCGGGCGACCAGGCGTGCACGCTCTTGTCCACCAGGAAAGTACCCGCGTTGAACAGGTAGAGCACGGTGAACAGGCCGATGCCGGTGAGCCAGGTGGAATAGGCCTCCCAGTAGAACCAGTGCAGGTGCTCGGGCAGCGCGGCCGGCGCCACCATGTACTTCTGCGGGTTGTAGAAGCCGCCGCCATGCACGGCCCACAGTTCGCCATCGACGCCCTTGCCTTTGAGCGCCGGGTCGTCCGGCGGCACCAGGCTGCTGTCGAGAAAGACGAAGTAGAACGACGAGCCGATCCACGCGATGGCGGTGATCACATGGGCCCAGCGCAGCAGCAGGTTGGCCCAGTCGAGCAGGTAGAGGTCCAAGCGCGGCTGCCTCTGTGCGCCTTCAGTTCTTCACGTCGGCGGCCTTGATGGCCGGCGCCCAGTCGCTGACCTGCTTCGCGACGAAGGCGCTGAACTCGGCGCTGCCCATCTTCACCGTGGTGACGCCCAGTTCCTCGAAGCGCTTGACGATGGCCGGGTCGGCCACGATGTCGGCCAGCGCCTTGCCCAGCTTGTCGGTCACGTCCTTCGGCAGCCCGGCCGGGCCGGAGACGCCGAAGTAGTTCTCGGCCACCAGTTGCGGCAGGCCGAGTTCCACCACCGTGGGCACGTCGGGCGCGAGCGGCGAGCGCGTGCGCGAGGTGACGGCCAGGCCCTTGATCTGGCCGGCTTTCATCATCGGCGCAAAGGCGGTGATGACGTCGATGCCCACCGGAATGGTGCCTGCGATCAGGTCGGTGGCCATCGGCGCGCCGCCGCGGTAGGGCACATGCGTCATGTTGAACTTGAGCGCGTCCTTCGTCATCTCGCCGACGATGTGGCCGATGGAGCCCGGCCCGCCGCTGCCGAAGTTGCCACCCGCCAGCGCCTTCGGAAAGTCTCTGAGCGAGGCAGGGCCGGTCTTGGGGTTGGCCATGAAGACCACCGGCGCGATGCCGAGCATCGCGATGTGGGTGAACTGCTTCACGGGGTCATAGGGCTGCTTGGGCACGGTGAACGGGCCGATGGACAGCGGGGTGGAGTTGGACAGCATCAGCGTGTAGCCATCGGGTGCGGCGCGCACCACTTCGGCGCCCCCGATGGTGCCGCCTGCGCCGGGCTTGTTGTCCACGATCACCGGCTGGCCCAGCGCCCTGGACAGCGGGTCTGAGATGGCGCGGGCGACGATGTCGCTGGCCCCGCCGGCCGCGAAGGTGACGACGATGCGCACCGGCTTCTCCGGCCAGGCGGCAAGGGCCGGCGCGGCAGCGGCGGCCAGCAGGCAGGAGATGAACATGGTCCGGCGCAGCGACATCGAATTCCCCGTTGGTCAGGCCTGCCTGATGCAAAGCCTGTGCCGTGGCGCCTTCACGAGCCGCGGTAGGTGCTGTAGGCCCACGGGCTGACGAGAAGCGGCACGTGGTAGTGCCCGGCTGCGTCTGCAATGCCGAAGTCGAGTTGCACGGTGTCGAGGAAGGGCGGGTCGGGCAGCATGGTGCCGAGTGCGCGGAAGTACGGCGCCACCGCGAACAGCAGCCTGTAGCGCCCGGCGGCCATGGTGCCGGCGTCGAACAGCGGGCCGTCGGCCCTGCCGTCGTGGTTGAGCGCGAACTGCTTCAGCGTCACCCAGCCGGTGTGGGCCAGCCGCTGAAGCGTGACCTGCATGCCGGCCGCCGGGCAGCCGTGGGCGGTGTCGAGGACATGTGTGCTGAGATGGCCCAAGCTGGACTCCAGGGTTGCCGCCGGACGAGGCGCCAGCGCCTTGCGTGGCCCGGCAAAGTGTATACACTTCCTCAACCACGTCAACGCCATCGGCAACCATGGCACGCAGCCGCGCCAACCTGAAGGTCATCCTGCCGCCGCGCAAGCGGGTGCGCAGCGCCATGCCGCAGGACGCCGGCAGCACGCAGCGCATCGTCGATGGCATCACCACCGCCATCGTCGAGCGCCGGCTGATGCCGGGCACCAAGCTGGCAGAGCAGCAGATTGCCGACATCTTCAAGGTCAGCCGCACGCTGGTGCGCCAGGCGCTCAACCAGCTCAGCCGCGACCATCTCGTGACGCTGGAGCCGGCGCGCGGCGCCTTCGTCGCGCAGCCCAGCGTGGAAGAAGCGCGCCAGGTCTTCGCGCTGCGCAAGATGCTCGAAGCCGCGCTGGTGCGCCAGGTCTGCGCCGCCATCGACGACAGCCGGCTCGCGGTGCTGCGCGCCCACCTCAAGACCGAGGCCGATGCGGTGGCCCGCAGCGACGTGGCCGGCCGCACGCGGCTGCTGGCCGACTTTCATGTCGTGCTGGCGCGGCTGGTGGGCAACGAGGTGCTGGCGCAACTGCTGGCCGACCTGCTGCGCCGCTGCTCGCTGATCGCGCTGATGTACCAGTCATCGCATTCGGCCGAACATTCGCAGGCCGAGCACGTGGCCATCGTCGATGCCATCGAGCGGCGTGACGCCCGCGCCGCGGCCCGGCTGATGGACAGCCACCTGGGCAACGTCGAGCGCAACCTCCACCTCCACCCGCGCGCCGCCCCGCTGGCCGGCGTCTTGCAAGCCGCCCCGCCATGAGCATTCCCTACCCCCGAGACCTGCGCGGCCACGGCCGCAAGCCGCCGCACCCGCAGTGGCCCGGCCAGGCCCGCATCGCCGTGCAGTTCGTGCTGAACTACGAGGAAGGCGGCGAGAACAACCCGCTGCACGGCGACCCCACGTCCGAGACCTTCCTCTCCGAACTCGTCACTGCGCAGGCCTATGAAAACCGCCACATGACGATGGAGTCGATGTACGAGTACGGCTCGCGCGCAGGCGTCTGGCGCATCCTGCGTGAGTTCGACAGGCGCGGCCTGCCGCTCACCGTCTTCGGCGTCGTCGCGGCGCTGGAGCGCTACCCCGAGCTGGTGGCGCACTTCATCGCCCGTGGCGACGAGATCGCCAACCACGGGCTGCGCTGGATCCACTACCAGAACGCGCCCGAAGCCAACGAGCGCAAGCATGTCGGCGTGGCGACGCATGTGCTCAAAGAGCTGACCGGCGGCCAGTGGCCGCTGGGCTGGTACACCGGCCGCGACAGCCCCAACACGCGCCGCCTGGTGGCCGACCAGGGCGGCTACGACTACGACAGCGACTATTACGGCGACGATCTGCCCTTCTGGCTTCAGGTCAAGAAGACCGACGGCACGCTGGCGCCCCACCTCGTGGTGCCGTATGCGCTGGACACCAACGACATGCGCTTCGTGCAGGCGCAGGGCTTCAACACCGGCGAGCACTTCTTCCACTACCTGCGCGACGCCTTCGACGCGCTCTATGCCGAGGGCGACCCCGACGGCGAAGACGCGCCCAAGATGATGTCGGTCGGCATGCATTGCCGGCTTCTCGGCAAGCCGGGCCGCATCGGCGCGTTGCAGCGCTTCCTCGACCATCTTCAGGCGCACGACAGCGTCTGGATCTGCCGCCGCATCGACATCGCGCGCCACTGGCGGCAGGTGCACCCCTTCGACCCCGCCACCGCCTTCGTCTGGGAATGAGCATGCTGCGCATCGAACAACTCAATGCCGCGTCGCAGGCTGAATTCACCGCCTTGCTCGACGGCGTCTATGAACATTCGCCGTGGATCGCCGAGGCCGCCTGGGCGCAGCGGCCGTTCGCGTCGCTGGTGGGGCTGAAGCTGGCGCTGGCCGACGTGGTGCGCCAAGCCGGCCGCGAGACGCAGATCGCACTGATCCGCGCGCACCCCGAGCTGGCCGGCAAGGCGATGGTGGCCAAGGCCCTCACCGCCGACAGCAGCAACGAGCAGGGCAAGGCCGGGCTGACCGCCTGCACGCCGGCCGAGCTGGCCCGCATCCAGCAGCTCAACGCCGACTACAACGCCCGCTTCGGCTGGCCTTTCATCCTGGCGGTGCGCGGGCCGCGCGCGTCGCGGGACGGCATGGGCCTGCCGCGCGCCGAGATCATCGCCACCTTCCAGCGCCGGCTGGCCGGCCACCCCGACTTCGAGCTGGCCGAATGCCTGCGCAACATCCACCGCATCGCCGAGATCCGGCTGAACGACAGGTTCGGCGCGGTGCCGCAGGCCGGCCAGCAGGTCTGGGACTGGGCCGAGGCGCTGGCCGTGCACAGCGACCCGGGCTTCAAGGAGCAGGGGCAGCTCACCGTCACCTACCTCAGCGATGCCCACCGCGCCTGCGCGCGCCAGTTGCAGGGCTGGATGCTGGAGTGCGGCTTCGACGAGGCGCGCATCGACGCGGTCGGCAACGTCGTCGGCCTGTACCACGGCGCCGAGCAGCGCTCCAGGCGGCTGCTCACCGGCAGCCACTACGACACCGTGCGCAACGGCGGCAAGTACGACGGCCGGCTCGGCATCCTGGTGCCGATTGCCCTGGTGCAGGGCCTGGCGCGCACCGGCCGGCGGCTGCCCTTCGGCATCGAGGTGGTGGGCTTCGCCGAAGAAGAGGGCCAGCGCTACAAGGCCACCTTCCTGGGCTCGGGCGCGCTCACCGGCGACTTCGACCCCGCCTGGCTCGACCAGCAAGACGCTGCCGGCGTGACGATGCGCAGCGCGATGCGCGCCGCCGGCCTGCCCGCCACGCTGGACGCCATCGGCCACCTGAAGCGCGACCCGGCGCGCTACCTCGGCTTCGTCGAGGTCCACATCGAGCAGGGCCCGGTGCTGGACGCGATGGACCTGCCACTGGGCGTGGTGACGTCGATCAACGGCAGCCTGCGCTACCTGGGCGAGGTCACGGGCCAGGCCAGCCACGCAGGCACCACGCCGATGGGCAGCCGGCGCGACGCCGCCTGTGCGGTGGCCGAGCTGGCGCTGTACGTCGAGCAGCGCGCCGCCGCGGTGCCCGACCTGGTGGGCACCGTCGGCATGCTTCAGGTGCCGGCGGGCTCGATCAACGTCGTGCCTGGCCGCTGCCAGTTCAGCCTGGACCTGCGCGCCACCACCAATGCCGCGCGTGACGCACTGGGCGCTGACATCGAGGCCGCGCTGGCGCGCATCTGCGCCGCCCGCGGCCTGGGCTTCACGCTCGAACGCACGCTGATCGCCGACGCCGCGCCCAGCGCGCCGGCCTGGCAGGCGCGCTGGGAAGCGGCGGTGCAGTCGCTCGGGCTGCCGGTCTTCCGCATGCCCAGCGGCGCCGGGCACGATGCGATGAAGCTGCACCAGGTCATGCCGCAGGCGATGCTCTTCGTGCGCGGCGGCAACGCCGGCATCAGCCACAACCCGCTGGAAACCATCACCGCCGACGACGCTGAGCTGTGCGTGGCGGCCTTCCGGCACCTCGTCGAAAGCCTGGCCGCCACATGAACGCCCACCAGCAACTCGACGCCTGGATCGACGCCCACTTCGACGACGAGGTGGCCTTCCTGCAAGCACTGGTGCGCGTGCCCACCGACACGCCGCCCGGCGACAACGCGCCGCACGCAGAGCGCACCGCCGAGCTGCTGGCCGCGATGGGGCTGCTGGCTGAACGCCACCCGGTGCCGGCGGCCGAGGTGCAAGCCGCGGGCATGCAGTCCATCACCAACCTGATCGTGCGCCGGCGCTTCGGCCCCGGCGGCCCGGTGATCGCGCTCAACGCGCATGGCGACGTGGTGCCGCCCGGCGAAGGCTGGACGCATGGCCCGTACAGCGGCGACGTGGTCGATGGCAGGCTCTACGGCCGCGCGTCGGCCGTCAGCAAGAGCGACTTCGCCAGCTACACCTTCGCCACCCGCGCGGTGGAAGCGCTCGGTCTTGCGATGCGGGGCGGCATCGAGCTGCACTTCACCTACGACGAGGAATTTGGCGGCGAACTCGGCCCCGGCTGGCTGCTGCGCCACGGCCTGACGCGGCCCGATTATCTGATCGCCGCCGGCTTCAGCCACCAGGTCGTCACCGCGCACAACGGCTGCCTTCAGCTCGAAGTCACGCTGCACGGCCTGGCCTCGCATGCGGCCTACCCCGAGACCGGCATCGACGCCTTGCAGGCCGCCAACAAGCTGTTGACGGCGCTGTACGCCTACAACGGCCTGCTGCGCCAGACCAGCTCGCACGTGCCCGGCATCACGCACCCCTACCTGAACGTGGGCCGCATCGAAGGCGGCAGCAACACCAACGTGGTGCCCGGCAAGGTGTTGCTCAAGCTCGACCGGCGGATGGTGCCGGAGGAAGATGCCGCCCAGGTCGAAGGCGAGGTGCGCGCGCTGATCGAAAGCACCGTGGCCCAGAGCCCCGGCGTGCGGGTCGAGATCAAACGGCTGCTGCTGGCCCAGGCGCTCCAGCCGCAGACGGCCAACCAGCCGCTGGTGGCTGCATTGCAGCGGCATGGCCTGGCGGTGCTCGGCGAGCCGATTCCCACTTCCGGCACGCCGCTGTACACCGACGTGCGGCTGTACGGCGCCCATGGCGTGCCGGCCGTGATCTACGGCGCCGGGCCGCGCACGGTGCTGGAAAGCAATGCCAAGCGGGCCGACGAGCACCTCGAATTGAGCGACCTGCGCGCCGCCACCAAGGTGATCGCGCGCAGCCTGTTCGACCTGCTGGCCGCGCCCTGACGGCATGGAACTTGCGAAATCTGCATTCGAACCCGAAGGACACCATGACCCCGACCCGATGGACCCGCCGCGCATTGCTGTCCACCACACTGCTGGCCGCGCCGCTGCTGGCGCTGGCCCAGACCACGCCGATCAAGTTCCAGCTCGACTGGCGCTTCGAAGGCCCGGCCGCGCTGTTTCTGGCCTCCGCCGCCAAGGGCTACTACAAGGACGCCAAGCTCGACGTCACCATCGACGCCGGCAACGGCTCGGGCGGCACCGTCACACGGGTGGCGTCGGGCACCTACGACATGGGCTTCGCCGACCTGGCGGCGCTGATGGAGTTCCACGCCAACAACCCCGACGCGGTGAACAAGCCGGTGGCGGTGATGGTGGTCTATAACAACACGCCGGCCGCGGTGCTGGCGCTGAAGAAGAGCGGCATCACCAAGCCGGCTGATCTGAACGGCAAGAAGCTCGGCGCGCCGGTCTTCGACGCCGGCCGCCGCGGCTTCCCGATCTTCGCCAAGGCCAACGGCATCGGCAACGTCACCTGGACCAGCATGGACCCGCCGCTGCGCGAAACCATGCTGGTGCGCGGCGATGTCGATGCGATCACCGGCTTCTCGTTCACCTCGCTCCTCAACCTCGAAGCGCGCGGCGTCAAGACCGACGACGTGATCGTGCTGCCCTACCCGGCCTACGGCGTGAAGCTCTATGGCAACGTCATCATCGCCAGCCCCAAGCTGCTGAAGGACAACCCGGCTGCGGTGAAAGCCTTCCTGCTGGCCTTCACCAAGGGCGCGAAGGAGGTGATGGCCAAGCCAGACGACGCCATCGACACCGTCAAGGCGCGCGACGGCATCATCGACGTGGCCTTGGAAAAGCGCCGCCTGCGCATGGCCATCGACGCGGTCGTGGCCAGCCCCGATGCGCGTGCCGAAGGCTTCGGCCAGGCGGTGCCGGGGCGGCTGGCGCTGATGGCGTCGCAGGTGTCGGATGCCTTCGCCACCAAGACGCGGGTCGATCCCAATGCGGTGTGGACAGACGCCTATCTGCCCAGCAAGGCCGAGCTGAACATCCTGCCGCCGGCCCGCAAGTAGGCGCCAAGCAGGCGCAAGCAGGCCATGGCCTTCGTCGATTTCAAGAACGTCTGGCTCGCCTACAACGACGAGCTGCTCGCCGCCGGCCACTACGCTGTCGAAGACATTTCGCTTCAGGTGGAGCAAGGCGGCTTCATCGCCATCGTCGGGCCCTCGGGCTGCGGCAAGAGCACCTTCATGAAGCTCACCACCGGGCTGCGCATGCCCAGCAAGGGCAGCATCCACATCGGCGGCGCGCCTGTCACCGGGCCGCTGAAGATCAGCGGCATGGCCTTCCAGGCGTCCAGCCTGCTGCCCTGGCGCACCACGCTGGCCAATGTGCTGCTGCCGCTGGAGATCGTCGAGCCCTACCGCTCCAGCTTCAAGGCCAAACGCAAACAGTACGAAGCCAAGGCGCGCGAGCTGCTCGCCAGCGTGGGCCTGGCCGGCATGGAAGACAAGTTCCCGTGGCAGTTGTCGGGCGGCATGCAGCAGCGCGCCAGCATCTGCCGGGCGCTGGTGCACGAGCCCAAGATGCTGCTGCTCGACGAGCCCTTCGGCGCGCTGGACGCCTTCACCCGCGAAGAGCTGTGGTGCACGCTGCGCGACCTGCACGCGGCGCAAAAGTTCAACGTCATCCTCGTCACGCACGACCTGCGCGAGAGCGTCTTCCTGGCCGACACGGTGTATGTGATGAGCAAGAGCCCGGGCCGCTTTGTGGTGAAGCGCCAGATCGACCTGCCGCGCCCGCGCGACCTGGAGATCACCTACACGCCTGCCTTCACCGACATCGTGCACGAGCTGCGCGGGCACATCGGCGCGATGCGCCAGAACGGCGGCAAGACCGGCGCGGCGGTGGCGCAGTGATGTTGTCTTCGCGCAGGTTCGAACGCTGGTCCCCCTTCGTGCTGCTGGCGGTGATCCTGCTGCTGTGGCAGTTGCTGGTGGTGCTGTTCAACGTGCCCGACTTCATCTTCCCCAGCCCGTGGCAGATCGGCCAGCAGTTCTTCGCCTTCACCGGCCCGCTGCTCGACGCCGCGTGGAAGACCTTCTGGGTCACGATGCTGGGCTTCGGCCTGTCCATCGTGGTGGGCGTACTGTTCGGCTTTCTGGTGGGCAGTTCGCGGGCGGCCTATGCGGCGCTGTACCCGCTGCTGGTGGGCTTCAACGCGGTGCCGAAGGCGGCCGTGGTGCCCATCCTCGTGGTCTGGTTCGGCATCGGCCTCGGGCCTGGCATCCTCACTGCGTTCCTGATCTCGTTCTTCCCGATCACCGTCAACATCGCCACCGGCCTCGCGACGCTGGAGCCCGAGCTGGAAGACGTGCTGCGCGTGCTGGGCGCCAGGCGCTGGGACGTGTTGGTCAAGGTGGGCCTGCCGCGCTCGATGCCGTACTTTTATGGCTCGTTGAAGATTGCCATCACGCTGGCCTTCGTCGGCACCGTGCTGGCCGAGATGACGGCCGGCGACTCCGGCATCGGCTATCTGATGCAGACCGCTGGCAGCCAGCAGCGCATGCCGCTGGCCTTCGCCGGCCTCGTGACCATCGGCGCGATGGCGATGGCGATGTACGAGTTCTTCTCGTGGATCGAGAAGCGCACCACCGGCTGGGCGCACCGGGGCTCGCAGGCGGCGTGAACCACGGCGTGAACCACGGCCGGATGCTGCGCCATCTGCGCGCCGCCAACGCGGTGGCGCAGCGCGCCGTTGCCGCCGGGCGCCACCCCTTCGGCGCGCTGCTGCTGGCCGCAGACGGCGACACGGTGTTGCTGGAGCAGGCCAACGTCGATGGCGTCAACCACGCCGAGTCGGTGCTGGCGCGCACGGCGGCGCAGCGCTTCGATGCCGCCACGCTCTGGGGCTGCACGGTGGTCACCACCGTCGAGCCCTGCGCGATGTGCGCCGGCACGCAGTACTGGGCGCACATCGGCCGGCTGGTCTATGGGATGAGCGAGCGGCGGCTGCTTGAAATTACCGGCAACCATGCCGACAACCCGACGCTGGACCTGCCTTGCCGCGAGGTCTTCGCGCGCGGCCAGAAGGCAGTGCAGGTGCATGGGCCGTTCGCCGAAGTCGAGGACGAGATCGCCGCGCTGCACCTGGCTTTCTGGGCGCGATGACGGCGGCCTGGCGCGGCCATCTGGCGCTGGACTACAGCCACGACGGGGTGCGCACCACGGCGCATGACCTGCACAGCGGCCCACTGCGCGTGCTGCAGCGCCTGTACCCCGAAGGCCCCGCCATCTGCCACCATGTGCTGGTGCACCCGCCGGGCGGCGTGGTGGGCGGCGACGTGCTGGAACTGGACGCGCGCCTGGGCAGCGGCAGCCATGCCGTCATCACCACGCCGGGCGCCACCCGCTTCTACCGCAGCGACGGCGCCGCGGCCCTGCAGCAGGCCACGCTGCGGGTGGCGGCCGGCGCGCGGCTCGAATGGCTGCCGCTGGAGGCCATCGCCTACCGCGGCTGCATCGCCGAAAACCGCGTCTGCCTGCAACTGGCGCCCGGCGCCGAGGCGATGGGCTGGGACGTGCTGGCGCTGGGGCTGCCGGCCTCGGAGCAGGCCTTCAGCACGGGCCGCTTCCAGCAGCACCTGGAGCTGCCGGGCGTCTGGCTGGAGCGCGGCTTGATCGACGCTGCCGATGCCCCGTTGCTCGACGGCCCGCTGGGCCTGGCGGGCCGCCGCGTGCTGGCGACGCTGTGGTTTGCCGCCGGGCAGGCGCTGGCGCCTGCCCGGCGCGAGGCGCTGCTGGACAGCGCGCGTGCCGTGCTCGCCGGCCACGCGCTGGCAGCCAGCGCCGGCGTCACGTCCACCCACGCGCCCGTGGTGGTGCTGCGCGCGCTGGCCGAGCGCGTGGAGCCCGTGATGGCGCTGCTGCAACAGGTGCGCGCCACCTGGCGCAGCCTGGCCTGGCAGCTCGCGCCCAACCCGCCGCGCATCTGGCGCACCTAATCTGGCGCACGTGATCTGGCGCACGTCGTCTGGCGCACCGACTCTGGCGCACCGACTCTGGCGCAGGTCAGCGGCGGCGCATCCCGGCGCCGCGGTGCCGGGATGGCCCACCGGCTGCGCGCGGCATGGCTCCATTGGGTGATGTGCGGGCCGCAGCGGCTGGCGACACTGGCGGCACGCCACAGACGCCGGGAGCCCCGCCATGAAAACCGCATCCACCTTCGCCGGCGCGCTGCTCGGCGCCATCGCCACCCTTTGGCTGCATGCCCCGCCGGCTGCGGTGCAGCTTGCCGAGCAGGCGCAAGGGCAGACGCAGGGGCAGGCCCAGGCCCAGGCGCAGGCGCCGGGCGGCAGCAGCGGTGCCAGCGGTGGCAGCGGTGGCAGCGGCAGCGCCAGCGGCGGAGTGGTCGGGCACGCCACGCCGCACGGCCAGCGTTCTACACTGCGCAACCAGGCGCATCCCGGGTGAACGAGTCCCCGCGGGCGGCCGGGACAAGCACGCGAAGGTCTGCATGGCTTCTCTATGACCGCACCGCCGCCGGTGCCCGGCGCGTGGCCGCAGCGCGCTTGCGCCGGCTGTCGCGCTGGCCGCAGCGCTGGCGAGCCCGCCGCTGCTGGCGCAACAACTGCTGGCCCAACTGGCCGATCTGTCGCTGGAGCAGTTGCGCGACGTGGTCGTCACCACCGTCTCGCGTTTCGAGGAGCCCTTGAACCGGGCTGCCGCGTCGGTCTATGTGATCACCGCCGACGACATCCGCCGCTCGGGTGCGGCCACCATCGCCGAGGCGCTGCGGCTGGCGCCGATGCTCAACGTGGACCGGGCCGACGCCAACCAGTACGCCATCAGCGCCCGCGGCTTCACCAATGTGCTGGCCAACAAGATGCTGGTGCTCATCGACGGCCGCACCGTCTATACGCCGCTGTTCTCCGGCGTCTTCTGGGAAGCGCAGGACGTGGTGCTCCAGGACGTGGAGCGCATCGAGGTCATCAGCGGCCCGAGCACCGCGCTGTGGGGCAGCAACGCGGTCAACGGCCTGATCCACGTCATCACGCGCGACGCGGCGCAGACGCAAGGCCCGTCGGTGCGCGCCAGCGCAGGCGACCGCGAGCGCAATGCGTCGCTGCGCCAGGGCTTCGCGCTGGGCGACAGCGGCCACATGCGCGTGTATGTGAAAAGCTACGACCGCAGCGACACCTACCGCGCAGACGGCAGCTCGGTGGCAGACCAGGCGGACGGCACGCAGGTCGGCTTCCGTGCCGACTGGGCGCAGCCCGGGCAGAAGCTCACGCTGCAAGGCGACGCCTACCACGGCACCATCGACCCCGTGCAGACGGCACGCACCTTCTCTGGCGCCAACCTCACGGCCAACTGGTCCGCGCTGCTCGCCAGCGGCGGCGAGGCCAGCGTGCGGGCCTACCTCGAGCGCACGCAGCGCCAGCAGCCGCAGAGCTTCGACGAGCGGCTGGACACGCTGGACGTGGTCGGCCAGTACGCGCTGCCACCGCTGGCCGGGCACCGGCTGCTGGTCGGCGCCGGCTACCGCAGCGCGCACGACCAGGTCAGCACCTTCAACGCCTTCGCCTTCGATCCCGGCACCCGCAACCTGGCCTGGAGCCGCGTCTTCGCGCAAGACCAGGTGCAGTTCGGGCCGGCCGTCACCGCCACGCTGGCCACCAGCGTCGAGAACAACCCCTACACCGGCACCGAGGTGCTGCCCAGCCTGCGCCTGGGCTGGCAGATCGACGGCCAGCGCTTTGCGTGGGCGTCTGCCGCGCGGGCGGCGCGCGCGCCGGCCCGGGTGGACCGCGAATTCTTCCAGCCCGCCAAGCCGCCCTATTTTCTGGCCGGCGGGCCCGACTTCCAGTCGGAGCGGTCGAACGCGTTCGAGCTGGGCTACCGCTCGCAGCCCAGCGCCGCGTTGTCGTATGCCGTCACGCTGTACCACCACCAGTACAGCCGGCTGCGCAGCCTGGCGCCCACGCCGGCCGGCGCACAGTTCCGCAACGACATCGAGGGCTGGGCGCGGGGCGTCGAATCGTGGGCGCGCTGGCGCGTGCTGCCGGCCTGGCGGCTGGATGCAGGGCTGGCCCTGCTGCAGGAGAAGCTGCGCCTGCGGGAAGGCGCGGTCGATTTCGGTGGCCGGCAGTCGCTGGGCAACGACCCGCGCCACTGGTGGACGCTGCGCTCGGCGCTGGACATCACGCCACGCCTGGCCTGGGACATCAGCCTGCGCCACACCGGCGCGCTGCCCAGCCCCGCGGTGCCAGCCTACACCGCGCTCGACACGCGCCTGGCCTTTGCCGCCACGCCGACGCTGGAGCTGGCGCTGGCGGTGCACAACCTGGCCGACCCGCGCCACCCGGAGTGGGGCAGCCCGGCCAACCGCGTGGAGTTCGAGCGCGCGGTGCTGCTGCAACTGCGCTGGCGCCCGTAGCGCAGCGCGGGGCCAGCGCCCGGCCGGCGCCCGCTCAGGCGCTGTCCCACAGCGCCACCAGCCGCCGCGCGCGCTGGCCGATCTCCAGGGCGGCCACGCCAGGCGCGTAGAGCGACGACCCCAGCCCCACGCCGGCCGCGCCGGCCGCCTTGAAGGCCAGCAGGTTGTGCTCCGCCACGCCGCCCACTGGCACCAAGAGGGTGGCCGGCGGGAACACCGCGCGCCAGGCCTTGAGCACCGGCGGGCCCAGCAACTCGGCGGGGAACAGCTTCAGCGCATCGGCGCCCGCTGCCAGCGCGGCGAAGCCTTCGCTGGGCGTGGCGACGCCGGGCATCGCCAGCAGGCCGCGTGCCTTGGCGCGGCGCAGCACCGCGGCGTCGAAGTTGGGCGCCAGCACCAGCCGCGCGCCTGCATCGGCCACGCAATCGACGTCGTCGGCGCTCAGCACCGTGCCGGCGCCGATCAGCGTGTCGGCACCGAAGGCCTGCGCCAGCAGCGCGATGCTGTCCAGCGGCTGGGGAGAATTGAGCGGCACCTCGATGGTGGCGATGCCGGCGGCACGCAGCGCATGTCCGATGGCCAGCACCTCGGCCGGCCGCACGCCGCGCAGGATGGCGGTGAGGCCCTTCATGCCGGGCCTTCCAGCAGGCCGGCGTGCAGCGCAAGCTGCCACTGGCCGCGCGTGGTGGCGTCGTCCGCCACGCGGGTGCTGGCAACGCCGGCCAGGCGCAGCGCAGCGTCGTAGCGCGCGCACAAGGCGTCTTCACCCAGCAGCGCCACCTGCGCCGGGCGCTGTGCCAGCGTCGCACTGCCGATCTCGATGCCGATCAGCAGGCCCGACAGGAAGTCGGGCAGCGCCCCACCCGGCATGCCGCCCAGCAGCGCGGCGCTGCGCACCGCAAACAGCGCGTGCGTGGCATGCGCGTGCTGCGCCAGCCCCAGCGCCACGCCTTGCTCGAAGGCCGCACTGGTGGCCGCCGCGGCGGGCTGCCGGGCCGGCCCGGGCTCCATCAGCCGGCCCAGGATGCTGTGCGCGCTCAGCACCGAGAACAGTTCCCCGGTCATGTAGGTCTGGAAGTGGCTGACCTGGCCCGCGCTGCCCAGCCAGGCCCATTTGCTGTGCGTGCCGGGCAGCACGCAGCAACTGCCAGCGGCCAGGCCGGCGCCCCAGAGCTGCGTCTCCTCGCCGCGCATCACGTCGTGCTGGCCGTCGGCGCCCACGCAGCGCAGCCCGGGCACGATGTGCAGGCCGACGCCCTGCCGCAGCCCGATGTGCAGGCACTGCGCCGCGGCGTCGGCCAGCGCAGCCGGGCAGGGCAGGTAGGGCGCTTCCTGCCAGCCCTGGCGGCTGCCCACCATGCCGCTGGCGATGAGCGGGCAGCGGTGCGTGTCGATCCAGTCGCCGCAAAGGTCTTGCAACGCGGCCTCGAAGCGGCGCTCCGGCACCGCCATCACGCCGACGGCGGCCGAGCGCTGGCCGAGCCGCCGCCCGCCCTCGCCCAGCAGGCAGGCACGCAGGTTGGAGGTGCCCCAGTCGAGGGCGATCAGGCGGGCGCGGTCCACGCGGGGCAGTGTAGAGCGGTGGTTGGCGGCGGTCCGACCGGCTGCGTGAACGGTACGTTGCAGTAATATTGAGTGCCACGAGGTGTTACCTGACTTCGCTGATGAACACGCTGACAGTCAAATTGCCCGAAGCCCTTGAACTGGAGTTGGCCCGCGCCAGCCGACGGGAGCGGCTCACCAAGTCGGAACTGGTGCGCAGGGCGCTTGTCAACTACATCGCACAGGGCCAAGCCAAGCCGGCTTTCGTCTCTGCGCTGCAGGATGCCGGTGACCTCACCGGTTGTTTTGCCGGCGGCCCCACCGACCTGGCGTCGAACCCGCGGCACATGGACGGCTTCGGCAAGCGGTGAGTGGCACGGTCATCCTCGACACCGGGCCCTGGGTCGCGCTGCACTGTCGGGACGACGGCCACCACGGCTGGGCGCGTGAACAGTTTTCTCTGATTCCGAGCCCCTTGCTGACCTGCGAGGCGGTGGTCACAGAAACCTGCTTTCTGCTCGCGCGGGCCGGCTTCGACCCGGCCAGGGCGCTGGCCTTGATCGAGCGGGGCGTGGTGCGCGTCGCGATGTCGCTTGCCGACGAAGTGGGCGCCGTGCGGGCCTTGTTCGAGCGCTATGACAACGTTCCCACGTCGTTGGCCGATGCCTGCCTGATCCGCCTGACGGAGCAACATGCCTCGTGCCGCCTGCTCACGCTGGACAGCGACTTCCACATCTACCGCCGGCACGGCCGCAAGGTGATCCCGCTGATCCGCCCGGCCTGACCCCGTCCGGCTTCCTTCAGATCGACATCTTCGCCCGCACGCCGTCGGCTTCCATCGCCTTGCCCAGGCCGCGCATCACCACCTCGCCGCGCTCCATCACCAGGTACTGGTCGGCCAGTTCTTCGGCGAAGTCGTAGTACTGCTCCACCAGCACGATGGCCATGCTGCCGCGGTCGGCCAGCATGCGGATCACGCGGCCGATGTCCTTGATGATGCTGGGCTGGATGCCTTCGGTCGGCTCGTCCAGCATCAGCAGCTTGGGGCCTGCGGCCAGCGCGCGGGCGATGGCAAGCTGCTGCTGCTGGCCGCCCGACAGATCGCCGCCGCGGCGGCCGATCATCTGCTTCAACACCGGGAACAGCTCGAACAGTTCGGCCGGGATCGTGGTGCCGCCGGGCTTGGTGGCCAGCCCCATGCGCAGGTTCTCTTCCACCGTCAGGCGGCCGAAGATTTCGCGCCCTTGCGGCACGTAGCCGATGCCGCCGCGCACGCGCTCGTAGCTGGTGGCGCGGGTGATGTCGGCGCCGGCCAGCTTGATGCTGCCGGTCTTCACCGGCACCACGCCCATCAGGCTTTTCAGCAGCGTTGTCTTGCCGACGCCGTTGCGGCCCAGCACCACGGTCACCTCGCCCAGCCGCGCCTCGAACGCGAGGTTGCGCAGGATGTGCGAGCCGCCGTAATACTGGTTCAGGCCCTCGACCTGGAGGATCGGCGCGGCGCCGACCCCGCTTCGGGGGTGGGCGTCATCTGCCAAGATAGACCTCGACGACCTTTTCGTTGGCCTGCACGTCAGCCAGCAGGCCTTCGGCCAGCACGCTGCCTTCGTGCAGCACCGTCACCATCTTGCGGCCTTCGGTGAGCTGGTCCACGAACTTCATGTCGTGCTCCACCACCACCAGGCTGTGCTTGCCTTCGAGCGACAGGAACAGCTCTGCCGTGCGCTCGGTTTCTTCGTCCGTCATGCCGGCCACCGGCTCGTCGAGAAGCAGCAGCTTGGGGTCTTGCATCAGCAGCATGCCGATCTCAAGCCACTGCTTCTGGCCGTGGCTCAGCAGCCCGGCGGTGCGCTGCGCGTCGTCTTTCAGGTGGATCAGCACCAGCACCTCGCCGATGCGGTCGAGCTGCGCGCCGCTCAGGCGGTGGAACAGCGCGGCGCGCACGCCGCGGTCGGCCTTCAGCGCCAGTTCGAGGTTCTCGAACACGCTGAGCTGCTCATAGACGGTGGGCTTCTGGAACTTGCGGCCCACGCCGATCTGCGCGATCTGCTGCTCCTTCAGCCGCAGCAGGTCGATGTTGCTGCCGAAGAAGACACGGCCGCTGTCGGGCGTGGTCTTGCCGGTGATGCAGTCCATCATCGTGGTCTTGCCGGCGCCGTTGGGGCCGATGATGCAGCGCAGCTCGCCGACGTTGATCGTCAGGTTGAGCTTGTTCAGCGCCTTGAAGCCGTCGAAGCTGACGGTGATGTCCTGCACGTACAGCGCCACGCCCTGGCCGAAGTAGGGTTCGTTGCTGACGAAGCTGTGCGCGGCCAGCGCGCGGCTGCCGGCTTCCATCAGGTCGGGCGTCATCGCGCTTGCTCCTTGCGCTTGAGAAGACCGATGATCCCGTTCGGCAGGAACAGCGTCACCGCGATGAACAGCGCGCCCAGGAAGAACAGCCAGAACTCGGGAAACGCCACCGTGAACCAGCTCTTCGCCCCGTTGACGAAGAAGGCACCGATGATCGGCCCGATCAGCGTGGCGCGGCCACCCACCGCCGCCCAGATGGCGATCTCGATGCTGGCCGCCGGGCTCATCTCGCCGGGGTTGATGATGCCCACCTGCGGCACGTAGAGCGCGCCCGCCACGCCGCACATCACCGCCGACAGCACCCAGATGCTGAGCTTGTAGGCCACCGGGTCGTAGCCGGTGAACATCACCCGCGTCTCGGCATCGCGGATGGCCTGCAGCACGCGGCCGTACTTGCTGTGCACGATCACGCGCGCCATCAGGAAGAAGCCGATCAGCACCAGGCCGCTCAAGGCGCACAGCAGCACCCGCATGCCCGATGTCGCCACCGGCACGTCGAGGATGCGCTTGAAGTCGGTGAAGCCGTTGTTGCCGCCGAAGCCGGTTTCGTTGCGGAAGAACAGCAGCATGGCCGCGAAGGTGAGAGCCTGCGTGATGATCGAAAAATAGACGCCCTTGATGCGCGAGCGGAACGCAAAGAAGCCGAACACGAAGGCCAGCAGCCCGGGCACCAGCAGCACCAGCAGCATCTGCCCGATGAAGCTGTCGCTCCAGGCCCAGTGCCACGGAAAGGTCTTCCAGTTGAGGAACACCATGAAGTCGGGCATCGGCAGCCGGTACTGGCCGTCGCTGCCGATCTGCCGCATCAGGTACATGCCCATCGCATAGCCGCCGAGCGCGAAGAACACGCCGTGGCCGAGCGACAGGATGCCGGTGTAGCCCCAGATCAGGTCCATCGCCAGCGCGCAGATGGCGTAGCAGAGGATCTTGCCGGTGAGGCTGACGTAGTAGTCGCTGAAGTGGAACAGGCTGCCCGGCTGCACCAGCAGGTTCAGCACCGGGATCAGCACGACGATGGCGATGGTGGCCGCCAGCACGGCCGCCCAGCCTTTGGGGCCGAGGAGGGTCTTCATCGGCCAAGGCCTTCCGGCGCGCGTGTGAATTGCTGGTATCGGCCCGTTGCGGACGTTCGCGCTTGATCAATGGTGGCGAAGGCCAAGGCCGTCGGGTGGGTGGCTCCGCTCATGTCCCCCGAGCCAGGCTTCGCCTGTCTCTCCTCCTTTACTTCGCTGCGCCACCCACCCAACGCCCTTGGCCTGCACCGCTGGTGGCGCGCCCACAACAAACAGCCACGGTGCCTGTGGATCAGGACGGTGGGGTGCTCTGCGTAGCGAAGTAAAGGAGGAGGGTCGGGCGCAGCCCGGCCCGGGGGACATGAGCGGAGCAGAGCACCCCGGCGGCCTGATCCCGCCCCGAAGATCGAGCGCGGGTGCCACGGACCGACCGTCCGCATCGGGCAGAAAGCCGCCTCAGGCAATCCCTTTTGCACGCCCGCCCTCATGCTTCTGCGCTCCGGCCCTTCATCGCGAAGATGCCTTGCGGCCGCTTCTGGATGAACACCACGATGAACACCAGCACCATGATCTTGGCCAGCACCGCGCCCTGCCAGCCTTCGAGCAGCTTGTTCAGCACCCCCAGGCCCAGGCCGGCATAGACGGTGCCGGCGAGCTGGCCCACGCCGCCCAGCACCACCACCATGAACGAATCGACGATGTAGCTCTGGCCCAGGTCCGGCCCGACGTTGCCCACCTGGCTCAGCGCGCAGCCGGCCAGCCCGGCGATGCCGGCGCCGAGCGAGAAGGCGTAGGTATCGACGCGGGCGGTGTTGACGCCCATGCACGAGGCCATGCGCCGGTTCTGCGTGACGCCGCGCACGAAGAGGCCGAGCCGGGTCTTCGAGATCAGCAGCGCCATGCCGGCCAGCACCAGTGCTGCGAAGAGCAGGATCGCCAGCCGGTTGTAGGGCAGCACCAGGTTCGGCAGCACCTGCACGCCGCCGGACAGCCAGCTCGGGTTTTCGACGCCCACGTTCTGCGCGCCGAACAGCGTGCGCACCGTCTGCATCAGGATCAGGCTGATGCCCCAGGTGGCGAGCAGCGTTTCCAGTGGCCGGCCGTAGAGCCAGCGGATCACGCTGCGCTCCAGCGCAGCGCCCACCAGTGCGCTGGCGAGAAAGCTCACCGGAATGGCGGCCAGCACGTAGAAGTCGAAGGCGCCCGGCGGCAGCCAGGCGCGAAAGACGTTCTGCACCGCATAGGTGGCGTAGGCGCCGATCATCATCAGCTCGCCATGCGCCATGTTGATGACGCCCATCAACCCGTAGGTGATGGCCAGGCCGAGTGCCACCAGCAGCAGGATGGAGCCCAGGCTGATGCCGGTGAACAGCACGCCCAGGTTCTCGCCCCAGGTCAGCCGCGCCTGCACCTTGTCGAGTGACAGCATCAGCGCGCCTTTGACCTCGGCGTCCGGCTCGGCGGCCAGGCGTTCGATCAGCAGCGACTTGGTGGCCGGCTGGTCGCTGCCTGCCAGCAGCGTGGCCGCGGCCAGGCGCTTGGCCTTGTCGCTGGACGAGATCAGCGCGGCGGCGCGCAGCAGGCTGAGCTGCGCTTTCAGGGCCACATCGGTCTCGGCAGCTTCTGCCTTTTCGATCACCGGCAGCTTGCTTTCGTCGGCCTGGTCCGTCAGCTCGGTGATGGCCTTGGCGCGCAGTGCGCGGTCGGGCGAAAACAGCTTCAGCGCGGCATAGGCCGATTCGAACTCGCGCCGCATCCGGTTGTTGTTGACCACGTCTTCGGCGCCGTCGGGCAGTGTGGCCGCGGCGCCGGTGGCTGCGTCGGTCACCTTGCCGTCGTGCACGATGAAGGCCTTGCCGCCGGCCACCTTCACCTCGTCGGCCAGGATGGCCTGCACGTAGTTGGCCAGCGCCGGATCGGCCGCCACCACTGCCTCGTTCAGCGCCGCCAGCCTGTCCTCGCTGTCGCCTGCGGCAATGCGGGCGGCTTGGCCCGGCGTGAGCGCGAAGGCCGCAACGGGGCCGAACGCCAACAACAGGCAAAGCAGACGGGCAAGCACAGGCTGGGTGATTCCAAAGGTGGGTAGCAAGGCGAAGAGGACGGCGGGCAAGGCCCGCCCGTCCGACCCCCAAGCAAACGCCGCGGATCCGGCTACGCCGGTCCGCTGGGGTTGCCCCCTTGAGGGGGAAGCGCCGCAGGCGCTTCGGGGGTGGGCCTACTTCTTTTCGGGCTCGTCCTTCTTGCCCTTGTTCTCGGGGATGAACGGGCTCCAGGGCTGCGCGGTCACAGGGCCTTTGGTCTTCCAGACCACGTTGAACTGGCCGTCGGGCTTGATCTCGCCGATGAACACCGGCTTGTGCAGGTGGTGGTTCTTCGCGTCCATCGTGGAGGTGAAGCCGCCCGGCGCCGGGAAGGTCTGGCCGGCCATTGCGGCAATGACCTTGTCGGTGTCCGTGCTCTTGGCCTTGGTGACGGCCTGCGCCCACATGTGGAAGCCGATGTAGGTGGCTTCCATCGGGTCGTTGGTCAGCGGCTTGTCCTTGTGGCCGGCGATGCCCTTGGCCTTGGCGTAGCTGCTCCAGGTCTTGATGAAGGCGTCGTTGGTGGGGTTCTTGATCGACATGAAGTAGTTCCATGCCGCCAGGTGGCCGACCAGCGGCTTGGCATCCACGCCGCGCAACTCTTCCTCACCCACCGAGAAGGCCACCACCGGCACGTCGGTCGCCTTCAGGCCCTGGTTGCCCAGCTCCTTGTAGAAGGGCACGTTGCTGTCGCCGTTGATGGTGGACACCACGGCCGTCTTCTTGCCTTCGGCGGCAAACTTCTTGATCTTGGCGATGATGCTCTGGTAGTCGGAGTGGCCGAACGGGGTGTACTCCTCCATGATGTCTTCGTCCTTCACGCCCTTGCTGTGCAGGAAGGAACGCAGGATCTTGTTGGTGGTGCGCGGATAGACGTAGTCGGTGCCCAGCAGCACGAAGCGCTTGGCGGTGCCGCCGTCCTTGCTCATCAGGTATTCGACCGCCGGAATGGCCTGCTGGTTGGGCGCGGCGCCGGTGTAGAAGACGTTCTTGCTGAGTTCCTCGCCCTCGTACTGCACGGGGTAGAACAGCAGGCCGTTCAGCTCTTCCACCACCGGCAGCACGCTCTTGCGCGAGACGCTGGTCCAGCAGCCGAAGATCACCGCGACCTTGTCCTTGCTGATGAGCTGGCGCGTCTTCTCGGCGAACAGCGGCCAGTTGGACGCCGGGTCCACCACCACCGGCTCCAGCTTCTTGCCGAGCAGGCCGCCCTTGGCGTTGATCTCGTCGATGGCCATCAGGACCGTGTCCTTCAGCACCGTCTCAGAGATGGCCATGGTGCCCGACAGCGAGTGCAGCACGCCGACCTTGATGGTCTCCTGCGCGTGGGCGGACGTGAAGCCGAGCGCAGCCAGCGACGCGATGGCCAGCGACTGCAAGGTGAAGGAACGACGGGTGCCTGACATGGGATGCCTCCTGGGGGGACTGGTGACGAGTGCGCCGAGTGTGGGCAGCACGCTGGCGCCGGCCAATACGACAGATTGCGTACAGTGCGGGCATGCACCAGCCCATTGCCCAAGACCGCCTGCCGGCGCTGCTGCGCGCCATGCCCAAGGCAGAGCTGCACATCCACATCGAAGGCTCGCTCGAGCCCGAGCTGATCTTCGCGCTGGCCGCGCGCAACGGCGTCGCGCTGCCGTATCCCAGCGTCGAGGCGCTGCGCGCGGCCTATGCGTTCACCGACCTTCAGAGCTTTCTGGACATCTACTACGCCGGCGCCAGCGTGCTGTTGCACGAGCAGGACTTCTACGAGATGGCCTGGGCCTACTTCGAGCGCGCAGCGGCCGACAACGTGGTGCACGCCGAACTCTTCTTCGACCCGCAGACCCACACCGAGCGCGGCGTGCCCATCGCCACCGTGCTGCACGGCCTGCACCGCGCCTGCGCAGAGGCGCGCAGCCGGCTGGGCGTGAGCGGCGCGCTGATCCTGTGCTTTCTGCGCCACCTCAGCGAAGAGGCCGCCTTCGCGACGCTGGAGCAGGCGCTGCCGCACCGCGAGATGTTCATCGGCGTCGGCCTCGACAGCAGCGAACGAGGCCACCCACCGGAGAAGTTCGCCCGTGTCTTTGCAAAGTGCCGCGCCCTCGGCCTGCACCTGGTGGCGCACGCCGGTGAAGAAGGCCCGCCGGCCTACATCGAGAGCGCGCTCGACGTGCTGCATGTCGAGCGCATCGACCATGGCGTGCGCTGCCTCGAAAGCCCGGCGCTGGTGGCCCGGCTGGCGCAAAGCCGCGTGCCGCTGACGGTGTGCCCGCTGTCCAACGTGAAGCTCTGCGTGGTGCCCAGCATGGCGCAGCACAGCCTGAAGGCGCTGCTGGACGCCGGCCTGTGCGCCACAGTCAACAGCGACGACCCGGCCTACTTCGGCGGCTACATCAACCAGAACTTCATAGAGGCCTTTGCCGCGCTGCCGGCGCTCAACGCGCTGCATGCCTACACGCTGGCGACGAACAGCTTCGACGCCAGCTTCGCGCCCGCGGCCGACAAGGCAGCCTGGGTGCAGCGGCTGGACCAGGTGTTTGCCGACGCCTGACGGCGCCCCCCAAGCCCCGCCATGGCCAAGCTCTTCTTCCGCTATGCCGCGATGAACGCCGGCAAGTCCACCGCGCTGCTGCAGGTGGCGCACAACTACGAAGAGCGCGGCATGCAGGTGCGCCTGTTCACGGCCGCGCTCGACAAGCGCGCCGGCAACGGCGTCATCGCGTCGCGGCTGGGGCTGGCGCGCGCGGCATCCACCTTCGCGCCCGACACCGTCTTCGCGCTGGCCCAACTGGGCGCCGACCTGGCCTGCGTGCTCATCGACGAGGCGCAGTTCCTCACGCCGCAGCAGGTGCGCCAGTTGCACCGCATCGCGCGGCTGGAGCACCTGCCGGTGATCTGCTGGGGCCTGCGCAGCGACTTCCGCGGCGAGGCCTTTCCCGGCAGCGCGGCGCTGCTGACGCTGGCCGACGAGGTGGAAGAAATGAAGTCGATCTGCTCTTGCGGCCGCAAGGCGACGATGAACATCCGCATCGACGGCGAAGGCCGCCGCGTGCGCGAAGGCGAGCAGGTGGTGATCGGCGGCAACGAGCGCTACCGCGCGGTTTGCGCCAACTGCTTCTACAGCGACGAGGCGTTGCAGCCCGGGCAGCCCGGGCGGCCCGGGTAGGCCGGGGAGGCGGACCAGGCGCCCGGCCGGTGCGGGCCGGCGGGCCGCTCAAGTTCTGAGCGGCAGTGCCGAAACTGAGCTTGTCCTCCACTTCCCCGGGCCTTTGCCGTGAACAACAAGACACTTCGCCTGCTGCCGCTCATCGGGGCCATCCTCGCCCTGCCTTGCGTTGCCGACACGCTGAAGATCAGCGGCGCATCGACGGTCTTCAACGTGGTCGTCAAGCCGACGCAGGACAAGGTCACCCAGGCCAGCAGCCACACGCTGGAGATCACCAACTCCAACACCGGCAAGGGCCTGGTGGACCTGGTGGAAGGGCGCGCCAACCTCGCGATGGTGTCCGAGCCGATGGACATTGCGCTGGAGGCCGCAGCCGGCGCCGGCAAGAAGATCGACGCCAGCAGCATCCAGTTCTTCGAGGTCAAGAAGGACGAAGTGGTGTTTGCCGTGCATCCCTCCAACCCGGTGAGTAAGCTCAGCCCCGACCAATTGCGCGACATCTTCACCGGCAAGGTGAAGAACTGGAAAGAGGTCGGTGGCAAGGACCTCGCCATCGTCGTCTATACCGAAAACCCGACCGGCGGCACCCGCGCACTCGTCAAGAAGGCGGTGATGGGCGGCGCCGAATACGCCGCCGACGCGAAGCCGCAGACCAGCGTCAAGCGCTGCGCCGAGCAGGTGGCGGCAGACGAAGCCGGCATTGCCGGCGTCGGCCGCGGCTTTGCTGCCGAAAGCAAGGACAAGGTGCTGGAGACCAAAAAGCTGGAGCGGCCGCTCGGCTTCGCGTCGCTCGGTGCGCCTTCGCCGGCGGCCAAGGCCGTGATCGACGCCTTCGTGCGGGAAGCCAAGGCGCTCTGAGCCTGTTGCCTGTCCGCAGCGCTGCAGGCCGCCCTGGGCGGCCTGCGGTGCGTTGTACGCACCGACTTCGGAGATCACACCATGGACTTTCTCACCCGCATCCGCCTGGGCCCGCGGCTGGCCGGCGCCTTCGTCATCATCGTCGCCATGCTGCTGGGCGGCATGGGCTTCGCCATCAACCGCATGTCGGCCCAGAACAGCAGCTTCGAACGCGTGGTGCGCTCCGAAGTGGGCACGCTGCTGGCGCTGGTGCAGCTTGAAGTGCAGGCGCAGTCTCTCGGGGTGGCGCTGCGCGACAGCATCCTGTCGGACAAGGGCGATGTCATCAAGGCCGCGCTGGCCAGCGTGGCCCGGCTGACGTCCGAAGTGAGCCGCTCCACCAAGGAGCTGGACACCTTGGCCGACGCCGCCCGTGCCGGCGACATCGCGCAGATCAAGTCGGCGCAGGCGGCCTACCTCCAGGCCGTGGGCAAGGTGGCCGACACCATGCGCAGCGGCGACAACGACGCCGCGCGCGAGCAGCTGGTGGCGCCCGCCACCAGCAGCGCCCGCAAGGCCTACACCGATGCACTGGCGCGCGCGGTGGCCGCCCAGCGCGCCGACACCGCCGCTGCGCAGGAGCAGAGCGAGCGGGCTTTCGCGATGTCGCGCAACGTGCTGATCGCGCTGGCGCTCGGCGTTGCGCTCTTCGCCGGGCTGCTGGCGCTGGCCATCACGCGTTCTGTCGTCGGCCCGGTGCGCCAGGCCATCGCAGCGTCACGCCGCATTGCGGCCGGCGACCTGACGCACGACACCGCCGCCAGCGGCCGCGACGAGATGGCCGAACTGCTGCAGTCGATGCAGGCCATGCAGGCCAGCCTGCGTGACACGGTGCGCGGCATCCGCGACGGCGCGTCGCAGGTCAGCAGCGCCAGCAGCGAGATTGCCCAGGGCAACCACGATCTGTCGTCGCGCACCGAGCAGCAGAGCAGCAGCCTTCAGCAGACGGCGTCGTCGATGGAGCAGATGAGCGGCGCGCTGCGCCAGAGCGCCGAAGCCGCTGCGCTGGCCAAGCAACTGGCGGCGTCGGCCTGCGACGTGGCCGGCCGCGGCGGCAAGGTGGTGGCCGACGTGGTGGCGACGATGAGCGAGATCAACGCCAGCTCGCGCAAGATCGGCGACATCATCGGCGTCATCGACGGCATCGCCTTCCAGACCAACATCCTGGCCCTCAACGCAGCGGTGGAAGCGGCGCGGGCCGGTGAGCAGGGGCGCGGCTTCGCCGTCGTGGCGTCTGAGGTGCGGCTGCTCGCACAGCGCAGCGCCGCGGCGGCGCGCGAGATCAAGAGCCTGGTGGGCCACAGCGTCGCCAAGGTCGATTCCGGCGCCCAACTGGTGCAGACGGCCGGCAGCACGATGGGCGAGATCGTCTCGTCTGTCCAGCAGGTGTCCGACATCATTGCCGAGATCACCGTTGCCACCGGCGAGCAGAGCGCGGGCATCGGCGCGGTCAACGCCGCTGTCAACTCGCTGGACGCGATGACCCAGCAGAACGCGGCGCTGGTGGAGCAATCGGCCGCTGCCGCGTCGAGCCTGCAAGACCAGGCCGGGCGTTTGCTGAAGGCGGTGCACACCTTCCGGCTGGCAGCCGCCGAGCCACTGCCGGCGTAGCAGCGCGGCCCGGCTGGGCCGCGGTGCACCCGGGCACGGTCAACCGCCGGCCGTCAGCACCAGCAGCCCGGCCAGCATCGTCTCCAGCGCGGCGGGATCGACGGGCTTGACCATGTGGAAGTTGAAGCCCGCCTGCTGCGACTTGCGCTTGTCATCGTCCTGCCCCCAGCCGGTCTGGGCCACCATGATGATGTTCTGGCCCCAGGCCTCGCTGCGGATGCGGCGGCAGGCGTCCAGACCGTTGAGCCTGGGCATCCCGATGTCCATCAGGATCACGTCCGGCTTGAACGCCTGCGCCACCGCCACGGCCTCCAGCCCATCGCGGGCGGTGTGCGTCTCGTTGCCGGTGATCCGCAACATCATCGCCAGGCTGTCTGCCCCGTCCACGTTGTCATCCACGACGAGGATGCGGCGGCGTGGCGCGGGCTTGGCCATGGTGTCGCCGCCGGCGTCCGGGTCGCTGCCGGTGACGGCCGGCAGCATGGGCAGCCGCACCACGAAACGGCTCCCCGTGCCGGGGCCGTCGCTCTGTGCAGTGATGCTGCCGTCGTGCATCTCCACCAGCCGCTTGACGATGTTCAGGCCGATGCCCAACCCGCCCTGTGATCGCTCCAGCGAGCGGTCCACCTGGGCGAACATGTCGAACACGCGGGTCAGCATCTGGGCCGGAATCCCCACCCCGTTGTCTTCCACGGTGACCACCACGTCGCTGCCTTGCCGCTCCACGGCCAGCCGGATGCGACCTCCCGTGTCGGTGTACTTGGCGGCGTTGTTCAGCAGGTTGGCGAACACCTGGCACAGCCGGGTGCCGTCGCCTTCCACATGGATGGCTTCGGCCGGCACCGACAGCAGCAGGTCGTGGCCCCGCTCGTCGATGAGCGGGCGGCTGGTGTCCACCGCGTTGTGCACGGCCTCGGCCAGCCGCAGCCGCGTCTTGCGCAGCACGATCCTGCTGCGGCTGATGCGGGACAAGTCCATCAGATCGTCCATCAAGCGGGTCATCTGCTCGACCTGGCGCTCCATCATCGTGCGGCAGCGCTCCACCGCCGCGGCGTCACCGCCGGCCAGCTTGATGATCTGCAGCCCGTTGCGTATCGGGGCCAGCGGGTTGCGCAGTTCGTGGGCCAGGGCGGCCAGGAACTCGTCTTTCTTCTGGTCGGCTTCCTTCAGGCGTTGCTCGGCCTGGCGCAGCTTGGTGGAGTCGTAGTAGTAGCACACCACGCCGGGCCGTCCGTCGGGCATGGTGAGCCGGCGCAGCTCCCATTCGTAGCCCTCGACCTGGTCGATGTCGGCACGGGGGTTGACGAAGTCGCGTGAGAAATACGGCTGGCCGGTGTCCAGCGTGCGGCGGAAGTTCTGGATGACGTCGGCGGCAACGGCGTCCGGCCAAAGGATGCGCATGGCCTCGTCGAAAGGCCGCCCGATGGCCGGCCGGACGTTGGCGAACGCCCCGGTCTGCGAGCCTGCGTTCATGGTGGCGATGCGGAAGTCGGCATCCACGATGTAGATGCCGAAAGGACACTGCTCCACCAGTGTGGCAAAGGTGCGCTGGACGACAGCCAGGTCCTGCTCCTGCTGCTTGCGCTGCGTGATGTCGGCCACCACGCCCAACATGCGGGCAGGCCGCTGCCCGTCGTCCCACAGCGCCCGCCCGCGGCTGGCGATCCAGCGCACGGCACCGCCCGGCAGCACCACGCGGTATTCGTTCTCGTAGTCGCCGGTGGCCAGCGCCTCGGCCGTCTTGCGCTGGTTCTGCGCCACGTCGTCGGGGTGCAGGCAGGACATGAAGAGGTCGAAGGTGATGGGCCTGCCGGCGTCCACCCCGAACAACGCACGCGTCTTGGCCGTCCAGATGATGTCGCCGGTGCCGACGTTCCACTCCCAGCCGCCCATCTCTGCCGAGTCCAGCGCCAGCCGCAGCCTGGCCTCGCTCTCCTGGAGCTGTTGCGCGGCCTGCTTCTGTTCGGTGACCTCCAGTGCAACGGCGCCCACGCCCAGCACCCGGCCACCGCCGTCTTTCACCGGGTAGTAGCTGGCGATCCAGTGCCGCTGCTGCCCCGGCGCTGCCGGCGTCTGCCCTGCCACTTCCAGCCCCGTGATCGGCGCGCCGGTGTCACGCACCCGGCGCAGCACAGCCTCGACCGGGCCGCCCACCTCGGGCAGCAACTCGCACAGGGTCTTGCCGAGGTGGGCTTCCTTGGGCATGCCATCGGCCGCCGCCGCCCGGTCGTTCAACATCAGGAAGCGCAGCGCCGGGTCGAACAGCGCGATGCCGATGGGGGCATGGTCGATGAGCGCGTTCAGCCGGGCCAGCAGTTCCTCGCGCTCCTGCTCGGCACATTTGCGCGGCGTGATGTCGTCGAAGAATTGCGCCGCGCCGCCATCCGGCGTGGGATAGGCGCGGATGGCGAACCAGCGGTTCCAAGCAACGTCGTGGTGCTCCGCTTCGGTCGGCACGCGCTCGCTGAGGGTTCGCAGCAGCGCGTCTGCGCCGGCCGAGCCGCGCGCGTGCGGAAACGCTTCGAGGACATGCTGGCCGATCAGCATCTCGGGGTCGCGCCCGTTGGCCAGGATCAGCTTGCGTGCGGCGTCGTTGAACGCGGTGAAGCGCCCGTGCCGGTCGATGATCTGGTAGCCCGAGGTGATGCTGGCAAGAATCTCCCGCACCTGCCGCTCGCTGTCGCGCAGCGACTCTTCGGCCCGCTTGCGCGCGGTGATGTCCTGCACCGATGCGTACCAGCCCTGCACCTGCCCGGTGTCGTCATGGTCCGGCACGTAGCGGACTTGCACCCAGCGCGGGCCCACGGCGGCATAGGGCAGCTCGGCCTCGTAGGCCACCGTCGCGCCGCGCAGCACCTGCTCGACATGCGGCAGGATGGCGGCGAAGGCTTGCGGCCCCATCACCGATTCGATCAGGGCGCCTTCGATCTGCTCGCGCGGGCGGCCGAAGAACTCGGCGCAGGCCCGGTTGACGAACAGGTAGCGCAGGTCGCGGCTGCAGCGCGTCAGCAAGACCGAGGTGTTGTCGGTGATGCTTTCGAGTTCGGCCTCCTTGGTGCGCAGCGCCTGCTCGGTGCGCTTGCGCCGGGTGATGTCGCGCGAGTACACCGCCAGCCCGCCGTCGGCGGTGGGGTAGGCCTGGTCGAGGAACCACATCTGCCACGGTTCGTAGAAGGCTTCATAGTCCACCGCCACCCGGTCGGCCATCGCCCGTCGCAACTCGACCCAGGCCGTGCCGCCCACGGCCAGCGGGAACATCTGCCACATGTCAACGCCGACGATCTCGTCGCGCGGCCTGCCGTAGCGGCGCACGATCTCTTCGTTGACGAACGTGAAGCGCCAGTCCTCGTCGAGCGCGAAGAAGGCATCGGTGATGCTGCCCAAGACGCCGCTGACGAGCGCCTCCTGCCGCTCCTTGTCGGCCTGCGCCTGTTTGCGTCCGCTCACGTCCACCGTGCAGCCCACCCACTTGAGCGGCCTGCCGTCGCCGCTGCGCAGCAGCACGGCCCGGTCTTCGACGTGCAGCCACCGCCCGTCACGGTGCTTGACGCGGTACTCGGCGACGATGGAGTTGCCCTCCGCCGGGCTGAACCGGCGCTGCACCATGTCGCGGTCGTCGGGGTGGATCTGCTCCCACCACCACGCCGCCGTCGGCGGCACGTCGCCGCTGCGGTGGCCGGTCACTTCATACAGCCCCCGCGTGCGCTCGACCTGGCCGCTGGCAAGGGCGATCTCGTAGATGATGCCGTTCACCGCTTCGGCGGCCAGCCGCAAGCGCTCTTGATCGGCCTGCCGCGCGATCTGCTCGCGCTCGACCTTGCGGCGGGCGGTGTTCAGCGCGTCGCCGAACAGGATGATGAGGCCACAGGAAATGCAATAGGCGACGAGGCCGATCCCCTGCGCCGCCCCCACCGGCCAAGCCGTGCCGCGCGGCTCGACGAACAGGTAGGAGCAGGCCGCGAAGCCGGCAGCGGCGGCAACCAGGGCGACCCGCCAGCCGCCGAAGTACACCGCCACGGCCACGGCCCCGAACAGCGTGGAGAAGGGCAGGTAGTCGCGCAGCCAGGGGTCGAGCAGCCAGCGGACGACCACCGCCACTGCCACCGCAGCAACGGCGACGAGATAGGGCCGCATCGCCCGGCCGAGCCCCTTTGCATCGCTGTACCCGGTGCGCTTCCCCATCGGCTGCCTCCGTCACCGCCAGGCGCCAGGGTGCTTGCCCAAGGCGTGCGACGACTTTACCAACAGGGTGGCGCGGTGCCGTCGCCAAATCGCATCGCCTGGCCGCGTCTAGACGGCCAGGCTGGCGCCCTGCGGCCCGAAGGCGTAGGCGTCCATGCCCAAATCGCCGAAGGTCAGGCTGTCGTGGATGCGCGCCGCTGGCCGCTGGCCGCCGGCACCGGCGGCCACGTAGAAAGGCAGCAGGTGCTCGTCGCTGGGGTGCATCAGCGCCGCAAAAGGCGCCTGCGCGCGGTAGTCGAACAGCGCCTGCCAGTCGCCGGCCGCCGTCGCGTCGGCAAACCAGCCGCGGAAGGCCGTGCTTTCCGGCGTGGCCGGCGCCTGCGCGCTGGGCATGCGGCCGTTGGCAAACGCGCGGCGCAGGTTGTGCGTGATGCTGCCGCTGCCCATCAGCAGCACGCCTTCGGCCGCCAGCGGCGCCAGCGCGGAGCCGAGTGCGAACAGTTGCGCGGGCGTCCACTGCGGCGGCCAGCCCAGCGGCAGCACGGGGATGTCGGCCTCGGGGAACATGTAGCGCAGCGGCGTCCAGATGCCGTGGTCCAGCCCGCCTTCGGCGACGCGGTGCACCGGCAGGCCGGCCGCGTGTAGCAAGGCTTCCACGCGGCCGGCCAGCGCGGGCGCGCCGGGTGCGTCGTAGCGCAGCGTGCTGAGCTTGGGGTCGAAGCCGCCGAAGTCGTACACCGCCTGGTGCTGCGGCGCCGCCAGCAACACCGGCTCACGCGTCAGCGTGTGGGCCGATGCCACGACGATGGCCCGCGGCCGGCCGAAAGCCGCCGTGATGGCAGGCCCCAGGCGCTGCATGAAGGCGCCCGCCTCGCGCGGCTCCAGCGCCGTCATCGGGGAGCCGTGGGAGATGAAGAGGGGCGGCAGGGTGGTGTCCATCAGCGCATTGGAGCACCACGGTCCGCTTGCCGCGTTGAACCGCGTTGCACACAGCGTGCAAGCCGCCAGCCTGCGAACTACGGGAAGTGCCGCTTGTCCAGCGTGCCTTTCCAGCCCTGGTCGAACAGCAGATCGCATTCCAGCATCACCTGCCCGCGCTCCAGCAAGGCCAGCTCGCCGCCACGCGACAAGCGCTCGTCCCGAAACGCCTGCGTCAGGCGCTGCAGCAGCGCGGCCTTGTAGGCCGTGTCTTCATTGGCCAGATGCGCGCCTTTGGTCTCCATCAGCACGAGCCGCTCGCTGCCGTCAAGGCTGCTTCTGGCGAACACGAAATCCGGATAGACGCGGTGGCGCTTCCAGCCCTGCAAGCCGTATTGCGTCTTGGCGACGTTGCGGTGCCACCAGCGCAGCGCGGCACGTTCGTCCAGGTAGCCGGCGAACTCGGCTTCGAAGTCGTTCATGCCCGCTTTCAGCGCCGGCACGAGCAGGCTCTTCTCGATGGGTTGCAGGTTGCTGCGCGTCAAGGGCTGTGCGTCGCCTTGCAGGATCAGCACCTCGTCCACGTCCAGCTCGTGGTCGGTGCCATCGGCGCACAGGCGGAACTGGATGCGGCCCTGCGCCACGCCGTCCTCGAACACCGCTTGCGCGAGCCGGTCGCGCTCGGCTTCCAGATCGACACGCAAGCTTTCGATCAGCGTTGCGCTCGATGCGGCAATGCGCGCTTGCGGCACCCCGGCCGCGTGCAAGCGGCCGAGCACAGCGCCCACCCATTCCCACACCAGCCAGGCGTTGGGCGCCAGGTCGATCAAGGCACGCACCAGCAGCGCGCGGTCCACGCGCATGCCGTCGCCGCGCTGGCCGTGCACGCCGGGCGCTGCCTGCACCGGCACCCGGTCCAGCAGCGACAGGTCCAGCGTCAGGTGCGCCGCCTGCTCGGCCTGAAGGTCGGGCGCCCAGTGTGCGGCCAGCGCCTCGGTGCGCAGCGTCTGCCAGGGCAGATGGGCCAGCACGTCGCTCTCGTAGCACAGCAGGCGGCGCCGGCCATCGGGCTGCACGCTGGTGACGCGGGGCAGAAAGATGCGCAGGTCGGCCAGCGCAGGGCGCCGCGTCAGCGCCACCGGCCGTGCCAGGCCGGCCTCACCGCGGGCGCTGTCGCCGTTGTCGCCACGCACCAGCAAAGGCAGGTCGCCCAGGCCTTCGAGTTCCAGCGATGCCTTGATGCCGGCCACCACCTCGCCGGTGCCGGCGTCATGGCACAGCACATAGCAGGCGTCCAGCGCCGGCCGGCCGGTCTTGGCCACCTGCGGCAGCCGCAGGATGCGGCCCACCAGTTGCGTCATCGCATCGCGGCTGCGGCCGGCGGCCAGCGCACACAACACGTAGGCGAAGGGGCAGTCCCAGCCTTCCTGAAGCGCCTGCTTGGTGATGATGGCGCGCACCGCGCAGTGCGGTGACAGCAGGTCGATGTTGTCGGGTGCGTCGAGTTCGTTCTTCTCGGATGTCTTCACCGCAATCTGCGCCGGCGTGAAGCCCAGTTGCAGCAGATAGGCGCGCGCGTCCTCGGCGTGGATGAAGCCGGCATCGCGCATGTCGGCGCCGGTGCGCTCCACCTGCACCAGCAGGATGGGGCGGATGTAGCGCGCCGTCTCGGCCTGCAAGGTGCCGGCTTCGGCCTGCAAGGCGTCCAGCCGCTGCACGGCGGCGGCCAGGCAACTGCGCCAGTCGGGCCAGCGCCGCACTTCCACGTCGATGGGCAGCTTGATCATTTCGGCGGCGTCCAGATCGGCGCCGCGCACGTCCACCAGGATGTTGCTGCCGCTGCTCCCGCTCTTGCCGGCGGCGCGCGGCGTGGCCGACAGCTCCAGCAGAAAGCCGGGGTTGAAGCCGTCGATGGTGCGCAGCGCGTTGTCGCTGTAGCCGTGGTGGCCTTCGTCGATGACGACCATCGGCCGCAGCAGCCGCATCACGTTGCCGAGCGAACTCTTGACGATGCTGCCTTTTTGCGCCCGGGCTTCTTCGCCGCTGGCCCAGGGGCTGCCATAGGCGTCGAGATTGGGCACCCGGCGCAGCAGGTCCCAATGCGCCTCGATGTCGTCCTCCGGCGGCAGAAACCCCAGCACGTTGCCGCGGTCGCGGAAGAAGCGCAGCGTCTCCTTGCTCATGCGCGCGGCCGACTGCAGCATCAGCAGCATCACGCACAGGTTGCCGCTCACGTCCAGCCGCGTCAGCGGGGCGTTTTTCTCCAGCACCTTCAGCCGGCCCGCGCCGGCCACCGTGAGCATCTGGCGGTAGGGGTGGTCGCGGTTGTTCAGCGCCTTCAAGGTCTGGCGGTAGATGGCCTCGTTGGGCACCACCCAGAGCACCAGGCCGCTGTGGCGCTGAAGCCAGCCGCTGAAGACGCTGCCCACAGCGGCGGCGGCCAGCAGCGTCTTGCCGCCGCCGGTGGGCACCTTCAGGCAGATGTTCGGGATGGCGTTGCCGGCACCGTCGAAGCGGCTGGAGTGCGCGAGCGCCGCAAAGGCCTGCGGCAACACGCCGGCTGCGCGCAATGCGTCCCAGGCGCGCTTCGGGTAGTCGCCGGCCGCGCGTGCGGCCTGCTCGTCCAGGCCCTCCATCGCGCGCAGCGTTTGCTGGTGGGCCACGGCCTGCGCGTGGTGGCGCTTCAGCTCGGTGATGTAGCGGCCGACGGCGTCGAGCGCCTTGCTCTGAAAGTCCTTCAGGCTGATGGCGCCCAGCGCGTCGGCCTGCGCAGGGTGGCGCGGCGGCTCCCAGAGCAGCTTGCGGTCACGTTCGACCTGCTGGCGGAACGCCGGGCTCAGCCCCGCGTCCTGCCACCAGGCGCAGTCCAGCGGGTACACCATCGGCAGGCGCTTCAGCGCCTCGGCAAAGCCCAGGCTGTCGAGCAGCGTCCAGCCGGGTGCGTCGGCCACCAGGTCGATGTCGGAGACCGGGCGGTGGTCACCCCGCGCGCGCGAGCCGGTGACCCACAGCCGCTGAAGCCCGGGCGTGCGCTCGCACAGCCTGCGCATCGCCGCCAGACTGCCGGCCTCGATGCCGAAGCCGGCCTGCGGCTGCCCGGGTGCCGCCGTCACGGCGCCTTGTCTTTCAGCGTCTGCAACAGCGTGTCCAGCGCCCCGGCGGCCGTGCCGCGCACGAAGGCGGCCACCTCAACGGCCAATGGCTCATGGTCGGTGTGCGACGTGAGGTTGCGGTACTTGCGCATGTCGCCCCAGGCCTTTTCGTCGGCGATCAGCCGGCGCCTGAAGGCCTCCGGGATGGTGGAATAGGCGTCTTCGTCCACCTCCACGCCGCGCGCCCGCAGCCAGCGGTACATCGCCTTCCAGGCCGTCTCGAAGGTGAATTCGAAGCGCTGGATGATCGCGTCGCGCATGAACTCGTTCTCGGGTTGCGCCAGCACCTCGTGCAGCCGTTGCAAGGCGCGGCCGAAGTGCTGCAGCGCCAGACGAAAACGTTCTTCTCCGGCCACCGTCGCCCCCTGTCAGCTTTCGCGGTAGAGCGCAAAAGGCAGTGGCGCGTACTTCACGCGGAGTTCGGCCAGTTGCTGGTGGCTCATGTACTTGGCCGGCGCAAACACCAGGTGCGGCTTGCCGTCGCCGCGCCGGGCGCTGAACTCGCGCAGCGCCTGCGCGCGGCTCAGCGTCAGCGCTGCCTCGGGGCTTTTCAGAAAGCGCAGCTCGGGCCGGTAGATGAGCCAGACATGGCTGTCGGCAGCTTCGCCCAGATACCACTGCGGCGCATCTGCCGCTGCTGCTGCTGCGGCTTGCAGCGCGCCGCCGGTGGCGGTGTAGAACAGCCAGGCGCCCAGCGCGTCGAATGCGGGCAATTGCTCGCCCGACAGCAGTTTGTCCAGGTCCACCGCGTCGCCCAGCGTGCAATAGGTGAAGCTGCCGCCCAGGCCTTCGGCGCGTTCTGAAATGCGCTTCTCGCCTTCGACACGCAGCACGCCGTCTTCCAGCTTGGTGGTGATCTTGTCGAAGCGCCGCGCTGCGGTGCTGCCCTGGTCGGCCAGGTCACCGCTGCCAGCGCCGGGCTCGGCGAAGCCTTCACGGGCCTTGAGGGCATCCACCTTGGCGAGCCATTCGCCGGCTTTCTTGAATTGCGTGAAAGTGATCTTTTCTTCCAGCAGCGTCTCGCGCTGCGTGCCCACCCACGCATAGCCGCCAATGGCGCGGCGCACGCGCTCTGCAGTCAGCCGGTCGGCATAGTCCTCGCCTTCGACGAGGATGAAGCGGCGGCTGCCGTTGTCCTTGGCGTTGGCCTTGAGCACCGCGTGGGCGGTGGTGCCGCTGCCGGCGAAGGAGTCGAGGACGAGGGCGTCCCTTGGCGCCGCGATGGCAATGACCCGTTCGACGAGTTGCGTTGGCTTGGGCGTTGCAAATGGTTCATCGCCACGGAACAAAGCTTTGAGTTCGGCCTTCGCACTGCGACTGCTGCCCACATCAGCGTTATAGAAAATCGTTTCTGGCGGCGTTCCGGAAAACGTATCGGCATAGATGCGAAAGTACGGCACCCAGCCTGCGGAAGTCTTGCGCCACTCGATGCGCGCTTTCTCGGCCGTGGCCCTGTCGGGACTCCAGCGCCACCGCCCGTCGCTGCCATCGGCCTTCTTTGGAAAGACCGCGGTCCCATCCGGAGCGTCCAGCGCGAAGTACATCGTGGGGCGGGCTTCGCGGGTGTCCTCGCCGCTTCCCATGGCCCGCAATGGCTTCAGGTAATACGGCCGCCCTTGTTCATCGGTTTTGGCGTAGTGATCGGCCGTCTCGCCTTCGGCGCGCGCGATCCGCTGGAAATGCATGAGGTCCGCACTTTTGGCATAGACCAGCATCGTGTCGTGGCTGGACGAAAAAAACTCGGCGTCCATCTTCGGGCTGTCGGCCTTTTCCCAGATGACCGTTGCCACATGCGCCGAATCGCCAAACACCTCATCCAACACCATCCTCGCCCGGTGCACCTCGTTGTCGTCCAGCGTGATCCAGATCGACCCGCTGTCGCTGAGCAACTCGCGCAGCAGCACCAGCCGCGGCCACATCATGCACAGCCATTTGTCGTGACGCAGCATGTCTTCTGCATCGACCGGGTTGGTGCTGAGCCACTCTTTCATGATGGGCGAGTTCACGCCGTCGCTGTAGCACCAGCCTTCGTTGCCGGTGTTGTAAGGCGGGTCGATGAACACCAGATCCACCTTGCCGGCGTAGCGCGGCAGCAGGCTTTTCAGCGCATGCAGGTTGTCGCCGTGGATCACCAGGTTGCCGGCCAGGTCGGGCGCGCCGATGCCCTTGGCGGCGTCCGGCACCAGCGGGCGGTAGGGCACCGTCAGATGGTGGTTATAGACGTACTCCTTGCCTTTGAAGACGATTTCGGGCATGGGCGGCGCGGCTGGACGGGCGGGGGGCGTTGATGATCGACAGGGCGAAGGATTCTCGCCCAAGCACCTGCCGCCCGCATCGGGTACCGTGCCGCCATGAACCCACCATCCATTGCCGCCTTGGCCTGGCGCCAGACGCTGCGTGACTTCCGTGCCGGCGAGTTGCGGCTTCTCGCGCTGGCCGTGCTGCTGGCCGTCGCGGCGCTGACGGCGGTCGGCTTCTTCGCAGACCGGCTCAACGGCGGCCTGGCGCGCGACGCGCGGCAACTGCTGGGCGGCGACGCCATCGTCGGCAGCGACCGGCCCACCCCGCCGGAGCTGCTGGCCAAGGCGCAGGCGCTGGGGCTGAAGACGGCGCAGACCGTCGGCTTTCCCAGCATGGCGCGGGCGCCCGACGTGCCTGGCGCAGGCGCAGCAGGCACCGGCCGCGCCGGCGGCGCCACGCGGCTGGTGGCGGTCAAGGCGGTGAGCGAAAGCTACCCGCTGCGCGGCAGCCTGCAATTGCGAGCCACGGCCGGCGGCCCGGTGCAGACGGTGGCGGGCGCACCGGAGCGCGGCACCGTGTGGGTGGATGCCGGCGTGCTGGACGCGCTGGCGCTTCAGCTCGGCGACACGCTGCTGCTGGGCGACGCGCCGCTGCGCATCACACGCACCATCGTCGTCGAGCCCGACCGTGGTGCCGGCTTCCTGAGCTTTGCGCCGCGCGTGATGCTGGCCGCTGCCGACCTGCCGGCCACCCAACTGGTGCAGCCGGGCAGCCGCGTCGGCTACCGGCTCGCGGTGGCCGCGCCCGACGGTGCGGCAGGCGCGCGCGCGCTGCGCGAGTTCGTGCGCTTCAGCGAGGAGCGCATCAAGGCCGTGCCATTGCGCGGCGTGCGCGTGGAGTCTCTGGAAACCGGCCGGCCCGAGATGCGCCAGACGCTCGACCGGGCGCAGAAGTTTCTCAACCTCGTGGCCTTGCTGGCCGCGCTGCTGGCCGCGGTGGCGGTGGCCATCGCGTCACGCGAGTTTGCCGATGCGCACCTCGACGACTGCGCGATGCTGCGCGTGCTCGGCCTGTCGCAGCGGCGCATCGCGGCGGCCTACACGCTGGAGTTCGGCGCCGTGGGGCTGCTGGCCAGTGCCGCGGGCGTGCTGGTGGGGTTTGCGGTGCACTTCGTCTTCGTGCTGCTGCTGGCGGGGCTGGTGGATGCGTCGCTGCCGGCGCCGGGGCCGTGGCCGGCGCTGTTCGGCCTGGGCGTGGGGATGACTCTGCTGCTCGGCTTCGGCCTGCCGCCGGTGTTGCAACTGGCGCGCGTGCCGCCGCTGCGCGTGATCCGGCGCGACGTGGGCGGCTTGAAAGCAACGTCGCTGCTGGTGCTGGCGGCCGGCGTGGCGGGCTTCACCGGGCTGCTGATGGCGGTGTCGTCAGACGCCAAGCTGGGCGCCATCGCGGTGGGTGGCTTCGCTGCCGCCATCGCGGTGTTCGCGCTGCTGTCGTGGCTGGCGGTGCTGGTGCTCAAGCGCGCGGTGCCGGAGTCGCGCGCGCCGCGCTGGCTGATCCTGGCCACGCGGCAGATCGCCGCGCGGCCGGCCTTCGCGGTGCTGCAGATGTCGTCGCTGGCGGTGGGCCTGCTGGCGCTGGTGCTGCTGGTGCTGCTGCGCACCGACCTCGTCGATAGCTGGCGCCAGGCCACGCCGCCAGACGCGCCCAACCGCTTCGTGATCAACCTCCAGCCCGAGCAGGGCGAGGCCTTCCGCAAGACGCTGGCCGAGACCGGCGTGCAGCGCTACGACTGGTACCCGATGATCCGCGGCCGGCTGGTGGCCATCAACGGCAAGGCGGTGACGGCCGACAGCTATGCCGACGAGCGCGCCGGCCGCCTGGTGGACCGCGAGTTCAACTTGAGCCACGACGCTGCGCTGCCGCCGCACAACACGCTGGCCGCCGGCCGCTGGACGCCGGAAGAGGCAGGCGCGCTGTCGGTGGAAGAAGGCCTGGCCACCACGCTGGGCTTGAAGCTGGGCGACAGCCTGCGCTTCGACATCGCCGGCCAGTTGACCGAGGCGCGCATCACCAGTTTGCGCAAGGTGGATTGGGGCTCGATGCGGGTCAACTTCTTCGTGATGTTTCCGCTGTCGCAGATGCCGGAGCTGCCGCTGAGCTACATCAGCGCCTTCCGCGCGCCGGCCACGCCCGGCTTCGACCAGCGGCTGAGCCGCGACTTCCCCAACATCACCAACATCGACGTCTCGGCCTCCATCGGGCAGGTGCAGCAGGTGCTGGACCAGGTGATCCGCGCGGTGGAGTTCCTCTTCGGCTTCACGCTGGTGGCCGGGCTGGTGGTGCTGTTCGCGGCCATCAGCGCCACGCGCGAAAGCCGCGCGCGCGAGTTCGCGATCATGCGGGCGATGGGTGCGAGCAGCCGGCTGCTGGGCCAGGTGCAGCGCGCCGAGCTGCTAGGCGTGGGCGCGCTGGCCGGCTTTTTGGCGTCGATGGCCGCGGTGGCGGTGGGCTGGGCGCTGGCCCGCTATGCCTTCGAATTCGCGTGGAACCCGTCGCCTTGGGTGCCGCTTGTCGGCACCGCAGCCGGCGCGCTGCTGGCGCTGGCGGCCGGCTGGTGGGGCCTGCGCGACGTGCTGCGGCGGCCGGTGGTGGAGACGCTGCGGCGGGCCGCCGCCAACTGACGCGGCTTCAGCGCAGGCGGCGGCGGGCGGCCGCGCCCACCACCAGCAGGCCGAGTGCCATCAGCCCGTAGGTGCCGGGCTCGGGCACTGCCAGCACGGTGCGCGTGAAGGCGCAACTGCTGTCAGGCCCCAGCGGGCAGGTGCTCGCCAGCGTGACGTCGGCCGTCAGCAGGTTGCCCTCGAAATCCAGCCCTTCGAATTTGAGGGTGAGGCCGGTTTCATAGAAGCTGTAGGTGCCGGCCTGGGCGCCGCCCGGCGCAGGGGTGAACTGGGCGAAGACGTATTCGGTGGACGCGCCGGGTGCCAGGCTGATGCTGTTGACGAAATTGATCGACGGCTTGCCCGGCTCGCTGGCAAGGAAGAAGCTGTAGCTGTAGTTGGTGGTGTCGCCGTTGCAGCCGCCGGTGAAGCTGTCGTTGCAGGTGAAGTAGGTGTTCAGGAAGACGTTCGACAGGCTGTCGAACGGACGCTGCTCGTAGCTCTGCGTGGCCGGGTTGAAGAAGTTGCCCTGCGGCAGGTCGGCGAGGTCGAAGCCGGTCACCGGGTTGCTGGTGAACTCGAGTGCCGACGAGGCTGGGTCCACCGTGAAGCGGATGCGCACGTCGATCTGCTCCGTGGGCGCCACGGTGCCGGTGCGTTGCACGAAGTCCAGCGTGCCGAAGGGCAGCGCGGCAGCCGCCGCGCTGGCGGCCAGCAAGGCGGAGGTGGCAAGGGCAATCTGGAAGGCAAGGGTGCGCATGGTGCAGTCTTTCCGTCACGGCGTGACGCAGCCGCAATGTCGGGCGTCGGCCGGGCCTGGTCAAGCCGTCGCACCCCCTCGATCCGGTGGGTGCGCCGCGGCTCAGCCGGCCAGCGCGCCGTCCACCAGCGCCAGCAGCCGCTGCATGTCCAGCGGCTTGGTCAGGTAGTCGGTGAAGCCGGCGCGCAGCGCGCTGTCGATGTCGGCCTGCATCGCATTCGCGCTGACGGCGATCACGGGGGTCTGCCGCGTGGCCGCTGTGCTGCGCAGCCGGCGCAGCACCTCGTAGCCGTCCATCTCGGGCAACTGGATATCCAGCAGCACCAGGTCGGGCCGCGCCTGGGCAGCCATCGCCAGGCCCACCGCGGGCATGCCGGCCACCAGCAGCCGGATGCCCGGGCGGTGGGCCAGCATGCCTTCCATCAGCACCTGGTTGACGGCGTTGTCTTCGATGTAGAGCACGGTGTGGCGGCGGCCGGATGCGCCGGCCGCTGCATCGGCCGCCGGGGTGCTGGCGGATGACGCGGTTGGCGCGGTGGGCGCGGGCAGGGCGGATGGCGCAGGTGGCGCAGGTGGCGCGGCGGGCGGGCCGGCCGGGCAGCGCTGAAGGCGCAGCCAGAAGGTGCTGCCCGCGCCGAGTGCGCTGCGCACGCCGATCTGGCCGTGCATCAGGTCCACCAGCCACTTGCTCAGCGCCAGGCCGATGCCGGCGCCTTCGACGGCAGAGCGGTCTGCGTCCAGCCGCTCGAAGGCCTGGAACAAGCGCTGCTGCTGCGCCGCGCTGATGCCCGGCCCGCCGTCGCTGACCTCGATGCGCAGGCCATCGCCGTCGCCGCCGTGGTCGTCGGCAATGCAGCGCAGCGCCACGCGGCCACCTTCGTGGTTGTACTTGATGGCGTTGGACAGCAGGTTCAGCAGCACCTGCCGCAGCCGCGTGGGGTCGGCCAGCACGGTGCCGGCACCGGCGCAGGCATCGACGCCGGACAGCGTGATGCGCCTGTCTTGTGCCACCGGCTGCACCAGGCGCAGGCAGTCGGCCACCAGCGGCCCCACGTCCACCGGCTGCAGCCGCAGTTGCAGCGTGCCGGCCTCGATGCGCGCCAGGTCCAGCACCTCGTTGATGAGCGACAGCAGATGGCGCCCGCCGCGCAACAGCTCCTGCAGCCGCGCGCGCTGCCCGCTGCTCAGCACGTCGTCTGCGTCGGACTCCATCAACTGCCCGAAGCCGAGGATCGCGTTCATCGGCGTGCGCAGCTCGTGCGACATGCGCGACAGGAACTCCGACTTCGCGCGGTTGGCGCGCTCTGCTTCGTCCTTGGCTGCAATCAGCGCCTGCTCGGCGGCCTTGCGTTCGCTGATGTCCCAGCCGTAGCTGATGTAGCCCTCGAAATCGCCGCTGGCGTTGAACCGCGGGATGCCGGTGTCGGCCAGCCAGCCCCAGTGGCCGTCGGCACCGCGCAGCCGGAATTCGATGTCGTACGGCGTGCGCGCACCGAGCGCGTGGTTGAACGACGCCAGGCAGCGCCCGTAATCGTCCGGGTGCAGGCGGTCCAGCCAGTGCGTCTGCAACTCCTCTTCCATGCTGTGGCCGCTGTAGGCCAGCCAGCGCTGGTTGAACCACACCGGCGCCCCGGTGGCGTCCGACAGCCAGATCAAGGCCGGCGCGCCGTCGGCCATCGTGCGGAAGCGGCTTTCGCTTTCGCGCAGCGCACGCTGCGCAGCCACGCTGGCGGTGACGTCGGTGTAGGTGCGCACCACGCTGCCGTCGGCGGCAAAGTGCGACTGCACGTCGATGACCGTGCCGTCGCTGCGCGTGCGCTGGTAGCTGCGGGCGATGGCGTTGTCGTCGCCGGCCATGAAGCGCTCAAGACCGGCGCGGCCGGTGTCGTCGAGCTGAAGAAAGCCGGCGCCGAAGTGCCCCTGTGCTGCCTGCCAGGCGGCCAGTTGCTGCAGCGTGGGCCGGGCCTGCATCAGCGCCTCGGGCAGCTCCAGCAAGTCCAGCAGGCGCCGGTTCCAGGCGTTGCTGCGGCCTTGTGCGTCAAGGCTGAGCACGCCTTGCGACAGGCTTTCCAGCGTCACCTCCAGCACATGCGACTTCTGCGCCAGCAGTTCGCCGCCGCGGCGCACCTCGGCTTCGGCCAGCTTCTGCCTGCTGATGTCGGAGAACAGGCCCACCGCGCCGTTCTTCTGGCCCTGCGCATCGATGATGGGCGTCGCATTGTTGTAGCAGTGCACCTGGCTGCCGTCGCTGCGCAGCAGTGCGATCTCGTAGCTGCCTGGCTGTCCGGCGGCGCGCAGCGCCACATGGTGGCGGAAGATCTGCGCGTTCTCTGCATCGACGAAGTCGAAGATCGAGCGCCCCAGCAACTGCTCGCGCTGAAGCCCGAGCATCCTGCACATCGCCGGGTTGGCGTCGGTGGTGGCCAGGGCGTTGTCGATGAACCAGAAGCCCTGCTCTGTGCTTTCCAGCAGCAGCGCCAGCATGCGCTGCTGCTCGAAGAGCGCCGCCTCGGCGGCGTGGCGGCGCGTCACATCGACATAGACCACGATGAAGCCACCGTCGGGCATTGCGCTGCGCCGCAGTTCGACGGTGCGGCCATCGGGGCGCACGCGTTGCAGCGGGGCCGGGTCGGTGCTCAGCAGCCAGGCCATGCGGCGTTCGACCTCGGCCTGCACGTCCACCGCGCCGTATTCGCCGCTGCGGGCCAGCGCCTTCAGGCAGTCGCGCAGCGGTGTGCCGCTGCGCAACTGCGCCGCGTCCAGCCCGAGGAAGGCGGGGAGATGGCGGTTCCAGGTGGCCAGCCGGTGCTCGCCATCGAACACGCTGATGCCTTCGCCGATGCTGTCGAAGATGCTGCGCAGCAAGGCCTCGGCGCGGCGCGCTGCGGCGGCCCCCTCGGCCTCTGCCAGGCGTGCCTCGGCCAGTGCCAGGCGCTCACGCTGCACGCGGCGCGCGGCGATGCTGAACATCAGCAGCAGCAACAGCAGCATCACGCCGCCCACCACGCTGAGCGTGGGCAGCGGCGCGCTGCCGGCGGCCAGGCGCAAGGCCAGCGGCAGCAGCGCCGGCAGCGCGAAGGCCAGCGCCGCCTGCAGGTCGAACAGGGTCAGCGTCATCGCGCCGGCCGCCAGGCCGCCCAGCACCAGCACCAGCACGCCCTGCAAGCCGGGCTCGGCCAGGCTCACCGGCAACAGCGCTGCGCCACCCCACACCAGCCCGTGCAGCAGCGCACTGGCACGGTAGCGGCGCACCCACGGCGCCGCGTCGGCCGCACTGCTGGCGGCCCGCTGGGCGCGCTGAAGCCACAGCCGCAGCAGCATCACGGCCACCAGCGCGAGCACCCAGCCGCCCAGCAGCAGGCCCGGGCTGGCGCTGCGCAGCGTGGGCAGCACCAGCAGTGCCACCACCAGGCTGGCCGCAGTGGCAGGCGCCGCGCTGGCCGCGTGGGACTGCCATTGCGCCGTCAGCACGGCGGCATGGCAGGCAGGGCTGGAAGGACTGGAGGACCACATCACGCTGGCCGGATTGTGGACCGGGCACCGGCTGCGGCGCGCCGTGGCATGCCGTGGCTTGGCCGCGGCTTCAGCCGGCTGCGGCTTCCAGCGTGAAGCGGCTCACCACGTCGCCCAGCAGCGCGGCCTGCGCCTTCAGGGATTCGGCCGCGGCGGCGGACTGTTCCACCAGCGCTGCGTTCTGCTGCGTCATGCCGTCGAGCGCGGCCACCGCGCCGTTCACCTGGCCCAGGCCGGCGCTCTGCTCGCTGGCGCCCTGGCTGATCTCGCCGATGATCTGCGAGACGCGGTCCACGCTGGCGACGATCTCGCCCATCGTGCTGCCGGCGTCCGCCACCAGCCGCGAGCCCGACTCCACCTTGTCCACGCTGGCGCCGATCAAGGCCTTGATCTCGCGCGCCGCGCCGGCACTGCGCTGGGCCAGGCTGCGCACCTCGCTGGCCACGACGGCAAAGCCGCGGCCTTGTTCACCGGCACGCGCCGCCTCCACCGCGGCATTGAGCGCCAGGATGTTGGTCTGGAAGGCGATGCCGTCGATGGTGCCGATGATGTCGGCGATCTTCTTGCTGCTGCTGTTGATGTCGTGCATGGTGCTGACCACCTGCGCCACCACGCTGCCGCCGCGCTGGGCTACGTCGGCAGCACTGCGCGCCAGATCACGCGCCTGGCGGGCCGCGTCGGCGCTCTGCTGCACGCGGCCGTGGAGCTGCTCCATCGCGCTGGCCGTCTGCTGCAGCGAGCTGGCGGCCTGTTCGGTGCGCACCGACAGGTCGGCGTTGCCGCTGGCGATCTCTGCGCTGGCGCCATGGATGGACGCCGACGACTCCTGCACCGTGCGCAGCGATGCGCTCAACGCCGAGGTCATGTGCGACAGCGAGCGCAGCACGTCGCCCACCTCGTCGGCGCGCTGCCCGCCTGCCACGCCAGTGGCGTCCAGCCGGCCCTGCGCCACGGCCTGCGCCAGCCGGCCGGCGCGCGCCAGGTCGGCCACCAGGCGGCGCTGCATCAGCCACGAGGTGGCCACCGCGATGCCCGCTGCCAGCAAGCCCAGTGCCCCGAAGAGCAGCCCGTTGCGGCGTGAGCGGGCCAGCGATGCTGCCGATGTTTCGGCGGTGATCTCGTCCATGCGGCCCACGATGCCGGCCGCCGTCTTGGCCAGCGCTGCATAGCTGGCGTCGGCGCTCTGCATCGCGCTGATGCCGGTGTTGGGATCGACCGTCGCCATATCGACGGCGTTGTCGGCCTGCTGGCGGTAGGTGTCGATCTGCGCCGCCGCCTGCGCCACGGCGGCCTTGAGGGCCGGGTCCGTCATGCGGCCGTCTTCGTTGCCCACCGCGCTGAAGGTGCGCTTGGCACCATCGAGCTGCTGCTTGAGCGCGGCGCGAAAGGCGTTGACCTTGCCTTCGTCCAGCGACGCGACCAGCGCCACCGTGCGATAGACCCCGGCATGCACCTGGCCCAGTTGCTCCTGCACGCTGGACAGCGTCTTGAAATCTTCCAGCCGCTCATGAAAGGCACGGTGGCCCTCTTCTGCATCGCGCAACTGCAGCCAGCCGCTGGCCTGTGCGAAGGCCAGGACGACCAGCGCCGTGGCCAGCGGCGCGGCGATCAGCTTCGGTCCGAGTTTCATCGGCTCGCCCTCAAGTGCAGCGTGGCGTCACTTGTAGATGCCGCCGCAGACCACGGCGTCGTCCAGCCGCTCGCAGTACATGCTCTTGGGCTCGATCTTCTTGGTCACCGGGTTGGTGAACTTGTAGTCCTGCCAGAAGCTGGCCTTGGTCTGCGCCAGCTCCAGCCGCTCTTTCACGAAGGGCTTGCCGTCGATGTCTTTCAGCTCGATCAGGTTCTTGCCGATCATCTTCTCGTTCGCGCCATGGGCACGCACGGTGCCGTCCAGCCCATAGACCGTGAGGTAGAGGTCGTTCGCGACGAAGGCGCCTGCCTTGTTGCTGATCTCGGCGTAGCCCTTGTCCTTGCCGTTGGCCTTGATGAAGGCGACGCCCTTCTTGACCATCGCGGTGGCGTCGGCAGGGCCGGCATTGCTGGCGTGTGCGGTGGCGACGGCCAGCGCGAGGATCGCGGCTGCGGCGGCGCGCAAGGTGAAACGGGAATGCATTGGCTGGCTCCGGTGTCGGGTGGGATTCAGGCGTCCATCAGGCCCATGTCGGCGCTGCTCATCAGCGCCTCGATGTCCATCAGGATCAGCATGCGTTCGCTTTCGTTCTCGCCCTGGCCGCTCTTCACCGTGCCGATGCCGGTGATGTAGTGGGCGTCGATGTTGGAGCTGAGTTCAGGCGCCGGCTTGATCTCGCCCTTGCCGAGTTCCAGCACGTCGGACACCGAATCGACCACCGCGCCGACCACGCGGCCACGCACGTTGAGCACGATGACGACGGTGAAGCCGTTGTACTCGGCGCTGCCGCAGCCGAGCTTGAGGCGCAGGTCGATGATGGGCACGATGACGCCGCGCAGGTTGACGACGCCCTTGATGAAGGCCGGCGCGTTGGCGATGCGCGTGGGCTGCTCGTAGGAGCGGATTTCCTGCACGCGCAGGATGTCGATGCCGTACTCCTCTTCGCCGAGGCGGAAGGTGAGGAATTCGCCGCAGGCCTGCGACTCGCGGGCGGCGCCGGCCGTGCTGTGGTGGGGGGCGGCGCGGGCCGCTTCGGCGCGTGCGACGTGGCTGGCTTCAGCGATCATTTCCATGGCGGTTCCTTGAGGCGGGAGTGTTCGCCGGTTTATCGGCCGGCGGGGTGGCGACTTGAATGGCACGCAGGCGGCGTGCCGGTCAGAAGGTTTCCCAGTCGCTGTCGTTGCCCGGCGCCTGGGCGGGCGGCGCAGGCTGCTGTGCCTTGGCCGGCACCGGCGCCGGCGCGGCTGAAGCGGTGTGCTGCGTTGTCGCTGGCGCAGCGGCAGTGGCGGCAGCGGGCGCGGGCGCCTTGGCCCGCGTGCCGGCCTGCGTGCTGGCCTGCCGGATGGCCACCTGGGCCAGCCTGGCGGGCGTGGCTGCGGGTGCGGCTGCCGGTGTGGAAGCCGCCCGCGCCGCAGACGGCATCGGCATTGGCATCGGCATGGGCGCCGTCTGCGCCTGCAGGCGGAAGCCCGAGACCGCCGCACCGAGCTGGCGTGACTGCTCGCGCAGGCTTTCGGCCGCCGCTGCACTCTGCTCCACCAGCGCTGCGTTCTGCTGCGTCATCGCGTCGAGCTGGGCGATGGCGCCGTTGACCTGCGCGACGCCTGCACTCTGCTCGGCAGACGCTGCCGAGATCTCGCCGATGATGTCGGACACGCGCTGCACGCTGGCGACGATCTCGCCCATCGTGCTGCCTGCATCGGCCACCAGGCGCGAGCCTGACTCCACCTTCTCGACGCTGCTGCCGATCAGGCTCTTGATCTCGCGCGCTGCCTCGGCGCTGCGCTGCGCCAGGCTGCGCACCTCGCCGGCCACCACGGCGAAGCCGCGGCCTTGCTCGCCGGCCCGCGCTGCCTCCACCGCTGCGTTCAGCGCCAGGATGTTGGTCTGGAAGGCGATGCCGTCGATGGTGCCGATGATGTCGGCGATCTTCTTGCTGCTGCCGTTGATCTCGTCCATCGTCGAGACCACCTGCGCCACCACGCTGCCGCCGCGGCGCGCCACGTCGCGCGCAGAAGAGACCATCTGGTTGGCCTGCTGGGCGGACTCTGCGCTGTGCTTCACGGTGCCTGTGATCTGGTCCACCGAAGCGGCCGTCTGCTGCAGCCGGCTGGCCGTCTGCTCGGTGCGGGTGGACAGGTCTGCATTGCCGGTGGCCACCTCGCTGGACGCCACCAGGATGGAGTCTGCCGACTGCCGCACCTGCTGCACCATGCGGCGCAGGCTGGCCGTCATCTCGCCCAGAGAGCGCATCAGCGCGGCCGTCTCGTCGGTGCCGCGCACCGGCGCGTCCTGCGACAGGTCGCCTTGCGAGACGGCGCTCGCCAGCCGGCTGGCATCGGCCAGTGGCCGCGTGATCGAGCGCGTCAGCAGCACCGCGAACAGCGTGCCCAGCGCCATGCACAAGGCGCCCAGCACACCGAGGCCCACGATGTCCTGGCGGGCATCGGCGGCCATCGTCTCGCCGGCCGCGTCGATCATCTTGCGCTGGTGGTCCACCACCGCCTGCATCACCGCGACATAGGCCTTGGACTCGGGGACGAAGTCGCTCGCGAAGAGCTTGCCGGCGTCTTCGGCGCGGCCCTCGCGCTTGGCCTTCATGATGGTGTCGCGCACCGCCAGATAGCGCTTGCGCTGCTCGACCACCTTGCCCATCAAGGCCTGTTCTTCGGCGTTGCCGGGCATCGCGTCCAGCGCCTTCAGGATCTCGTTGCCGCGCGCCGTCGATGCCTTGGCGCTGTCGGCAAACAGCGCTTCCAGGCTGCCGTCGGCGTTCTTCACCACCGCCGTGGTGCGCACCACGCCGACGGCGATGTTGCGGAACTGCTCGTCCAGCAGCCGGGCCTTGACGAGTTGCACGTCCACCAGTTGGCGGTTGGCGGCTGCGATCTCGTTCAGCCGCCAGATGCCCACCAGCATCAACAGCGCCGACAAGGCCAGGATCACGACGAAGCCACCGCCCAGACGGGTGCCGATGCGCAGGTTGTTCAGGTTCATGGCCGGGCTTTCGGTGGCAGGCGGTTCAGAAGGATTCCCATTCGGCGTCGGCCGCGGCTGCGGGCGCCGCCACCGCGGTGGCGGGTGCCGCCTGCGGCCTGGCCGGCGCGGCACGCGCGGGGGCGGTGAAGGCGGGCAGCGGCGGCCGGCTGGCGGGCGTGGATGGCGTGGACGTTGTGGATGGCGTGAATGGCGCGACAGGCTTGGCAGGTTTGGCAGCGGCGGGCCGCGCAGGCCCGGTCGCTGCCTTGCGCACCACCTCCGCTGCCTTCAGCGCCGGCTGGCCGCCGTGCTGGCCCAGCCTGAAGGTGGCCACCAGCGCGGCCAGCCCGGCCGCCTGCTGTTGCAGCGAGCCGGCAGCGGCTGCGGACTGCTCCACCAGCGCGGCGTTCTGCTGCGTCATCGCGTCGAGCTGCGTCACCGCGCCGTTGACCTGGCCGATGCCCGAGCTCTGCTCGGCGGTGGCGGCCGAGATCTCGCCCAGGATGTCGGTCACGCGCTGCACGCTGGCGACGATCTCGGTCATCGTGCTGCCTGCATCGGCCACCAGCCGGGTGCCCGATTCCACCTTCTCGACGCTGGCGCCGATCAGGCTCTTGATCTCGCGCGCCGCCTCGGCGCTGCGCTGCGCCAGCAGCCGCACTTCACCGGCCACCACCGCGAAGCCGCGGCCTTGTTCGCCGGCACGCGCCGCTTCCACCGCGGCGTTCAGCGCCAGGATGTTGGTCTGGAAGGCAATGCCGTCGATGGTGCCGATGATGTCGGCGATCTTCTTGCTGCTGCCGTTGATCTGCTCCATCGTCGCCACCACCTGCGACACCACCGCGCCGCCGCGCTGGGCGATCTCGGTGGCCGAGCTGGCAAGCTGGTTGGCCTGCGCTGCTGCATCGGCGCTCTGGCGCACGGTGCCGTTGAGCTGCGTCATCGAGCTGGCGGTCTGCTGCAGCGAGCTGGCCGCCTGCTCGGTGCGCTGGCTCAGGTCGGTGTTGCCTGCGGCGATCTCGGCGCTGGCGGTCTGGATGCTGTCTGCCGAGCTGCGCACCTGGCCCACGGTGGCCGACAAGGCCTTGCTCATCGCCAGCAGGGCGCGCAGCAGGTCGCCCATTTCGTCGGCGCGCGTCACCTCGGGCCGCTGGCTCAGATCACCGGCGGCGATGCTGTCGGCCAGCGCCACCGCGTCGAGCAGCGGAGCGCGGATCGAGCGCACCATCACCGCGGTGCCGGCCACCATGCCCAGCACCATCAGCGTGATGACGGACAAGGTCACCACCAGCGTCTGCTGGCGCGCCTCTGCGAGCTGCGCGTTCACCGCCTGGGCTGCGTCTTCCTGAAGCTTGACGTAGTCGGCGAGGCCCTGCATGTAGGGCGTGACGGCTGCGCTGAAGGCCTTGCTGGCGTCGCCGCGCGCTGCGGCAAGGTCACCTGCTTCCTTCAGCTTGGTGATCTTCGCCGACGCCTCCAGCACCACCGTGCGGGCCGCTGCAATCTTTTGCAGCACGGCCTCCTCGGCGGCGGTCTTGGGCATCGCCTTGAGCTGCTTTTGAAGCTCGGTGATGCGGGCGATGGCCTTGTTGTTGCTGTCGGTCAGCACGGCGCCAACTGCAGCGTCGCTGTTGATCGCGTTGGCCAGTGCACGGCCCACGGCGGCCTCGGTCAGGCTGGCCCATTGGCTGGCCAGGCGGATCTTGGTGTCCGCCATGCCCAGCGCGCTGGTGGACTGTGCCTGCGACTGCGCACCGCGCAGCGCCGCAAAGGAGACCAGGAAGACGAGTGCGCCGAGAAACAGGCCCACGGCGAGCCACAAGCGGGTGCCGATGCGAAGGTTTTGCAGGTTCATTTGGTGTGGGCAAAGAGGGAACGGCGATTGGCGAGCGATTGGCGAGCGGTACGCAGCGCTAGGCAGCGCTGCCTTCGAGGCGGAACACGCCGACGGCCTGCGCCAGCCGGGCGGCCTGTTCCTTCAACTGTCCGGAAGCGGCGCCCGACTGTTCCACCAGCGTCGCGTTGCGCTGCGTCATCTGGTCGAGCTGGCCGACGGCGCCATTGACCTGGTCGATGCCGGCGCTCTGCTCGGTGCTGCCGCTGCTGATGCCGGCCAGCACGTCGGACACGCGCTGCACGCTGGCGACGATCTCGTCCATCGTGCTGCCTGCGTCGGCCACCAGCCGGGTGCCGGTGGCCACCCCTTCGACGCTGGCGCCGATGAGCGCCTTGATCTCGCGTGCCGCCGAGCCGGAGCGCTGTGCCAGGCTGCGCACTTCGGCCGCCACCACTGCAAAGCCGCGGCCTTGCTCGCCGGCGCGTGCCGCTTCCACCGCGGCGTTCAGCGCCAGGATGTTGGTCTGGAAGGCAATGCCGTCGATGGTGCCGATGATGTCGGCGATCTTTCTGCTGCTGCCGTTGATCTGTTCCATCGTGGCCACCACCTGCGAGACCACTGCGCCGCCGCGCTGCGCCGTCTGCGCCGCTGCGCCGGCCAGCCGGTGCGCCTGCGCCGCGGCTTCGGCGCCCTGGCGCACGTTGCCGGCCAGTTGCGCCATCGAGGTGCTGGTCTGCTGCAATGCGCCTGCCGCCTGGCCGGTGCGCTGGCTGAGGTCGGCGTTGCCGCTGTCGATGTCGCCAGAGGCGGTGTGGATGGCATCGGCGCTGCTGCGCACGGCCAGCATCGTCGCCTGGATGTGCAGCAGCGCGCGTTGCAGTTGGCGGGTGCTCTGGGCGCTGCAAGGCAGGCGTGCGCCGTCGAAGCGCACCGAGCCGTCGCTGCCGATGATGCCGGCCGCCAGGCCGCTGAGTTCCTGCGCGGCGCGGTGGTCTGCATCGGCGCGCAGCGCCAGCACGATGAGGATCGCCGCCTCGGCGGCCACGTAGGCCGCATGCTCCACCACGGCAGCCAGCCCGGGCTGCGTGAAGCAGATGGCGTTCACGCCCCACTGCTGAAGATAGTTGAAGCTGAAGTGGTGCAAGGCGATGGTCACCGCGCCGGCCACCACGGCCTCCCAGCGTCGGTACACCGTGGTGCAGGCCAGCAGCCCGAAGACGGCGAAGTGCGCCTCGGGCTGCCCGCGCGACGCGTGGATCAGCAGTGCCACCATCACCATGCCCAGCACCGGCATGCCCACCACGGCGCCGGTGCGCCCGCCCAACAGCGCCACCGTCAGCAGCCCGGCGGCGAGGATGGCGGCGCCGATCAGCAGCACCGGCAGCACCGCGCCGTTGGCCGCGCCGTAGCCCAGTGCGCCGGCCCAGGCGAGGCCCATGCTGAGCAGCAGCCAGCGGTCGTTGAAGTCGATCTTCATCGTGTGTGCCCTTGGCTGGCCGAAGCTGCTCAGTGGCGCGAGCGCCGCACCAGCGAGCCGATGTCCAGGATCAGCGCCACGCGGCCGTCGCCCATGATGGTGGCGCCCGAGACGTCTTCGACCTTGCGGTAGTTGCTCTCCAGGTTCTTCACCACCACCTGCTGCTGGCCGAGCAACTCGTCCACCAGCAAGGCGACACGGCCGCCCTCGGCCTCGACCACGACCATGATGTTGCTGACATGCTCGAAGTCGAAGCGCGGCACCTCGAAGACCTTTTCGAGGTCCACCACCGGCATGTACTCGTCGCGCACTTCCACCACGCGGCCGGTGCCGCCGATGGTCTTGATGGTGCCCGGCTGCACCTGGAAGGACTCCACCACGCTGCCCAGCGGCAGGATGTAGCACTCGTCGCCCACGCCCACGCTCATGCCGTCCATGATGGCCAGCGTCAGCGGCAGCCGCACGCGCACCGTCATGCCGTAGCCTTCGGCGGAGTCGATCTCCACCGTGCCGCCGAGTGCGGTGATGTTCTTCTTCACCACGTCCATGCCGACGCCGCGGCCGGAGACATCGGTCACCACGTCGGCGGTGCTGAAGCCGGGCGCGAAGATCAGGCCATAGACGTCCTGGTCGCTCATCGAGTCGGGCGCCTCGATGCCGCGCTCGCGGGCCTTCTTGACGAGCTTGCCGCGGTTCAGCCCGCGGCCGTCGTCACGCACCTCGATGACGATGCTGCCGCCCTGGTGGCTGGCGATCAACGTGATGCTGCCCTGCTCTGGCTTGCCCTTGGCCAGCCGCTCGGCGGGCAGCTCGATGCCGTGGTCGCAACTGTTGCGCACCAGGTGGGTCAGCGGGTCGGTGATCTTCTCCACCAGGCCCTTGTCCAGCTCGGTGGCCTCGCCCACCTGCACCATCTCGACCTTCTTGCCGAGCTTGGCCGCCAGGTCGCGCAGCATGCGCGGGAAGCGGTTGAAGACCAAGCTCATCGGGATCATGCGGATCGACATCACCGCTTCCTGAAGGTCGCGGGTGTTGCGCTCCAGGTCGGCCAGGCCGGCGGCCACTTTCTGATAGACCGCGGTGTCGATGTCCTTGCCGTTCTGCGCCAGCATGGCCTGCGTGATCACGAGTTCACCGACCAGGTTGATGAGCTGGTCCACCTTCTCGACCGAGACGCGCAGCGTGCTGGACTCCGGCGTCGCGGCGGCCTTCTCCGGCCTGGCAGGCGCTGCCTTGGCGGCGGCCACCGGGGCCACCTGCGCGGTGTCTGCCACCGGCGGCGCGGCGGCTGCATCGGCCGGCGCGCCCGGGGCGTTGTCGAAGAAGCCGTAGCCGGGGTCGGCGGCCGGCTTCAGGTCTGCCGCCGGTGCGCCTGGCGCGCCTTCGTGGAAGCCGTAGCCGGCGCTCAGCGGCGACAGACGCACCTGCTCGCGGGCGACGTGGAAGGTGAAGAGGTCCAGCAGGTCGCTGTCGGTGGAGGCCGTCACGACCTTGAAGCGGCGCATGCCGTCGGCGGCCTTGCCGGCGTCCAGCGGCTCGATGGTGCCGAGGTCGGTGATCTCCTTGAACAGCTCCACCAGGTTGTCGGCCAGCGCCACGTCGTCCAGCGGGCCGACGGTCAGCTCCAGCGCGCGTGCGTCGGGCTTGGCGGGCTTGGCGGCCCTGGCCGGCGCTGCGGCGGCCGCAGCCGCAGCGGGTGCGGCAGCGGCGGTGGCGGTGGCCGTGGGCGCGGCGCTGCCGTCGGACATCGCGCGGATGGACACCAGCAGCGCCCGCGTGTCGGTCGGCCCGGTGCCGTTGCCCTGGTGGCGCGCGAGCTGCGCCTTCAGCGCGTCGCCCGCGGCCAGCAGCACATCCACCATCGCGGCGGTGGGCGTCAGCTCGTGGCGGCGCAGCTTGTCCAGCAGCGTCTCCATCTGGTGCGTCAGCTCGGCCACGTCGTTGAAGCCGAAGGTGGCGGCGCCGCCCTTGACCGAATGCGCGCAGCGGAAGATCGCGTTCAGCTCCTCGTCGTCGGCGTTCGCGATGTCAAGGTTCAGAAGCATCTGCTCCATCGTCTCCAGGTTCTCGCCGGCTTCCTCGAAGAAGACCTGGAAGAACTGGCTCAGGTCGATGCCTGCCGACAGATGTGCGCTTTCGTTGGTGGTGTCACCCATGGCGGTGCTTTCCTCGGGGAAGTCTTGGGGCCGCGATGGTGTTCAGCGGATGACCTTGCCGATCACCTCGACCAGCTTGGCCGGGTCGAAGGGCTTCACCAGCCAGCCGGTGGCGCCCGCAGCGCGGCCGGCCTGCTTCATCTGGTCGCTGCTTTCGGTGGTGAGGATGAGGATCGGCGTGCTTTTGAACTTGGGGTTCTCGCGCAGCTTCTTGGTCAGGCTGATGCCGTCCATGCGGGGCATGTTCTGGTCGGTCAGCACGAGGTTGAAGTCGCGGCTGTTGGCCTTCTCGAAGGCGTCCTGGCCATCGACCGCCTCGACCACGTTGAAGCCGGCGTTCTTCAGCGTGAAGGACACCATCTGGCGCATCGAGGCGCTGTCATCTACGGCAAGGATGGAATGCATGTCGGTCTCCGGGGCAATCGTGTTCGGGTCGGTGGTGTGAAGGTCGTCAGAAGAGGTCGATGGAGCCAGCGTCCATCTCGTCCTGCGTCACCGGGTTGGGGCGCAGGGGTGCCTCCTCGATGACGGTCTCTCCGTCCTCGTCGTCGGCAAAGGTGTCGCGGGCCAGGCGGTCGGCGCAATTGCGCAGGCGCCGCGTGGTGTGCGTGATCAACTGCGAAGCCATGTCCTGGAACTGGAGCGCGGTGATGGCGCCGCCCAGCATGGCCCGCGCCTCGCGCAGCGCGCCGCTGTCGAGCTGCGCGGCGGCGCCCGTGAAGTGGCCCATCAGCGCCTCGCTGGCGTCGTCGAGCAGGCGCTGCAGGCGTTCGAGGTCGTTGCTGGCCACCATCAGGTGGTCCTGCAAGTCCGCGGCAGCCAGCAGCGGCATGCCTGCGGGCTGGAGTGGGTTGGCGTCCTGAATGAGCATCTGCGCTCCGTTTGTTCGTTGGACAAGCTGGGGCAGCCGCCCACCGACAGCGGTGCGCCAACCTTCCCTTGGGTTTCTCTCCCGACAGATTTTCGGCAGCCGCCTGCCAAACATTGAGCGGAAGATCGCGACAATCGCGTGTCATTTCTAACTGTCTGCGCGGTCTGCGCGGTCTGCGGGTTTGCGCGTTCGCCCTGCATGGCGGTGTGCCGGCAGTGCCGGGTCCCGCCCCGGCTGGCGGGTCACTTTCATTTGCAGGCCCAAATGAAAGTAACCAAAGCAAAGGGCCTAATACAAAACCGATTTGGCCTATGCGCTCCGGATACCCGGCCCAGCGGGCCACTTCGCCAGAGCGCCGAACATCGGCACAGCAACTCGCTCGACGCTGCGGCTCGCTCCGCATCGCGGGGTCAAGACGCGCTGCGAGCGCAGATCGAGGGCAGCGCGCAGCGCGCCAGCATTGTTGGCCGAGTTGCTCTGTCGATCAGGCACCCTGGTGCAAAGTAACCCGCTGGGCCGGGTAGCCGGAGCGTGTCGGCCAATCCGGTTTTGCATTGAGGCCCTTTGCTTTGGTTACTTTTATTTGGGCCTCCAAATGAAAGTGACTCGCCCGCCGGGGCGGGACCCGGCAATGCCGGCACGCAACAAGCCCGAGCACCCTGCGCGATACTCAACGCCATGAGCCGCCCAGCGCAGGCCGTGCGCCTGCTGCACATCGAAGATGCCGAGCTCGACCATGCGCTCGCGATGGCGCAGTTGCGCCGCGCCGGCCTGCATGTGCAGGCCGAACGGATCGAGTCGCGCGCCGAGTTCGGCTATGCGCTGGCCCAGCGCTGGGACGTGATCCTGTCCGACTACAACCTGCCCGGCTTTTCTGGCTTGCAAGCGCTCGAGATGCTGCGCGACAGCGGTGTGTTGGTGCCCTTCATCCTGGTGTCGGGCGAGATCGGGGAAGACGTCGCGGTGGAGGCCATGCGCAATGGCGCCAGCGACTATCTGCTGAAGAACAACCTGGCGCGGCTGGCGCCCGCCATCGAGCATGCCATCGCCGCCAGCGAGAGCCGCCGCGCCCGCATGCGCGCAGACCGGGAGCTTCAGGCGTCGCAACTGCGGCTGTCCGAGCTGGCGCAGCACCTTCAGACCAGCGTCGAGAACGAGCGCCACGCGATTGCGCGCGAGATCCACGACGACGTCGGTGGCTCGCTCACAGCGCTGAAGTTCGATCTCGACTGGATCAGCCGCCGCACCAGCGCGCCCGAGGTGAGCCAGCGGCTGGCCAGCGCCATCGACACCGTGACGCATGCCATCGAGGCCAGCCAGCGCATCATGCACAACCTGCGGCCGGCCATCCTGGAGCAGGGGCTGGTGGCGGCGCTGCAATGGATGGCCAGCCGCTTCGAGAAGCGCAGCGGCACCGTCTGCGCCTTTCGCACCAGCCATGATCGGCCCGACCTGCCCACCGGCGTGCCGCTGGTGGCCTACCGCACCGCGCAGGAGGCGCTGACCAACATCAGCAAGCATGCGCAGGCCAGCCGCGTGGCCATCGACCTGTCGGTCAGCGCAGGCGTGCTGTCGCTGGAGGTCAGCGACAACGGCCGCGGCCTGTCCGCAGACGACCTGGCCAAGGCGCAGAGCTTCGGCATCCGCGGGCTGAAGGAGCGCGCGCTCACCGTCGGCGGCTGGGTCGATCTGAGCAGCGGCCCGGGCGGCACCACGCTCATCCTGTCCGTGCCGCTGGGCCAGCACGGCCAACGCACGGCGGCGCTGCAAGGCGACGCTGCCGGCCATGGCGACGGCGACGATGCGCACGATCCATCCGCCTGGGCCAACCTCTAAGCTCAAAGTCAGGGGCAGCCATGATCCAAGTCATCTTGTGCGACGACCATGCATTGATCCGTCGCGGCATCCGTGACACGCTGGCCGACGCGCCCGACATCCAGGTGGTGGGCGAGGCGGGCGACTACGGCGAGCTGCGCAACCTGATGCGCACGCTGGCGGACAGGGGCCGCGACAGCGGGCGCAGCACCCCGTGCGACGTGCTGGTGCTGGACATCAACCTGCCAGGCCGCAGCGGGCTGGACGCGCTGCATGCACTGAAGGACGAGGGCTCGCCGGTCAAGGTGCTGGTGGTGAGCATGTACCCGGAAGACCAGTACGCGATCCGCGCTTTGCGTGCCGGCGCGCATGGCTACGTCAACAAGGGCGGTGACCCGCAGTTGCTGGTGCAGGCGGTGCGCACGGTGGCGCAGGGCCGCAAATACGTGACGCCGGAGATTGCGCAGATGCTGGTGGAAAGCCTCACCGCGCCGTCGGTCGAAAACCCGCACCAGAAGCTGAGCGACCGCGAGTTGCAGACGCTGGTGATGATCGCCTCCGGCAAGCGCCTGGCCGACATCGCCGAGGCCTTGACGCTGTCGCCCAAAACCGTGTCGGTGTACCGCGCGCGGGTGCTGGAGAAGCTGCAACTGAGCAACAACTCCGAGATGACGGTCTATGCCATCCGCAACGGGCTGGTGGGCGAGTGAGACGGTGCAGCCCGCTGCGGTGAACGCCGCCGACCCGCTGACCATCCGCCAGGCGGGCGCGGACCTGCTGTCGCTGGCGCTGATGGACGCGCGCAACCACACGCTGCGCTGGCTGGCGCAGTTCCAGGCGCGAGACGCGCTGCTGCGCAGCGACGGCGGCGCGATGCCGCTGTGGCTGGCCGCCCGCGCCGGCCTCTACCAGGACCACTGGATCGGCCGCAACCTGCAACGCCAGCGCGGCGAAGCCTGCGACGCGGCGGCGCCGCGGCTGCCGCCGGCCGATGCAGCCATCCAGGCCTGGGCCGACGGCAACGCTGCGCCGCCCGCTGCCAACGCGGTGCGCCGCATGCTGGCCCAGACGCTGGACACCACGCTGGACCTGCTGGCCAACGCCAAGGGCGACGACGACGGCCTGCACTTCTTTCGCCTGGCGCTGCTGCACGAAGACAGGCTGGGCGAAGCGCTGGCCGAGCGCGCGGCCGAGCTGCAACTGCCGGCTGCCGAACCGTGGCGGCCACTGGCAGCCCGGCCACCGCGTGACCCGCTGTGGCTGCCCGCGCAGACCTGGCTTCTGGGCGCGCCGGCCGACCAGCGGGGCACCGTGCCGGAGAACGAGCGCTGGGCCCATGGCGTGGCGCTGCCCGAGTTCGAGATCGATGCGCAAGCCGTGAGCTGGGCGCGTTATGTCGAGTTTGCCGAGGACGGCGGCTACGACCGGCAGGCGCTCTGGTCCGACGCCGGCTGGGCCTGGGCGCAGGCAGCGCAGCGCCGCGCGCCGCGCCATGTCGAACAACTGCGCGGCGGCGTGCTGCTGCAGCGGCACGGCACGCTGCAACGCGCTGCCGCCGGCCAGCCGGCGCTGCACGTCAGCCGCTTCGAGGCCGAGGCCTGGTGCCGCTGGGCCGGCCGCCGGCTGCCCACCGAAGCCGAGTGGGAAGCCGCCGCGATGACGGCCGCGCCGCGCGGCTTCGTCTGGGGCGATGTCTTCGAGTGGGTGGCCGGCAGCGCGCGGCCCTGGCCGGGCCGTGCGGATGCCAAGCCCGTGCCGGGAACGCTGGACGCAGCACCGCCGGCCGGCACGCTGGCGGTGCTGCGCGGTGCCTCGTGGCTGAGCTGCCAGCGCCAGCGCCACCCGAAGGCGAGGCGCTTTGCACCGGCCGGCCGCGACACGCTGTTCTGCGGCTTCAGAAGCTGCGCCGTGTAGGTGGATGGCCTGGCTGACGCTGCCTCGGTAAGCGCTTCAAAGGCGCTTCACGGGCGCTTCAGAACATGTCGTCGAACAGGTCGTCTTCGCGCTGCGCCCGCCGCTCCTGCTTGAGCCAGCGCTTGAAGGCCGCGGGGTCGTCCAGCGCGCGCCTTTCGCGCTGCAACTGCGACATCGCAAAACGCAGTTCGGTCAGCTCGTCGTCGATGAGCGGCGCCAGCTTGTTCGGGTCCAGCCGCCGCTCCTGCATGAGGCCGTAGTCGATGTCGAACTGCATCTCGCGCGCGTCGATTTCGGCCTCGATCTCGCGCAACTGCTCGGCCAGCACCTTGTTGTAGTGCTTCACGCGCTCTGGCGCCACGCTGCCCAGCGCCTGGCCGTCCACCTGCTCGATCTGCAACTGCAATTCGAGCAGCGTGAGCAGATCGTTGGCCTCGTAGGCCTGGTTCAGGCGCTGCATCAGCGCCGTCTTGGCAGCGCGGTCGGCTTCATCGGCGGCGCGGTCGGGGTGCAGGTTGCTGGCCAGCTTGCGATAGACCTCGCGCACCGACTGCGTCGCGAGTTTGGCCTCGGCCTCGCGCTTGGCCTGGGCGGGGCTGGGCGCTGACTTGCGGCGCGCCGGCCGCGCCTGTTCGGCGCTCTGCGCCGCGGCGTCGAGCCGCTCGCGCGCGCGCTGCACCAGTTCCTCGTGCGAGGCGACGCCGTCGCCCAGGTCCACGCCCGACATCTGCTCGAACAGCCCTTGCATCTGCTGAAGATGCTGGCGCTCCTCGGTGTCGAAATCCACGTCGGCGTGCTTGTTGTAGAGCGCCTTCAGCGCCTCCTGGTCGCTACCGTCGTCACTGTCGTCGCTGTCGATCAGGGCGCCGGCTTCGTCGCAGATCGTCTGCTGCAGGGTCTGCCGGTCGGCGGCGCTGAACGTGCGCTTGTCCAGCAGCGCGTCGAGCGCGAACACGCGTTCGCGCCGGGCTGCTGCCAGTTCCGCAAGCACCGGCTTCAGCCGCTGTGCGTGCAGTTGGGCGAACAGCGGCACGTTGTCGCGCCATGCGGAGAGCCTGGCGCGCGCCTTGTCGATCTTGGCCACCAACTGGTGGAAGCGCTTCTGTTCCGGCGTCGAGGCGGGCGGCGCAGCCGGGCGGGGTTGCAGGTGTCGCGGGCTTTGCATGGCGTGTGGAGAGAGACTTCCGCGCCATCCTAAAGCAGCCGCGGCCGACCGCGGCCGAACTCTGTACGATGGCTGGATGAGCGCCACACCACTCCACATCCACGTCAACGGCCAGGCCCGGCAGGCCGACGCCGAGCCCGCCACCTTGCTGGTCGATTTCTTGCGCGGCCCGCTGGCGCTGACCGGCACCCACGTGGGCTGCGACACCAGCCAGTGCGGCGCCTGCACGGTGCTTCTCGACGGCGTGGCCGTGAAGAGCTGCACTTTGCTGGCGGTGCAGGCGGCCGGCCGCCAGGTCACCACCGTCGAAGGCCTGGCGCAAGACGGCGCGCTGCACCCGGTGCAGGAAGCCTTCATCGCCTGCCACGGCCTGCAATGCGGCTTTTGCACGCCGGGCATGATCATGACGGCCACCTGTTTGCTGAAGAGCAACCCGCGGCCCAGCGACCACGAGATCGCTTTTGCGCTGGAGGGCAATCTCTGCCGCTGCACCGGCTACGTCAACATCGTCGCCGCGGTGCGCCAGGCGGCCGGCGTGCTGGCCGCTGGATCGGCAAAGGAATCGGCATGAACGCCCCCATCGCAGCCAGCCGTTTCGGCAGCGGCCACGCGGTGCGCCGGGTGGAAGACCCGGCGCTGGTGCAAGGCCAGGGCCGCTTCACCGACGACGTTGCACCCGCAGGCCAGGTGTTCCTGCGCTTCGTGCGCTCCAGCGCGGCCCACGCCAGGCTGGCGGCCATAGCCACCGACAGCGCGCGTGCGATGCCCGGCGTGCTGGCCATCTACACCGGCGCCGAGTTGCAGGCGGCGGGCGTGAAGCCGATCGGCGTGGCCGCGGCCTTCAAGCGGCCCGACGGCCAGCCGATGGCCACGCCGCCCAAGCGCGCGCTGGCGGTGGACGTGGTGCGCTTCGTCGGCGAGCCGGTGGTGGCGGTGGTGGCCGAGACACGCGAAGCAGCGCGTGCCGCCGCCGACGCGGTGCTCATCGACTACGACAGCCTGCCCGCCGTGGTGGACGCCGTCACCGCCACGGCGCCCGGCGCGCCGGTGGTCTGGCCGGCCGCGCCCGACAACGTCTCGGCCGAGATGCGCCATGGCGACGCCGCCAAGGTCGATGCCGCGTTCGCCGTGGCAGCGCACCGCGTCTCGCTGGAGATCGTCAACCAGCGGCTGGCCGCCAGCCCGATGGAGCCGCGCAGCGTGCTGGCCGAGTGGACGGACGCGAAGGACGGCGCTGCCGGCGGCCGGCTCACGGTGCGCCTGTCCAGCCAGATGCCCACCGGCGTGCGCAGCGGCCTGGTCGATGCGATTCCCGGGCTCAGTGCCGAGAGCGTGCGCGTGCTGGTGGGCGACGTGGGCGGCGGCTTCGGCATGAAGACCGGCATCTACCCCGAAGACATCGCCATCGCGTGGGCGGCGATGCAGCTCAAGCGCCCGGTCAAGTGGCAGGCAGAACGGGTGGAAGACTTTCTTGCCGCCACCCATGGGCGTGACCTGGTCAGCCAGGCGCAGATGGCGCTGGACGCCAGCGGCAAGGTGCTGGCGCTGCGCGTGCGCTCGCTGGCCAACGTAGGCGCCTACCCGGCCACCGCCAGCGCCGCGATCCAGTTGCTGATCGGCCCCTGGGTCACCACCAGCATCTACGACATCCCGCTGGTGGACCTGCGCATCACCGCGGTGCTCACGCACACCGCGCACACCGGCGCCTACCGCGGCGCCGGCCGGCCCGAGGCCATCTACACGACAGAGCGGCTGCTGGACGCGGCCGCCCGCGAGATGCAGCTCGACCCCGCCGAGCTGCGCCGCCGCAACATGATCCGCCCCGACCAGTTTCCCTACAAGAACGCGATGGGCCAGGTCTATGACTGCGGGCAGTTCGAGAAGATGCTCGACCAGGGTCTGGCGCTGGCCGACTGGCAGGGCTTTGCCGCACGCCGCAGCGCGACCGAGGCCGCCGGTAAGCTGCGCGGGCGCGGCATCGCCACCTTTCTGGAATGGACGGGCGGCAACGCGCTCGAAGAAAACGTGCAGGTCAACGTCACGGCCGATGGCTTCATCGAGCTGACATCGGCAACGATGGCGATGGGCCAGGGCATCGCCACCAGCTATGTGCAGCTCGCGCACGACGTGTTCGGTGTGCCGCTGGACCGCATCCGCGTGCTGCAAGGGGACACCGACCGCGCCAACGGCTTCGGCAGTGCCGGCAGCCGCTCGCTGTTCACCGGCGGCGCCGCGGTGCGCGTGGCCGCCGAGCGCACCGTCGCGCAGGGCAAGGAGCTGGCGGCCGAAGCGCTGGAGGCGCCGGCGGCCGACATCGAGTACAGCGCCGGCCGCTTCAACGTGGCTGGCACCGACCTCGGCATCGGCCTCTTCGAGCTGGCCGGCAGGCAGGCCGGCGAGCGCATCGTGGTCGATGGCAGCGCCAAGGCGGCGGCGCCGAGCTGGCCCAACGGCTGCCACATCTGCGAGGTGGAGATCGACCCCGGCACCGGCCATGTCGCGCTGGTGGCCTATGCCTCGGTGAACGACATCGGGCGCATCGTCAGCCCGGTCATCGTGCAGGGGCAGGTGGAAGGCGGCGCGGTGCAAGGCATCGGCCAGGCGCTGAGTGAGCAAGTGGCGTACGACGCCGACAGCGGGCAACTGCTGAGCGCCAGCTTCATGGACTACGCGCTGCCGCATGCAGACGGCTTCATCGGCTTCAAGACGGTGTTCGACCAGAGCGTGCCCTGCCTCACCAACGCGCTGGGCGCCAAGGGTGTGGGCGAGCTGGGCACCATCGGCGCCACGCCGGCCGTCGTCAACGCGGTGGTGGATGCGCTGGCCCATGCAGGGCAGGGCCGCAACGCAGAGAAGATCCAGATGCCGCTGACCGGAGAGCGCGTCTGGCGCGCGCTGCACGGCGACCACGGCGCGCCTGTGTTCCGGGCTTGACTGCCGGCCACGCTGCCTTGCCTGACGCCGCAGACGGGCCTGACCGGCCGGACAGGCCGGCCCGGCCCGACCGGCCCGACCGGCCCGACTTTTGGCCCGAATGCGGCTACCGCAGCCTGCGCCACGGGCCGCAAGGCTGGCTGGAGCCGACCGACGGCTATTTGCGCCTGTTCCTGGCGCGGCCAGAACTGGCGCCGGTGCCTGAATCCTGCTGCAGCGAGCGCGCGCTGCACGCCGCGCTGCTGGCGGCGCCGTCGCTCGCGGTGGCCGCCGAGCGGCTGGCGTTGCTGGACGACGCCGACGCGCGCGACAACTATGCCGAGTTCCTGAAGTTCCGTGACGCGCTGCTGGCCGCCGGCTCGCTGCAAGCCTGCTACATCGGCTGCTTTCGCAACGGCCCGGTGGGCATTGCGCCGACCTTCGTCGATGCGCTGGCGCAAGCCATCCTGCGCCACCTGCTGGACGGCAGCGACGACGCCTTCGAGGCCCGCGCCGCCGAGATGCTGTTCCGCGCCCAGCGCATCAGCGTGCGCGACGGCCGCGTGCTGGCCGCCGACCGCGACGCGCTGGACCGCCGCCGCGCCAGCGCGGGGCTGGGCGCCATCGGCAAGCTGCTGGCCGACGCGCAGGTGCCGCTGCGCGCGCTGGAGGCACCCGTGCTCGACGCCGGCAATGCCGCGCTCTACTGGCCGGCCGACGGGCGCCACAACATGGTGCTGGACCTGACGCACACCGTGCGGCGCGATGTCGGCCACGGCCTGCAGTTCACGCTGGCGCAGGCGCACTCCGGGGTGGCGGCGCTGGCCCGCGTGCTGCAGCGCTGGGTGGCGCATCTGCTGGGTGTGCTTGTCACGGTGCAGCCTGTGCAGCGCGTGGACGACGCGCTCTGGCATGTCGGGCTGGACGCCGAGGCCACGGCGCTGCTGAACGACCTCTACGAAGGCCGCGAGGTCGATGCCCAGCGCATGGGCCGGCTGCTCGGGCTGTTCCTGCTGCGCTTCGATGACGCTGCGGAGATGCGGGCCGACGTGGCCGGCCAACCCGTGGTGCTGGGCATGGCGAGCAACCCCGATGGCCTATTGCGCCTGAAGCCGCAGAATCTCCTGACCAACCTGCCACTGAGGGCGACGTCATGAGTTCAGAAGACAGGCAGCTCGCCTTCTATTTCGACTTCGGCAGCCCGGCCAGCTACCTGGCGTGGACGCAGTTGCCGCAGATCGCTGCCGACACCGGAGCGCAGGTGGCTTGGCGGCCGATGCTGCTGGGCGGCGTCTTCAAGGCCACCGGCAACAGCCCGCCGATCAGCGTGCCGGCCAAGGGCCGCTGGATGCTCGGCGACCTGGCGCGCTGGGCGCAGCGCTATGGCGCGCCCTTCGTCTTCAACCCCGCGTTCCCGGTCAATACGCTGACGCTGATGCGCATTGCCGCCGGCGTGCAGATGCGCCAGCCGGCGCTGTTCGGCGCCTACACCGCAGCGGTCTTCAAGGCGCTGTGGGAGCAGCAGCGCAACCTGGGCGACGCTGCGGTGCTGGCCGCCACCCTCGCCGAAGCCGGGCTGGACGCCGCCGCGTTGATCGCCCTGGCCGCCGACGCCGAGGTCAAGGCGGCGCTGGTGGCCGCCACCGAAGAGGCGGTGGCGCGCGGCGTCTTCGGCGCGCCCACGATCTTCGTCGGCGACCAGATGTTCTTCGGCCAGGACCGGCTCGACTTCGTGCGCGAGGCGCTGGCCGCGTGATCAGGGCGCGCTGATCAGGGCCGGCTGATCAGCGGGTCACCGGGCCTCGCCAGCGCCTGGAAGTCGCGCATCAGCCGCGAGCCAGCCACCAGGTTGAGCTGGCGCCGAACCCCACTGGGCAGAACGATGCGACCGGCGCGGTCGATGGTGATGGCATGGATCATGGCATGCAGTATGGAAAAGGGCTGCCCATTTTGTCTGCCATCCGCACATGCCACCCAGCCGGGGGCGTCAGCCGCTCAGCGCTCAGCGCAGCGCCTTCGCGCCGGCAAGCACCGCGGCAAGTTCGGCCAGGCTTTGCAGGTTGTGCGCAGGCAGGAAGGCATCGACATGCGGCAGCATCGCCTTGATGCCGCCTGCGCGCGGCTGGAAGGCGTCGAAGCGCAGCAGCGGGTTCAGCCAGACGAGCCGGCGGCAGCTCTTGTGCAGGCGCTCCATCTCGAAGCGCAGCGCGTCGGTGTGGCCGTGCTCCAGGCCGTCGGTGACCAGCAGCACGGTGGCGCGGCCGGACAGCACGCGCCGCGCCCAGCGCTGGTTGAACTGGTGCAGGCAATCGCTGATGCGGGTGCCGCCCGACCAGTCTTCCACCTCGCGCACCACCTGCGCGATGGCGATGTCGGGGTCGCGCTGGCGCAGGCTGCGCGTGGTGCGGCTGAGCCGGGTGCCGAAGACGAAGCTTTCCACCCGGCCATCCGCGCCGCCTGACGCGCTGGCCAGTGCGTGGGTGAAGTGCAGCAGCATCCGCGAATAGCGGCTCATCGAGCCGGAGATGTCGGCCAGCACCACCAGCGGCGCAGGCCGGGTGCGGGGCCGGCGCCAGCGCATGTCCCACAGCTCGCCGCCCTGGCGGGCCATCGCCTGCAAGGTGGCGCGCGGGTCCGGCTTGCCTGGCCGCGGCGCGCGCTGGCTGCGGCGCGTGGCCAGCGGCTCGAAGAGCGGCGCCAGTTGCTTGAGCAGCGTCTTGGCCTGTCGCCATTCGTCGGCCGTCATCGTGTCGAAATCGGCCTTGCGCAGCAGCTCGCGTTCGTTCGCGGTCAGCGTCGCGTCGATCTCCACTTCGTCGGGCGGCGGGGGCGGCTGCGGCGTGTTGGGCTGGTGCGGGAACAGCGCTTCGCCGAGGCGACGGTTCTCCGGCGGTGGCGGCTCGGCGTTCTCTTTGGCCTGCACCCGCGGCAGCAGCATCGCCATCATGCGGCCGGCCAGGTCGGGGTCACGCCAGAACAAGGTGAAGGCCTGGTCGAAGATTTCGCGGTGCTCGACGCGGTCGATGAAGCAGGCCGCCAATGTGTCGTGGAAGTCGCGCTTGGATTCGAGGCCGGCGGCCTGCAGCGCCGTCAGCGCGAGCTGGATGCGGTCTGTGCCCAGCGGCAGGCCGGCCTGTCGCAGCACGCGGCCGAAGTGCATCACGTTCTCGGCCAGGTGGCCGGGCAGGGAATCGGGTGCGCGCAGCATCGGGCGATTGTGGGCCGTCTGCCGCGCCCACTGTCGGGATCAGTGCCCGGCCGTGCCGACAGGGCGAAGGTGCGGGCGCACCGAAGGCGGCATCCCAAGTCCGAAGGATGGCGGCAACCAGCGGACGGCGCACAGTCACGGCATGTCCACGCTGGCCGAGCAGATTCAGAAAGCGCGTGACCGCAGCGGCGGCCTGGCGCTGGCGCCGCTGGCGGCGGGGTCACGCAACAAGGCCCCGGTGGACCTGGCGTCACCGGCGCAATTGGCGCGGCGGCGCCAATTTCTCGGCGACAGCCTGGGGAGCCAAGCTGAGGCGAGCAAGGTCTTCGAACGCATCATCCAGGGCAACGATCTCCAGGACGCCAACTACCTGGCGCGCGGCGTTCGTGCGGCGCGCTCGGTGGCACGCATCGGCATCATCGATGCGCAAGGCCGGCAGCTCGGCTGGGGCACCGGGTTCCTGATCGCGCCTGGCGTGCTGATCACCAACAACCATGTGCTGCCCGGCCCCGAGAACGCGCAGCGTTCGGTCGCGCAGTTCCGCTACGAACTCGACATCGACGGCCGAGACCAGCCGCCTATCAGCTTCGGCCTGCGGCCGGCGGAGCTGTTCCACACCTCGGTCGCACGCGACTTCAGCGTGGTGGCGGTGCAGGCGGCCTCCCTCGACGGTGCGTCGGCGCTGGCGGAGTTCGGCCACCTCCCGCTGGTGGCGGCCGTCGGCAAGGTCGCCGAAGGGGAGTGGCTCACCATCATCCAGCACCCCGGCGGCGAGCGGAAGCAGCTCTGCGTGCGCGAGAACCAGTTGATCAGGATCGACGACGACGTGCTCTGGTACTCGACCGACACGCTGGGCGGGTCCTCCGGCTCGCCGGTGTACAACAACGATTGGTACGTGGTGGCGCTGCACCATGCCGGCGTGCCGGTGGTCCGCGATGGCCGCACGCAGACCGTCGATGGCCGCGACTTCGACCCGGCGCGCGACGACGAGGGGTCGATCAAGTGGGTGGCCAACGAAGGCATCCGCGTGTCGCGCATCGTCGAGGAGTTGCGCCAGCGCGTCGGCGCGCACCCGCTGCTGCAGCCGGTGTTCGCAGCCACGCCGGCGGCGTCACGCCTGGTGCTGCCGCAAGGCCTGTTGCTGGACCCCGTGCGGCTTCAGGCAGCCAGCGGCCCGCCGCCACCAATGCGCCCGCCGCCCAGCCGACTTCAGGAGAACCCGATGAACGACGCCCTTGCCGCCAGCGGCGGCGAAAGCAGGATCACCGTGACGCTGGGCGTCAGCGCCGACGGCCGGGTGCGCTTGCTCTCGAACGCCAGCGAAGCCAGCGCGCCACGCCAGCCACCACCTGCGCTCGAACGCGTGCCGGCCTTCGATGTGCCGTTCAACGCCGACTATGCCGACCGGCATGGCTTCGACGCGTCCTTCCTCGGCGACGGCCACCTGCGCGTGCTGCTACCGCGCCTGGGCGACGCCAATCACAGTGCGGCGGCCAAGCTGCTGAAGCCGGCGGCCGACAACGACTGCGTGCTGCATTACCACAATTACAGCGTGGTGGTGCATGCGGCGCGCCGGCTGGCCTTGTACAGCGCTGCGAACGTCGATTTCTCAGGCCGCCACGACATGTCGCGCCCGCCCGACCAATGGCGGGTGGACCCACGCATCAAGGCCGAAGCGCAACTGACGAACTTCTACTACCGCAACAACCGCTTCGACCGCGGCCACCTGACGCGCCGCGAAGACCTCGAATTCGGCCGCTCCCGACTGGCTGCGCTGGTGTCCGCCGCCGACACCTGCCACTGGACCAACTGCACCCCGCAGCAGGAAACCTTCAACCAGAAGTCGCCGTACTGGCAGGGCATCGAGCGCTACCTGCTCGAAGATTCCATCGAGCGCGAGTCGTTCAGGGCGCAGATCATCACCGGGCCGATCCTGTCGGAAGACGACCCGGTGTGGGCCGCTTTCCCGAACGTGCAATACCCGTCCAGGTTCTGGAAGGTGGTGGCTGCCATCGACGCCAAAGGGCGCCTGTTCGCCACCGCTTACATCCTGGACCAGACGCCGCTGATCGACCGCTTCGGCATCGAGGCGGCGCGCGACGCGCCGTTCGCCAACTTCGGCAGCACCACCTACCAGGTGCCGATCGCAGAGGTCGAGCGGCAGACCGGCCTGACGTTCTTGCGGGGCGGCAGCCAGGCCGCAGATCCGCCCGTGCCGCTGTCGGGCGTGGACCCGCTGCGCGGCGGCGGGCCGCGCCCGCGGCGCCGCTCCAGCAGCGTGGAAGAGTCGGCTGCCTTGGCCGCACCGGTCGGCTACCACCGGCTCGATGCACTGGAAAGCATCATCGTGGCGCCGGTTTGATGTGGCGAAGGGCCGGGCCGGCCGGACCGGCCGACCTTTGCTACCCGCGCGCCGTTCTCTGCACCTGCTCCAGGATGCGCGCCGCTTCCGAGCCCTGCACCTTGCCGATGTCGTCCTGGTACTTCAGCAGCACGCCCAAGGTGTCGTTGATGGTCTGCGGGTCCAGCACGATGGCGTCGAGTTCCATCAGCGCGCGCGTCCACTCGATGGTCTCGGCAATGCCGGGCAGCTTGTACAACTCGATCTCGCGCAGCTTTTGCACGAACAGCACGATCTGCCCGGCCAGCGCCTGCGGCGCGCCGGGTACCCGCTTGTGCAGGATGGCCGCCTCGCGCTGCGCGTCGGGGAAGCCGACCCAGTGGTACAGGCAGCGGCGTTTCACCGCGTCATGGATCTCCCGCGTGCGGTTGCTGGTGAGCACCACGATGGGCGGCTGCACCGCCTTGACGGTGCCGAACTCCGGGATGGTGATCTGGAAGTCGCTGAGCACCTCGAGCAGAAAGGCCTCGAAGGGTTCGTCGGCGCGGTCGAGTTCGTCGATGAGAAGCACGGGCGGCACTTCCTGCGCGGGGTCGATGGCCTGAAGCAGCGCGCGGCGGATCAGGAAACGGTCACTGAACAGCTCGTCGGCGAGTGCGCCGAGGGCTGTGCCGCCGCCGGCCTGCGTGGCCTCGGCGAGGCGGATTTCGAGCATCTGCCGCGCGTAGTTCCACTCGTAGGCGGCGCCTGCCAGGTCCAGGCCCTCATGGCATTGCAGGCGGATCAGCGGCCGGCCCAGCATGGCCGCCAGCGTCTTGGCGATCTCGGTCTTGCCGGTGCCGGGCTCGCCCTCCAGGAACAGCGGCCGTTGCAGCTTCAGCGCCAGATAGACGGTGGTGGCCAGCGCGCGCTCTGGCACGTAGTCGAGTGCCAGCAGGCGCGCGGCGGTGTCGTCGATGCTGACGGGCAGGAATGGGATGGTCACGGGTCACACCAGCAGAACGAGGTCGGTGTCGGGCGGCAGCGCGCCGCAATTCTGCGCCGACCGATCGCCGACCGATCACCAAGCCGTCAGCCGACGGCCCGCCCCGCCAGCACCGGGATCAGCGCGGCGCGGTAGGCGGCCGAGCCGTGCAGGTCGCTGTTCAAACCGTCGGCGCTAACCGTCGCGCCGGCCAGCGCTGCGGCCGACCAGTTGTCGGCGAGCCTGGCTTCCAGTTCCTTCGCGCGGAAGACGCCGCCGGCGCCTGCGCCCGTCACCGCCACCCGCACGCCGGCCGGGCCTTTGCTGACGAACACGCCGACCAGCGAGAAGCGCGACGCCGCCTGCTTGAACTTCTGCCAGCCTGATTTTTCGGGGATCGGGAAGCTGACCGCGGTGATGATCTCGCCGTCGTCGAGCGCCGTGGTGTAGATGCCGACGAAGAAGTCGTCTGCCGCAATGGCGCGCTTGTTGGTGTGCACGGTGGCGCCCAGGCCCAGCACGGCGGCCGTGTAGCAGGCGGCCGGGTCGTTGTTGGCCAGGCTGCCGCCCAGCGTGCCGCGGTTGCGGACCTGGCGGTCGCCGATGTTGGCGGCCAGGTCGGCCAGGCCGGGAATGGCCTGTTGCACCTGGGCAGACGCGGCCACCGCGGCGTGCGTGGTGCCGGCGCCGATGGTGACGCTGCCGCCATCGACCGCGATGCCCTGCAGCTCGGCGATGCCGGCCACGTCGATGAGGGCCGACGGCGCGGCCAGGCCGAGCTTCATCGACGGCAGCAGGCTCTGGCCGCCGGCCAGCAGCTTGGCGTCTTCCTGGCTGAGCGCGCGCAGCGCGTCGGCCACCGAGGCAGGGTTTTGATAGGCGAATGCTTGCATTGGGTCTTCTCCGTCTGTTCGTCGCAGTGCCGCTCAGCGCGCGGCGGCCTGGATGGCTTTCCACACATTGTGCGGGCTGGCCGGCATCGGCACGTCCTTCACGCCCAGGGCGTGGCAGATCGCGTTGATGACGGCCGGCGGCGAGCCGATGGCGCCGGCCTCGCCGCAACCCTTCACGCCCAGCGGGTTGTGCGAGCAGGGCGTGCCCTTGGCGGTTTCGATGGTGAGGTGCGGAATGTCGTCGGCGCGCGGCATCGCGTAGTCCATGTAGCTGCCGGTGAGCAACTGCCCGGAGTCGGGGTCATAGACGCAGTTTTCCATCATCGCCTGGCCGATGCCCTGCGCGATGCCGCCCTGCACCTGGCCTTCGACGATCATCGGGTTGATGACGTTGCCGAAGTCGTCGCAGGCGGTGAAGCGCTCGATGGTCGTCACGCCGGTGGCCGGGTCCACCTCCACCTCGCAGATGTAGCTGCCGGCCGGGTAGGTGAAGTTGCTGGGGTCGTAGAAGGCGTTCTCGTTGAGGCCCGGCTCCAGCTTGTCGTGCGGGAAGTTGTGCGGCACATAGGCGGTCAGCGAGACGTTGGCAAACGGCACGCTCTTATCGGTGCCGGCCACGCTGAAGACGCCGTTGCTGAATTCGACGTCGGTATCGGCCGCTTCCATCAGGTGCGCGGCGATCTTCTTGCCCTTGGCGATGACCTTGTCCAACGCCTTCACGATGGCGGTGCCGCCCACCGCCAGCGAGCGGCTGCCGTAGGTGCCCATGCCGAACAGCACCTTGCCGGTGTCGCCGTGCTCGATGTTGATGTCGTCCAGCGGGATGCCCAGCTTGTCGGCCACCACCTGCGCGAAGGTGGTTTCGTGGCCCTGGCCGTGGCTGTGGCTGCCGGTGAAGACCGTGACCTTGCCCGTGGGGTGCACGCGCACCTCGCCGGCCTCGAAGAGCCCGGCACGGGCGCCCAGCGCGCCGGCCACGCTGCTTGGCGCGATGCCGCAGGCCTCGATGTAGGCCGAGTAGCCGAGGCCGCGCTTGAGCCCCTTGGCCGCGCTGTCGGCCTTGCGGGCCTCGAAGCCGGCCACGTCGGCCAGTTCGATGGCGCGGCGCAGCGTGGCGTCGTAGTCGCCCACGTCGTAGGTCAGGCCCACCGGCGTGGCGTACGGGAAGGTGGTGATGAAGTTGCGGCGGCGCAGCTCGGCGGGGTCGATGCCCAGCTCGCGCGCCGCCGTCTCGACGATGCGCTCCACCGTGTAGGTGGCTTCCGGCCGGCCGGCGCCGCGGTAGGCGTCCACCGGCGCGGTGTTGGTGAAGACGGCGTTGACGGTGCAACTGATCTTCGGCGTCTTGTATTGGCCGGCCAGCAGCGTGGCGTACAGAATGGTCGGCACCGCCGAGCCGAAGGTGCTGAGGTAGGCGCCCAGGTTGGCGGTGGTCTGGATGCGAAAGCCGGTGAAGATGCCGTCGGCGTCCAGCGCCAGCTCGGCCGTGGTGAGGTGGTCGCGGCCGTGGGCGTCGGACAGAAAGGATTCGGAGCGGTCGGCAGTCCACTTGATCGGCCGGCGGATCTGCTTGCTGGCCCAGACCAGCGCGGTTTCTTCGCCGTAGAGAAAGATCTTGCTGCCGAAGCCGCCGCCGACGTCGGGCGCCACCACGCGCATCTTGTGCTCTGGAATGCCGAGCACGAAGGCGCACATCAAGAGCCGCTCGACGTGCGGGTTCTGGTTGGCGACGTAGAGCGTGTATTCGTCGCTCGACGGATTCCATTGCGCGTTGGCCGCGCGCGGCTCGATGGCGTTGGGCACCAGCCGGTTGTTGCGGAAGGTCAGCGTGGTGATGTGGGCGGCGGTGGTGAACGCCGCGTCGGTGCCGTCCTTGTCGCCGATTTGCCATTGGAAGCAGCGGTTGTCGGGCGCTTCGTCGTGCACCGACGACGCCACGCTGTTGACGGTGTCCAGCGCAATCACCGGCGTCAGCACGTCGTACTGCACGTCGATCAACAGCATCGCGGCCTTGGCCTGCTCCACCGTCTCGGCCACCACCAGCGCCACGCGGTCACCGACGTAGCGCACCTTGCCGTCTGCCAGCACCGGGTGCTTGGGCTCCTTCATCGGCGTGCCGTCGATGTTGTTGATCAGCCAGCCGCAGGGCAGGCCGCCGACGGCCTTGAAGTGCTCGCCTGTGAAGATGCCCAGCACGCCGGGCGCTGCTTCGGCCGCTGCGGTGGACAGCGACGTGATCCTTGCGTGCGCATGCGGGCTGCGCAGGAAGACGCCGTAGGTCTGGCCCGCCAGCGTGATGTCGTCGGTGTACTGGCCGTTGCCGGTGAGAAAACGGTGGTCTTCGCGGCGGACGACGCTCTGGCCGATGAATGCCTGGCGCGCGTTCATGCTGTGGCTCCTGCGTGCATGGCCTGGGTGGCCGCAGCGGCTTGCGCCACGGCCTTGACGATGTTCTGGTAGCCGGTGCAGCGGCAGATGTTGCCTTCCAGGCCCTCGCGGATCTTGCTGTCGCTGCTGCAGTCGTGGTGCGTCACCAGGTCGATGGCGCTCATCACCATGCCCGGCGTGCAGAAGCCGCATTGCAGCCCGTGGCACTGGTTGAAGGCGGTCTGCATCGGGTGCAGCGTGCCGTCTTTCGCGGCGATGCCTTCGATGGTGGTGACGGCCATGCCGGCGGCCTGCGTTGCCAGTACGGCGCAGCTCTTCACCGCGCGGCCGTTGAGGTGCACGGTGCAGGCGCCGCACTGGCTGGTGTCGCAGCCGACGTGGGTGCCGGTCAGGCGCAGCGTTTCGCGCAGAAATTCCACCAGCAGCGTCTGCGGCGCGACATCGCGTGCGACGCTTTTGCCGTTGACGGTGAGCGTGATCTGGGCCATGCGGGTTGTCTCCTTGATGCTTCTGGAACGGCTTGGGGTGGGGCCGCAGCAGCATAGGCCGCTGCACTGGCGGCGCATCAGGGAAACCGCGGGTGTCACGGGACGGGACAGCGCAGGCCGAAAAGCGGCTTGCTCAGGCGCTGTCCAGCAGCGCGGCCTCCACCAGCGGCTTGGCCCAGTCGGGCGTTTGCAGCAAGGCCGGCAGGTCGTCTGCGCGCGGCCAGACCAGCCGGCCGTGTGCCATCTCCAGCAGCAGCACCGGGTCAGCCACGGCCGCTCCGGCGGCGGCTTCAGCGCTGTTGTCGAACACCTGCAACTGCGCCAGCCGCGGCATCAGCGCGATCAGTTGCGCCAGCGCGCGCGGCCAGCGCTGGCGGATGAGGGCGTCCGCAATGGCGTGCCCGCCGGCCGCCACGCGGGCGCGCACCCGGGCGATGTGCTGCTCCGGCGACGCCAGCCCGCAGAACCACACCAGCACGTCGTGCGTGGCAGCCGCCGTGGCGATGCGGCCTGCGATCGTCCGGCCGCCCAGCGTGGTCTCGAAGGCATGGCTGTGGCCGGCGGCGATGGCTGCGTCCAGCCGGCGCAGGCCTTCGGCCCAGGCCTGCGCGTTGGCGCTGCGCTGGTCCGGCGCGCCGCTGGCCAGCAACTCGCGAGCGAACGCGTCGGGGTTGAACCAGGCCAGGCCGGCGCGCTGGAGAAGGTGGCCGCCGATGGAACTCTTGCCGGCGCCGTTGACGCCGGCCAGCACGAAGAGAACCGGCCTGGCAGCCGGCCCCGGCCCGGTGCTCAAAAGCCGGTGCCGGCCTTCACTTGCCCGTTCAGCGCCGGCGGCGTGGCCAGCACGGCGCGCAGGCGGGCGGCTGCGTCGGGCCGTTGCAGCACAGCCAGCCGTTCGTCGAAGCGCTGGCGCAGCGCCTGCAATGCCGAGGCGTTGCCGGCCTCGCCCTGGCGCGCCAGCCGCACGACGGCGGCGTAGTCCTTCAGCGACAGGATCACCGCCTCGGGCGCGTCGTGGTTGGTCACCAGCAGCGTGCCCTGCGCCTGCAGGTTGCGCATCAATCCGCGCCAGCCGAGCCGCTTGACGTCGGACGCCGGGGTGCGCGGCAGCGCGGCGACGGCTTCGATCTCGGGGGCCAGCAGTGCAGACATCGTCGGCTCCAGGCGCGGCGGTTGCGATGAGGCCATTTTACCCAATCTGGCCGCGCGTGCACGCCCGTGCGTCGCCCGTGCCGTGCACGAACGCCGTCAGTTCGACACCGCGCGGATCTCCTCCAGCGTCGTCACCCCCGCCAGCACCTTCTCCAGTCCGTCCTGCCGCAGCGTGCGCATGCCTTCGGTCAGGCCCTTGCGCTGCAATTCCTCGGCACGCGCGCCGCTCTGGATCATCTGGCGGATGCCGCGCGAGACCGTCATCAGCTCGTGGATGCCGGCCCGGCCGCGGTAGCCGGTGCCGTCGCACTTCGGGCAGCCGACCTGCTTGTACAGCGTGAAGCGGCCGGTGCTGCCGGCAAAGCGGCGCGTCCAGTCGGCCAGCACGGCGGTGTCGTCCGGCACGTCGGGCGCGTCGCCCATCGCGTGGCGGTGGTCGTGCAGCAGCTCGGCCACTTCTTCGGCGTTGGCCTCGCGCGGAGCGCGGCAGTCGCCGCACAGCCGGCGGACCAGGCGCTGTGCCAGCACCGCCAGCAGCGCGTCGCCGAAGTTGAACGGGTCCATGCCCATGTCGAGCAGCCGCGTCACGGTCTCGGGTGCGCTGTTGGTGTGCAGCGTGCTCAGCACCAAATGGCCGGTGAGCGAGGCCTCGATGGCCATCTGGGATGTGTCCTTGTCGCGGATCTCGCCCACCATCACCACGTCCGGGTCGGCGCGCAGAAAGGCGCGCAGGGCTTTCGCAAACGTCCAGTCGATCTTCGGGTTCACCTGCACCTGGCGCAGGCCGGCCTGGGTGATCTCGATCGGGTCTTCGGCAGTCCAGATCTTCTTGTCCGGCGTGTTGATGTAGCCCAGCGCCGAGTGCAGCGTGGTGGTCTTGCCCGAGCCGGTGGGCCCGACGCACAGCACCATGCCGTAGGGGCGCTTGACGGCGGCCTGCAGCCGCTCCAGGTTGGTGGGGCTCAGGTTCAGCTTGTCCAGCGGCAGCGGCTTGGCCGAGGCCAGCAGCCGCATCACCGCGTCTTCCAGGCCGTTGGTGGTGGGGATGGTGGCCACGCGCAGTTCCAGCTTGTGGCCTTGCACGTATTTGCCGAAGTTGATCTTGCCGTCCTGCGGCTTGCGGCGCTCTGAGATGTCGAGGTCGCACATGATCTTCAGCCGTGCGATCAGCGCGTTGCGGTAGGTGTGCGGCAGCTCCAGGTAGGGCTTCAGGTGGCCGTCCTTGCGGAAGCGGATCTTCACCTTGTCGCGCCCGGGCTGGGTTTCGATGTGGATGTCGCTGACGCCCTGCGCCTGCGCCTCCAGGATCATCGAGTTGATCAGCCGCACCAGCGAGTTGTCGCTCTGCTCGATGCCGGCTTCCTCGTGCTCGACGACCTTGGTGTCGTTGGTGTGCTGGGTTTCCAGCGTGGCCAGCAGCTTGCCCGAATCTTCGGCCTCGAATTCGATCGGCTTGGCCGCGTCGCCCAGCGGCTTGTTCAGGAAGTCGAGCCCGCCGACCTTTTCATACGCCTTCTCGATGGCGCCCTGCAGCACGCCGGCGCGCGCCAGCACCGGCACCACCTTGCACTGCGACGCGAACTCGATCTCGTCCACCGACAGCCGCTGCGACGGGTCTTCCAGCGCCACCACCAGCCGGCCGCCGTGCAGCATCAACGGCAGCGCGGGCATGCGCGATGCAATCGCGTAGGCCAGCCGCTGGATCGCTTGCGCGTCCACCGGGAACTGCACCACATCGACCAGTGGGTAGCCCATCTTGCGCGCCAGCGCCGTCTGCAGGTCCTGCCGCGAGACCACGCCCTTGCGCACCAGCAGTTCGCCCAGCGCCACGCTCCGGTCCGCCTTCTGCTGCACCAGCGCTTCTTCGAGCTGCTTGTCGCTGATGTAGCCGAGAGCCGTCAGCGCTTCGCCGATGCGCACCATCGGCATCTTCGCCTGCTGCTCGATGGCGCCGGCCAGTTCCTCGTGCGTGATGATCTGGCGCACCACCAGCATGTCGCCCAGCTTCTGGTGGCGCAACTGGTGTTGCTCGTCCAGCGCTTCCTGCACCTGCTCCGGCGTGGCGGCGTGCTCGGCGACCAGCGTTTCGCCGATGCGCGGGCCCAGCTCGGCGCTGGCATACAGCGCCCGGGGAATGAAGCTGCGCCGCACCGCACCGCTCACGTCCAGCGGCTCGAAGAGAAAGAGGCCGAAGTCGGTCTGCTGGTGGCCGATGGTCAGGCCCTGCACCACGCTGCCGTCGTGCAGCACCACCTTGAACGGCAGCGCGGGCCGCTGCGCCATCACCTCGGCCTGCGGCAGCTCCGGTGCCGCCGGCAGCGCGGCCAGCGGCTGAAGCAGGCGCAGGCGGCGGAACTGGTCGAAGCGCAGCGTCATCGTCGTGCGCGACGGCACCACGCGCAGCTTCACCAAGCCTTCGGCGGGGCTGAAGTGCATCAGCCGGCCGGCCATGGTCTTGTGGTTCAGCCCTTCCACTTCGCAGGCTTCCGGCTGCACCGCGCGCTGCGGCGCCGGGTAGCAGGCCAGCGCCGGGGTCGGCCAGACGAAGACCTCGTGGCGAACGTCCGGCCGCATGTCCGGGCGCGCTTCCGCCGGGCTGCCCTCCGGCGGACCGAGCGGTGCCGGTTCGGTGTGGGCATAGCCCTCCACCGGAACCAGCGACAGCGGGGGCACGGACAGATCGGACATGGCAGCTTCCTGGGGCACGAATCGCAATGGCGGCGCGCCGGAATGGCCCGGGAGCCGTGCCTGCAATGGTAGGAAGCGCTGCCCGGTGGACAACGCCCGAACAGCCCCCGGAAGACCCGCCAGACTAGCGCTTCATCTGCGCCGGCAAAAAGGTCACGATCTGCGGAAAGAAGTAGATCAGCAGCACCGCGGCGATCATCAGGAAGAAAAACGGCAGCGTGACGCGGGCGATCCAGCCGATCTCGCGCTGCGTCATGCCTTGCAGCACGAAGAGATTGAAGCCGACCGGCGGCGTGATCTGCGCCATCTCGACCACCAGCACGATGAAGATGCCGAACCACAGCGGGTCGATGCCGGCCTTCTGCACCGTCGGCAGGATCACCCCCATCGTCAGCACCACCATGCTGATGCCGTCGAGAAAGCAGCCCAGCACGACGTAGAAGAGCATCAGTACCAGGATGAGCTGGAACTGCGACAGGCCCTGCGTCGCAATCCATTCGGCCAGGTGGCGCGGCAGCCCGATGTAGCCCATGCTGAGCGTCAGGAAGGCGGCGCCGGCCAGGATCAGCGCGATCATGCAGTACAGCCGCGTGCCGCCCAGCAGCGAGTCACGGAAGGTCTGCCAGCTCAGCGAGCCCTGCACCGCCGAAATCACCAGCGAGCCCAGCACGCCGATGGCCGCGGCCTCGGTGGCGGTGGCGACGCCGGCGTAGATGCTGCCCAGCACCGCCGCGATCAGCAGCACCACCGGGATCAGGTGGCGCGACTCGCGCAGCTTCTGCATGAAGTTCATCCGCGTGTCGGCCGGTGGCACCAGCTCCGGGTGGCGCAGCCCCCAGACCACCAGGTAGCCCGAGAACAGCAGCGCCAGCAGCACGCCCGGCAGCACGCCGGCAATGAAGAGCTGCGCGATCGACACGTCGGCGCTGACGCCATAGACGATCATGATGATCGACGGCGGGATCAACAGCCCCAGCGTGCCGGCGCCGGCCAGCGAGCCGATGGCGATGCCGTCCGGGTAGCCGCGTTTCTTCAGCTCCGGCAGGCTCATCTTGCCGATGGTGGCGCAGGTGGCGGCGCTGGACCCCGACACCGCCGCGAAGATCGCGCAGCCCACCACGTTGACGTGCAGCAGCCGCCCCGGCAGCGACTGCATCCACGGCGCCAGCCCGCGGAACATGTCTTGGCTAAGCCGGGTGCGGAACAGGATCTCGCCCATCCAGACGAACAGCGGCAGCGCCGTCAGCGTCCAGCTCGATGCCGAGCCCCAGGTGGTGACGGCCATCGCGTCGCCGGCCGGGCGGGCGCTGAAAAGCTGCATGCCGATCCAGGCCACGCCGCTGAGCGTGAGGCCGATCCAGACGCCGCTGCCCAGGATGACGAAGAGCGCTGCGATCAGCAGGAAGGTGACGCCGATGTCACTCATGGTGGGCGGCCTCGTCGCTGAGCGGCTGCACGCGCTGGCCGCGCAGTTCGAGCACCAGTTCGTCGATGAAGGCGATGGCCAGGATCACCGTGCCCACCGCCATCGCGATCTGCGGTATCCACAGCGGCGTGGCGTCGTTGCCGGTGGAGATGTCGTGAAAGCTGTACGACTGCCACGACAGCCGGCAGCTGTACCAGGCCGACAGCAGGGCCAGCGCGCTGGCGGCGAACAGCGCCCAGATTTCGAGCGCCCGCTTCGGCGCGCCTTTCAGCGCCGCCAGCAGCAGCGTCACCCGGATGTGCTCGCCCCGTTTCAGCGTGTGCGCCAGCGCCAGGAAGCCGGCGCCGGCCATCATGTAGCCGGCATAGGCGTCGGTGCCCTGAAGGTTGAAGTGCAACTGCCGGCCCAGCACCGACAGCAGCACCATCACCAGGAGGCCGATCATGAACAAACAGGCCAGGCCTGCGGCGCCGTCGTAGAGCGCGTCGAGCAGCTTGCGCACGGCGCCGGCCCGCTATTTTGCGTTGAAGGCATCGACCAGTTGCTTGCCTTCCGGGCCGGCCTTGTCGAGCCATTCCTTCAGCATGGTGTCGCCGACCTTCTTCATGTCGGCCTTCAGCTGCGGCGACGGCGGCAGGATGCTCATGCCGTTCTTTTTCAGCAGGTCGATGTACTCGGCGTTCTTCGTCTTGCTGAGCGCCCAGCCGCGGGTTTCTGCCTCGGCGCCCGCCTTCAGCACCGCCGCCTGGGTGGGCTTGTCGAGCGCGTCGAAGGCGGCCTTGTTGAGGATCACCGCGTTCTTCGGCAGCCAGGCCTGGGTGTCGTACCAGTACTTGATGTGCTCGTAGGTCTTGGTGTCGTAGCCGGTGGCGCCGGACGACATGTAGGACTCCACCACGCCGGTGGCCATGGCCTGGCTCAGCTCGGCGGCCTGCACGGTGACAGGCTGCGCGCCCACCAGTTCTGCGATGCGTGCGGTGGCCGGGCTGTAGGCGCGCCACTTCACGCCTTTGAGGTCGGCCGCGCTGCTGATCGGCTTCTTGACGTAGATGCCCTGTGGCGGCCAGGCCACCGCGTACAGCAGCGTCATGCCCTGCTCGGCCAGCTTCTTTTCCAGCAGCGGCTTCTGCGCGGCATAGAGCTTGGCCGCGGCCTCGTAGCTGTCGGCCAGGAAGGGCAGGCCGTCGGCACCGAAGATCTGCCACTCGTTCTGGAAGTTCGCCAGCAGGATTTCGCCCGCCTGCGCCTGCCCGCCCTGCACCGCGCGCTTGATCTCGTTGGCCTTGAACAGCGAGGCGTTGCCGTGCACGGTGATCTTCAGCTTGCCGGCGGTGGCCTTATCGACGTCGGCCGCGAACTGGACCAGGTTTTCGGTGTGGAAATTGGTGGGCGCGTAGGCGGCGGGCAGGTCCCACTTGGTCTGGGCCTGGGCAGCGGCCATGGCCAGCAGCGCGCTGAACGACAACAACGAAGGCAGCAGTTTCATGGGCGGTCCAGGTAAAGAAGTGGATTGAAGTCTAGAAAGAATTCAGATAAATTGTCAATAAATCTTCAACGTTCTGGTGAAAACACCGATGCCCCGAAGCAAGGCGCCGCAAGCGGCGACGGCAATGCCAGCCACCCCCCGCCCGGCCAAGCGCGGCGGCGGGATCGTCTCGTCGTCGCACCTGGTGTCGCCGAAGAGCGTGGAGCTGTCGGAGTTCGAGTTCGGCCTCATCGTCGCGTGGAACGCCTTCTCGCGCTGGGCCGTGCGCTGCATGGCCGCAGCCGGCTGCCCCGACCTGACGATCACCGACGTGCTGCTGATGCACCATCTGTGCCACCGCGCCCGCAACAAGAAGCTGGCCGACATCGCCTTCATGCTGAACTACGAAGACACCCATGTGGTGGCCTACTCGCTGAAGAAGCTGGTGGCGGCCGATCTGGCGCTGGCCGGCAAGCAGGGCAAGGAGGTCTTCTACAGCGCGTCGCCGCAGGCCGAGGCTTTCGTGGCGCAGTACCGCAGCGTGCGCGAAGACTGCCTGGTGAAGAGCCTGGACACCGAGCTGAACGCCGACATCGGTGAACTGGCCCGCCTGCTGCGCACCATGTCGGGCATGTACGACCAGGCGGCGCGGGCCGCTACATCACTTTGACCCACCCCGAGAGCGCTGGACCCACCATGAACACGACACCCTTGCGCTGGCAGTTCTGGATCGACCGCGGCGGCACCTTCACCGACATCGTCGGCCGTGCGCCCGACGCGCAACTGCACACCCTCAAGCTGCTGTCCGAGAACCCCGAGCACTACGCCGATGCGGCGGTCGAGGGCATCCGGCGCTTGCTCGGGCTGCGCAGCGGCGAGCCCATCACGCCGGCGCTGGTGGACTGCGTGAAGATGGGCACCACGGTCGCCACCAACGCGCTGCTGGAGCGCAAGGGCGACCGCACGCTGCTCGTCACCACGCAGGGCTTTCGTGATGCGCTGCGCATCGCCTACCAGGCGCGGCCGCGGCTGTTCGAGCGCCACATCGTGCTGCCCGAGTTGTTGTACGAGCGCGTGGTGCAGGCGCAGGAGCGCATCGGCGCGCATGGCGAGGTGCTGCTGCCGCTGGACGAAGCGGCGCTGCGCCCGCAGCTTCAGGCGGCGCTGGATGCCGGCATCGCCAGTTGCGCCATCGTCTTCCTGCACGGCTGGCGCTTCCATGCGCACGAGCAGGCGGCGGCGCGGCTGGCGCGCGAGGCCGGCTTCACGCAGGTCAGCGTCTCGCACGAGGTCAGCCCGTTGATGAAGCTGGTCTCGCGCGGCGACACCACCGTGGTCGATGCCTACCTCAGCCCCATCCTGCGCCGCTACGTGGAGCAGGTGGCCGGCCAGATGCCGGGGGTGCGCCTGTTCTTCATGCAAAGCTCGGGCGGCCTGACCGAAGCGCACCACTTCCAGGGCAAGGACGCCATCCTTTCCGGGCCGGCCGGCGGCATCGTCGGGATGGTGCGCACGGCGGTGGCGGCCGGCCACCACAAGCTGATCGGCTTCGACATGGGCGGCACCAGCACCGACGTGAGCCACTATGCCGGCGCCTTCGAGCGCGCCTTCGAAACGCAGGTGGCCGGCGTGCGGATGCGCGCGCCGATGATGAGCATCCACACGGTGGCCGCCGGCGGCGGCTCGATCCTCGGCTTCGACGGCGCGCGGCTGCGCGTGGGGCCGCAGTCTGCAGGCGCCAACCCCGGCCCGGCCAGCTACCGCCGCGGCGGGCCGCTGGCCACGACGGACGCCAACGTGCTGCTGGGCAAGATCCAGCCGGCGCACTTTCCGCATGTCTTCGGCCCCGCTGCCGATGCCCCGCTCGACCATGCCGGCGTGGCCGCGCAGTTCGAGGCGCTGGCATCGCGCGTCAGCGCAGCCACCGGCCGCGCCACCACGCCCGAAGCGCTGGCCTCCGGCTACCTTCAGATCGCCGTGCAGAACATGGCCAATGCGATCAAGCGCATCTCGGTTGCGCGCGGCTACGACGTCACGCAGTACAGCCTGCAATGCTTCGGCGGGGCCGGCGGACAACACGCCTGTCTGGTGGCCGATGCGCTGGCGATGACGCGCGTCTTCGTGCACCCGCTGGCGGGCGTGCTCAGCGCCTACGGCATGGGCCTGGCCGACCAGATCGCGATGCGCGAAGCATCGGTCGAACTGCCGCTCGACGCCGCCGGCCTGGTGGCCGCGGAACTTCAGCTCGGCGCGCTGGGCGAGGCAGCAGTCAGCGAGGTCGCCAGCCAGGGCGTGGCGCGCAGCGCGGTGGAACTGCGGCGCAACCTGCATCTGCGCTACGAGGGCACCGACACCGCGCTGCTGCTGCCGTTCGGCACCAGCATCGCCACGCTGACGCAGGCCTTCGAGGCCGGCTACCGCCAGCGCTTCGCCTTCTTGATGCCGGGCCGCGGTTTGGTCATCGAGGCGGTGTCGGTCGAGGCGGTGGGCGCCGGTGAGCGCTTCGACGCGCCGGCCGGCGGCGCCGAGCCGGCTGCGCACATGCCAGCAGCCGACGCGCAGGTGCGCATGTACGCAGACCGCTGGCAGGACGCCGGCCTCTACGTGCGCGAATCGCTGCGCGCCGGCGCGGCCATCGACGGCCCGGCCATCATCGCCGAGAAGAACGCCACCACGGTGGTCGAGCCCGGCTGGCGCGCCACCCTCACCGCCGCCGGCCCCATCGAGCTGCTGCGCGTGCTGCCGCGCGCCACGCAGCACGCCATCGGCACCGAGGCCGACCCGGTGATGCTGGAGGTGTTCAACAACCTGTTCATGAACATCGCCGAGCAGATGGGGCTGCGGTTGCAGAACACCGCCTACTCGGTGAACATCAAGGAGCGGCTCGACTTCTCCTGCGCACTGTTCGACGCGGACGGCCAGTTGATCGCCAACGCGCCGCACATGCCGGTGCACCTGGGCTCGATGAGCGAGTCGATCAAGACCGTGATCGAGCGCAACCCGGCCATGCTGGAAGGCGACGTCTATGTGCTGAACGACCCCTACCACGGCGGCACGCATCTGCCGGATGTGACCGTCGTAACCCCCGTCTGGCTGGAAGCAGGCGACGCCGACCCCGTGTTCTACGTCGCCAGCCGCGGCCACCATGCCGACATCGGCGGCAGCACGCCGGGCTCGATGCCGCCGTTCAGCAAGACCATCGCCGAAGAAGGCGTGCTGTTCGACAACTTCCTGCTGGTGCGCGGCGGCATGCTGCGCGAGGCCGAACTGAACGCGCAACTGCGCAGCGGCACGTGGCCGGCACGCAACCCGCAGCAGACCATTGCCGACCTGCGTGCGCAGATTGCGGCCAACGAGAAAGGCGTGCAGGAACTGCGCGCGATGGTGGCGCAGTTCGGCCGCGAGACGGTGGCCGCCTACATGCGCCATGTGCAGGACAACGCCGAGGAATCGGTGCGCCGCGTGATCACCGCGCTGAAAGACGGCGCCTTCACGCTGGCGCTGGACAACGGCGCGCAGATCGCCGTGCAGGTGACGGTGGATGCCGCCGCGCGCGAGGCCACCATCGACTTCAGCGGCACCAGCGCGCAACTGCCCAACAACTTCAACGCGCCGAAGGCGGTGACGATGGCGGCCGTGCTGTATGTCTTCCGCACGCTGGTCGATGACGACATTCCGCTCAACGCCGGCTGCCTGAAGCCGCTGCACGTCATCGTGCCCGAAGGCTGCATGCTGAACCCGCGCCCGCCGGCCGCGGTGGTGGCCGGCAACGTGGAGACGTCCACCTGCGTGACCAACGCGCTCTACGGCGCGCTGGGCGTGATGGCCGCCAGCCAGTGCACGATGAACAACTTCACCTTCGGCAACGCGGCCCACCAGTACTACGAGACGATCAGCGGCGGCTCCGGCGCCGGTGCATGGAAAGACGATGCTGGCCGCGTGGTCGGGGGCTTCGACGGCACCAGCGTCGTGCAGACCCACATGACCAACTCGCGCCTGACAGACCCCGAGGTGCTGGAGTTCCGCTTCCCGGTGCGGCTGGACAGCTACGAGATCCGCGCCGGCTCGGGCGGCGACGGCGGCCCGGGCGGCTGGCGCGGCGGCGACGGTGGCGTGCGGCGGGTGCGCTTTCTGGAGCCGATGACGGCGTCCATCCTGAGCAACGGCCGCGTGGTGCCTGCCTTCGGCATGGCCGGCGGCGCGGCCGGCGCATTGGGCATCAACCGCATCGAGCGCGCCGATGGCCGGCAGGAGACGCTGGGCCACATCGGCTCGGCCGAGATGGCGCCGGGCGACGTGTTCGTGATCGAGACGCCGGGCGGCGGCGGCTACGGTGCGGCGCGCTGACGTGTCGGCGGGGTCGGCGGGGTCGGCCATCGCGGCCATCGCGGCCATCGCATCGCCAGCAGGCTGAGCGTCCAGCACAGCCAGGCCGTCCAGAAGGTGTGGCTGGGGTAGTGCGCGCCGCGCGCCAACTGCGACCAGCCCATCAGCAGCGTGCCGGCGCAGGCAGCGGCCAGCCACCAGCGGGCTGCGCGCCGGTGCCGCTGGCGCAGCGCGAACCAGCCGCTGAAGAAGGCGGCGCCCACTGCCGCATGGCCCGAAGGAAAGCAGTGGCCGTCGCCGCCGTCTTGCGCGCTGAAATCCCAGTGCGACACATGGTGCGCCTGCGCGGCGCCGCCGAATTCGGCCAGGTCCCAGGGGCAACTGGTCTGGCTCACGTTCTTCAGCAGCGGTACCAGCAGCCCGCAGCCCAGCGTGACCAGCAGCCAGCGCAGGCGCTCGCTGCGCGTCAGGCCGCTGAACCAGGGCCAGCGCACGTTGAGCAGCAGCGCACAGGCCAGCGCGATGGCCAGCCAGCGCCCGCCGCTGTACAGCAGGCCGCCGGTCAGCCAGTGCTCGCGCCACGCGAAGCCCTGCGCATTGCCGTACAGGCGCGCGGCGGCGATGTCCAGCCCGCTGGCGTCCCAGGCCAGCAGCAACAGCAGCCCCAGCGCCGTGACCAGCAGGTCGGCGCGCGCCGGGCTCACCGGGCGAGCCTCCGGCTCATGGCGGCGGCTTGCGGCAGCCCAGCGCCAGGTCCAGATCGGGCGCATAGAGGCTGGTGCGCACGTCCAGCAAACCCAGCAGCGTGTGGAAGAGGTGGTCGTGGCTGGCGGGCTGGAGGCTGCGCCGCGCGAGGCAGGCGGCGTCCAGCCCGGCAGCGGCACGCAAGCCGTCGGACAGCCACATCACCATCGGCACCCGCTTCTGCACGTCGGGCGCAATGGGGTAGGGCAGGCCGTGCAGATAGATGTTGTTCTCGCCCAGCGATTCGCCATGGTCGGAGACATAGAGCAGCCCGCTGTCCACCGTGGCGGCATGGGCCTGAAGGCGGCCGATGAGTCGGGCCAGCAGATGGTCTGTGTAGAGCAGCGCGTTGTCGTAGGCGTTGATGATCTCCTGCTGGCTGCAGCGCCGCAGGTCGTCGTTCTCGCAAGCCGGCAGGAAGCGCGCGAAGGCCGGCGGGTAGCGCCGGAAGTAGGCCGGGCCGTGGTTGCCCAACTGGTGCAGCACCAGCAACTGGGTGCCGCGCGCTTGTTGCAGCCAGCCGTCCAGCCCGTGCAGCAGGCCTTCGTCCAGGCAGCGGCCTTCGGCGCAAAGGCCGGGCGGCGCGAGGTCGATCACCGCCTCGCTGGGCACGCCGTCGCAGACGCCTTTGCAGCCCGACTGGTTGTCGCGCCAGCGCACGCCCACGCCGGCACGCTGCACGATCTGCAGCAGCCCTTCGCTGCCGCGGATGCGCCGTTCATCGTAGTCGCGCCTGCCCACCGGCGCGAACATGCAGGGCAGCGATGTCTCGGTGTTGGTGCCGCAACTGGCGACGTCGCGGAAGTTCAGCACCGGCAGCGCGGCCAGCTCTGGCGTCGTCTGGCGCGCATAGCCGTTGAGCCCCCAGTTGGCGGCGCGCGCCGTCTCGCCCACCACCAGCACCAGCACGGTGGGCTTGCTGCGCGTGGCCCACAGCGGACCGGGCCTGGCGTCCAGGCCGATGGCGACCTTGGGGCCGCTTGCACTGCGCGCGTCCAGCCCGGCCACCGACGCCAGCGACCAGATGTAGTTGGCCGGCGTGACCAGGTAGCGCAGCTCGCGCTGGTTGCGCATCAGCGACGCCAGCGGCTGGTAGATGGCCAGCACCGCAGCCACCAGCGCCACGGCGGCCAGCAGCATGCAGCCCAGCCGCACCAGCAGCGCCCTGGCGACACTTCGCCGCGGCACGATGCGCAGCCGCCACAGCAGCAGCAGCGGCAGCACGGCATACAGCAGCAGGTGCGGCAGCATCGCCGGGCTGAACAGCTCGCGCGCCTCGTGCAGGTCGGTGCGCAGCGTGTTGCGCAGCATCGACGGGTCGAGATAGACGCCGAAATGCGTCATGAAGAAGCTGGCGAAGGCGGTGCCGGTGAGCAGCAGCGCGAGCAGCGGCTTCAGCGTCCAGCGCGTGGCCAGCGGCGCCAGCAGCAGGAAGTGCAGCGCCACCAGCGCCGTGCCCAGCGCCAGCACGAAGCCGGCCTTGGCCAGGGTGCCGTCGGCGCTGCCCTGCAATGCGCGGGCGATGAACAAACGGTTCACGGCCACGGCCCAGAACAGGCTGGTGGCCAGCAGCGCCAGCTCGACGCTGGCCGTCAGCGTGAAGCGGGTCGGGGCCGGGGCACGGGCACCGGCGCGGGCGGGGAATTTCGGCACGCCGGGATTTTGCGCGACGCGCGGCGGCCGCTTCAAGGGCGGCTGAAGGTCTGCATCGCCCAGGCAAAGGCCCAGCACAGCCAGGCCGACCAGAGGGTGTGGCTGGGGTAGTGCGCGCCGCGCGCCATCTGCGCCCAGCCGTAGAGCAGCGTCAGCGCGAGCAAGGCCACCAGCCAGCCACGCGCCGCCGCCGGCTGGTGCCGGCGCAGCACGAACCAGCCGCCCAGAAAGCCGGCTGCCGCGGTGGCGTGGCCCGACGGGAAGCAGCCGCCGGGGCCGCCGTCGGCCACGCCGAAGCGCCAGTGCGAGACATGCCGCGCCACGCCGCCGAATTCCGCCAGTGACCAGGGGCAACTGCTCAGGCTGGCCTGCTTGAGAAGCGGCGGGATGGCCAGGCAGGCCAGCGTGACGCCCAGCCACCAGACGCGCTCACGCAGCGTCGGCCCGCGCCACAGCGGCCGGTAGAGGTTGACCACCAGCAGCAGCAGCCCCACGAAGGCCAGCAGCCGCCCGCCTTCGTGCAGCAGGCCGCGCGTGAGCCAATGGTCGCGCAGCCCGAAGCCGCTTTCATTGCCGTACAGCCGCACGGCGGCCATGTCCAGGCCCGAGGCGTCCCACAGCAGCAGCGCCAGCAGGCCGACAGCCACCACGAGGGCGTCGCGCCGGGCGACGCTGAGCTGCGTGGGTGCCGCCGTGGGCAGCAGGACGGGCGGTGCGTGCTGCGCGTGTGGCGTGTGCTTGTGCATCCACCGAGTGGGCCGATGCCAACTGAAGCCAGACTGAAGCTGCGCCGGCCGCAGTGGTACCGTGCCGGCCGATGCGCCTGTTGCTGCTCGAAGACGACGCCCTGCTCGGTGGCGGGCTGCGCGACTACCTGCGCGGCGAAGACCACCGCGTCGAATGGGCGGCGACGCTGCGCGAAGCCGGCGCCTGGCAGGGCGAGCCCTTCGACCTGCTGCTGGTGGACTGGCAATTGCCGGACGGCTCGGGCCTGGACTGGCTGCGCCGCCTGCGCCGCAGCGGCGACGCCACGCCGGCCATCGTGCTGACCGCCCGCGACCTGCTGGCCGACCGCATCCACGGGCTGGACAGCGGCGCCGACGACTACCTGGTCAAGCCCTTCGCGCCCGAGGAACTGGTGGCCCGGATGCGCGCGCTGCGCCGCCGCGTGGCCGGCGCCGCCACGCCGCGGCTGCGCATCGGCCAGGCCGAGGCCGACCTGGACGCGCGCGCCGCCTACGTCGGCGGCGCCCGGGTCGAGCTGACGGCGCGCGAGTGGTCTCTGCTCGAAGCGCTGGCCCTGCGCCGCGGCCGCACGGTGGCCAAGACCGATCTCGACCGGCTGGTGCTGGGCGCCGATGCCGAGGTGTCCAGCAACAGCCTGGAGGTGCACGTCAGCAGCCTGCGACGCAAGCTGGGCCGTGCGGTGATCGACACCGTGCGCGGCCTGGGCTACCGCATCGGCGAACCCGCTGACGTGGCTGGCGCAGCCGGCCCAGGCGAGGCCCGCCGTTGACGCCGCCGTCCATCCGCCGCCGGCTCTCGCGTGCGCTGCTCGGGCTGGCGCTGGCCTGGGGGCTGGTGGTGTCGGCGGTGGTCTGGCTGGCGGTGCAGGGCGAGGTGGACGAGTTGCTGGACGACACCTTGCGTGAGTCGTCGGTGGTGCTGACCGACGTGCTGGCGCTCAGCGCCGATGCGCTGGACCGGCACGCCAGCAGCGTGCTGCCCGACGCGGCCGACGACGACGACCGCTTCGCCTGGCAGATCGTGGTGCCCGGGCCGCGCGTGCTGCTGCGCTCTGCCGCGGCGCCGTCCGCACCCTGGGTGCCGGGCCTTGCCATCGGCTATGCAGACGCTGCCGGCTGGCGCGTCTATGGCGTGCCAGTGGCCGGCAGCGACCGCGTGCTGTACGTGGCGCAGACCCGCCGCGAGCGCCGCGATGCGCTGCTGGAGCTGAGCCTCAGCGCGGTGGCCGCGGCCTTGCTGGTGGGGCTGCTGACCGCCGTGTGGCTGCGCACCCAGGTGCGCCGGGAACTGGCGCCGCTGACCGAGCTGTCGCTGGCGCTGGCCCACTATGAGCCGCTGGAGACGGGCGCCGCGCTGTTCCAGCCGCGGCGCGCCGAGCTGGTGGCCATCCACGACGCCATCGGCGCGCTGGGCCACCGGCTGGCACAGCGGGTGGCCAGCGAGCGCGCATTCACTGCGCATGCAGCGCATGCGCTGCGCACGCCGCTGGCCGGCATCGACGCCCAGCTCGCGGTGGCGCTGCGCGACAGCCCGCCGGCCTTGCAGCCGCGGCTGCTGCGCGTGCGCTCTGCCGCGGCGCGGCTGAGCCGCGTCGTCACCGCGTTGCTGGCGCTGTTCCGCAGCGGCGCCGAGCCGCAGCGCCAGCAGCTCGACCTGGCCGCGCTGCTGGGGCGCATGCCGGTCGATGGGCTTGCGGTGCAGGTGCAACAGGCCGCGCCCATCGACGCCGACGCCGACCTCTTGTCCGCCGTGCTGCTGAACCTGCTGGACAACGCGCAGCGCCATGGCGCGCGCCAGTTGCAGGTGCTCGTCACCCACGCTGCCGACGGCCAGCGCCTGCGGCTGACCGACGACGGCAGCGGCGCACCGCCCGGCCTGCGCGAGGCCTTGCTGGCCGCGCTGCAGCGGCAGGACGACGAAGGCCCGCTGGGCCTGGGCCTGCGGCTGGCCGACCTGGTGGCCAGAGCGCATGGCGGCGGCCTGGCGCTGCCGGCCGTGGAGCGCGGCTTCGCAGTGGAACTGTGGCTGGGCGTTTGAGCGTTGGTGGGTGGACCCGACGACCATCCGCCGTCGGTGTTCCAATGCCTGGATGCTTCTCAAGCAGCTTCGCGACCCGCTCGAATTCATCGGGGAAGCGTCTGGCAACCCCGACCCGGCTTCGCGCTGGTAGAACCGAACGGCATCCGCCAGATCCTCCGAGGCAAACCGGTGGATGGACCGCTTCACCGAACTGCCGCGCGCAACTTTGCAAGAACGTCGTCCAGATCAAGCAGCACTGAGGGGTCTTGTCGAGCTTCTGCGTCCCTCTGCGCTGCCAGGGCGTCCCATGCCGCGTCGCGTGCCGCGTCTGCATCCAGGCTGGCGACGACCCGGTCGAGCAGGCGGATGCGGTCGGCCTTCGGCAGACGCAGCAACTCGGCTTCGAGGACTTCTACTGGCGTTGCCATGCGATCTGCAATCTTCTGCACGCAAGCTTGCCACAAATGGCGGGCTGTTGACTGGGCAGGCAGGCACGCACCCCGGCAGCACTTGCAACGCCCGATCCCGCCGCGGCACCGCAAACAATCAGGCAAGCGCTTGGCCGGGCTCGCGTCAGACGTCAGACGTCAGCCGTCAGACGTCAGCCGTCAGCCCTCAAGCGCCAGGCGGCGGCCCTTGGTCCTCGGCGTAGCCCTTCCAGCGCCCCACCGCCGCGCGCATGAAGCGCACCTGCCGCACGAATGGCGGGCAGTAGCGGCAGATGGTGAGGTGCAGCCGGATCGCGACGCGCTCGCTCAATGCAAGCGGGCGGTCTTCGCCCTCCAGCACCAGCCGCGTGAGGTCTTTGCAACGGAGATCGAGTTTCATGGCGTCGCCGGTTCGGCCGCTGCCCGGCCGTCGAACCAGCTTCGCTGAAGGCAGTCGCGCAGGCGCAGCCGGGCTCGGTGCAGCAGCACCCACAGATTGGTCGGCGTGATGGCCAGTTCCTTACAGATCTCGCCGGTGTCGAGTTCGAGCCACTCGCGCATCATGAAGACGCGGCCCTGCACGCCAGGCAGGTGCTGCACGCACAGCTCCAGCACGTCGAAGAACTGGCGTTCGCGCAGCGCGTGCTCGGGGTCGCCCCAGTCCTTCGGCGCCTCGCGCCAGTGGCCGTCGGCGGCGAACAGCAGCGCGTCCATGTCCTGCTCGTCGTCGTCGCTCATCAGGCTGGCCTCGCGCGTGTGGCGGCGCAACTGGTCCACCACCTTGTGCTTGAGGATGCCCACCAGCCAGGTCTTGAGCTGCGACTGGCCGGTGAAGGACAGCGGCTTTTCCAGCGCCGCGAGCAGGGTGTCGGACACCGCGTCTTCGGCCCAGGCGTCGTTGCGGAGCTGGCTGCGTGCAAAGCGCATCAATTGCGGCCGCAGGTCTTGGACCTGGCGCGCGAAGTCGGTCATCGATTCGCCGGAAAATGAATCACGGGCCGCAGTGTAAGGACTGTGCAGGGCGGGCGACTAGCACGTCGTCCGGCCGCTTGTCGCGCCCCGGCAGTCTGCAACTCCACAAGGAATCTCCATGAACCAGCGCCTCATCGTCTCGTCCGCCCTCGCTTCTGCGCTTGCCCTCGGCCTCGTCGGCCAGGTGGCGGCGCAGGACAAGGGCAAGGAAAAGTGCTTCGGCATCGCAAAGGCCGGCCAGAACGACTGTGCCAACCTGTCGGGCAGCCACTCCTGCGCCGGCCAGTCCAAGACCGATGCCGGTGCCGACGAATGGAAGTACGTCGCCAAGGGCACCTGCAAGGACATGAACGGCAAGACCGAAGCCGAAGCCAAGATGGCGATGAAGAAGTAAGGCCGGCCGCCGCAGCCCACCGCAGAACAGCCACCGCCCACACCATGCACACCGGCATCGGGCTGCGCCAGCCGCACTACGCGGCCTTCGCCGACAGCGCCCCGGCGCTGGCCTTCGTCGAGGTGCATTCCGAGAACTTCTTTGCCGACGGCGGCGCTGCGCTGCAGGTCTTGCAGGCGGTGCGCCAGCGCCACGCTGTCAGCCTGCATGGCGTGGGGCTGTCGCTCGGCTCTGCAGTCGGGCTGGATGACGCGCACCTTGAGCGGCTGGCGCGGCTGGTGCAGCGCATCGAGCCGGTGCGCGTGAGCGACCACGCCTGCTTTGCGCGCGCACCGCGCCGGCAGGGCCGGCCCGTGGTGCACGGCAGCGACCTGCTGCCCATCGCCTTCACCGAGGCCGCGCTGGACATCATGGTGGCCAACGTGCAGCGCGTGCAGGAGCGCCTGAAGCGCCCGCTGCTGGTCGAAAACCTGTCGGCCTATCTGCACTGGGCAGACGACAGCATGGCCGAGCCCGCGTTCTTCAACGCGCTGGTGGCACGCAGCGGCTGCGCGCTGCTGCTCGACGTCAACAACCTGGTCGTCAACGCGCTGAACGAGGGTGTCGGCGAGTCTGCTGCTGTCGTCAAGGCCAATGCCTGGGTCGATGCGATCACGCCGGCCAGCGTCGGCGAAATCCACCTCGCCGGCTACGACGACAGCGGCGCGATGGTCATCGACGACCACGGCAGCCGCGTGCGCGCGCCGGTGTGGCAGGTGTACCGCCATGCCATCGCGCGGCTCGGGCCACGGCCGACGCTGGTGGAGTGGGACACCGCGCTGCCGCCGCTGGACGTGCTGCTGCACGAAGCAGCACTGGCCGAAGCGGTGCTGTCATGACGGCGGCCGGCCCGGCCCGCGAAGCGCTGCGCCAGCAGATGCTGCTGCGCGCGCTGTGGCGCGACGCGCCGCCTGCCGTGGTGGCAGGCTGGCTGCGCGACGGCGCCCACACCACGCGCGGCATCCAGGCCTACCAGGCCAACGCTGCGGCGCTGGCCGGGCGTGCGCTGGAGGCCGCCTTTCCCACGCTGCAAGCGCTGCTGGGCGCAGAGTCCTTCGCCACGATGGCGCGTGTCTTCTGGCATGCGCAGCCGCCGGTGCAGGGCGACATCGCCGAATGGGGCGCAGCGCTGCCGGCCTTTTTGGCTGACGACCAACAGCTCGCCGGCGAGCCCTACCTGCCCGACGTGGCCCGGCTGGAATGGGCCGTGCATGGCGCAGAACGTGCGCCCGACGCACTGCCGCCGCAGGGGCTGGAGCTGCTCGCCACGCACGACCCCGCGCTGCTATGGCTGCGGCTGCAACCCGGCACCGCGCTGGTCCGCTCGGCGCACCCCGTTGCCAGCATCTGGCACGCGCACCGCAGCCAGGCGGCAGACCGCTTCGCCGGCGTGCGCGCCGCTTTTGCCGCCGGCACCGGCGAAGACGCGCTGGTGCTGCGCGACGGCTGGAAGGCCGCCGTTCAAGCGCTGCCAGCCGACAGCGCGGCCTTTCATGCGGCACTGCTGGCCGGGCAGCCGCTTGCCCGCGCGCTGGACGCCGCCGGCCCGGCCTTTGCCTTCGAACCCTGGCTGCTGGCCGCGCTGCAAGGCGCGCTGCTGGCAGCCGTGACGCTGGAACCGTGATGAACACCGTTGCCCTTGCCTTCGTGCCCCATCTGCGCCGCTTGCTGTCCGGGCTGGAGGCGTTGCAGCCGCTGGCCCAACTGGCGGCGCGGCTCTACGTCGCGCAGGCCTTCTTCCGGTCCGGCCTGACCAAGCTGCGCGACTGGGACACCACGCTGGCGCTGTTCCAGGACGAATACCATGTGCCGCTGCTGCCGCCGGAGCTGGCGGCCGTGCTGGGCACGGCCGGCGAGCTGGGCCTGCCGGTGCTGCTGGTGCTGGGCCTGGCCGGGCGCTTTGCGGCGGCCGGGCTGTCGGTCGTCAACGTGGTGGCGGTGCTCAGCCTGGCCGAGATCGCCCCTGCGGCGCTTCAGCAGCACCAGTTCTGGGGCAGCCTGCTGGTGGGGCTGCTGCTGTGGGGGCCGGGCCGCTGGTCGCTGGACGCAGTGATCGCAAGGCGGCTTGTCTAGACAAGCTGCGCGGCCCGCCGGCACGCGGACCCGTGTGCGGCCGGCTCACTCCTTGGGCCGCATCTCCAGCAGCAGCGTTTCCGGGATGCGCCCTTCACCGGGGCGCGGCTGCGGCAGCGTGGCGGTGCGGTCGATGGCGCGCAGCACCGCTTCGTCCCACTCCTTCACGCCGCTGCTCTTGCGCAAGGTGCGCGACAAAATGGTGCCGCCCGGCGTGGCGCGCACCTCGACCTCGGCCGTCGGGTTGCCGGACAGCGTGTCGGCCGCAAAGCGCACGTTGTCGCGGATGGCCTTGCGCAGCCGCCCTGCGTAGGCCTGCGACGGCGCACTGTCCTGGCTGGCGCTGCCGTTGGACGCGCCGCTGGCCGGCAGCGAGCCGAAGAGCCGCTTCAACTGCTCGTCGCGTGACTTGGCGAGCCGCGCTTCCTCGGCTGCCTGGGCCTCCTTGGCTTCCTTCGCCTTTTGCGTTTCGGCTGCACGCTTTTTCTCGTCCAGCCGCGCCTTCTCCGCCTTGTCGGTGTCGGCCGCCTTCTGCTCGCGCTCCAGCGCCTTGCGCCGCTCGGCGCGCTGGATGGCGATGTCGGGCTCGGGCGGCGCCGCCTGCTTCGGCAACGGCGCGGGGGCCGGCGGTGGGGCAGGCGCGGGCGTGGGCGTGGGTGCAGGCGCGGGCGTGGGCGCAGGCAGCGCTGTCGGCGGCGCGGCTACCTGCGGCAGGGCCGACCACAGCTCGGCGCTGGCGGTCTCTGGCGCCTTCATGTGCCAGTCCACCGCCAGCGTCAGCGCCACCAGCAGGCCGGCGTGCACCAGCAGCGACAAGGCCACGCCAGGGGCCAGGCCGCCGGGCGGGCGTGGCAGCAGCGCGTCGTGCTGCACGGCGCTCTAACTTCCCTGCTTGACCGACAGGCCGACGCGCTTGACGCCCGCGCGCTGCAGCGTGTCCATCACGCGCACCACGCTCTCGTACTTCACGCTGCGGTCGGCGCTGATCACGACAGGCATGTCCGGGTTGCCGCGCTGCGCCTCGCGCACCCGCGCGGCCAGCGTGTTGATGCCCACGGATTCCGGCTCGGGCGCGCTGCTGCCGTCGAGCACACGCAGGCGCAGCTTCTCGTCGGTGCCCACCACGATCTCGATCACGCTGCCCGGCCGCTGCTGCGACTTGCCGACCGACGGCAGGTCCACCAAGCCGGTGGTGATGAGCGGCGCCGTCACCATGAAGATGATCAGCAGCACCAGCATGACGTCGATGAACGGGACCATGTTGATCTCGTTCATCGAACGCCGCCTGCGGCCGCCGCCGCGCGTCATCAGCGTGGCCATCGCGCGTCAGGGCCTGGCCGGTGTGGCCGCTGTTGCAGCCGCGGCGGGCGCGCTGGCGTTGCGTTGCAGGATGTTGGAGAACTCCTCGATGAAGCTTTCCAACTGGATCGCGATGCGGTCGATGTCGCGTGCGAAGCGGTTGTAGGCCACCACCGCCGGAATGGCGGCGAAGAGGCCGATGGCGGTGGCAACCAGCGCCTCGGCGATGCCCGGCGCCACGGTGGCCAGCGTCACCTGCTGCAGATTGGACAGCCCCACGAACGCATGCATGATGCCCCACACGGTGCCGAACAGGCCGACATAGGGCGACACCGAGCCCACCGAGGCCAGGAAGCTCAGGTTGCTCTCGATCACGTCCAGCTCGCGCTGGTAGCTGGCACGCATCGCGCGGCGGGCGCCGTCGAGCTGCACCACGGCGTCCAGCCGCTTCTCGCGCAGCTTCAGGAACTCGCGCATGCCGCTGGCGAAGATGCGCTCCAGCGGCGCCGAATCGGTCTTGTTGGCCACCGCCTGGTTCATCTCGGTCAGGCTGCGGCCGGACCAGAACTCGCGCTCGAACTCGTCGTTGTGGCTGCGCACGCGGCGCAGCCCGAAGAGCTTGCCGAAGATCACCGCCCAGCTCGCCAGCGACACCAGCGCCAGCCCGGCCATCACGACCTGCACCACACCGCTGGCCTGCAGCACGAGGCTGATGATGGAAAGGTCCTGGTTCATGGCAGCCGTTCGAGAATCGGGATGGGAATGCGCGTCGGGCGGAAGGTTCCCGCATCGACACAGCCGATGCGGATCTCGCCTTCGGCGAGCAGCTCGTCGCCGCGCCAGGCCTGTTGCGCGATCAGCATCGACGCGCGGCCGGATTCGCGCACGGCCACCGTGACGTCGATGGCATCGTCCAGCCGCGCCGGGCGGCGGTAGTGCACGCTGGTGCTGGCGACGATGAAGATGGCGCCGGTCTCGTCGCGCAGCGCCTGCTGGCCGAAGCCGAAGGAGCGCAGCCACTCGGTGCGCGCGCGCTCGAAGAACTTCAGGTAGTTGGCATAGAACACCACGCCACCGGCGTCGGTGTCTTCCCAATAGACACGCAGGCGGTGGCTGAACGGCTGGGCTGGGCTCATCGGCGCGCGAATTATGCGCGACGGGCCTGGCCCTTCAGCGCCTGCTCAGGGCAGCACGCGGCGCGCCACCGGCCCCCACACCGGGTGGCCGGCTTCGGCACGGCTGAGCAGGAAGCTGGGGTCGGCAGCACGCGCGGCGCGGAAGGCGGCCTCGCAGTCGGCCACGCGCTGGCTGGTGCAGGTGATGAAGGCCAGCAGCTTGTGCGCCGTGGCCTGGTCGCGCCCGCTCGGCAGGCCGTCCTGCAAGGCGCGGCGCAGCGCGATTTCCGCCTGCGCGTAGCCGCCGTCGTCATAGGCGCGGATGCCTTCGACCAGCGCGCGCTCGGCGGGGCGCTCCAGCAGCTCGGCCAGGCCGGAGGCGGGCGTGGCCGCTGGCGGCGGCGTGGCGCAGCCTGCGGCCAGGGCTGCTGCGCACAGCAGCGGCGTGGGGCGCGCCAGAAGCCGGGTGGTGTGCGGCGTCATGGGCCAGGTCATGGGCCGAACCGGTGGCGCACCGCCACGGGCTTGTCGGCGCTCACCTGGACGGTGGTGGTGTAGGGCGCAGCGTCGTCGTTGCGCACGGTGATGGTGTGCTGGCCCTCGCTCAGGTCCAGCCGCGTCAGCGGCGGCGTGGTGCCGACGGCGCTGCCGTCCACCTCCACGGCGCCCCAGGGGCTGATCGCGAACTGCACGCTGCCGGTGGCCGGCGCAGCAGCGGCGGCCGGCGGCGCTGCCACGGCGGCGTCGCGCTTCGCGGCTGCCGCCGCACGTGCGCGCGGCGCTGCCTTGGGCGGGGCCGGCTCGGCACGCACGGCCGGCCCGGCGGGAGCAGCTTCTGCTTCTGCTGGCATTGCCAAGGTGGGCACCTGCGTTTCCAACGGGAGGATTGCCGCTGGCGCGGCAGGCGCCGCCGGTGGTGGCGCGGCGCTCTGCGCCGCGAGGGCCAGTGTGGCGGCCGGAGCCGTCTGCGCTGTCCGCCCTGTCTGCGCTTTCTGCACCCCCTCGGCACGCTGCCGCGGCCCGGCCAGCCACAGCGCTGCTGCCGACGCCACCAGCAGGCTGCAGACCACGCAGGCCATCACGGCCCATGCCGGGTAGCGGCCTTCGCGCGCGGTGGCGGCATCGTCGTCGCTGTCGTCGGCGGTGTCGCTGCTGCCTTCTGCGTCGGCCCAGCGGCGCAGGTCCAGCGCCAGCTCGCCTGCGCTGGCGTGGCGCTCTGCCGGCGCGCGCGCCATCGCCCTGGCGGCAATGGCCGACAGCGCCGCTGGCACCTCCGGCCGCAGCGCCTGCGCCGTGCCCGCGGCGCCTGCCAGCACGGCCTGGGTGATCTCGGCCAGCGAGCGGCCTTCGAAGGCCTTGCGCCCGCTCAGCAGCTCATGCAGCACGACGCCCAGCGCATAGACGTCGGTGCGCGCGTCGGCGCTGCCGTTCTCGATCTGTTCCGGCGCCAGGTAGTGCGGCGAGCCGGCCACCATGCCGTCCAGCGCGGGCAGCGCGGCGCGGTGCGCCACGCGCGCAATGCCGAAGTCCAGCAGCTTGGGCTTGTCGCGCCGGGTGATGAAGATGTTGGCCGGCTTCACGTCGCAGTGCACGACGCCGCGCGCATGGGCATAGGCCAGCGCGTCGGCCACGCGCCGCACCAGCAGCGCCGCTGCGGCCGGGTCGGGCTGCCAGCCGTGGGCAAGCGCCTGGCGCAGGTCGCGCCCGCGCAGCCGCTCCATCGCGATATAGACACCGTGCGCCGACAGGCCGGCGTCGAAGATGGTCACGATGCCCGGGTGGTTCAGCCCGGCGGCGGCGCGCGCCTCGTTGAGGAACAGCCCGTCCAGGCTGACGCGGGCCGGCGTGTCGATGTCGAACTGCAGCGTCTTCACCGCCACCGTGCGCGAGAGCAGCGGGTCCCAGGCTTCATAGACGGTGCCCAGGCCGCCCTGGCCGAGCTGGCGCTTGAGCGCATAGCGGCCGATGTGCTGCAGCGTGGGCGCCCCTGCGCCACTGGCCGCGTCGGTGACGGGCAGCGAGGGCGGGCCCCCGGGAGCACGGGCCGGGTCGCGCTGGCCGTGCGGGCCGGGCAGATCGGGCAGGTCGGAGTCCGGCGCGGGCACCGATAACTCGGTGGCCGCGAACTCCGGGTGGTCGGGCTCGTTGGCGTGGCCCAGGCGCTGAAAAAGGTTGTATCCCACAGCGGTGCAGCTTACGGGCGGCCCCTGCGGCACAGCCGCTGAAAAGCGCGGCTTTGGCCCGCCGTTTAACGGCTTGTCACGCAGCGCCGCCGGTCTGCGGACACTGCTTCACAGTCTGGCCGTTTCGCGTTCCAGCCGGGCCACGGCGGCCTGCAGTTGCTGCATCGAGCTGGCAAAGCTCAGGCGCAGATGGCGGTCTGCCGCGGCGGGGCCGAAGTCGCGCCCGGGTGTCAGCGCCACATGCGCGCGCTGCGTCATCTGCATGCAGAAGTCCCAACTGCTGGCGTTGAAGCGCGAGCAGTCGGCCCACGCATAGAAGGCGCCGTCCGGCGCCACCGGCACCGGCAGGCCGATGCGTTCGAGCGCCGGCACGATGTAGTCGCGCCGACGGCGGAACTCGGCGCGGCGGCGCTCGTACTCGGTGATGGATTCCGGCTCGAAGCAGGCAAGGGCCGCCTGCTGCGCCAGCGCAGACGGGCAGATGTAGAGGTTCTGCGCCAGCCGCTCGACGGGCGCCACCAGAGCCGGCGGCAGCACCATCCAGCCCAGCCGCCAGCCCGTCATGCAGAAGTACTTCGAAAAGCTGTTGATCGACAGGATGCCCTCACCCAGCCCGTCGCCCAGCGCCAGCGCGCTGTGGCCGAATTCTTCCTCGTAGCTCAGTCCGAGGTAGATCTCATCGACGATGGTGACGCCGCCGCGTGCGCGCACCGTCTCTGCAATCGCGTGCATCTCGGCCGGCGCGATGGAGGTGCCTGTGGGGTTGCTCGGCGAGGCCAGCAGCACACCCCGGGTGGCCGGCGTCCAGGCCGCGCGGACCGACGCTGCGTCGAGCTGGAAGCGCGTTGCCGGCGTGGCGGTCAGCAGCCGCGCGGTGGCGCCGGTGGCAGCCACGAAGTGGCGGTTGCAGGGGTAGCACGGGTCGGGCATCAACACGTCGTCGCCGGGCTCGAAGAGCGCCATGCAGACGAGCTGCAATGCGGCCGACGCGCCGGCCGTGACGACGATGCGCTCCGGCGCGATGTCCAGGCCGAAGCGCGTGCCGTACCAGCGCGCGATGCGCTCGCGCAGCGCAGGCAGGCCGGTGGCCTGGGTGTACTGCGTGCGGCCGGCATGCAGGCAGGCCTCGGCAGCGCGCAGCACCGCTGGTGCCGCGGTGAAGTCGGGCTCGCCGATGTTCAGGAAGACCATCGGCTCGCCGCCCTGGGCGGGGTCGCAGGCCGCGCTGCGGGCGACCTGCTCGGCCGTCTTGGCGAACTCCATCACCCAGAAGGGCTCGATGTGGTCGAGCCGCCGTGCGAGCTTCATGCCGTCAAGCGCCGGACCGCGCGCCGCGCCGGGCGGCCACTTCCACCGGCCGCAGGTCGCCTGCCGCCTTGTCGAGCACGCCGTTCACATACTTGTGGCCGTCGGTGCCGCCGAAGCTCTTGGCCAGCTCCACCGCCTCGTTGATGGCCACGCGGTAGGGGATGTCCAGGCAGTGCGTCAGCTCGTAGGCGCCGATCATCAGCACCGCGTGCTCCACCGGCGACAGCATCGTCGTCTTGCGGTCCACGTGGCGGGCCAGCACCGCGTCGAGCGCGGCCGCTTCGCTGATGCCGCCGTGCAGCAGCGCGTCGAAGTGCAGCCGGTCGCACTTCTCGAAGCCGTCCTGCTCGTGCATGTGGGCTTCGATGACGCCGGCATCGGCGCCCGTGACCAGCCATTCGTACAGGCCTTGCAGCGCGATCTCGCGCGAGCGGCGGCGGGCCGATTTGGGCAGCGGCTTCTTCGCCGCCGCCGGGGGTGTTTCAGTCACGACAAATCTTCCAGCAGGTTGGCCATCTCGACGGCCACGCGCGCGGCGTCACGGCCCTTGTCCTGGGCGCGCGCCCAGGCCTGGGCTTCGTTTTCGACGGTGAGGATGGCGTTGGCGATCGGGATCGGGTGGTCCAGGCTGACGCGGCTGACGCCGGCGCCGCTTTCGTTGGCCACCAGTTCGAAGTGGTAGGTCTCGCCACGGATGATGCAGCCGAGGGCGATGAGCGCATCGAAGTCGCCGCTGTCGGCCATCGCCTTCAGCGCCAGCGGCACCTCCAGCGCGCCGGGCACGGTGACGAGCTTGATGTCGTCGGGCTCCACCTCCAGCCGGTCCAGCTCGGCCAGGCAGGCTTCGGCCAGCTTGGCGGTGATGCTGTCGTTGAAGCGCGCCCGCACGATGCCGATGCGCAGCCCCTCGCCCATCAACTCGCCGGCAATGCCCTGGTCTGCGTTCTGCATGGAGTGCTCCCTCAAGCCGCGGCGGACGGTGGCGCCGCGACGAAGCCGGTGACTTCGAGACCATAGCCCGCCATGCTGGGCATGCGGCGCGGGCTGCCCAGCAGCCGCATGCGCGTGACACCCAGCTCGCGCAGAATCTGCGCGCCCACGCCGTAGGTGCGCAGGTCCAGTTGCGCGCGCGGCGGGGCCGGGCGCTCGGCGGGCGGCAGCAGCTGCGGCAGCAGCGCATCGACGTCGTGGCTGCAGTTCAGCAGCACCGCCACGCCGCAAGGCTGCTCGCGCAGCGTGGCCAGCGCATGCGGCAGCGGCCAGGAGTGGCCGCAGCCGCCGCTGTCCAGCATGTCGAACACCGTGAAGGGCTCGTGCACGCGCACCGGCACTTCGTCTTGCGCGGACCAGCGGCCGTGGCTGAGCGCCAGATGCAGGCCGCCGCTCTTGTCACGGAATGCGGTGCACTGGAACTCGCCTTGCGGTGTGGTGATGCGCCGGCTGCCGGCCTGCTGGATCAGCGTCTCGTTGCGGCTGCGGTGGCCGATGAGGTCGGCGATGGTGCCGATCTTCAGGCCATGCTCGCGCGCGAAGATTTCGAGGTCGGGCAGGCGCGCCATGCTGCCGTCGTCCTTCATCACCTCGCAGATCACCGCGGCGGGCATCAGCCCGGCCATGCCGGCCAGGTCGCAGCCGGCTTCGGTGTGGCCGGCACGCATCAGCACGCCGCCGTCCTGCGCCTGCAACGGGAAGATGTGGCCGGGCTGCACCAGGTCGGACGCGGTGGCGTCGCGCGCCACCGCGGCGGCCACGGTGCGCGCGCGGTCGGCGGCCGAGATGCCGGTGGTGACGCCGGTGGCGGCCTCGATGGAGACGGTGAATGCGGTGCCGTGGCGGGTGCCGTTGCGGGCGGCCATCGGCGGCAACTGCAAGCGCTCGCAGCGCTCGCGCGTGAGCGTCAGGCAAATCAGCCCGCGCGCATGGCGCGCCATGAAGTTGATGGCGGCCGGCGTGACGTGTTCAGCCGCCAGCACCAGGTCGCCCTCGTTCTCGCGGTCTTCCTCATCGACGAGGATCACCATGCGGCCGGCGGCAAGCTCTGCAACCAGTTCGGGAACGGGCGAAATCGGCATCGACGGATTGTAGGCGGCGGGGTGTCGCCGCCAGTCGCCGCCAGGCCCGGTGTGGCCCCTGCGCCGGCCGGTTCAGAACGCCGCGCGGCCCGGCGGGCGGGCGCGCAGGCGCAGGTCGTCACCGATCTGCTGCACGTCGAGAAACCGGAAATCCAGCCCGTCGGCCAGACGCTCCAGCGGCCCGAAGGCGGCCATCTCGCGGCCCAGCCCGAGCAGCCTGGGCGCCAGATAGACGAGCAGTTCGTCCACCAGGCCGGCCTGCAACAGAGAGGCATTGAGCTTGTGGCCGGCCTCGACATGCAGCTCGTTGATGCCACGGCCGGCCAGCAGCGCCAGCAGTGCCGGCAGATCGACCTTGCCGTTGGCGCCGGGCAGCAGTTGCACGTCGGCACCGCGTTCGGCCAGCGCTGCCTGGCGGGCGGCGTCGGGCACGGCGGCCACCACCAGCACATCGCCGGGCGGTGCCAGCAGGCGCGCCGTGGGCGGCGTCTGCAGCCGGGAATCGACCACCACGCGCAGCGGTTGCAACTGTGTGGGCACCAGCCGCACGTCCAGCCGCGGGTCGTCTTCCAGCACGGTGCCGATGCCCGTCAGCACAGCGCCGGCGCGGCGCCGCCAGGCATGGCCGTCGGCACGCGCCGCAGAGCCGGTGATCCACTGGCTGGCGCCGTTGTGCAGCGCGGTGCGGCCGTCGAGCGACGCAGCGATCTTCATGCGCAGCCAAGGACGCTGGCGCTGCACGCGCGAGAAGAAGCCGATGTTCAGCTCGCGTGCTGCGTCGGCGAGGTCGGCGTCGGCGGCGTCGGCTTCGCCAACGAGCAGCACCTCGACGCCGGCAGCGCGCAGGCGGCGGATGCCGTCGCCATCGACCTGGGCGAATGGGTCGCCCACGGCCACCACCACGCGCGCGATGCCGGCGGCGATCAACGCATCACAGCAAGGCGGTGTGCGGCCGTGGTGCGCGCAGGGCTCCAGCGTGACCCAGGCAGTGGCGCCGCGCAGGGCCTGCCCGGCTGCAGCGGCAGCGCGCAAGGCCACCACCTCGGCATGCGGGCCGCCGGCCTGCTGGGTGGCGCCGCTGCCGAGCACCGTGCCGTCCGGCAGGCCGACGATGCAGCCGACGCGCGGGTTGGGGTCGCTGGTGCCGATGGCCGATTCGGCGAGGGTCAGCGCTTGCTGGAGGCGGGTGCGGTCCAGCGGCGACGCATTGGCCTGCGCCATGCTCAAGGCTGGTGCTGCAGCGTGTTGCTGTTGACGAAGTCGCCTGCCGACGGGTTGGCGGCCACGTCCGTGGGGCAGGCGTCGGCCCCGGAGATCACCAGGAAGCTCTGGTTCGTCAACGCCTGCGCGCTGGTCACCTGGCGGTACAGCCGGGGGTGCTGATAGTTGGGCGTGAACGGGGCCGCAGCCGGCTCGTTGGTGGCCGGGGTGTAGCGGCAGACCCGGCGGACGGCGCTCCCGGCAGTTGCGCCAATCACCCAGGCCGGCCCGCCGTCGAGGCCGCCGGGCAACAGGTCGGCAGTGCCGGACCATTCGCCGCTGCCATTGGAGTACACGACGCAGTAGTACACGACCGATGAAGCCAGCGCAGCGGCGGCCGTTGTGGTGGGCGCGTTGTCATAGCAGTTGAACCCTGGCGCCGGATTGCCGGTGCTGGTCAGGCCGATGGTGATGTCCAGGTTGAGCGCGGTGCCGGTGGGAGTTTCAGCATCGCTGGCGCTGAGCGGCAGCAAGGCGTTGTACGGCCGCGCGAAGCGCACGAAGCCGCTCAGCAGTTGCCCCGGGTTCGCATTGCAGGTGTTGATGTTGCCCACTGCCAGCAACGCGCTCGTCGCGACGGTCGTCTGGCACACCGTGACGACGCCCGTCACGTTGTTGAACACGAAGACGACGTTGCCACCGCTGGGCTGCGGCGGCATGAAGCCGCTGCTGCCGTTGCCAAGATCGACGGCCTTCACCGGAATCGTGGCATTCCGGCCCTGGCCTACCGCGTTGGGCGCTTGATTGGGAGCCAGCCCCAGGGTGCCGCCCAGTTCGGGGGCGATGCCGGTGATGGTGGTGTTCAGCTCGACGGACTGGTTGGTGGTGCCGCCGTCGGCGGTGCGGTCGGCCCAGTTCACCGTCACGTGCAGCGCCTTCATGCGCGGGTCGGCACTGGCGGTCACCTGACGCTGCAGCATGTACGTCGTGTTGGTGGTGTACCCAGTGACGCTCGCGGAACCGCTGCTGGCGATGTCGGCGTAGTCAGTAACGCCGCCGGCGGCCGTCATCAGCGTGAATGAGCGCCAGTCTTCGATGGCTTCCTGCGCAATGCGCACCGCCTCGGAGCGCTGTTTGGCAACGTCGGCGTTCAGGCGCAGCGTTGCCTGTACGCCCACGATGCCCAGCATCCCGAACGCCATCACCGCAAGTGCCACCAGCGCTTCGATCAACGACACGCCGCGCGCGTGCCTCGGGCTGACGTTCATGGAAAGTCTTTCCAGCCGCCAGGAACACGCACGAAGGAGCCAGTCTGCAGGCGCAAATTGTTCAATACCGCGGCGTCATACGAGAACGTGGGTGTTCCGGTGCCGCCGATGTTGCCTTCGGCGACCGCTGCGCCGTACACCACGCCGTTGCCGGCAGTGGCCCATGTGGACGCGGGTGCTCCGGGGTTGCCGACCACATAGACCAGCCCGTGGATCTGCGTGGCGGCGCTGAACGTCAGGTTGCCGTTCACCACCACCACCACCGGCAGCGCGGGCAAGGTTGGGGAGCCGATGGTCACTGCCGCAGTCAGGTCGGCATCGCCTTCGAGCCAGAGAATGCGCCCGGGGTTGTCTGCGGCCAGGCTGGCAAGGGCGGTCGCATCGCACTCGGCGGGACAGTTGCGCACGATGGCGGCGGGCTGCTGCCTGTAGGTGTTGCGCGCCATCCCGAAGACCCAGGTGAACATGCGGTCGGCATCCAGCGCGCCCAGGGTGGCGTTGTTTTCGGCCACCGACCCGAAATCCAGAATGCCGCCCGCCTGGCTGAGTTGGAGTCCAGTGGCATCGACCGTCCCTCCGGCATTGATGGTCCGATAGCCTGCCGGGGGGTTGGAGTTGGCCGCCGGCGCGGCATTGACAGACCGGAAGGCCGTGCCGGCGCTGACAGACCCGCGCGCCGTGACCGCCACAGTGGGCGCCGTCGTGATGGCGCCCTTGAGTGCGAGCAGCACATACAGCGCGGTTGCCGCGTCGCCCCCAAGGGCGTCGTCGGTGGCAAGGCCCAGGCAGGAGTCGCTGAGCCGCGTGCAACCCTGCGACCGGAGCAGCACCACACCGGGTTGGGCAGTCGGGCGGAATTCGAGCCGGAACGCCGGCGCCTGCGCCGCGCCGCCAGGGGGGGCGAGCACCGGGTCGCCGGTATCGGGGCAGCTACACGCCCAAACCCCGCCGCTGAGCACGCAGGTCGGGCGAAAGGGCGTGGGCGTTCCCGCATTGATCCACATGGTCTGCGTGATCAGGCCGCTCGTCGGGTTGATCGCGAGGTAGCGCTGGCGGAAGCTGCCCGCGGCTCCTGTGGCCGGGGCGCAGTTGTTGTCGATGCGGCCGGTGTTGAGCATCGCAAGCGCCCACTCGACACCGGCTTCGGCGGCCTCGAAGGCCTGTGTCGAGCGGTACTGGTTGGCCGAGGTCTTTTGCTCGAACAGCAGGTTGCGGCTGGAGTACGCCGCCACCAGCGCCATCACGAAGAACAGCACCAGCACGACGATCAGCGCGCCGGCCCCGCGCTGACGGCCCCGGGCAGGAAGCCGGCAGCGCGGCACATCCTGCGGGTGCTGCTGCTGTGGCCTTCTTGGCATGTGCATCTCGCGCCTCATCATTGCGGACACAACAACCCGGGCGGGTTGGCGACGTTGTTGTTGACGATGCGGTCGTTGCGCAAACGCACGCTGCTGCGGATGGAGCGCAGCACGGCGGCGTCGCTCACCGCCCGGCCGTTGATCTGGACCTGCAGCTCTCGCACCTCGATGGTCGGCCAGCACGCTTGGCCGCCGCCAGTGCACAGCGCCGTGCAGCCCATCTGGATGGCAGCAATGGGCTGCGCCTGGATATTGAGACCGGTGACGTCGAGGGTCGCAGGGTCGGTCAGCGCCTGCCAGCCGCCAGCACCGCGCTGCATCTGCACCACGCCCGGGGGGCCGGCGAGCAGCCGGAATTCGACCGCACCGGCAGACCGCGTGACCGCGACTTCGTCGCTGCCCGCCGCAATGGTCACGGTGGCGTAGGGGTTGGCCGCCACGGCTGATCCGGGCGCCCATACCGACGTCGCAGCGTTGTCCCAGTGGCCGGCCCGCCGAAGCTCGCGCGCGATGATGTCGGCTGTGGCGCGCAGATCCTGCTGTACCTGCGCTTCGAGCACCAGGCGGCGCGAATCGCCCAATTGCGTGGCCGTGACGGTGGCCGCCGCGGCCACAACCATCAGGCCGATGGCCACGCCCACCATCAATTCGACGAGGGACAGGCCAGTCTGGTGTCGAAGCGCGCTGTGCCGGGCTTTCATTGGCAATTCACCGCGGTGCCCGGTGGCGTGCTGACGGTCGGCCGGCCGAGCGCGTTCACTGTGATCAGCAATTGCGCCTCTTGCGAGCTGATGCGCACGGTGCAGATCTTGTAGTCGGTTGCAACCGGACGCATTCCGTCGCGGTTGAAGGCAAGAATCGTCGGTGCGCCCGGCACGGGAACCCGCAGCACTTGGACGTCGGTGCCGGCAGGAATCTGGATCGTGCGCAGTTCGTCACCCGAGAGGCAGACGCTGCCCTGCTGCCGTGTCAGGCAATTGCAGTCGGTGGCCGCGTTCGGCACGAGCAGCGTGTAGCAGGTCATCGCGGGCGACGCCTGAAACCGGATCTGCACATCCCGGTTCAGCACCACCGCCTGTCCGCGGGCGTACTGGATGTCGGTTACGAGTTCGGCGTTGATGCTCTTCAGCCGCTGCAACACGATGAGTTCACGCATCGACGGCGCAGCGATCATGATCAGGATCACGACCACCGCAAGGCCGACCATCAACTCGATCAGCGTGAACCCATTGCGGCTTGGGTTGCGGCTCATCAGCGGTTCCAGCAGCGGCCAGGGTCGGTGACGGTGGCTGGCGAGACGGGCACAGCGCAGCCGTTGCAGCCTCCGTAAAAAATGTTGCCCAGCACCAACTGGAGACGCATCGTGGCGCACGGTGTGTCGGCGGCCTGCGAACTGCCCGACACCGCCTGCGCGGTGATGAGATAACCCGAGGCATCCGCAGCGTCGATGGACACGCCGTACAAGCCGCCCGGCGACACCGACGGTGCGTTCAGGCTGGTCATCGTGGCGGTATAGGCCGCGTTGTTGGCCCGCCACCGCTCCTGGGACTGTTGCAGCGCCGTCAGCGCGCTGACGGCGTCGGCGCGCCGGCTCTTGCGCACCGATCCGTTGTAGGCCGGCAGTGCAACCGCAGCAATGACGGCAATGATGGCCACGGTGATCATCAGTTCGATGAGCGTGAAGCCGGTTGCGCGGCGGGGGCGCATGTTGCGGGCGGGGCTCGATGGCATCGGCCGATTATCCAAAGTGGCGTGCGAGGCGGCTGCCGCTCGTCGCCGCATGGCAGCCGCCCGTCAGCCGCATCCCGGCGGCCCCTTGGACGGGGGGTCAGCAGCGCACATGACCAGGCAGATCAGGCGAGCAACTGCGCACGCGGCCCATGATGTTGACGATCGCGCGCACTGATGCGCCACTGCGTCCCCTGACCTGCACCGTCGCCGTCGGGGAAACCGTGCCTTTGGCAGCGTCGAACGCCATGGACGCACTGTTCGACTGCAGCACCACGGGGGTGGCGTCCGGCAGGCGCACCACACGCAGCGCCTGCGACGTGCCGATGCAGGCCGCGGTGCCGTTGGCCGCACACGGGCAACTGCCTGCGGCGCCGCTGTGCACCACATAGCAACTTGCTCCGGAAAAGCTGATGCGCAGGGTCTGGTTGCGTGCCACGGCGAGGCTGCGCGTGAACATCACGTCGTTCTCGAATTGCGCCGCCACGCCTTCGATGTGCCGGCGCTCCACCGTCTGCTGAAAGGCGGGCGCCGCCAGCCCGAGCGATACCGCGCTGACTGCAAGCGCGACGCAGCATTCGATCAGCGTAAAGCCACGTTGGCGGCGGTTGCGTGTGACGATCTGCATGGTCGTTTCCCCGGGTGAGTGCATGGCGCCCACTGTAGGAAAACGACGTCGTTTGCGCGTCCCCCTGGCGGCTGCCGTGAAGGGGCGCCCCGGTCGGGTGTCCCCCGGTCGGGGGTGGCTTGCGCGGCGGCCTCAGATGCCGCTGATCAGTTGCCTGAACTCGTCCACGTCTTCGAAGCTGCGATAGACAGAAGCGAAGCGCACGTAGGCCACCTTGTCCATGCGCTTGAGTTCGCGCATCACCAGTTCGCCGACGCGGCTGCTCGGCACCTCGCGCGCGGCCGACGCCAGCAGCTTGTCCTGGATGCGCTCGATGGCTGCGTCCACCTGCTCCATGCTGACCGGGCGCTTGCGCAGCGCCAGCAGCATCGACGCGCGCGGCTTGGCGGCGTCGAACTCCGCCCGCGAGCCGTCCTTCTTCACCACTGCGGGCAGCGCGATCTCGATGCGTTCATAGGTGGTGAAGCGCTTTTCGCAGTGCAGGCAACGGCGGCGCCGACGGATTACGCCGCCTTCGTCCGACTCGCGCGTCTCGACGACCTGGGTCTCGTCGTGGCTGCAGTACGGGCAGCGCATCGCCTTTATCGATAGACGGGGAAGTCGCGCGTCAGCGCCGCCACCTTGGCGCGCACGGCGGCCAGGTTGCCGGCATCGCGCGGGTTGTCCAGCACGTCGGCAATCAGCTCTGCGGTCTGCAGCGCCTGCTCTTCCTTGAAGCCGCGCGTGGTCATGGCTGGCGTGCCCAGGCGGATGCCGCTGGTGACCATCGGCTTCTGCGGGTCGTTCGGGATGCCGTTCTTGTTGCAGGTCATGTGGGCCTCGCCCAGGAAGGCTTCGGCCTCCTTGCCGGTCAGTCCCTTGGGCCGCAGATCGACCAGCATCACGTGGCTTTCCGTGCGCTGGCTGACGATGCGCAAGCCGCGCGCGGACAGGGCTTCTGCCAGCGCGCGGGCATTGGCCACCACCTGCTGCTGATAGACCTTGAACTCCGGCGCCAGCGCCTCCTTGAAGGCGACCGCCTTGCCGGCGATCACGTGCATCAGCGGCCCACCCTGGATGCCGGGGAAAATGGCGCTGTTGATCTTTTTGGCGATCGTCTCGTCGTTCATCACGATGATGCCGCCGCGCGGCCCGCGCAGGCTCTTGTGCGTGGTGGAGGTCACCACGTCTGCGTGCGGCACCGGGTTGGGATAGACGCCGGCTGCGATCAGCCCGGCGTAGTGCGCCATATCGACCATGAACATGGCGCCCACCGCCTTGGCCACCTTGGCGAAGCGCTCGAAGTCGATGCGCAGGCTGTAGGCCGATGCACCGGCGATGATCAGCCTGGGCCGCGTCTCGTGCGCCAGGCGCTCCATCGCGGCGTAGTCGATGGCCTCGTCCGCATCCAGGCCGTAGCTGACCACCTTGAACCACTTGCCGCTCATGTTGAGCGGCATGCCATGGGTCAGGTGGCCGCCCTCGGCCAGGCTCATTCCCATGATGGTGTCGCCCGGCTGAAGCAGCGCGAAGAACACCGCCTGGTTGGCCTGCGAGCCGGAGTTGGCCTGCACGTTCGCAAAGTTTGCGCCGAAGAGTTGCTTGCAGCGGTCGATGGCAAGTTGCTCGACTACATCGACGTTCTCGCAGCCGCCGTAGTAGCGCTTGCCAGGGTAGCCCTCGGCGTACTTGTTGGTGAGCTGGGAGCCTTGCGCGGCCATCACCGCCGGGCTGGTGTAGTTCTCCGACGCGATCAGCTCGATGTGGTCTTCCTGGCGCTGGTTCTCGGCCTGGATGGCGGCCCACAGGTCGGGGTCGGCTTGGGCGATGGTGGAGATGGAGCGGTCGAACATTGGCAGTCCTCTTCAGGGTTGAAGGGCCTTCGAGCGCCATGCGGCGGTTGCAGCCGGCATGGTCGAGGGCTGCCCAGGCGCACGGCAGATGCCGGCCGCGGCCCGATCAAGCCACGCCGGCCTTGCGCTTCCCGGTGGTGGCCCACCTCGGGCCGCGGCCGTGCCGGGGAGCCCTTATCGCCAGTCGCGCAAGCTGCGCAGTGTAGCCAAGGCGGTGGGCCGTGCGGTGCCGGGCACGGCGCGACCGCTGGAGGCGGCTTCAGCGCAGCAGAGCGATCTGTTCCTGGCGTTCGGTTTCCGCAGGCGGCGCGGCAGGAGCGGGCGGCGCCGCGTTGTTGGATGCGTTCACGGGCACGCCTTTGCCGTCGGCAACCCGGCGCATGAAGCCCTGCTCGGCCAGCACACGGCCGACGTAGCCGCCATCGCCCTCGACCAAGGCCGCGCCCACATAGTGGCGCAGCCCGTCCTGCAGGCTGCCGGCGCGCGAGATGCATTCCTTGAGCACCTGCACTCCGACGCGCAGGTTGCTGATGGGGTCGAACGCGGCGTGGTTGCCGCCGAAAGCCTCGTACTTCTGGTCGTGCACGCGCGTCATCACCTGCATGAGCCCCTGCGCGCCGACGGGGCTTTGGGCGAAGGGGTTGAAGCTGGATTCGACCGCCATGATGGCGAGGATCAGCGTCGGGTCGAGCCCTGCGCGCTGGCCTATCGTCCAAGCTTCCTGCACCAGGGCACTGATGGGCTCCGGCGCTACTTTGTAACGGCGCGCGATCCAACCGGCCACGGCCGCCTGCTGCCGCGTCAACGCCTTGATGTCGGCGGCGGTCGCACGGCTCACTGCCTCGGGCTCGGCCGGTGCCGGGGCCACCTCGCCGCTGGCCAGCGCGCGTTCTTCCTGGCGCGCGTGCAGCCACTGGTAGGCCATCACTTCCACTTGCGCCCGCACGTCGCCGCGATCAACGGCAAACACGAGAAGCGCCACCACCGCCAAGCCAAGCAGTGCAAGTGAGTTGTGGCCCACTTCCAGCAAACCGTGACCTACATCACGGATGAACACCGCGAGCGACCGAGCACCTGCCTGCTGCGCATCGCGCAGCATTGCCATCGCTTTCATCGCATTCCTCTTCCAGTGCGCCACTGCGGCCGGCACGCAGGGCGCGTGCGAGGCCATGGCGATAATCAACCACCGTTGCGGCGGCGCGGGCGGCCCGGGCAAGATGCCTCAGGGCGCTCGCGCCAGCCTTCTTCAAGCCAACGCGGGAGACACGGGTAAACCCTGTGATTCAGGGCAACGGTCATTCTAGAAAGCAGCTCATACGCGGTCAAGAATATGAAAACGCGAAATGATAACAATATTGTATGAAGTACCGTGATCTTCGCGACTTTATCCAGCTTCTGGAACACAGAGGCCAGCTGAGAAAGGTGTCCGAACCAGTCTCCCCGAAGCTCGAAATGACTGCAATCGGCGACAAGTTGCTGCATGCCAGGGGGCCGGCGGTGCTGTTCACGCATCCCGTTGGTTACAACATTCCGTGTCTGATCAACCTGTTCGGTACCCCTGAACGGGTGGCGCTGGGGATGGGCGCAGAGTCACCAGATGCCTTGCGCGACGTCGGTCGCATGCTGTCCGGCCTGAAAGAGCCGGAGCCGCCGAAGGGTTTGAAGGATGCCGGCAGACTGTTTCAGATGGCCAAGGCGCTGTGGGACATGAAGCCGGCGGTGCAGCGCAGCGGGCCGTGCCAGGAGGTGGTGCGCGAAGGCGGCGAGGTGGATCTGGCGCAGCTTCCGGTGCAGACCTGCTGGCCCGAGGACGCCGGCCCGCTCATCACCTGGGGCCTGGTCGTCACGCGCGGGCCACAGAACGTGGCGGCGCCGCGCCTGCGGCAGAACCTGGGCATCTATCGGCAGCAGGTGATCGGCCCGCGGCAGGTGATCATGCGGTGGCTGGCACACCGCGGCGGCGCGCTCGACTTTCAGGACTTCGCGCGCTTCAACGCAGGGCAGCCCTTTCCGATTGCAGTTGCGTTGGGCGCGGACCCGGCAACCATTCTGGGTGCCGTGACGCCGGTGCCGGACACCCTGTCGGAATACCAGTTTGCAGGCTTGCTGCGGGGCAGCCGCACCGAACTGGTCGATTGCGCTGTCGGACATGGGCTGCCCCTGCAGGTGCCGGCCACCGCGGAGATCGTGCTGGAGGGTGCCATTCCGACCGCAGCGCCCGGCTTCGAAGGTGTTTCGGAAGCAGGCGTCCGCCTGAAGGAGCGGGGCGGCTATCTGCATGCGCTGGAAGGGCCGTTCGGCGACCACACCGGCTACTACAACGAGCAGGACTGGTTCCCGGTCTTCGAGATCCAGCGGCTCACGCACCGCCGCGACCCGATCTACCACACCACCTACACCGGCAAGCCGCCCGACGAACCGGCCATGCTGGGCGTGGCGCTGAACGAGGTGTTCGTTCCGATTCTTCAGAAGCAGTTTCCGGAGATCAGCGACTTTTATCTGCCGCCCGAGGGCTGTAGCTACCGGATGGCAATCATCTCGATCAAGAAGGCCTACCCCGGCCACGCGAAGCGCGTGATGTTCAGCGTGTGGAGCTTTCTGAGGCAGTTCATGTACACCAAGTTCATCGTGGTCACCGACGACGACGTGGACATCCGCGACTGGCGAGAAGTAGTGTGGGCCATCACGACGCGCATGGACCCGCTGCGCGACACCACGCTGGTGGGCGGCACACCCATCGACTACCTGGACTTCGCGTCGCCGGTCAGCGGGCTGGGCGGAAAGATGGGGCTGGATGCGACGAACAAGTGGCCGGGCGAAACCACGCGCGAATGGGGGCGGACGATTCGCATGGATGCTGCGGTCGAGGCGCGAGTAGCAGGAGTGGTCTCCGCCCTGCAAAGCCCAATCGGCTTGGGCTGAAGAGCGGGCCGAAAGCGTGTCTGTCGCTCCCATGAATGCAGGGGCAGAGTCCTGTCGAATGGCTTTACAGGGCACCGCCGTGCCCCCCTAGGTTCATAAGTAAGTGGTTGCCGACCTCCGCTATCCTGTTGACCAAGAACGCAAATTTGTGACCAAGGCGCAATGGCACGCTTGCTGCTTACCAATGGCGGAGGGGTAGAACTCGTCGAAGCTCAGGCGGCTTCGCCCGAAGCCCAAGTGTTTGGATCAATAAAGTCTGCAAAGGAAAAGCCATGAAGTTTTTGAGAGCCCTAGGGCTGGCGGTCCCGGTGGCGTTGTCGGGCCCGGTCGGCGCCGCGGTCGTGACCCTCGACTTTGAGGGAATTGCCAACACTGCCGCGGTGGCCGACTTCTACCAGGCCAACCATGGCATCGTCTTTGGCCCACATGCCATCGCCCTCATCGATGAAGAGGCTGGCGGAACGGGTCAGTTTGGCAACGAGCCGTCTCCGTCCACTGTGATGACTCTTAAAGACACCTCGTCGGTGTACGTCAACAGCCTGTTGGGCTTCACCAACTTGTCGTTCTTTTATGCGTCCTACGTTGGCGTGGAAGTTTCGCTGTACGACGACTTTGATGGCATAGGCAACGTACTTGCGACGAAAAACCTCTCCGGCGTGGGCAGCTTTGGCTGCACTGGCGACCCCGACGGCCCTCTTTGCAACTGGACGATGGTGGACTTCAATTTCGTCGGCACCGCAAAGTCGGTGACGTTTTCATCGCGCGAAATGCAGGCGGTGTTCGATGACCTGACCTTTCGTACCCAGGACACCGGCGGCACGATCCCAGAGCCAACCTCTCTGGCTCTTGTTGGGTTGGCACTTGCTGGCGCTTTGTCCATCGCCAGACGCAAGGCAGGTTGAATCGCCACAGGACGCGATTTTTTCTCCCGCCCGCCTTGCGCAACGCGACTTGACCGCCTAAGTTTGCAGAAGCCTGCCCGCAGGCACCTACCGATGGCGCAGTCACTGCGCATCAGGAACCCCGGACTTCATTTCTCCGGATTTCCAATGGCGGCTTCGGCCGCCCGCCCCTCCAACCTTCACAGGCTCGGAGGGGTTTCGCTTTCCGGGGTGCCCGCAGGCGCGGCCAGCAGGCGCACGCGGGTGCCAGACACCGCCACCACCTGGCCGGCGCGCAGCTTGCAGCCGCGGCGCAACTCCATTTGTCCGTCCACCTGCACCTTGCCGGCGACGATCAAGGCCTTGGCGCCGCCGCCGCTGGGCGCCAGCCCGGTGGCCTTGAGCAAGGCGTCGAGCGTGATGTGCTCGCCGCGCAGCGCAAACGCGATTTCGCGGCTCAAGCAGACTCCTGTGGTGTCGGCAGCTTGAACTCCTCGGCCAGCAGCGCATAAGACCGTCGGCGCACGGCCGGGTCGTGCGCCCAGGTGTTGACCACCAGTTCGTCCAGGCCGAGCCAGGCTGCCAACTGCCGCAGCTTGCCACCAACCGCCGCGGCGGTGCCGACGAAGGCGCGCGAGCGGCTGCTTTCGACGGCCGGCAACTCGTCGTCGGCAAAGCCCTGCGCGGCAATGTCGTGCGGCGCGCGCAGCGGGCCCAGCAACCCGCGCTGCCGGTCCAGCCGCCAGCGTTCGCGGCTCAGCGCGTGGTGCTGCGCCTGGCCGTCGCTGTCGGCGGCCAGCGCCCAGACGCAGATGGTGGCCATCGGCGCCGGGTGGCGTTCGCTGGGCTTGTAAAGCGAGCGGTACAGGTCGAGCGCCTCTTCCACGCCTTGCCCATCGACGAAGAAGTAGGCGTAGGCGTAGGGCAGCCCCAGGTGGGCTGCCAGTTGGGCGCCATAGTTCGAGCTGCCCAGCACCCAGATCTCCGGCGGCGGTGCGTCGGCCGGTCGTGGGTGGGCCCAGATGCCGCGGTGGCGCAGCCCGCGTGTCCAGGCCTGTAGATCGGCGATTTGCTGCGGGAAGTCTTCCGCCGCCTGCGCGGCATTCGGGTTCAGCGCCATCGCGGTGCGCATGTCGCCGCCCGGCGCGCGGCCCACGCCGAGGTCGATGCGCCCCGGCGCCAGCGCGTCGAGCACGCGGAACTGCTCTGCCACCTTCAGCGCCGCGTAGTGCGGCAGCATCACCCCGGCGCTGCCGATGCGGATGCGCGTGGTGCGTGCGGCAATGGCAGCCATCAGCACCTCGGGCGCGCTGCCCACGATGGTGGGCAGGCCGTGGTGCTCGCTCACCCAGAAGCGGTGGTAGCCCAGCGTCTCGCAGTGCTGGGCCAGCGCCAGCGTGTCGCGCAGCGCATCGCCTTCGTCGCGGCCGGCGCAGGCGACCGACTGGTCCAACACCGACAGCTTCATGCCGCCTGGCGCAGCATCTCGGCTGCCTTCTCGGCGATCATGATCGTCGGCGCGTTGGTGTTGCCCGAGACGATGGCCGGCATCACCGACGCATCCACCACGCGCAGGCCGGCCACGCCGTGCACGCGAAGCTGCGCATCGACCACGTCGTCGGCGCCCGGCCCCATGCGGCAACTGCCCACCGGGTGGTAGATGGTGTCGGCATGGCCGCGAATGAAGGCCTCGATCTGTGCGTCGGTGGTGGCCGCCGCTGACGCCGCCAGCTCGCGCCCGCCGTGGCCGGCCAGCGCCGGCTGGCGCAGGATGCCGCGCATCAGCTTGAAGCCGCGCACCAGGCGCGCCAGATCGTCGGCGTCGGACAGGAAAGCGGGGTCGATCACAGGCGCGGCGGCGGGGTCGCTGCTGGCCAGCGTGAGGCTGCCGCGGCTCCTGGGCCGCAGCAGGCACACATGGCATGAATAGCCGTGGCCGAAGACCGTCTTGCGGCCATGGTCCACCAGCTTGCCGATCACGAAGTGCAGTTGCAGATCGGGCCGTTCCTCGCTGCCGCTGCTGCGCACGAAGCCGCCTGCTTCGGCGAAATTGGTGGTCAGCATGCCACTGCGCTGGCGTTGCCATTCGACGATGCCTTGCAGCGCCCGCCAGGCACCGCTGAGCGACAGGCCGAACAGGTCTTTGAGCTGCGGCGCATCGACCACCTGCACCACGTCGATATGGTCGTGCAGATGGCGGCCGACGCCCGGCAGCGCGTGCGCCACCGCGATGCCGTGCTGCTGGAGCTGGGCGCCGGGGCCGATGCCCGACAGCATCAGCAACTGCGGCGACTGCAGCGCGCCCGCGCTCAGCAGCACCTCGCGCCGTGCCTGCAGCGTGCGCGTGGCGCCGCCCTGGCGCAGCTCGACACCGACCGCGCGGCGGCCTTCCAGCAGCACCCGCGTCACCTGCACACCGGTCAGCACCTGGAGGTTGGGCCGGTCGAGGTGCGGCGTGAGATAGGCCTTGGCCGCGCTGCAGCGCTCGCCGTTCTTGTGCGTCACCTGGTACAGGCCCACCCCTTCCTGGGTGGCGCCGTTGAAGTCGGCATTGGCGGCAAAGCCGGCCTGCTGCGCCGCCTGCACGAAGACCGGGCCGAAGCGGCTGGGGCTGCGCAGGTCCATCACGTTCAGCGGCCCGCCGCGGCCGTGCCAGGCGTCCGCGCCGCGCTCGTTGTGCTCGGCCCGCTTGAAGAAGGGCAGCACCTCGCTCCAGCTCCAGCCGGGGTTGCCGGCGGCGGCCCAGCCGTCGTAGTCCTGCGGCTGGCCGCGCAGGTAGATCATCGCGTTGACCGAGCTGGACCCGCCCAGCACCTTGCCGCGCGGCTGGTAGCCGCGGCGGCCGTTGAAGCCGGGCTGTGGCGTGGTCTCGAAGCCCCAGTTGGCCTGCTGGGTCTTGGCCAGCAAGGCCAGGCCGGCGGGGCAGTGGATCAGCGGGCTGATGTCGCTGCCGCCGGCTTCCAGCAGGCAGACGCTGGTGCCGGGGTCTTCGCTCAGCCGCCCGGCCAGCACGCAGCCGGCAGAACCGCCGCCGACGATGATGTAGTCGAACATGGAAGGTGCTTGTCTCCTCGGCCCATCATAGCGATGGCCCGTGCGCCCCCCGTCGTGACTACTTGCGTGCGTGGTCCAGGCCAGGCGCTGGCTGGTAACCCATTGCCAGCGCTTCGGCCTCGTAGCGGGCAGCCAGCAGCGGCTGGTCGCCGCGGCGGTAGTACAGCGCCAGTTCGTAGCTGGCGTCCCGGTCGCCCAGCGACGCCGCAAGCTGAAGCCAGCCGACGTAGCGCTGTGCGGCCGGTGCGTCACCGGCCTGGCGGCTGGCGTGCGCCAGGCGCACCGCCGCCCGGCTGTCGCCGAGCGCGGCCAGCCGGATGTCGGGCAGCGCGTCGGGGCCGGCGTTGCGCGGGTCGAAGGCGCTGCGGTACAGCCGCACGTCGTTGCGGCTGAGCAGCCGCCAGGCGTCGCCTGCGCGCTGGCGCAGCGCCAGCACCTCGGCGGCGTCGGCTGCGGCGGGGTAGGCACGCAGGTAGGTGTCGGCGGCGCGCACGATGTCGCCCGGCCACACCGCCTGCTCGACGGCCGCGCGCAGCGCGCCTTCGCCGGCCGGCTGCGCCAGCGCTGCCAGGCTGCACAGCAAGGCCAGCGCACACACAGATTTTTTCATGTCTTGAACTCCCGAACAGCGGGCGTTTTGCCACGCTGTTCGGCTCATCGGCAGCGCTTGGGCGTTCTTGAGGACATTTTTCGGCCTTGCATAATTGGCTGCACTTGGGGAGTGCTGCCTTGTTCCGCCGTTTCGAAACCCTGGTGCATCCCTACCCGGATGTGCTGCCCCCGCCGCCACCGACGCGCTTTTTCGCCTTTCTGTGGGAGTGCACGCGCGGCCTGCGCCCACTGATGCTGTGGCTGACCTTGCTGACGGCCGGCATCGGCGCCTTCGAGGCGCTGCTGTTCAGCATGCTGGCCAACGTGGTGGACCTGCTGGGCGCCGTCAAGCCGGCCGAGCTGTGGCAGCGCCACGGCAGCCTGCTGTTGCTGCTGTGCGGCGTGCTGGTGGGCAGCGTGGTACTGGTGGGGCTGCAGGCGCTGATCAAGTACCAGGCGGTGTTCGGCAACTTCCCGATGCGGCTGCGCTGGAACTTCCACCGGCTGATGCTCGAACAGAGCATGCATTTCTACCAGGACGAGTTCGCCGGCCGCATCGCCACCAAGGTGATGCAGACGGCGCTGGCGGTGCGCGATGCCTGGCTGATCTTTGCCGACATCCTCGTCTATGTGGTGATCTACTTCGCCACCATCGTGGCGGTGGTCGGCCGCATGGACGCCTGGCTGGTGCTGCCCTTCCTCGGCTGGCTTGCCGCCTACATCGTGGCGCTGGTGTTCTTCGTGCCGCGGCTGGGCAAGATCGGCAAGGCGCAGGCCGACGCCCGCTCGCTGATGACGGGCCGCATCACCGACGCCTACAGCAACATCGCCACTGTCAAGCTGTTCTCGCACGCCAACCGCGAGGCCTTCTTCGCGCGCAGCGCGATGCAGGAGTTCATGGTCACCGCCTATGGCCAGATGCGGCTGGTGACGGCCTTCGAGGTGGTCAACCAGATCCTCAGCGTGTCGCTCATCGCGGCCACCACCGGCGCCACGCTGTGGCTGTGGACGCAAGGCGCCGTGGGCGTGGGCGCGGTGGCCGCCGCCACCGCGATGGCGCTGCGGCTGAACGGCATCTCGCACTGGGTGATGTGGGAGATGTCGTCGCTGTTCGAGCATGTGGGCACGGTGCAGGACGGCATCACCACGCTGTCGCGCCAGCGCACGGTGCTGGACAGCCCGGCGGCCAAGCCGTTGGCGGTGTCGCGCGGCGAAGTCCGCTTCGACAACGTGCGATTCAGCTACAACGGCAGCCGCAACGTCATCGACGAAATGTCGCTGACCATCCGAGCCGGCGAGAAGATCGGCCTGGTCGGCCGCTCCGGCGCCGGCAAGAGCACGGTGGTGAACCTGCTGCTGCGCCTGTACGACCTGAACGGCGGGCGCATCCTCATCGACGGCCAGGACATCGCGCAGGTCACGCAGGAAAGCCTGCGCCGCTCGGTGGGCATGGTGACGCAGGACACCTCGCTGCTGCACCGCTCCGTCAGCGACAACATCCTCTACGGCCGGCCGGACGCCGGGCAAGCCGAGATGCTGCGCGCTGCCGAGCGTGCCGAAGCGCACGACTTCATCCTCGGCCTGACGGACCCCAAGGGCCGCAAGGGCTACGACGCCCATGTGGGTGAACGTGGCGTCAAGCTCAGCGGCGGCCAGCGCCAGCGCATCGCCATCGCCCGCGTGATGCTGAAAGACGCGCCCATCCTGCTTCTGGACGAAGCCACCAGCGCGCTGGACAGCGAGGTGGAAGCCGCCATCCAGGCGAGCCTGTACAAGCTGATGGAAGGCAAGACGGTGGTTGCCATCGCGCACCGTTTGTCCACCATCGCGGCGATGGACCGGCTGGTGGTGATGGACCATGGCCGCATCGTCGAGCAGGGCGACCACAAGAGCCTGCTGGCCGCCGGCGGCATCTACGCCCGGCTCTGGGCGCACCAGAGCGGCGGCTTCCTGGGCGAAGAGGCCGACGAAGACGCAGAAGCGCTGACCTGAGGCGGCTGCGCAAGCCGCTGCAAGCCCGCGGGCGCCCGCGGGCGCTGGCGAACGGCGACAATCGCGGGTTCGCCAGCACCCGCACTGCCTTGTCCACCGCCACCCTTGCCCCGCCCCGCGCACCGAGCGCAACGAAAGCCCTGACGGCCTACCGCCCGTTCTGGGCCAAGCGCCTCGGGCCAGCGCCCTTTTTGCCGATGAGCCGGCAGGAGATGGACGCACTGGGCTGGGATGCCTGCGACGTGATCATCGTCACCGGCGATGCCTATGTGGACCACCCGAGCTTCGGCATGGCGGTGATCGGCCGCACGCTGGAAGCGCAGGGCTTTCGCGTCGGCATCATCGCGCAGCCCGACTGGAACAGCGTCGATGCCTTCAAGGCGCTGGGCCGGCCCACGCTGTTCTTCGGCGTGGCCGCCGGCAACATGGATTCGATGATCAACCGCTACACGGCGGACCGCAAGATCCGCAGCGACGACGCCTACACCCCGGGCGGCGCGGGCGGCAAGCGGCCGGACCGCGCCACCCTCGTCTATACCCAGCGCTGCAAGCAGGCGTGGAGCGACGTGCCGGTGGTCATCGGCGGCATCGAGGCCAGCCTGCGCCGCATCGCCCACTACGACTACTGGCAGGACAAGGTGCGCCGCTCCATCCTGGTGGACAGCAAGGCCGACCTGCTGCTGTACGGCAACGCAGAGCGCGCCATTATCGAGCTGGCGCACCGCCTGGCCGCGCGCGAGCCAGTGCAGCGCATCACCGACGTGCGGGGCACCGCCTTCATCGTGCGGCCCGACTTCGACGCCGCCGGCTGGTCCGAGATCGACTCCACCGAAGTCGATCGCCCCGGCCGGCTGGACGCGCACATCAACCCCTACCAGAGCACGGCCGAACAGGCCGAGGCGCAAGGCCAGGTCTGTGCAAAGGAAGAGGGCGGCACCGCGCCCGCCGTCGCCACGGTCGCGATGCCGCAAAGCCGTCGGCTCGTGATGCCGGCTCGCGGGCAGACCGTCGTCCGCCTGCCGGCCTACGAACAGGTGAAGAGCGACGCCGTGCTCTATGCCCACGCCAACCGCGTGCTGCACCTGGAAACCAACCCTGGCAACGCGCGCGCGCTGGTGCAGCGCCACGGTGCCGGCGCCACCGCGCGCGATGTCTGGATCACGCCGCCGCCGATTCCGCTGAGCACCGCCGAGATGGACCACGTCTTCGACCTGCCGTATGCGCGCGCGCCGCATCCGCGCTATGCAGACGAGACGGGCAGCCATGACGGCGCCACCAAGATCCCGGCCTGGGAGATGATCCGCTTCAGCGTCAACATCATGCGGGGCTGCTTCGGCGGCTGCAGCTTCTGCTCGATCACCGAGCACGAGGGCCGCATCATCCAAAGCCGCAGCGAGGACAGCGTGATCCGCGAGATCGAGGAGATCCGCGACAAGGTCAAGGGCTTCACCGGCGTCATCAGCGACCTGGGCGGGCCGACGGCCAACATGTGGCGCATCGGCTGCAAGAGCCCGGAGATCGAGGCCGCGTGCCGCAAGCCGAGCTGCGTCTATCCAGGCATCTGCGCCAATCTCAACACCGACCACGACCCGCTGATCAGGATGTACCGCCGCGCGCGCAGCCTGCGCGGCGTGAAGAAGATCCTCATCGGCTCCGGCCTGCGCTACGACCTGGCGGTGCAGTCGCCCGAGTACGTGAAGGAGCTGGTGACGCACCATGTCGGCGGCTACCTGAAGATCGCCCCCGAGCACACCGAAGGCGGGCCGCTGTCGAAGATGATGAAGCCGGGCATCGGCAGCTACGAGCGCTTCCGGCAACTGTTCGAGAAGTTCAGCGCCGAGGCCGGCAAGAAGCAGTACCTGATCCCGTATTTCATCGCGGCGCACCCGGGCACCAGCGACGCCGACATGATGAACCTGGCGCTGTGGCTCAAGAAGAACGGCTTCAAGGCGGACCAGGTGCAGACCTTCTACCCCAGCCCGATGGCCACCGCCACGGCCATGTACCACTCGGGCCTGAACCCGCTGAAGGGCATCAGCCGCCATCTCGACGGCCCCGGCGCGCGCGCCGAGCGGGTGGACATCGTCCGCGGCGAGCGCAGGCGCCGGCTGCACAAGGCCTTTCTGCGCTGGCACGACCCGAACAACTGGCCGCTGCTGCGCGACGCGCTGAAGGAGATGGGCCGCGCCGACCTCATCGGCAACGGCAAGCACCACCTGATCCCGAGCTTCCAGCCGGCCACGGACGGCAGCTATACCAGTGCCCGGCGCAAGAACAGCTCGCCGGCCCGCGTGGCCGCCGCCGCCGCGCTGGGCACCAAGCCGACACCGGGCCGGCTGCTGACGCAGCACACCGGGCTGCCGCCGCGCGATCTCGGCGGCAGCGGCAGCGGCAAGCACCTGTCCCGGCGCAAGCCCAGGGCTTGAGCCGCCCTTCATTCGTGGGGTGGCCGGGCAAGCCATGCTGCGGCCGTGCTAGCGTGCCGGGCGCATTGCCGCGCAACCGCACTGAAAGCCGCCGATGACCCACCAGCCGTTCTGCCGTTCCCTGCTTGCCGCCGGCCTGCTGGCCGTTGCCGCGCTGGCGCCGCTGCCTGCGGCGGCCTACAGCAGCCTGGTGATCTTCGGCGACAGCCTGTCCGACAGCGGCAACAACGCCAGCCTGCTGGGCACCGCGCCCGGGCAGGTGATCACCGGCAACAGCTACATCCCGACCCGGCCTTATGCGTCGGGCACCTACAGCAACAGCGACGTCTGGGCCACCAGCTTCGCCGCGGCGCTGGGCCTGCAGGCGCTGCCCTCGCGCGGCGGCGGCAGCAACTACGCCTATGGCGGCGCCATCACCAACGGCGGCTTTCCGCCCAGCCTGACGCGGCAGTTGCAGCTCTACGGCGCCACCGCGCCGACCGACGAAGCCAGCGCCCTCTACGTCATCGCCGGTGGCGGCAACAACGCGCGCGCGGCGCTGAGCGCCATCGACAAGGGCGCCGACGCCACCACCACCATCGCCGCCGTAGCCGCCGGCTTTGCCAGCGACATCGGCAACATGGTCGATACGCTGCAAGCGGCCGGGGCGCAGAAGATCGTCGTCTGGAACACGCCTGACATCGGCCTGGCGCCCGCCGTGCTGGCGCAGAACGACAGCGCGATGGGCACACGCATCGCCAGTGCGATGAACCTGGCGCTCGATGCGCGGCTGCTGGGCGAGCAAGGCGTCGTCGAGTTCAACATCTTCAACCTGGTGGGTGAGGCCAGCAGCTTCGGGCTGGTCAACGTCACCGACGCCTGTGGCGCCATCGCGCTGTGCAACCCCGACACCTATTTGTTCTGGGACGGCATCCATCCGACGTCTGCCGGCCATGCGCTGATCTCCAGCGCGATGCTGGCGACCGTGGTGCCCGAGCCGGCGACGCTGTGGATGTTCGCGCTGGGCGGCGCCGCGCTGCTGTTGCGTCGCCGCCGCCGTCAGCCGCCGGCCAGTGCCGGTGCAGCGAACAAGCGCTCGATGTCGTCTTCCGTCGTGTAGCCCTGCACCGACAGCCGCACGAAGGTGTGGCTGCCGTGCTGCGTGACCGGGATCTCGATCCTGCTTTCACTGAACAGCCGCTGGCGCAGCGCCTCGGCGTCGCGGTGCGGCACCGGCAGCACCACCATCTGCGCAAAGTCGGCATCGCTGCACACCGGCGGCAGGCCGAAGCGCTGGCCGATGCGGCGCAGCGCCTCGGCGGCCATCGCATGGCAGCGCTGCTGCACCGCCGGCCAACCGTGGCGCGCCTGGAAGGCGATGGCCGCCGGCACGCTGAGGTAGGGCGCCAGGTCGCGCGTGCCCTGCCATTGCAGGCGGCGTTCGAGCAGCGTTTTGCCGGTGTAGGCGTCGAAGCCGGTGTGGCCGCCGGCCTCGGCAGCGTAGCCCCAGCTCACCACCGGTGCGTCCAGCAGCGCATGGTGCTCGGGCCGGGCGTGCAGGAAGCCGGCGCCCTTCGGCGCGCACATCCACTTGTGGCAGTTGCCGGTGTAGAAGTCGGCGCCCAGCGCGTCCAGCGCCAGCGGAATCTGCCCGGGCGCGTGCGCGCCGTCGATGAGCGTCAGGATGCCGCGCTCGCGCGCGGCTGCACACAGCGCCGCCAGCGGAAAGATCAAGGCCGTGGTGGATGTGATGTGGCTGACGAAGATCACCCGCGTGCGCGGCGTCACCGCGGCCAGCATGCGCGCGACGAAGGCATCGCGCTCGAAAGGCAGCGGTATCTCGACGCGTGTGTACTGCGCGCCGCGCTGCGCGCAGACGAAGCGCCAGGTGGCGTCACAGGCGCCGTATTCATGGTCGGTGGCCAGCACCTCGTCACCCGGCTGAAGCAGCAGCGAGCGGGCCACGACGTTGACGCCGGTGGTGGCATTGGGCAGATACACCAGATGCTCGGGCCGCGCTCCCATGCAGGCCGCCAGCGGCTCGCGTGCAGCACCCAGCAGCAGCGCCGAGCGGCGGCCCAGGAACTCCACCGGGTTGCGCTCCATCTCGATCTGCCAGCGTTGCAGTTCAGCCAGCACTTCGCGCGGGCAGGCACCGTAGGAGCCGTGGTTGAGGAACACCACGCCGGGGTCGAGCAGGAACAGGTCGCGCACGTTTCGAGTGTAGCGAGCACCGTTGCTGCGGTGCACAATCTGCCTTCTTCCACCGGCACACGGCTCTCTCGATGCGGCACGTCGTTTTCAACCAGAAGGGTGGCGTGGGCAAGTCCACCATCACCAGCAACCTGGCCGCCATCGCGGCCTTCCGCGGCCGGCGCACGCTGCTGGTGGACCTGGACGCGCAAGCCAATTCGACGCGCTATCTGCTGGGCGCGGCGGCCGACGAGGCAGCGCCCGGCGTGGCGGAATTCTTCGAGACCACGCTCAAGTTCAGCATGCGCGCCACCCGCACGGCTGATTTCATCGGCCCCACGCCCTGGGACAATCTGGCGCTGATGCGCGCCAGCCCGCTGCTGGAAGAGATGCACGGCAAGCTGGAAAGCCGCTACAAGATCTACAAGCTGCGCGACGCACTGGCCGAAGTGGAAGCCGACTACGACGAGATCTGGATCGACACCCCGCCAGCGCTCAACTTCTACACCCGCTCTGCGCTCATCGCCGCCCAGGGCTGCCTGATCCCCTTCGACTGCGACGACTTTTCACGCCGCGCCCTCTACGGGCTGCTGGAAGCGGTGCAGGAGATCCAGGCCGACCACAACCCCGAGCTGAAGGTGGAAGGCATCGTCGTCAACCAGTTCCAGCCGCGCGCCAACCTGCCGCAGCGCACGGTGCAGGAACTGGTGGACGAAGGGCTGCCGGTGCTTCAGCCCTACCTGTCGGCCAGCGTGAAGATCAAGGAATCGCACGAGCTGGCGCGGCCCATGGTGCACCTGGACCCGCGGCACAAGCTGAGCCTGGAACTGCTGGCGTTGTACGACGGCTTGTCGCCCACCCGCGGCAAACGCAGCAGCCGCCGCGGCCCGACTGCGACCTGAGTGTTTTCCCTACACGTCGCGTATCACTCGTCTGACGGACGGAGTGGATGGCCGCCACAGGCGCAGAGCCAAGGCAGCGCCTAAGTTGAAGCATCAGCTTGCTCTTGTTGCCTCGCCATGGACACCGCCGTCACTTCTGCCGTCCCGTTCGAACTGCGTTTCGAGTCCCTCTTCCAGCCCGGCCGTGCGCTGGCATTCCCTTGCGATGCAAGGGGCCGGGTCGAGATGGACACGTTGACCGACCGCGCCCGGCGCAACTACCTCTACGCCCGCGCCGTCGTCGGCCGCGAGTACGCCACGCCAGCCGTCGTGCGCGGCTGGGGGCGCTGAGAGGCTCGGCGCCGGTCAAAATGCCTGCATGGCCGCCAGCAGTCTGATCGCCCTCATCGACGACATCGCCAGCGTGCTGGACGATGTTGCCCTGCTCAGCAAGGTGGCCGCCAAAAAGACCGCTGGCGTGCTGGGCGACGACCTGGCGCTGAACGCACAGCAGGTGGCCGGCGTCAGCGCCGACCGCGAGCTGCCCGTGGTCTGGGCGGTGGCCAAGGGCTCGTTCATCAACAAGGCCATCCTGGTGCCCGCGGCGCTGGCGATCAGCGCCTTCGCGCCCTGGGCGGTGACGCCTCTGCTGATGGTGGGCGGCGCCTATCTCTGTTTCGAAGGCTTCGAGAAACTGGCGCACCGCCTGCTGCACCGCGAGCAGGCTGCCGAGGGCGACGCCGCCTTGCGCGCCGCGGTGGCCGACCCCGCGGTCGATCTGCTGGCCTTCGAGCGCGACAAGGTCAAAGGCGCCATTCGCACCGACTTCATCCTGTCCGCCGAAATCATCGCCATCACGCTGGGCACGGTGGCCGAATCGGTCTTCGTCACCCAGCTCGCGGTGCTGGCCGGCATTGCGGTGCTGATGACGGTGGGTGTCTATGGCTTCGTCGCCGGCATCGTCAAGCTCGACGACCTGGGCCTGTACCTCAGCCAGCGCAGCGGGGGGCTGACCCGCGCGGTGGGGCGCGGGCTGCTCGGCGCGGCGCCCTGGCTGATGAAGTTCCTCTCGGTCGCCGGCACCGCGGCGATGTTCCTGGTGGGCGGCGGCATCCTCGTGCACGGCGTGCCGGCGCTGGCCCATGCCATCGAGGCGGCGGTGCCCGGCTGGGCCGCGGCGCTGGCCAACGGCGGCGTTGGCGTGCTGGCCGGCGCGCTGGTGCTGGCGCTGGTGACGGCGGCGCAGCGGCTGCGCCCGGCCAGGGCTACTTCTTGATCGCCAGCAGTTCCACGTCGAAGAGCAGCGTGGCGTTCGGCGGAATCTCGCCGCCGCCTGCGCCGCGCTCGCCGTAGGCGATGGCGGCCGGGCAGGTGAGCCTGGCCTTGCCGCCCACCTTCATGCGCTGCACGCCTTCGGTCCAGCACTTGATCACGCGGTTGAGCGGAAACTCGGCCGGCTCGTTGCGCGCGTAGGAACTGTCGAACTCCTTGCCGCCGGGGAAGGTGCCGCGGTAGTGCACCTTCACGGTGTCGGTGGCGATGGGGCTGGCACCGCTGCCGTCTTTCAGCGAGCGGTACACCAGCCCGCTGTCGGTGACCACGGCGCCGGCTTCGGCGGCCGCCTTGGCCAGCACCGGGTCTGCTGGCGGGGTGGCGCAGAGCGCCGGCGTGGCCAGCACCAGGGCCAGCGACAGGAAGAGGGGGTTGCGTATCGTCATGCGCCTCATTGTGCCTTCGCGCTGGCATGCGCCGGCGCGCCGCCGAAGCGCTGCTCGAACCACTGCGTCAGCATGCGGGTCTCATACGGCATGTTGCCGTCGGCCGAGCGCTGCGGGGTGCCCAGGTAGTTCAGGTCCGACAGCGTTTCCTCGCCCGACTTCAGCGTGCGGCCGTCTGCCGTCAGCGTGTAGCGCAGCTTGATGTGCGGCCAGTCGGCGCCGCCGTTGAGCACGCGCACATCGGCGCGCGGCCGCGGGATCACGCGGCCGGCCAGATCGACGTCCAGCACCTCCACGCGCAAGGTCTGGTTGTCGGGCAGCCTCTTGCCCAGGCGCTGCAGGTGCTCGGCCAGCGTCTGCGTGGTGCGCTCGGTGTCGATGGCGCTGCGGCCGGCATCGCTGAACTTGCGAGGTTCGTCGAAGCTGACGTCCACGCGGCCGGCGGCAGAGGCGCACAGCGCGGCCAGCGACAAGGTGAGGGCGAGGGTGGGTGTGCGCAGCATGGCGTGGCTCCGGTCCGGTGTCTGTCGATGTGTCTGTCGATGCGTCTTTCGACCAGATGCCAGTCTGTGCCTATTTGCCCCAGCTATCGCGCAGTGTGGTGATGCGGTTGAACACCGGCGCTGCGGCGCTGTGCCGCACGCGGTCGGCCACGAAGTAGCCATGGCGCTCGAACTGCAGCCGCGTCTCGGGCGCGATCGCGCCGAGAGACGGCTCGACGAAGCCGGCCGCCACGCGCTTGCTGTGCGGGTTGAGCACCTCGCGGAAGTCGCGCCCGCCCGCGTCGGGTTGCGGCTCGGTGAACAGGCGGTCGTAGAGAAGCACGGTGGCCGGCAGCGCGTCGTGCACCGCCACCCAGGTGATGGTGCCCTTGACCTTGACGGCATCGGCGCCCGGCGTGCCGCTGCGCGTGCCGGGCAGCACCCGCGCCAGCACCGCGGTGATGGCGCCCGCGGCGTCTTTCTCGCAGCCGGTGCACTCCACCACCAGGCCGTATTTGAGCCGCACCTTGTTGCCCGGGAAGAGGCGGAAGAAGCCCTTGGCCGGCGCCTCTGCGAAGTCGTCGCGTTCGATCCAGACTTCGGCGCCCAGGCCGAAGTGCCGCAAGCCCAGCTCGGGCTGCTGCGGGTGCGCGGGCGCCTGGCAGGGCAGCACCGTGCCGGCGCCGTACTCGTCGGCCCAGTTCAGGAGCTTCAGCTTCACCGGGTCCAGCACCGCCATCGCGCGTGCTGCCTTGTGCTCCAGGTCGTCGCGCAGGCAGCCGTCCAGCACCGCATAGTCGAGCCAGATGTTGGTCTTGCTGGCACCGGTGCCGTCGGCCATCGCGCGGATGCTCTCCGGCGTGTAGCCGCGCCTGCGCATGCCGAACAGCGTGGGCATGCGCGGGTCGTCCCAGCCATCGACGGTGCCTTCGTCCACCAGCGCGCGCAGCTTGCGCTTGCTGGTGACGACATAGCTCAGGTTCAGGCGGCCGAACTCGTACTGCCGCGGCACCGGCCGCTGCAGCAGGCCGAGCGCGGCCAGGTGCTCCAGCAGCCAGTCGTAGAACGGCCGCTGGTCCTCGAACTCCAGCGTGCACAGGCTGTGCGTGATGTTCTCCAGCGCATCCTCGATCGGGTGCGCATAGGTGTACATCGGGTAGATGCACCAGCGGTCGCCGGTGTTGTGGTGGGTGGCGTGCTTGATGCGGTACAGCGCCGGGTCACGCAGGTTGATGTTGGGCGACGCCATGTCGATCTTCGCGCGCAGCACGGCCGCTCCGTCGGGCAGCGCGCCGCTCTGCATCGCAGTGAAGCGGGCCTGGTTCTCGGCCGGCGTGCGGTGGCGGAAGGGGCTGTCGGTGCCCGGTGTGTTGAAGTCGCCGCGGTGCGCGCGCATTGCGTCGGCGCTCTGCTCGTCCACATAGGCGAGGCCGGCGCTGATCAAGGCCTCGGCCGCGCGCAGCATGAAGTCGAAGTAGTTGCTGGCGTAGTAGAGGTGGCTGCTGCCGTTGGCCTGCCAGTCGAAGCCCAGCCAGTGCACCGCCTCGATGATGGCATCGACGTATTCCTGCTCCTCCTTCTCGGGGTTGGTGTCGTCGAAGCGCAGGTGGCAGACGCCGCCATGGTCACGCGCCAGGCCGAAGTTCAGGCAGATGCTCTTGGCATGGCCGACATGGAGGTAGCCGTTGGGCTCGGGCGGGAAGCGGGTGCGGATCTTCGCCGGGTCTGGCGCGCCGGCCGCGTGGTGTGCAGCGTCGCCCGGGCTGCCGCCGAAGCGGCGCTCTGCCCAGGTGCCGGCTTCGAGGTCGCGTTCGATGATGCCGCGCAGGAAGTTGCTCGGCCTGGGGCTGTCGGCGGGGGGCGGAGAAGACGGGTCGTGGGCCATGCGCTGTTGCAGTTCAGGAGGGCGCCAATTCTATTCGGCGGCCCCCGCCGGAGCCCGCCCAGCGCCCGGCCAGCCAGGCGAACACGCCGCCCAGCAGCAGCCCGGCCAGCACGTCCAGCACCACATGCTGCTTGATGGCCAGCGTGGAGTAGGTGATCACGGCAAACCAGGCTGCATTGCAGGCCGGCAACAGCCACGGTGTGCCCAGCGCCCGCAGTTGCCGGTGGATGGACGCGGCGGTGAACGCTGCGGCGGCCACATGCAGCGACGGGCAGGCGTTGCCGGCTGCGTCCACCCCGCGCAGCAGCGCGAACGTCGGGTGCGCCAGCAGGTCGATGGGCACTCCATGCGGCACCGCGGTGGGCCAGAAGTGGAAGCACAGCAGCCCGGCCAGGCACAGCGCGGCAACCCAAAGGCCGTGGCGCAGCATCGCCCGCCAGTCGCGCATCATCCCCGGCGCCACGCTGACGTACAGCCAGAGCGACATGTAGGCGCCCAGCAGCAGCGGCTGGAAGGGAATCCACAGGTCCAGCGGCGTCAAAGGCATCGTCAGCACCGGATACACCGGGTGGCGCAGCGTCTGGAAGTAGGCGCTGAAGAAGACCCACATGAAGGCCGTGATGCCGAACAGTTTGAGCCACGGCCGGTAGGCCAGCCGCTGCCACAACTCGGTAGCCCAGCCGGCAGCCGTTGGCGGTGGTGAGGGCGGCGGTGTTGGCGGCGGCGGGGCCGGCGGCGCGGTCCGGAGAAGAGGCGTCACGGCGGCAGCGGTTTCAGGGGCGGCTCAAGGGTCGATGGAGTGCCGGGCAAGCCTACCATCGCGCCCGTCCCGCCGGCCTGCCAGCCGGCTGCCGCGCGGGGTGACTTTGCAATAATCGGTCGATGTCCGACACCGCCGCCGACGCCGCTTCCGTTGTGCCCGTTCCCCGCCGCCGACCGCTGCTGCCCCTGCTCCGATGACGCTGGCAGCGCTGCCGCGCAGCGGCAAGGTCCTTCTGGTCTGCCTGCTGGCCGCGGCGTGCAGCGCACGCGCTGACCAGCCGCTGTGGGAGGCGGGCGCCGGCATCGCCGCGTTGCGCTTGCCGCACTACCGCGGCTCCGACCGATCGGCCGGCTGGCTGCTGCCCTTGCCCTACTTCGTCTATCGCGGCGACGTCCTGCGTGCCGACCGCAATGGCGCGCGCGCCTTGCTCTTCGACGGTGACAGGGTCGATGTCGATCTGGGCCTGGCGGCCAGCGCGCGGGCGAGGAGCGGCAACGAGGGCAGCAGCCAAAACAGCAGCCCAAACAGCAACGAAAGCGCCCGCCAGGGCATGCCCGATCTGCAGCCCAGCGTCGAGATCGGCCCGCGCCTGAACGCCCGGCTGGCCGGTGGCGATGCCGACGCCTGGCGGCTGGCGCTGCGCGTGCCGCTGCGCGCCGTGGTCGGCATCGGCAGCACACCGCGCCACCTCGGCTGGACGCTGGCCCCCGTGCTCAACCTCGATCTGCGCCTGCCCGAGGGCTTGGACGCCGGCTTGCAGGCCGGCCCGCTGTGGGGTGACCGCCGCCTGCACGGCCACTACTACGGCGTCGGCCCGGCCTACGCCACCGCCGTGCGCCCGGCCTACAGCGCGCCGGGTGGCCGCGCCGGCTGGCAGGCGACGGCGGGGCTGTCGCGCCGCTCCGGCCGCCTGTGGATGGGCGCTTTCGTGCGCGCCGACAGCGTCGGCGGCGCTGCCTTTGCCGGCAGCCCGCTGGTGCGCCAGCGCAGCAACCTGAGCGGCGGCCTGGCGATGGCCTGGGTCTTCGCCACCTCCAGCCAGCGCGTGGGCGGCGATGCCGCAGACGAGTGACGGCGAGCCGCGCGCCCGCCTGGCACGCGCAGCCCGCGTGCGCCCGCGCCTGAGCGCCCGGCCGCTGCGCTGGCTGGCACTGCAGCTCATGCTGCTGCTGCTGGGGGCCATCTCGCTGGCCTGGAATCTTCTGGCGCTGCCGTTGCTGGTGTTGCTGCCGCGCAGCGCCGGGCGCAGGCTGGGGCGCGCCGCCATCGCCCATTGCTACCGCGCCTACTGGGGCTGCGCCGCCGCGCTCGGCATGATGCGGCTGCATGCGCAGGCGCTGGACGTGCTGGCCGGCGAGGGCGGGCTGGTCATCGTCGCCAACCACCCCAGCATGCTGGACGCGCTGCTGCTGGTGGCGCGGCTGCCCAAGGGCGTGTGCGTGATGAAGGCCAGCCTGATGCGCAACCCCTTCCTGGGCGCCGGTGCGCGCCTGGCGCGCTACATCCGCAACGACTCGGCGCGCGGCATGGTGCGGCGCGCGGTGGCCGATCTGCGCGAGGGGGGCCAACTGGTGCTCTTCCCCGAAGGCACGCGCAGCACGCAGCGGCCGATCAACGCCTTCCGCCCCGGCTTCACCTTGATCGCGCACCGCGCGCAGGTGCCGATCCAGACCGTGTTCATCGAGACCGACTCGCCCTACCTGCGCAAGGGCTGGCCGTTGTGGCGGCTGCCGCCGCTGCCCATCGTCTTCAACGTGCGGCTGGGCCAGCGCTTCGCACCGCGGGCAGACCACGGCGCGCTGCTGCGCGAGATCGAGGCCTACTTCGCCGCCGGGCTCGCGGCCACGCCATGACGGCGCCCGTCTCCGCCAGCCATGGCGTGCTGATTCCGAGCTACAACACCGGCCGCCTGGTCTATGCCACGGTCGCGGCGGCACGCGCGCAGTGGACGCCCGTGTGGGTGGTGGTCGATGGCAGCACCGACGGCACTGCACAGGGTCTGCAGGCGATGGCTGCGCAAGACCCCGGGCTGACGGTCTGGGTGCTGGCTGCCAACAGCGGCAAGGGCGCCGCCGTGCTGCACGGGCTTCAGCAGGCGCAGCGCCTGGGCTACAGCCATGTGCTGACGATGGACAGCGACGGCCAGCACCCGGCGGGGTTGATTCCTGCCTTCATGCGGGCGTCCGTCGCGCGGCCCGACACCATGGTGCTCGGCAGGCCCATTTTCGATGCCAGCGCGCCGCTGTTGCGCGTGCGCGGCCGGCGGGTGTCGAACTGGTGGACCGACCTGGAGACGCTGGGCGCCGGCGTGGCCGATTCACTGTACGGCTTTCGCGTCTATCCGCTGGCGGCACTGCACGCGGTGATGCAGGGCCAACGCTGGATGCGGCGCTTCGACTTCGACACCGAGGCCGTCGTGCGGCTGGCCTGGCGCGGCGTCAAGCCCGTCAACCTGGACGCGCCGGTCAAGTACCTGCGGCCCGAGGAAGGCGGCGTCTCGCACTTCCGCTATGGCCGCGACAACCTGCTGCTGACGTGGATGCACGCGCGGCTGATGGTCGGCTTCGTGCTGCGCCTGCCGCTGCTGGCATGGCGGCGCGCGCGCCGGCTGCCGCCGTTCCAGCGCTGAGCAGCAGGCTCTACCAGCCCAGCGCCTGCGCACCCACCCAGATGCCGTGAAAGCCCTCGTGCACGCGGCACGGGAACTTCACCACCGCCACCGGCCCGGCAGCCAGGTGCAGCGCATCGAGGACGACGAGGTCGGTGCGGTTCTCCGCGCGCCGGCCCACCATCGTCAGCAGCCAGCCGTCGCCTTCCGTCGTGCTGCCCGGGCGCGGCACGAAGCAGGGTTCTTCGGGCGCCGACTCGGGCCCGGCATAGAAGAAGTCCAGCGCGTCGGCGGCCTCGTCGTAGTGGCCCAGGCAGGTGAAGGGCGGCCCTTTCGGCCCCCAGGGCAGCATCGGCCCCAGCCGCGGGTTGTGGGTGCCGAACCAGAAATGCCGCGCACGCCGCATCGCGAAGCGCGGGTCGATCACCGGCATCTCGCCGATGTGGTCGATGAGCCGGCGGATGCTGAAGCGGTCTTCGCTGCTGGACAGGTCGAAAGACCAGCGCTCGCCGAATGGCGGCTTCTCTTTCGCATCGGGGTCGTGGATGTCGGGGAACTGGCTGAGCCAGCCCGAGCCGGTGACGAAGTGGTCCAGGTGCAGCGTGCTGCCCTCGTCCCACGCGTTGAAGGTGTGCGTCTGCATCGCCACCACCGGGCAGGTGTACCAGCGCATCGCCTGCACGCCTTGCACGCGCGGAATCACCGCGATGTGCGTCTGCTTGCTGTTGTCCCAATGCCAGTAGGGCTCGCCCTTTTGCACGCGCTCCCAGTCGCAGACCATCGGGCAGATGACGAAGGCGATGTGGTGCCGCGAGACAAGGAAGTCATGCACCATCGAGCAGTAGGGCGCCTCGAAGCTTTCGGTCCGCGTGATCTCGCCGCCGGGCGCGAACGTGAAGAGCGTGATCTCGCGGCTGGCGACGCCCTCGCTGTTGTAGGCAAAGGCGATGCACTCGCCGGTCTCGGGGTCGAGCTTGGGGTGGGCGGTGAAGGTGCGGCCCTGCAACTGGCCGTTGAAGTCGCGCTCGCCCAGCGTGTCCAGCGTGGCGGGGTCGAGTTCATAGGGGCGGCCCGATTCCTTCAGCGCATACAGCTTGCCGTGGTGCCACAGCAGCGAGGTGTTGGCGGTGTTGTTGTCGATGCCGGCCGCCTCGGGCGCGTCGGTGTAGGGGTTGCGGTAGGCGCCGAACAGCGCGCGCCGCGCCTGCCGCTCGCGCTCGAACTTGGCGGTGCGCACATAGCGCGTCTTCAGGTCGGCATGGCCGTTCTCGAAGCGCACCTGGTGCACCATGCCGTCGCCGTTGAGAAAGATGTCGGTGCCCAGCAGCGGCGGGTAGCTGGGGTCGGCGCTGTTGCGGAAATAGGCGCCGTCCAGCTCGGGCGGGATGCGGCCGATGACTTCGAGGTCACGCACATCGGCCTCGATGCGCACCGGCGCCGAATAGCCGCTATAGACCAGCAGGTCGGGGAACCTCAGGCCTTGCTGTGTTGCCATGTCCATGGTGTGGTTCGTCAAACAAACATCTTCAGCAGCCCCAGCGCGCTGGGTGGCCGCGGGATCGAGAACTTCACGTCTTTCCAGTCGGCCGCCGCGGGGCGCGCCAGGCAGCGCTGGTGCCAGGCCTGCGCGTGCGGCCAGGCATCGAGCGCAATGCCGCACTGGGGCGCCAGGTCCATCACGGTGGCGACGTTCAGGTCGGCCACCGTGAAGCGCTCGCCCAGCAGGTGCGGCTGGCGGGCGAGGTGCGCGTCCAGCACCTTGAACGGCCGGTCGAGCTTGGCGATGGCCATCTGCGCCTGCTCTTCGTCACGCTGGCCTTCGGCGAAGAGCGCGCGGTTGGCGCTGGCGAAGAGCAGCGGCTTCTCGACCTCGGTGACGACCCAGAAGCTCCACTGCATGGCCAGCGCTTCTTCCTGCAGGCCGGCTGGCGCCAGCGGGCCGCCATGCTTGCGCGCCAGGTAGAGGTTGATCGCCATCGACTCGACGACGATGAAGCCGCCGTCGTCGAGCACCGGCACGCGGCCGTTCGGGTTCAGCGCCAGGAAGTCGGGCCTGCGCGTGCTGCCGTCCATGAAGTGGGTGGGCACATGGTCGAAGGCCAGGCCCAGTTCTTTCAGCATCCACACCGTGCGGTGCGCGCGCGATGCCATGGCGCCGTACAGCGTGATCATGGCGCCGGCTCAGGCGCTTGCCGGCTGCAACTGCTGCGGCGCCCCGCGCAGATGGCGCCGCACCTGCAGCATGGCCGCCACGGCGATGGCCGCCACCACGCAGGCGGCCCAGCCGAGCCCCGGGTAGCCCAGCGTCTGCACCAGGCCGCCGCCCAGCGCCGGGCCGATGCAAGAGCCCACCATCATCATCGCCGGCGTGGCGGCGACCGCCCGGCCGCTGGTGTCCAGCCGCGACAGCAGGCCGAACAGGAAGGTGTGCGTGAAGATCACCATCGACACATACAGCGCTGCCGCCACCGCATACGGCATGAAGACCAGCGTGCTGCTCATCGTGACGGCCAGCACCGCCTGCCCCACCGGCCCGGCGATGCCCACCGCCACCGGCGACCACTTCGTCTGCAACAGCGCTGCCAGCGCGCCGGGCAGCAGGTTGACGAGGCCCAGCGCGATCAGCACGCCGTTGACGCGGTCGGCGCCGAATCCCCGGTCTGCGCCAATGCGCTCGACGAAGCTGAACACCATCGCCTGGTTCAGCGTCAGACACATCACCACGCCGATCACGAACCATGCCGCGCGCGGAATCTTGCGCTGTGTTTGCGCGGGCTGTGCCGCGCCGCGCTGCGGCGCGTCCACATCGGGGAAGGCCAGCGCGGTGGCGGCTGCGGCCACGGCCATGGTGGCGGCCACCACGGTGAACAGCACCTGCGCGCCCAGCGCCGCAATGAGCTGCGGCACGCCGCCCAGGAAGAGCACCGCGAAGACGCCGAGCACGACACTGACCGTGGCGAACAAGCGGTGCGGGTTGGCGCTGCGGCCGATGCTGCCGTGCGTGAACGACAGCGCGCAGCCCACGCCCAGCCCGGCCACGCCGTGCAGCAGCGCCAGCATGCCGAAGCTCGCGGCGGCCAGCGGCTGCTGGCTGGCCAGCAGAAAGCACACCGCCGCCAATGCAAAGCCGCCTGCGGTGGCGCCGCGCCGTGGCACCTGGTTGAAGCGCGGCGCGAACACCGTGCTGGACACCACCACGGCCAGCAGGAACACCGTGACGGTGATGCCCGCCTGCGGTGCGCTGTAGTGGTAGTGCTGGATCAGCGCGCCGATCCACAGCGGCAGCGCCACCAGGTCGATCATGCCGGCCACATGGGCCAGCGTCAGCACGCTCTTGCCGGCCAGGCTGTTGGTGGTGTTCATCGTCGGTGCTCCTTGTCGAGCGGGTCAAAACTGGTGGCGCACGCCCACCACGTAGCTGTCGGCGTTGCCCACCACCGGCAGATCGTCGCGCATCACGAAGGTGTACAGCTCCGTGCGCTTGCTCAGTGCGTAGATGTAGCCGCCGCTGGTCGTCTTGCGCCGGGTCACGGCGCCGGTGGCGTTCACCGTGTTCTTGTCGTCGGCATGCGCCAACTGGAACAACCCCGCCCCGGCGACGACCGAGACGCCCACATGCGGCACCCTGTCCTTGGTGCCGAGCCGGTCGTTGTCGATCACCGTGTACTGGCCGAACAGGCGCAGCCCGCCGAAGTCATAGCTGCCGCCCAGCAGCGTGATGTCCTGGTGGCGCACGCCGGCGAAGTTGGGCAGCGCTGCATGGCGGATCCGCGACGCCGCTGCGGTGACGAACACCGGCCCGCCGCGGTAGCCGATGTTGGCGCTGGTGCTGGCGCCGGTGCCGCTGCCTTCGCCGGCCTGCACCGCCACGCTGCCCGAGACGCCGCCCCACACCGGCGACTGGTACTTGATGGAGTTGACGAGTGCGGTGTCCACCTCCGAGCGGCCGCGCGAGCCGCCGTTGAAGAGCTGGCGGAAGCCCGGCGAGAAGACCGAGTTGGAGCCCATCGCGCTGCTCTGGATCAGCGCGATCCAGGTCGGGTGGGCGTTGTTGCCCAGCCGCAGCTCGCCCGCCTCACCGCCCAGCGCCACATAGGCCTCGCGGGACCAGTAGGCATCGGCGCCACCCGACGGCGACGCGTCGAAGCGGCCGTTCTGCCCCGTATCGACGCGGAGGAAGGACTCCAGCACGAAGCGCGCACGCAGGCCGCCGCCGAGGTCTTCACTGCCGCGAAAGCCGATGTAGCTGGTCTGCATGCTGCCGCTGTGCACGCCCTTCACGGTGGTGATGGGGCCGTTGGGCGCGCCCGGGCCCTGGGTCTCGATCTGCCCTGCGGCCAGGTCGATGGTGCCGTACACCTGCACCTGGGACGGCGCTTGCGCCGGAGCCTGCGCCTGGGCGGCTGCGGCCAACGCGACAAGGCTGGCCAACAGGCTGGTGCGGACGCAATGGGTCGGTGTCATGGTGCGCTTGTCTCCAATTGTTTTTCGTCACAGCCCGGACCTTAGGGAGAACGTGCTGCGCTGAAAAACAGATTCGATTCATGCTTCTCATCGACGCTTGCAATATCAAGGAAAACCCGGCCCAACCAGAAAGGCCAGACACCCATGCGCCTGGACCGTTTCGATCTCAACCTGCTCGTGGTGCTGGACGCCTTGCTCGAAGAGCGCAACGTCACCCGTGCGAGCCAGCGCGTGCACATCGGGCAGTCGGCCGCCAGTGCCGCGCTGGCGCGCCTGCGGGCCTACTTCAGCGACGAACTGCTGGTGCCGGTGGGCCGCCACCTCACGCTCACGCCGCTGGCGCAAGGGCTGGTGGAGCCGGTCCGCGACGCGCTGCTTCAGGTGCGCGCGGCCATCGCACGCAAGCCGGGCTTCGACCCCGCCAGCGCCGAGCGCCGCTTCATCGTCTGCGCGTCGGACTACACCACCACCGTGCTGCTGGCGCAGGCCGTGCAGCGCGTGGCGGCGCTGGCGCCCGGCGTCACGCTGGACATCCGCAGCCCGCCGAAGAACGTGGCCGAAGCCATCGACCGCGGCAGCATCGACCTGCTGGTGCTGCCCGAGCACTACGTGGCCCGCCTCCAGCACCCGCAGGTGCGATTGTTCGACGACACCCAGGTCTGCCTGGTGTGGGCGGGGCATGCCAGCGTGGCCGACACGCTGTCCTTCGACGCCTACATGGCGCTGGGCCATGTGGCGGTGCGGCTGGGCGACGAACAGAGCATGGCTTTCGAGGAATGGTTTCTGCCGCGCTACGGCCGGCAGCGCCGCGTGGAGTGCTGCGCAGACAACTTCAGCACCTTGCCGCTGCTGGTGGTGGGCACCCAGCGCATCGTCACGCTGCACCGCCGGCTGGCGTCACACTTTGCGGGTTATCTGCCGCTGCGGCTGCTGGAGGCGCCGTTCGAGATGCCGCCGCTGGTGGAGATGATGGCCTGGCCGCGGCACCTGGAGCACGACCCGGCGCACGGCTGGCTGCGCCAGCAGGTGCAGACTTGCGCGCAAGCGCTGGCGCCGCCGCGCACCACGCCGATGGCCTGAGGAGAGCGCCTTGTCCAGCTTGTCCATGCAACGGATCATCTCGCGCCGCGCGGCGCTGGCGGCCTGTGCTGCGCTGGCCTGCGGGGCCGCGCCGCGCAGCAGGGCCCAAGTGCAGACCCAGGCCCAGACCCAGACCCAGACCGAACCACCCGCCTGGCCCCAGCGCCCTGTGCGGCTCATCGTGCCCAACGCGCCCGCGAGTTCGGTGGACACCATCGCCCGGCTGGTCGCCCAGGTGCTGGCACCGGCGCTGCAACAGGCCATCGTGGTGGACAACCGCGCCGGGGCGGCAGGCGCCATCGGCGTCGAGGCCGGGCGCAGCGCCGCGCCCGATGGCTACACGTTGATCGTCGCGTCCAGCAGCTCGATGTCGGTGGCGCCGCTGCTGCAGAAGGCAGCCCGCTACGACCCGCTGAACGACTTCGAGCTGATCTCGCTGGTGGCGCAGTTGCCCAATGCGCTGGTCTGCAACACGGCGCTGCCGGTGCACAGCACGGCCGAGCTGGTGGCCTGGGCCAGGGGCAAAGGCAACGCGTCCAACATGGCGTCGGCCGGCATCGGCTCGGTCAGCCATCTGGCGGGCGTTGCGCTGCAGGCCGCCGCTGGCTTCCAGTCGCTGCATGTGCCCTACAAGGGCGGCAGCCAGGGCGTCGCATCGGTGGTGTCCGGCGAGACCGACTGGGTGCTGACGCCAGCACCCGCCGCGATGGCCCTGGTCGGCGGCGGGCGGCTGCGCCTGCTGGCGCACAGCATGGCCGCCACCGCCCACCCGCTGGGCGGCACGCCGGCCATCGCGGAGACATTGCCGGGCTTCGAGTTCGCAAGCTGGATCGGGCTGATGGCACCCAGGGGCCTGCCGCCTGCGGTGGCCGACACGCTGCGGCGCGCGCTGGCGCAGGCGCTGCAACAGCCGGAGCTGCGCAAGGCCTTCGAGCCGCACGGCGCCGTGCCCAGCCCGTCCACACCACAGGCGTTTCGTGACCTGCTCCAGCGCGACATCGCGCTCAACCGCAAGGCCATCCAGTTGGCCGGCGTGCAGCCGGAGTGACGGTGGCGGCTGCCGGTGCAGCGTTCGGGGCAGCGGTCAGGCCAGGGGCGCCTTGAAGAGCGCCCGGTCGTCCAGAATCACCTTGGCCGTGCGCTCGAAGTGGGCCTTGAGCAGCGCGACTGCCTTGTCGGCATCGCCCGCCAGCGCGGCATCCAGCAAGGCCTGGTGCTCGCCCTTCACGCCCCGCTTGTGGAAGGCGCGCGGCGCGGACAGCCGGCGGTAGCGGTGGTGCTGGTCGGCAAGCTGTTCGCAGAAGGCCAGCAGCCAGCGTGAGCCGCAGCCGCTGATCAGCGCCCGGTGAAAAGCGCGGTGCAGCGGCTCCCACGCGGGGTTGTCTTCGAAGCGGTCCTCGCGCAGCGAGCGCGGCGCGCGCGCCAGCCTGTGGTGGGCCAGCAGCAGCGCTTCTTCCCAGGCGCTGCTGCGCGCGGCGATGGATTCGCGCAGCGCAATCTCTTCCAGCCAGCAACGCGTGCGGGTGATCTCGTCGAGGTCGGCCCGGCTGATCGCGGCCACCGCAAACCCGCGCTGTTCGCGCCGCTGCACCAGCCCGTCTGCCGTCAGCCGGTTGAGCGCTTCGCGCAGCGGCGTCTGGCTGGTGGCGTAGCGGGCGCACAAGGCCTCGATGGCCAGGCGGCTGCCGGGCTCGTGCAGGCCGGCCAGCAGGTCCACCCGCAACTGGTCGTACAGACTGGTGGCCAGCGTGGCGGCGCCGTTGGCAGTGGTGGTGGGTGCGGCAGTGCGGGCCATGGCGCGAAGAGGCTGGAGTGACATGCAGACGCGGGATGCCGGATTTTGTACCTGTCAGCTTGCATAAACAAGTTTTGTATATAAAAATGCCACCAGACCGACAGCACCGGAACGCCGCTCATGACCTCCATTTCGCTCACCCAGGCGCTCGGCCTGCTGCACGCCGCGCTGGCCGAAGCGCGGGCCCGTGGCTTCAAGCCGATGGGCGTCGTGGTGGTGGACGCCGCCGCCCAGGTGGTGGCCTCGGCGCGCGAAGACGGCGCCAGCGCGCTGCGGCTGGACATCGCGCTGGGCAAGGCGGCCGCCGCCATCGGCATGGGCGCCAGCTCGCGGGTGCTGACGCAGCGCGCCAAAGACCTGCCTGCCTTCTTCGGCGCGGTGGCTGCGGTGGCGCAGCAGAAGTTCATCCCGCAGACCGGCGCGGTGCTCATCCAGGCCGCTGACGGCAGCACCATCGGCGCCGCGGGCGCTTCAGGCGGCACCGGAGACGAAGACGAGCAAATCGTCATCGCGGGCATCGCGGCGGCGGGTTTGAGCCATGGCTGAGGGGCCCGGCGCCGCTCGGCCGTCGGCATGCGGCCTGTTGCGGACAGTGGCGAGATCAGGCCGCCGGGGTACTCTGCTCCGCTCATGTCCCCCGGGCCGGGCTGCGCCCGACCCTCCTCCTTTACTTCGCTACGCAGAGCACCCCACCGTCCTGATCCACCGGCAC
>CAXTHW010000002.1:0-268811 GCA_964244245.1 uncultured Rubrivivax sp. | reverse complement strand
ACCTGATCCCGTTCATCGACGTGCTGCTGGTCGTGCTGATCTTCCTGATGCTGTCCACCACCTACTCGCGCTTCACCGAGCTGCAGGTCAACCTGCCCTCCGCCGATGCAGACAAGCTGCGCGAGCGGCCGGGCGAGATCATCGTCTCGGTGTCCAGCGACGGCCGCTATGCGGTGGACCGCAAGCCGGTGGACGGCCGCAGCGTGGAGCTGCTGACCAGCGCGCTGGCGGCGGCAGCGGCCGGGCGCGCCGACAGCGTGGTGATCGTCTCGGCCGATGCGCTGGCGGCGCACCAGTCGGTCGTCAACGTGCTGGACGCTGCCCGCCGCGCCGGCCTGCAACGCCTGACATTCGCCTCGCAGACCGGCAACCGTTGATGGCCCGGGCTGCGCTGGCGGCGCGCGCCGAGGCGCTGCTGGCGCGCCACTGGTGGCGGCCGCAGCCGAGCTGGCTGGCGCAACTGCTGCGGCCGCTGTCCTGGCTGTACGCGCTGCTGGCTGCGTGGGCGTCGGCCCGCGCACGGCGGCACGCGGTGGCTGCACCGGTGCCCGTGGTGGTGGTGGGCAACCTCATCGTCGGCGGTGCCGGCAAGACGCCCACCGTGATGGCGCTGGTGCAGGCCTTGCAAGAGGCCGGCTGGCACCCGGGCGTGGTGTCCCGCGGTCACGCCGGCCTGGCCGCCGCCCGCCGCGTTGCAAGCGCGGTGCAGCCCGACAGCAGCGCGGCCGACGTCGGTGACGAGCCGCTGTTGATGCGCCGCCGCACCGGCGTGCCGGTGTGGGTGGGCAGGCGCCGCGCGGCGGTGGCCCAGGCGCTGTGCGCTGCGCATCCGCAGGTGGATGTGCTGGTGTCGGACGACGGGCTGCAGCACCATGCGCTGCGGCGCGACGTCGAGGTGTTGGTCTTCGACGAGCGCGGTGCCGGCAACGGCCTGCGCCTGCCCGCCGGGCCGCTGCGCGAGCCGCTGCCGCAAGCGCTGGCGGCCTGCCAGATGCTGCTCTACAACGCGCCGCAGCCCAGCACCGCGCTGCCCGGCTGGCTGGCGCAGCGCAGCGCGGGCGCCGCGGTGCCGTTGGCAAGCTGGCTGGCCGGCACGCGCGATGGCGCGCTGGCGCTCCCGGCGCTGCAAGGCCGGCCGCTGCTGGCAGCCGCCGGCATTGCGTCGCCGCAGCGCTTCTTCGGCATGCTGGAGGCTGCCGGCCTGCAGATCAGCCGGCTGCCGCTGCCCGACCACCACACCTACACCGCCCTGCCCTGGCCCAGCACGACACACGACGTGCTCACCACCGAGAAAGACGCCGTCAAGCTGCAAGGTGCAGCGCTGGGCGCCACGCGCGTCTGGGTCGTCGGGCTAGACTTCGTGTTGCCTTCCTCCTTCACGCAGGACGTGCTGCGCCGCCTGCGCAGCGCGCAACCAAGATGACCCTGGACCACCGTCTGCTCAATCTGCTGGTTTGCCCCGTCTGCAAAGGGCCGTTGGAGATGGTGCGCGACGAGCACAACCGCCAGGCCGAACTGGTGTGCCCGGCAGACCGGCTGGCCTTCCCCATCCGCGACGGCATCCCGGTGATGCTGGAAAACGAAGCACGCAGTGTCGATGGGCCGGCAGCGCCATGACCCTGGCTTTCAGCGTGCTGATCCCGGCCCGGCTGGCATCGACCCGGCTGCCCGACAAGCCGCTGGCCGACATTGCCGGCGTGCCAATGGTGGTGCGCGTGGCACAGCGCGCAGCGCTGTCAGGCGCGCGCCAGGTGGCCGTGGCGGCCGACGATGCACGCATCGTGCAGGCCTGCGAACAGCATGGCGTGACGGCGCTGCTGACGCGCAGCAGCCATCTCAGCGGCAGTGACCGCCTGGCCGAGGCCTGCACGCTGCTGGGCCTGGACGGCGACGACTGCGTCGTCAACGTGCAAGGCGACGAGCCGCTGATCGAGCCGGCACTGGTGCGCCGCTGCGCCGAACTGCTGGCCGAGCGGCCCGACTGCGTGATGAGCACCGCCGCCCACCCCATCCAGACGCTGGCCGACTTCCACAACCCGAACGTCGTCAAGGTGGTGCTCGACGCCGCTGGCCGCGCGCTGTACTTCACCCGCGCCGCCGTGCCTTGCTGGCGCGATGCCCCGGCCGACGTGCTGCCCAGCCCGGCGCCGCTGCGCCACATGGGCTTGTACGGCTACCGCGCGGGCTTTCTGCGCCGCTTTCCCGGGCTGACGCCGGCGCCGCTGGAACTGCTGGAAGCGCTGGAACAACTGCGCGTGCTGTGGCACGGCGAGCGCATCGCCGTGCATGTGACGCAAGACGTACCGGGCGCAGGCGTGGACACGCCGGCCGATCTGCAACGGGTTCGCGCCCTGTTTGTCTGAGCGGCGGCGCCCGCGCCACAAGCCTGCGCCAGGCGCTGCCGACGGGGCGGCCCGTGATAATCTCGTCGAGAGACAGTTGAGACAGTTGATAGACAGCGACGCAGGCTGCGCCCGAGTGTGCAGCCCAGAACGACTACACGAAAGCTTCGAGGAACCCGATGAGATTGATCCTGTTGGGGGCGCCTGGCGCCGGCAAGGGAACGCAAGCAGCCTTCATCTGCCGGCAATTCGGCATCCCGCAGATATCCACCGGCGACATGCTGCGGGCTGCGGTGAAAGCCGGCACGCCGCTCGGCGTGGCGGCCAAGCAGGTGATGGATGCCGGCGGCCTGGTCAGCGACGATCTCATCATCGGCCTGGTGAAGGAAAGGCTGCAACAGCCCGACTGTGCCGGCGGCTTCTTGTTCGACGGCTTCCCGCGCACCATTCCGCAGGCCGACGCGATGAAAGCGGCCGGCGTCAAGCTCGACGTGGTGCTCGAGATCGACGTGCCCGACGAAGCCATCATCGAACGCATGAGCGGCCGCCGCATGCACCCCGCGTCGGGCCGCACCTACCACCTGCGCTACAACCCGCCCAAGGCCGACGGCATCGACGACGTGACCGGTGAAGCACTGATCCAGCGCGACGACGACAAGGAAGAAACGGTGCGCAAGCGCCTTCAGGTGTACCAGAGCCTGACCCGCCCGCTGGTGGACTACTACTCGGCATGGGCCGCCAGCGGCGACGCCCAGGCGCCCCGCTACAGGCGCATCAGCGGCACCGGCTCGGTGGACGAGATCACCACCCGGGCGCTGGCTGCACTGGACAACTGACACAGCGACGAGGAAAGGATTCCCATGGACATCGCGGGCAAGGTCTTCATCGTCACCGGCGGGGCATCCGGCCTGGGGGAAGGCACGGCGCGCATGCTGGCACAGCAAGGCGGCACAGTGGTTGTCGCCGACCTGCAGGTCGAGCGCGGCGAAGCGGTGGCCGCCGAGATCGGTGGGCTGTTCGTGCGCTGCGACGTCAGCCAGGAAGCCGACGCCCAGGCCGTGGTGGCTGCCGCCACCGCAGCCGGCAAGCTGATGGGCCTGGTCAACTGCGCCGGCATTGCACCGGCCATCAAGACGGTAGGCCGCGACGGCGCCCACCCGCTGGGCAACTTCAGCAAGACCATCATGGTCAACCTGGTGGGCAGCTTCAACATGATCCGCCTGGCCGCCGAGGCCATGTGCAAGAACACCCCCGAAGTGACCGGCGAACGCGGCGTGCTCATCAGCACCGCGAGCGTGGCCGCCTACGACGGGCAGATCGGCCAGGCTGCCTATGCGGCCAGCAAAGGCGGCGTGGTGGGCATGACACTGCCCATCGCCCGCGACCTGGCGCGCAACGGCATCCGCAACATGACGATTGCGCCCGGCATCTTCGGCACGCCCATGCTCTTCGGCATGCCGCAGGAGGTGCAGGATGCACTGGCCGCCAGCGTGCCCTTCCCCAGCCGCCTGGGCACCCCGCAGGACTACGCCAAGCTCGCCCGGCACATCATCGAAAACGAGATGCTGAACGGCGAGGTGATTCGGTTGGATGGGGCGATACGGTTGGCGCCGAAGTAAACAGAAACCGGGTTGTCAGTTGGCAGGCCCGGAGTTGCGGGATGCGCCGCGCACAGCGCCCTGCACTGCGTCTTTGTCCACTTCGATCACCGCGGTCGGGCGGCCCGTTCGGCGCGGCAAGTTGGTGCCTGTCTGCGTCTCTGCCCGGTCACGCGCTGCGGCTGATTTGGCGGCAGCCGGGGCGTCCTGCGGTTCCGTGGCACAAGCGCTGAGTAGCACAAGCGCGGTGGCTGAAGCCGCCGCGGAGGCGGCCTTCGCGCCTCGTGTCGCCAGTATGCGAATTGACATTCGATCCCTCTATGAAAAAAGCCGTGCTAGCCCGAAGGCTGGCACGGCAGATGGCGGTCAACCTATGGAGAGGCTCAGAGGAACTTGTAGCCCACCCGCAGATAGTATGCCCGGCCGATCGGGTTGGTAAAGGTCGCGTCGTAGCCGGTCTGGAAGTTGGTTTCCGTGCGCGACGACGGGGGATCCTGGTCAAGCAGGTTTTTGACGCCGACCACCAGATTCAAGTTCTTGATGCCGGTCCAACTGATCTGCGTGTCAAGCGTCGAGTAAGCCTTGACCTGGCGAATCTCCGGGTAGTTGGTCGCGCCCACATTGGCGGCGTTGATGTAGTCCTTGTACCCACCGGAGTAGTTGTTGGTGAGCGACCCGTTCCACGAGCCAATCCCGTAGGACAAGGTCAGCGCGTGACGCCAACGCGGTACCGGCCCGAAGTCCTTGTAGGCGCCGATGTCGCTGACAGATGCTTCACCGAAGTTCTGGTAGCCGTGCTTCGTGTAATACGTACCGTCCAGGGCAAAGCCGAAGTTGCCATAAGCGCCCAGCTTCTGCTTGAACTGCAGGTTGAAGTCCAGGCCGGCCGCAAAGAACTTGGCCGTGTTGTCGTATGGCAGATAAACGTAGGCAATCGGGAAATTGGGATTGGTGCTGCCCTTGATGGCACCTGTGGCGTTGCCGTCATCCACCCAACCATTGGGGAACAGCGCGGGGTCGTACCGGTAGATGAAGTCCTTGTAGGTGGTCGGCTGGCCGAGCACCTGGATCTCGGATTTCTGCGCGATGGCCTGCTTGATCTTCACGTCCCAGTAATCCACGCCGATGGTCAGATCGGCCATCGGCGAGAAGACGATCCCCAGCGAGTACTGGTCGGACTTCTCCGGCTTCAGGCTCTTGCTGCCTTCGAGTGCGGTGGGCTGTTGCACCGCGCATTCGTCTTGCAATGTGCCGACGGAGTTGTTGATCGGCACGCCACCGGGACAACGGATCGGGTCGCTCCAGTTGGCATTGGTGTTGTTGCCTGAGGTGAACGGGCGCAGATTCTCGTAGAGCGTCGGAGCGCGGTAGCCCTTGCCCACCGACCCGCGCAGCAGCACGTCCTTGATGGGGCGGAACGACAAGCTGGCCTTTGGGCTGATGTTGTTGAACGAGGTGCCGAACCCGTTCTTGTAGTCGTCGTAACGCGCGGCCAGGTTCAGGTCGAGATTCTTGACAATCGGGATCTCGAATTCAGTGAACAGGCCATAGACCTTGCGATCACCGGTGACGCTCGGAATCGGGCCTGCGCCGCCGACCTGGTCGCCGCTGGCCAAAACGTCATAGGAGGTCTGCTCCAGCTTCTCTTTGCGCGCCGAGGCACCAATGGCAAAACCGACTCCGCCGGCTGGTGCCTGGAAGATTTCGCGCGACATGCGGAAATCAAGCTCTGTCGAGGTGGACTTGGCCGACTGCTCCAGCCCTGTGAGCTGCGCGCTCAGCAGCTTGGCCAGGCTGGTCGCGTCTTGCGAGCCGAAGACGTTGATTTCGCCGGAATTCACGAGCGGGGTCAGCTTGGCGTAGCTGAACTGGCCCGGGCCGAAGGAGATGTCGCCCTTGTTGGTGGACGTGGTCAACGCAGTCTTGTAGTCCCAGCCTGCGAAGGTGCCATCTGCGCCAACGACGAAGCGCGTGGTCTTGGTGTCGGTGATGTCGGTCCGGCCTCCGCCGGCGACCGTGCGCCAGGTGCCACTCATCGGGCCGGTGGGCGTCACCGTGATGTCGTTGGCGAGAACGGTTCCCACCGGCAACGTCGTGCCGTTCGCCAGCTTGTAGGGAACGCCGGTCTTGACGCCATTGGCATCCGTGACGGTCACGCCTACCGTCGTGCCTTTGGGAACGATGACGGTGGCGGGGTAGAAGCGCCCATTCGCCGGATAGGTCATGTTGACCGTGTAGGGCGCCGGAGAATAGCTCGCCGTGGTGGAGCCCTTCACATACATCGCCTCGGCGAACACCGTGTGATCGTTGCCCAAAGCGAGCGTGCCACGCGCCACGATGTTGTCATACGACTGCTTGGGGATCAGGTCGATGTACTTGACGTAGTCCGTTCCGCAGTTGTTGGCGTTGACAACGACGAGTGCGAACTCCGGGTTGTTGCAGCCGTTGTAACGGAACGGATTGATGGTTGGCGCGACCTTGTTGCCGCTACCGCCGTAGCCATTGCCCAGCGTGTCGGTAAAGTTGAAATTGGGAACGCCGTTGCGCGGTGAAGCCTTGTTGATGCCCAGGTCCGGCCGATTGGCCGAGCTTGCGAACGGGCGGTCCTTCGCTTTGAGCACGTCGTCACGCTCGCTGAACGCGCTGACCAGGACATTGAACCCTTGCGTGGACAGATCGCCGAAGCCGCCGGTGATCGAGACGCCCTTGGACTTGCCGCCGGTGTGCTGCGGGCTGGTGCCGTAAATGGTGGCTTCCAGGCCCTGGTAGTCCTTTTTCAGGATGAAGTTGATCACGCCGGCCACCGCGTCTGCGCCGTACACCGCCGATGCACCGTCACGCAGCACTTCCACGCGGTCGATCGCGGCGAGCGGAATGGAGTTCAAATCGACGGTCTGCTGCGAGCCGAAAGCGTAGTTGGCCACGCGCCTGCCATTCAGCAGCACGAGTGTGTATTTGGGCCCCAAAGAGCGCAGGTTCGCCGTCGAAGCCACGCCCGTCGCGCCCACGTTGTTGGCAACGACGTTGCCGCCGAAGTTGGACGGAATCAAGGCGACCAGGTCTTGCGCTGTGGTTGCACCGCTGCGCTCGATGTCGGCGCGATTGATCACGGTCACCGGCAGTGCGGTTTCTGCATCGAGGCGCTTGATCGAGGTCCCAGTGATCTCGATGCGCTCAGCCGTCTGCGCGGCGGCGGTCAGCATGAAGCCTCCGCTGATGGCCGCCAGCGCGGCAGAGCAAATCTTGGTCTTGCGAAACATAAATGACACTCCTGCGGTAACAGTTGATCGAGAAACAGGGTTTAAAGCAAGCCGCGTGCCGCTCTTGTGAAACGAGACGTCTCCGGTCCGCCCAACAATGATTGTCAAGCTTGTGACCGCACGACAGGTACGGGAAAGCGATGAGGCATCGGGAGTGCGATGCTTGGCAGTGCCGTTCAACGAGCTTTCGTCTAGGTGGCCGCGCCCAAAATGCGCTTGCTTGGCAGCCCCGATGGCAGCGGCCGCAGGCCACGAAAAGCGTTGCAGACAACCAACAAACGCTCACGTTCCCACCGCAATCAAGCCAGCCGATGGCGGCAGCGTGTACGCAAGGCAAAGCGTATCTCGGGGCGTCGCAGCCGTCCGCACGAGGCAGATTGCCGGTCCTGCTCAAGACATGTGCGGACCATCGGCCCCCGCCTCGTCTGCGCTCAGGGCTGATCGAAACAGATCTCTAAACTGGCCTATGGACCGGCTTTGACAAAGACGGCTCGGCTCGGCCCTTCTTGGCCATGGCAATACGAAGGGCTTCCCGCGAGGGTTCGGAACCCCAGCGTTACGAGTTCGTTACGCGCATTTGTTGCCCATTTCCAACGACCGCTTGAGTGGAAAACGAAGGCGCTGGAAGGCCGCCTCTGCGTCTGACGCCGGAGGCGGGGTGACGCTTCGGCCATCGACCCCCAACGGGAGCAGGCGAGCCGCGGACGGCGCCGTCATGCATGCAGACGACAGCGGCTTCGCCGCGCGGTGCGCAGCCCATTGCAGCAGCGCAATGCCTGTTGACAGCCGCTGCGACGGTCACGCAGTGTTGATTGTCACGGGCGCTCCCGTGCTGCTTGCGCACCCACATCGACTTCGATCACCGTCATTTGAAAGGAACGTCACTTATGTTCATCAGAACAAAACTTTGTGTGGCATCACTGCTCGCGCTCGGCGGGAGCCTTGCCGCGCCGACGCTGGTCTTTGGCCAGAGCGCCGAGCGGATCGAGATCACTGGCTCGGCCATCAAGCGCATCGACGCTGAAACCGCTGTGCCTTTGACCATCTTCAGGATGGATGAACTCAAGCAGCAAGGCATCACGACGGTGGAGCAGGTGCTGTCCAACATCAGCGGCCTGCAGACGACGCTGGGCACTTCACAGGCCGTGGGGGCATCCACGGGCGGCGCATCGTTCGCCGATCTGCGCGGCATCGGGCCCAACAAGACGCTGATTCTCCTGAATGGGCGTCGCATTGCAAACAATGCGTTCGACAGTTCGGCACCCGATCTGAACATGATCCCGTTTGCAGCACTCGAACGCGTGGAGGTGTTGCGCGACGGTGCATCGGCTCTCTATGGCACCGACGCCATTGGCGGCGTGATCAACTTCATCACGCGGCGCGACTACAGCGGTGGGTCCATCACACTGGGCTTCGACTCTCCGCAGCATGCAGGCGGCAAATCGGCCAATGCCAACATCGGACTCGGCTTTGGCAATCTCGACACCAACGGGTTCAATATCTTCGGATTTGCTGACTTTCAAAAGCAGAAGAACGTCACGGGCATTCAGCGCAACTTCAACAAGCGCATTGCAGGCGGCCTGTCGGGATCGACAAGTCCGGCCAACTACTACCAGACGGGCAATCCCAATGGAACGCCTCCCAGCGCAAGCAATCCCGCCGGAACTCCACCCAACCCGACACAGAATCCGTCTGCGCCAACCTGTGCCGCCGGCACCTTTCTCATACCGGCCGGCGACAACACGTCGTGCTTCATGACCACATCGAGCTTCGTGGACTACGTGCCGAAGAGTGAGCGCGCATCGGCGATGTTGAAAGGCACCTTGAAGCTCGGCGCTGACAACCAGTTGAGCGCGGAATACTTCGCCACGCGCAGCCGCGTCTGGACCGTCATTGCTCCAGTGCCTTATGGCCTGACCGTGCAGAACCGCCTGCGTCCTGACGGCACCGCCAATCCCTATTACCCCGGCAATTCAGGCAGCGGCTTCACGCCGCCCTTTCCATTGGACCCGACCTTCGACGACGGCTCGGTCGGAGAGACGGTGGTGGATGGCGGCGTCGCCATCCAGCCCGGCTTCGTCTATGCCAAATGGCGCGACCTGCCCAATGGCCCGCGGGGCGACCGCAACACCAACACGCAGCAACGCTTTGTTCTGTCGCTCGACGGCAGTGCCGCCGGCTGGGACTACCAAGCCGGGCTGACCTACAACCAGAACAAGGTCGATGAAAAGCTCATCAGCGGCTACAACGACGGCAACAAGATTCTGGAAGGCATTCTCGAAGGCACCATCAATCCCTATGGCGCGCAAGACGCCGCCGGCACTGCGCTGCTCGACAATGCATTGGCGGTCGGCACGGTGCTGTTTGGCAAAGGCACCGTCAGCGCGGCGGACGCGCGCGCCAGCCGCGAACTCGGTGACTGGTTCGGCGCCGGCCGCGCGGCCGCGCTTGCGGTGGGCGGCGAATACAGGCGCGAGAAGTTCACCCAGCAGGCCAATACCTCGTATGCCGAAATCGTGGTTGCGAGCACCGGCATCGACCCGGCGACGTTCAATTCCGGGTCGCGCAACATCTATGCGCTCTATGGCGAATTGAATGTGCCGATCATGAAGACGCTCGATGTCACGGCAGCAGTGCGCTATGACAAGTACAGCGACTTCGGCAACACCACCAACCCGAAGATCAGTTTCCGGTTCCAGCCGACGACCCAGGTTCTGCTGCGCGGCGCGTACACCACGGGGTTCCGTGCGCCTTCGCTGTTCGATCTGAATGCCGCGCAGTCCTACACCAACACGCCGCAAGTGAATGACCCGGTGACATGCCCGAATGGCGTTGCAACGGGATCGCCGGTGAACAACTGCAAGACGCAGTTTCAGTCATTGAGTGGTGGCAATCCGGCGCTGGAGCCTGAGAAGTCGAAGAGTCTGACTTTCGGCATCGTGCTCGAACCGATGGCCGATGTCAGCGTCGGTGCCGATCTCTGGTGGATCCGTTTGACAAACCAGATCGGCTCATTGGCCGCGTCCACTGCATTCGACCCGGCCAATCTGGCGACGTTCGGCGGGCTGTTCCACAGAGTCAATGGCCGCTTGTCCACCGACGGGACCGAATGCCCGGGCGCGAATTGCGGCTACGTCGATCTCCGCACCCAGAACCTGGGAGACCTGAACACCAATGGAGTGGATTTCAACGCCAATTACCGCATGCGCACAGGCCTGGGCCGCTTCACGGTGGGCTACAACTCGACCTGGATCCAGAAGTACGAATACCAGGACTACACCAACGGGCCGTGGAACCAGAACGTCGGCATCTTCTCCGGCACTGCGCCCATCTTCCGCTGGCAGCACAACCTGGGAGTCACCTGGAATCTCGGTGAGTTCTCGGCCGGCGTCACCGGGCACTACAAATCCGGGTATTCCGACGAGGATCCCAGCAACAAGGTGTCTCCCTACGCCACGATGGACGTCTTCGGCACCTGGCTGCCGATGAAGGCGCTGTCGCTCACGGCGGGTGTGCGCAATCTCACCGACCGCGAGCCCCCGTTCAGCAACCAGGTCCAGACCTTCCAGGCCGGCTACGACCCCCGCTTCACAGACCCGTCGGGCCGCACCTACTACGTGCGCGGCACGTACAATTTCTGAAGGGCCGCAGCGTCCGCAGGAAGCAAGGGGAGCGCAGGCTCCCCTTTTTTCCGTCGCGCCGCAGCGGCACAGCCCTACTCTGGTGCCCTGCCGACCTGCCGTGAATGTGCGCGTGAATCCGCTACTGGCTCCGCTGCTTCGCATGGGCCTGCAAGCCGTCGAGGAAGGACGCTGGATGGACGCGCAAGCTGCCTTCGCAGAGGTCTTGGGCCGACAGCCAGACCAGCCCGATGCGCTGCGGCTGCTGGCGCAACTGCTTCAGCGTCAGCAACAGCACGCCGCTGCCGAAGAACTGCTGCTGCGCTTGCTGCGGGGCAGCCCCGGGCTGGCCGACGGCTGGAGCCGGCTTGGATCGGTGCAGGAGGACATGGGCCGCTGGGCCGACGCCGAGGCGTCTTACATGCGCGCGGCGGAGCTTGACCCCGGGCAGCCGGAGGCGATTTACAACCGCGCCCGCATGCTGCGCCAATTGGGCCGCACCGCCGACGCCGCTGGCGCTCTGGCCCTGGCACTCGACTGCAAGCCTTTAGCGCCGCTGCTGGCGCAGATGCTGCAACTGCGCGCTCTGCTGGAAGAGGATGCGGGGCGCCTCGACCTCGCGCTGGCGACGCTCGACGCGGCGCTGGCCGTCGCACCGCAACGTGCCGCGCTGCACCACAACAGGGGCGTGTTGTTGCAGCGCCTCTCCTGCCCGGCCCAGGCTCTGGCCGCGCACGACACGGCGCTGAAGCTGGGCCTGCATGCGGCTGATGCGCACTACAACCGCGGCAACAGCCTGCAAAGCCTGGGTCGGTCTGCCGAAGCCCTGCAGTCCTATCGCTTTGCACTGGCGCTCGACCCACAGCACGCGCTGGCGTTGTATGACATCGCCCGTTTACGGTGGCGGCTGGGCGACGACGACTTCACCGCCGAACTGGACGCGGCTGCAAGGGCGGCGCCCGACGCGCCGCTGGCACCCGGCATCAAGGGCCGCCTGCTGCTGCGTGCAGGACGCAATGTGGAGGCCGCTGCCTCCTTTGCCAGGGCGGCTGCGCTGGCGGACACGTCGCCGGGGTACTTCGACGGCCTGGGCCAGGCGCTGAGTCGGCTGGGGCGCTTCGACGAAGCGCTGGCGGCACACCGCCGCGCGGTGGCGCTGGCGCCTGGGCAGGCCGCGACATCGATCAGCCATTCGGCCACCTTGCTGCAGGCGGGCCAGCCGGCGCTGGCGGCCCAGGCTGCAGAGATGGCCGTGCGCCTGGACCCTCTGGACCAGCAGGCGTGGGCATTGCTCGGCCTGGCTTGGCGGGTGAGCGGCCACCCCAATGAATCCTGGTTGAACGACTACCAGCAGCATGTGCAGGTGTTCGACCTGCCCCCGCCAGCCGGCTGGCCGGACATCGCCGCCTTCAACGCGGCACTGGCCGCCGCGCTGGAGCAATTGCACACCGACGTTCAGGCGCCCATCGACCAGACCTTGCGCCATGGCAGCCAGACCTTGGGCGACATCTTCGAGCAGCGCCATCCAGTGGTCGAGCAGCTCAAGAGCCGCATCTCCCCAGCGGTGGACGAATACATCAGGCGGCTACAGGCGCTGGAGCGCGACGACGGCCACCCGTTGCTCGGCCGCATTGCGCCGCGCTGGCGGTTCAGCGATTCCTGGTCTTCAAGGCTGCGCAGCGGCGGCTTTCATACCGCCCACGTGCACCCGCATGGCTGGGTCAGTTCCTGCTACTACGTGGCCTTGCCGCCGGCCATCACGGCGGCTGGGGACCAGGACGATGCGAAGGCCGGTTGGATCACGTTCGGCATGCCCGACGTGCAGGTGCCAGGGTGCGAACTCCCGGCGCTGCACGCAGTGCAGCCGCAGGTCGGCCGGCTGGTGCTGTTTCCGTCGTTCATGTGGCACGCCACGGTCGCTTTCACCGGCGAACAGCCGCGCCTGACCGTTGCGTTCGACGTGATGCCGCTCGAGGGTTGAGGTTAATAAAAAAGGCGGGCCCGAAGGCCCGCCTTGCTTAAGACACCGCGCGAGCGCTGGTCTTCAGAACGTCGCCGTGGCGCTCATCGTGTAGCGGCGGCCAATCACGTCGTAGGCCGACGGGAAGGTGTTGCCGAAGTTGACGCTGCCAGGCCCGATGCCGGTGCCGACGAGCGGCGGCTGCTTGTCGAACGCGTTGTTCACCGTCAGCGACAGCTTCAGGTTCTTCATCGCCTGCCAGGTGCCGTTCAGATCCACGTAGTTGATGTGCGGGATGCTGGAGTACTGCGGCAGGTAGGACGTCTCCTTGCCCTTCTGCACTTGTGAACTGCCGATGTAGCGCCAGTTGTAGCCCAGCGAATAGTCGCCCAGTGTCCAGGTGGTGCGCTGGCTGAATCGGACCTTGGTGTACGGCGTGGAGACGTCCACGCCGTAGCGGCCGGCCTGCTCCAGCACGGGCACGGACGGCAGCGCCTTGAAATCGGCCTTCTGCATGTAGCTGAGCTGCAAGCCCATGTCGAGCCGGCCGTAGCCTTCGAAGCCGACCTTGGACAGCGCCAGGCGGTAGGCCGCGCCGATGTCCACGCCGGCGAAGTCATAGGTGCCGAGGTTGGACGACTGCGTGATCACACCCTTGCTGCCGGTGCCGTTGAGGCCACCGTTCAACGGGTCGCGCTGGATGCTCTGGCAGAACACGTTGTAGCCCAGGCCCGGGTTCAGCGTGGTGCTGTAGCAGCCGTCGTTCACCTGCGTGGCGGTGGGGCTGGACACGGCCCCGTTGATCTTGATCTTCCAGTAGTCGATGCTCAGCGACAGGTTGTCAACGAACTCGGGGTCCCAGACGATGCCGAAGGTGGTGGTATCGGCCTTTTCGGGCGCGAGGTTGGGATTGCCCCCGCTGGTGTTGTTGATCTGGTTGGACGAAGGTGCAGCCACCGAACCCACCTGTGCCGCAGGCACCCCCGTCTGCTGGCAAAGCGCCGTCAGCGCCGGCTTCGCAGCGGCCTCGGCAGCGGTGTCGGACGGCAGCACGGGGCCGATCTTGGTGCCTTGGCAATAGTCGCTGCTGAGAGATGCCAAGCCAGTGGAGACCGGCTCGTACAGTTCGTTGATGTTGGGCGCTCGCGTTGCGCGCTGCTTCTCGCCGCGCAGGCGCAGCCCCTTGATCGGCGCCCAGTCCAGCCCGCCCTTCCAACTGCCGTAGCTTTGGTCGGCGCCAGCCGATGTCTTGAAGTTGGTGTCGCGGTAACCGCCTTCGATGTTCAGCGACTGTATGCCGGTCATGTTCTGCACCAGCGGCAGCTTGGCTTCGAGGTAGGCTTCCTTGAACTTCAGTTCACCGCTGCGGTCCGGCGTGGGGGCGCCGCTGCCGAGCAGTTCGCCCTGCGTCTGGACGACCGCGTCGGACTTGTTGCCAGCAAACACCTTGCGCTGCTCGGCACCCAGCGCCAGGCCCAGCGGGCTCTTGGCGAACGGGCTGGTGATGATCGGCACCTCGCCGTTGGCTGACGCCGCCATCACCTTCTGCTGCACCAGCGTCGTCTGGAAGGTGGGGGTGCTGAGGTAGCTCAACATCGCGGGCGTGATCGAGCCCGCCGCGCCGAACAGGTTGATCGGCACGCAGTTGCCGCCGCTCACGCAAGACGTGGGGTTGAGGGCATTCACTGCCAACTGCAACTTCGACGACGAGAAGCCGTTGCCTGTGGTCTGCGTCTGGTCGGAGCGGCCGGACTGGTAGTAGGCGTCGTAGCTCCACGATTCCAGGTACGGGATGCTGCCACGGAGACCCGCCGTGTATTGCGTGGTGGTGTTGTCGTAGCTGTAGATGCGCGGGCCCGCCTCGACGAAGCGGCGGGCGACGTTGACCCGAAACGGGGTGCTGCTGGTGGCTGTGCAGTTCGCAGCCGAAATGCCATAGGCACCGCACAGTTGCTGGCGTACAGGATCGGTGATGTACGGGTTGCCGATCGGGATGTTGAGCGCTGCGGCGAAGGTACCCGACGGCGCCAGGTTCAGCGTCACGTTGCTGCGCGTGTGGAAGACCTCTGTATAGGCCTCGGCGTACTCGTTGATCGTGAAGCGGCCGAGCGCCGTCGCCTGCGTGCGCTTGAGCGGCGTTTCGAAGTAGTTGGGCGGGTTGGTGTTGTAGCCGTCCGGCGGGCCGTTGCCGGCGGTCGGAACCGTGGCTCGCAGCAGCCCGGTGGACGCATCGATCACCCTCTGACCCGCCAATGCCCCGGGAATGCCAGAGAACTGTGCGGGCACCGCTGTGTTGGAGAAGCCACCGGGGTTGCCGCTGGCCGAGCTGAGCACAGTGCCGGAGTAATCGCGCTCGCCAACGCGCAGCGGGTCGGTGCGCGTGGTGCCGATGTTGACCACCACGTTGCCGCGGCCGTCTGCCAGGTTGCTGCCGATCGTCAGATCATTCTTGTAGCGCTTGGCATCGCCCTTGTCGGAGACGCTGTAGAGCGTGGTGGCCTCGACGCCGGTGAAATTGCGCTTGGTGACGAAGTTGACGACGCCGGCCACCGCATCCGCGCCGTACACCGCCGAGGCGCCGCCGGTCACGAGGTCCACTCGCTCGATCAGCGACACGGGAACGTTGTTGGTGTCCACTCGCGCCCGCAGGTCCGAAGGAACGAAGCGCTTGCCGTTGACAAGCACCAGCGTGCGGTTGGGCCCCAGGCCGCGCAGGTCGATGGTGGCGATGCCGGCAGAGCCGTTGTTGATGTTCGGTCCGATGGCGGGGTAGGCCGCCGGAAGCCCGCGCACCAGTTCTTCGACTGCAACGGGTTGCACGGTGTCGATGTCCAGTTTGCCCACCGACGTGATGGGGCTGCTGGACTCGTTGCCGACCGATTTGATGCGCGAGCCGGTCACTTCGACGCGCTCTTGCGCCCATGTGGGCTGTGCGCCGAGCAGTGCTCCACCGGCCGCCAACAGGACGGCGGTGCTGACTTTCGTTCTCTTGAACATGTAAATGCGACTCCTGTGAATGCGAGGTTGAACCCGACACTCGCTGCGCCTTCAACGATGAACGGCGCGGTATGTTGCGAGCTGTAAAGACATTGTGGCGGCAACGCTTCTTTACCGGCCAAGAGCGTCCGGCTCCTCAGATGTAAAGCACAAGGGACGCAGCGCGCGCGCTACAGCCAAATCGGCAATTGCGCCAACCACTTAGCGACGGATGTCCGCCTGCCGGCGCTTTGATCCGGGGCACTGCCCCCGGGCTAATCCTAGGGTTGTGCGTTGGCCCCGTGCAACATCGGGCGGCTGATCGCGTGGTCGGCAGCCCTATGCCACCTGTAACCGCGGCACAGCCGCCAGCAAGCTCTGCGTGTAAGCGTGTTGCGGCCGGCGCAGCACTGCATCGCAAACGCCCTGCTCGACGATGCGCCCTGCACGCATCACCGCGATACGGTCCGCGATGTACTCCACCACGCCGATGTTGTGCGTGATGAACAGGTAGGACACCGCCAGCTCCCGCTGGAGGTCACGCAGCAGGTTGAGGATCTGCGCCTGCACCGACACGTCCAGCGCCGAGGTGGGCTCGTCGCAGACGATCAGCCGCGGCTGCACGGCCAGCGCGCGGGCGATGGCGATGCGCTGCCGCTGGCCGCCCGAGAACTCGTGCGGATAGCGGCCCAGCGCGTCGTGGCGCAGGCCGACCTGGTCGGTCAGCTTCTCGATGCGGGCGCGGCGGGCGCCTGGGTCCATGTCGGCATGCAGCGCGATCAGCCCTTCTTCGAGCAGATCGAACACGCGCATCCGCGGGTTGAGCGACGCGAACGGGTCCTGGAAGATGATCTGCACCTGCCGCCGCGCCGCGACCAGGTCGGCGCCTTGCAAGGTGAACAGGTTGCGCCCCTCCAGCAAGACCTGGCCTTCGGAGTGGGCGCTGCCGCGCAGCAGTTGGACGATGGCCTTGCCGGTGGTCGTCTTGCCGCAGCCAGACTCGCCCACCAGCGCCAGCGTCTCGCCGCGCGCCACTTCGAAAGACACGCCATCGACGGCATCGAAGTAGCCCGCCACGCGCTGCATCAGCCCTTTGCGGATGGGAAAGCGCACGCGCAAGCCCTGCACCTGAAGCAACGGCGTGGTGTCGATGGCCTCGCGGCGCGGCACCGGCAGCACCGGCGGCACGGCAGCACGCTCCGCCGCGGCCGGCGCGCCGGGTGCATAGAGCAGGCAGCGCACCTGGTGCTGCGCGCCGGCCTCCAGCAAAGCCGGCGGCGTGACCGGGCAATGCGGCATCACGGCGTGGCAGCGCGGCGCGAAGCGACAGCCCTCGAACTCCTGCCACAGCGGCGGCACGGTGCCGGCGATGGCCTCCAGCGCAACGCTGCGCCGGTCACCGCCCGGCAGCGCGCGCAGCAGGGCCTGCGCATACGGGTGCTTGGGGGCGGCGAAGAAGGCGTCGGCGGGCGCCACCTCGATGATCTGGCCGGCATACATCAGCGCCACGCGGTGCGCCATGCCGGCCACCACGGCCAGGTCGTGCGTGATCAGCAGCAGCCCCATGCGGTGCTCGCGCTGCAGGTCTTTCAGCAGATCGAGGATCTGCGCCTGGATGGTGACGTCCAGCGCCGTGGTGGGCTCGTCGGCGATCAGGAACTCGGGCTCGGCAGCCAGCGTCATGGCGATCATCACGCGCTGCTTCTGGCCGCCGCTCATGCGGAAAGGGTACTCGTCGATGCGCCGTTCGGGCTCGGGGATGCCGACGCGGCGCAGCCAGTCGATGGCCTTGGCGCGCGCCGCTGCACCGCGCAGGGCGGTGTGGGTTTCGATGGCCTCGACGATCTGCTCGCCCACGCGCATCACCGGGTTCAGGCTGGTCGAGGGCTCCTGGAAGATCATGCCGATGCGGCCGCCACGCACCGCGCGCATGCCGGCTTCGGGCAGGCCCAGCACGTCGGTCATCTCGTTGCCATGCCCCACCAGCACGCGGCCGGCGGTGACGTTGCCGTTCTCCGGCAGCAGGCGCATCAGCGCCAGCGCCGTCATGCTCTTGCCGCAGCCCGACTCGCCCACCAGCGCGAAAGTCTCGCCGCGCTCGATGGACAAACGGATGCCGTCGATGGCCTTCACGAGCCCGGCTTCGGCGTCCAGCGCCACTTTCAGATCTTCGACTTTCAGCATCTCAGCCCGCAGCCCGCTTTCTAGCCACCACCTTCGGCCGGAACACCCTGGCCCGCGGGTCGAAGGCTTCCTGCACGCCGTCGGCAAACAAGTTGGCGGCCAGCACCAGCGCCACCATGAAACTGAAGGCCGATGCAAAGCTCCACCAGACGACGGGGTCGCGGCTCATCTCGGTGCGCGCCAGGTTGATCATGCCGCCGAAGCTGTTCATCGACGGATCGACGCCCACCCCCACGTAGCTGAGCACGGCTTCGTAGAGGATCAGCCCGCAGAAATCGAGCACCGTGGTGATCAGCATCAGGTGCACCACGTTCGGAAAGATGTGCCGGATCATGATGCGCCATGCGCTCACGCCGAAGGCGTTGGCGGCCTGCACGTAGTCCAGCTCGCGCAGCTTCAGCGTCTCGGCGCGCAGCAGCCGGCACAGGCCTGCCCAGCCGGTGAGGCCGAGGATCACGCACAGCAGGAACAGCCGCAGGTCCGACCGCTCTGCCCCGGTCTCGAACAGCTCCGGGTGCTTGTCCATATAGACCTGCACCATCAGCACGCAGGCGGCGATGAGCAGCACGTTGGGCACCGACGACAAGGTGGTGTAGAGGTACTGGATCAACTCGTCCACCCAGCCGCGGAAGTAGCCCGCCATGATGCCCAGCGCCACCGCCAGCGGCAGCGTGGCCAGCGTGGACAGCGTGCCGATCACGAAGGCCGTGCGGATGCTCTTCAGCGACTGAAGCAGCACGTCGTTGCCGGTACGGTCGGTGCCCAGCACATGGTATTGCTGCATCAGCGCCGCCACCGGGCCGGCCAGCAAGGCCGTTGCCCACACGGTCAACAGCGCTGCCCGCCAAGGAATGTCGGTCTGCCGGTGCCAGATGCGGCCTGCTGTTTCAGCGAAGCCCCGGCGCTGGCCGCGCGCCACGGTGGCGGTCAGCAGCAGCGATGCAGCAGCCGCCACCAGCGCGCCCAGCGCCAGGCCCGTCAGGCTGCGCGCCAGCAGGTCGGGCAGCCACTCGCGCCCGGGGTCTTTGAGGTGCGCGGCCGCATGCTCCAGCCGCGGGTTGATGCGACTCACCTGGCCGTTGGCCGTGACGGATTCCTTGGTGAAGCTTTCATAGGCCAGGGGGCGCGAATACGAAGACTCGCGCATCGCGTACAGCCGCGACAGCAGGGTGTCGAAGACCGACAGCGTGCGCGTGTCGTAGGCCACAGCCTGCGTGCCGGTGCCGGCGGCCGCCAGTAGCGGCCTGTAGTGCACGCTGTCCAGCACGGTTGCCAGCAAGCCGAGCGCAATGATGATGGACGAGCACAGCGCCGGTGTGTTCTGGAACACGCGCTTCCAGTTGGCACGCAGGTTGGGCCGCTGGCGCAGATGCACCACGTACCAGGCCAGGCCCAGCACCAGGGCCAGCACCACCACGTCGGTCCAGAGCAAGACGAGTTTCGGCATGGCGTGTGTGTTCAGCCCAACCGCACGCGCGGGTCGGCCCAGGTGTAGGCGATGTCGATCATCACGTAGGTGGCGATGTAGAGCAGCGAGCCCAGGAACACCATCGTGCGCACGATGGCGAAGTCTTGCCCGGCAATGGCGTCGATGACGTAGGCGCCCAGCCCCGGAATGCCAAAGAAGCTTTCGAAGACCAGGCTGCCGAGAAAGACATAGGGCAGGTACGCGCCGGCGCTGGTGATGATGGGAATGGCCGCGTTGCGCAGCACATGGCCGAACAGCACGGCCATGTCCGACAAGCCCTTGGCGCGCGCTGTACGAACATAGTCCTTGCCGATCTCCTCCAGGAACATCGCGCGGTACAACCGCGCCTCGCCGCCCAGCCGCGCCAGCAGCGACAGGCCGATGGGCAGCACCAGGAACTTGGCTGCGTCCAGCCCGCCGGCAAAGCCGGAGATCGGCGCCAGCCGGAACAGTTTGGAGAACAGGAACTGCCCGACGATGATGTAGAACAGGCTGGAGATCGACAGCATCAGCACGCACAGCACCACGCCCCAGAAGTCGAGCCGCGTGTGCCTGAACATCACCAGCAGCAGCGCGAACACCGTGCTCAGCATCACCTGCAGGATGAACAGCGGCAGCGCCAGTTGCAGGCTGGCCAGCATGCGGGTGGACACCTCGTGCCCGATGTCGCCTGCGCTCTCTGCGTCACCGCGGCCGAAGTCCAGCGTGAAGAGCGAGACCGAGCGCTCCCAGAAGATGGTGTCGGTGAGCTGCCGCGCGCCCTGCTGCGCGTGGTTGATGTACAGCGGCTTGTCGTAGCCGCGCTCGGTCTTCCATTTCTCGATCTGCGCCTGCGTCACCCGTTTGCCGCCGATGTTCAGCCGCGCCATGTCGTCGGGCGTGTTGACGGTGAAGAACAGGAAGAACGTGGCGAGGTTGACGCCCAGCAGGATCAGCACGCCGTAGCCGATGCGCCGCAAGACGTAAGAAATCAAACCAAAACCTCGCCCCGCGCGTTCATCCGTTCGCGCCGCCGGAAGCTGCGCATGCCGATCAACAGCACCGCAGCCAGCGCGGCCAGGCCGGCCCACAGCGGCCACCAGACCGGCGCGTTCCATTCGCGCTGGCGGGCCACGCGGTCTGCTGCGTCGATGCGGTAGTAGCGGCCCATGTCCTTGATCAACACCGCCGGCTTGCCGTTGTGCAGCCAGGGCTGGTAGGCACCGGAGGCGAACGGAAAGTAGCCGAAGGTCCAGGGCGCGTCTTCCTGCACGGTGCGCACCATCGTGTCGATGAGCTTCTGCTTGGCGGGCCCGTCGTCCAGCAGCTTGAGCTGGGCGAACAGCTTGTCGAACTCGGGGTTCTCGTAGTTGGCGGTGTTCTCGCCGTCCGAGCGCGCCTTGCCGTTGGGGCCGTAGAGCAGGATCAAAAAGTTCTCTGCATCCGGGTAGTCGGCCAGCCAGCCCGACCAGAAGATCTGGTGCTTGCCCTTGCGCACCTTGTCCTGGAACTGGTTGTTGTCGGTGGCGCGGATCTCGAGCTGCACGCCCAGCTTGGCGTACTGGCGGATCATCCAGTCGAACTGCGCCTTGCGCTTGGGCGTGGGCGTGCCGTAGAAGTCGTAGTTCAGCACCAGCGGCTGGCCGGTCTTGATGTCGCGCCCTTGCGGGTAGCCGGCTTCGGCAATCAGCCTGCGGCCGTCTTCGATGGGCCGGCGCACGATCTTGCCGTCCAGCACCCGGTGCGTCACCGGGTTGAAGCCTTCCAGCGTGCCGTGGCGCGAGCCGAAGAGGCCTGCCGGCAGCGGGCCCATCGCGGCCTCGCCGCCCTCTTCAGGGAACACGCGGACGAACTCTTCCCAGTCGATGGCGATCGAGATCGCCTGGCGCAGCTTGCGGTTGGCGGCCTGGCGCTCCGGCGTGTCGCCGCGGCCCAGCACGGGGTCGAGCATGTTGAAGCCGACGAACCAGGACGACAAGTCCACCACCCGCGGCAGCCGGATGCCCTTGTCGGTGAACTCGCGGCGCACGCGGTCGGAGTCGTCCATATCGACCTGGAAATCCACGCCGTAGTCGGTGCGCTCGATCTCGGGCACGTCGTAGTAGCCCTGGCGGAACTTGGCTTTCACAGGCAGCGTTTCCTTCTCGATCAGGAACACCATCTGGTCGATGAAAGGCGTGGGCTTGCCGCAGTCGGCCAGCAGGCCCTGCTCCTTGTCGCCAGGCATGCCTTCGCAGGGATAGGGCTCGCCGCGGTAGTTGGGGTTGCGCACCATCACATGGCGCCGGTCCTGGATGTATTCCTTCATCATGAAGGGGCCGGTGCCCAGCGGCCAGATGTCCAGCGACAGGCCGTTGCCGGCCATGCCGGGCTGCGAGTAGAAGGCATCGGCCTCCCAGGGAATCGGCGCTGTGAAGGTCAGCGTCATCCAGTAGCTCCATTGCGGGTACTTGCCCGCCACGCGGATGCGCAGCAGGTGCTTGTCCGGCGCGGTGGCGCCGGCCAGCGGCCAGCGGCGGAAGTCGAGAAAGGGCTTGTCCTGGCTGGCCGGGTCGAGGTTCTTGCGCAGGCGGGCGTCTTCCACCTTGACCATCGCGATGTAGTCCTTCAAGCCCAGCACGTACTCCGAGAAGATGCCTGAAATGGGCGTGGTGATGCGCGTGGTGGCCTGCCGCTTGAGCGCATAGACGAAGTCCTCGGCCACCAGTTCGCGGGTGCCGGCCTCGGCAAACTCCCAGGGCGAGCGGCGGCTGCCCAACGCGGCGGCGCTCAGCGGGTGGTCTGAGTGGTAGAGGTACTTGCCTTGCGCGTCCTTGGCCAGCGCGGGGTGCGGCTGGTACAGGATGCCGGGCTTGATGTGCACGTCATAGACGCTTTCGGCCACCATCTCGCCCGGCGCGTCTTCCGGCAGGTCCTTGCCGTTCTTGTCGAGGTAGCGCGGCTTGGCCACCTCCACCGCCGACTTCGGCACCAACTGGTAGGGCCGCTTCAGGTAGTGGTAGCCGTAGGGCGGCTCGTAGATCTGGTACATGAACGGCGTCTCGTTGTTCCAGTACGAGGCCGTGGGGTCGAGGTGACGCGGTGACTTCTCTCGGAAGGCGCTGACCAGCGTGTTGGACGCCGCCACGTCGCCAGGCAGCGGGTTGTTGTTGCAGCCGCCCGCCAGTGCCAGCAATGCCAGCAGCGCCGTGCCCATCATCCACAGCGTGAACCGTCGCACGGCACCCATCGAGACCCCCTGTTCCAGACTTGCGATTCTAAGTTGCCGGCGGCGGCCGCTTCACCAGCCGACCAGCACGTCACGCCGCTGCACCAGCAACTGCACGCGCGCGCCCACGGGCAGCGTCAGCTTGGTGGGCACATGGCCGAAGGGCAGGCCGGTGAGCAGCGGCACCGCCGTCTGGGCACGCAGATGCGCCACCGCCGCCTTCAGCGTGTAGCCACGGTCCAGCGGCGATGGCTTCCAGTTGCTGAAGGCGCCCAGCAGCACCGCCTTCTGCGCCGCCAGCACGCCGGCCTGCTGCAGTTGCAGCAGCATGCGTTCGACGCGGTAGGGGTGTTCGTTCACGTCTTCCAGGAACAGAACGCCGCCCTTGATGCGCGGCCAGTGCGGCGTGCCCAGCAGCGAGCAGAGCACGCTGAGGTTGCCGCCCCAAAGCTGGCCGCGCACGCTCAAGCCGTCGAAGCCGGCCTCGGTGCGAAAGCCCACCGCTTCGAGCTCGCCGCTCATCGCCTCGCAGAAGCAGGCAGGCGTGATCTCGTCCAGGCCGCCCTGCTCTTCACTGCGACCAAAGTCGTCTGCCGCCAGCGGCCCGGCCCAGCTTGCCGCACCGGTATGCGCCAGCAGGCCGAGCTGCAGCGCCGTCATGTCGCTGTGGCCCACCCAGCGGGTGCCGCGCTCCACGCTCTGCGCCAGCAGCGGCCAGTCGATGCGGCCGAGCAGCCGCGTGAGGCCGTAGCCGCCGCGGCTGGCCATCGCGATGGACGGCGCCGCCGCGGCGATGCGGTGCAGCGCCGCGAGCCGCGTGTCGTCGTCGCCGGCAAAGCGCTGGCGGCGCGCCAGTGCGGCCTTGTCGATGGCGACGTCGAAACCCAGGGTGCGCAGGCGTTGCGCGGCCAGCCGCAGCGGCGCCGCCTTGGCCAGCACGCCGGCGGGGGTGAACAGCGTCAGCGTCGTCATTCCCGCCATTGTGGCGGCGGCAATGCGTCCAGCTCGATGGCTTCACCGGTGGGAATGTCGCGCGCCGGCCTGCCCCTGGCGCGCCGCTCGGCAAAGAAGCTGCGCAGCACGGCGCCGCAGGCGTCGGCCAGCACGCCGCCTTCGACGGCGGTGTGGTGGTTGAGCCGGGGCAGTGAAAAGAGATCGAGCACCGAGCCGGCGGCGCCGGTCTTGGGGTCATGCGCGCCGAACACCACGCGCTTGAAGCGCGCGTGCAGCAGCGCCATCGCGCACATCGCACAAGGCTCCAGCGTGACGAACAGTTCGCACTCGGGCAGCCGGTAGTTGCCCAGCAAGGTGGCGGCGTGGCGCAGCGCCACGATCTCTGCGTGCGCCGTGGGGTCGTGCGTGGTGATCGGCCGGTTGTAGCCGGTGGCGATGACCTGGCCGTCGCGCAGGATCACCGCGCCCACCGGCACCTCGCCCACCAGCCAGGCGTTCTGCGCCTGGTCGAGCGCGATGCGCATCGCGGCCTGGTCGCGCTGCCGGCTTTCGGCGTCTGGCGTCGGCGTTGGCGTTTGCGTTGGCGTGGACGGCGTCGTCATCGGGCGTCGGCGTCGGAGGCGCGCGCTGCCGCGGCCTTGTCCAGCGCGTCGCGCACCTGCGCGGCGGCTTTCTCCGCCGGCTTGCCTGGCGTGCTTGACATGCCTGGAGCACTCGAAGCGCCTGACGCCCCGGCCTGTTGCGCTTGCTGCGCGCCCAGCTTCAGCACGATGAAGAGCACCACCAGCAACGACACCAGAGACAGCGCCAGCCGCATGCGCCGCGCCTCAATGCCGCAGCGGCGGGAGCCGGCGGCAGCAGGTCTTCAGTGAGAACGGGCGAGCGGGAAACGCCATCCCGGAATGATAGGCGTGGCTCGCGCCGTCATGCCGTCATGCCGTCATGCCGTCAGGCCATCACGTAGTCACGCCGTCATGCCGCGGTTCAGAACAGGCGGCCGTCTGCTGCGCCCACCAGCCGTGGCAGCAGCGCATCGATCTGGCCTTGCACGTCGGCCGCGCCCTCAGAGCCGGCCCGCGCCGTCCACAGCAGCCGGCCACTGGCAACGTCGCTGACCTTGGCATTGGCCGCATAGCGTGGCGCTGCTGCGCCGCCACCGCCCACCGGCAGCGACAAGCCCACGCCGACGCCGCCACCGCTGCCACCGCCACCGCTGAAGCCGCCCAGGCCGATGGAGAAGCCGCCCTGCGGCCGCTCGTCGGCCGCTGCAATCTCCGGTGCGATGCTCGCCACCCACAAGGCACTGGCGTTCGACGCACGCGCCTGCGCGAGGTAGGCAGCATCGTCGCGCGCCGCGCCGGGGACGTCGCTGCCGCGCACGGCGGTGGCGCCGCGCGCCTGCACCTCGGCCGCCAGCCTGTCCAGGCACAGCCGGGCCAGCACCGCCTCGGCCGCCTCGCACACCACCAGCACGCGAGCACCGCGCAGCGGCGTGCCGGCCAGCCCGGGGGCCGACCACTGGGCATCGGCAGGGTGGCTTGCGCAGGCCACCAGCGCCAGGGTAACTGCCAGCAGCGCAGCGGTGGTGGCGGCCGGCGCGGCGGCACGGGCAGATCGACAGGCAGAGCGCAGCGGGTTCATCACCCTTGTGGGCAAACCGGATGCCTGGCAACGTCGCCCGCGGCGCCTGCGGCCGGGCGCTGCGGCCGGAGATACACCGCTTTGCCGGCGTTGATCGCCCTTTCGCGCGCCGCGCCGCCGCCCATACTGTGCCGCGATTCCCCGTTCCAGCACCGCCCAACCTGCCGCCTGCATGCCCGCCGTCCAAGCCGCGACCCGCGCTTCACCGTTGCACCAGTGGGCCGCCGCGCTGCTGTTGCTGTGCGCGCTGGCCGCGCCGGCTGCGGCCGAGACGGTGGTGATCGCCACCACACCGTCGGTGCTGTCGCTGCCGCTCGACGTGGCGCTGGCGCAAGGCCACTTCAAGGCCGAGCGCGTGGACGTGCGCCTGCTGGAGTGCAGCGGCGGCCCGCGCTGCATGCAGTTGCTGTTCGACGGCAGCGCGCAGCTCGTGGCCAGTTCGGAGCTGCCGGTGGTGTTCAGCAGCTTCGAGCGCAATGACTTCGCGGTGATCGCCACCATGACCACCTCCACCCGCAACATCCGTCTCATCGGCCGCAAGAGCGCCGGCGTGACAGCGCCGCAGCAACTGGCGGGCAAGCGCATCGGCGTGATCGTGGGCAGCAGCTCCCACTATTTCCTCGACGCCTATCTGCTGTTCCATGGCATCGACCCGCGGCGGATCAAGCTGGTGCCGCTGCTGCCAGAGCAGATCGGCAAGGCCATCACCAGCGGCCAGGTCGATGCGCTGGCCGGCTACAGCCGCCACACCGTGGCGGCGCTGGCCGCGCTGGGCGCTGACGGCCTGGTGCTGCCCGACCCGCGGATCTACACCGAAACCTACAACCTCGTGGCCACCCGCCGTGCGCTGGCGCAGGCCGGACCGGACATCGTGCGCGTGCTGCGCGCGCTGGCGCGGGCGGAGCGCTTCATCGCCGAGCAGCCGCAGCAGGCCAAGGCGTTGATGCAGGCGCGCACGCGGCTCGGCGCGGGGTTCATCGACGAGCTGTTCCCAGGGATGCACTACGGGTTGGGCCTGAACCAGTCGCTGCTGGGCACGATGGAAGGCGTGGCGCGCTGGAGCGTGCGCGAAGGCCATGTGCCGCCGGGCAGCAAGATCCCCAACTACCTCGATTTCGTCGAATCGGTGCCGCTGCGCGCCGCGGTCCCGGCCGCAGTCCAACACTAGAACGGCAATGGCAACGCGGCAGAACAGCGGGTGCAGCGTCGGGCCTATCGGGTGCGATGGCGGGCGCCCTGCCGCAGCGGGCCGCTGAATGCGCATCCGCAGCCAGCTCCTCGTTGCCGCCGGCCTGGCCGCCGCGGTGACCCTGCTCGCGCTCGGCGGGCTGCTGGCCGTCACGCAGCGGGCCGAATCGGGCCTGGACCAGCAGACCGGGTCGCAGCAGATCGCGCGCGACGTGGCCGGCATGCTGTCGTTGACCAACGAGTTCGCCGTCTTCGGCGGCGACCGCGCCGTGAGCCAGTGGCGCGCGCGGCATGCGCTGCTGGTGCAATCGGTCGAGCGCGCGTTGCAGCGCTCCCAGCCAGCGCCGCCGGCCAGCCTGTTGCGGCTTCAGCGCAACGTGATGGACCTGCCGCCGCTGTTCGACAAGCTGGCGCAGACGGACGGCACAGACGACGCCTTGCAGCGCCGCCGCCGCGACCTGCTGATGGAGCGGCTGCTGATCGAGACGCAGGAAGTGGTGGAAAGCCGCTACGCCTGGAGCCTGGAACTCATTGCCGAGCAGCGGCGTGACCACCGGCTCTACACCGCCATGGTGCTGGCCGCGCCGGCTGCGCTGCTGCTGCTGCTGCTGGCACTGGGCCTGCTGGTGGCGCGCCGCGTGCTGCGCCCGCTGCACCGGCTGCAGCAGGCCGTGACGTCGATACAGGGCGGCGACCTCGACGCCCGCTGCGCCAACCCCGCGGCCGACGAGCTGGGCGAGGCAGCCCGCGCGGTGGACGCCATGGCGCGCGCGCTTCAGCAGCAGAGCGCCGCGTTGCGCGCCTCCGAGTTGCGGCTGCGCATGATCACCGACAACCTGCCCGCGCTGGTGGGCCATGTCGATGCCCAGCAGCGCTACACCTTCGCCAATGCGCACTTCCTGCGCAGCGGTGCCGGCGACCCGGCGGCGATGCTCGGCCGCACGATGCGCGAGGAGCGCGGCGATGCGGTCTATGCGCAGATCGCCCCCTACGTCGAGCAGGCGCTGGCGGGCCGCAGCGTCACCTTCGAGACCACCCGGGTCATCGACGGCGTGACGGCACACAGGCAGTCCACCTACGTGCCCGACGTCGATGAGGCCGGCAGCGTGCGCGGCTTCTATGCGATGACCTTCGACATCACCGCACGCAAGGAGGTCGAGCTGCAACTGGCGGCCAGCCAGCGCCTGCTGACCGACATCACCGACAGCCTGCCGGCGCTGGTGGCCTACATCGGCCGCGACCAGCGCTACCGCTTCGCCAATGTGCGCCACCGCGACTGGCTGGGCATCGAGCCGGCGCAACTGATCGGGCGCAGCGTGGCAGAGGTCTGCGATCCTGCCGTCTATACCGTCATCGCGCCGCGGCTGGCCACCGCACTGGGTGGCGAGCGGGTGCGCTTCGAGCGCCTGCAGCAGCGCGATGGCCGCGACCTGCACTACCTGGCCGACTACATCCCGGACATCGCGGCCGACGGCAGCGTGCTCGGCTGCTACGTGCTGTCCATCGACATCACCGAGCGCCGCGAGGCCGAGCTGGCGGTGGCGCGCAGCGAGCAGCAACTGCACGAGCTGATCAACGCGATCCCGGCGCTGGTGGCCTACTTCGACATGCAGGAGCGCTGCCTCTATGCCAACGACGCCGGTCTGCGCTCGCATGGCATCGAGCGCTCGCAGTTGCCCGGGCTGCCACTGCGCGCTGCGCTGGGCGACGCCAACTATGCGCAGCACGAACCCTTCGTCAAGGAGGCGCTGCAAGGGCGCCGCGCGCGGCTGGACGGCAAGATCGGATTCGCCGGCCGCGAAGCCCATTTCCAGGCCCACATGATCCCCGACCGCGTCGAAGGCGGCGCCCAGCGCGGCGTGCATCTGATGACCTTCGACATCACTGCGCTGAAAGAGGCCGATCAGCGGCGGGCGCGGGTCGAGCGGCAGTTGCGCGCCATCACCGACAACGTGCCGGTGCTGATTGCCCACATCGACCGCGACGAGCGCTACCTCTACGTCAACGCCACCTTCGAGCGCTGGTTCGGCGTCGCTCCGTCGCAGACGCTGGGCCGCACGGTGGCCGAGGTGGTGGGCGCCGCACGCCACGCGCACCGGCAGCCTTTCCTGCAGCGCGCGCTGGCCGGCGAGCGCGTCGAGTTCGACGACCAGTTGGAGTCGGCCGCCGGCCCGCGGCGCCTGAGCAACACCTACGTGCCCGACATCCAGCCCGACGGCAGCGTGGCCGGCGTCTATCTGCTGAGCACCGACGTGACGGCGCTCAAGCAGATCGAAGACCACCTGAGCCAACTGGCCTCGATCGACACGCTGACCGGGCTGCCCAACCGCCGCCAGTTCGAGCAGCGCATCGTCGAGGCCTCGGCACGCGCGGTGCGCACCGGCCAGCCGCTGGCGCTGCTGTTCCTGGACATCGACCACTTCAAGCGCATCAACGACACGCTGGGCCACGCCGGCGGCGACACCGTGCTGAAGGAGTTCGCGGCCCGGCTGAAGGCCGCGGTGCGCGTCACCGACACGGCGGCAAGGCTGGCGGGCGATGAATTCGTGGTGCTGCTCGAAGCACCGGGCGACGCGCACGACACCGCGCTGGTGGCCGGCAAGATCGTGCAGGCGATGCATCCCGTCTTCCACGTCGAGGGCCGCACGCTTCAGGTCTCCACCAGCATCGGCGCCGCCCATTGCCGGCGGCCCGGCCCCGGCAGTGACCTGCTGGCGCAGGCCGACGAGGCGCTGTACGAAGCCAAGGCAGCCGGCCGCAACACCTTCAGGCTGCGCGAGGTGGCGCCGGCTTGCGGCGCGTTCACCGCGTTGCCGCAAGACGCCGCCGCAGCGCCCGCACCTGCCACCCACTGAAGCACCGGAAGCCGGCCATGGACACCGTGATTTCAGCCGCCGCGGCCGACGTCGCCCCGGCCGAGGCCAGCCCAGGCAGCGAGGCCGCGCGCGTCGCGGCGCTGCATGCGCTGGCGGTGCTGGACACGCCTGCCGAGACCGTCTTCGACCACATCGTCCAAGCCGCGGCGCAGGCCTGCGGCGTGCCGATCGCGCTGGTGTCGCTGGTGGACAGCGAACGCCAGTGGTTCAAGGCCAGCACCGGGCTGCCCGGCGTCAGCCAGACACCGCGCGCGCTGGCTTTCTGCGACCACGCCATCCGCGGCGACGCGCTGTTCGAGATCGGCGATGCGGCGCGCGACGCCCGCTTTTCCGACAACGCGCTGGTGACAGGCACGCCCAACATCCGCTTCTATGCAGGCGCGCCCATCGTGATGGCAGGCGGCGAACGCGTCGGCACCGTCTGCGTGATCGACCGCCAGCCGCGGGCGCTGGACGACATGCAGCGCGGGCTGCTGCAAGGCCTGGCGCGCATCGCCGCCGCCTGCCTGACCGAGCGCGCCAGGTTGCAGGCCACCGCGGCGCGGCTGGCCGCCGGCGAGTCGCGCTACCGGGCCATCGTCGAAGACCAGACCGAGCTGATCTCGCTGGCCCACCCCGACGGCACGCTGCACTTCGTCAACGCCGCCTATGCACGCCACTTCGGCCTGATGCCCGGCCAGATGCTGGGCCGCAACCTTCTCGACTTCGTTGACGCGGCAGACCGCGCTGCCGTGGCCGCCCATCTGGCCGCGGTCTGCGACGGCAGCGGCGTCGGCAGCGGCGTCAACCGCATGATCGGCGCGGACGGCGCGCTGCGCTGGGTGGCGTGGACGAACCGGCTGCTGCCGGCTGCCGGCGGCAACCCGCCGACGCTGCATTCGGTGGGGCGCGACATCACGCAGCAGCAGTTGGCGCAGGACGCGCTGGCCGCCGGCCAGCGGCGCGAGCGCCACCTGTACGAGGCCTCGCCCGCCGCGCTGCACAGCATCGACGTCCAGGGCCGGCTGCTGCACGTCAGCGACCGCTGGCTCGAAGTCTTCGGCTACCGCCGCGACGAAGTGCTGGGCCGCCCGTCCACCGACTTCCTGGCGCCCGAGTCGGCCCGCCACGCGCGCGAGGTGGTGCTGCCGGCCTTCTTCCGCGATGGCCGCTGCGACGAGGTGGAGTACCGCTTCCTGCACAAGCAGGGGCACGCCGTCGATGTGCTGCTGTCGGCGCGGCTGGAGCGCGACGAGGACGGCAAGCCGGCGCATTCGCTGGCCATCGTGGAGGACATCAGCGAGCGCAAGCGCCTCAGCGCAGAGCTGGGCAGGACGCATGCGCACCTGGAAGCCATCGTCGATAACGTGCCGGCGATGATGGGCTTCTGGGACCAGGACGGCGTGACGCGCTTCGCCAACCGCGAGTTCCAGGCTGCCACCGGGCTGCCGCTGGAGCGCATCGTGGGCCGGCCGCTGGCCGAGATCTACAGCACCGTCGATCCGACCGGCTACGCCCAGCTCCTGCCCCACCTGCGCGGCGTGCTGGGCGGGCAGCGACAGGAGTTCGAGTGCGCGCTGCTGGGCACCACCGGCCTGCGCCAGCTCCGCGTGACGCTGGTGCCGGCGCAGCCCGAGCCCGGCCGCATCACCGGCTTCTACGGGCTCTGGTACGACATCACCGGCCGCAAGGCGCTGGAGCTGCGGCTGGGCGACAGCGAGCAGCGCTACCGCTCGCTGTTCGACCACCTGAACAGCGGCTTTGCGCTGCACGAGATCGTCGTCGATGCACTGGGCAAGCCGGTGGACTACCGCTATCTGGCGATGAACGCGGCCTTCAGCGCGATGACCGGCCTGGAGCCGGCGCATGCCATCGGGCAGCCGGTGACGGAGCTGCTGCCGGGCATCGCGGCCGACCCGGCCGACTGGATCGGCCGCTACGGCCAGGTGGCGCTGACGGGCGAGCCCATCCACTTCGAGCAGTACGCGCAGCCGCTCGGCCGCTGGTTCGAGGTGGTGGCCTACCGTCCCGCGCGGGGGCAGTTCGCCGTCATCGCGCAGGACATCACGCAACGCAAGCAGACCGAGGCAGCAGTGGCGCTGGGCGAGCAGCGCCTGCGTCTGCTGGTGGACGCGGTGCACGACCATTCGATGGTGCTGCTCGACGCGGCCGGCCGCGTGGCGGCGTGGAACCTGGGCGCCCAGCGCATCATGGGTTATGCGGCGGAGCAGATCGTGGGCCGGCACTACCGGCAGTTCTTCGAGCGCGGCGGCCTGCCGCAACGCAGCGCCGAGGCCGAGCTGGCCGAGGCCACCGAGCAAGGCCGGGTGGCTGGCGAGGGCTGGCGGCACCGCGGAGACGGCAGCCGCTTCTGGGCCGCCACCACGCTGACGGCGGTGCGTGACCCGCGCGGCGCACTGCAAGGCTTCGTCGAACTCACGCGCGACCTCACCGAACGCCAGCGCCAGCGCGACATGATCGAGCGCATGTCCGAGATGTCGCCGAGCGCGATGCTGCTCATCGACGGCAACGGCAGGCTCAGCTTCGCCAACGCGCAGACGCTGGCCATCTTCGGCTACCGGCGCGACGAGCTGATCGGCAACGACCACGCGATGCTGCTGCCCGACCCGGCGCGCAGCGGCATGGCAAGCGACTTCATGGTGCAGGCCGGCCACCAGCGGCGGCCCCGCGGGCGCGACCTCACCGCGCGCCGCAAGGACGGCAGCACGTTCGAGGTGCAGGCGGAGCTGTGCGCCTTCGACACGCCAGACGGCCCGGCCACGCTGGTGGCGGTGACGGACATCAGCGACCTGCGGCGCCAGCAGCAGCGGCTGCAGGATGCGCTGGCCGAGAAGGAGACGCTGCTCAAGGAGGTGTACCACCGCGTCAAGAACAACCTGCAAGTGGTGCAAAGCCTGCTGAGCCTGCGCCGCCAGAGCCTGGACGACGGCGCCGGCCGCCGCGCCATCGACGAGACGGTGCAGCGCGTGCGCGCGATGGCGCTGGTGCACGAGAAGCTCTACCAGTCGGGCAACCTGGCAGCGCTGTCGCTGGCCGACTACACGCAGGACCTGCTCAAGCAGGTGGGCGAGGCCACCGGGGCGTCACAGCGGCGCGTGCTGCTGCACGCCGACATCGCACCGCTGCGCACCGGCCTGGACAACGCCATTCCGTTCGGCCTGCTGGTGACGGAGCTGGTGACCAACGCGCTCAAGCATGCCTTCGCCGGGCGCAACGAAGGCCGCGTGACGGTGTCGCTGCTGGCGCAGCCCGGCGGTGCGCTGCTCACCGTGCAGGACGACGGCGCGGGCCTGGCGCCCGGCTTCGAGCTGGGCGCGTCCAGCTCGATGGGGCTGCAACTGGCGGCCAGCCTGGCCCGCCAACTGGGCGGCGAGCTGCGTGCCCACACCGCCGAGCGCAACGGCAGCACGCTCAGCGCACTGCTCACGCGGCTGTAACGGGGCCGGCAGCGTCGCCGCCGGCCGGCGGCGCCTGCGGCAGCGCCAGGCACACCACGCTGCCTGCACGCGGCTGGCTGCTGACCTCCAGCGTGCCGCCCATCTCGACCACCAGGCCGCGCGCGATGGCCAGCCCGAGGCCGATGCCGGGGATGCCGGTGTTCTCGGCGCCCAGCCGCTCGAAGGGCTGGAAGAGCCGCTGCAACTGCTCTGGCGTCATGCCGATGCCGGTGTCCTCCACCCGCAACTGCACCATGCCGCCGCCAAGCGCCTGCGCGACGAAGCGCACGCTGCCGCCCTGCCGGTTGTACTTGACGGCGTTGGAGCCCAGGTTCAGCAGCACCTGGCGCAGGCGCGTGGGGTCGGCCAGCACGCGCAGCGCGGGCGCCACCTCGGCCACCAGCGCAATGCCGTGGGTGTGGGCCACAGTGCCCAGCAGTGCCAGCGCTTCGGCCACCGCGTCGCGCAAGGCCAGGGGCCGCGGCTGCATCTTCAGCGCGCCCTGGGCCACGCGGTTCAGGTCGAGAAGGTCGCTCACCAGCGCCAGCATGTGCTCGCCGGCAGCGCGGATGTGCTGGGCGTAGAGGCCGACCTTGCCCGGCGCGTCCACCGCGCCGCCGGCCTGCTGAAGTTGCAGCAACTGGGCGAAGCCGATCACCGCGTTCAACGGTGTGCGCATCTCGTGGCTGACGCGCGCCAGGAACTCGGTCTTGGCCTTGCTGGCCAACTCGCTGGCCTGGCGGCCCAGCCGCTCTTGCGCCAGCTCGGCAAGCTGCTCGGCGGCAGCGCGTTGCGCGCTGAGGTCGTGCAACTGCACCAGATGGCACGACGGGCGCCCACCGTCGTGCAGCAGCGACACGCTGGCCAGCACCCAGACCGGGGCGCCGCCATCCAGCCGCTGAAGCCGGGTCTCGAACTGAAGCACGCCACCGGCGGCGGCGCCCAGCAGCTCGCGCAGCCGTTCGCTCTCGCGGCCGCGGTCGGCATCGGACTGCAGCTGGCGCCAGCCGGTGCTGCGCAGCAGCTCGGGCGATGCGCCGACCAGCCGGCACAGCGCGTCGTTGAACTGGATGAAATCGCCCGCCAGCGACACCAGCGCCATGCCCAGCGGCGCGTGGTCGAAGGCGTTGCGGAAGCGCTCTTCACTGGCGCGCAGCCGCGCTTCCTGCGCCATGCGCTCTGCCGCGTCGCGCAGCACCAGCACGGCGCCAAGGCGCTGGCCGGCGTCGTCGTCCACCGGGCCGGCGCTGTGGTCCACCATGCGCTGCATGCCGTTGCGGCAGCGCAGCGCCACGCCGTGGCTCGGCGCGACAGGCCGCCCGCGTTGCAACACGGTCTGCACCAGCACGCCGGCATCGGCCTGCCCTTCGCCGGTGAACTGCACCACGTCGGCCAGCGCCAGCCCCGCCGCCTCTTCGGCGGCCCAGCCGGTCAAACGCTCGGCGGCCGGGTTCATGAAGCGCAGGCGCGCCTCCTTGTCGGTCACCACCACGGCATCGGCCACGCATTGCAGGGTGTGCGCGAACCAGCGGTCGGCTTCGCGCAACTGGCGCTCCATGCGGGCCTTGGTCAGCGCCACCTCGATGCCGGCGCGCAGCTCCTTCAACTGGTAGGGCTTGGTCAGGTAGCCGTAGGGCGCGGTGGCGGCGGCGCGCTGCACGGTCTCGTCGTCGCTGTGCGAGGTGAGAAAGATCACCGGCACGTCGCGCTGGCGGCGGATGGCAGCGGCCGTCTCGATGCCGTCGAGCACGCCTTGCAGCCGCACGTCCATCAAGATGAGATCGGGCGCCCCGCGCGCGACCATGGCGACTGCGCTTTCACCGCTGGCGGCGATGCCGACGATGTCGTAGCCCATGCCGCGCAACTGCATGCTCATGTCGAGCGCCACGACGGCTTCGTCTTCGACGATCAACAGCCTGGATGCCGCCATCGCTCACCTCCCCTTCGGTTGCGTGCTGCGCGCGGCAGAACGCCGACGTCGCCGTTTTCGCCGCATTCGGGATGGATCGATTGTGCATGGGCGGCTGTGCCCGCGCGGGCGTGCTTCCGTAGCAGCGGACGCTGCGCCTCAACCCTCCAACGCATCTTTCAGCCGCCCGACGAAAGCGAACAGCTCCTGGTGCAGCGCGCGGGCCTGCGGCGCCAGCGCGGACAGCGATTCCGCCGTGGCGGCGGGGTCGGCGGCCGCCATCGCCTGCTCCAGCGCGTGCAGCCGGCGCGTCAGGTCCTGCGCGCCGATGGTGGCGCTGGCGCCGCGCAGCGAGTGGCACACCGCGCGCCAGCGGGCCATGTCGGCTGCGCTGGCGGCGTTCAACAGCGCCGGCACGCCCTGCCGGTAGGTCTGCACGTAGCGCCGCAGCACGCGCTCGAAGCTGGGCAGTTGGCCGCCCACATGGGCCAGGCCCTCGGCAGGCGCCAGGCCGCTCACGCCGGCCAGCCGCTCCAGCAGCGGCACGGGCGCCGAGTCGGCGGCTTGCGCCGGTGTTGCCGCGTCGGCCGCGGCCGGCTCGCGCAGCGGCAGCCAGCGCAGCAAGGTGGCGTAGAGCAGCTCGGGGTTCACCGGCTTGGCGACATGGTCGTTCATGCCGGCGGCCAGGCAGGCCTGGCGGTCTTCGCTGAAGGCGTTGGCCGTCATCGCGACGATGGGGATGCCGCGCCCGGCCTGCTCGCGGATGGCGCGGGTGGCGGCCAGGCCGTCCATGCGGGGCATCTGCTGGTCCATCAGGATCAGGTCATACGGGCGCGACAGCGCCAGCTCGACGGCACGCTCGCCATCGGGCGCCGTCTCCACCCAAAGGCCGGCGGCGCGCAGCAGCTCCTCGGCCACCTCCTGGTTGACCGGGTTGTCCTCGGCCAGCAGCACGCGCTGGCCGGCGTGTTCACGCCGCAGCAGCTCTTCGCCCTGGCCGGGCAGCGCAGGCAGCGCGGGCAGCGATGCAAGCTGGCCGCGCAGCACGCGCACCAGCGCGTCGTGCAGTGCCGACGTGGTGACGGGCTTGACCAGCACCGCGTCGTAGTGCACCTGGCGCGCCTGCTGCCACATCATCGGGTCGTCGAAGGCCGTCACCAGGATGGCAGGCGGCACGCCGTCGCCCAGCAGCGAACGCAGGCGGCGCAAGGTCTCGATGCCGTCAGGCGCGGCCATCCGCCAGTCGATGAGCATCACGGTGTAGGGCCGGCCGGCCGCAAGCTGGGCCGGCAGATGGCGCAGCGCGGCCGCGCCGCTGTCCAGCGCATCGACCTCCATTCCGAGCAGGCGCAGCCGGTCGGACAGCGCGCTGCGCGCCTCGGGCAGGTCGTCCACCAGCAGCGCGCGCAGGCCGTGCAAGGCCACCGGCGCCGCGTCTTCGCCGGCCTCGCTGGCGCGGCCGATCCAGGCGGTGAACCAGAAGGTGCTGCCCTTGCCGGGCGTGCTTTGCAGGCCCACTTCGCCGCCCATCATGCGGGCCAGGTGGCGCGTCAGCGCCAGGCCCAGGCCGGTGCCGCCGTGGCGGCGCGTGCTGGAGCGGTCGGCCTGCTCGAAGGCGCTGAAGAGGTCGGCCTGGCGCTCGGGCGCTATGCCTTCGCCGGTGTCCTGCACCTCGAAGCGCAACTGAAGCCGGCGCCCTTCCTCGGCCAGCAGATGGCCGCGCAGCCGCACCCAGCCGCGCTCGGTGAACTTCACCGCGTTGGCCAGCAGGTTGATCAAGGCCTGCGACAGCCGCGTGGCGTCGCCACGCAGGCGGTCCGGCAGGCGGTCGGTGTCGAGCACCAGCTCCAGCCCCTTGTCGCGCGCCCGGCCGCTGACCATCTCGAAGCTGCGCGACAGCAGCGCGTCGAGCGAGAACTCCACGTCCTCCAGCGTCATCTTGCCGGCCTCGATCTTCGACAGGTCCAGGATGTCGTTGATCACCTGCAACAGGTGCTGGCCGGCATCCGCCACCTTGCCCAGCCGCTCGCGCTGGATGGTGTCGTGCGCGTCGCGCGAGAGCAGGTGCGTGAGGCCGATGATGGCGTTCATCGGCGTGCGGATCTCGTGGCTCATGTTGGCCAGGAAGACGCTCTTGGCGCGGTTGGCTGCCTCGGCTTCCTCGACCCGGCGCGCCAGTTCCTGCTGCATCTCGGCGATCTGGCGCTCGCGGTCGCGGCGCTCGCTGTTGTCCACCAGCGTGGCGTGGGTGGACACCACATCGCCTTGCGCATCGCGCACGATGCTGGCGTCGATGAGCACCGGCAGCGTGCCGCCGTCCTTGCGCATGAAGTCATGCTCCAGGCCGCGCAACTGCTGGTTGTCCTTCAGCGCGACATAGCGGCGCTGGTGCAGCGCCCGGCTGTCCGGCGTCATGAAGCTGGAGATGGGCTGGCCGATGAACTCCTCGCGGCTGTAGCCCAGCATCGCCAGGCAGGTGTTGTTCACCTGGCTGACGGTGCGGTCGGGCGCGAGGGAGAAATAGCCGCAGGGCGCGTTGTCGTACAGCTCGGCAATGACCTCGGCACGCTGCGCCAGCACCGCGTTGGCCGCCGCCAGCTCGGCGGTGCGCTGCGCCACCTGGGCCTCCAGCAGTGCCTGCTGCTGCTCCAGGCTGCGCTGTGCCGCGCGGTGCGCGCCGATGTCGGACACCATGCCGACGAAGTGCGGCTCGCCGCCGATATCGACCACGAAGCCGGCGTAGGCGATGTCGATGGTGCGGCCGGACTTGTGGCGCATCTGCGTTTCCAGCCGCGCCACGCTGCCGCCTGCGCGCAGCGTCTGCACCACCTGCTGCTGGTCGGCCGGCCTGGCCCAGATGCCCAGCTCGGTGCCGGAGCGTCCCACCAGTTCGTCGCGGCTGTAGCCGAAGATCGCCTGCATGGCGGGGTTGACATCGGCGTAGCGCCCCTCGGCAATGCGCCCGATGCCGATGCCCAGCGGGCTGTTGTGGAAGACCTTGGCGAAGCGCTCGTCCAGCTCGCGGTGGGCGGCTTCCGCGCGCAGCCGCTCGGTGATCTCGCGGTGCACGCCGAGCAGGCCGATGACGCCTGCGCCGGTGCCCAGGATGCGCACGCCGCTGGACTCTGCCCAGAACTCGCTGCCGTCACGCCTGCGGTAGCGCATGGGGTAGGCGCCGGGCGCGATGCTGCTGCCCTTGTTGTAGCGCTGCCTGCCTTGGGTGGCGTAGTCCTCCGGGTCGGCATACAGGCACTCGGTGGTGCGGCCCACCACATCGGCCGCCGCGTGGCCGAACATCGCCGTGAAAGCCGGGTTGACCATCCGGATGCGGCGGTCGGTGCCGGCAAAGATCATCGCGTCGCCCATGCCGTCGAACATCGACTTGAAGGTGGCTTCGCTGTCGCGCAGCGCGGCGATGGCCGCCTGGTGCTCGCGCGCCAGCCGCCTGCTGGCCCAGTGCCCGCCCAGAAGCCCGGTCAGCGTGGCGGCGGCCACGAAGAGCGCCAGCATCTCGGCCGCCGCCAGCACCGGCTCGCGGTACAGCGCGGCCGGGATGTGCACCACCACCGACCAGGGCGACACCGCCGAGCGGGCGGCGAAGCGGCCGTGGCCGGTGTCGGGGGTGGCGTTGGCAGAGGCGTTGGCAGATGCGCTGGCAGAGGCGCTGGCGGCGCCAGCCGGCGGCATGTCGGCAACCGCAACCGCGCCGTGGCGGCCGATCACCGCCTGCCTGCCGTCCAGCAGCAGCAGCCCCCAGCCGGCGGGCAGCGGCGCGCGGGCCAGCACCTCATTGAAGCGGCGCGTCTCCAGCGTCGTCAGCAGCACATGCCCGGCAACGCCATCGCGCAGCACCGGCACGGCGATGGCAACCAGCGGCTGCCCGGCAATCGGGCCGATGAAGCTGTCGCCCACCGCCGGCTTGCCGCTGGCCAGCGCGGTGGGCACCGCAGCGGTGCCGGCGGGCCGCGGCAACGGCGGCAGCGCCACGCCCAGCGGCACACGGGTGTTCAGCAGCATCCGGCCTTGCGCGTCGGCCAGCACCACGTCACTGCCGAAGCTGCTGCGGTAGGCCAGGCCCTGCCGGTAGGTCTCTGCGCGCCTGGCTTCGTCGGCCAGCAGCGGCGCGCCCGCCATCACCGCCAGCGCGCCGATGCGTGCTGACAGGCTTTCGTCGATGCCGGCCACCACGCTGCGCGCCAGGCGGGCTGCTTCCAGGTCGATGGCACGGCGCGTGTCGCGCACGTTCTGCACCGCAAGCCAGACCGACAGCAGCAGCAGCGGCAGCATGCACAGCGCGATCAGGCGCCAGAGATGGGCGCGCCAGGTCGGCAGCGCGGCGGCATGTGGACTCTCGGGATCGGGCTGGAGCATCGGGGTTGCGAGAGCCTGGGCCGATGGTGTCGGTGGACCGGGGCATTCTGCCTCAGCACCGGCGCGGCACGGCGCGCGCAAGGGGGGCAGCGCCCGCGCGATGTGCCGTTGTTGGCGCCGCCGGGCCCGGCGCTTGACCGGGCCGTCCACAATATCAGCGATGCCGCTGCATCCCGCTCCTGCAGAAGCGGGATGCCGGGCTGCGCCGCCGCGAGCAGGCTTGCGTCCGCCACCAACGGCACCACAAAACACGGGAGATGACGATGCCCACGCTTCGATGGACGACACACGGCCGGGCTGCGCTAGTCGCGGCATGCGCGGCGCTGGCCGCACTGCTCTGCGGCTGCAACGGCGGCGACGACCCGGCGCCGGACGCAGTGGCGCAGGCCCAGCCCGACACGCTGACGGTGGCATGGAACACCGCCACGTCGTTGGCCGTCACGGCCAACGACACGGCACAGAACGGCAGCGTCGCCATCACGGTGGAGACGCCTCCGCAGCACGGCACTGCCGAGGTGCTGGGCACGGCCATCCGCTATGTGCCGGCCACCGGCTACTTCGGCACCGACACGCTGCGCTACACACTGCGCGTGGGCGACCGCAGCTCCAGCGCCGCCGTGGCGCTGTCGGTCACCGCCGAGTTCGCGCTCGAAGGCACGGTGCGTGACGCGCCGCTGGCCGGTGCGTCTGTGGTGGCCACGGTCGGCGGCACGGCGCAGCCGGCGGTCACGGCAGGCACCGACGGCGGCTACCGCATCGTCGTGCGCACCGCCGACCCGGCGGCCTTCGTCAGCGTGCAGGCCACCGGCGCCGGTGCGCAAGCCAGCGTCGTGCTCGCGACGCTGCTGGGTGACGCGCGTGATGCCGCCGTTGCGGCTGGCGCGGCCGGTGCGGCCACCGACGTGACGCATCTGAGCACCGCGCAGGCCGTGCTCACCGAGCAGGCGCTGGGCCACGCGCCGAACAGCAGCGCCGACATCACCGCGGCGCAGGGCAAGGTGTCTGCCACCCAACTGGTCGAGCTGGCGACCGCGGTGAAGCTGGTGGCCGACAACGGCGTCGCGCTGCCGGCCGGCAGTGCGGACACGCTGGCGCTGCTGCGCAGCCCGTCAGCGCTGGCCGCCTTCATGCAGGCGCAGGCCACGCAGGACGCGCAGCGGCTGACGGACGCGCGCAGCGCCGTGCAGGGCGACGCCGCACTCGCCGTCAAGCCGGCGCTGCCGGCGGCAGGCGGTGCGACGACGCTGCTGCTGGTGCAGGGCGAAGGTGGCGGCGCGCCCGCTGCCTTGCGGCTCACGCTCCATGCCGACGGCAGCGGGCTCGCCGAGACCGATTCAGGCGAGCGCGACAGCCACTGGGTGCTGACCGGCAACGACCTCGTCGTCACCTACGACACGCCGTTCGTGACCAGGGTCTGGCCGACGAAGAGGGCTTCGGCCCGGCCTCGCAGGTGCGGACCGAGTACCGTACCACCGGCGTCACCGTCCGGCAGCTTTCTGCTGCGCCCGGCAGCCGGCCGGCGATGGTGTCCTATCTCAGCGAAACGGCGTTTCTCGAAGGCAAGCGTGCCGACACCGTCGAAGCCGCGCCCACCGTTTGGGACGGGCAGAAGATCAGTGCGACACGCCAGCCGCTGACCGCCGCCGAGATGAGCGCGGGCACGCGCTGGGCAGGCGTGATGAGCGACGAGCATGTGTACGACCCGGCCAGCTTCGCGCACGACCAGGACGTGCTGCGCATCGTGGACGCCAGCAAGGCCGTCTTCGAGCGCACCCAGCGCAAGGTGCCCTGGCGCCTGGTCGATGGCCGGCTGGAGCTGGCGCTGGGCGGCGGCATCACGGTCACCTACACGCGGCTGTCCGACGGGCCGCAGGGCGAGCAGCGCTGGCTGGCCGAACGCCGCACGTACGGCGCATTGGACTGGCTGCTCGAAGTGCCCGTGGTGAAGGTGCAGGAGGCGGCGGTGTTCACCCACGCCAGCCTGGTGGCCAAGTGGAGCAGCAACCTCAACGCCGCCTTTCTGAGCGACCCGTTCTTCACCGAACTGCTCGACGATGGCCGCGCCAAGCGCTACGGGGTGATCAACGGCGTGGTGCCCAACGTCACCCCGCGCGGCGCGTGGACCATCTCCGCTGACGGGCGCACGATGCTGCTGGACACGGTGGGCAACGGCTGTGCGCAGGGCCTGGGGTGCAGCTTCTGGAGCCGCCGCGAGTGGCAGTTGCAGGCCATCGCCGGTGACGACATCGTCGTGATGGAGAAGCTGGACGTCCCCGGTGCCCTCGCGTGGCGGCTGGTCACCTGGACGCGCTCGCCTTGAGCGCTTGCGGTGCGCGCGCGGCACGCCGGGCCACACGCTACAGAGTGGGATCGATCAAGGTCTTGGAGGCCGTGGCGCGGCGGCCGTAGTCGGCAATGGCGGCCGGCTGCAAAGCGGCCTGAAGCGACAACACCTGCGTGTAGTGGCTGGCGAAAGTGGTCTTCAGCCCGGCTGCCACGCGCTCGCGCAGCGCCTGCGCGGCTGGCTGGCCGATGCGTTGCAGGAAAGGGAACAACAGCCAGCCGCCCATGCTCCAGGCCATGCCGAAGTTGCGCACGAACTCGGTCGGCCCGGTGTCCAGGCCGCCGTAGAGATAGACCTGCTTGTGGGTGGTGGAGCCATAGCGGCTATAGACCGCGGCGCTGCGGTTCAGCGCCTGCTCCATCGCGCCGAGGATCTGGCCGGCGAGGCGGCCGCCGCCGGTGGCGTCTCAGGCAATGGTGGCGCCGGTGGCTGCCAGCGCCTGCGTCAGCGCCTCGGCGAAGTCGGGCGCTGCGCTGTTGCACACATGCACGGCGCCTTGCGACCGCAGCAGCGCCTCTTGCTCGGGCTTGCGCACGATGTTGACCAGGCCCACGCCGTCTGCGATGCAGATGCGGTTCAGCATCTGGCCCAGGTTGGACGCCGCCGCCGTGTGCACCAGCGCCTTGTGGCCTTCGCGGCGCATCGTCTCCACCATGCCCAGGGCCGTCAGCGGGTTGACGAAGCACGAGGCGCCTTCGGACGCCGTGGTGCCTGCGGGCAGCGGCAGGCAGAGGTCGGCCTTCACGGTGCGGTACTGCGCGTACATGCCGCCGCCCAGCACGGCGACGGTGCGCCCCAGCAGCGCCTGCGCCACCGGGCCGGCGCCGGCGCGCACGACCGTACCGGCACCTTCGTTGCCCACCGGCATCGGCTGGCCGAGCCGGGCGGCCATCGCCTGCATTGCGGCCTGCGCCACCGGCGCTGTCGCCACCGTGGCCTCACCGCTCCCGCTGACGCGAAAGCTCGCCGGGTCGGCCGGGCCGAGAAGCAGGCCGATGTCCGACGGGTTGATGGGCGTGGCCTCGACGCGCAGCACCACTTCATCGTCGGCGGGCTCGGGTGTGGGCACGCGGCGCAGCGACAGTTGGAGTTCGCCGCTGTGCTTGACCAGCGAGAGAAGCTGAAGCCCGTCGGGCAGCGTGACATCAGGCATGGTGGACTCCGGTGGGGCCGCGATGGTAGCGGTCATCGCAGCGGCGCGCCGGCTCGCGCCGGTGCCGCTGCCGCAGCCGCTGCGACCTCATTCCTGGCGTAGCAGCACTCTCAGCTCGGCCGGCGCGAAGGGTTTGTGCAGCGTGCCGGCCAGCAAGAGGCCGCATCCCTGCGCCAGGCCGGCAGCAGCGGCCAGACGCTCGGGCGCGGCACCGCTGCTGATGATGATGCGCGCGGTGCACTGCCGCTCAGCCAGGCCGCGCAGCACGTCTTCGCCAGCCATCCAGGGCATGGTGAGGTCGAGGAAGACGAAGTCGGGCTGAAGCTCCTGCACGGCGACGAAGAAGCTGGCGGGGTCGGCCGTGCGTTGCGTCCACAGCCCTGCCAGGCGGGCGATGGACTCGACCAGCACGCCGACGAGCTCGTCGTCATCCAGCACCACCAGGCGGCTGGTGGCCTGCGGCGCAACGCCGGCCACCGTCACGCCAGCACCGCCCGCACCTTGCGCGCCAGATCCACCGCCCGGTAGGGCTTGCTGAGCAACTGCACACCGCGGTCGAGCCGGCCATGGTGAACGATGGCGTTCTCGGTGTAGCCGGACGAGAACAACACCTTCAGTTGCGGATGCAACGCGCGGGCGGCGTCGGCCAGTTGGCGGCCGTTGATGCCGCCAGGCATCACGACGTCGGTGAACAGCAGCTCGATGTCGGAGCGGACGCGCAGCACCTCCAGCGCGGCGACGCCGTTCTCGGCAGTGAGCACCTCGTAGCCGAGGTTGCGCAACATGTCGGCGGCGAAGCGACGCACCAGATCATCGTCCTCCACCACCAGCACGGTGGCCTTGCCGCGCAGGTCGCCCCCCACCTGCGCCCCAGGCGCAACGCCGCCGGACGGGGCATGCTCCTGGCGGTCGGCGCGCGGCAGGTACAGGCGCACCGTCGTGCCCTGGCCCGGCTCCGAATAGAGCTTGACGTGCCCGCGCGACTGCTTGGCAAAGCCATAGACCATGCTCAGGCCCAGGCCGGTGCCCTTGCCCACCGCCTTGGTGGTGAAAAACGGCTCGAATGCGCGCGCCAGCGTGTGCGGGCTCATGCCGGTGCCGGTGTCGGAGACGGACAGCATCGTGTACTGGCCAGGCAGCACATCGCCGTGGCGCTCGGCGTAGTCCTGGTCGATCCATGCGTTGGCGGTTTCCAGGGTGATCTTGCCGCCGTCGGGCATGGCATCACGCGCGTTGAGCACCAGATTCAGCACCGTGGACTCAAGTTGCACGGGGTCCGCCAGTACCGGCCACAGGCCTGCGGCACGGACGAGCTGCAGTTCGATGTGTTCCGGCAGCGTCCGGCGCAACAGCGCGTCCATGCCGGACAGAAGCTGGTGCGCATCGAACGCCTTCGGCTGAAGCGGCTGCTTGCGCGCAAACGCCAGCAGGCGCTGCGTCAGTTCGGCACCGCGCTCTGCGGCGGTGGCGGTCATCTGGGCCAGCGGCAGCAGCTCAGGCTGGTCGGCCAGCATCTCCACCAGCAGCCCCGCGTTGCCCATGATCACGGTGAGCAGGTTGTTGAAGTCATGCGCCACCCCGCCGGTGAGCTGCCCCAGCGCTTCCAGGCGCTGGGCCTGCTGCAACTGCGCCTCCAGCGCCACCCGCTGTGTCACGTCGGTCTTGATCGCCAGCACAGCCTCGGGCCGGCCGGTGGCGTCGCGCAACAGGCTCAGCCGCAGGTCGATCATCACGCGGCGGCCGTCGCTGCAACGGCTGGCTACCACGCCCGCCCACTCGCCATGTTGCAACGCCTCGGCCAGAGCCTGGTCCGCCAGGCCCTCGTCCTCGTGCAGCAAGTCGGGCACGCGGCGCCCCAGCGCCTGCGCCGCGTCCCAGCCGAACAGGCGCTCTGCGCCGCGGTTCCAGTACAGGATGCGGTGCTCCAGGTCGCGCACGACGATGGCGTCACGCGCGGCATCCAGCAGGGCCGCCTGGCGTCGCAGCCGCTGCTCGGCCTCGCGCTGCGCGCTGAGGTCCGTCATGCCGCCCACCATGCGCAAGGCGCGGCCGGCAGCGTCGCGGATCAGGAAGCCGCGGTCCAGCACGGTGGCCCAGCCGCCGTCGGCGCGGGCGAAGCGGTATTCGGCGCTCCAACGTTCGCCGGTGCCGGCGATGGCAGCTTCGATGCCGCGGTGCGCGGCTTCCAGGTCCTCTGGGTGGACGCGCGAAGTCCAGGACTCGAGCCCTGGTTCGAGAGCGGCCGGGTCGTGGCCGAACAGCGCCTGGATGCCTTCGCTCCACCAGACGCCGCCGGCGACGAGATCCCAGTCCCAGACCGCATCTGCGGTGGCGCGGGCCACGTTGCGAAAGCGCTCTTCGCTGCGGCGCAGCGCCTGCTGGGCGCGCTGCAGCTCGGTCTGGTCGAGCAGCGCGCCCTCGGCGCCGATGATGCGGCCAGCGAGGTCACGCAATGCCAGTCCGATGACGCGGACATGGAGCGTGCGCCCGGCTGCCGTGGACGCATCGAGTTCGAGGTCGAAGGACTTGCCATCGGCCGTGCAGGCATGCAGGGCTTGTGCAATGCGTTCCCGCGAACCGGGGTGGTACAGGTTGATGCCCTCCTCGACGCTGGGCACGTCGCCGACCGGAATTTCGAGGATCGCGCGCAATTCGTCGGTCCAGATCACCACCGGCGCCTGCTGCCCGGGCTGCAGCAGCACCTGCCAGCCACCCAGCCTGGCCAACTTGCCGGCCAGCGCCACCAGCGCATGCTGACGGCCCAGATGCTCTTCGGCGTGGCGCTGTGCGTCGATGTCCTGCACCACGGCCACGTACTGGCGGGGCTGCTCCGGGTGCTCGGTCTCGGACTGCGACGTCAGGGTCACGGATGCCCTTGCCCAGAGCGCCCGGCCGTCCGGGCGCAGGTAGCGCTTCTCGATGGAAAAGGTCGGCACGACGCCCGCCGCCAGCCGGTCGAACTCACGCTGGCAGGCGGCCACGTCGTCCGGATGGGTGAAGCCCAGCATCGGCTGGCCCAGCAGGTCCGCCGCGCTGCGGCCCACCAGTTGGCAGAACGCCGGGTTGACGCTGCTGAAGCGGCCGTCCAGGCCGGCCGAGGCGATGCCCGTGGCGCTGGCCGAGAACAGCCGTTCCCAGCGCGCTTCGCTGGCGAGCAGGGCCTGCGTGGCCCGCACCTGTTCGGTGACGTCGTGCGCCATCACCAGCCGCGCATCGCGCCCCTGAAACGGCATGCCGTGGGCCGTGATTTCGACCTGGATGATGTCGCCGTTCTTCCTGCGGTGCCGCCAGACGCTGGCGCCGCGCAGGCCGGAGAGCCCGCTGGCAAGGTCTTCCATCAACGCCGGCAGCTCCGTGGGCGGGCGAATGTCCAGGATCGTCATCGCCGCGAACTCGCTCGGCGACCAGCCGTAGTGCATCACCGCAGCGTCGTTGACGGCCAGGAACCGCAGGCTCTGGATGTCGAACAGCCACATCGGCATCGGGTTGCGCTCGAACAGCATGCGCCAGCGCTCGCCGCTTTCCCGCAGCGCCGACTGGCTGCGCTCACGCGCCAGCAACGCATCTTCCAGCGCGCGCTGGCGGCGCCGGGATTCCAGTTGCGCCATCACCTGGCCCGCCAGGATGTGCAGCGCCTTGACCTGCAGCGCGCTGAGCTGGCGCGGCACGCGGTCGATGACGGCCAGCGCGCCAAGAGCGACGTCGGCCGCGTTGACGAGTGGCACACCGGCGTAGAACCGCAGGCCGAATTCACCGCAGACCAGCGGGTTGGACGCGAAACGCGGGTCGCGCTCGGCGTCTTCCACGAGGAACAGGCCCCGCTGCTCGATGGCGTGCGCGCAGATCGCGATCTCTCGCGATGTGGCGGTCCAGTCGGCGCCATGGACCGACTTGAACCACTGGCGGTCACTGTCGATGAGACTGACCAGCGCTATCGGCGTTTCGCAGATGCCGGCCACCAGTGCGGTGATCTCGTCGTAGGCCAATTCCGGCGCCGTGTCCAGCACCCCGTAAGACCGCAGGACTTCGGTGCGGTGCTTGTCCCCATCCGTTGGCGTCATCTCCACCTCTTTTCCGCCAGCCGTGGCAAGCGGGCGATGTTCGCTTTCAGTTTAGGGTCTTTCGTGGCGGCCCGAGCGAGCCCAGCAACTGCGCCGCTGGCACCGGCCTGGAGAACAGATAGCCCTGCGCATAGCGGCAGCCCAGCGATTGCAGCACGCCGACCTGCAGCGTGTCTTCCACGCCCTCCGCCACGCTCACCATGCCCAACTTTTCGATCACCGTCACGGTGCCGTGCAGCACGGCCAGCATCGCCGGACTGGCGGCCACGTCGTCGATGAAACTCTTGTCGATCTTGATCACGTCGAAGGGGTAGTCGCGCAGACAGCCCAGCGACGAGGCGCCAGTGCCGAAGTCGTCCATCGCCAGCCGCACGCCGAGCGCGCGCAGGCTGACCATCAGGCAGCGCGCCGCGTCGGGGTCGCGCATCACCTCGCGCTCGGTCACCTCCAGTTGCAGCGCTGCCGGCGGCATCTGGTGCTCGGCCAGCACCTGGGCCACCAGGTCCAGCAGCCGCCCGCCGAGCGCCATTTGCACGCGCGACAGGTTCACGCTCATCGTGGCGGGCGCCGCGTCCGGCGCCAACTGCTGCCACTGGCGCCATTGCGCGCAGGCGCCATGGAGCACCCAGGCGCCGATGGCCACGATGAGCCCCGATTCTTCGGCGATGGGGATGAATTCTGCAGGCGACACGTCGCCCAGCTCCGGGTGCCGCCAGCGCAGCAAGGCCTCGACCGACACCATCCGCTTGTCGCGCAAATCGACGATCGGCTGGTACACCAGCGTCAGTTCCTGCCGCGCAATGGCATGGCGCAACGCGGCTTCCAGATGCACGGCGCGCGACAGTCGCTCCAGCATGCCGCGGTCGAACATCGCGTAGCCGCCGCGCCCCAGGCGCTTGGCCTCGTACATCGCCATGTCGGCGTCGCGCAGCACATCGACGGCGCTGCCGCTGTCTGCGTTGGCCACCACCACGCCGATGCTGGCCGACGGGTGGATTTCCTTCTGCGCCACCATGCACGGAACGGCCAGCGCATCGAGCATGCGGCGCGCGACCTTGGCAGCTTGCGGCGCGGTGCGCACATCCGCCATCAGAACCACGAATTCGTCACCGCCCAGGCGTGCGATCAGGCTGCTGCCTTCGCCCTGGGCGTCGGCCGCGCGCAGCACCCGGCACAGCCGGTCGGCGACCAGTTGCAGCAACTGGTCGCCTGCGTCGTGGCCCTGGGTGTCGTTGATCAGCTTGAAGCGGTCGATGTCGAGGAACAGCACCGCAAAGCCATGGGCCGGTTCGGCCGCAGCCCGCGCCATGCACTCCTGCATGCGCTCCATCAGCATCAGCCGGTTCGGCAGCCCGGTGAGCCTGTCGGTGCGCGCCTCGTTGCGCAGGCGGCGCTCCATGTGCTTGACCTTGGACAGGTCTTGCGCGATCGACCACAGATGCTGGCTGCCATCGTGCGAGCCGACGAGCATGCCCGACAGCAGCACGGGCACCCGCCGGCCGTCGGCGTGCAGCAACTCGGCTTCACTGGGGCCGCAGCTTCCCTTGGCCAGCAGTTGCTCGCGGTGGGCATGGGCCAGCGCGTGGTGTTCTGGCGGCAGGATGTCGCGGTGCGTCAACGAGCCCAGCCGCTCTCTGCCATGTCCGAGCAGGGCCATGTGCGCATCGTTGATTTCAAGAACCACGCCGTCGCTCAGGCGGCTGAGCGACATGCCGACCGGCGACAGGTCGAACAGCCCGCGCAGTTGGGCGTTGGCCCGCTTCAGCGAACATTCGGCCTCCTTGGCCGCGGTCACGTCGATGAAGCTGCAGACCACCGCCCAACGGCCGCCGTCGGGCGCGGGAATGCGCTCGCTGCTCACCTTCGCCCAGCGCTGCTGCCCGCAGGACAGCGTGAAGCCGACGAGCTGGCCCCGCACCGGTTCGCCGGATGCCACGGCGCGCTCCCAGGGCGACGCCTGCGGCGGCAGCGGCTGGCCGTCCTGGCACACCAGGCGCCAGCGTGGATCGGCCGTCTGCCTGCCCAGCAGTTGCGCCCGGGACAAGCCGAAGATGCGCTCTGCTTCCGGGTTGCAATCGATGATGGTGCTGCGGTCGTCGGCCACCACCAGGCCTGCCACTGCGCTGTTCGCGATGCTGCGCAGGTAGGCGTGGTGCAGCCGGTTGCCGGCGCTTTGCGGCGGCATGGCGAGAAGCCGTTGCGGCCCACCGTCGGCGCCGGCCCGGCCGGTGCGGGCAGAGCGGAGGCTGGCCAGGCTCCGGGGCCGGGTCCGAGGCCGGGTCCGGGCCTGGCTCACGCGCCCGGCAACACCTGTTTGATGACCCTGGCGAGGTCGGCCCCGCCGACCGGCTTGACCAGCCAGCCCGTGGCGCCGAGCTTCTTCGCCTCGTCGCGCTTGCCCTGCTGGCTTTCGGTCGTCAGCGCCAGGATGGGCGTGAAGCGCAGCAGCTTGCGGGTGTGGCCGATCAGTTCCAGGCCGTCCATGCGCGGCATGTTGATGTCGGTGATCATCAGGTCCGGCCTCAGCCCGCCCTTGAGCTTGTCGAGCGCCATCTGGCCGTCGGACGCCGTCTCGACCTTGAAGCCGGAGATTTCGAGGGAGCTTTTCAGGCTCATCACCATCGTCGAGGAGTCATCGACGACCAGAATCGTTTTCATGTGAATCACCTTGGGTTGATCGCTTCGGGGTGGGCGCGGCTGCATGCACGCACACGCCCCCGCCTTCGTCATCGGCCGTCCGGCATGCGACTTGAGCGGCTGGCGGGGCGTCGTGCAAGGGCGGCAGGTAGATGCTGAAGGTGCAACCCTCGCCAGGCTTGCTGTCCACCGTCACCTGGCCGCCATGGCCGACCACGATGCCGTGCACGGCCGCCAGCCCCAGCCCCGTTCCCTGACCCACCGGCTTGGTGGTGAAAAAGGGGTCGAAAATCTTGTCCAGCACCGCCGGATCGATGCCGTGGCCGCTGTCGATGACGCGCAGGCGCAGGCCACGCAAGCCGCTGCCCGGCGCGCCGGCCTCGGCGCCGCTGTCAGGCAGGTCCGCCAGATCGACGACCATCTGCACCGAGCCGCCGCCGGCACCGATGGCGTCGGCGGCGTTGCGCACCAGGTTGAGCAGCACCTGCTCCATCTGCACCGGGTCCAGCCGCACGGTGCTGTCTTCTTCGATGTGCAACGACAGGCTGGCACGGCCTTGCACGGTGGCGCGCAGCAGCGGAAGCGCGGCTTGCAGCCAGTCGCCGGCCCGCACCGGCTGAAGCCGGGCCGGCGTGCGGCGCGAGAAGTCCAGCAACTGCCGCACCAGCGCCGCGGCCTTCTGGCTGGCCAGGCCGATGTTGCCGAGATTGCGCGCCAGCCGGGTGCCTGGCGGCGCCTCCAGCGCGCACAGCTCGGCCAGGCCCATGATGCTGCCCAGCAGGTTGTTGAAGTCGTGCGCGATGCCGCCCGCCAGCGTGGCCACGGCGCGCAGCTTGTCGTTTTCGCGCAGGCCGGCTTCCACCTGCTGTGCGCGTGTCACGTCGCGGCCGATGCAGACATGCCCGATGCGCCGGCCCTGGTGCCCGAGGATGGGTGACACCGACCATGCCGCGATGAAGCTGCTGCCATCGCGCCGCTGTTGCACGCAGCGGTGCACGCCGGTGCCGTCATCGCAATCGCTCAGCACGAGACGCCAGACCTGCCCGGACGACATGGCCGCTTCCAGCGGAGACCAGCCGGTGGCGCGCACGAAGGCGGGATTGACGTCCTCGATCAGGCCGTCGGCATCGAGCACGACGATGAGTTGGTCGGTCTGCTTGAACATCGCGCCCAGGGTGTCGTGCTCGCGCTGCCAGCGGCTTTCGTGGTGGGCGCGTTGCGCCAGCTCGTGCGGCAGCATCAGCGCCAGCAGGACTTGCGTGGCCTCGCCGCTCGCCAGCCGTTCGCGCGCCGTGTGCAAAGGCGTGTCGGCGCAGGCATTGCGCCAGTCGGCGGCCAGCTCGGCCTGCGTGGCCTGGTGCAGCGCCACCATCTGGTCCAGCGCCGGCCCCTCGGCCAGCGCCTGCTTGGCAAGCTCTCCGGCGTCCAGCAAGGCCTGTTCGCGGCCGAGCTCGTCGCTGGCCAGTGCGTGGCGCACCAGGACCTCGCGGTACGCGGGCGACAGCAGGCGCAGGCGGTCCATCGGTTTGCGCGCTCTAGATCGCCACGGCCGGCACGGCCGGCATGGCCAGCCCAGCGCGGGCGGCGACATGGCACGCCAGCACGCCGATGTCGTCCGCGCCCAGGCGCCAGTGCCGGGCCAGGTGGGCACACAGCAGGGCAGGATCACGCTGCCACTCGGGCAGCGGCGGTGGCAGTGCCATGCGTTCGTCCAGCCCATCGCTGAACATCAGCAGCCAGTCGCCGGGCAGCAGCTCCAGCCTGTGTTCCGCCACCGGCCCGGAAAAGCCACCGCCGACGATGCCGTACTGCGAGGGCAGGCGTTGCAGTTGAGCACCGCGCCAGCGCAGCGCGCGGGTGTTGCCCACGCCAGCGAAGTCGAATGTCAGCCCCGCCTCGCCGGCGCGGATGCGCGCCAGCCCGACGGCCGCGCCGCGCGTGTCGTGCAGTGCCGGGTCCAGCGCGTGCAGCAGGTCCGGCAGCGGCCACCCCGGCCTGTCGGCCACGAACGCAAGGGCCGACTGCGCCGCCCGCGCTGCCTGCCTGCCATGGCCCAGGCCATCCACCACGAGCAACAGCAGGCCTGCGGGCGGGCCGGCGTCGGGCATGGCCGCAACGGCGTCGCCGCAAGGCTCGCCGGCGTGCAGCGGCAGGCACAGCGTCGCCAGGCGCAAAGCGTCCAGCCCGGGTGCGGCGGGCAGCGTGGCCGCCGCGGCCTCTGCGGCCTCCGCGGCCATCACCGCAACCACTTCCGCGTCACCACCCGCGTGCCCACGCCAGGCGTGGACTGCAGCTCGAATTCATCCATCAGCCGCCGCACCCCGGGCAGGCCGCAGCCCAGGCCGCCGCCGGTACTGAAGCCATCGACCAGCGCATGCTGCGTGTCGGCGATGCCTGGCCCGTCGTCGTGCGACACGAGTTCGACGCCGAGCCCGCGCAGCGTTCGCAGTGCGGTGAAGCCGATGCGGCCACCCCGGCTGCTGTGCATCCACAGGTTGTTGGCCAATTCCGATGCGGCGGTGGCCACATGTGCGGCGCAGACTGCGGTGGCGCCCATGTCGGCACAGAAGCGCCGCGCGGCCGCGATCACGGCGCCGACGTCGTACTCGCTGACCACCGGCAGGCTCACGGGGAACGGGCCGTCGCGGCCTGGCCCGGTCATGGGCGCCTGACACGCACGATCTGCACCGTGACGACGGTTCCCGCCGGCGACGAGCGGATGTCGAACACGTCCACCAGCCTGCGTGTGCCGGGCAATCCGGCACCCAGGCTGCCGGCGGTGGAGAAGCCGTCCTGCAGCGCCTGCGTCAGGTCTGCAATGCCGGGGCCGCTATCGCTGACCTGGGCCTGAAGCCGCTGGTGCCGGGCGTCGCTCAGGTCGGCGAGCTCGCACAGCCCTTCGCGGCCATAGCGCACGGCGTTGCGGCCGAGTTCGGACACGGCGGTGGCAAAGCGGGTCTGGTCCATCACGCCCAGGCCGGCAGCGCGCGCCAGTTCACGCGCCGCCACGCGGGCGCGAAGAACGTCGTCGCCGACCCGCAGCTCATGCATCACGCCCCCGCGCCGGCACCACGGTAGGCGCGTCGGCCGCGCCCATCAGCGCATCCAGGCGCACCAGCGCGCGCTCGAGCGTGAAGGCCGTGGCCACATCGACCAGGTTGCGCCCCATTTCCACCAGCGTCAGCGCCACGGCCGGCTGAAGGCCGCAGACCACCACTTCAGCGCCCAGCAGGCGGAGCATGCGGGCGCAGTCGTTCAGCACCCGGGCCATGAAGGAATCGATGATGTCCAGCGCCGAGACGTCGATGACGACGCCACGCGCCTGCATCGCGGCAGCGCGTTCGCTCAACTGGGCCTGGAAGCCCAGCACATCGTCGTCGTTGATGTCGGCCGACAGCGCCACCACCAGAGTGCGCGCATTCAGGCGCAGGATGGGCACGCGCGTGGCCGTCATGCCGCATCCCCGGTGCGCCGCGCGACGATGGCGCGGCCGGTCATCGTGAGTGCCAGCGCCAGCCCGCTCTTCAGCGAAGCGCGCGTGGGCACGCCCGACATGTCGATGCCGAGCTTGACCATGGTCTGCGCCGTGCTGGGCCCGATGCCGGTGAGGATGACCCGCGTGCCCAGCATCTCGGCCGCGGCCACGGTCTTGAGAATGTGACGGGCCACGCTGGTGTCCATCACCGGCACGCCGGTGACGTCGATGAGCGTCACCTCGGCCTCGCTGCGGCTGATGGCTTCGAGCAGGGTCTCGGAGATCTGCTGCGCGCGCACCGAATCCACCACGCCGATCAATGGCAGCAGCAGCATCGAGTCCCACAGCGTGATCACGGGCGTGGACACTTCGCGCAAGGACTCGCTCTGGCGCCGGATGACGGTTTCGCGCGCGGCCACGAAGCTGGTGAACAGGATCTCGACGCAACGGTCCAGCAGTGACTCCACGCGCCCGACGAGAAGCGCGCCATCGGGCTGGGCATGGAGTGCGGCGGTGATGGCTGCCTTGCAGGTCTGCAGGTAGCGCAACGACTCCCGGGCCGTGAAGCCGCGCGCTGCGCGCAGCTCGCTGGCGGTGCGCAGCGCCTGCGCCAGCGGGTGTTGCGGTGGCAGTTCGGCGCCGGGGTCGGCGCTGTCCAGTGCGTCTGCCAGCGGCTCGAACAGCGCGCGCATTTCGGCATCGAGTTCGGTGCGCGGCGTCAGGCCGCGCTCGTCGTTGCCGCCCAGCGCCATCACGCGTGCATGCCAGTCGGCCAGGATGGCCGGCTGCAGGCTTTGCAGCAGCGGGCCGATGGGCGCGTGGGTGGGTTGGCTCATCCGGCGCTCACGGTCTCGAAGGCCTGTCTGAGTGCCGACTGCAGGTCTGTTCGGGTGAAGGGCTTGCTCAGTTGCACTTTGGCGCCGGCCAGACCGGCGCTTTGCAGGTTGAACTCCGGCGACAGCAGGCGTCGCCCGCCCGAGATCGCCAGCACCGGCATGCCCGGGCAGCGGCGGTGCAGCTCGACGATCACGCGCGTGCCGTCCATGCCGGGCATCAGCATGTCGGTGATGACGAGGTCGAAGCCGCGGCCGTCGCCGAAGCGCTTCAGGCCCGCCTCGCCGTCCACCGCTTCGGTCACCTGGTGCTGATCCAGTTGCAGCAGTTGCAGCACGGTGTCGCGCAGCAGTTCGTCGTCGTCGATGAGGAGGATGCGGGCCATGCTTCGGGGTCTTTCAGAACAATTCGATGCGCGCGCCCGGCTCGCCGGGCGCTGCATCGGCGGCAACTTCGGGGTCACGGTGGGCGGCTTCGAGGGCCAGGTAGTCGGCGCTCAACGCCAGTGCGCGGCGGTCGAGATCGGCGGTGTCGGTACCGGGGCGGCTGCCGCTGCGCAGGCGGGCGATCAGTGCCGCCGCCACATCGTGGCGCTGGCACAGGGCGGGCTGCACGCGGTCAACGATCTGCTTGAAGACGTCCTGGTACTGGGCGGTGTCCAGCAGCAGGCCGATGCCGCGGTCGAGCTCGGTGTTGTGCTGCGTGACGGCCGTCATCAGCATCCCGTAGAACTGGCGCATGTCGATGTAGCTTTCATCGAGCTGGCGGGTCATGCGGCCCAGGCGCTCGGCCTCTTCTTCGTTGTGGCGGGTGCGATGCTCGAACTCGCCGCTGTAGCTGACCTCGACGGTCCGGACCAGCTTGGCGATGTCGTGGGCGATGTTGGCCGCCGACGCGTTGGACTGCGTCGCGAGCCGCCGCACCTCGCCGGCCAGCACCGCGAAGCCGCGCCCCGCCTCGCCGGCGCGCGCCGCCTCGATGGCCGCGTTGATAGCCAGGATTTCGGTCTGGCGCGCAATGCCGCGGATGGTGTCGGTCATCTGGGCCAGGCCTTTGACTTCGGCCATCAGGCTGCGCAGTTGGTCCCGCTCCTGCGCGATCTGCTGCGGCAGTGTCTGAACGAAGGCGGACAGCTCGCCGATGATGCGGCTGTTCAGCTCGATGCCGCCCTGCATCGCCTCGCTCTGCTGCTGCGCCTGGCCCAGGTACTGGATGAGCCGGGCCGACAACTGGCGCAGGCCGCTCACCCGTTCGACCATGCCCAGAGCCGCCGTCTCCGACAAGTTGACGGCGCGGCCCAACTGGCTGTGGACCTCGGCGTCCAGCGCCTGCATGCCGACGACGGCACCGCAGTCGCCGGCCGGCGGCCGCGGCGCTGCACGCCCCAGCCAGCGCCCTGGATGGATGGCCGCCAAAGCGGCACGCAGCACGGACAGCAGGCCCGTCACCGCAGGCTCCCGGCCGTTGGTGCAGGCGCCAGTGCAGGCGCCAGTGCAGCAGCCAGCCACGGGTCGGCAGGTGGAGCCAGCAGCTTCGGCTTCAGCGCCAGCAGCACCTGAAGCGTGGCGGCGTGCAGATGCTCGCAGCGGCCCAGATGCACCGCCGGCCTGGCCTGCGCACGCAGCCACTGGAGCAGACCTTCTGCGTCTTCCACCGTCACCACGCCTTCGAGCGCGGCGTGCTTCCTGAGATAGCGGATGCCCATTACAGAAGCTCCTTCGGGTTGAGCACCATCAGCACGCTGCCGTCGCCCATCAGTGCAGTGCCGGCAAAGCCGGTCAGCCCTGCGAGCACGCCTTCCAGCGGCTTCAGGATGATGTCACTGGCGCCATGGAACTGGTCCACCAGCAGACCCACGTTGCCAGACGCCAGCCGCACGACGAGAACCGCGTGCTCGCCATCGGCATTGCGCTGGGCCTGGGCGTCGAGCGCGAGCAGCTCGTTCAGCGGCTTCAGCGGCACGATGCGGCCGCGCAGCACCGTGGTGCGCGCCTGCTTGAAGTGGTGGATGTCGTCGGCATGGACCCGCACGGTTTCGACGATCAAGTCCATCGGCACGCCCAGGCGGCGCCCTGCACTCTCGACCACCATCACATTGGTGACCGCCATCGACAGCGGCAGAGACAAGGTGATCGTGGTGCCCTGCCCTGCACGGCTGACCAGCGACACCACGCCGTTGATGCGCTCGACCGCGGTGCGCACCACGTCCATGCCGACGCCCCGCCCCGACAGGTCGGAGATGCTTTCGGCGGTGGAAAAGCCGGGCAGGAACACCAGTTGCACTGCGTCGTCGTCGCTCAGCGTGGTGGCGCGGTCGGCCGGGATCAGCCCCCGCTCCACCGCCTTGTTGCGCACGCGCTGGGCGTTGATTCCGGCACCGTCGTCACTGATCTCGATCAACACACGGTCGCTTTCCTGGCGCGCCCTGATGCGGATGGTGCCTGCCGCCGGCTTGCCGGCGGCGCGGCGCAGCTCGGGCATTTCGATGCCGTGGTCCAGACTGTTGCGGATGATGTGGATCAGCGGGTCGGCGAGCGGCTCGATGACGTTCTTGTCGGCCTCCGTGTCCTCGCCTTCCAGGACCAGGGCGACTTCCTTGCCGAGCTTCCTGGAGATGTCGCGCACCAGGCGGCCGAAGCGCTGGAAGACCGTGCCCACCGGCAGCATGCGCACCTGCATCACCGCATGCTGCATGTCTTCTGCAATGCGGTTGATCACCGCGTATTGCGCCTTGATCTCGCGCGCCAGTTCGCGCTGGCCGTACTGGTTTTCGGCGCGCTGCGCCAGGTAGGGCAGGCTGTTCTTGGCGACGACCATCTCGCCCACCAGGTCCATCATGCGGTCGATCTTTTCCTGGCTGACCTTCAGGACCTTGCGCTCCGCACCGGGTTCATCGGCCGCAGCGGCATTCCCCACGCGGGGCGCAAGCGGCAGCATGGTGGGCGGGGCGGTGGGCAACGCCACCCCAGCGGGCGCATGTGCCAGCGCCCAGGCGCGCAACGCGGCGGCATCGGCGGCCGATGGCAGCGACCGCAAAGCCGCCTCAGCCTGCGCCTGCGGCCGGGCGCACAGCAGCCCCTGCAGGCCGCGCCCACAGGCAAGCACCACTCCGGCCGGCAGCTCCGCGCGCGACAGCAAGGCGATCTGGTCGGCCCACAGCGACAGGCTGCGCTGCTGGACCAGCGGGTGGCTGGCGCCCGGCCCATCGGCCGCCTCGGCCGTCTCGGGCGCCTCGGCGACGAACTGGACGATCTCGACCTGCTCGGGCACGCAGCGGAAGTGTTCTGCCAGCTCGGCGCGCGGCAGGCTGCTCACCGCCACGATGGCCAGGTTGCAGCGGTAGCAGTCCCAGGCGTCCAGCGCCTCGCCCTCAGGCCACGGCTGCTGCGGTGACAAGGCCACGCTCAGCAGGCCGGGCGCCGTGGTGACCAAACGCCATGGGTCCTCGCCCTTGAAGAAGCACTCGGCCTCCGGCAGATAGCGCAGCGCACTGACGGCGCCCGCCGGCCGCTCCAACTGCCGCGCCCAGACCGGCGGCAGCGCAGCGTCTGCCGGCGCTGCCGTCACCGGCAGCGGCGCCGGCATGTCCACATCGACCAGCAGTGCACGCAGCGAAGCAGCGTGGGTGCGAGACTGCGGGCCGGCAGCGTCGTCGATGCGGCCCGTCCGCTCGATCTGGTCGATGAGCTGGCCGGCGTAGTCCATCGCGTCGAGCAGCGCATCAGCCAGGTCGCGGCTGTAGTCCAGCGTGCGGTTGCGCACGCGATCCAGCAGGTCTTCGCCGGCATGCACCACGGTTTCCAGCGGCTTGAACTCGAACAGCCCGCAGTTGCCCTTGAGCGTGTGGACGGAGCGGAACAGGTCGTTCAACAGCGCTGCGTCGGCCGGGTCGCGCTCCACCTGCAGCAGCTTGCCGCTGATCGCCTCCAGGCATTCGCGGGCTTCGCTGACGAACTGGTCCAGCAGTTCTGTCGGATTCATCGCCGGGCTCCCGGGGCATCCGCTGCGGCGCGGTCGGCGGCAGGCCGGTCGCCCATCAGCAGCGCGGCGCTGATCACGAGTTCATGCGGCCGCGAGGGCTTGACCAGGTAGCAGTTGACGCCGGCATCGAAGCCGGCAGTGGCGTCATGCGTCTTGGCTTCGGTGGACACCATCACCACCGGCGCCTGAACTCCGGCGGGCAGGCGACGCAGCTCGCGCACGAAGGCGTAGCCGTCCATCCGCGGCATGTTGATGTCCACCACGAACAGGTCGAAGGGCTCGGCCTGCCGGTGCACCGCTTCCAGTGCCTCGACGCCGTTGCAGGCCTCTTCGGTGTGCCAGCCGGCATCGCCCAGGATCTTGCGGTGGTACATGCGCACGGTGGCGGCGTCATCGACGACGAGGATGTTGTGGCTCTTCTTGCTCATGACTTCAGGCTTCCAGCGGCTTCTGGTGGACCATCGCATCCGGAAAGCGGCGCGGCTTGTAGAGCGACGAGATGCGGCTCATCGACTCCGAATGACCCAGGCAGATGAAGCCGCCCGGGTTGAGCGCGTCGTACATGGCTTCGGCAGCGATGCGGCGGCTAAGATCGTCGAAGTAGATCAACAGGTTGCGGCAGAAGATCAGGTCGATGTCGCGGAAGCGGCGCGTGTCGGCGGCGTTGGTCAGGTTGACCAGGCTGAAGTCCACTGCATTGACCAGGTCGCGGCTGACGCGCCAGTCGCCGTCGCCGGCCGCGGTGAAGTACCTGTCGAGGTAGGCGCGGGGCAGTTGCGCCACCGAACGCGCCGAATAGACGCCGCGCTGCGCGGCGTCCAGCACGTTGGTGTCGATGTCGCTCGACAGGATCTCGACCTCGTAGTCGTCGATGCGGGCCCAGCGCTCCAGCAGATAGATCGCAATCGAGTAGGGCTCTTCGCCGGTGGACGACGGGATGGACCAGATGCGGATGCGCGAGCCCGGCCGCTTGCGCGCGGCAATCTCGTCCAGCAGGTGGTTGACCATGCAGTCGAACTGGTAGGCCTCGCGGAAGAAGTAGGTCTCGTTGACCGTCATCGCGTTGACCAACTGCTGAAGCTCCCGCCCGTTGGTCTCGAAGCGCAGGGCGGTGAACCAGGCGCGAAAGCTTTCTGCCTCGGTGACGGCGATGCGTTCGAGCAGGCGCTTGTCAACGAAGTAGCGCTTGCTGTCGTCGAAGTGGATGCCCGTCTTGCGGTAGAAAAACTCGGCGAACTTCTGGAAGTCCGATTCGCTGATGACGGGAACGTCGAGCGCGGCTCTCATGTCGCCTGGATCCGTTGCAGGGTGAGGCCGACGGCGAAGGCGATGAACGGGTCGTCGGCGAAGCGGGCTGCGGTGTGCCGCAGCGGTTCGGCCATCTCGGGCCCGCCCACTTCAGCCAGCACGTCCAGTGCGGCGCCCACCACGTTGGGCTGACTCTCGGACTGCAGAACGCCGGCCAGCCACTGCGGCACGCGCGGGTGCGGCAGCAGGCCGAGCAGGTTGACGCTGAAGATGCGTACATCGCTGTCGGCATCGCAGAGCAGCGCTTCGATGTGCGGCGCCACGGCGTCGGGCAGGCCGGCGAGCAACTCGATGGCACCGTTGCGCAGCGCAGCGTCCTCGCTGCGCAGCAAGGGCAGCACGGCCTCCACCACGCGCGTGCCGCCGATCCGGGCCAAGCTGCTGAACAGCACGGCACGCACGCTGGCGTTGCCGTCGTCCAGCAGCCTTGCGGCCAGGCGTGGCGCAGCCTCGGCATGGGCAGCCAGGTCACGGGCCGCCCAGCGGCGCACGCCGGCATCGGCATCGGTGAGCTGCGCGTACAGGCCGGCCAGGTCACGCGGGTACTCGCGGGGCTCGATGCGGCGCAGCGCCGTGCCGGTGTCGGTGGCTTTCTTCAGGGCCATCAGCGGGCTCCGGTCAGGGCGGGACTGCGTGCGGGCACCCAGGCGCGCAACTGGTTGGCGATGCCCGTGCACGGCAGAACCAGGCTGGCGCCTTGGCGCTCGATCAGCTCGGCCGGCATGCCGAACACCACGGCCGTTTCGGCGGACTCGGCGATGGTGCGGCCGCCGCCCTGCTTCAGGCGCGCCATCGCGGCGGCGCCGTCGTTGCCCATGCCGGTCAGCATCACGCCCACCAGCCGTTGCGGGCTCAGGTGCTGCATGGCCGTATCGACCATCACTTCGACCGACGGGTGCCAGAGCACGCCAGGTGTCTCTGGCCGCGGCACGGCAAACAACCTGCCGCCACGCGCGCTGACCGCCAGGTCGGTGCCGCCGCGGCCGATATAGACATGGCCGGGCAGCAAAGGCATCGTGGTGTTGGCTTCCAGCACGGTCATCGCACAGAGGCTGTCCATGCGGCGCGCGAAGGTGTCGGTGAAGTTGGCCGGCATGTGCTGCGCCACCAGCACAGGCCATGGAAAGTCCGCCGGCAGCCTGGGCAGGATGTCTTCCAGCGTGCGCGGCCCGCCGGTGGAGACGCCGATCAACACCAGGCCGGGCACGTCCGCGCTGCTGCTGCTGCTGTTGCTGTTGTTGCTGCTGCTGCTGCTGCTGCTGCTGCTGCTGCTGCTGCGCGGCGCGGCTGCCATGCCTGCGGTGGCTGCAGGCGCAGCGCCGGCGGCCACCGGCCGCGCTGCCGGCGCAGCCAGCGGCTTGACAGTGGCCGGCGACGCACGCCGCGCACGCGATGCGCCCAGCTGCGCCCGCGCGGCCGAACGCACCTTGTCCAGCAGCACCGCCGCGATGTCATCGACACGCAGAGAAATCGTGCCGCCTGGCTTGGGGATGAAGTCCACAGCGCCCAGTGCCAGCGCCTCGAAGGTGGCAAGAGCGCCCTTTTCGGTCAGCGACGACACCATGATCACCGGCGTCGGCCGGGCCGTCATGATCTGTGACAGCGCGGTCAGGCCGTCCATCTCGGGCATGTTGATGTCCAGCGTCACCACATCGGGCTGCCACTGCACCACCAGTTGCACGGCTTCTGCGCCGTTGCGCGCGCTGTGCACCGCGTAGCCGCCTTCGCTCAACACGCCCGTGAGCAGCTTGCGCATCAGCGCCGAGTCATCGACGACAAGCACCTTCTTCATGGGGCTCTCCAGCGTCCGCCGCTCGATCAGGCCGCTTCGGCCAGGGGCACCGGGTCAGCGGCGGCTGCAGCGGGCTCGACAGCCGTGCCGTGCACCGCCTTCAGCTCGCTGCCCTGCAGCAGGTGCCGCGGGTCGATCAGCATCACCAGGCGCTTGTCACCCTGGAGGTTGGCGACGCGGCTGATGAGCCGGCTCTGCTCTTCCGACAGCGTGGGCGCTGGCGCGATGTGCGCACGCGGGATGCGCAGCACCTCGGCCACCGAATCGACGATGAAGCCGGTGCGCTGGCCGCCGAGCATGTACACCATGATGCGCTGGCCTTCGCTGCGCGGGAGTGCCGGCAGGCCGAGTCGGCTGCGCTGGTCGATCACGGGCAGCACCGTGCCGCGGAGGTTGATCACGCCTTCGACGAACGAAGGGGTCTTGGGCACGCGGGTCAGCGTCTCGGGCACCCGCACGATCTCCTGCACGCTCATGATCGGGACGCCGAACTCCTCGGCGCCCAGGCGGAAGATCACCACTTGCGTGTCGTCGTCGTCACTGTTGGCGGCGTCATCGATGTCGGTGTTCATGGTCTGGGTCTGTGGGTTGGCGGCGGCGCCTTGTTCGGCCGCCACCATGGCCTGGTTCAGGCCGGGCACATGCAGCAGCTTGTCGGTGGCGATGATCGACACCAGCCGCTTGCCGTCTTCGAGCCGGCAGATCGACGCGAATTCCTGCAACTGCGCGTCGGCCGCCAGGATGGCCGGCATCGGCTCGGCCTGTTCGCGCGGCACGCTGAGCACTTCCTTCACCGAGTCGGTCACCAGCCCGACATGGCGGCCACCGGCCAGCGCCGTGACCACGATGCGCTGCTGCTCGCTGTAGGGCAGCGCTGGCAGGCCGAACAAGGCGCGCAGACTGACCAGCGGCAGCAGACGCTGGCGCAGCGACATCAGTCCCAGCACATGCGCCGGCGCATTGGGCAGTGCGCTCACTTTCTCGGGCAGTTGCACGATCTCCTGCACCTCGGCGATGTCCAGCGCGTACTCCTGGCCGGCCACCGAGAACGAGACCAGGCGCAGCTCGTCGCTGGAAATGCCGTCGTCTTCCGGGGTGGCGCTGCCATGGGCTGCCAGCGTGGCGCCGACGGCACCCGCCGCTGCGCCGTCACCGCCGATGGCGGCGAACTGGCTGCGGATCAACGGAGCAAAGTCCACGACAAGAAGCATCTCGGTGCCGCTGTCGGGCCGCGGACGCTTGATCACGCCGGTCAGGAAGCCGGCATCGACCACGCTGTGGATGCCCGATGCGGCTTCGATCTCGCCCGGCTCCACGCTGATGACGCTGGCCACCCGGTCCACCACGAAACCCAGCGGCTGGCCGATATGGATGACCAGCGCGCGCGTGGTGTCGTCGTGCTCCCTTTCGTCGCAGCCGAAGAGGCGGCGCAGATTGATGATGGGCAGCACGCGGCCACGCAGGTTGGCCAGCCCCAGCAGCGAGGGCGGCGCCAGCGGCAGCTGCGCCACCGCGGGCACCCGGATGATCTCTTGCACCGGCGCCATCGGCACCGCAAACATCTCGCCGGCCACGCTGAAGGTGACGAACTGGTTGTCGTTGCGGTCTTCGTCGTCTGGCGCGTCGGCCGCGCCCGGGTCGGCGCGGTCGGCGCCTGCATTCTGGGATGTGCTCATCGCAGCCCTCCTTGTTCAGTCTGGATGGGGCTGCGCTTCAAGCGCTTTGCAGTTCGTCGGCCAGCGACGCGATTTCCTCGATGGCCGCGGACAATTCCTCTGCGCCCTGGCTCTGCTGCTTGGCAGCGGCGGACGCCTGCTCGGCTGATTTCTCGGCCTGCGCCGCAGCGGAAGACACCTGCTCCACCGCCACCTTCACCTGGTTGATGGCAGCCACGATCTCCTGCGCCGATGCCACCGCCTCCTTGTTGCCCTGCTCGATCTGGGCGACATCGCCCTCGATGCGCACCAGGCTCGTCGAGATGGCCCTGGCCTTGTCCCCTTCGGCCACGGCCGAGGTGACGATGGCGTGCAGGTCACGGCCGACGAGGCCGATCTGGTCCTGGATGGCTTTCACCAGGTCCTTGATGCGGTCGGCGTTTTCGGCCGAGTCATGCGCCAGATTGCGGATGTCGGTGGCCACCACCACGAAACCTTTGCCGAAGTCACCGGCCCGCGCCGCTTCGATGCTGCCGTTGACGGCCAGCATGTTGGTCTGGATGGAAACCTGGGTGATGGCATCGACGATCTTGTCGATCTTGCGCGACACGAGTTCCAGACCCTTGACCTGCTTGATGCTTTCCTGGGTGGACTCGACGCTGGCGCTGATGCCGCGGATCAGGTCGTCGATGTTCTTCTTGTTGTCGCCCATCAGCGTGCGGATGGCCCTGGCCCGCTCGCTTCCCTGCGTGGCGCGGCCCTCTGCGACCTGCGCGCCCTTCTCGATCTGCGTGATGGCAGCGGCCGACTGCGCGGTGGCAGCCGCCTGGCTTTGCGCGCCTTTGCGGATCTGGTCCAGCGCCACCATGATCTGGCTGGCCGAGCGGTTGATTTCCTGCACTGCCGACGACAGCTCTTCGGCCGAGGACGCCACTTCTTCGGCGCTCTTGGCGATGTCGGTGCTGTTCTTCAATTCGTCCGCGATTTCCGACAGCCCGGCCGAGGTCTGCTCGCACTGCTGCAAGGCCGTGGTCTGCTCGGTGACGGTCTTGTTGGCTTCTTCGCAGGCAGACGACTGCTGGGTGGAAGCCGCGGCGATCTGCTCCGCGCCCTTGAGCGCCTGACCGGCGGCCACGTTGCTTTGCGCGGCAGCACTGGCGATGTCCGCCGCGCCTGCCGCGATGCCGCCGGCGTCAGCTCCGATCTGTTCGAGCTGCTGCAGGATCACCGCGCTCTTCTCGACCTCGCTCTGCACCGCTTGCGCAGAGCCATTGATGCCTTCGGCGATGGTCTTCACCTCGCCCTGGATCTGACCGATCAGTTCCTGGATCTGCTTGGCGCTCTTCTCGCTCGTCTCGGCCAGGGTGCGCACCTCGTCGGCGACGACGGCAAAGCCCTTGCCATGCTTGCCGGCGCGGGCGGCCTCGATCGCGGCATTGAGCGCCAGCAGGTTGGTCTGGTCGGCGATGCGGGCCACGGCCTTGACGATGTCGCCGATGCTGGCCGCCTGGCGCTCCAGCTCGGCCACCATCTTCACGCTCTCGGCCTGGCGCTGTGCTGCGGTGGCCACGTTGTTCACGGTGGCCTGGACTTCAGCGTTCACCTGGCCGGCCAGGTTCTGCATGCCCTCGGCGGTGATCTTGGCCTGGGTGACCGCGGCCAACTGGCGGGTGATGGCACCCGACACCTGCGTCAACGCGGCGAGGGATTCCTGCGCTGCGCCAGAGGCTTCTTCTGCGCCGGTGGCGATCTGCGTGGCGGCGCGCTTGAGTTCTTCGGCGGCGGAGGCGGCTTCGTTGATGCCGGAAGACAGCTCGCTGGCGGCACTGGCCACGCGCTCCGAAGCCTGCTGCTGCTTGGCCAGCGTGCGGGCGCGTTTGCGGTTGGCGTCTGCGTCCCGCGACATGGTCTTGGTCAGGCCCTTCGCCACGACGGCCACGGAGGTGGCTTCACTTGCAGGGGCGCGGGCTTTGGTCACGAGAGACATTCAAAATCTCCAAGGGCCGGCTGGGCGGCATTCGGGTGGGGGGCGAAGGCGGCCAAGGCTGCGTTCACGGCGAAGAGGTCCTCGGCAGCGCCATGCTGGTCGAAGATTCGGACAAGTTGCGAGCGCGCCGCGACCACATCGCTGCGGTGGTCGAATGCAGGTCTGCATGACCAACAGTTTCGGCCGGGCGCCAAAATCCTGTTGTCATGAGTTGTCGATTGGACCTGTCCGCCGAGGCTGTCGATCCGTGTCCCCGGGCAGGTGGATCAAGCAGACGCCGGGGGCATCGATCGAGAAGACGGCCTTCTGCCGTGCAACTGCGGTTTTGTCCCCGCTCAGTCGTCGTCCAGTTCCACCAGACCTTCCCGGATGGCCCAGCGCACCAGTGCGGGCAGGTCGGACAGGCCCAGCTTGCCCATCGCCCGGCTTCGGTAGGTGTCCACCGTTCTTGGCGACAGATGCAGTTGCTCGCCGACGGCGGCGCTGCTCAGCCCGCGCACTGCCATCACGACGATCTGCCGCTCGCGCGCCGACAGCTTGTCCACCGACGACTCCACCGCCGTGAGGCCACGGATGGCCAGGTCGGCCAGGCCCGGGCCGAGGTGTCGCTGCCCCGCAGCCACCTGCGTTACTGCGGCCAGCAGCGCACCGCTGTCAACACCCTTGAGCACGTAGCCCTGGGCACCCGCGCGCAGCGCCTGCGCAACGTCGCGCGGCTGCTCGGACATCGTCAGCACCAGCACCGGCACGCCGTTGCCCCGCCGACGCAAGTCCTGCAGCAGATCGATGCCGGAACGCGCACCCAGATTGAGGTCCAGCAGCACCAGTTCGGGGTTCAGGCGCGAGATGTCGGACAGCGCCTCGGTCGCGTCGGCAGCCTCGCCCACGACGGTGTGGCCGGCATCTTCCAGCACGGCACGCAAGCCCTCGCGAACCACCACATGGTCATCGACCAGATACAGACGGCTCATCGTTGTTCTCCGGGTGTCCCCTGCTGCGACCACAGCAGCAGCATCGACGTGCCTCGTTCGCTTCGCCTGGCAACCTGGAGCGCAGCACCGATGGCCAGCGCACGCTCGCGCATGCCCACCAGGCCCAGGTGCCCCGGCTTCTGGTCGGCGCCGGGCGGCAGGCCGGCGCCGTCGTCCACCACCTCCAGCCGCAGGTGCTGCCGCCCGCCTGCCAGGCGCGCCTCCACCACCGCGGGATGGCTGTGCTGGAGCGCGTTAAGCAGGGCTTCGCGGGCGATCATGAAAGCGGCGTACTCCACGTTGGGCGGCCAGCGCTGGTCTTCCAGCACGGGTGGCAGCACAAAGCGAAGCTCGATGTCGGGGTGAGCGCCCCGATGCACCGCCAGCTCGTTGTGCAGCGCCGCGGCCAGCCCCTGATCGTCGAGCATCGGGGGGCGCAGTTCCACCATTGCGCGCCGCACCTGCTGGTGGCCGCTGGCGATCAGGCCGTCCAGACGCTCCAGCCGTTCGGCGATCTTTCCCGCAACGGGGAAGACCGAGCGGCAGGCATCGAAGGTCAGCCGCATCGCCGTCAAGGTCTGCCCCAGGTCGTCATGCAGCGTCTGGGCCAGGCGGCGCGTGGTTTCCTTCTCCTGCCCCAGCAGGCGCTGCGACAGGTCAGCCAGATCGACCCGGGAGCGCGCCAGCGCGCGCTCGGACCGCAGGCGCGACGTCACGTCGCGCACGATGAGTGCGTAGGCAGCCGGCCAGGCCTGCGGCGGCATGGCATAGAGCGAACCGGCCACATGCAGGTCTTGCCCTGCGGCATGGCGGTGGGGCCCGTCGATGGGCACGCGTCCGTCCTGGCGCGCCTGCGCGAGCAGGCGCTGCGGCAAGCCGGTGGCGCAGTCCTCGGAGCCGAACAATTCTTCGAAGCCGCGGCCCCTGGTCTGCGCCGCGGGCCGGCCGAAGACATGCGCTGCGCCGACGTTCCAGCTCAGGATGCGGCCCTCCTCGTCGAGCAGCACCAGCGCATGGTCGATGGCCACCTCCAGCAGCAGGTGCAGGCGCTGGTCCAGCGCGGCGGCGCGCCGCCGCGCAGTGGTTTCGGCGTCGATGTCGGTCACCACCGCGATGCCACCGTCGAAGACGCCTGCCTCGTCGAACAAGGGCACCAGATGCCACTGCACCGCGCGTGGCGCCCCATCGGCCTGGCGGGCGAGAAAGCGGGCCATCAGTTCGCCCGGCGCAACGGCCATGGCGCGCACTTGCGCAGCCAGTGCGTCGGCATCGGCCGGATGGCAGAGAAAGGCGCCGTCGAGCCGGCCGCGCACGGCTTCGTTGCTCAGGCCGAGTTGCCGGGTCAAGGTGGTGTTCACGTACTCGATCTCGAAGGCCCGCCCGGACAGCACGATGCCCACCGGCAGGTGGTCGAGCACACGCTTGATGTAGCGCGCATCCGAGGCCAGCCGGGCCAGCACCGCATCGGCGGCACCGAGCGTGCGCGCCGCCTGGCCGGCTTGCGCCGCGTCGCCGACGAGCGCGTCGTGCACCACGTCGGCATAGCGGCCCAGCCGGGCACCGGCCGAGCCGGGCGCCGCTGCGTCGGCATCGATGAGCGCCTGCCAGGGCCGCGTCAGGCGGCGCGCCGCCCAGGATCCGCTGGCGCCCAGCAAGGCAGCCGCCAGTGCGCCGAGCAGTGCGATCGCGCCCATCAGGTGGCAAGCCGGATGCAGTGCCTCGGACCGGTCACGCAGGCTCAGCACACGCCAAGCGAGCACGTGCGCTTCCGGCGCCAGGTCCACCCGCTGCAGCGACACCAGCGCATCCGACGGCGGCGCGGCCACGCCGTCCGCCGCTGCCCAGGCCAGCCAGGCGGGCGACAACGCAGCGGTGGCGCCGGCCGTGCCGGCAGGGTCACCAGAGATGTCGTGTGGCGGTGTGCCGGCCAGCAGACGGGCCTTGGAGTGCGCTTCATCGGAGAAGCCCTCCACGGCGTGGCGTTCGAGCGCCCGCAGCCAGCGGGTGCCGACATGCGCCGCCAGCACCGCCTGCGGCCGTCCTTCCGCGTCGTCCAGGCGGATCGCGATGTCTAAGACCTCGCCGCCGGCCTCCGCGCCGGCGGCGGCCACCGCAGTCTGCGATGGCGCCGCAGGGTGGAAATCGCCGAGAACGGAGCCGTCTTTCAGCGCGCGCCGAAAGATGGCCTGCGCGCCAATGGACTCGCCTTCGAGCCAGCCGCCCGTGGCGGCCAACAGCCTGCCGTCCGGCGCTGCGAGGCCGATCCAGTCGAAGGCCGACTGCTGTTGCAGCAGCCAGTCCAGTTCGGCACGGGCGGGCGCAGCTTCACGCCCGGCATCGCGCAGCAGCGGCGAGCGCGCCAGTTGCCGCAGCTCGCGCAACTGGTTGCCAAGCTGCGAACGGATGCGCTCGGCCAGCACCGCGGTGCGCCGCTGCAGATCTGCCTGCGCGTTGCGCTCCAGCGCCGGCAGCAAGGTCAGCCGCACGGCCAGCATCAGCAAGGCGACCAGCGGCAGCACGATCAGCACCGGCAACCATGCGAGTTGCTGCGGGGAGCCACCCTTCAGGGCGCGCAGCATCGCAAGGCTCCGGGCAGGTGCGAAGCCGCCGCCAGCGGAGCGCGGGCCGGGTGTTCAACGCCCAGCCGGGGCCGGCCCAAGGCCATGACGCAGGTGCCCATCCGCTCTTCCCTTCCTGCCGGTCGCCCGCCCGGGGCGAATGGCAAGTGCTGCCAACCATGGACACTCTCGAAACGGCCTGCGGCCATCGACCCCACTGCTGCCGACCATTATGGGCAACCGGGTGCGGCACCACCGCCATGTTGGCCGGCCGGCCTGCGCAGCTTGACCAGCGCGATGTCTTGCGTGCCCATGCTGCCGCGCCTGTAGATCTGGAAACCGAAGCTGCCGTACAGCGCCAGCGCGGGCTCGTTGGCAGCGCCGGTGGAGACCGAGAAGACGAATCCCTCGCCGCGCCGCAGGGCCTCCTGCATCAGCGCCCTGCCGATGCCGCGGCGCTGGTGCGCCGGGTGCACCACGAGGGTGGAGATGCTGATCTGCCCGGGCTCGTCGTCCGGGCCGATGCACAGCACGCCGGCCAGCGCCGCGCCGACGTGGGCGCCCAGGAAGAAGTCGCGGCTGTTGCAGATGTCCTGCGGCGTGCGCTCCAGCGGCCCGAATTCGCGCGCGCCCAGCAGCAGCGCCTCTTGCGCATACGCGGGCAACAGCACCGCGTGGATGCGCTGCGCAAGGTCGGGGTCCTGGTGGTTCAGCGGCTCGATGCGCAACGCGGCGGCGTCCATGCGGGGGTGCTCGGCGTGCAGCCTTCAGATGGCGTTCAGCGCCCGCGAAAGGTCGTCGCGCAGGTCTTCCAGATCCTCCACCCCCACCGACAGCCGCACCAGCGCATCGCCGATGCCCAGCGCGGCCCGCGTCTGGGCCGGGATGGTGGCGTGGGTCATGATGGCCGGGTGCTCGATCAGGCTTTCGACGCCGCCCAGGCTTTCGGCCAGCGCAAAGATCTGCACCGCTTCGAGGAAGCGGCGTGCGCCCGCCAGGTCGGTGTTCAGCGTCAGCGAGATCATGCCGCCGTAGCCGCCGGCCGCCGCGCCTGTGCCACCGGCAGCAAGCATCTGCCGCTGCGCCAGCGCATGCTGCGGGTGCGACGGCAGCCCCGGGTAATGCACGCGCGCCACCTTCGGCTGCTGCTCCAGCCACTGCGCCAGCGCCAGCGCGTTGCTGTTGTGGCGTTCGATGCGCAGCGCCAGCGTCTTCAGCCCGCGCAAAGCCAGAAAGCTGTCGAACGGGCCGGCGATGGCGCCCACCGCGTTCTGCAAGAACGCCAGCCGCTCACGCACAGGCTGCAGCCGCGGGCCGTCACCGACGATGGCCACACCGCCGATCACGTCGCTGTGGCCGTTGAGGTACTTGGTGGCCGAATGCACCACGATGTCGAAGCCCAGCTCCAGCGGCCGCTGGTTGTAGGGGCTGGCAAAGGTGTTGTCGCAGGCCGTCAGGATGTTGCGTGCGCGTGCGATCTCGGCAATGGCGCGCAGGTCGGCCAGCTTCAGCAAGGGGTTGGTGGGCGTCTCCACCCAGATCAGCCCGGTCTGCGGCGTGATGGCGGCCAGCAGGTTCTCTGGCTGGGTCAGATCGACATAGCTGAACGACAGCCCGGCGCTGTGGCGGCGCACCTTGTCGAAGAGGCGGAAGGTGCCGCCATAGACGTCGTCACCGCTCAGCACATGGGCACCGGCCGGCAGCAGCTCCAGCACGGTGGAGATCGCGGCCAGCCCGGACGCGAAGGCAAAGGCCGCGGCGCCGCCTTCCAGGTCGGCCACGTTGCGCTCCCAGGCAAAGCGTGTCGGGTTGTGGCTGCGCCCGTAGTCCAGCCCCTTGTGCACGCCGGGGCTCCTTTGCACGTAGGTGGAGGTGGCATAGATGGGCGGCATGATGGCGCCGGTGCTGGGGTCGGGCGACTGCCCCGCGTGGATGGCGCGGGTGGCGAAGCGGTGTGGTTTGTCGGGGGGCGTCTGGCTGCTCATCGGAGCGTTCTCCGCAAGTGGTTCAAGAGGTCGAAGCGCGTGATCAGACCATGGAAGCCGCTGCCATCGGCAATGATGGCCACCAGCCCGCGGTCCAGCACCTGGCGCAGTGCCTTCAGGTCGGCGCCGGGGGCCAGCGTCTGCGGCGAATCGGTCATCGCGGTGGATACCGCGTCGTGGAAGTGCGCTGCATCGGCGTGCACCTTCAGCAGCAGGTCGGACTCGTCGATCACGCCCACGAGTTGTCGGCTGTGCAGCACGGGCAACTGCGACACCTCGGCCAGCCGCATGCGCTGGAAGGCGGTCAGCAGCGTGTCGTCCGGCGCCACGCTGACGACGCTGCCGTCTTCGGCACGGCGCGAGATCAAGTCGCGCAGGTCACCATAGCTCGCACGTTGCAGCAGGCCTTGATCGACCATCCACTGGTCGTTATAGACCTTGCTGAGGTAGCGGGTGCCGGTGTCGCAGACGAAGCTCACCACGCGCTTGGGCTCGGTCTGCTCGCGGCAGTAGCGCAGTGCAGACGCCAGCAGCGTGCCGGTGGAAGAGCCGCCCAGGATGCCTTCGCGCTTGAGCAGCTCGCGCGCGCTGCTGAAGCTTTCTTCGTCGCTGATCGAATAGGCGTGCGTGATGCCGCTGAGGTCGGCGATGCCGGGGATGAAGTCTTCTCCTATGCCTTCCACCGCCCACGATCCGGCCGCGCCCAGCGTGCCGCTGCGCGTGTAGTCCGCGAGGATGGAGCCAGCGGGGTCGGCCAGCACGAAGGCCAGCGCCGGCTGCACCTTGCGGAAAAAGCGCGTCAGCCCCGTCAGCGTGCCGGCCGAACCCACGCCAACCACGATGGCGTCCAGTTCGTGCCCGGCCTGCGCCCAGATCTCGGGGCCGGTGCCGGTCTCGTGCGCCAGCGGGTTGGCCGGGTTGTTGAACTGGTCGGCGAAGAAGGCGCCGGGGATGGACTGGGCGAGCACCGCGGCACGGTCCTGGTAGTAGTCGGCGTGGCCCTTGCCCACGTCGCTGCGCGTGATGTGCACCTCGGCGCCCAGCGCCTTCAGGTGCAGCACCTTCTCCGACGACATCTTGTCCGGCACCACCAGCACCACGCGGTAGCCCTTGGCGCGCGCCACCAGCGCCAGACCCAGGCCGGTGTTGCCGGCGGTGGCTTCCACCACGGTGCCGCCGGGCCGCAGGCGGCCGTCGCGCTCGGCCGCCTCGACCATCGCCACGCCGATGCGGTCTTTGATCGAGCCGCCGGGGTTCTGCGACTCCAGCTTCAGGAAGAGCCGGCAGCAGCCGGTGTCGAAGCGCGTCACCTCCACCAGCGGCGTGTTGCCGATGAGGTCGAGCACGGCTGGGCGGGTGGGCAGGGTCATCGTGTCGGTCCTTCAGGGCTTCGGTGTGCTGATCGTGCCGCCGCAGCGCCCGTGCCGGCCATCCCCAGATGCGCCAGCCCGCGTTCCGGCCATGGGCAGCGCCGGTCAGTCTGGCACGGCCTCCACGCGCCCATCGGCATGGCGCGCAAAGCGCTTCGGCTCCGGGCCGTGCACCGGGCCGCTGCCCGGCCAGGGCCAGCCGCCGAATTCGGTGCGCCGGTAGTCCTCGAAGGCCTGCTGCAACTGCGCCTGCGTGTTCATCACGAAAGGCCCGTACTGCGCCACCGGCTCGGCGATGGGCCGGCCTTGCAGCAGCAGGAACTCGCTGGTTTCGGGGCCGTTGACCAGTTCCACCGGTTGCACGGCGCGCAGCTCGATGGCGGCATGCGCGGCGATGGTCTGGCGCTCGATCGCGACGCTGGCGCCTTTGAAGAAAAAGAGCCGCCGCCGCGTCGCCCCGGACGCCGCCGGAGGCAGCACCCAGCGCGCACCGGGCGCCATCGTGATGGTCCAGATGGCGACGTCGGATTCGGGCTGCGAGGCCCAGGAATCGGGCGGTGGAGGCAGCGGCCGTGCGTCTGCCAGGTGGCCGGCGATGCAGCGCACCTGCGTCGTGTTGCCATCGGCGTCGGTGCTGGTGTGCAGCGGAATGTCCTGGCTCCAGAACATCGTGAAATGCGGCGGCGCCATCTTGCTGCGCGAGGGCAGATTGAGCCAGATCTGGAACAGCTCCAGCGGGTTGGGCGCCGCCTGGTCGAGCAGCGGAAACATCTCGGCATGCACGATGCCGCTGCCCGCGGTGAGCCATTGCACGTCGCCGCGGCCGAAGCGCGCCGCCGCGCCCAGTGAGTCGGCATGGTCGATCAAGCCCCTGCGGACGATGGTCACCGTCTCGAAGCCGCGGTGCGGGTGCGAAGGGAAGCCCGGCACCGTCTGGCCGTGGTACATGCGCCAGCCGTCCTTGCCGGCAAAGTCATTGCCCAGGTTGCGGCCCGCCAGCGTCGCGGCCGGGCCGTGCTGGGCGTTGCCGCTGGGGTAGGCGTCGTCGTGGTGGACGCAGAAGAGGAAGGGGTCGAGCGTTGGCCACGGGAAGCCGAGGGGCTGGGTGTGGACGATGGCGGGGCTGGAGGGCGTTGGCATCTTGCGCGCAGCATGATGAAAGGCCCGACAGCCTACTGCACCGCCTGCACCGCCGCCCCGGCAAGGGCATCGGCGCGCCGAAGGAGAGCCGCCCCGGTACAGTGACCGCCATGAACGCCGCCATCACCATCCACCCCTTCGACGCGCCGCTCGGCGCCGAAGTGCTGGGCCTGGACCTCGGCAAGCCGCTGGCAGACAGCGACTTCGCCCGCATCCACCAGGCCCATCTCGACCACCATGTGCTCGTCTTCCGTGACCAGCGCATCACGCCGGCGCAGCAGGTCGCGTTCAGCCGCCGCTTCGGGCCGCTGCAGACCCATGTGCTGAGCCAGTTCGGCCTGGCCGGCCACCCGGAGGTGCTGGTGGTGTCCAACATCCTGGAGAACGGCAAGCCCATCGGCCTGGGCGACGCAGGGGTGTTCTGGCACTCCGACCTCTCGTACAAAGAGCGCCCCAGCCTGGGCTCGCTGCTGCATGCACAGGAGTTGCCGGCCGAGGGCGGCGACACCTTGTTCGCCAACCAGCATCTGGCCTGGGACACCTTGCCGCCGGCCTTGCAGCAGCGCGTGGCCGGCCTGCGCGCAGAGCATTCGTACCTGCGCAAGTACGCCGAGCTTCAGCAGCGCAGCCCCTGGCGCCCGGACCTCAGCGCGCAGCAGGTGGCGCAGGTGCCGCCGGTGCTGCACCCGGTGGTGCGCACCCACCCCGAGAACGGCCGCAAGGCGCTCTTCGTCAGCGAGCATTTCACCAGCCGCATCGCGGGGCTGCCCGAGGACGAGAGCGGCGTGCTGCTGAAGACGCTGTTCGAGCACAGCACGCAGCAGCACCTGGTCTATCGCCACCGCTGGCTGCCGCACGACATGGTGTTCTGGGACAACCGCTCGGTGATGCACCTGGCCGCCGGTTGCCCGGCCGACCAGCGGCGGCGGCTGAACCGCACCACCATCGAAGGCGACGTGCCGGCCTGACGCAGCGGCGCAGTGGCGCCGTGGCGCAGTGACACCAGCAAGGCGGGTTGCTGCCGTGGCGCGTGGCAGAGCGGCCGGCTAAGGTGGCGCCATGCTGCAGACCTGGACCGTCGAAGCCCCCGCCCGCACCGCGTTGCCTGCCAGCGCGGTGGCGGCGCTGCTGGAGGCAGATGCCGAGGTGGCGCCGGCCGCCACGATGCTGGCCTTGCTGAACAGCGTGGTGGCGGTCGATCACCTCACGCTGCTGCACTACGCCGCCGGCAGCGCGCCGCGCCCGCCGCAACTGCTGGAAGGCGTGGCGCTGCGGCCTGCCGCCCGCGACACGCCGGGCACCTGCTTCGACCTCTACCGCCGCCACTACTGGCGCTGCGACGAGGCCACGCAGCTCGCCGAACAACTCGGCCGCCGCAGCCTGCCTGTGGCCGCGGTGACGGCGCTGCGCATGCGCCGGCCCGAGATCCCGCTGGCGGCCTGGCGCAGCGAGATCTACGAGCGCGCCGCGCTGGCCGACCGCCTGAGCTTTCTCTACACGCTGGGGCGGGACCAGGTCTTCGCGCTCAACCTCTACCGCGACACCGCCGTCGGCGCGTTCCGGCCCTCCGAGATCGACAGCCTGCTCGGCCTCGCGCCGCTGCTGCGGCGTCTGCACCAGCGTGCCGGCCACGTGCCGGCCGGGCACGACGTGGACGCTGCCGCGCGCCAGCTTGCGCGCCGCGTGCCGGCGCTTTCAGCGCGCGAACTTCAGGTCTGCGCGCGCATCGCCTGTGGCATCAGCGTTGCGGGCATCGCCGTCGATCTGGACATCGCGCCGTCCACCGTGGACACGCTGCGCAAGCGCGCCTACGCCAAGCTGGCCCAGGCGCGGCTGCCCACCGGCCGCCTGGCCCTGGCGCATCTGCTGCGCTGAAGCAAAGACCCGGCATGTCCCCCGCGCCGGGGACGGCGGCTCCCCGGCCGCGCGGCCAAGATGGCCGCAACGAAAGGGACAGCCCCATGGACAACGCGCTGTGGCTGCGCAACTGCTGGTATGTGATCGCCTGGGACCACGAGATCCCGGCGGCCGATTCGCCGGCGCTGTTCAGCCGCGTGGTGCTCGGCGAGCCGGTGCTGGTGCTGCGCACGTCCGGCGGCGGCCTGGTGGCGCTGGAGGACCGCTGCTGCCACCGCCATGCGCCGCTCTCCTGCGGCCGGCGTGAAGGCGACGCGGTGCGCTGCGGCTACCACGGCCTGAAGTTCGATGCAGACGGCGCCTGCATCGACGCGCCAGGGCTGGCCGCCGTGCCGCCGAAGGCCCGTGTGCGCAGCTACCCAGTGGTGCTGAAGAACGGCTGGGTCTTCGTCTGGATGGGCAAGCCCGCCGCGGCCGACCCGGCGCTGCTGCCCGACAACTTCTCGTGCGCACACCCCGAGTGGCAGCACCGGCCCGGGTATCTGCACTACGAGACGCCCTACCTGCTGATCTGCGACAACCTGCTCGACTTCTCGCACCTGTCCTACGTGCACGAACAGACGCTCGGCGGCTCGCCGCGCATCGCGCAGGCCGTGGCCACCATCGAGCCTGTGCCGGGCCCCGGCGGCGCCTGGCCGCAACTGGGCATCCGCGTCACGCGGCATGTGCCCGACGTGCCGGCCCCGCCGTTCTACCAGCGCTTTCGCAGCTTCGACAGCCACCTGGACCGCTGGTTCATCTACGACTTTTTGCTGCCCGGCACGCTGCTCATGCACTCCGGCGGCCGCCCGGTCGGCGATGCGCCGGACGACCTGCGCCGTGCCGTGCAACTGCACAGTTGCCAGACGCTGACGCCGGAGACGGCGACCAGCACGCACTACTTCTTCCAGCAGTCGCACCGGCGCGGCGAGGGCGATGCCGCAATGACCGACTCCATCCACGCCAGCCTGGTGCAGGCCTTCGAGGAAGACCGCGCGATGATCAGCGCGCAGCACGGCAACATCAGCCGCCACCCCGGCCCGCCGATGCTGCCGCTGGCGATGGACGCAGCGCTGCTGCAGTTCCGCCGCCTGCTGGCCGCGCAGGCACGCGCCGAAGCGGCACAGGTGGCCGAAGCCGGCACCTGACATTTCCTCACCCACCCGAGACGCCACCATGCACCGCATCTTCGTTCTGCTGGCCGCGCTGGCCGTGGCCGGCGCCGCTGCCGCGCAGGCCGCCTGGCCCAGCAAGCCGATCCGCCTGGTCGTGCCCTACCCGGCAGGCGGCGCCACCGACTTCGTCGCCCGCCTGGTCGGCGAGCGGCTGGCCAAGGCCTTGGGGCAGCCGGTGGTGGTGGAGAACAAATCCGGCGCGGCAGGCGCGCTGGGCGTTGCCGAAGTGGCGCGCGCCGAGCCCGACGGCCACACGCTGCTGCTGACCATCAACGACCCGCTGGTGAACAACACGGCGCTCTTCAAGAGCCTGCCCTATGACCCGCGCAAGGACCTGGTCTTCGTCGGCCAGATCCTGCGCAGCCCGGCGCTGCTGTCGGCCAGCGTGGGGCTGAACGTGAAGACTTTCGACGAGTTCCGTGCGCTGGCCACACCGCAGGCCAAGCTGTCGTATGCCTCCTGGGGCGTGGGCGGGCTGGGCCATCTGGCGGGCGAGTCGCTCAACCGGGAGCTGAAGGCGCAGATGGTGCATGTGCCGCAGCGTGGTGAAGGCCCGGTGGTGCAGGACCTGCTTTCCAACACCGTGAGCCTGGGGCTGTCGAGCGTGGCCACGGCTAGGCAGCATGTCGCGGCGGGCAAGATCGTGCCGCTGGCGATGATGGGCCGCGAGCGCTCCACCGCCCTGCCCAACGTCCCCACGCTGCGCGAGCTGGGCTTCACCGACCCGCTCTACGACGCCAGCGTCTGGATGGCGCTGCTGGTGCCTGCACGCACCCCTGCCGCCGTGGTGCAGAAGCTGGGCACAGAGCTGCGCGCGGTGGCCAACAGCGCCGACGTGCGCGGCCAGCTCGTGGAGCGCGGCTTCGAGATGCTGGTCACCACGCCAGAGCAGGCACAGGCCAACTACCGCGCCGAGTTCGACGTGATCACACGGCGCATCCGCGAGCTGGGCATCGAGGCGCAGTAGCAGTCGCGCTCAGGCAGCGCCGTCCGCGTTCCACGGCGCCACGACGAGGCGGATCTTGCCGCTCATGCCCGGCTTCTTGGGGTTGTCGAAGGGAATCTCCAATTGCACGCCGCCGCCGTCTTTCAGTTCGGTGTAGTTGAGCTTCTTCGGGGGCACGGCGTTGGGCTTGCTCATCCAGTTGGCCTTGACGAGCCAGTCGTCGCCGTCGGCCTCGGGCGGCGTCATCTCGATGATGGCGGTGTCGCGGAACAGGTTGCCGCCTTCGTAGTGCTGGTCGGGCCAGAAACGCTTCTCGATCTGGTAGTCGGGCACGCGGGCGGCCACCGTCATCGCGTAGGCCAGTGAGGGCCGGTCCGCGTTGACGCGCGCCCGGTTGGCCAGGAAGACGGTGGACAGATAGATGGCCTTGTCTTCCGGCCGCCCGGGCGCCGTCAACTGGCGGTGGGTGCGGCAGGCCGGCGAATCTTCCTCGGCCACGCGGCGGCTCAGGAACCAGCGCTTGCCGCGCGCCGCCGCTAGCAGCTCGAACTGGTAGAGCGCATCGACGCCCTGCTTGCCCTCCAGGTCCTGGGGCAGCCGCACGTCGTCGATGTCCAGCCAGATATCGACCCGCACATCGCCGAACAGGAAGCGCACCAGGTTTTGGTAGGCCTCTTCGGAATTGACGATGCCGAACTGGCCCGAATGCGAGCGGTAGGCGTAGGCCGTGGCCACCGGGCGGGTGGGCTTGAGCGTCTGCGCATCCACGCCCCACAGCGATGCGTTGGCCACGCGCACCAGCCCGTCGCTGCCGTGGCCGACGAAGGCGCGCACGACGCCTTGCGCCACTTCGTAGTCGCCACGGTTGGTGCCGACCAGGCAGAACACGCGGTCGGCGGACAGCACGTCGTCGGGAATGAAATCGACGCGCCCACCGTTGGCCTCGGCGATGGCCTGCATGTCCAGATAGCCTGCCATGCGCTCGCGGTTGAAGGTGTTCGACTCGGCGGCCGTCAGCCAGGTGGGCACGTTGAAGCCGCCGACGTCGATGCCGTTGTGCGGCGTCGCAAACGTGAAGAGCTTGTCAACGCTGCGCCGTGCTTCGCCGCTGCCCAGCGTCTTGTTCTGAAGAAACGCCCGCGCCACCAGCCCGCCCATCGAGTGCGCCGCCAGATAGCAGCGAAACTTGTCCGGCGCAATTTGCTGGCCGTCGGCGCCACGCCAGGCACACACCAGGCCGCGGATCTTCAGCACCAGCGCGCTCAAGCCCTCGGCGTAGGACTCGATGGCCCTGGCCTTGCCATCGCCCAGCAGGCCGGAGCCGTCGTCGTAGTAGCGATAGACGATGATGGACTGCGGTGGAATGCCTTCGCGCGGCTCGCCTTGCGCGCCGGGCGGCGGTGCCCAGTCGGGGTCGAGGATGTCGGAGCCGTTTTGGTAAACGTGGCGGTAGCCGAAGTCGGTGACGAGGCGCAGCACCGGTGACTCGAAAACGAACTTGTCGGCCCGTGCCGTCTTGTCGGGGTTGGCGCGATAGACGGTGGAGCCCACGTTGAAGCCGCAGAACGGATCGGCCGCGGTCTCGTTGCGCTCCGCCTCGGTCATCGCATAGCCGCGGATGTAGATGATCGGGTGCAGGCTCATGGTCGTCTCCTCGCGTTGCAGCGCACTGCCGTGGTGTGGCAGGCAGCATTCTGCGCAAGGCGCGGCAGCGGCCATCCCACGTGCGGTGGAGGCTGCGGAAGCAGGCACGCCCTTGCAGGGGCGTCGCCGCGGCGTGCCGGCGCGTCAAACGTGGGATGCCCGGCGCCACGGGCCGCCGGTTTGCCCGTGTGGCGGCGCGCGCCACGCCTGCTGTGCTGGCGCGCTTCCTCGACAACACGGAGACAGACACGCATGAACACTGCCCACCCACTGGCGCCGCGGCTGCGCCGCCGCACCGCCATCGCCACCGCCGTGCTGCTGGCCTCCGGTCTGGCCTTGCCCGCCGCACAGGCATCGACCAGCATTCTTTTCATCGGCAACAGCTTCACCTACGGCGCGCTGGCGTCGGTGCAAAGCTTTCGCACCAGCAGCGTGACCGACCTGCGCGGCACCAACATCGGCGGCGTGCCGGCGCTCTTCAAGGCATTCACCCAGCAGGCCGGGCTGGACTACGACGTCTTTCTGGAAACCGAGCCCGGCAGCAACCTCGACTACCACTACAACAACCAGCTCGCGTTGATCGACAAGCCCTGGGACAAGGTGGTGATGCACGGCCAGAGCAACCTCAACTTCGCCGCTCCGAACGACCCGGCGCTGATCAGCCAGTACACCGGCATCCTGGGCAACGTGTTCCGGGCGCAGAACCCCAACGTCAGCATCGGCCTCACCGCCACCTGGTCACGCGCCGACCTGACCTACGTGACGTCCAGCCCCTGGCTGGGAAAGCCGATCAACGCGATGGGCATCGACGTGCAAAAAGGCTACGAGGTGGCGGCTGCCGCCAACCCGGGCACCGTGGACCACATCAACCCGGTCGGCCTGGTGTGGAATGCCGCCTTCGCGGCCGGCATTGCCGACACCAACCCCTATGACGGCATCACGCCCGGCCAGCTCAACCTGTGGGCCAGCGACAGCTACCACGCCAGCAACCACGGCTACTACCTGCACGCGCTGACGGTCTTCGGCATGACCACCGGCATCGACCCGCGCACGCTGGGCGGCCGCGAAAGCGCAGCAGTCGAACTGGGCTTCACGGCCAGCGAGGCCTATGCTTTACAGAGCCTCGCGTGGCAGACCATCTCGGCGGTGCCCGAGCCCGGCACCTGGGTCTTGATGGGCACCGGCATCGGGCTGCTCGGCTGGCTGCGCCGCCGCCGCGCCGGGACGGCCTGAACGGCGGCTCGCAATCCGTCGGCTGCTACTTGCCCGGCGCTGGCGCCGGCGCCGGGCCGGCCTGCGCGCCAGGCTTGGCCGGCTTCTTCGTCGCCACGCCGGCATCGGACGCGGCGGCATCGACAGGCGGCTTTGCGGCCTTGTTGCCCATGGCGGCGGCGCTGGCCGAAGACGCGGCCGGCGCCGTTGCTTTCGACGTCTGGGCCTGCACTGCGGGCGCTGCTGCAAAGGCGGCCGCGGCAGTGGCCGACAACACGAGATGCGCGATGCGGTGAACGGTTTTCATGCCTGTCTCCTCGGGTGGGTTGCGTCCCCAGGATTGCTGGCAACAAGCGTACCGGCGCCCCTGCATTGAGGGATGACAAGGATCTTGTTGCAATGCAACATAGGGTTATCACTTAGTTTAAAGCCCCGGACCCACCATGCGCCATCTCACCGCCTTCACCGCACTCTCGGCTGTTGCAGCGGCCGCCTTGCTGACCCTCGGCTCCAGCGCCGCCTGCGCGCAACAGGCAACCCAGGCCCGCAGCCAGATCGACCCCAACACCTTCATCGTCGGCCACCCCGCCAGCCCGACGTGGAAGATCGTCCATGCCAACGGCGAACACCCGGCCGTGCTGGTGGCCCGCCATGCCCAGCACGCGCAAGGCATCGACCCCAACACCTTCACCGTGCAGCCTCCGGCCAGCGTCACCTGGCTGGCGACTGGCGAAGCGCCTGCGCCGACACTTGCGGCACTGAACCCGCGCTGACACCGCGCTGAACCGTGCGCTGGGGAGGCCCGCCGCCGATTCACTTGACATCTAAACTATCCCGACGCAGACTGGAGGCACAGTCAACGCGGGAGCGCGCATGAAGATCGTCTGCATCGGCGGCGGCCCGGCGGGCCTGTATTTCGCGCTGCTGATGAAGAGCCGCAACCCGGCGCACGACATCACCGTGGTCGAGCGCAACAAGCCGTATGACACCTTCGGCTGGGGCGTCGTGTTCTCCGACGCCACGCTGGCCAACATGCGCCAGTGGGACGCCGACACCGCCGCCGACATCGAGCGCGCGTTCAACCACTGGGACGACATCGAACTCGAATTCAAGGGCGAGCGCATCCGCAGCGGCGGCCATGGCTTCGTCGGCATCGGCCGCAAGAAGCTGCTCAACCTTCTCCAGCGCCGCTGCGAGGCGCTGGGCGTGGTGCTGGCATTCGAACAAGAGGTCGATTCCGACGCCGACTTCCCGGATGCCGACCTGATCATCGCGTCCGACGGCGTCAACTCGAAGATCCGCCGCCGGCATGCCGATGTCTTCCAGCCCGACATCGTGGCCCGGCCCAACCGCTTCATCTGGCTCGGTACCACCAAGCTCTACGACGCCTTCAACTTCACGTTCGTGAAGACCGAGCACGGCTGGTTCCAGGCGCACGTCTATCAGTTCGACGCCAGCACCACTACCTTCATCGTCGAGACGCCAGAGCATGTCTGGCTGGCGCACGGGCTCGACAAACTGGACGTCGATGCCTCGGTGGCCTTCTGCGAGGCGCTGTTCTCCGAGCATCTGCAAGGCCACCGGCTGATGAGCAATGCGCGGCATCTGCGTGGCTCGGCGTGGCTGAACTTCCAGCGCGTGAAGTGCGCGCAATGGTCGCTGTTCAACGGCCGCAGCCACGTGGTGCTGATGGGCGACGCGGTGCACACGGCGCACTTCGCCATCGGCTCGGGCACCAAGTTGGCGATCGAAGACGCCATCGAGCTGGCGCGCCAGTTCCAGCGCTTCGGTGACGACGCGGCAGACCGACCGGAGCACATCCCGCAGGTGCTGGCCGAATACCAGGCGCTGCGCAGCGTGGACGTGCTGCGCCTGCAAAACGCCGCCTGGAACGCGATGGAATGGTTCGAGGCAGTCGGCCAGCGCTATGCAGACACCTTGCCGCCGCCGCAGTTCATGTACTCCATGCTGACGCGCTCGCAGCGCATCTCGCACGAGAACCTGCGCCTGCGTGACCGCGCCTGGCTCGAAGGCTTCGAGCGCTGGTTCGCTGAGAAATCCGGGCTGGCGCTGACGGCCGGCGCCACGCCACCGCCGCCGATGTTCACGCCCTTCACGGTGCGCAGCATCACGCTGAAGAACCGCGTCGTGGTGTCGCCGATGGCGCAGTACAGCGCGGTGGACGGCATCGCCGGTGACTACCACTTGGTGCACCTGGGCGCGCGCGCGATGGGCGGCGCGGCGATGGTCTTCGCCGAGATGACCTGCGTCAGCGCCGAAGGCCGCATCACGCCCGGCTGCCCTGGGCTCTACAACCAGGCGCAGTGCCTGGCGTTCAAGCGCATCGCCGACTGGATCCACACCCACACCGACGCGAAGTTCGCGCTCCAGCTCGGCCACGCCGGTGCCAAGGCTTCCACCCGTGTGGCCTGGGAAGGCATGGACCAGCCGCTGCCCGGCGGCAACTGGCCGCTGCTGTCGGCATCGCGCCAGCAATACCTGGACGGCGTGAGCCAGATCTCGGCCGCAATGACGCGCGACGACATGCTGCGCGTGACGGCCGAGTTCGTGCGCAGCACGCGCTGGGCCGCCGAGGCCGGCATCGACTGGCTGGAGCTGCACTGCGCGCACGGCTATCTGCTGTCGTCGTTCATCTCGCCGCTGACCAACCACCGAGACGACGTCTATGGCGGCAGCGTGGAGAACCGGCTGCGCTTTCCGCTGGAGGTCTTCTCCGCCGTGCGCGCCGCCTGGCCGCAGCACCTGCCCATGTCAGTGCGCATCTCGGCGCACGACTGGGTCGATGGCGGCATCACGCCGGCAGACGCGGTGGAGGTGGCGCGTGCCTTCAAGGACGCCGGCGCCGACCTCATCGACTGCTCGTCGGGCCAGGTCAGCAAGCTGGAGAAGCCGGTTTATGGCCGCATGTTCCAGACTCCCTTCTCCGACCGTGTGCGCAACGAGGCCGGCATTGCCACCATCGCTGTCGGCGCCATCACCGAGGCCGACCACGTCAACAGCATCATCGCCGCCGGCCGCGCCGACCTGTGCGCGGTGGCACGCCCGCACCTGGCCAACCCGGCCTGGACGCTGACCGAGGCGGCGAAGATCGGCTACACGGCAATCGCCTGGCCGAAGCAGTACCTGTCGGGCAAGGCGCAGATGGAGTCGCTGTTCGCGCGCGAGAAGGCGGCGCAGGCTGCGCTGCTGGCCGGCCCGGCCGAGAAGGAGCCGGCGTGAGCCCGCAGCCTCTGCCGAGGGCTCACGCCCGCCTGGCGGGGCCGGCCGCAGGCCGCAGGGTGCACCTGTGAAGCGCGCAACGAGGAGCGAGACCACGCCGCTGCTGGACGACGAGCGCATCGGTCTGGAAGGCCGCATCGCCAGCGACGATCACCAGTCGCTGAAGGTCTGGCTGCGGCTGCTGTCGTGCAGCACGCAGATCGAGACCGAGATCAGGAAGCGGCTGCGTGCCGAATTCGGCATGACGCTGGCGCGCTTCGACTACATGGCGCAATTGCAGCGCCACCCCGACGGCCTGCGCATGAGTGCGCTGTCGCGCTACCTGATGGTCACCGGCGGCAACGTCACCGGGCTGACCGACGAGCTGGAAAAGGAGGGCCTGGTCGAGCGCGTGGCCGAGCCCGAAGACAGGCGCTCGGTGCGGGTGTCGCTCACGCCCAAGGGCACCACGCTGTTCGACAGCATCGCCGCCGTGCACGAGGCCTGGGTGATCGACATCTTCGCCGGCATGAGCATGCCGCAGAAGACGCAGTTGCACGACCTGCTGGGCCGGCTGCGCGTGCAGCTCACCACCTTGCAAGGCGAAGCATGAAGGAGAGACCGATGACCACACCACTCGACCCCGTGCTGGCGCGTGGCAACCGCAAGCCGCTGGCCGGCCACCGCGCAGAGCACTTCGGCTGGGCCGTGCAAGACCGCGTGGGCACCGTCACGCTGAACCGGCCGGAGCGCAAGAACCCGCTGACCTTCGCCAGTTATGCCGAGCTGCGCGACCTGTTCGAGGCGCTGCGCTATGCGAGCGACGTGAAGGCCGTCGTCGTGCATGGCGCGGGCGACAACTTCTGCTCCGGCGGCGACGTGCACGACATCATCGGCCCGCTGATCGGCCTGTCGGCGCCCGACCTGCTGCTGTTCACGCGGATGACAGGCGCGCTGGTGAAGGCGATGCGCCACTGCCCGCAGCCCATCGTGGCCAGCATCGACGGCGTCTGCGCAGGTGCCGGCGCGATCATCGCGATGGCGTCCGACATGCGGCTGGGCACCGCGCGCAGCAAGACCGCCTTCCTGTTCAACCGTGTCGGGCTTGCCGGCTGCGACATGGGCGCCTGTGCGCTGCTGCCGCGCATCGTCGGCCAGGGCCGGGCCAGCGAGCTGCTCTACACCGGGCGCTCCTTGGGTGGCGACGAAGCCGGCCAATGGGGCTTTCTGAACCGCGTCTGCAGCCCCGAGACGGTGCTGTCTGAGGCGCATGCGCTGGCACGCGACATCGCCCACGGCCCCACCTTTGCCAACGGCATCACCAAGACGATGCTGCACCAGGAGTGGGCGATGGGCGTCGATGAAGCCATCGAGTCGGAAGCGCAGGCGCAGGCGCTGTGCATGCTGACCGAAGACTTCGGCCGCGCCTATGCCGCGTTCAGCGCGAAGAGCAAGCCGGTGTTCGAGGGCAACTGATGAGCGACACGCGCTATCTGGACTGGCCGTTCTTCGCGCCGCAGCACCGCGATCTTGCGCTGGCGCTCGACGCCTGGGCCGCCGAGCATGTGGCCCACCTGCATGGCAGCGATGTGGACGCCGCCTGCCGCGCCTGCGTCGCAGCGCTGGGCAGCGGCGGCTGGCTGCGCCACGCGGTGGGCGGCACGGCCTTCGGCGGCGTGGCCGACACGCTGGACACGCGCAGCCTGTGCCTTGTCCGCGAGACGCTGGCGCGGCACAACGGCCTGGCCGACTTCGCGTTCGCGATGCAGGGGCTGGGCTCGGGCGCCATCGGCCTGGCCGGCAGCGCGGAACAGAAGGCGCGCTACCTGCCGCGGGTGGCAGGCGGCAGCGCCATCGCCGCCTTCGCGCTGTCCGAGCCCGATGCCGGCTCCGACGTCGCGGCGCTGGCCTGCAGCGCTGTCGTCGAAGGCGATCACGCAGTGCTGAACGGCGAGAAGACGTGGATCTCCAACGGCGGCATCGCCGACTTCTACGTCGTCTTCGCCCGCAGTGCAGAAGCCCCGGGCTCGCGCGGCATTTCTGCCTTCATCGTCGATGCCGGCACGCCGGGCTTCACGATCGCCGAGCGCATCGAGGTCATCGCGCCGCACCCGCTGGCGCGCTTGCGCTTCGACAACTGCCGCATCCCGCTGGCGCAGCGCATCGGCACCGGCGGCGAGGGCTTCAAGATCGCGATGCGCACGCTGGACGTCTTTCGCACCTCGGTGGCCGCCGCGGCGCTGGGCTTCGCGCGCCGTGCGATGGACGAGGCGCTGCACCGCGCCACCACGCGCCGCATGTTCAACGGCGTGCTGGCCGACTTCCAGCTCACGCAGGCCAAGCTGGCGACGATGGCCACCACCATCGACAGCGCCGCGCTGCTGACCTACCGCGCCGCCTGGCTGCGCGACCAGGGCCGCAACGTGACGCGCGAAGCCGCGATGGCCAAGATGGCGGCCACCGAAGGCGCGCAGCAGGTCATCGACGCTGCCGTTCAGTTGTGGGGCGGCCTGGGCGTCGTCAGCGGCCAGCCGGTGGAGACGCTCTACCGCGAGATCCGCGCGCTGCGCATCTACGAGGGCGCCACCGAAGTGCAGCAGTTGATCATCGGCCGCGACCTGTTGCGCGAAGCGGCCGGCTGAACCAGCCAAAGGAAGCCCAGCATGCCCAGCGCCCACATCGACACCTTCGCCCGCGACAACCTGCCGCCGCCGGCAGAGCAGCCGCAATACCTCTTCGAGCTGCCCGCGCTGCAGTTCCCGGCGCAACTGAACTGCGCCACCGAACTGCTGGACAAGCCGGTGCAACAAGGCCGTGGCGGGCGGCTCTGCATCCAGGCGCCGGGGCTGCGCTGGACCTATGCCGACCTGCAGCACAAGGCCAACCGCATCGCCAACGTGCTGGTGCGTCGGATGGGCCTGGTGCCGGGCAACCGCGTGCTGCTGCGCGCGCCGAACAACCCGATGATGGCGGCCTGCTGGTTTGCCGTCATCAAGGCCGGTGGCATTGCGGTGGCGACGATGCCGATGCTGCGCGCCAAGGAGCTGGCGCAGATGATCGACAAGGCGCAGGTGACGCACGCGCTGTGCGATGCAGCACTGGCCGGCGAGCTGGCGCTGGCCCAGGCGCGCTGCCGGACACTGGCGCAGACGCTGCTGTTCAACGGCGATGCGGCCGATGCCGCCGATGCCGCCGACGCGACCGACAGCCTGGAAGCCGCGATGGCCGCCCTGGGCGTGGCAGGCGACGCCTTCACCAACGTCGAGACCGCAGCCGACGACACCTGCATCATCGCCTTCACCTCCGGCACCACCGGCGAGCCCAAGGGCACGATGCACTTCCACCGCGACGTGATGGCCATCTGCGCCTGCTGGCCGCCGCATGTGTTGCGTCCGCGCGCGGACGACATCTTCATCGGCAGCCCGCCGCTGGCCTTCACCTTCGGCCTGGGCGGGCTGCTGCTGTTCCCGATGAGCGTGGGCGCCTCCACCGTGTTGCTGGAGAAGGCGGCGCCGCAGCAGTTGCTCGAGGGCATACAGCAGTTCGGCGCCACCGTGCTGTTCACCGCGCCCACCTCGTACCGCGTGCTGGCGGCACAGGGCGCGCTGCTGCGTGCCACGTCGCTGCGCCAGTGCGTCTCGGCCGGCGAGGCGCTGCCGGCGGCCACCCGCGCGCTGTGGAAAGAGGCCACCGGCATCGAACTCATCGACGGCATCGGCGCGACCGAGATGCTGCACATCTTCATCTCTGCCGACGAAGCCGGCGCCCGCCCCGGCGCCACCGGCAAGCCGGTGCCGGGCTACCAGGCGATGGTGGTCGGCGACGACGGCCAGCCGCTGCCGCCCGGCCAGGTGGGCAGGCTCGCGGTGCGCGGCCCCACTGGCTGCCGCTACCTGGCCGACAGCCGCCAGGCCCACTACGTGCAGAACGGCTGGAACCTCACCGGCGACGCCTATCTGGTGGACGCCGACGGCCACTTCCACTACCAGTCGCGCACCGACGACATGATCATCTCCGCCGGCTACAACATCGCGTCGCCCGAGGTCGAAGGCGCGCTGCTGCTGCACCCGCTGGTGGCCGAATGCGGCGTGATCGGCGTGCCCGACGACGAGCGCGGCCAGATCGTCAAGGCCTTCGTCGTGCTGCGTGCGGGCGGCGAGCCGGGGCCGGCGCTGGCCAAGGAGTTGCAAGACTTCGTCAAGCAGACGGTGGCGCCCTACAAGTACCCGCGCGCGGTGCAGTTCTGCAACGAGCTGCCGCGCACCGAGACCGGCAAGCTGCAGCGCTTCCGGCTGCGCGAGCTGCGATGACGGCCGCCACGGTGCACCGCTTCGAGCGGCCGCTGACCATCCGCTTCTCGCACTGCGACCCGGCCGGCATCGTGTTCTACCCGCGCTACTTCGAGATGTTCAATGACCTGGTCGAAGAATGGGTCAGCGACGGCCTGGGCATCCCGTATGCCGAGCTTCTGGGCGCACGCCGCACGGGGCTGCCGACGGTCAGCCTGGAGTGCGGCTTCAGCGCCATCAGCCGCATGGGCGAGCAGGTGACGCTGGGCCTCACGGTGCAGCATGTCGGGCGCAGCTCCATCCGGCTGGCGCTGGGCTGCCGGCGTGGCGACGAGCAGCGCGTGCAACTGCAACAGGTGCTGGTGACGACGAGCCTGGACACCCACCGCGCGGTCGCGATCCCCGATGATCTGCGCCAGGCGATGCTGGCGTTCCAGCAACGATGACGACGGAGGCAGCGATGCAGGTACTTCTTCCCCCCGGCTGGCCGCGCCCGCGCGGCTATGCCAACGGCGTGGCAGCGCGCGGCCAGATGGTGTTTGTGGCCGGCATGGTGGGCTGGGACACGCAAGGCCGCTTCGTCAGCGACACGCTGGCCGGCCAGGCGCGCCAGGCGCTGCAGAACATCGCCGATGTGCTGAAGGTGGCCGGCGCCTGCCCCGAGCACATCGTGCGCATGACCTGGTACGTCACCGACAAGCGCGCCTACCTGGCCGCCTACCCCGAGATCGGCATCGCGTTTCGCGAGATCATCGGCAGCTTCAACGCCGCGATGACGGCGGTGGAAGTGACGGCGCTGATCGAAGACCAGGCGCTGGTCGAGATCGAAGCCACCGCCGTCATCCCGGACTGACCCGGACTGACATTTGCACGAGGCACCACCATGTCCAAGACCCCGAAAGCCGCGTTCCACTGGGACGACCCCCTGCTGCTGGACAGCCAGCTCGATGCCGAGGAACGCATGGTGCGCGACAGCGCCAGCGCCTACTGCCAGCAACGGCTGCTGCCGCGCGTGCTGCTGGCCTTTCGTGACCAGGTGACCGACCCCGCCATCTTCCGCGAGATGGGCGAACTGGGCCTGCTGGGGCTGACGCTGCCTGAAGCGTATGGCGGCGCGGCGCTCAACTACGTCTGCTACGGGCTGGTGGCGCGCGAGGTCGAGCGCGTCGATTCCGGCTACCGCTCGATGATGAGCGTGCAAAGCTCGCTGGTGATGCTGCCGATCTTCGAGTTCGGCAACGAGGCCACGAAGCAGAAGTACCTGCCCGGCCTGGCTGCCGGCACGCTGATCGGCTGCTTCGGCCTGACCGAGCCCGACCACGGCTCCGACCCCGGCAGCATGGTCACCCGTGCCCGCGCGGTGCCGGGCGGCTACAGCTTGAGCGGCGCCAAGATGTGGATCAGCAACAGCCCCATCGCCGATGTCTTCGTGGTCTGGGCGAAAGACGACGAAGGCGCCATCCGCGGCTTCGTGCTGGAAAAGGGCTGGAAGGGCCTCAGCGCGCCTGCCGTGCACGGCAAGGTGGGCCTGCGCGCCAGCATCACCGGCGAGATCGTGATGGACGGCGTGTTTTGCCCCGAAGAGAACGCCTTCCCCGAGGTGCGTGGCCTCAAGGGCCCGTTCACCTGCCTGAACAGCGCCCGCTACGGCATTGCCTGGGGCGCACTCGGCGCCGCCGAAGACTGCTTCCAGCGCGCCCGCCAGTACGTGCTGGACCGCAAGCAGTTCGGCCGCCCGCTGGCCGCCAACCAGTTGATCCAGAAGAAGCTGGCCGACATGGAAACCGAGATCGCGCTCGGCCTGCAAGGCTGTTTGCGGCTGGGCCGCATGAAGGACGACGGCACCGCGTCGGTGGAGATCACGTCGATCATGAAGCGCAACTCATGCGGCAAGGCGCTGGACATCGCCCGCCTGGCGCGCGACATGATGGGGGGCAACGGCATCTCCGACGAATTCGGCGTCGCCCGCCACCTGGTCAACCTGGAGGTGGTGAACACCTACGAAGGCACGCACGACGTGCATGCGCTGATCCTGGGCCGGGCGATCACCGGGATTGCGGCTTTTTCCTGAGTCCCGACGCAATGGCTGCGCCTTCAGACAGCGCGGCCAGCTTGGCATAGACGATCTCCGCATCGACGTTGCCGAAACCGGCAAAGGTCGAAAAGCCGCAGTCGGTGCCGGCCACCACACGCTCTGCGCCGACGATGTCCACGAAGCGCTCGATCCGCTGCGCCACCAGCAGCGGGTGCTCGATGAAGTTGGTCACGGAGTCGATGACGCCCGGCACCAGCACCTTGTCGTCCGGCAGCAGGGCATCGCGGAACACCGTCCACTCATGGGCATGGCGCGGGTTGGCGTTCTCGAACAGCAGCGCCTGCGGGCGCGCGCGCAGCGCCACCGGCAGCACCACGTCCATGGCGGCGTCGCAGTGGTGCGGCCCTTCGTAGTTGCCCCAGCAGACATGCATGCGCATGCGCTCTGGCGGGATGTTGCGCAGCGCGTGGTTCAGCGCCTCGACATGCTGGTGCGCCAGGCGCAGGTACTCGTCTTCGCTGCGGTCCTTGAACATCATGTGGCGGCCCAGGCCAAGGTCGGGGCTGTCGAGTTGCAGCAGGAAGCCGGCCGCCACGATGGCTTCGTACTCCGGCCGCATCGCCTCGGCCAGTGCCTCCAGGTAGTCTGCATGGCTGGCGTAGTACTCGTTCGGGTGGAAGAGCGCGATGACGCCCGGTGACGCGGCATTCATGAAGGCGCCCGCCGCGGGCGCGGTGGCCGCCACCGCGGCCTTCAGGTGGCCCAGGTCCGCGATCAGCGGTGCCAGCGTCTTCGGCGCGATGGGGCCGACGCAGCGCGGCCGGCGGTAGCTGGGCGTGCCGCCGGCGGCGGCCAGCCTCTGCATGAAGCGCGGAAAGGCTTCCAGATCGGCCGGCGTGCGCCGCGGGCTGTCGCCGTCGAAGCCGGTGATGCGGTCCTTGATGTAGGTGCTGTAGCTGATCTTGCTTTGCTCGCCGTCACTCACGCAGTCGATGCCCGCGCCGATCTGGCGCGCCACGACATCGGCCACCGCGGCGGCCATCACGGGGTCGAAGTCGGCGTCGGCCACGCTGTCGCCGCGCTCGCGCGCGAAGATCAGCGCCGTCACCTGCTGCGTGCGCGGCAGGCTGCCGACGTGCGTGGTAAGGATGCGGGTCATGCGGTGCGGGCGGTGCGGGCGGCGGCGGGCCGGTCCGCAACGTCCGGCATGTCGTGCAGGGGCAGCGGGCGCAGCAGCGCGGCGCGGTCTTCCTCGGCCCAGGCGGCCCAGCGGGCTTCGTCGCTGTCGGTCATGAAGTAGGGGTTGCTGCGCTCCCACAGCAGCGGGTCGCGCCCCAGCAGGCGCAGCAGGCGGCGGTCACCGCGGGCCTGTGCATCGTCGGCCAGCGCGCTGACGCGGGGGCCGCTGTGGTTGTCGCGGTGGCGCATCCAGCTCAGGTTCAGGCTGGCCGACAGAAAGTAGCGTGGCGCGCCCGATGTGTTGGGCGTGCCTGCATGCGCCAGCAGGCCGTGCGTGACGACCACGTCGCCGGCACGCGGCTCCAGCAGGCGTTCACGCGGGTGCGGCAGGCCGCGCTCTGTCGCGCTGAAGACGACCGGGTCGCGGTGCGAGCCGGGGATCACCCGCAGCGGGCCGCTGCTGGCCGTGAGGTCCTGCAGATAGGTGATGGTGTTGATGCACCAGGGACGCAGGTAGTCGGCCGTCTGCGGCACGAAGGCATAGCGGTCCCGGTGCCAGCCGTTCACCCGGCCCTGCGCTGTGGCTGGCGCCATGTTGGGGAACACGTTGAACGCGGTGGAATCGAGTTGCACGAAAGGGCCCATCGCCAATTCGGCAAAGTCCAGCAGCAACGGGTGCGCCGCCATCGGCAGGAAGAGCGCCGTGTCGGCCTCCAGCAGGTTGGCAAGCCACGACGCGGGCGGCCCGCCTGGCGGCGTGGCCTGCCGGCACAGTGACGGGTAGGCGTCGCGCCAGCGCTGCATCAGCGCGTGGCCATGCACCGCGGGGAACAGGGTGTAGCCGTCGCGCTGGAACTGCGACAAACGCTCTTGCGGTGTCATGGCATGCTGCAAACTGCCTCGAAGCCGCCAGTCTAGGCCGAGTTGCATGCGTATGCAAGCCAGCAGACAATCAAGAATCGTGACTTGGCGCCCACGTGGCCGCAGCAGCATGTTCGAGTACTTCCGGGAGACCTTGCGCACCCGCCTGGGCTACAGCCGCGAGCCCTTCGGCGCCTGCATCCTCATCGACTGGGGCGACGATGGCGCGCTGCTCGTCGATGGCAGGACGCCGGTGCCCAGCACCCTGACGGCCGATGCACGGACTGCCGCCGACCTGGTGCTGCGCTGCCCGGCGGCCGACTTTGCACGCGCGCTGGAAGCCGGCGCCACGCCAGGCGCGGCCGACCCGGCGCAAGACCCCGCTGCCTACCGCATCACGCTGGCAGGCGACATGGCGCTGTGGCGCAGCGTCGGGCCGCGGCTGCTGTCTGCCGTGCAACTGGCACCGCCCGAACCGCCCTACCCGATGGAGCACCCGGCGCTGAGCGCAGCGCAGCGCCTGCATCTGGACGCGCATGGCTATGTGGTGGTGCCGGACCTCATCCCGCCGGAACTGGTGCAACGCCTGACCGAAGCCGTCCACCGACTGCAGGCACAGGCCGACGCCGGCCAGCCCCTGGGCGGCGGCGCCACGCTGTACAGCAACCGCCCCGACTACTTCCGCGTGCTGCTGCCGCACCTGGCCGATGACGCGGCGCTGGACTACGTGGTGCACCCGCGTCTGCTGGGAGCCGTGCGCGACGCCACGGGCGGCGCCCGCATCCGCACGCTGGAGGCCGACTGCCAGATCCGCCGCCCCAACCCGCTGGAGGCCGGCACGCCGATGATCTCCGCCGACGGGCTGCACCGCGGCATTCGCGCGCCGTGGTCGCTGCGGCTGCATGGGCGGACGCGCGCGCCCTTCGTGAAGGCGCTGACGAATCTCACTGCGCTCGGCCCCGACGACGGCGGCACCGTGGTCGTCCCGGGCAGCCACCGTTCGCCGCTGTCGGTGATCGAGATCGTCAAGGCGCTGTCGCGCGACAGCAGCATGGTGCGCCAGGTGGTGGCACCTGCCGGCAGCACGCTGCTGTTCTTCGAAAGCCTGGTGCACGGTTCGGGCGTCATCCGTTCGGGCCGCGAGCGGCTGCTGATGATTGCCGCCTACGGCCCCAGCTTCGTGGTGCCCAGCATGCAGCCGGCAGCGCCGCCGTCGCTCTGGGACAGGCTGGACCGCCGCCGCTACGGTGCGCTGTTCGACCCGCCGGACGGCTGGAACTGGCACCCTGACCTGGACGGGCCGGCCAGGGTCTGAGGACCAAGAACCCGGCACCCTCGAACCGATCAACAGAGTGATGCGTGATGCGTGATGCGTGATGCGTGATGTATGATGCTACGCAGACAGGAGATGCCTTGCCATGCGCACCACGCTCGCCATCGATGACGACGTTCTCGTCGCCGCCAGGCACCTGGCCGAGAGCCAGGGCCGAACGATCGGCGAAGCGGTTTCGCTGCTCGCGCGGCAGGGGCTCCAAGCCGGCGCTTCGCGCACCACCACAGCAAAGCGCAACGGCGTGCCGCTGCTGCCCCGGCGCCGTGACGCCCGGCCGGTGACGCTGGATCTGGTGAACCAGTTGCGCGACGAAGCGCCTTGACCGTCTATCTGCTGGACGTCAACGTGCTCATTGCGCTGGTGGACCCGGCACATGTGCAGCACGAGCAGGCACACGCGTGGTTCGGGCGCACCGGCAGCCGCGGCTTTGCCACCTGCCCCATCACGGAAAACGGCTTGCTGCGCATCGTCGGCCACCCGAAGTACCCCAACTCTCCGGGCACGCCAGGCGCCGTGATGGCGTCGCTGGCTGCCATCCGTGCGCTCAAGGGCCATGCGTTCTGGCCCGACAGCGCCAGCTTGGCCGACCCTGGGCTCGTCGATGCCACACGTCTGTCCAGCCATTCGCAAGTGACCGACAGCTATCTGCTGGCGCTGGCGCAGGCCCATGGCGGACGCCTGGCCAGCATGGACCGCAAGATGGTCGTCGATGCGGTGAAGAACGGCGGCAAGGTGCTGGCGCTGATCTGACTGCTGACTGCTGGCTGCTGGCTGCGGGAGCTTGGCTGCAGCATCACACAGCTCGTCATGCCTTACGTTAAAGTAAGGCGTTGCTTGGGAGCTTGCGCCATGTCCATCGCCACCGTCACCTCCAAGGGCCAGATCACCATTCCGGCCAAGGTCCGCAAAGCCCTGAAAGTCGAGCCTGGTGATCGGGTGGAGTTCGTCGAGGTCGAGACGGGCCGGTACGAGGTGGTCGCCGCCACCCACCCCGTCACCGCGCTGAAAGGCATGTTCGGCAAGGCGGCCAAATGCGTTTCGGTCGAAGAGATGAACAAGGCCATCGCAGCGCGCGGCGCGGCGGCGCGATGATCGGCCTGGATACCAACGTGCTCGTGCGCTACATCATGCAGGACGACGCGAAGCAATCGCCAAAGGCGTCCATGCTGATGGAGTCGCTCACCGTCCCTCCTAGCCCTCAAGTCGCGGTCACCATGACCGGCGCGCCGCTCATTTGCGTTGCAATGTCTCCGGCAGCGCCAGCCAGATGCCGGCCGCCAGCAGGTACAGCGCCGCGGCCAGCATCATGCCGGTGGTGAGGCCGGTCACATCGGCCACTGCCACCGTGACGGCAGGCGCGAAGAAGCTCAGGATGCGGCCCCAGTGGAAGATGGACGCGGCGGTGGAGCGCAGATGCGCCGGGTACAGTTCGGCGAAATAGACGCCCCAAGCCACGCCGGCGGAGATCATCACGCCGTAGGCGAAGCCCAGCGCCTTCAGCAGCGGCAGGCTGTCGGGCGCCCGCAGGTAGGCCACGATCATCGCGCCCGCCAGTACGAAGCCGATGGCGCTGGCGCGGCGGCCGAAGCGGTCTGCCACCCAGCCCCACAGAAAGGCGCCCGCCAGCCCGCCGATGCCTTGCCAGGCCACCAGCGCACCGATGGCGCTGCCATCGAAATGGCGCACGTCTTTCAGGTAGGTGGTCACCCAGCCGGCAAAGGCCTGGTAGCCGAAGAAGCTCAGGGCCGACAGCGCCGTGAGCATCAGCGTGCGGCGCCGCCATTGCGGCTGAAACAGCTCGACGATGGGCAGCCGTGCGCCCGGCGCTGCCAGCGGCACACCGCCGTGCGGCGCGTAGCGCCTGTCGTCCGGCACCAGCCAGAAGGTCAGCAGCGCCAGCAGCACCGGCGGCACGCCGCCCAGCCACAGCAGCAGCGTCCAGTCGCGCTCCAGCAGCAGCCCGGCCAGCCAGCCCTGGGCGATGAAGCCCAGCGTGTAAGACGCCGACACCACGCTGGCCAGCCGGCCTCGCACATGGCGGTCGAAGAGGCCCACGTAGAGGCCGACGCAGACCGAATACACGCCGCCCAGGAACACGCCCAGCACCAGCCGCTGCGCCGCCAGCGCGCCGAAGCCGTGCGCCCACACTCCTGCCAGCAGCGCGCTGCCGTAGCCCAGCGTCACGCAGAACAGCAACAGTCGTTTGCCGAAGCGGTCTGCGAGTTGGCCGATGACGAGCGCGCCGAGCAGCGCGCCCAGGCTCTGGCAGGTGTACAGCAGGCCCGCCTGTTGCAGCGACAGCCCGGCCGCCGCACGGATGTAGGGCCGCAGCACATCGACCGTGTTCCAGGCGTAGCTGTAGAACGCATAGCAGACGGCGATGAAGCCGAAAGCCAGCAGCCGCCGGCGCAGCGGGATCTCTTCTGCGCGCGGCGGCACCAGTGGCGTCAGAAGAAGCTGTACGAGGCCTTCACGCCATAGGTGCGCGGCTGCGCCACGCTGGCCTGCAAGGTGCTGCCGCCGCCCCAGACGAAGCGGTTGATGACCTGCTTGTTGCTGATGTTGTCCACGAAGCCCAGCACGCTGAGCGCGTCGTTGACCTTCCAGTTCAGCTTGAAGTCGCTGCGCGTGTAGGCGCCCTGCTTCTCGGCCGCAGTGTTGTAGATCTGGCCGAAGTAGCCGCTGGAGAAGTTGACGATCAGCATCGGCGTGATGCTGCCCAGGCTGCCGACGCCGAATTCGTAGCTGGCATACACCGAGCCGGAATGGTCGGCCGCATACGGGATCTTGTTGCCGGTCAGGTCGCAGCCGAAGGCCTGCGGCACGCCGTTGACGCCGGTGCCGCCGATCAGCCCGCAGTTGTAGCCCGGCGCGTAGATGCGCGTCTGGCCGGCCGGCGCGATGGTGACGCCGTTCACCACGGTGGCCGGCGTCCCCGGCGTGTCCACCAGTTGCGTGATCGCGATCGGGCCTGGAGCGTCGGGAAACCTGGTGTACTTGGCGTCCAGCAGCGAGAGCGTGCCGCCCAGCGTCAACGCCCGCGTGACCCGCCATTCGCCTTCCACTTCCAGCCCGTTGGCCTTGGCCTTGGCTGCGTTGAACAGCACCGACGCGGTGGTGATGCCGATGGGCACCTGGCGCTGCTCCTGCTGGTCTTTGTAGCGGTTGGCGAAAGCGGCCACGTTGAGCTGAAGCCGGTTGTCGAGGAAGCGGTTCTTCGAGCCCAGTTCCACGGCTGTCACTTCCTGCGGATTGAAGGTGCGCGTGGCCTCGGTGATCAGCGCCGTCTGGCTGCCGTTGAAGCCGCCAGAGCTGAAGCCGGTGGAATAGGTGAGATACAAAAGCTGCGACGGGCTGAGGTTGTATTCCGCGGCCAGGCGGCCGGTGGTCTTCTTGAACTCGACAGGCGTGAAGGTGGCACCGTAGAAGGTGTTGTTGCCGGTGCCGCCGCAATTGGCGCCCGGCACCACGGCGCCGGCCGGGAAGCCGGTGACGGCGGTGCCGCAGTTGGTGACGCCGGCCGCGCCGAAGGCCGGATCGTGCGCCACCAGGTCGTCGATGGAGCTGAACACCGGGTCGGGCTTGGTCAGGTCGGCGCTGATGGGCACCACCGAGTTGCGGTTGGCGAATTTGTACTTCTTGCGGTCCACCGTGTAGCGCACGCCGGCCGTCAACGTCAGATCGGTCAGCGCCTTGAAGCTCAACTGACCATAGGCTGCGCTGGACTCCGTGTTGGCAATGGAGGTGTCTGCACTCCCGTTGCCGACCGAGCGGCGCAGCGACTGGAAGACGCCCAGTTCCTCGATCTTGTCGCGGAAGTAATAGACGCCGGCCACGTAGCCGAACGGGCCGCTGTTCTCTGACAGCAGTTGAAGCTCCTGCGACAGCGCGCGGTCTTTGGTGCGCTCGTAGCTGATGGCGATGGCGTCGCGCGAAAAGTCCTGGTCCACCGTGCGCACGACGGAGAAGTCGGCATAGCCGGTGATGGACTTCAGCGTGAAGGCGTCGAAGCGGTAGGACACATCGGCCGTGAAGCTGCGGTCCTTCAGCGTCTGGTAGCTCTGGTAGTCGTTCTCGACATGGTAGGCATCGTTGGCGCTGTACACCGGGCGGCCGGGGTCGGCCGTGCTGCCCACCGCGCCGGCGGGAGACGCCACCGTGCGGGTGCAATCGGGCGTGCCGTCGGCCAGCCCGGCGCGGCCGTTCAGCGCATAAAAGGTGGAGTTGAGCAGCGGGCGGCAGGTGCCATTGAGGTAGGTGCCGCGCTGGAAGTTGCTGAAGCCGCCTGCGCCATTGCCGCCGCCTTCGGTGGCGTCGAGCTTGATGATGGCGTCGAAGCGGTTGTCGGGCTTGAAGCGCACCGAGGTGCGGATGAACTTCAGGTCCTGGTCGAACATGTCGGCCGCGGGGTTGAAGTCGTTCTTCACGTAGCCGTTGGCTCGCTCGCCGGCTGCCGCGATGCGCAGCGCCGCTGTGGCGCCCAGCGGCAGGTTGGCCGCGCCTTCCAGCCGCACGCGCGAAAAGCTGCCCAGCAGCAGGCTGGCATTGGCCTCCGTCGCGCCCAGCACCGGCTTGGCGGTGGTCAACACGATGTTGCCGCCGAAGGTGTTGCGGCCGAACAGCGTGCCCTGCGGGCCGCGCTGCACCTCCACCCGCTCCAGATCGACGAAGTTGGTCAGCGCCTGCGTGGTGCGCGACTTGTAGATCCCATCGACGAAGAAGCCGATGGTGGTGTCGGCATTCGGCCCCACGGCCTCTGTGCGCACGCCGCGCATCGCCGGCCGCGCATCGGCGCCGGCACGGCCGAAGGTGAAGCCGGGCGACAAGCCTTCGAGTTGCGAGATGTCGTAGATGTTGCGCTCGGCCAGCTTCTCGCCCGACAGCGCGGTGACGGAGACGCTGACCTTCTGCTGGTCTTCGATGCGCCGGTTGGCGGTGACGGTGACGGTGGTGAGTTCCCCGTTGTCTTGGGGCGCTGAAGGCGCTGAAGGCGCCGCCGTCTGCGCCAGCGCGGCGCCGCCGCCCAGCAAAACCCAGGACCCCAACGCCAGGCGCACCTGGCGTGCCAGCGTGCGCTGTGTGAAACGTGTCATGCCCCAACCTCCGGCTTCGAGTTGCACTTGCGCCCGCCGCGGTCACGGCCGGCTCCCGAAGGCCAGTTTGCACGTCCTGTCACCAAAGTGCAAGCGTATGCATTCCGGAATCTGGAGCGCTGGTGAAAACCCTTTGCGGGCTGCACCCAACTGGCTGGCAAGGCACGCACCGCTTTGGCACGGCGCTCATGTTTGGTGCGGCCATTGCGGCGGCGCCGGCAATCCAATACAGTTTGCATACGGAGTCAAGCCGCGCCTCCGCCCCACCTCCGCCTGCGCCTGCGCCTCGCCTTTGCAATGCTTCTGCCCATGGTCAACGCCAACCCCCATCCGCCAGCGACCCTGCTCCTTGCCGCCAAGGCGGATGTCTGGCGTCTGCTCCAGCAACTGCCCGGCCCCGACATGGCGGCCGCACTGCGCAGCGCCGTGGCGGCCGACGCGCCATGGCATGTCTTCCACCCCATCGAGAAGCTCGACGGCCCGGCCGCCGTGGCCGAGCAGTTCTACGGCCCCTTGTGCGCCGCCTTCCCCGACCTGGAGCGCCGCACCGATATCTTCTTCGGCGGCTACTGGGCCGGCTCGCCGCCCGGCATGCCGGACGCAGGCAATGCCAACGGCGGCGAAGACTGGTGGTGCACGGCGATGGGCCACTACATCGGCACGTTCCGCCAACCGTGGCTGGGCATTCCCGCCACCGGCGAGCCGGCCACGCTGCGCTTCGGCGAGTTCTACCGCTGGAAAGACGGCCGCATCACCGAAGCGCGCATCCTGCTGGACATCGTCGATCTGGCGCGGCAGGCCGGCCGCCGGCTGCTGCCGCCCAGCAGCGGGCTGGAGATCCTGGTGCCCGGCCCGCAGCCGCACGACGGGCTGCTGACGGGCCCGACCGACCCCGCCGTCGGCGAAAACAGCATGCGGCGTGCGCTGGCGATGTTCGCCGGCCTGTCCAGCTATGACGGCAAGACGCTCGACTCGATGCGCATGGAGCGCTTCTGGCACCCCAACATGATGTGGTACGGCCCCACCGGCATCGGCAGCATGCGCGGCGTGGGCGGCTTCCAGCGCCACCACCAGGCGCCTTTTTTGCATGCGTTTCCAGACCGCATCGGCGCCGGCCACCGCACCCGCTTCGCCGAAGGCCCGTTCGTTGCGTCCACCGGCTGGCCCAGCGTGCGCGCCACCCACGCGGGCAGCTATCTGGGCGTGCCGGCCACGCAGCGCAAGATCGGCATGCGGGTGGCCGACTGGTGGCGCTGCGACGGCACCTGGCTGACCGAGAACTGGGTGCTCATCGACCTGCCGCACCTGCTGCTGCAGATGGGCGTGGACGTGATGGCACAACTGCGTGAGCCCTGACGTGAGCCCTGACGTGAGCCCTGGCCCGAGCCCCGGCGTGAACGCCGACGTCAACCGGGCCGCGACCGTGAGCGTGAGCGTGAACGCGAGCAGGTCATGATGGCGGCTGCCCGCCCCCGCCCGCTCTCCAACCCCCGGCCCGGCCGGGCCGCCGCCATGCACAAGCACAGCGTCACGTCCAACGACGTGGCACGACTCGCCGAAGTCTCGCAATCCGCCGTCAGCCGCACCTTCACGCCTGGCGCCAGCGTGGCCCCGGAGACGCGCGCCCGCGTGCTGGACGCAGCGCGCAAGCTGGGCTACCGGCCGAACGCGATTGCCCGCACGCTGAGCACGCGGCGCTCGCGGATGATCGCCGTGGTGGTGTCCAACCTGCAGAACCAGTTCTACCCGGTGGTGATGGAGGTGTTGTCGCAGCGGCTGCAGAAAGACGGCTACCACGTGCTGCTGTTCATCACCGAAACCGAAGACGCCGACGAGTTGCTGGTCGAGCTGCTGCGCTACCAGGTCGATGGCATCGTGATGGCCTCGACCATGCTGTCCTCCGGCCTGGCGCAGCAGATCGCCGAGGCGCGCATTCCCGTGGTGATGTTTAACCGCAGCAGCCGGGCCGGCAGCATCAGCAGCGTCAGTTCAGACAACCACGGCGGCGCCAAGGCGGTGGCGCATTTCCTGGCCGACGGCGGCCACAAGCGCGTGGCCTACGTGGCCGGCAGCGAAGACTCGTCCACCAACCAGGACCGTGAGCGCGGCCTGCGCGACGGCCTGGCAGAGCGCGGGCTGCGCATCGTGGCGCGCGCCGTGGGCGACTACGCCTTCGAGCGCGCACAGGCCGCCACGCGCGAGCTGTTCGCGCACTTCGCCAGCCCCGCCGAGCGGCCCGACGCGGTGTTCGTCGCCAGCGACCACATGGCCTTCGCGGTGATGGACGTGCTGCGGCTGGAGCTGGGCCTGCGCGTGCCGGACGACGTGTCGGTGGTGGGCTTCGACAACGTGCCGCAGGCAGCCTGGGGCGCCTACGGCCTGACCACCGTGGCGCAAGACGCGGTGCCGATGATCGAGGCCACCGTGCGCATGCTGCTGCAGCAACTGGAAGACGACGCGGTCACGCGTGACAACGTGGTGGTGCCCGCCGCGCTGGTGCTGCGCACATCGGCCAGGCTGCCGGCATGAAGGGCTTCGACGCGGAATTCGGCAGCCTGGACGACTACATCCGCGTCATCACCGCGCGCATCTGGGAAGGCCGGCAGGTGCAGATGATCGAGCGCTACTACGGCGCCGGCTGCGCCGTCGTCACGCCCGGCGGCGCCAGCAGCGGTGTCGAGGCCGTGATCCGCGGCACGCTCGAAACCTTGCAGCAGTTCCCCGACCGCCGGCTTCTCTGCGAAGACATCGTGGCTGCCGGCGATGCAGACAACGGCTTCCTGTCGTCGCACCGCATCGCATCGACGATGACGCATGCCGGCCCGGGCGCCTTCGGCCCGCCCGGCGGCAGGCGCGTGCAGGTGCGCACCGTGGCCGACTGTGTGTGCCGCGACAACCGCATCGCGCACGAATGGCTGGTGCGTGACCAGGGCGCCATCGCGCTGCAGACCGGCAGCACGCCACAGGCATTGGCTGCGCAGTGGCTGGCCGCGCGCGGCGCACCGGTGCTGCCGCTGCCGCAGCCCGCCGCGCCCGCGTGGTGGCGTGACCCGATGCACGACACGCCGGGTGCCGCGCTGCTGGCCGACACCTACCGCCGGCTCTGGCAAGGCGAGATGTCGGTGCTGCAACGCCATGCCGACGAAGCCATCGCGCTGCACCTGCCCAGCGGCGCAGCGGGCCTGGGCGTCGCGGGTGCCGAGGCCTTCTGGTTCGGCATGACGGCGGCCTTCAGCGGCGCCGTTCTCGCCATCGACAGCCTGGCCGAGCGCATCCAGCCCGGCCGCACGCCGCGCGTGGCGATGCGCTGGCGGGTCAGCGGCCGCCACGTCGGCCACGGCCGCTACGGCGCGCCGACGCAGCGGCCGGTGGAGATTTTGGGCATTACCCATGCCGAGGTGGACCATGCCGCCGGCCGCATCCTGCGTGAATGGGTGCTCATCGACGAGGTGGCGCTGTGGATGCAGCTTCTGTGACGCGATGGCCCGCGTTCAACTGAAACACATCGCCAAGCGCTGGGGCGCGGCAGTGGCCGTCGAGCCGATGTCGCTGGACATCGCCGACGGTGAATTCCTGGTGCTGCTCGGCCCCAGCGGCTGCGGCAAGACCACCACCATGCGCATGGTGGCCGGGCTGGAGGAACCGAGCGCAGGCGAGATCTGGATCGGCCCCCGCTGCGTCAACGCGCTGGAGCCGAAGGACCGCGACGTGGCGATGGTCTTCCAGAGCTACGGCCTCTACCCCAACATGACGGTGGCGCAGAACATCGCCTTCCCGCTGCGCATCCGCGGCCTGCCGGCTGCGGAGATCGGCCCCGCGGTGGACAAGGCCGCGCGCCAGGTCGAGTTGACCGACTACATGCACAGGCGGCCGAAAGAGCTGTCTGGCGGCCAGCGCCAGCGGGTGGCGCTGGCGCGCGCCATCGTGCGCCAGCCGGCGGTGTTCTTGATGGACGAGCCGCTGTCCAACCTGGACGCCAAGCTGCGCGTCAGCATGCGCGCGCACATCAAGCACCTGCACCACACGCTGGGCGTGACGACGATCTACGTCACGCACGACCAGATCGAGGCCATGACGCTGGCCGACCGCGTGGTGGTGATGAGCCGCGCCCGCATCCAGCAGATCGGCACGCCGCTGGACATCTACGAGCGGCCGGCGAACCTGTTCGTCGCCGGCTTCATCGGCGCGCCGCCGATGAACCTGCTGCCCGGGCAGTTGCACGGCGGCGTGTTCAGCGCGCCGGGTGTGCGCATCGCCGGCTTCGGCCAGGCCAGCCCGGGCGCGGTGGTGCTGGGCGTGCGGCCGGAAGACCTGCGCGTGGTGGCGGCCGACGGCACCGCAGAAGCCGCGCCCATCACCGGCGAGGTCTTCTCCTTCGAGCTGAGCGGCGACGCCACCAGCGTCACCCTGCAGGCCGGCACCGAGCGGCTGACGGCCAAGGCGGCGAAGGACTACCGCGCCCGCATCGGCCAGCGGCTGGGCTTTGCCGTGGCAGCGGCCGGTTGCCACCTGTTCGACGCGCAGACCGGGATGCGCATCGAGGTGCCGGCATGACGCGGCCGAGACTGGCGCGGCGCCGCCTGTTGCTGGCCGCCGCTGCACTGCCGCTGGGCGCGCGTGCGGCGGTGCAGGCCTGCCCCGCGCTGGCCGCGCAGGGCGAGATCAACCTCATCGGCAACAGCTTCCCTGCGGTGCAGCACATCGCCCGCATCGCAGAAAGCTGCGCCCAGCCCGGGTTGAAGGTGGCCTTCAAGCTCACGCCGCAGGCGCGCAGTGAAACCGAGCAGGCCTTCGGCTCTGCCGGCCGCTCGGCCTTCGACGCTGCGGTGGTGTCGATGGGCGTCTTCAGCAACCTCTACAGCCGCCGCCAGTTGCAGCCGCTGACCGATCTGGTGCTGCGCCACCAGCGCCGCTACAACATCGAAGAACGCATGCTGGTGCGGGTGGACGGCGAGGTGATGGCCATCGCCTTCATGCAGAACACGCAGAACCTCTACTACCGGGCCGACCTGTTCGACAAGCACCGGCTGGCGGTGCCCACCACCTATGCCGGGATGCTGCATGCGGCGCAGGTGCTCAAGGCAGGTGAGCCCGGCATCGGCTTCGCCATCGCGCAGGGCTTTGCCAAGGGCTTCGACAGCGCCACCGAGTTCACCAACCTGCTGGCCAGCCATGGCGGGCGCTTCTTCGTGCCCGGCAGCGCCGCGCCCGCCTTCCACGGCGAAGCCGGGCTGCGCGCCGTGGCCACGATGCGCTCGCTGCTGCCCTACATGACGCCGAACGCGCTGTCCAGCAACGCAGACGACGTGGTCAACCAGTTCCAGCAGGGCAAGGCCGCGATGGGCGTGCTGTGGGCCAGCCGCGCCGCCCGGATGGACGACGCGGCTGCCTCGCGCGTGGTGGGCAGGATGCAGTTCGCAGCGGCACCGGCCGCAGTGGCCGGCGCACCCAGCGCAGCGCATCTGTGGTGGGACGGCGTGGTGCTGCCGCGCAACAACCCGCAGCGCCGCGAAGCCACCTTCCAGTTGCTGATGGAGGGTTTGAGCGAAGACGCGGTGCGCAGCGGCAACGACCTCGCGATCTGGGTGCGCTCGGCCTACCGGCCGGGCCGCTTCGGCGGCGGGGTGGCGCTGGCCCAGCGTGCCGGCGCGCCCGAATGGCCCGGCGAGCCCTGGTTCAGCCTGGCCCACGGCGAGGTGGGAAAAGTGCTGCCCGATGCACTGGCCGGCGAACGCCCGGCGCAGGCGGCGCTGGACGCGGCAGCCGCGGCCTACGCCCGCGTCGCCACAGAAAAAGGCTACCTGCGGGGTGCCGCATGAAGCTGCGCAGCTTCGCCGCCTTCACCGCGCCGTCGGTCGTGCTGATGCTCGCGCTGCTGGCGCTGCCGCTGCTGATGACGCTGTGGCTGTCCACCCGAAGCTGCGCGCTCGATCTCGAACTCGTCACCGTGCAGCAGAGCGGCCCGTTCGGCAGCCACGCCGTCACCACACAGCGCGCGCGGCTGGGCGCCACTGGCGAGCCGCTGCAACGCTGCCGCTCCGTCGGCGCGGCCCACTACCGCGACGTGCTGGGCCTGGACCAGAGCGCAGCCGCCCAAGCCGCCGGCGAGCCCACCGAATTCTTCGCAGCGCTGCGCTTCACGCTGCTCTACATCGCAGGCACCACGCCCTTCGTGCTGGGCGGCGGGCTGCTGCTGGCGCTGGGCATCAACCGCGTCACGCAGCGGCTGAAAGGCCTCTTCATCGCCGCCAGCCTGCTGCCCTTCATCGTGACGCCGGTGGTGGGTGCGCTGAGCATCAAATGGCTGTTCCGCGACAACGGCCTGGTGCCCGAGTTGCTGTCGCACGTCGGCGTGCAGGTGTTCTGGATGGCGCAGGCCTGGTCGGCCCAGTTGCTGGTGGTGCTCTACGGCATCTGGCATGTGCTGCCCTTCGCCTTCATCGTGTTCTACGCCGGCCTGCAGGGCGTGCCGCAGGATGCACTGGAAGCCGCGCGGCTGGACGGCGCATCCCGCTGGCAGACGCTGCGCTACGTGACGCTGCCGCACCTGGCGCCGCTGGTCGTCTTCGTCACACTGATCCACCTGATGGACGCCTACCGCGTGTTCGAACCCGTGCTGGTGCTGACGCAAGGCGCCTTCACCACCAGCGTGCAATACCTCACCTACCATGTGCTGCTTCAGGAAGACAACCCGTACAAGGCCAGCGCCGCAGCGGTGCTGACGATGGCAGGCATTGCGCTGCTGCTGATTCCGCTGCTGCGCAAGACCTGGCGCGAGCAGCGGCATGGGGCTTGATGCGATGCGCTGTCCGCAACGATGAAGAAGTCGCCCCTCGGCCAGACCCTGCTCTACGCCGCGCTGGCAGTCTGGCTGCTGCTGGCGGCGCTGCCCGTGCTGTGGACGGCCGTGATCTCGCTGCGCAGCTATGTCGATGCCTTCTCTGCACCGCTCAAGTGGCTGGCGCCCATCACGCTGGACAACTACCGCGGGCTGTGGGTGGACAGGGAGTTCAGCCGCAATGCCGCCAACACCGCCATCGTGACGCTGGGCACGGTGGGCATCTCGCTCACGGTGGGCTGCCTGGCGGGCTTTGCGCTGTCGCGCTACAAGGGCAGCCTGGGCTTCTGGCTGCTGATCACGGCGCTGGTGTTCCGGGCCTTGCCGCATTCGACGCTGCTGCCCAGCTTCTATGCCTTGTTCGACGCGCTGGGCATCCGCAACACGCTCTTCGCCTTGATCCTGGTGCTGGTGGCGATCAACCAGCCGTTCACGATCTGGATGCTGCGCTCGTTCTTCGCGGGCATTCCGCAAGAGCTGGACGAGGCCGCGCTGGTCGATGGTTGCACGCGCTTGCAAGCCTTCCGGCGCGTCATCATCCCGGTGATGTGGCCGGGCGTCGTCACCACCGGCCTGTTCAGCTTTCTGCTCGCCTACAACGACTTCATGCTCAGTTCGGCGCTGACCAATGCCGACAGGATGACGATGCCCGCGGCCATCGCCGGCGCCATCAACGCCGAGAGCGATGCGCTGCTGATGCAGGGCGTGGCGGGCGCTGTCAGCATCACCATTCCGCTCATCATTCTGGTGGCGCTGTTTCAGAAGCAGATTGTCTCGGGCCTCACGCAAGGCGCCGTCAAAGGTTGATCGCTCCCATGATGCTCACGCCAGAAGACCTGCAGCGCCGCCATATCCGGCGCAGCCAGTACGTCAGTTGCGACGATGCCTTCATCGACGTGCGGCTGCCCGGCAGCACACCGAAGGAGAACTACTCGATCATCGGCCCCGGCGTCACGCAGAACGCGGCCCAGGTGATCAACCTGCGCGAGCCGCACGGCTTCAACATCGGCGCCGCCGGCATGGCGCCGGGCATCGTCAACAACCTGCACCTGCACTTCACGGCCGAGGTCTTCATCGCCTGCGAGGGCCGCTTCACGCTGCGCTGGGGCGTGCGCGGCGAAGAAGGCACGGCGGTGCTGGAAGAAGGCGACGTGATCTGCATGCCGCCGTGGATGTTCCGCGGCTTTTGCAACAGCGGCAGCCGCCATGGCTTCCTGATGACGGTGCTGGGCGGCGACGACACCGGCGGCATCATCTGGAGCCCCGATGTCATTCAGCGCGCGCGCGCCACCGGCCTCTGGCTGGGCCGCGACAACCAGTTGATCGACCTGCCGCCCGGCAGCCCGCCGCCGCCCGACGACAGCCTGCTGCCACTGATGCCGCAGGCCGAGGTGCAACGGCTGCGCGCCTGGACGCCGACGCAACTGCTGGCACGCGGCGTGCGGCACGGCGAGCGGGTGTTCCGCAGCGCCACGCTCGACGCGGTGCTGCCCGGCCACGGCTGGCAGCTCGCCCCGTTCGTCGGCTGGGGCCTGAGCCAGCAGCGCGAACAGCGGCCCGCGGTGTGCGACCCGCAGGGCTTCTCCATCGAATGGCTGCGCGTGCCGCCAGGACAGCGCAGCGCGCCCTTCACGCTGGCCGAAGCCGCCGTGCTGGTGCACGCCGAAGGGCCGCTGAGCGTGGTCTTCAATGGTGACGACGCCGCCGCGCCGCATGCGCTTGCAGCCCGGCTGGGGCCGTGGGACACGCTGTCGCTGCCGGCCGGCGCCACGCGCCAGTTCGTCAACACCGGCAGCAGCCCGGCCGAGGCCTTGCTGGTGGTGCGCGGCGACGGCCGCAAGACGCCGCACTTCGCGCCCTCGGTGCATGCAGCAGCGGCGGCGCTGGACATCACGCTGGATGCCGGCGGCCACCTGGTGCGCGCCAGCCTGTTGCCGCCGGCCATGCTGGGCTGAAGTCAGTCCAGCGCGCGCTCCAGCAGCGGCCACAACGCCGCGCGCGCCTCGGCGCGAAAGGCGCCGAGATGGCCGATGGCCTGCAAGCCCAGCGCCTGCGGTTGCAGCATGGTGAGCGCCGAAGGCGCCTGGCTGAAGGCCGCCAGCAGGGTGCGCGTGCATTGCTCGGTCATCGCACCGTCGTCGGTGAAGCCGAAGGCGGTGATGGGAAAGCGCGCCGCCGCCATGCGCTGAGCCACCGGCACCGGCTGCGCGCCCCAGGCAAAGCCGGGGTGGCGGCACCAGCGCGCCCACTGCCGCGCGGCGCCAGCCGGCATGTCGGCCACCATGCCGAGCCGCTTGCCGGGAAAGTAGCCGAACAGCGGCGTCAGCAAGGGCACCGCGGCATGCAGCATCAGCGGTGCCAGCCGGCGCGACGGCGCAGCCCAGTTACGCCAGTACCCGGCCCCGGCCGCCACCGAGACCAGCTTGCGGATGCCCTGCTGCGCCAGCCCATGCGCCATGCCCGCGTGGTGGGCGCCCAGGCTGTGGCCCAGCACGGTGACCTGCGGGCGCTGCGCCAGCGCCGACAGGCAGCGCAGCGCGGCGGCAAAGTCCTGCTCGGCCCAGGTCAGCATGTCGGCATGCAGGCCGCGCAGCGAGCGCCGGTGCTGCGGCAGGCGGGACGCGCCCATGCCGCGCAGGTCGAAGCTCAGCACCAGGTGGCCTTGCTGCGCCAGCCAGCCGGCGAACGGCGCGTAGAAGCGCTGCGCGATGCCCAGCCCGCCGGCCAGCAGCACGGCCTGCCGCACGCTGGCCGCAGGCCGGAACAGCCGGCCGGCGAGAGCGCTGCCGTCCTCGGTGGTGATGACCAGCGCCTGCGCCGCGATGGCACCGGCGCCGTCGGTCAAGGTGGCGGCGGCGCTCATTGCAGCACCGGGCCGCCATCGCCCTGCCCTGCGCGCATGTAGCCTTCGGCGCACAGCACGCTGCGGATGGCGCCCAACTGCGCCGCCGGTGCCTGGTAGGCGGGGTGGGCGCGGAAGACGGCCGCCGCGTCGCTCATGCGGACCAGCGCGCCCAGATGCGCCTCGGCCTCGGCCATCTCTGCGCGGCCGACGGCCACCAGGCTGGCCGGTCTGGCAACCGATGTGGTGGAGCCCAGCGCCCGCTGCTGGCGCAGCGCGGGGAGTTGCTTCTCGCAGCGGCAGGCGGGCGGGTCGCCGGTGGGCGGCTTCAGCAGCCCGCAGGTGCGCGTGACGAAGGGCTCCAGCGCGGCACGGGCGCGCGCCAGCCGCTGGCGGTAGGCGGCCGGCGCGATGCCCAGCACATCGGCGGCATCGGCAGAGTCCAGGCCGAACACGGCATCCAGCAGATAGGCCAGCCGCTGTTCACGGCCTAGCGCCATCAGCATGGTCTGCGTGCAGCCCAGCGCCACCTGGCGCGCCTCGGCCTTGTCCTGCGGGGTCAGCGTCTGCAGCAGACCCGCCGGGTCGCCCAGCGTGGCGCCGATGGCCAGGCCCGCCTGCAGCCGGCCGCCCAGCGCCTCCAGCGACACCTCGGGGAACTCGCGCGCCCGCGTGGCGGCCGTCAGCAGGTGGTTGCGCGCGATCTTGAAGACCCAGGTGGTGAAGGCCGCGTCGCCGCGAAAACCGCCCAGGTGCGTGACGACCTTGAGCAGGATCTCCTGCGTGGCGTCGGCCGCGTCGTCGCGCTGGCCCAGCATGCGCAGCGCGAGGTTGAAGACGCCCGGCTGGATGGCCAGCAGCACGGCCTCGACGGCGGCCAGATCGCCCTGCGTGGCAGCGTTCAGCGCCTGGGCGCCTGGATCGGTGATCTTCATCGCGCGGCCCCGGCGGTCAAGGCGTGGCCACCAGCAGCGCTGCTGCCGGCACCGCGTTGCCGGCGCGCTGGGTGGGCAACAGGATGGGGGTGTCGAACCATTCCAGGTGGGCCGGGCTGCCGTAGGTGCTGCGCACGCGCTCGTGCCATGCGGTATTGAACCAGGCCTTCGCGCTGGCTTCGTCCTTCCACAGGTACAGGCCGCCGAAGGTCTTGTCGTCCGTCACGGTGAAGTGCTTGCGCAGCAGGCCCGGCACCTTCTGGTAGGTGGGCACCGCCGCCTTGAAGCCCGCGAACAGCCGCTCGCGCGTGACACCCTGTGGAATGGGAATCTCCACCAGCGTGGCGACAGCGCTGCTCTGCGTGTCGGCCGGCGTGCCCCCTGGCGTGTTGTCGATGGACAGCAAGGCGTCGAAGAAGCGCACCCGGCCTTCAGCGCCGCGCTCCTTGCGCACGCGCTCGAACCAGCCTGCGTTGAACCAGGCCCTGGCGCTGGCGGCGTCCTGCCAGAAGTACAGGCCACCGAAGTCGCCATCGTCCCGCGCGAACGAGAACGCCTTGAAGGCCAGGCCGGGCATGTCGCCGTACTGCGGGATGGTGTCGCGCATCTTGCCCAGCACCACGGCACGCGGCGCATACCAGGGCGTGGGCACCTTGACGATGACCACCACGGTGGACGCCGGCTTCGCGGCGTCGTCGGCCGTCAGCGGAGTCTGGGTCTGGGCCTGGCTCGGCATCGGCGCCTGGGCCAGCGTTCCGGCCAGCAGCAGGCCGGCTGCGATGCGGCGGCGGTCGCCGCGAAGGGGGTTTGCAAATGTCATCTGTCACCTCGCTGAGGACGTTGCGCGGCCCTGATTGAGCTGCTCACCTTTCCTTTGACGAGGAAACGCGCCGCCGTGTGACAGCGCGCATCGGCGGCGCGCTACTCCAGCAGCCCGGCCATCTCAAGACCCTGCCGTCCTTCGGGGTGGCGGCAGTCGATGTCCTCGAACTCGTTGATCTTGTCGATCTCGGTACCCATCGCGATGTTGGTCACCTTCTCCAGGATGACCTCCACCACCACTGGCACGCGGTGCTTGTCGGCCAGCGCGCGCGCCTGCAGCAGCGCGGCTTCGATCTTCTCGGGGTCGGTCACGCGCAGGCTCTTGCAGCCCAGGCCCTGCACCACGGCCTGGTGGTCCACGCCATAGCTTTTCAGCGTGGTGTCATCGACGTTCTGGTTCTCGAAAGCGAGCTGCACGCAGAAGTCCATCTCGAAGCCGCGCTGGCTCTGGCGGATCAGCCCCAGATAGCTGTTGTTCACCAGCACATGCACGTAAGGCAGGCGGAACTGCGCGCCCACCGCCAGCTCTTCCACCATGAACTGGAAATCGTAGTCACCCGACAGCGCCACCACGTTGCGCGTCGGGTCGGCCGCCACCACGCCCAGCGCGGCGGGCAGCGTCCAGCCCAGCGGCCCGGCCTGGCCGCAGTTGATCCACTGGCGCGGCCCGAACACGTTGAGAAACTGCGCGCCGGCAATCTGCGACAGGCCGATGGTGGTGACATAGACGGTGTCGCGCGGCAGCACCTTGTTCATCTCTTCATAGACGCGCATCGGCTTGATCGGCGTCTCGGTGTAGTGGGTCTTGCGGTGCATCAGCCGCTTGCGCTCGGCGCAGCGGGCCGACCAGTCGCCGAAGTCGGTCAGCCAGCCGGCAGCGCGCCGCTCCCTGGCCACTTCGACGAACAGTTGCAACGCGGCACGGGCGTCGCTGACGATGCCCAGGTCGGGGTTGAAGACCCGGCCGATCTGGGTCGGCTCGATATCGACATGGACGAAGGTGCGGCCCTTGCAATAGACCTCGGGCGAGCCGGTGTGGCGGTTGGCCCAGCGGTTGCCGATGCCCAGCACGAAGTCGCTCGCCAGCAGCGTGGCGTTGCCGTAGCGGTGGCTGGTCTGCAGCCCCACCATGCCGGCCATCAGCGGGTGGTCATCGGGGATCGCGCCCCAGCCCATCAGCGTGGGAATCACCGGCACGCCGGTGAGTTCGGCAAACTCCACCAGCAACTCGCAGGCGTCGGCGTTGATGATGCCGCCGCCGGCCACGATGAGTGGCTTGGCGGCGGCCGTCAGCATGTCCAGCGCCTTCTCGATCTGCTTGCGCGTGGCAAAGGGCTTATAGACGGGCAGCGGCTCGTAGGTGTCGATGTCGAACTCGATCTCGGCCATCTGCACGTCGAAAGGCAGGTCGATGAGCACCGGGCCAGGGCGGCCGCTGCGCATCAGGTGGAAGGCTTGCTGGAAGCTGCGCGGCACCAGCGCCGGCTCGCGCACCGTCACGCTCCACTTGGTGACCGGCTTGCTGATGGACTCGATGTCCACTGCCTGGAAGTCTTCCTTGTAGAGCCGCGCGCGCGGCGCCTGGCCGGTGATGCAGAGGATGGGAATGCTGTCGGCGATGGCCGAGTACAGCCCCGTGATCATGTCGGTGCCGGCGGGGCCGGAGGTGCCGATGCAGACGCCGATGTTGCCTGCCCTGGCCCGCGTGTAGCCCTCGGCCATGTGGCTGGCCGCCTCGACGTGGCGCGCCAGGATGTGGGCGATCGATTCGCGCTCGCGCAGCGCCGCGTACAGCGGGTTGATCGCCGCGCCCGGCACGCCGAAGGCCTGCGTGATGCCTTCTTTTTCCATCACCAGCACGGCGGCCATGGCGGCCTTCATCTTTGCCATCGGGAGTCTCCTGTCGCGGTTTTGAAATCCAGTGCGCCGATGGTCGCGCCAAGCGGCGCACGGTGGAAGCCCCGCGGCCGGCATGATGGTTATTCCCATCTGGAATGCGCCTGGCTTGTGTCCCAATCGCGGCGATGGACCGCATCCAGGGCGTCAGGCTGTTCATCCGGGTGGTGGACCTGGGCTCGTTCAGCAAGGCCGCTGCCGAGCTGGGCATCGGCCAGCCGTCGGCCACCAAGCAGGTGGCGCAACTGGAGGCGCATCTGGGCTCGCGGCTGCTGCACCGCTCGACCCACGGCGTCACGCCCACCGAGATCGGCCTGCTCTACTACGAGAAGTGCAGGCTGATCGCGCAGCATGTCGAAGAAGCCGAGTCGGTGGCGGCGCTGATGCAGTCGCAGTTGCAGGGCGGCCTGCGCATCAGCAGCTCCGTCGCGTTCGGCCGGCGCGTGCTGGTGCCGCTGGTGATGCGCTTCATGAAGCTGAACCCGGGGCTTCAGATCGAGCTGAGCTTCGAGGACCGCTATGTCGATCTGGTGGCGCAAGGCATCGACATCGCCATCCGCATGGGCCGCCTGGCCGATTCGACGCTGGGCGCGCGCTTTCTCGGCATCAACCCCTGGGTGCTGGTGGCCTCACCGGCTTATTTGGCGCAACGCGGCGTGCCGCGCGGGCTGGCCGACCTGGCCCGGCACGACGCGCTGGTGTACAGCACCGTGCAAGGCGATGCGCGCTGGCTGTTCACCGGCGCCGACGGGCGGCTGCACCCCACCGCCGTGCGCGGCCCGCTGCGCTCGAACAACCTGTCGGCGCTGCTTGCGGCCGCGCGCGGCGGCATGGGGCTGGCGGCGCTGCCCCGCTATGTGGCGCACGGCTCCATCGAAGCCGGCGCGGTGCAGCCGGTGCTGGCCGACTGGAGCCTGCCGTCGCAGGAGATCCACGCGGTGTATCCGTCGCCGCGCCAGGTGCCGGCCAAGGTGAACGGCTTCATCGACTGGCTGCGCGGGCAGTTGGGCGAGAGCTGGTGGTCGGACCCTCCGGGCTGAGCGCAGACCCCAGCCGGGGAGAAGGCCGGCCGGCCTCGTGCGTCATCCGTTCGTGGCCGCCTGCGGCGCCAGGAAGGCCTCTTCCGACTGCCTGAGCAGGCTCTTCAGCAGAGGCGGCTCGAAGCGCCTTTGCAGCGAGATGGCAAAGAAGGTTTCGTAGAGGCCGGGAACCACCGCGTACTCCACCAGCCGCCCGCTCAGCAGCTCGTCCTGCACCACCACGGTGGGCAACAGCGCCACGCTGTCAGAGTCACGCGCCAGCAGGCGCAGCAAGGCCATGTCGTCGGCTTCGGCGCGCAGCCGGTAGCGCAGGCCGTACTGCTCGCACAGCAGGTCGAAGCCGGCGCGGATGTCGTTGTCGCGGCCCGGCAGCAGCAGCGGCACCTCGGCCAGTTCTTCCGGAAAGCGGAAGGCCTTGCGCCGCGGGCGCGGCTTGCCCACCAGGCTCACCGGCTGGCGCGCGATGCGCCGGCAGCGCCACGGATCTTCGGCGCTGGCGTGGGCACGCTGGTTCGACAGGATCACGTCCAGCGTGTGCACCCGCAGCCGCCCCAGCAGATCGACCAGGGTGCCCGACTGAAGCATCAGTTCGACATCGTCGCGCTGCAACAGCGGCCGGATGAAGTTCTCTTGAAAGTTGCGCGACAGCGTGGCCACCGCACCGATGCGCAACACCTGCCGCTCTTCGCGCCGCCCCTCGCGCAGCAAGGCCAGCAGCTCGTTGCCCGACGCGAAGATGGTGTCTGCATAGCCCAGCGCCAACTGCCCCGCCTCGGTGAGCTTGAGCGTGCGGCCCACCCTTGCGAACAGCGGCTGGCCGAGCTGTTCTTCGAGCAGGCCGATCTGCTTGGACAGCGCAGACTGCGAGACATGCAGCTTCTCGGCAGTGCGCGTGAGGTTGCCGTCTTTCGCGACGGCCCAGAAGTAGTGCAGGTGATGGAAATTCAGGCGGGGCATGGCGCGGCCGGAACGCTGTCTCTGGCTTCAGCCAGCCCGGGTGGACAACCCTTGCCGTGCCGGCACGCCGCCGGACAGCGGTGCCGACGGGTCCAGCCCCAGCAGCAGCAGGCGGAAGGTGCGCGCCGCGGCCGACAGCCGCTTGTGCGTGCGGTGCAACACGTACCACTGCCGCACGATGGGGAAGCCATCGACAGGCAGCACCACCAGGCAGCCGGCCTGAAGCTCCAATTCGATGGTCTGCAAAGACACCACGCCCAGCCCCAGGCCGGCGCGCACGGCCTGCTTCAGCGCCTCGTTGGTGCTGAACTCGCACCCCGGGCGGTAGGCCACGCCGTGCGACGCGAAATGGCGCTCCGTCGCAGCGCGGGTGCCCGAGCCCGACTCGCGCAGCACCAGGGTCTCGTCTGCCAGGCGCTGCAAAGGCAATGCTTGCAGGGCAGCCAGCGGGTGGCTGGGCGCGGCGATGACCACCAGCGGGTTGTCCATGAAGTGCTGGGCCACCACGTCCAGGCTTTGCGGCGGCTGGCCCGTGATCGCCAGGTCGGTGCTGTTGTCGGCCAGCGTGGACAGCACGAACTCGCGGTTCGCCACCTGAAGGCTCACGCGCACGCCAGGGTGGCGGCGGTTGAACTCGGCAATCAGGCTGGGCAGAAAGTAGTTGGCAGTGGACACCACGGCCAGCCGGAGCAGCCCGCGCTCGAGGCCGCGGAACTGGTCCATCGAGGCCTGCAGGTCCACCACGCGGGCGGCGATGTCGCGCGCGTGCCCGCGCAGCTCTTCCCCGGCTTCGGTGAGGAACATGCGCTTGCCCACCTGCTCCACCAGCGGCAGGCCGACCTGCTCTTCCAACTGTTTCATCTGCATCGACACCGCCGGCTGCGTGAGGTGCAACTCGGCGGCAGCGCGCGAAATGGTGCCGCAACGGGCCACCGTCTCGAAGATGCGCAGATGTCGCAAGGTGATGTGCATGGCGCTGAAGGAACGTTCGCTTTTGATCATGCGATCGTTGAGATCAAGGTATTTTACGCATCGCTCGTCCGTCGCCATAGTCGCGGCCATCCCATCCCGAGCGGGGCCTGCGTTGACACCACAGCTTGCCGATCTGCCGCCCTTGCGCACCGCCTTGTTGTGCGCGGCGCCACTTGCTTACGCGCTGGCCGCGCTGGGGCCGCTGTGGCTGGCCCGCACGCCGCAGGCATGCTGGCGCCTGGCCCGCGTCGCCACCGCCACCGCCGGTCTGGCGGCCCTGCTGTCGCTGGCCTGGCTGCTGCTGGGTGGCGCCGGGCTGGCGCGCGGGCCGGCGCTGGCCCCGCTCGGGACGGCAGGCGAGTTGCACGCCAGCCTGCGCAGCGACGCGCTGGGCTGCACGGTGCTGCTGCTGGTGAGCTTCATCGGCTGGGTGATCACCGGCTATTCGCAGCGCTACCTCGACGGTGAGCGCGGGCAGCCGCGCTACGTGCGCGGCCTGATGCTGACGCTGGCCGCGGTGTCGCTGCTGGTGCTGACCAACAACCTCGTGGTGCTGGCGCTTGCCTGGATCATCACCAGCCTGGCGCTGCACGGGCTGCTGACCTTCTTCGACCAGCGGCCGCAGGCGCTGATTGCCGCGCACAAGAAGTTCCTGGCCAGCCGCGTGGCCGACCTCTGCCTTCTCGCCGGCATCGCCCTGCTGGCCGGTGGCCTGGGCACGCTGGAGATCGACCAGGCGATTGCCGCCGCGCAGGTGCTGGCCCGGACGCAGACGCAAACCCCGATGGCGCTTCAGGCGGCTGCGCTGCTCATCGCCGCCAGCGCGCTGCTGAAGTGCGCGCAGTTGCCGGTGCACGGCTGGCTGATCCAGGTGATGGAGGCGCCGACGCCGGTGTCGGCGCTGCTGCATGCAGGCGTCGTCAACCTCGGCGGCTTCCTGCTGATCCGGCTCGGCTTGCTGGTGGCCGGCGTGCCGGCAGCGCAGGCGCTGCTGGTGGTGGTGGGCAGCGCCACCGCGGTGGTGGCAGCGCTGGTGATGACCACGCGCGTCAGCATCAAGGTGGCGCTGGCCTGGTCCACCTGCGCGCAGATGGGCTTCATGCTGATGCAATGCGGCCTGGGGCTGCACGACCTGGCGCTGCTGCACCTGGTGGCGCATTCGCTGTACAAGGCCCACGCCTTCCTGGGTGCGGGCGGCGCGGTGGAACAAAACAGGCTCAGGCAGATGATGCCGGCCGAGCCGCCGCTGGGCACCGGCGCCTGGATGGCAGGCGCGCTGCTCGGGCTGCTGGTGGTGGGCTGCGCGATGCTGGCGTGGGGCGTGCGCCCGACCGAGGCGCCTGCCTTGTGGGCCACGGCCTGCGTGCTGTCGCTGGCGCTGGCGCCGCTGCTGGCCGGGCCGCTGGCGCGTGCCGGCTTGGCGCTGCTGGCGGCCCGACTGTCGGCCGCGTTCCTGCTGGCGCTGGCCTGGTTCGGCCTGCATCTGGCGGGCAGCCGCTGGCTGGGCGCCGATGCCGCGGCACAGCCGGCCAGCCCGGCGCTGGTGGCCTGGGTGATCGGCTGCTTCGTGCTGCTCTTCGCCGTGCAGGGGGCTGTGCGCGCCTGGCCGCGCGGCGTGGTGGCGCGCAAGCTCTACCCGTGGCTGTTCGCCGGGCTGTACCTCGACGAGTTGTTCACGCGGCTGACATTCCGCCTCTGGCCGGCCCGTTTGCCGGGCGCGCGCGGCGGCCCATCTGCAATCCGCGCCACGGGAGATCTGTGATGAATGCCGTCAGTGAAGCCCTTGTCAGTGAAGCCTTCGTCGGTGAAGCCTTCGTCGCCCCGGACGCCGACGTCGGCGCCCTCATCGACCGCGCCTGCGCCCGCATCGCGCCCACCTGGCCGCTGGACCGCTTCATTGCGGTCAACCCGTACTGGGGGCTGCTGGCGCTGGCGATGCCGGCCGCCGCCGCACAGCTCGCCACCCTGTCCGGCAGCAGCATGCTGATGCCGCGCACCTGGTACCGCGCGCAGTGGGACGCCGGCCGGCTCGACCGCGACGATCTCCAGGCAGCAATCACCGCGGCCCATGCGACCTGCACGGTGGATGCGCTGATCGAGGCGCTGCAAGCCGCACCGCCGGCCACGCAGCGGCTGCCGCTGGCCACCGACCTGGTCGATGCCCGGCGCGACCTCGGCCATGCGATGGCCTGGCGCGACTACGTCACCCACCATGTCAGCCAATGCTGCGCCGCCTACTTCGACGGCGGGCAGGCCGCCTGGGGGCCGGACCGCGAAGGCGGCCTGTACCCGAGCTGGCTGCGCCAGTCGGCGCATGACTTCGGCCCGCCGATGCTGATGGGAGAGACCGGCTTCACGCGCCGGCTGGCCGAGCTGCCCGCCGAGCCGCTGGGGCTGATCAGCGCGGCGCTGCGCGCGCTGCGCGTGCCTGCTGCTGCGCAAGAAGCCTATTGCACGGCGCTGCTGATGAGCATCAACGGCTGGGCGTCGTGGTGTGCCTACCAGCGCTGGCAGGCGCGTCTGCTGCAACGCGACGATGCGCAGATCGTCCACCTGCTGGCCGTGCGCCTGGCCTGGGAATGGCTGCTGCACCAGGGCAACCCGGAGGCTGGCGTGGCCGACGCGCTGCACGCTGCCTGGCGCGACTGCGACACGGCCTTCGCGCGCGCCCAGGCAGCGCAGCAGACCGACTGGCTGTGGCAGGCCGCGCTGGAGCGCAGCCACCAGCGGACGCTCTGCCGCGGCCTGCTGGCAGCGCCGCCAGCGGCCGCCGCTGCGCAGCCGCCTGCGGTGCAGGCGGTGTTCTGCATCGACGTGCGGTCCGAGGTCTTCCGCCGCGCGCTCGAAGCCAGCAGCCCCGCCGTGCAGACGCGGGGCTTCGCAGGCTTCTTCGCGATGTTCATCGGCTACCGCCCGCTGGGCACCGAGATGCAGCGCCCGCAACTGCCCGGGTTGCTGGCGCCTGCGCTGTGCGTCACCGACGAATGCGACGCGCCGGGGCTCGCGGCCGTGCTGGCACAGCGGCGGCGCAAGCATCTACTGTGGCGCCAGCGCTGGCAGGCGTTTCGGGGTGGCGCGGGCTCGGGCTTTTCCTTCGTCGAGGCCTGCGGGCTGCTCTATGCCGGCAAGCTGCTCAAGCAGCGTCTGGGCGGCGGGGCACCCGCGGCCAGCGTCGAGCAGACGGGGCTGCCTTCCCGCCAGCAAGACGCCCAGCAAGACGGTCAGCGCCCCGCCCTGCGCCCGCGGCTGCCAGCACCCGACGCGCCGGGCAGCCCCACGCTGGACGCCCGCTGCACGATGGCCGCCACGGCGCTGAAGGCAATGGGGCTGACGGGCGGCCTGGCGCGGCTGGTGCTGCTGGCCGGGCATGGCAGCCAGAGCGCCAACAACGCCCATGCCGCCGGGCTGGACTGCGGCGCCTGCGGCGGCCAGACCGGCGAGGTCAACGCCCGCGTGCTGGCCCAGTTGCTGAACGACCCCGCCGTGCGCCAGGGCCTGCTGGAGCGCGGCAGCGCGGTGCCCGACGAGACCGTTTTCGTCGCCGGCCTGCACAACACCACCACCGACGACCTGGCGCTGTACGACACCGACCTGCTGCCCGCCAGCCACGCGCCAGACCTGGCCGCGCTGCGCGACTGGCTGGCAGAGGCCGGCCGGCGGGCGCGCACCGAGCGCGCCGCCGCGCTGGGCATGGCCGGCCTGGCCGCCGACCCCGCCGCGCTGCACCACGCCGTGCAGGCGCGCGCCACCGACTGGGCGCAGACGCGGCCCGAATGGGGGCTGGCCGGCTGCGCCAGCTTCATCGTCGCGCCGCGCAGCCGCAGCCGCCACCTGAACCTGGAAGGCCGCAGCTTCCTGCACGACTACGACTGGCAGAGCGATGCCGGCTTCGGCGTGCTGGAGCTGGTGATGACGGCACCGATGGTGGTGACGAACTGGATCAACCTGCAGTACCACGCCTCGGTGGTGGACCCGCTGCGCTACGGCAGCGGCAACAAGCTGCTGCACAACGTGGTGGGCGGCCACATCGGGGTCTTCGAAGGCAACGGCGGAGACCTGCGCATCGGGCTGCCCTTGCAGTCCGTCCATGACGGCGACGGGTGGCGCCACACGCCGCTGCGACTCAGCGTCTTCATCCAGGCGCCGCGGGCGCCGATGGATGGCGTGATCGCCAGGCACGAGACGGTGCGGCACCTGCTGGACAACGGCTGGCTGCATCTGTTCCGGCTGGACGACGCCGCCGGCTGCTGGCGCTACCTGCCGGGCGGCGGGTGGCAGCCGGCGGCGGTGTGACCGGCCTGCGGGCCGGGTCGGGGCGCGACTGCCGTGAGCCGCTCAGTGCCCCAGCGTGCAGGTTGCAGCCAGCGCCAGCGCGCCATCCGGCCCCTGCGCCTGCAACTCGACAGCGTCATCCGCCAGCCGTCCCAGCAAGCGGATAGGGCCCAGGTCGAAGAGCGGCGCAACGCCGCGAAAGCTGAAGGCCAGCACCGGCCGCGCGGTGGACTGCCGCACCAGTTGCAGCAGCAGCACCGCCGTCAGCGGCCCGTGCACCACCAGGCCGGGGTAGCCCTCGGTCTGCACCGCGTAGCCGCGGTCGTAGTGGATGCGGTGGGCGTTGAAGGTCAGCGCGGAGAAGCGGAACAGCAGCCGCGTGTCGGGCTGAAGCGTCCGCGTCCAGCTTCCCTCGGGCGGCGGCGGCAGCACCGCGGGCACCGGCGCTGCCACCGCGGCGCCGGGCTCGCGATAGACGATGTCCTGCTCTTCTTCGAGGCACAGCACACCGTCTTGCAGGAAGCGGTAGGCCACGGTGACGAAGGCCAGCGCGCCGGTCTTGCCCGACTTCATCACCACGTTGCGGATGGCGCCTTCGCGAACCGCCGGCATGCCCACGCGCAGCGGCCGGTGCACCTGCATGCGGGCACCGGCGAACATCCGCCGCGGGTAGGGAATCGGCGGCAGAAAGCCGCCGCGCTGCGGGTGGCCGTCTGCGTCCAGCGCGGCCTGCGGCGCACGCGGCAGGAAGTGGAACCAGTGCCAGGGCAGCGGCAGCGCATCGCCGTCGGCCAGCGGTGCGCCGGGCGCGTCGAGCATGGCCTGCGCGGCCTGGGCCTGCGCCCGGCTCATCGGGTCGGTGACCTCTTCGGTGCGGCCGATCCAGCTTGCGTAGTCGGTGTCCATAAGCGTTCTCTATGCTGGCTTCAGAAAGTTTGTGGATTTGCACGGGATTTCACCGGCAGCCCGCGTTGGCGCGAAATTTAACCTTGTTGCAACCCAACCCGGGCGCCATGCGGCCCTGCCGCCGCGCCACCGAGACCGCCCGTGACTGCCACCCGCCCACCGTCCGACACCGCCGCCACCGGCAGCGGTGACGCCAGCAGCACCGGCACCCGCCCGCTGCAAGGCGTGCGCGTCATCGACGTCGGCAACTTCCTGGCCGGGCCCTATGCGGCCACGATGCTGGGCGAGTTCGGCGCCGAGGTGATCAAGGTCGAACACCCCGACGGCGGTGACCCGATGCGCCGCTTCGGCACCGCCACCGCGCAGCCCGACGCCACGCTCAAGTGGCTGAGTGAAAGCCGCAACAAGAAGTCGGTCACCTGCGACCTGTTGCAGCCCGAGGGCGTGGCGCTGTTCCTCAAGCTGGTGGCCAAGTCCGACGTGCTGGTGGAGAACTTCCGCCCCGGCACGATGGAAAGCTGGGGCCTCACCTGGGACGTGCTGCACGCGGCAAACCCCAAGCTCGTGATGCTGCGCGTCACCGGCTACGGGCAGACCGGGCCTTACCGCCGCCGCTCCGGCTTTGCGCACATCGCGCAGGCCTTCGGCGGCCTCAACTACCTGGCCGGCTACCCGGGCGAAACGCCGGTGCTGCCCGGCACCGTGCCGCTGGGGGACTACATCGCCAGCCTGTTCGGTGCCGTCGGCGTGATGATCGCGCTGCGCCATGCAGGGCAGACCGGGCGCGGCCAGGTCATCGACGTCGGCATCTACGAGGCGGTGTTCCGCGTGCTGGAAGAGATCGCTGCCGCTTACGGCCTGCACGGCACGGTGCGCGAGCGTGAAGGCTCGGGCAGCTTCGTGGCCTGCCCGCACGGCCACTTCCGCAGCAGCAACGGCAAGTGGATCGCCATCGCCTGCACCACCGACAAGATGTTCGAGCGGCTGGCCGCGGCGATGGGCCGGCCCGAGCTGGCGTCGGCCCAGATGTACGGCCCGCAGCGCAAGCGCCTGGCGGCGCGCGAGGAGGTCAACCGCATCGTCACCGAATGGGTGGGCGCGCACGACCGTACCGAAGTGCTGGAGAGATGCCTGGCCGAGGAAGTGCCGGCCGGCAAGGTGAACTCCATCGCCGACATCTTTGCCGACGAGCACTTCCAGGCGCGCGGCAACCTGGCCAGCGTGCCGGCCGGCGCCCTGGGCGAGGTGGTGGTGCCCGGTGTGGTGCCGCGCCTGTCGGCCACGCCGGGGCGCATCGACCACCTCGGCCCCGCTTTGGGCAACGCCAATGCAGACGTGCTGGGCGGCCTGCTCGGCCTGCACGCCGAAGAGATCGGCGCGCTGCGCCGCCAACGGGTCGTCTGAAGGGCCGCCATGACCGCACATGCCAACCCGGCCGCACCGTCTTCTGCAGCGCCAGCCGCCCCCGCCCAACCCGCGCTGCACGGCCTGCGCGTCATCGACATCGCCACCGTCATCGCGGCGCCGTATTGCGCCACGCTGCTGGGTGAGTTCGGCGCCGACGTGCTCAAGCTCGAACACCCCGACGGTGGCGATGCGCTGCGCCGCTTCGGCACGCCATCGCAGCGCGGCGACACGCTGACCTGGCTGAGCGAGGCGCGCAACAAGCGCTCGATGACCATCGACCTGCGCACCCCCGAAGGCGCCGATGTCTTCAAGCAGCTCATCGCCAAGACCGACGTGCTGTGCGAGAACTTCCGCACCGGCACGCTGGAGAAATGGGGCCTGGGCTGGGAGGTGCTGAAGGCCATCAACCCGGGCCTGGTGATGTTGCGCGTCACCGGCTACGGGCAGACCGGGCCGTACAAGGACAGGCCGGGCTTCGCCCGCGTGGCGCATGCCGTGGGCGGCATCGCGTATCTCGCCGGCATGCCCAAGGGCACGCCGGTGACGCCCGGCTCCACCACCCTCGGCGACTACATGACCGGCCTCTTCGGCTGCCTGGGCGTGCTGATGGCGCTGCGGCACAAAGAGCGCACCGGCGAAGGCCAGTACGTCGATGCAGCGCTCTACGAGTCGGTCTTCCGCTGCACCGAAGAGCTGGCACCGGCCTTCGCGATGTTCGGCGTGGTGCGTGAACGCGCCGGCTCGTCACACAACGACTATTGCGTGCCGCACGGCCACTTTGCGACGAAGGACGGCAAGTGGGTCGCGATCTCCTGCGCCACCGACCTGCTCTTCGAGCGCCTGGCGCGCGCGATGGGCCGGCCCGAGCTGGCCTCGGCCGACTTCTACGGCGAGCAGGCCTCGCGCCTGGCGAGCCGGCACGACGTCAACGAGATCGTGCGCGACTGGTGCGGCTCGCTGACGCGCGAAGAAGCGCTGCAACGCTGCTACGCGACCGACACGCCGGCTGGGCCGCTGAACAACATCGCCGACATCTTCGGCGACCGCCAGTTCCACGCCCGCCGCAACCTGGTGACGATGGACGCGCCCGACACCGGAGAACAAATCATCGTGCCGGCGCCGGTGCCGCGCCTGTCCGAGACGCCCGGAACCATCCGCAGCCTCGGGCCCAAGCTCGGCGAGCACACCGACGAGATCCTGCGCGAGGTGCTGGGCTACGACGACGCGCAGATCGCCACGCTGCGCGCCAGCAAGGCAGTGTGAGCATGGCCACCGCAGCGCAGGGCATCCTGCACGGCTTGCGCATCGTCGAGGGCTCGGCCTTCGTCGCCGCGCCGCTGGGCGGCATGAGCCTGGCGCAGCTTGGCGCAGACGTGATCCGCTTCGACCCCATTGGCGGCGGGCTCGACCATGCCCGCTGGCCCGTCACCGCAGACGGCCGGTCGATGTTCTGGGCCGGCCTGAACAAGGGCAAGCGCTCGATCGCGGTGGACATCCGCCAGCCGCGCGGGCAGGAGTTGCTGACCGCGCTGATCACCGCGCCCGGCGCCGATGCCGGCCTCTTCAGCACCAACTTTCCGGCGCGCGGCTGGCTGGCCTACGACAAGCTCGCGGCACAGCGCGCTGACCTCATCATGGTCAACCTGCTGGGCAGGCGCGACGGTGGTTCGGAGGTGGACTACACCGTCAACCCGCAGCTCGGCTTTCCGTCACTCACCGGGCCCGTGGGGAATGAATCCGGCCGCGAGCCCACCAACCATGTCTTCCCGGCCTGGGACGCCATTGCCGGCAACATGATCGCCACCGCCTTGCTGGCCGCGCTGCGCCACCGTGACCGCAGCGGCGAAGGCCAGCTCGTGACGCTGGCGCTGAAAGACGTGGGCCTGGCGATGCTGGGCCACCTGGGGATGATCGCCGAGGTGCAGGTGCGCGGCGTGGACAGGCCGCGCTACGGCAACAACCTCTACGGCGCCTTCGGCCGCGACTTCCTCACCCGCGATGGCGGGCGCGCGATGGTCGTCGGCCTGACCGACATGCAATGGAGCTGTCTGCTCAAGGCCACCGGCCTGGGCGCTGCGGTTGCTGCGCTCGCCAGCCAGTTGCAGACCGACCTGGCGCAGGAAGGCAACCGCTTCCTCGCCCGTGAGGCGCTGGCCGCGCTGTTCGAGCCCTGGTTCGCCGAGCGCACGCTGGCCGAGGTGAGCGCGGTGTTCGACACCCACCGCGTGACCTGGGGGCCCTACCGCACGGTGGCGCAGGCGCTGGCGCAGGACGCCGACCTGTCCACCGCGCACCCGATGTTCAGCCTGCTCCACCAGCCTGGCATCGGCAGCTATCTGGCGCCGGCGTCGCCGCTGGACTTCAGCCGGGTGCCGCGGCTGCCCGCGATGCCCGCACCGCTGCTGGGCCAGCACACCGACGAGATCCTGCTCGACGTGCTGGGCCTGCCGGCGCACGAGGTGGGCGCGCTGCACGACGCCGGTATCGTGGCCGGCCCGACGAACTGAATTGCAAGGACGGAGACCCGCTTGAAGCTGCCCAACAATTACTACAAGCCGCTGGCCATCGGCGCCCCGGCACCGTTTCGTGACCTGCCGGTGCGGCCGGAGCGCGTGGTGCATTTCTTCCCGCCGCACATCGAGAAGATCCGCGCCCGGCTGGCCGACACCGCGCGCCAGGTGGATGTGCTGTGCGGCAACCTGGAAGACGCCATTCCGCTGGACGCCAAGGAAGCCGCGCGCGCCGGCTTCATCAGCGCGGTGCAGAACAGCGACCTGGGCGACACCGGCCTGTGGGTGCGCGTGAACTGTCTGAACAGCCCGTGGATCCTCGACGACTTGGCCCACATCGTGGCTGGCGTGGGCAACCGGCTCGACGCGGTGATGATCCCCAAGGTGGAAGGCCCGTGGGACATCCATTTCGTCGATCAATACCTGGCGCTGCTGGAAGCGCGCCACGGTGTCAAGAAGCCCATCCTGATCCACGCGCTGCTCGAGACCGCCGAGGGCGTGAAGAACGTCGAGCAGATCGTGCGCGCGAGCCCGCGCATGCACGGCCTGAGCCTGGGGCCGGCCGACCTGGCGGCGTCGCGCGGCATGAAGACCACGCGCGTGGGCGGCGGTCACCCGTCGTATGGCGTGCTGGCCGACCCGGTTGAAGGCCAGCAGGAGCGCAGCTTCGCGCAGCAGGACCTGTGGCACTACACGCTGGCGCGCATGGTCGATGCGTGCGCGGCCAGCGGCATCCGCGCCTTCTACGGCCCCTTCGGCGACCTGAAAGACGAAGCCGGCTGCGAAGCCCAGTTCCGCAACGCCTTCATCATGGGCTGTGCCGGCGCCTGGTCGCTGGCGCCCAACCAGATCGCCATCGCGCGGCGCGTCTTCAGCCCCGACGTGAAGGAAGTGCTGTTCGCCAAGCGCATCCTCGACGCAATGCCCGACGGCACTGGCGTGGCCACCATCGACGGCAAGATGCAGGACGACGCCACCTGGAAGCAGGCCAAGGTGATGGTCGATCTGGCGCGGCTGGTGGCGCGCAAGGACCCGGCGCTGGCGCAGGCCTACGGCTTTGAAGGCATCGACGGCGGCGCGGCATGACGGCGCAGACAGCAGTCAAGACCAGCGCCGGCAACTTCTTCGAAGACTTCCGCGTCGGCCAGCCGCTGGTGCATGCGCCACCGCGCACGGTGACCAGCGGCGAGGTGGCCTTGTACACGGCGCTCTTCGGCCCGCGCTTCGCCGTCAACTCGTCGGACCCGTTTGCGCAGGCGCTCGGCCTGCCGCGCGCGCCTGTCGATTCGATGCTCGTCTTCCACCTCGTGTTCGGCCGCACGGTGGCCGACATTTCGCTCAATGCCATCGCCAACCTGGGCTATGCAGGCTGCGTGTTCGGCGTGCCGGTCTTCCCCGGCGACACGCTGGCCAGTGACTCGCGCGTGACCGGCCTGAAAGCCAACAAGGACGGCAAGACCGGCGTCGTCCATGTGCGCTCCACCGGCATCAACCAGCATGGGCAGACGGTGCTCGACTACCGCCGCTGGGTGATGGTGAAGAAGCGCGACCCCGACGCGCCGGCGCCCGAAACCCTGGTCCCCGAACTGCCGGCCTCGGTGCCGGTGAGCGAGCTGCACTGTCCTTATGCGCTGGCGCCCGGCGCCTACGACACGGGGCGCGCCGGCTCCGCTTTCCTGTGGGACGACTACACGGTGGGCGAACGCATCGACCACGTCGATGGCCTGACCATCGAAGAGGCCGAGCACATGCTGGCCACGCGGCTGTACCAGAACACCGCCAAGGTGCACTTCAACCAGCACCTCGAGCGCGAAGGCCGCTTCGGCAAGCGCATCGTCTATGGTGGCCACATCATCAGCCTGGCACGCGCGCTGTCGTTCAACGGCCTGGCCAATGCGCTGAGCGTGGCAGCCATCCATGCCGGCCGCCACAGTGCGCCCAGCTTTGCGGGCGACACCATCTACGCCTGGTCAGAGGTGCTCGCCAAGGACGCACTGCCCGGCCGCAGCGACATCGGCGCGCTGCGCATCCGCACCGTCGCCACGAAAGACCGCGCCTGCCACGACTTCCCAGGCCACGCCGCCGCCACCGCCGACCCGTCGGTGGTGCTCGACCTCGACTACAGCGTGCTGATGCCCCGGCGCTGAGGCAAACCCAATGACGACAAGCACCACCACAGCAGAACGCCCGGCCGCCACACCGCAGGCCCACACCAACCCCGTGCGCACACGGCGCGACTGGGAGACGCAACGCGCCGCGGCGCTGGCCGACCCCGGCGCCTTCCACGGCGCCATCGCCAAGCGGCAGATCCACTGGCTGGTGGCGTCTGCCGGTGCCGACGGCGCCTGGCTGAGCTATGACGACGCCAAACGCCAGTGGACGGGTTGGGAAGCCGGCACCGGCGCCACGCTGACAGCCGACCTGGGCGAGGCTTTCGAGCCCTGGCAGCGCGCTTTCAACGCAGACGACCCGCCGCACTGGAGGTGGTTCGAAGGCGGCCGCACGAATGCCTGCTTCAACGAGGTCGATCGCCATGTGCTGGCCGGCTTCGGCGACGAGGCCGCCTTCCTGTTCGAAGGTGACCGCTGGGACATGTCGCAAGACAGCGGCCGTGGTGCGCCTGTTGAGGCCTATGCCATCACGCGCAAGCGGCTGCTGCTGGAAACCGCCAAATGTGCGCTGGCGCTTCAGGCGCTGGGCCTGCGCGCGGGCGACCGCATCGCGCTCAACCTGCCCAACATCCCCGCGCAGCTCTACTGGACGCAGGCCGCCAAGCGGCTGGGCGTGGTCTATACGCCGGTGTTCGGCGGCTTCTCCGACAAGACCCTGTCCGACCGCATCCACGATGCCGGCGCGCGCATCGTGATCACCGCCGACGGCGGCTACCGCAACGCGCAGATCGTCCCGTTCAAGACCGCCTACACCGACCCGGCGCTCGACGACTACGTGCCGGTGCCGGTGGTGCGCGCTGCCATCGCGCAGCGGCTGGCGTCGATGGGCGAGGACCTGGGCCTGGGCGCGAGCGACGCGGAGCAACTGCTGGCCACCGTGGACGACACGCTGGCCGGCGAGGTGACGGTGCAGCGCAGCGACGCGATGCGCGGCGTGGGCCGTGCGCTGCGCGAGCTGGGCCGCCAGGGCCGGCTGAACGCGGCAGCAGCGTCGCGCTTGCGCACGGCGGTGGCAGAAGCGCTGGTGGCCACGCCGCCGCGCGTGGATGCCGTGGTGGTGGTGCGCCACACCGCGCAGGCCGACCTGGTGTGGCGCGCCGAGCGCGACCGCTGGAGCCATGACCTGACAGACGCCGGCCTGGCCACGCTGCTGGCCGGCGCACGCAAGGCGGGCTTTGCTCTGCCGGACGACGCTGGAGAAGCCGCGCTTCTCGCGCTGCCCGATGCCGACTTCGTGCGCGCCATCTGGGCGAGCAGCCCGCCGTTGCCGCTGGACGCCGAGTACCCGCTGTTCTTCATCTACACCTCGGGCTCCACCGGCAAACCCAAGGGCGTGGTGCACGTCCACGGCGGCTACACGGCCGGCGTGGCGCACACGATGAAGGTCGCCTTCGACGCGCGGCCCGGCGACGTGGTCTATGTCGTGGCCGACCCCGGCTGGATCACCGGCCAGAGCTACATGCTGAGCGCGACGATGACCACGCGCTGCACCGGCGTGCTGGGCGAAGGCGCGCCCACCTTCCCGCATGCCGGGCGCTATGCGTCGATGATCGAGCGCTACCGGGTGCGCATCTTCAAGGCCGGCGTCACCTTCCTCAAGACCATCATGGCCGACGCGCAAAACGCGCGCGACGTTCGCCAATACGACCTCAGCTCCTTGCGCGTGGCCACCTTCTGCGCCGAGCCCACCAGCCCCGCGGTGCAGCAGTTCGGCATGGACTTGATGACGCCGCAGTACATCAACAGCTACTGGGCCACCGAACACGGCGGCATGGTCTGGACGCACTTCTACGGCAACGCCGACTTCCCGCTGCATGCAGACGCCCACACCTACCCGCTGCCGTGGATTGCAGGCGACGTGTGGGTCGAAGACGCCGCCGTGACGCAGGCCACCTTCACCCCGTGGCAGCGCGAGCCGGCGGCCGGCGGCGTGGCCTGGCGCCGCGCGGCGCTGGACGAAAAGGGCGAGATCGTCATCGCCGCGCCCTACCCCTATCTGGCGCGCACGGTGTGGGGCGACGCGGGCGGCTTCCGCGTCCAGACGGAGGGCGGCCACCTGCGCATGCAGCCGGGCTGGAAGGGCGACGGCGAGCGCTGGGCCAGCACCTACTGGAAGCGCTGGCGCGGCGCCTGGGCCTACACCCAGGGCGACTTTGCCGTCAGCTACCCGGACGGCAGCTTCAGCCTGCACGGCCGCAGCGACGACGTCATCAACGTCAGCGGCCACCGGATGGGCACCGAAGAGATCGAAGGCGCCATCCTGCGCCACAAGGCGCTGGACCCGGACAGCCCGGTGGGCAACGTCATCGTCGTCGGCGCGCCGCACCGCGAGAAAGGCCTCACGCCGCTGGCCTTCGTCAAGCCCGCCGCCGGCCGCAAGCTGACGCAGGACGACCGCCGCCGCCTGGCCGACCTGGTGCGCAGCGAGAAAGGCGCGGTGGCCGTGCCGAGCGACTTCATCGAGGTCAGCCAGTTCCCCGAGACGCGCAGCGGCAAGTACATGCGGCGCATGGTGCGCGCGCTGGTGGAAGACACCGAGGTGGGCGATGCATCGACGCTGAAGAACCCCGAGTCCATCGATGAACTCAAGCGCGTCATCGGCGAGTGGAAGCGCAAGCAGCAGCTCGCAGACGAGCAGCAGATGTTCGAGCGCTACCGCTACTTCACGGTGCAGTACAACGCGGTGTCCACGGCCAGCGGCGCGCAGCGGGTGGCCACCGTCACCGTCACCAACCCGCCCGTGAACGCGCTGAACGAACGCGCGCTGGACGAACTGACCGTCGTGGTCGAGCACCTGTCGCGCCGCGATGACGTGGCCGCCGTGGTGTTCACCGGCCAGGGCACGGCCAGCTTCGTGGCCGGCGCCGACATCCGGCAACTGCTGGAAGACATCCACTCGCTGGACGAAGCACGTGCGCTGCCGAACAACGCGCATCTGGCCTTTCGCAAGATCGAGCGCATGGGCAAGCCCTGCATCGCCGCGATCCAGGGCGTCGCTCTCGGCGGCGGAATGGAGTTCGCGCTGGCCTGCCACTGGCGCATCGCCGAGCCCACCGCGCGCTTCGGCCAGCCAGAGATCCGTTTGCGCCTGCTGCCCGGCTACGGCGGCACGCAGCGGCTGCCGCGCCTGCTGGCCACGCGCCGCGGCGAAGCGGGCCTGCGCGACGCGCTGGACCTGATCCTGGGCGGGCGCAACATCGGCGGCACCGAAGCACTGGCGATGGGCGTGGTGGACGAGCTGGCCGGCGCGTCGTCCGACGTGCTGTCGGCGGCGCATGCACGCATCCGCGAATATCTGCAAGAGGGCGCCGGCAGCACCAGCGCACTCGGCAGCGCGCTGCGCGAGCGCCACGACAGCCTGCTGCGCTGGAACCAGCCCGCCGCCGTGTCGCTGGATGCGGCGCTGGCCGATGCCCACCTTCAGCAGGTGCACGCGCAACTGGCCTGGGCCGGCCGCGGCGGCGCGCGCGACCGTGCGCTGCACGCCATCCGCACCGGCTGGGAACAAGGGCTGGACGCCGGCCTGGCGGTGGAAGCCGAACTCTTCGCGCAGGCCGTCATCGACCCCGAAGGCGGCAAGACCGGCATCAGGCAGTTCATGGACAAGCAGAGCCCGGCGCTGCCCATCCACCGCGGCGCTGTCAGACTGGCGGCAGACGATGCCGGGTGGATCGCCGGGCAGACGGCCGAAGGCGCGCTGCTGGCCCGCGGTGCGCCCTTCTACCCCGGCATCACGCCGCTGCCGGCCTGGCAATACGCCTTCGGCGTGCCCAAAAACCCGGCCACGGGCGAGCCGCGCTTCGGCGCTCCGCGCGCGAGCGAGGTCGAGCTGATCGTGCCGGTGGAGCCGCCGGAGCCCAACGAGGCGCTGGTCTATGTGCTGGCGTCGGAGGTCAACTTCAACGACATCTGGGCGCTCACTGGCATCCCGGTGTCCCCGTTCGACAACCACGAGGAAGACGTGCAGGTCACCGGCTCGGGCGGTGTGGCACTGGTGGCAGCACTGGGCAGCGAGGCCAAGCGCGAGGGCCGGATCAAGGTGGGCGATCTGGTGGCGGTGTATTCTGGGCAGACGGAACTGCTCAGCCCGCTGGCCGCGCGCGACCCGATGTACGTCGGCTTCTCGATCCAGGGCTACGAAACGCGCACCGGGAGCCATGCGCAATTCCTCGTCACGCAGGCGCCGCAGTTGCACCCGCTGCCGCCAGACCTGACGCTGGAGCAGGCGGGCTCCTACATCCTCAACCTGGGCACCATCGTGCGGGCGCTGTTCACCACGCTGAAGATCGCCCCGGGCAAGGCGTTGTACGTCGAAGGCGCAGCCACCGGCACCGGGCTGGAGGCGCTGAAGAGCGCCACGCGCTCCGGCCTGGCCGTCACCGGCGGCGTGTCGAGCCAGGCGCGGGCCGACTTCATCGCCACGCAAGGCGCAGTGGGCGCGCTCGACCGCAGCGATGCGCGCTTTGCCGCGCTCTACACCCCGGTGCCCGAAGACGACCCCGCCGCGTGGGAGGCTGCCGGCGCGCCCTTGCTCGCCGAATACCGGCGCCAAAACGGCGGCCGGCTGGCCGACTACGCCGTCTCGCATGCCGGAGAAACCGCCTTCCCGCGCAGCTTCCAGTTGCTCGCCGAAGGCGGCGCGCTGGCCTTCTACGGCGCCTCGTCGGGCTACCACCTCACCTTCGTCGGCAAGCCGGGCACCGCGTCGCCGGAGGCGATGCTGCAACGCGCAGGCGCCCGTGCCGGCGAGGCCGTGCTGCTGTACTACGGGCCCGGCAGCACGGCGCTGCTGGACAGCACCGGGCTGGAGATGATCGAGGCCGTGCGCGCCATCGGCGCACGCACGGTGGTGGCCACCGCCACCGACGCGCAGCGCGAGTTCGTGCAGTCGCTCGGCTTCGAGGACGCAGTGGCCGGCGTGGTGTCGCTGGAAGACATCCGCCGCCGGCAAGGGGCCAACTTCGACTGGCCGAAGACGATGCCGCGGCTGGCCGACGCCAAGGCCGACATCGAGACCTTCCGCCATGGCGTGCGTGATTTCCAGGACCGCACGCTCAAGCCCTTCGGCGCCGCGGTGGGTGCGCTGCTGCGCAGCCCCGACAACCCGCGCGGCGCGCCCGACCTGATCCTCGAACGCGCCGGCCACGACGCGCTGGGCGTCAGCACCGCACTCGTCAAGCCCTTCACCGGCCGCGTGGTGTATTGCGAAGAGATGGCCGGCCGCCGCTATGCCTTTTATGCGCCGCAGGTGTGGACGCGGCAGCGCCGCATCCTGATGCCCGGCGCCAGCATCCTGGGCACCCATTTGTGCAACGCCTACGAGGTGACGCGGATGAACGACATGGTGGCCGCCGGCTTGCTGGACGTCACCGAGCCGACCGTCGTGCCCTGGCACGAGCTGCCCACGGCGCACCAGGCGATGTGGGACAACAAGCACCAGGGCGCCAACTACATCGTCAACCACGCGCTGCCGGCCCCCGGCCTGCGCAGCCGCGACGCGCTGTTCGAAGCCTGGGCCGCCGGCGAGCGAGCCTGACGCTGCGCAAGCCCGCGCAAAGCACCAAGACCCCGGAGATTCCAGATGCCCAAGACGAAAACCGCAACACCCGACACCGCTGGCGCACCCCAAGGCCCGCAGGCGGGCCGCCTGGCCGGCAAGGTGGCGCTGGTCACCGGCGCGGCCGGCAACCTGGGCGGCGAGATCGTGCGCCACTACCTGCGCCAGGGCGCGGTGGTGGTAATGTCCGGCCGCACGCGGGCGCGGCTGGACGCGGCGCTGGACGCCGCGCTGACCGACACCGGCGTGCCCCCAACGCAGGCCGACGCGGTGGTGATGGACGGGGCCGACGCAGAAAGCGTGCGCAGAGGCATCGCGGAGATCGTCGCCCGCCACGGCCGGCTGGACATCCTGGTCAACAACGCCGGCTCTGCCGGGCCGCGGCAGCCGCTGGAGAAGGTGCCGCTGACCGGCGAAGAACTCGACGCGCTGCGTGCCGAAGGCGCCGCTGACACCGAGACGCTGGCGCAGGCGATGCGCAACATCCTTGGTGTGTCCTGGAACATGCTGCGCGCGGCGGCGCCGGTGCTGCAACCGGGCGCCTCGGTCATCAACGTCTCCACCATCTTCTCGCGCACCCAGTACTACGGCCGCACCGCCTACGTGGTGCCCAAGGCGGCGCTGAACGCACTGTCGCAGCAGCTCGCCGAAGAACTGGGCGAGCGCGGCATCCGCGTCAACACGGTGTTCCCCGGGCCCATCCGCAGCGAGCGCATCCGCAGCGTCTTTGCCACGATGGACCAGCTCAAGGGCGCCGAGCCGGGCGCGACCGCGGGCGAGTTCTTCGACCTGATGACGCTTCAGCGCCCGTTCGACGGTGCGCCGCCGCAAAAGGACTTTCCCGTCCCGCGTGACGTCGCCCTCACCTGCGTCTTTCTGGGCAGCGACGATTCCGCGGCCTTCAACGGCCATGACTTCGAGGTGACGCACGGCATGCGGGTGCGCAAGGAAAGCCGCAGCACCTGGGTCAGCCGGCCGACGATGCGCACCGTCGATGCCCACGGCCAGACGGTGCTGGTGGCTGCCGGTGACCAGGTCGATGACGCCGTGGGCCTGGCCCGGCTGCAGGCCGAGGTGGGTGCGCATGTGATCCTGGGGCTGGCCCGCGAGGCCGACTGCGCGCTGGCGCGTGACCGCCTGGCCGAGCACCGAGCCGACCAGCGCATCGACGTGCGGGTGTTCGACCGCGTCGATCCCGCCACGATGGACGCGGCGCTGGCCGAAGACCATGGCGGCCCGATCACCGGCGCGATCATCCTGCCGGCGAACAGCGCCGACCGCTTCACCGGCAACCTGCACGGCGCCAGCGATGCCGACATGGAGGCCTTCGTCGATGAAGAACTGGGCGGCGCCATCGCGGTGGCGCGCAAGCTCAGCCTCTACTGGAAGAACCGCACCGACCTGGCGCAGGAGCCGCGCTTCGTCTTCGTCAGCAACGGCAGCGACGGCGGCGCCAACGCCTGGGCCAAGCTGCTGCGCTCGGCCACCGAAGAGCTGATCCGCGTCTGGCGCGACGAGAGCGAGGTCGATGTGCGCCTCAACCGCCGCCAGTTCCGCGAGTGGGGCAACCAGATCGTCCGCTACGACAACACCGAGGGCGAGGGCCTGCCTTTCACCGCCGGCCATGCGGCGCGGCTGCTGTTCAAGGAACAGCGCATCCGCCAGGTCAACCTGTACCTGCCGGCCAGCATCGTCGAGGCCAGCGGCGCGCGCCGCGCCACGGTGGGCTTCACCGAAAACCTGGCCGGCCTGCACATCGGCAAGGTGGCGCTGATCACAGGCGGCTCGGCCGGCATCGGCGGCGCGGTGGCGCGGCTGCTGGCGTTGGGCGGCGCCAAGGTGATGCTGGCGGCGCGCCGTGAAAGCGAGCTGCAGGTCATTCGCGAGCGCATCGTCGGCGAGCTGGAGGACATCGGCTACTCGGGCGCAGAACGCCGCGTGCGCATCCTGCCCGGCGTCGATGTCGGCCAGCTCGAAACGCTGGCACCGGCGGTGAAGGCCACGCTGGCCGCCTACGGCCGCATCGACTACCTGATCAACAACGCCGGCGTCTCCGGCGCCGAGGAAATGGCCGTCGATATGAGCGTGCAGTCGTGGAATGCCACGCTCGACGCCAACCTCGTCTCCAACTACGCGCTGATGCACGAGGTGCTGCCGCTGATGAAGGCCCAGGGCAGCGGCTACATCCTCAACGTGTCCAGCTTCTTCGGCGGCGAGAAGTACCTGGCGGTGGCCTACCCCAACCGCAGCGACTACGCCGTGAGCAAGGCCGGCCAGCGCGCGCTGGTGGAAAGCCTGGCGCGCTTCCTCGGCCCCGAGGTGCAGATCAACGCCATCGCGCCCGGCCCGGTGGAAGGCGAGCGGCTGAAGGGCGTGGGCACGCGGCCCGGCCTCTTCGAGCGGCGCGGCCGGCTGATCCTGGAGAACAAGCGCCTGAACACCGTGCATGGCGCCATCGTCAAGGCGCAGCGGCGCGGCCAGCGCGTGGGCGCGATGCTGGAGCGCCTGGCCGCCAACGACGTGGCGCTGCTGGCGATGGATTCAGAAGCACCGCACGAGCTGCGCGAGCTGGGCGTGGCCTGCCACAAGGAACGCAGCGACGCCTGCACCTGGGGCAGCTATCTGCTCAGCGACGGCATCGCAAGGCGGCTGCTGGCAAGGCTGCGGCTGGGCGGGTTTCTGCTCGACGACACGCCCTGGCAGCAGCGCCCGGACACCGCCTGGCTCAAGCGCAGCCCGCCCGACGACAAGCCCTATCTGCCGCCCAAGAGCATCCAGGACGAAGCGGCCAAGGTGCGCAACGGCGTGCTGTCGCTGCTGCATCTGGGCAAGATGCCGACCGAGACCGAGGTGGCGCTGGCCACCGTCTATTTCCTGGCCGACCGCGCCGTCAGCGGCGAGACCTTCATGCCGTCGGGCGGCCTGAGCCTGGAGCGCTCGATCACCGAGCGCGAGCTGTTCGGCAGTGCCAAGCGCGAGCGGCTGGAGATGATGCGTGGCCGCACGGTGTGGCTGATCGGCGAGAACCTGGTCGAGTACCTGGCCGAAGCGGCGCGCCAGCTCGTCACCGAATGCCATGTCGGCCGCGTGGTGCTTCTCACGCAGACCGAAGCCGGTGCGGTGGCGCTGCGCGCCGCGCTGCGCGACGTGCCGGCCGACCTGCTGCACACCGCGGCGGTGGGAGACGACCTCGAATCCGGCATCGACGCCGCGCTGCGCCAGCATGGCTACCCGGCCACCATCGTCAGCACGCCGTTTGCGCCGCTGCCGGCCAAGCTGCAAGGCGGCGATGCAGCGGCCACGCTGGACGCGGCCGAGTTCCGGCAGCTCGTGCAGGACCAGTTGACGCACCAGTTCCGCGTGGCGCGCAAGGCCAGCCTCATCGACGGCACCCAGCTCGTGCTGGTGTCGCCCGACGTGCCGGCAGGCGCTGACCCCACCGGCGCCGGCTTCGCGATGGCCAACTTCATCAAGACCACGCTGCACGCCTTCACCGCCACGCTGGCGGTCGAGAACGAACGGCTGGTGCACGACGTGCCGGTGAACCAGATCAACCTGACCCGCCGCGCCCGCAGCGAGGAGCCGCGCAACCAGGGCGAGCACCTGGAGGAAGTGCGGCGCTTCGGCCGCGCCGTGCTGCTGGCCGGTGCGCCGCTGCCCGATGCAGAAGACTCGCGCTACCGCTCGCGCATCTACCGGGGCATGGCGATCACGGTGTAGGCGGCCACCGTTGCGCCTGCGCGTTCAGCGGTTGATCGGCCCCATGCCGTCGAGCACATCGCTGGCGTTGATGATCATCGACGCCACCTCGACGATGGACACGCGCTTGTTGGTGGCCTGGCGGCGGATGTGGTCGTAGGCTTCGACATCGCTGACCGAGCGCCGCTCGGCCAGCAGCTTGACGGCGCGCTCGATGACGCGCCGCGAGCGCAGTGTTTCTTCCAGCTTGCTCACCTTGTTGAGCAAACGCTGTTCGTAGCCGTGCACTGACCGCGCCAGCACCAGCGTGCTCAGCACCCCGGTCGAGCGGAAGGGTTTGCTGATCACGGCATGGGCGTTGACTTCGAGCAGCCCTTTCAGCACGGTGGGGCTTTCGTAGTCCACCAGCGCGATGACGGCGGCGCTGGAGTCGGCCGCGCTCCAGCGGCTGCCGGCATGCTCTGACGAGATGAAGAGAAAGACCACCGCGATCTGCGGCGGCAGCGCAGCCGGGCAAGGCCACAGCGGGCTGACCTTGCAGCCGATGCGCTTGAGCTGGTCCACCAGCACGTTGCAGTCCGGGCCGGCGGGGTGGACCACGGCCACCTCGATGCCGCGCAGCTCGTCGAAGAGTTTGCGGATGCCGCTGCTCATCGCTCAGTCCAGCCAGAAGCTGGCAAAGCCGTCGGTCGTGAGGTAGGGGTCGGGCTTGACCGGCGCGTGTGCCTGCCACAGCAGCTCGAACATGCCGCCGGCACCGACGCGGGCAATCCGCGGCCGCAGCCAGGCGTGCTGGTTCTCCGGGTCCAGCCGCAGCGGGCCGGCAGGCGCTTCCACCGTCACCTGCAACGCAGCCTGCACCAGCTTTTGCGTGTCCAGGCTGCCGGTGGCGGCCAGCGCCTTGGCGAACAACAGCACCTGGCTGTAGGCGCCCTCGGCCCACATGCTGACCGCCGTCCCCGCGCCGAATCGTGCGCGCATTTCGGCCACGAAGCGGGTGTTGGCGCTGCCTTCCAGCGCGCTGAAGTAGGTGGCCGCGGTGATGTGCCCCTGGCACAGCGCGGCGCCCACCTGCTGCACCTCGCCTTCGACCATGGTGAGGCTTGCGATCGGAATCTTCGCCGGGTCGGTGCCCAGCTCCCGGTACAGGCGGTACAGCTCGCGGCCGGGGCGGCCCACCAGCGTGGAGAACACCACGTCGGGCTGCGCCTTCTGGATCGCCTTGACGGCCGCGCTCACCTTGCCGGTGACGGCTTCGTAGGGCAGATAGACCTCGTCGATGATCTCGCCGCCGTGCTGCTCCACCACCTCGCGCATGATGCGGTTGGTTTCGCGCGGATAGATGTAGTCCGAGCCGATCAGCCAGAAGCGCCGGCCATGGTGGCGCAGCAGCCAGGCGGCCAGTTGCAGCGTGTTCTGGTTGGGCGCCGCGCCGGTGTAGATGACGTTGGGCGAGAACTCGAAGCCCTCGTAGAGCGAGCAATACCAGAGCAGCCCGTTGCGACGCTCGATGGCCGGCAGCACGGCCTTGCGGCCCGACGAGGTGGAGCAGCCGAAGATGACGCTGATGCCTTCTTCCAGCAACAGGTGGTCGGCCAGGCGGCGGTATTCCTCGGGGTCGGACTGCGGGTCCAGCGCCACCGGCTCGATCTGCCGGCCGAGCACGCCGCCGGCAGCGTTGATCTGCTCGATGGCCAGCACCGTGCCCAGGAAGTGCTCGGTCTCCGACACCGACATCACGCCCGAGCGCGAGAACAGCACGCCGACGCGCCAGCTCGGGTCGGCCCCGCTGGCCCCGGCGGCCTGCTCAGTGCGCATGGAGCGCCTGTTGCAGCCGCTGCGCCAGCGCCAGCAGCGGCGCATCGGCACCGTGCGGCGCGATGAGCTGCAAGCCCATCGGCGCGCCATGCTCGCCCAGCGCGCCAGGCACGCTGATGCAGGGCATGCCCAGCAGCGTCCACGCGCGGTTGAAGGTGGCGGGGCCGGTGCTGCCCAGGCCCGGCGGCGCCTCGTCGGGTGCGCTGGGCGTCAGCAGCGCGTCGCAACCCTGCATCCAGCCCTGTGCTTCGGTGCGGGCCTGCGCCGCCACCTGTTGCGCGGCCTCGTAGGCGCTGGCGGAGATGTCGGCGGCGCCTTGCAGATAGCTGCGCAAGATGGCTGAGAGCTGCGCGCCGTGGTCTTGGAACTCGCGGTGCAGGCAGCGCCAGGCCTCGAAGCCCTGGATCGCCGTGTGCGCCTCGAACGCCGCGCCGGCCCAGGGCCCGAGCGTGCAGGATCGGACTTCGACGCCGGAGGTGCGCAGGGCATTGCAGCCCAGCGCGATGGCGTTGCTGGCGCTGGCCGACAGCGCGCCCCAGGGATAGTCCAGCGGAACGCCCACCGTGAAAGGCCTTGCCATCGCGGCCGCATCGCTCTCCAGCGCGCGGCCACACAGCGCTTGCGCAAACCAGGCCACGTCGGCCACGTCGCGTGCAAACAGGCCCACGGTGTCGAGCGACCACGAGAAGCACTTCAGCCCCGCCGTCGGCAACCAGCCGAAGCTGGGCTTGTAGCCGACGACGCCGCAATACGACGCGGGCCGGACGACGGACCCACCCGTCTGCGTGCCGATGGCCAGCGGCACCAGCCCCGCCGCCACCGCCGCTGCCGAGCCCGCCGAAGACCCGCCCGGTGTGCGCCCCGGCGCGCGCGGGTTGCGCGTGGCGGTGGGGTGCAGATACGCAAACTCGGTGGTGGTGCTCTTGCCGATGACCAGGCCGCCGGCCCGGCGCAGCGCCGACACCGCAGCCGCGTCGCAGCGGGCCGGCTGTGCGCCATGGATGGTGCTGCCGTAGGCGGTGGGCAGGTCGTGCGTGTCGAAGATGTCCTTCACGGCCACCGGCACGCCGGCCAGCGGCCCGCGGCAGGCCCGCGCCTGCGCCGCGGCATCGTCGGGCGCGAGGGTGCAGACGAAGGCGCCCAGCAGGGTGTCGGCCGCGGCAATGCGTGCCAGCGTGGCCCGCGCCAGCGCTGCGGGCGAGAGTTCACCTGCGCCGATCGACGCTGCCATCCGGCGCGCAGACAGTGCCTGGGTGTCGATGTTCAATCAAGCCCTCCTGCGCGCTTCACACCCGAAGCTGCTGATGGATCACCTGCGCTGCGTCGGCCGCATCGGCAGCGCCTTCGGCCACGATCTCGCCGCGCTTGAGCACACTGTAACGGTCGGCCACCTGAAGCGCGAAGCCGACGTTCTGCTCGACGATCAGCATTGCCGTGCCATGCGCGTCGCGTTCGTTGCGCAGCGCTGCCGCCAGCCGCGTGACGACCGACGGCTGCAGCCCTTCGGTGATCTCGTCGATGAGGATCAGCCTCGGCCGCGCCATCAGCGCGCGTGCCACCAGCAGCATCTTCTGCTCGCCGCCCGACAGCGTGCCCGCCAGTTGCGCCAGCCGGCCGGAGAGAAAGGGAAAGTGCCCCACCACCGCGGCGAAGCGCGTGTCGAAGCCGGCGTCGGTGGCCAGGCCCAGCCGCAGGTTATCGCGGATGCTCAGCTCGGCGAACAGCGCCTGCTCCTGCGGGGTGTAGGCCACCCGCTGGCGGGCCACCTTGTGCGCCGGCCAGGCGCTCACGTCCTGGCCGAACAGGCACACCGCGCCGGCACGCTTGGGCAGGTAGCCCATCACCGACTTCAGCACCGTCGTCTTGCCCATGCCGTTCTTGCCCAGCAGCGCGGTGATGCTGCCCTGCGCGACCTTCAGCGACACGCCGCGCAGCACCATCGCGTCGTCGTAGCCGCTGGCGACGGCCTGAAGCTCCAGCGCGGCGGCCGTCATGCGGCGCCCTGCGCATCACCAGGCGCACCGGGCGCACCGGGCGCACCGGAATAGATGGTGCGCACCAGCGCCGAGTCCACCACCTCCTGTACGCTGCCCTGCATCGCGATGCGGCCCTGGTGCAACACGACCATGCGGGTGGAGATCTCTCGAACGAAGTCGATGTCGTGCTCCACCAGCAGCAGGCACAGGCCGAAGCGTTGCGCCAGATCGGTGAACACCTGGCCGATCTGCGTGCGCTCGGCCAGCGTCAGGCCGGCGGTGGGCTCGTCCAGCAGCACCACGCGCGGCTCCATCGCCAGCACCATCGCCAGCTCCAGCGCCTGCTGCTCGCCGTGCGACAGGTGGCGGGCCTGCGTCGCCAGCTTCTGGTCGAGCTGCGTCACCTGAAGCACCGCCAGTGCATAAGGCGGCAACGCCAGCGTGCTGCTGCGGCGCCATGGCGAAGGCCGGTCGAGCCGGGCGCGCGCGATGCGCAGGCATTCGGCCACGGTCAGCGTGTCGAAGATGTTGGCCGTCTGGAACTTGCGGCCCAGCCCGTGCCGCACGCAGACGTGGGGCGGCGCGCGGCGGATGTCGTGGCCGGCGATGTGCACGCTGCCGGCGCTGCGCTCGGCGCCGTCGCTCATGCACTTCATCAGCGTGGTCTTGCCGGCGCCGTTGGGGCCGATCAGGCTGACCAGCTCGCCCGGCCTGGCGACGATGTCGATGTGCTCCAGCACGCGCAGGCTGCCGAACTGCCTGGCCACGCCCCTGAGCGCGATGGCCTCGCTGACCGGCTGCGCGCTGCCGGCGCGCGGCGCGGCAGGCAGCAGCACCGGGGGCGGCGCTGCGCTGCCGGCGTCGCCCCGCGCGCGCCAGCGGCCCAGCAAGGCAGGCAGCAGCCCCTGCGGCAGCAGCACGATCACGGCGACGAAGGCCGCACCCAGCAGCAGCTTCCACACATAGGGCAGGCTGCCGCCCAGGTAGGCGCTGGCCAGCTCGATCAGCAGCGCGCCGAACACCGGCCCGACCAGCGTGCCGCGCCCGCCCAGCGCCACCCAGATGATGACCTCGGTGCCGAACACGAAGCCCGCCAGTTCCGGCGCCACCACGCCGCTGAAGCTGGCGTAGCCGAAGCCCGCCACGCTGGCCACCATCGCGGTGGCCACGAGCAGCGCGATCTTCAGCGTGGATGTGTTGATGCCCAGGTAGGCGCAGCGCAGCTCGTTGTCGCGCGTGGCCAGCAGCAGGCGGCCGGCGTCGCTGTGGACGAAGCGCCAGGCCAGCGCGGTGAGCGCCAGCAGCCCGAAGCCGGCCCACCAGAACCAGCCCTCCAGCGACAGCTCGAACGCGGTGTAGCCGGTGAGGCCGGAACTCGACCCGGTGAAGGTGCCGCCGGAGAACAGCAACTGCGTCATCACGATGGGCAGCACCAGCGAGATCACCGACGCATACAAGGGCGTGGCCCCGTGATAGAACGACAGCCAGCCCGTCAGCAGCGCAATCAGCGCGGCTGCCGACAGCGCCGCTGCCAGTGCCAGCAGCGCCAGCCCGGGGCTGAAGCCCAGATGCGTGAACACCAGCCCGGCGGCATAGGCCCCGGCGCCGAAGAAGGCTGACTGGCCGAAGGTGAGGTAGCCGGTGTAGCCCCACAGCACGTCCACCGTGAGCGCCATCATCGCGAAGAACATCGCCCGCACGAGGATGCTCAGCGTGTAGCTGTCCAGCAGCAAGGGCGCGACGGCGACCGCAAGGGCGGCAGCGCCACAGGCCATGAGGAAGCCACCACGCCCCAGGCGAACGCCGCGGAACCGGCTGTGCCGGGCCGCTGGCGTTGCCCCTCTGGGCGGCAGCGCCGCAGGCGCTACGGGTGGGGGCGTCATACAGCAAACCCCTTGGGCCGGATGCGCAGCGTCACGGCTGCCAGCACCGCGATCGCCAGCCCGCCCAGGATCGGGCTGACATAGGTGCTCAGCAGCACCTGCACCGCGCCGAAGACCAGCGTGGCCAGCAGCAGGCTGGCCATCGACGAGCCCGACACCATCACCAGCATGAAGGCGTTGACGAGCCAGGGGATGCCCATGTTGGGATCGACGCTGGACAACGGTGTGATCAGCGCCCCGGCCAGGCTGCCCAGCGCCGCGCCGACGCTGAAGGTGGCAAAGCGCACCGCACCCGAGTTGATGCCCAGGCCGCGCGCGAGCTGCTCGTTCATGATCACCGCGCGCGTCACCAGGCCGAAGCGGGTGCGCGTCAGCAGCGCGGCCATGCCGGTGCCGATGGCGCAGGCCGCACCCACCAGCAGCAGCCGGTAGGCGGAGTAGTCGGTGCCCAGCACGTTCACCGTGCCCTGCACCGGGCTGGCGACGAACTGCACCTCGCGCCCGAAGCCCAGCGTGATGAGCTGCCCGATGATGATGCCCAGCCCCCAGGTGGCGAGGATGGCGTCCAGCGGCCTGCTGTACAGCGGCCGCACGATCAGCCACTCGATGGCCATGCCGGCAACGCCGCCGGCCAGCAGCGCCAGCGGCAGGCCGGCCCAGGGCGACAGCCCCAGGTGCGACGCCACCAGGCTGGCATAGGCGCCGATGGTGAGGAAGGCGCCGTGGGCGAAGTTGATGATCTTCATCACGCCGAAGATCAGCAGCAGCCCCGCCGCCACCGCGTAGAGGATTGCGGTGGTGGTGACGATGTCGAGCAGCAGGGCCATGGCGCGCCTCGGTCCGGTCAGCGGCCGGTCACTTGAGGTTGGGGCATTGGGTGCCTGGATCGACATCCTTGAACGACGCGATCACCTTCACGCCGCCATCGGCCTGCACCTCGCCCAGGTACATCGTCAGCGGTGCATGGCGTTGCCTGGACATCGCGATGTTGCCGCGCGGGCCGTCGAACGACACCTTGGCCAGCGCCGGAATGACCTTCGCCGCATCGGTGCTGCCGGCGCTTTCCACCGCTGCCTTGTAGGCATAGACGGCCTCGTACTGCGGCACCGACAAGTCGTTCGGCGTCTTCAGCTCGGTGCCGAACTTCTTGCCCATGGCGGCGAGGAACTGCTTGTTCTTCGCGCTGTCGATGCCGGTGACGTAAGACGCAGAGATGAAGATGCCTTGCGCGTCGGCACCCATGCCCTTGGCCGTGCCTTCGTCCACCGCCAGGTTGCCGTAGGGGATGTTGATGCCGGCCGCGCGCAACTGCTTGGTCAGCGTGACGTTGGGCGCCCCGCCCGCGGTGGAGGTCACCAGCGCGTCGGGCTTGGCCGCGCGGATCTTGCTGATCACTGCCGTCCAGTCGCTGCCGTCCATCGGCAGGTATTCCTCGCCCACCACCTTGGCGCCCTTGCCTTCGGCGTACTTCTTCGTGAACTCGAGCATGCCGCGGCCGAAGGCGTAGTCACTGCCGACGAGGAAGAAGGTCTTGGCCGACTTGGCCTTCATGAAGTGATCGACGATGGGCGGCACCTGCTGCTCCGGCACCCAGGCGTTGACGTACATCCACGGGCTGCAGGAGCGGCCCTCGTAGAACGAGGTGTAGATGTAGGGCACCTTGCCGCGCGCCAGGATGGGCAGGCCGGCGTTGCGCGCGGCGCTGGTCTCCATCGAGATCAGGACATCGACCTTCTTCTGGAAGATCAGCGAATCGAAGGCCTTCTGCGCGCCGACGGCGCCCGAGCCGTCGTCTGCCACTTCCAGTTCGACCTTGCGCCCGAGGATGCCGCCTGCGGCATTGATCTCTTCCACGGCCAGTTGGGCCGACTGCACGACCGACGGCGCGACCACGCTGTTGGCGCCCGACAAGCCCACCGGCACGCCGATGCGGATGGGGTCGGCAGCCAGCGCCGTGGCGGCGATGAACAAGGTGGACAAACCGAGCGCGGCGGCCAGGTGATGAAGCGGGAAGCGGTGCATTGAAACTCCTTTTGCGTGTGGATCGGGTTGGGGTGGGGACAGGACAGGGATGGCGATCAATACCAGCCGGGCTGCTCTTTCGAGCCCAGCATCTCGTCGTACACATCGGTGCGGCGGTCGCGCAGCACCTGGTTGAAGGCGTTCCAGTTGCGCAGGCGCCGCGCGCTGCCCAGATCGACCTCGGCCAGCACGATCTCTTCGTGCTCGCGGCTGGCCGGCCCGGCCACTGGCCAGCCGGTGCAGCCGACGATCACGCTCTGGCCCTCGAAGGGCTGGCCGCGCTCGGTGCCCACGCGGTCGGCGCAGGCGATGAAGATCGAATTGCTGTGCGCCGCTGCCATCGCCAGCACGGTGGCCATCGCCTCGCGCCCCGCTGCCTGGCCGGGAATGGGCACCCAGTTGGTCGGCACGCAGACGATGTCCGCGCCCTTCAGCGCCTGAAGGCGGAATGTCTCGGGGAACCAGATGTCGTAGCAGATGGCCACGCCGATGCGGCCGATCGGCGTGTGGAACACCGGGAAGCCGAGATTGCCTGGTTCGAAGAACAGGTTCTCTGCGTTCCAGAGGTGCACCTTGCGAAAGCTGCCGATGTAGCCCCCGGGGCCGATGACGGCGGCGGCGTTGTACAGCGCGTCGCCTTCACGCTCGGCGATGCCGGCCACCAGCGTCACGCCCAGCCGCGCTGCCGCGGCCATCCAGGCCTGGCAGGTGGGGCCGGACGGCAGCTCTTCGGCCAGCGCGAATGCTTCTTCACGGCTGGCGAACACATAGCCGGAATTGGCCAGCTCGGGCAGCACGATGAGCCGCGCGCCGCTGGCGGCCGCGCGCTCGATGCAGCCCAGGCTGGCCGCCACGTTGGCCGCCTTGTCGCCAACGCGCGGGTGCATCTGCACGCACGCCACGGTGATGGCGCCCTGGCCCGTGGCCGACGGTGGCTGTGCTGTCTGCGACATCGAAAACTCCGAAACAAAAACGAAAAAGCCCCCTGACGCGCAGTGCGCAAATCAGGGGGCTGTGCAGCCCGTGTGTGGAAGCGGCGGTGTTGCCGCAGCCGGCAATGTTGCCGGCGGGAATGGGGCGAAATCTATGCGGCGGTGGCGGGGCTGTCAAGCGCCTTGTGCGTGTGGCGCCGCGCGGCCACTCAGGGCCGAGCGACGCGAGGCGGACACATGGTGCTGCCGCCTCAATCGGTCAGTTGCATGTCATGCACGTCCACCACCGAGGTCAGGCCGCTGGGTGAGGTGATGTCCAGCACCAGCCAGTAGCTAAATCTGTGGAAGTCCAGCGCGCCGGGCAGCGCCACCGAGACGGTGTTGACCGCCGGGGCCGGCAGGCTGTACAGCTGCGCCAGCTTGAACGTGGTGCCCAGCGGCGGGTCGATGGCCAGCTTGGCGCGGCTCTTGGCGAACAGGCGCACGCTGACGTTGCCCTTGCTGCCCGAGTTGTCGGCATAGGTCAGCCGCAGGTTGCGCCATGTCGGCTGCGCGGCGGTGAAGTCGGGGTTGAACACCGGGCAGAAGTACATGCGCGGTGGCGTGTTGCGCCCTTCCTTGCGCACCACGCCGGCCGTCAGCGGCTTGTTCTCGGCATCCATCGACACCGTGTCCCCCGGCACGCAGACGACGGCCGGGATCGTGAAGTCGGGCGTGGCCTGGGCAGCCAGCGGCGTGGCCGCCAGCGCTGCGGCAGCAGGCAGGAGCCGGAAGACTGTGCGGCGCAGGGCGCGGGCGGTGATGGGGCTCGGCATGGGGATCTCCGTCGTTGGAATGCTGGGCAGCCAGCTTGGCGCCTGCATTGCCACCGATGTCCTACCGATGGCCAATCCCCTGCCCTCATCGTAGGGGGCCTGCTTTCAGCGCAAGGGATCAGGACGTGTCGGCCAGATCCAGTTCGGCCGCCAGCGCGCGGGTCTCGCGTGCCGGCTCCATGCCTTCGGCCACCCACAGCATCGTGCGGCAGGCGCGCCAGACACGCAGCGCTTCGGCGCGGTCGCCGCGTGCCGCGTGCAGCCGCATCAGGCGCCGGCTGAGTGACTCGGCCAGCGGGTCCACGTCCAGCGCGCGCTCGTACAGGCGCTGCGCGGCAGGCGCGTCCAGCGGCTCGATGCGCTCTGCGAGCTGCGCCACGGCGACGACGAAGCGGCGCCGGTTCTTCTCGCGCGCGGCGCGCACCCAGTCGGCGTCTTCACCGGCCAGGAAGGGCCCGCGCATCAGGCCGAGCAGCCGGCGCCCCCAGTCCTGCAACTGCGCCAGCGTGGCGCCGTGCGCCGCGCCGATGTCCTGCAGCAGCGCATGCAGCGCGCCGACGTCGCTCCAGCACCAGCGTGCGTCGAGGTGCAGGCGGCCGCCTTGCAGGTCCAGCAGCCGGGCGTCGCCGAGCATGCGGCGCAGGCGCAGCAGCGCCACGTCGAAGGACTTGCGCTGCGCGGCGGCGTCGGCCTCGGGCCACAGCCACTGCATCGCGGTGGCCACCGGCAGCCCGCCTGCACCTTGCGCCAGCAGCGCACGCAGCAGGTCCAGCGGGCGGTGCGCGGTCTTGCCGCTGGCGCGCGTCAACGGCTGGTCGAGCAGCAGCGCCTCGAACGGGCCGAAGGCGCGCAACACCAGCGGCCAGGGCCAGTCGGCCTGCGCGGTGTGCGGGCCAGGCAGCGCATGGCGGCGGACGAAGCGGCGCACGTAGGCCGGCTCGATCTGGCGCGCAAGCGCGGCCTGCGCCAGCTCGGCCATCACCTCGGGCAGCCACCACGATGCAGTGACCGCGAACTCGCGCCTTGCGCCTTCGGCCCAGCCGTCGCGGAGCGCCGCGTCGGCGTCGGCATGGTGCAGCCGCAACAGCGCAGCGGCGCGCATCAGCGTGGCGGTGAACACCACCAGCGCAGCGCCGATGCCATGTGCCGCGGCCAGCGCGCGGTCTGCGTGCGCCAGCGCCTCGCCCGGCTCGCCGGCACGCAGCAGCGCCTGCGCCAGGCTCAGCGCCTGCATCGCGCTGCGGAACGGGCCGCCGATCTCGCCTGCGTTCTGCAGCGCCGAGCGCGCCAGTGCCACCGCTCTGGCGGTGTCGCCGCGGGCGAGCGCCAGCCCGGCCTGGAAGTGCCAGTAGTGCGTCTGGTCGGCCTGCGGGCCGCCGTCCAGCACCGGGCGCATCGCGTCGAGGTGGGTTTGCGCGCCGTCGGGGTCGCCGGCGGCCAGCGCCAGCGACGCGCCATGCGCGTGCAACGCGTAGGCGTGGTGCTTCAGCCCGTGCTGTTGCAGCAACTGCAGCGCCTTGGCGATGGCTTCACGGCCCCGCTCTGGCTGCGCGGCGCAGCGCGCGTAGTTGGCCACCGTCTCCAGCCACACCAGCGCCTCGGCCGGCAACAGGCCGGCGATGTCCAGCCCGGGAAGCTGGTCCACGATCAACGCGGTGCGGCCGAACTCGCCGCGCCAGAAGTGGTACTGCGCCAGAAAGGTGGCCAGCTTCAGCCGCCCGGCGCCGGGTTTGACCTGCCGCACCAGCGTCGCGCCGCGCTCTGCCCAGCGCGCCAGCAGCGGGTGCTGCGGCGCACGCAGCAGCACGCCCACGCCGCAGGCCATCACATGCACTTCCAGGTCGAGTGATGGCCAGGCACCGTCGGCCGGCAGTTGCTGCTCCAGCACCATGATCCAGTGGTCCAGCGGGTCGAGCGTGCCTTCATCGACGTAGAAGCCTTCGATGATGGCGGCGGTGCAGGCCAGCGCGCCGGTGCGGTCGCCACACTGGAGCATGCCGCCGAGGGCGGCTTCGAGGCGCGCGCGGGCCGCGGCGGGGTCGAGCGCTGCGTCCAGCCGGGTGGCCCAGTACGCCGTCCAGGGTGCTGCCGACGGGTCGGGCGGCGCGCCTTGTGGCAGGCACAGCGACGACCACAGCGCCGGCTGCGCCAGCAGCGCCGGCGAGGCCGCCGCCAGAGCCCGCTCGGCAAGCACCGGCGGCGCGCCGGGCGGTGCTGCGGTGGCGGCCGAGGTCATGGCCGCAGTGTCCCGGACGGGGCGGCGCCGCGTCAACCGCCGCCCTGCCCCGGGGCACGCCCGCACGCTGGCGCGCCCGGGCGCAGTAAGCGCCGGCAGCCTGGCTTCAATGCATCTCTTCGACCACCGTCTTCATCGCCTGCCGCGCCAGCAAGGCCGAGCGGCGCGCGCGGTCGCAGGCCTTGTAGGCGTCGCCGACCGCGCCGCGGTCTTGCGAGACACGGCATTGCTCCACCAGCGTGGCCGCCTGGGCCAGCGACGACAAGGCCAGATCCTCCAGTTGCCGGACGGCGCTTTCCAGTGTCGGCAGCGTCTTCAGGCGGCGCTGGCTGACCTCGCTGGCCACCGCGCGCTGCAGCTCCGCCAGCGGCGCGCTCAGTGCGGCGATGTTGATCGCACGCGGGCTGCCGCTGGCCGGTGACGTGCGGTCGAACTGCGCGCTGAACACGCGGTCCAGCGCAGGCCAGCGGATGTCCAGGCTGAGCGCCTTGAAGCCGACCGGCGCCACGCAGTTGCAGGCCGGCCAACTGCCGTTCTTATCGACCCAGTAGCTGCCGGCGTCGGGGTCGATGACGACCCAGTGCGTGCCCGGGCGCGGGCCGATGGGCGTTGCCGCCGGGTGGTTCTCCATCAACGGCAGAGCCTTGCAGCCCGGGCCGGTGCCGAAGTGGACGTTGAAGCTGTTGTTGATCTCCTGGCCGCCGTTGTTCGGCGCGATGCCGACCGCGTCGTCGCCGATCCATTGCAGCTCGGCACCGTCGAAGAAGCGCCGGGCGCAGGCCCAGGCCAGCGCATTGATCGCGGCATTGCCGTTGGTGAGCTGCCCGACGGAATGACCGAAGTCGGGGTCGAAGTACCAGTACTTGTACTCGCCTGCGACGGCGGGGCTGCCGGCGCCGATGGCACCAAGGGCCAGCAGCGACAGCGTCAGTTTCGAGATGCGGGACATGGAAGTCTCCTGTGGGTTGCGGGGCCTTCAGCGTGCGTGCAGCCGTCTGACCGCTGACCTACCGATGGCCGCTTGCAGCGCCATGCCGCGGTGTCGAACTTGGGGGGTGACCCGCCCTTTCAGCGCGGCCGGGCGCCGTACATCGGCCCGGCCCGCGCCCACCCGGTGCTACGCTCGTCGCCGTGAAAAATCTCACCCTGCGCGGGCTGCGCACCTTCGAGGCCGTTGCCACGCACTCCAGCTTTTCGCGTGCCGCCGAAGCGCTGAACGTCACGCAGCCGGCGGTGTCGATGCAGATGCGCCAGCTCGAAGAAGAGATCGGCGTCGAGCTGATCAGCAAGCAGGCCCGGCCCCTGGTGCTGACCGACGCAGGCCGCGTGCTGCTGGCGCACACGCGCGCCATCCTCGGCCAGGTGCGGGCCGCAGAAGAAGGCCTGGCGGGCCTTCAGGGCGCGCTGCACGGGCAGTTGCGGCTGGGCGTGGTGTCCACCGCGCACTACTTCGCGCCCTGGCTGATGACCGAGTTCCGCAGCCGCCACCCCGACGTGCGGATGAAGCTGCTGCTGGAGCAGCGCGAGGACATCCTGGCGATGCTGGCCGAGCACCGGCTGGACATGGCCATCACCGGGTATCCGCCGTCAGAGGCCGACGTCGAGGCGATTGCCTTTGCAAGGCACCCGCATTGCATCGTCGCCGCGGCCGGGCATCCGCTGGCGCGGCGGCGGCGCATCGAGTGGGAGGAATTGCGCAGCGAGCCCTTCGTCTATCGCGAGGCCGGCGCGGCCACGCGGCAGTTCCTGGAGCACCTGCTGCAATCGCGCTCGCTGCGCGTCAACGTGACGCTGGAATTGCAGGGCAACGAGACCGTCAAGCAGGCGGTGATGGCCGGCATGGGCATCAGCTTTTTGTCGGCCCATGCCTTCCAGACCGAACTGGCTGCCGGGCGCATGGTCGTGCTCGACGTGGTGGACATGCCCAAGCTGCTGGACTGGTGCCTGATCCACCGGCGCGACACGCCGCCCAGCGGCGTCTATGCAGCGTTTCGCGACTTCGTCGTGGAGCACGGCGCGCGGCTGACGCAGTGCCAGGTCAGCTCACCGGCGGACTGACGCGCGCGTCGGCCAGCAAGCTCCAGCGCTGGTGGTGGCGCAGGATCGCTCCGGCCAGCGGGCTGCCCTGCACCGACACGTGGCGCGCGGCGGGCGCGCTGGTGTCCCAGCGCGTCAGCAGCCAGGCGCCGTGCGCCGTGCCTTCCATCGCGCTGCCGCCAGTGCACACACGCCCCGGCCCCAGCACTGCATCCAGCGCCTGGAGGAACACGGGGCTGTCGGCGCAAGGCCCTTCGACGATCACCGGCCCGGCGCCGCGAAGCCGCTGCACCAGCCAGGCCGTGACGTCGGCTGCGTAGAGCTGGGCCAGCGCCGCGCGCTGCGCGGCGGGCCAAGGCCGCCAGTCCACCGGCGCGCCGCGCTCGGTGACGCAGCCGGTGCTGGCCGCAAACGGGCCGCCTTGCGAGACGAAGGCCGGCAGCGCCATCACCTGCCTGCCCAGCAGGCCGGCCAGCGCAGCAGGGTCGGCCGCGGCCGGGTCGGCACCGTGCAGCAGCACCTGCAGCTCGCGCCCGCCCATGAAGCGCCCGGTGGGCACCACGTCGCCATCCACCGCCACGCCGGCCAGCAGGTCGGGCGTGCCATCGACGGCCGCGGGGTCGGCGCCAGGGGCCATCACCACCGTCCAGGTGCCGGTGGACACCAGGGTCAGCGCCGGTGTGGCGCGCAGGTGGCTGGCCAGGCAGGCGTTGCTGTCATGCACACCGCCGTGCACCTGCACCGCCTCGCTCAGGCCCAGCCTGCGCGCCAGCGCGGGCCGCAGCGTGCCCAGCACCTGCCAGGCCGGCCGCAGTGGCGCGAAGCGCTGCGCCCAGCCGCGGCGTTGCGCCAGATCGGAGAAGCGCTGCTCGCGCGGCCGCCAGAGCTGCGTGTGGCAGCCCAGCGACGACAGCTCGCTGGCCCGCGTGCCGCATGCCCACCAGGCCCAGTACTGCGGATAAGGCAGCAGCGTGTCGGCGGCGTCGAACTCCGCGCCTGCATGGCGGGCCAGCCAGTCGAACTGCGTCGCTGCGTTCAGGCCGCAGGGCAGGCGCGGGCTCAGCGTGTGTTCGAAAGCATCGGGCGCGTACTGCCCATGCTGCGGCGCCAGCGCCGCGTCGAAGCCCTCGAACTCGTAGTCGGGCACCGGCAGCGCCAGCGCGTCGCCCTTCAGCGCCGCGAAGGCCGCGCCGTGGGTGGTGGTGATCAGGCGGGTGATTCGCCCGCGCAGCGCGCCCAGCCCGGCCAGCGCGTCGCAGACCCAGTCGCCGGTGCCTGCGGTATCCAATGCCAGATAGCCCTGGGGCGCCCACACCGGCGCATTGCGCTGCCGGCGCTCTGCGACGGGCTGGCCTTGCGCGTCGATCAACAGCAGCTTGAGGTGCGTCTTGCCGACATCGAGCACCGCGCACAGCGGCGTGGCTGGTGCTGCCAGCAGGCCCACGCGCAGCGCTCCCGGCTCTGGCAGCGTCAGACGATGCCGCCGCCGCCGCCGCCGCTGCGCACCGCCGGCCGCTCGGCCGCCACGCGGGCGCGCCAGCCGCTGGCGCGGTAGGCGGCCAGCGGGTCCGCGGCGCCGCCGGCATCCACACGCACGCGCTGAAGCAGCGGGCCGACATCGGTTTCGAAGGCGCGCTTCAAGATCTGCGTGGCGGCCAGCGCATCGTTGCCGTCTTGCGCTGCGTCCAGCGCGGCCCGGTCCACCAGCAGCGCCTGTGCGTGGCTGCGCTGCACCGCACCGGCGCTGAGCATCAGGCTTTCGATGGGGTCGGTGACGTTGTGCGACTGGTCCAGCATGTAGGCAGGCTCGAAGGCCAGGCCTTCATGCGCCGCCGCGGCCAGCTCGTTGAAGACCAGGAACAGCCGGTACGGCGCAATGCTGCCGGCGTCCAGATCGTCGTCCCCGTACTTGCTGTCGTTGAAGTGGAAGCCGGCCAGCCGGCCGGCAGCGATCAAGCGCGCGACGATCATCTCGATGTTGACGTTGGGCGCGTGGTGGCCCAGGTCCACCAGGCAGTGCGCGCGCGGGCCCAGGGCGGTGGCGGCCTGAAGGCTGGAGCCCCAGTCCTGGATCACCGTCGCGTAGAAGGCCGGCTCGCAGAGCTTGTGCTCGATGAACAAACGCCAGCCGTCGGGCAGCGCGGCATAGATGCTACGGGTGCTGTCGAGATAGCGCTCGAAGGCGCGCCGGAAGTGCTGCTGGCCGGGGAAGTTGCTGCCGTCGCCGACCCACACCGTCAGCGCGCGGCTGCCGAGCTGCTGGCCGATGGCGATGCACTCCAGGTTGTGCTCCACCGCCTGCGCGCGCACCGCGGCGTCGGTGTGGCTCAGGCTGCCGAACTTGTACGACTGCGGCTGGCCGGGCTGGTCGCTGAAGGTGTTGGAGTTGATGGCGTCGAAGCCCAGGCCACGCGCTGCCGCGGCCTGCCGCAGTTCGGCATAGTCACTGCACCGGTCCCAGGGGATGTGCAGTGACACGGTGGGCGTGGCCCGCGCGAGTTGCTGCACCACCGCGCAGTCGTCCAGCTTGTCGAAGACATGGCGCGGCTCGCCGGGGCCGGGGAAGCGCGCGAAGCGCGTGCCGCCCGTCCCCACGCCCCAGCTCGGAATGGCGACGCCGAATGCCGCCACCTGCGCGCGCACCGCGTCGATGTCGATGCCGCGGCGCGAAAGCTGTTCGCCCAGCGTGTCGAGGTCACGCCGCAGGGTGGCGGCGCTGCGCGCGTTGTGCGCCTGGATCAGCGCATCGTCGATGAGCGGCTTGGCCATGATCTTCCCCTTCAGCGCGTGAACGAAGCCAGGTTGCCCGCATCGACGTTGACGATGTTGCCGGTGCACTTGGCCGACAGATGCTCGGCGGCGAAGAAGTACGCCGCCTCGGCGATGTCTTCCGGAAAGACGCTGCGCTTGAGCATCGAGCGATCACGGTAGAAGCCTTCCAGCTCGTCCTTGCTGATGCGGTTGGCAGCGGCGCGCTCGTCGCTCCAGGTGCCGCTCCAGATCTTGGAGCCGCGGATCACCGCGTCGGGGTTGACCACGTTGGAGCGGATGCCCAGCGGCGCACCCTCCAGCGCGAAGCTGCGCGACAGCTGGATCTCGGCCGCCTTGGCAGCGCAATAGGCCACTGCCTGGTTGCTGGCCACCATGCCGTTCTTGCTGCCGATGACGACGATGCTGCCGCCGGTGCCCTGCGCCTTCATCAGCCGGAAGGCCTGGCGGCCGACCAGGAAGTAGCCGGTCGCCAGCACCGCCTGGTTGTGGTTCCACAGCGCCAGGCTGGTGTCCTCCAGCGGCGATGCAGACGCGATGCCTGCATTGCTCACCAGCACATCGACGCCACCGTACTCCAGCGTCGCCTGCGCGAAGGCGGCCAGCACGCTGGCTTCGTCGGTCACGTCGCAGCGCACGCCGCGCACGTGGTCGCTGCCATGGGCACGGGCCAGCGTGCCAACGGCCTCGGCCAGCGCTTCGCTGTCGATGTCGGCCAGCACCACGCAGCCGCCTTCGGCCAGCATGCGGCGAGCAATCGCCTGGCCGATGCCACCGGCCCCGCCCGTCACCAGCGCCACCTTGCCGACCATCGCCTTCGGCCGCGGCATGCGTTGCAGCTTGGCTTCTTCGAGAAGCCAGTACTCGATGTCGAAGGCTTCCTGTTCGGGCAGGCCGATGTAGCTGTCGATGGCATCGGCGTCGCGCATCACGTTGATCGCGTTGACGTAGAACTCGCCTGCGATGCGCGCGGTGGCCTTGTCGCGCGCCATCGTCACCATGCCGATGCCGGGCAGCAGCACCACCACCGGGTTGGCGTCGCGCAGGGCCGGGCTGTCGGGGCGCTTGCAGCGTGCATGGTAGGCGGCGTAGGCCTGCCGGTAGTCGGCCAGCAAGCCGCCCAGGCGCGTGGCCAGCGCCTCGCCCTGCAGGCGATAAGCGGCCTCCGGCAGCACCAGCGGCCTGATCTTGGTGCGCAGAAAGTGGTCCGGGCACGAGGTGCCCAGCGCGGCGAGCCGCTCGAACTGCGCGCCGTTGACGAACTCCAGCACCGCGGGCGAGGTGTTTAGGTGCAGCAGCTTGCCGCCGGCCTGGGCGCCTGCCGAAGCCAGCCCGCGCAGCACCGGCAGCAGCGTGGCCAGCACGGCGTTGCGCTCGTCCGCGGGCAGCGCATCACGCACGGCGCCGCCGAAGGCAGGCAGCCCGCGGGCAGCGCGCTCGCCTGCCAGCCAGGCCTGCGCCTGCGCGATCAGGCCCACCGTGTTCTCGTAGCAGGCGCGCCCGGTCTCGCCCCAACTGAAGAGGCCGTGGCCGGCCAGCACGATGCCGCGCAACTCGGGGTGCTGGCGCACATGCTCGCCCAGCCGGCGGCCCAGCTCGTAGCCCGGCCGCAGCCACGGCAGCCAGCCGACGCTGCCGCCGAAGACCTGCTGCGTGATGCGCTCGGAGTCGGCCATCGCTGCGATGGCGATCACCGCGTCGGGGTGCATGTGATCGACATGCTTGAAGGGCAGGCTGGCATGCAGCGGCGTGTCGATGGAGGCAGCGCGCGGGTTGAGGCCGAAGGTGCAGTGCGGCAGCAGGCCGACCATCTCGTCTTCGTGCGCGACACCGCGGTACAGCCCGCCCAGCGAACGCAGCTTGTCCATCGCCAGCGTGGCAAAGCCGTCGAGCTGCATCGACCCGAGGTCGCCGCCCGAGCCCTTGACCCACAGCACCTCGACGCGCTGGCCGGTCAGCGGGTCGGGCTGCAACAGCTTGGCAGAGGTGTTGCCGCCGCCGTAATTGGTGATGCGCAGGTCGGAGCCCAGCAGATTGGAGCGGTAGAGCAGGCGCTGTGGCTCGTTCAGCGCAGCGGCGCGGGCTTCATCCCACGAGGGGAACGGGGCGACGGGGACGGATGTTGTCATCGATCAGGCTTCACGGTGGGGCAGCAGCGGGCCACTGTAGGCGCGCCGGTCGCAGCCTGCAAGCCGGCCCGGCTGATGCACAACATCAGCGGCGCTTACTTCGCCTGCGGCTGTGGCCCGGCGGCTGGCGCGCCGCCGCGCGGCGCAGGCATGGAATCCGGGAAAGCCCCGTGCGCCTGCGTTGCTTGGCATGGCCGCGGCGGCCGCCATCGCGGCCGGCCGCCGCGGGCATCTCCGCTGCTGCCCGCGCCGGTGCGGCGCTATGGTGCCCGCATGACGCTGCAACACCTGGCGCTCGCGCCTTTCCACCTCGACGAGACAGCCATCGCCTGGGTGCGCAAGACATGCGACAGCCTGTCGCTGGACGAGCGGCTGCGCCAGCTCTTCGTGCTGGCGCTGCGCGACGTGGCAGACGACGGCGGCGCGGCGGTACTCGCCATGCGCCCGGGCGGCGTGCACCGCTTTGCCGGCACCGACGCGCATGCCGCGTGGGCCTTGTCGCAGCGCGCGCTGGCGACCGAAGGCGTGCCGATGATCGTCACCGCCGACCTGGAAGGCGGCGCCTACGGCCTGCCCTTCGGCACGGCCATGCCCAACCCGCTGGGCCTGGCCGCGGTGGCCGATCTGGACGCCTCGCGCGAGGTCACGCGGGCCATCGCCGCGGAAGGGCGGGCGCTCGGCATCGCATGGTCGTTCTCGCCGGTGATCGACATCAACCAGGCGTGGCAGAGCGCCATCGTCGGCACGCGCTCCTTCGGCACCGACCTGGTAGCCATCGAGGCGCAGGCCGTCGCCCATGTGCAGGCGATGCAGGCCGCCGGCATTGCGGCCACCGCCAAGCACTGGCCCGGCGAGGGCTTCGACGCGCGCGACCAGCACCTCGTCACCACCACCAACCCGCTGGACATCGGCGCCTGGGAGGCCAGCTTCGGCCGCCTCTACCGGGCGCTGATAGGCGCCGGCGTGATGAGCGTGATGTCGGCCCACATCGCGCAGCCCGCCTGGGCCCGCCACCTTCAGCCCGGTGCGCAGGAGCGCGAGTGGTACCGACCGGCCAGCGTGTCGGCCGCGCTGAACATCGGGCTGCTGCGCGGCCGGCTGGGCTTCAACGGCGTGATCGTCTCCGACGCCACCGGCATGGGCGGCCTGACGTCGTGGGCCGCGCCCGAGCAGTACGTGCCGGAGGTCATCGCCAACGGCTGCGACGTGTTCCTGTTCTCGCGCCACCCCGAGCGCGACCTGGCCTTGCTGCACGCCGCGGTGCGCGACGGCAGGCTGAGCGAGGCACGCGTGGAGCAGGCGCTGCTGCGCGTGCTCGGGCTCAAGGCAGCGCTCGGCCTGCACAGGCAGGCGCCGGACGAACGGCTGCCGCCGTGGCAGCAGGCCAGTGCCACCTTCGCAGCGCCGGCCCACCAGGCGCTGGCAGAGCACGTGGCGCAGCGCTCGATCACGCTGGTGAAAGACGTGCACGGCCTGCTGCCGATCACGCCGCAGCGCCACCGCCGCGTGCTGGTGGTGGCCGACCGCCAGCGCGTGCAGGTGCCGGGCAGCGAGGCGGCCTCGCTCGAACCGCTGCTGAGCGGCCTGCGCGAGCGTGGCTTCGAGCCGCGGCTGCACGACGCGGGCGTGCCGATGGCGCAGACCACGCCGCAGGACGCCGACCTGCTGCTCTACGTGCTGCGCCAGGAGTCGATGCTGACGCTGTCGCGCCTGTACCTGGACTGGACGCAACTGCACGGCGACATGATGTCGGCGATGGCGCGCCACTGGCACGCGATGCCGACGCTGATGGTGTCGTTCGGCCACCCCTACCACCTGGCCGATGCGCCGCGCGTGCCGGCCTACATCAACGCCTACAGCGCGATCGCGCCGGTGCAACGCGCGCTGCTGCGCTGCCTTGTCGGCGAAACGCCCTTCGTCGGCGGGCAGCCGGTGGACGCCTTCTGCGGCCTGGCGGATGCGCGCTTCTAGTGCAGTGTTCCACGCTGTGCGGCACTTAAGAAAACCGGTGGATTTGGCGTCCTGGCTAGGCGCAAACCACAGCGATGCCCGTAGGCATCGCGAGGATTTGCAACGACGCCAGGGCGGCAAAGACACGGTTTTATGTGCTGCACAGCGTGGAACACTGCACTAGGCCGTCTTTCTCACTTGTCTGGTGAGCGCGCCGCGCTGTTGCTGCTTTGCCGCAGGGCCTGCGCTGGACCCGACGCCGCGCGGTCTTGAATTGACGCGCCTGCGCTCAGGCGACGACTTCGAGACCGCGCTTTTGCACGAGGTGCAGCAGCTTGAGGGCGGTGCCGGTCGGCTTCTTCTGCCCAATCTCCCACTTCTGCACTGTCGATAGGCTGGTGTTCAGCAGCCGGGCAAACACGGCCTGGCTGACCCGCGTGCTTTCGCGGATGTGCTTGATCTGCGCAGGTTCCAGAGGCTCGACCGGCGGCAGGCACAACTGGTCGAATCGGCGCAGCGTGAGCTGGTCCATCACGCCGGCCTGGTGCAGGCCTCTGGCCGTCTCGCGCACGGCGTCAAGAATGGGTGATTTCGTCTTGCGCATCGCAATCTACCTCCATCAACTCACCGGCACGCTGTGCCTTGTCAATCGCCTGCGGTGTCAGCGACAGCAGGTGCGCCGCCAATGTCTTCAAGGCTTCGGCTTCGTCCTGGTCGATGTTGCTGCGTTCGTTCTTCGGGAAGCCGAACACGAAGACCCAGCGGTTCCCCTTGTTCGTCGCAACCAGCGTCCGAAAGCCGCCGCTCTTCCCCTGCCCGCGTCGCCCGATCCGCTTCTTGAACAGGCCGCCGCCGAGATCGGCTTCATACAGCCCCTGCGTCATTTCGCGAACGGCGGCGCAAAGGCTGAGCCTGCTCAAGCCCTGCTTGCGCGCCCAGCGGTCGAACCACCGGGTCATGTAGATCGCCACTCCCGTTTCCATTCCGAGTATATAGCACTAGGTGCTATGATTACGCAAGCGTGAATTCCTGGGCCACGGGACTTGCCATTGCATCTCCGCCCGTGCCGCGCCAGCGGTCGCGCGCCACCAAGGCGCCAGCACATCGCTGCGCCAGCACCCTCCGCCGCGAGACGCGCTAAGCCGAAGCCGCGGCCGTGGCAGCCGCCGGAGCCACCAGCGCCGCCTGCCGCTGTGCGTGCAGGCGTTGCGCCAGATCGTCGAGCTGCGCGCGGCCGATCGGCGAGCGCGCGATGATCAGGCCGGCCACGATGAAGCCGCACATCGGCAGCAGGCTCATCATCGCGACGATGCCCTGGCGGGCCTCCGGCGTCTGCACCGCATCGGGCCGGTAGCCCACCAGGCCGAGCACCGCGCCCACCGCCAGGCTGGCCAGGCCGATGCCCAGCTTGCCGGCAAAAGCGATGGTGCTGGCCGACAGGCCCGCCAGCCGCCGGCCCGAGCGCAACTCGACATGGTCGGCCACGTCGCCCGGCACCGACCACAGCACCGGCGCGGACATCGCGCCGATGCAGGCCGCGCTGGTGGCGACCGCGTAGCCCAGCAGCACCTGCCCCGGCGGCACGAGATACAGGCTGCCCCAGACGGCGCCGGCCACGATCTTGGCAAACACCGCCACGCGGCGCTTGCAGATGCGGCGCGTCAACTGGTCCGACAACAGCACGCCGGCGATGGCGCCGCTGCCGGTGCAGATGAAGAACAGCGGCGCCGCGCCGGCATTGCCCACGGCATAGCGGTAGTAGTACAGCGCGGCGCTGACCGGCAGCATGCTGGCCGTCAGCCCCACCACCGACATCAGCAGCATCTGCCACCACACAGGCGCCCGCGCCAGCATCCGCAGGTCGGCACCCACCTGCGGTGCGCCCAGCGGAATGGCGACCCGCTCCCGGGTGTTCAGGAAGCACGCCAGGTGCAGCGCCAGGCACAGCAGGGCCAGCACCAGCACGGCGCGTTGGTAGCCGGCCGGCGACGTGGCGCCGTTGACCGGGTCGCCCAGCAGGTTGGCCAGCGGCACCAGCAGCGCGCTGACCACGATGCCGGCCGACAGCGCGAAGAAGGCGCGCGTGCCGGCCAGCCGCAGCCGGTCATCGGGCAGCGGGCTCATCAGCGCCGGCAGCGCCGCGTAGGGGATGTTGACGAGGCTGAAGCTCATCATCAGCGCGACGTAGGTGACGCAGGCATAGGCCAGCCGCGCCTGCGGCGGCAGCAGCGTGACCGAGAAGCAGGCCACCCAAGACGCAGCCAGCAACAGGCTGCCGCCCAGGATGTAGGGCCGCGCCTGGCCCCAGCGCGTGCGCGTGCGGTCCACCAGCACGCCGACCAGCACGTCCCACACCGCGTCCCATGCACGGGCGGCGAACAGCAGCGTGCCGACCAGCGCCGCCGGCAGGCCGGCCATCTCGGTGTAGAAGAACATCAGCGTCGAGATGGCGGTGAACATCACCATGCCGCTGGCCAGGTCGCCGATGCCGTAGCACCACTTCTCGCGCGCCGAGATCGGGGATGGAATGGCCGGCATCGTGTTGGGCAGCGTGTTGGTCGTCGTCATGGCGAAGGCAGCAGGCCCTCGGCGCTGATCTGCCAGCCGTCGGACGCCGCGAAGCCCGGGTGCTGTGTGTCGCAGCCGTCCCAGCCGGCGGCCATCAGCGCCACCGCCGACAGCAGCGCGCCGTTGGCCGGCAGATAGGCGTTGATGGCCTTCCACGCCACGCGGCCGTCGCGGCCCCAGCGGTTGGCCACGCTGCCGTGCAGCAGGAAGTCGATGGCCAGCGCCGGCTCGCCCAGCCGCGCGGCGCACATCGCCAGCATGCCGAAGTCCCAGCCCCAGACCTTGCTGAGGTTCCACGCGGCGCGCACCTGGAAGAGCGTGCGCCGCATCACCTCCACATCGACCCCTTCGCCGGGCAGCCAGCCGATGGCGCCGGCGAACGACGGGTGATCGACGTTCGGGCAGCGGTTGCGCAGCAGGTCGTCCAGCGCCAGCGCCTCGCCGGTGTCACGGCAGTCGTCGCAGGCGGCACGCTGCCACAGCGCGGGTTGCGACTCGGCCACTAGGTACAGGCCGGCGTGCTGCGGCAGCGGCGCCAGCCCGTCGGCCACCGTGTCCCACAGCGCACGGCGCGGCAGCTTCAGCCGCTGGCGCCAGCGCTGCGCGGTGCGCAGGCCGTGGCGGAAGTAGGCCAGCTCGAAGGCCGGGTTGAAGGTGGCCGCGGCATCGTGGATCTCCTGCACAGGCACCACCGGCGGGCCGATCGCGAAGCGGCCTTGCGCGTCGCGCACCGCCATGCTGGCGATGCAGTCTGCGCTGTCGAACACCAGCTCTGCATAACGCACCAGAAGCGCGTCTTCGTCGGCCGGCGACGCACGCCGCAGCAACTCTGCCAGATGGATGGGATGCGGCTGCTGCCAGACGATCAAGGGATTGATCGCGCCGGGCGACTCGCGGCCTTCGGGGCCGGTCATCTTCGGCCAGCGCGCGCCGGCCAGGCCTTGCGCGGCAGCGCGTTCGCGCGCGTTGCCGAGCTGGCCCAGGTACCAGCCCATGCTGCGTTCGAGCAGGCCGGCGCGGCCCCACAGCGCGAAGTGCGACGCATGCCAGGCGTGCATCTCCAGATGGAACTTGCCGTGCCAGCTCAGCTCGGCCAGGCCGGTTTCCTGCGGCGGCAGCGAGCCGGCAGCGTGCACCGCCATCAGGTACTGCGACAGCACCACGCGGCGCTCCAGTTCGTTGGCGCGCGGGTCGGTGCAGGCCTGGAAGTCGATGGCGCCGCCTTGCTGCCAGAAGGCCTGCCAATGCGCCTGCACGGCGTCTGCGGTCTGCACCGTCGTGGGCAGCAGTGCGCTGCCAGGCGCCGCGCCGAAGCGCAGCGTCAGCGCGAGGCTGGCGTCCGCGCTGCGGGCGTCCGCGTCCGCATCCCCGTCCCCATCCCCATCCGCCGCCGAGATGCGCCACCCCACGCCGGCCTGCTCGCAGGCCAGGGCCTGGTCGCCCTGGGCGTCGATGTGGCAGACCGTGTCGTCCATCTGCCGCAGCCAGTGCAGCGACCAAGCTCCGGTGCGCGTGCACACCACGCTGTCGCGCTGCGGCGGCGTGGCCGCACTGCCCGGCCCGGCAGCGCGCACAGCGGCCTGCGGGAACAGGGCGATGCCGATGCGCCCGCGCAGTGCGGCCGGCGCAGTGACCTGGATGGACAGCAGGTCCTGCGTCGCGTGCACCTGCGTCGTCACCGCGATGCGGTGGCCGTCGAAGCTGAAGCGGCTGCGCAGCGTGCCGGTCCACAGCTGCAGTGTTTGCTGCACGCTGCGCAGATCGGCCAGCCGCGCCGGGCTGCGGTCGGCGTGGCACAGGTGCAGCGCCACGCGGCCGAGGTTGAACTTGTGCGGGTTGCGCTCCAGCCAGGCCGCCGCTGCGTGGCCTGGCTCGGCCGGCCAGCCGGCGGTGGGCAGCGGCACGGTGCGCTGCCCGAAGCGCCATGGCTGCATCGCGTCGGCCAGCGTGTGGCCGGCGGGGTTGGGCTCGCTGTGCCACGCCCATTGCGCCAGCGTGGCCAGCGGCACGCGCCAGTCGTCGGCAAAGGTCTGCAGCCCGGTGATGTCGGCACCGAAGGCGAATTCCCCGTTGCCGACCGCAAGCGCCAGCGCGGTGTCGATGGCGTCCACCACGACGTGGTGGCGTTCGACGAGGGCGCGGCGGTCGATGGCTTGGGCATGCGGCATGGGGTGGGCAATGGTGGCGCGATGTGCGTGCCGCGACAACCGGCGGCTCTTATGCGGCGCATCAGGCTTGCTTATGCAGCGTGCGCGGCCGGCGTCCTGCGCCATGCACGCTGTGCGTCGGCGCGGCGCTGCGTCGGTGGATACCACTACGAAGCGGGCCCAGGGCGCGGCCGCCTGCCGGCTGCGCCGGCACGCGGCGTTGCGGGCATCTCCGCTTCAGCGCTGCGCTGCACGGCGCTTATCGTTTCCCAGGCCCACAAAACAGACCAGCAAGAGGAGACAAGCATGAAGACATCGCCCGTGATCCGCCCCAGCCGGCCGCACCCGCCGCACGCGCTGCGCCGGCTGAGCGCGCTGCTCGCCGGCAGCGGCTTGCTGGCCGCTTTGCCAGCCATCGCACAGCAGGCCGGCGATGCGGGCACGCAGAGCGACACCATCCTGATCACGGCGCAGAAGCGGCCCGAGCTGATCAGCAAGGCACCGCTGTCGGTCACAGCGATCCGCGGCGATACGCTGGTCACGCAGGGTGCCAACGACGTCACCACGCTGGGCGCGCTGACGCCGAACGCGCAGTTCACCAAGAACGCAGCCGGCGAGACCATCCTCACCGTGCGCGGCATCGGCAGCAGCGACGTGACGGAGACTGGCGACCCCAACGTCTCGTTCAACCTCGACGGCGTCTATATCGGCCGGCCAGCTGCGATTGCCGGCGTGCTGTTCGACGTCGAGCGCGTGGAGCTGCTGCGCGGCCCGCAAGGCACGCTGTACGGCCGCAATGCCACCTCGGGCAGCGTCAACATCATTTCGCGCGCGCCGGTGCTCGGCAAGCTGGGCGGTGCGGCGGCGGCCGAGATCGGGAACTACCAGTTGCGCACGCTGTTCGGCGCCGTCAACGCGCCGCTGGGCGACAGCGTCGCGTTGCGCGCCGCCGTGCAGGGCAGCAAGCGCGATGGCTGGGGCGCCAACGCGCCTGCACCCAAGGCCTTCCAGGACGACGACCAGACCTCGGCGCGGCTGCGCCTGAAGTGGGCGGCGAGCGAGTCCGTGACGGTGAACGCCGGCATCGACCGTTCGACGCAGAAGGGCGTGGGCGCCATCGCGACGCGGCTGTCCGTCGCGCCGCTGGCGACCAGCCCGCAGCCGGGGCACGAGGTCGTTTCGCCGGTCAGTGCGACCAACGACCTGCACCTGGACCGCCGCAACCAGGGCGCCTTTGCACAGGTGGACTGGGAGCTGCCCTTCGCCACGCTCACCTACATCGGCGCGCACCGCAAGAACGACCGCGACGACGTCAACGCCAACCCGCGCTTCGGTGCCGGCGGCGCCATCGCCCCGCTGCCTTCGCCGCCTGAAAGTGCCTTCGACAACACCCAGCGCCAGAAGCAGACCACGCACGAGCTGCGCCTGGGCAGCGACGAAGGCGCGGTGCAGTGGACGGCCGGCCTGTACCACTTCGACGAACGGCAGCACACGCGGCTGTTCTTCAGGCTGATCAACGCGCTCAGCGACAAGCCCGACATCCGCTCTGCGTCCGACGCGGCCTTCGGCCAGGCGACCTTCAAGGTGGCCACCGGCTTGCGCGCCACGGCCGGCCTGCGCTACACGCGCGACCACAAGTCCCAGCCGGGTGGCGAGATCAACCTGAACGGCTTGATCGCCGGCTCGGACAAGTTCGACAAGACATGGAACACCACCAACTGGAAGCTGGGGCTGGACTACGACCTGGGCAAGGACGTGCTGGTCTATGCCAGTGCCGGCACCGGCTTCAAGGCCGGCGGCTACCGGCTGAACGGCGCCATCGCGAGCGAATACGAGCCGGAGAAGGTGACGGCGCTGGAGGCCGGCCTCAAGGGCAGCTTCCTCGACCGCAAGCTGTACCTGACCGCAGCGGTCTTCCGCAACGACTACCGCGACTTCCAGGCCACGGCGCTGACCACCATCAACGGCGCGCCGGCAACCATCGTCAACAACGCGCAGAAGGCCTTGACGCAGGGGCTGGAGCTGGAGGCGGTGCTGCGGCCCGACACGGCCTGGCGCTTCAATGCCTCGCTCGGCCTGCTGGACGCCAAGTACAAGACCTTCGTGATCGCCGGCGGCGACGCCTTCTCTGGCGGCGCAGCCGCCATCTATAGCGGCCAGCGCATGGCCAACGCACCCAGGGCCACCGCCAACCTGGGCGTGGAGTACCGCTTCGCGCTCGGCGTCGGCACGCTGACGCCGCGGCTGCAAACCCACTACGAGGCCACCAAGAACCTGGACTACCACGGATTCCCGGTGACCAGCCAGGGCTCGTTCACCAAGTCCGACCTGATGCTCACCTTCGAGGCGCCAGACCGCAAATGGTCCGTGCTGGCCTATGTGCGCAACCTGGAGAACGACGCCATCCTGAGCAATGCCTCGGCCGGTGCGACCGGCGCCAACGCGGCCAACCGCAACATCGGCTTCGGCAACTATTCGGCGCCGCGGACGTATGGGCTGCGGGGGTCGCTGGAGTTCTGAAGGCGTGCGGCCCGCCACCGCAGCAAGCACCCCACCGCCTCCGCAAAAACAGGTAGGCTACGGCTGTCGCAACTGCGAAAGGAGGTGATATGTCTTCAATCTCTCGGTCCGGGGCGGAGCCCTACGTGATGTAGTTGGTTCTGTTGCCAGACCCGCGGGCGCTCCACACCACCGGTGGGAGCGCCCGCGTCATTTCCGGGCCGCCGCAATGATCTGCTCGACGACGAAGGCCGCGTCACGGGCCACCCCCGAGAACCGGCCCGAGCCCCAGGTGTGCAGCCAGGGCAGCCCGATGAAGAACAGGCCCGGCTGCGCGGTGACGCCCCGGCGGTGCTGCGGGTTGCCGCGGTCGTCGAAGACGCCGGCCTTCAGCCAGGCGAAGTCGGGCCGGAAACCGATGCACCAGAGCACGCTGCCGATGCCGGCATCGGCCAGGTCCAGCGCCTCGCGTTCGGCTGGCGGCTGCCAGACCGGCGTGTAGGCGCCGCCCGGCGGTGCCTCGATGCCGCGCTCTGCAATCCAGCGGTCGATGCTGGCGTTGATGCCGTTGTAGATGCGGTCGGCCGCGTCCAGGTGCTCGCGCAGATTGGGCTCGAAGCACAGGCTGCCGGCGCGCAGCCCGACCAGGCGGCCGTAGAGCTGCATGCCTTCGGCGGCGAAGCGGCGCAGGTCGATGTCGCGCCCGCCGTCGCGGCCGGTGACGTAGTGGTTGGTGTTGTCGCGCACGCCTTCGCGCAGCGGGTGCTGGTCCACCGGCATCTCGTAGTAGCCCATGTCGGCCAGCCAGGTGACCACGTCCTTGCCGCGGTAGAAGCGGGCGCAGCGCGGCGCCGGGCCGGTGGCCAGAATCACCTGCCGGCCGGCCAGGTGCAGGTCTTCGGCGATCTGTGCGCCCGACTGCCCGCAGCCCACCACCAGCACCGCGCCGCCGGGCAGGCTGTGCGGGTTCCTGTACTGCTCCGAGTGCAGTTGCTGGATGTGGCCCGGCAGGTCGGCGGCCCAGTCCGGCACGATCGGCAGGTCGTAGCCGCCGCTGGCCACCACCACAGCATCGGCCGTGTACTCGCCGGCGCTGGTGGACACCGCATAGCCGCCGTCGGCGCGTGGCAGCACGCAGGTCACCGCCACCCCTTCGCGCAGCGGCGGATCGACGTGGTTCAGAAACCCGTCGAGGTAGGCCAGGATCTCGTCCTTCACCATGAAGCCGTCCGGCTGCTGGCCGCGGTAGGGCCAGCCGGGCAACTGGCATTGCCAGTTCGGCGTGACGAGGCAGAAGGCATCCCAGCGGCGCTCACGCCAGGCGTGCATCGCGCGACGCTTCTCGAACACCAGGTGCTCGATGCCGCTGTGCCGCAGGTTCCAACTGATCGACAGGCCGGCCTGGCCGCCGCCGACGACGATGACGGGCAGATGGGCCGGCATGGTGTGCTTCACTCCGAAGGGTCGAAGGCCAGCACCTGCACCCGCCCTTGCGGGCTGCAGCGGCTGGCGGTGGATTCGATGGCGGCCAGTTGGCCGAGCGCCAACGAACAGGGATGGCCGTACTTGGCGCGCACCCGCTCGCTGGCGATGTGCAGCGCGGTGCCGACGCGGTGCAAAAACTCCGGCAACGGGTAGCTGCTGCCGACTTGAAGATGCTCGCGCACCACGAGCGAGGGCGAGTAGCAGATGTCTTCGCGGCCGTTGGGCCAGCGCAGCGTGAAGCGCATCTCGGGCATGCGGGTTCCCCGGTTCAGTGCTGCGCTGCCTGCGTCGCCATCAGCGCCGCATAGAGCTGGAGATGGCGCCGTGCGCTGGCCTGCCAGTCGTGGCGGCGGCAGACCTCGGGCAGCCCGCACACCGGCCGCCGCAGCGCGCTGGCCATGGCTGCCGCGATGCTGGGCGCGGACAAGGGGTCGCACCAGTGCGCGTCTGCGTCTTGCAGGTACTCGGTGAACGGCGCCTGCTGCGGCACCACCACCGGCGTGCCACTGGCCAGCGCCTCCAGCACCACGAGGCCGAAGCCCTCGCGCAACGACGGCATCAGCAGCCCGTCGGCCAGGCGAAAGAGCGCCGGCATCTCGGCATCGGCCACCGTGCCGGTCAGCAGCACCGCGGCGCCCAGGTCCAGCGCCTGAAGTGCGCGGTGGAACTCACGCTGGTAGCTGCCATGGTCGAGCAGGCTGGCACCGCCGGCAATCACCAGGCGGGCCTGCGGCTGCTGCTGCCGGTGCAGCGCAAACGCCTGCAAGGCGCGCAGCGTGTTCTTGCGCTCTTCCACACCGCCGACGGCCAGCCACAGCGGTGCGCCGCCCTGCAGGCCGAGGCCCGCGGCCAGCGCTGCATCACCAGGCTGCGCGTCGGCGTGGTAGCGGTGCAGATCGACGCCGTTGTTCACCAGCGCCGCCCGCATGCCGAACTCGCTGCGCAGCGTGGCTATCCACAGTCTGCTGACGCACAGCACCTGCGCCGCCCGCTCGACAGAGCGGCGCTGCCATTGCATCACCTGCTTGTCTTCGAAGTGGTCGAGGTGGTGCACGGTGCGCACGTAGCCGCCAATCAGCCCGGCATCGGCCAGATTCGCCAGCGCATTGCCGCCCATGCCGTCGTGCGCATGCCAGATGTCGAAGCTGTGCAGATCGGGCCGTGCACGCAGGTGCTGCTCGAAGGCGGCGATGCGCGAGCCGACCATCTCGCGCAGGTTCTTCGCAGCGGGCGCCACCGGCACCAGCGCCAGCCCATGCGCGACCGGGCGGAACATCGTCTGCCCGGCAGTGGCCGGCGCAAACACGGTGACCTCATGGCCCGCACGGTGCAAGGCCGCCGCCAGTTCCAGCGTGTGCACCACGCCGCCACGCGGGTTGACGCTGTGGGTGAGCAGGCCGATCTTCAACGTCGGCCCGCTGCGATGAAGGGCTGGGCGGCATGGTCCCAAAGCAATGCCCTGTCGTCACCGTGCGCCAGCCACAGGCTGGAGCCGGCATCGACGCTGCCGACGGCGGCCGCCGCAATGCCGCGTGCGCCAAAGCGTTCGAGCACCGCGCCCACATGGCCCGGCCGCACCGACAGCACGAAGCCGTAGCTCGGGAAGGCCTCGAGCCAGCGCGCCAGCGGCACGCCGGCAGGCCGCGGCACGGCATCGACATCGAGCGTGCCGCCGACGCCGGAGGCCTCCAGCAGCATCAGCGTGGTGCCCACGGCGCCGGCCATGCTGATGTCCTTGGCGGCATCGCACAGCCCGCTTTCGGCCAGCACCGGCAGCAGTTCCAGATCGGCGCGCAGCCGCTCGGCCGGCGCTGCGGTGCTGGCGTTCCAGAACGGCTGCGGCTCCATGAACTGGCCGCGCAGGTCGATGGCCATCACCAGCACGTCGCCAGCCCGGGCGTCGAAGCTGGTGAGCAGCCGGTTCGCGCGCCCGACGACGGCCACCGCGAGCTGCCCGCTGGCAGCGCGCTGGTTGGTGTGGCCGCCGACCACCGGCACGGCGTAGCGTTCGGCCGCCGCGGCCAGGCCTTGCAGCACCGGCCCAGCGTGGGCGGCGTCGGTGCTCCACAGTGCATCCACCACCGCCAGCGCGCGGCCGCCCATCGCTGCGATGTCGCTCAGGTTGACCATCACGCCGCAGTAGCCGGCAAACCACGGCATGCGGGCGACGAAGTCCTCGACGAAGCCTTCGATGGCGAACAGCAGAAAGCCCTGCCCATCGGGGATGGCCGCGCAGTCATCACCGTTGCGGATGGCCGCTGGCGCCCGCAAGTGCGCCACCGCGCCGGCGATGTCGCGCTTGTGCGCGAAGCCGCGGCTCGCACGCAGCGTGTCGGCCAGACCGGCCAGACCGGCCAGGTCACCCAGGCGGGCCAGCGTCATCGCGGCGCGCGGCTGACGAAGCCGGTCAACGGGTCATGGCAAGGCGGGTACATCGCCAGGTCGGCCTGCATCAGCACATGGGCGCGGCCGTGCAGCGTCTCGGGCCGAAGCGCCGTCCAGTGCAGCTTCTCGAACAGCGCCCGGTTCTGCGCCTGCACATGCGCCAGGAACACATGCGCGCCGCGCGCGTGGGCGCTGCACACCGCCAGGCGGATCAAGCCGGTGCCGATGCGGCCGACGTGGCGGTGCGCCGCATCCACCGCCAGCCGCGAGCCCCACCAGATGCCCCCGTCCGCCGCGTGGATGCGCACCGTGCCCACCACCTGATCGGCCATCCCAGCCAGGCACGACAGCGCCACCAGCGGCTGCGCGTGCACGTCGATGGCATCGAGGTCGTCGCCTTCGAACAGCCCCTGCTCACGGCAGAACACCGCGTGGCGCAGCCGTCTTGCCTGTGCGATCTCCCAGCCGCCATCGGCCCACTTGATGCGGAACTCGCAAGGCGTGAAGGCGGCGGGCAGGTCGCAGTAGGCGGCGTGGCCGCCGCTGGCCAGCACCGCGGCTTCAGCGCTCATAGACCGACAGCGACGAACATGCGCCGCACTTGCCGCAGCCGGCCTTGATGTCGGCCGAGCGCAGCCCGGCGGCTGCGACCATGCCACCCAGCGGCCCGAGCAGCGCCTGCATGAAGGCGGGTGTCGGCGGCGCGTGGTCCTCCAGCGGCGTGCCGGAGATCGGCACGAAGGGCACGACGAAGGGATAGACGCCCAGCGCCAGCAACTGCTGGCTGACCGACAGGATGGCCTCGGCCGTGTCGCCCAGCCCGGCCAGGATGTAGGTCGAGACCTGGCCGCGCCCGAACACCCGCACCGCCGCCTCGAAGGCGCTCATGTAGCGCTCCACCGGCACCTGCGCCTTGCCCGGCATGATGGCCTCGCGCAGCGCGGGCGTCACCACTTCGAGGTGCATGCCCAGCGTGTCGATGCCGGCGGCATGCATGCGGCCGAACCAGGCGTCGTCATCGGGCGGCTCGCACTGGCCCTGGATCGGAATGTCGATGGCCGCCTTGATCGCAAAGGCGCTTTCGGCCAGCACCGCGGCGCCGCGGTCGCTGGTGGCGGGCGTGCCGGTCGTCATCACCATGTGCTTCACGCCGTCCAGCAGCACGGCGGCGCGCGCCACCTCGGCCAGTTGGCCCGGCGTCTTGTGGGCGATGGTGCGGCCGGCCGCCAGGCTCTGGCCGATTGCGCAGAACTTGCACGCCTTGCGCCGGCTTTCGTAGCGGATGCAGGTCTGAAGCACCGTGGTGGCCAGCACGTCGGCGCCATGCAGCGTGGCGATCTGCGCATAGGGCACGCCGTCGAGCGTCTGCAGCGCATAAAAGCGCGGTGCGTCGGGGAAGCTGATCGCTGCGATCGGGATGCTGCCGCGCCGCAGCTCGCCACCTTCGGCGACGAAGGGCGACCGGTGGGCGCTGCCGGTGTGCACCGGCACCATGATCGTGTGGCCGGCGATGGTGACGGCCTTGTGGTCGGACGGGCCGGCGCCGCCGCGGCGGCTGGCCACGCCGCTGTGGGCGGCGGCGCCCGGGTCAGCCAGCCGCAACCCGAAGGACTGCAGCTCCGTCATCAGTTGCCGGCTCTGCGGGCTGACGGGCTGCGCTGGGGGCATCGTGGGGGCGTTCATCGGACAGGCTCCAGGGGGCTGCGTTCATCGGTCGGGTGGGACGGGCCGGCTCGGCGTTGATCGCCAGGCTCAGCAGCTCGGGCCGGGCGTAGTGGCCGACCGAATCCATCATGCGTTTGCGCTTGGTCACCAGCGCCATGTCGAGGTCGGCGATCACCAGGCCCTCGCCTTCGCGCAGCGGCTCGGCCAGCAGCACGCCTTCTGGCGAGACGATGGCCGAACAGCAGCCGCCGCGCAGAGCCTTCTGAAGCGCGGTGTCGGGCGTGATCGCGGTGATCTGCGCGTCGGTCAGCCAGCCCGTCGCGTTGACGACGAAGCAGCCGGCCTCCAGTGCGTGGTGGCGGATCGTCACCTCCATCTGGTCGGCGAAGATCTGCCCGACCATCGAGCCGGGGAACTGCGCGCAGTGGATCTCTTCGTGCTGCGCCATCAGGGCGTAGCGCGCCAGCGGGTTGTAGTGCTCCCAGCAGGCCAGCGCGCCGACGCGGCCGGCGGCGGTGTCCACCACCTTCAGGCCGGATGCGTCGCCCTGGCCCCAGATCATGCGTTCGTGGAACGTGGGCGTGATCTTGCGGCGCTTGAGCTTCAGGCTGCCGTCGGCATCGAAGATCAACTGCGTGTTGTAGAGGCTGCCATGGTCACGCTCGTTGATGCCGACGCAGGCCACCATGCCGCGCGCCTGCACGCGCTCGGCAATCGCCTGCACCACGGGGCCGGGCACCGTGGGCGCGCGCTCGTACAGCCGCAGATGGTCGGCCCCGGTGGCGGCCGGCGGCTTCACGAAGCTGAAGTACGGGTAGTAGGGCAGCAGCGTCTCCGGAAAGACGATGAGCTGCACGCCCTGCGCGGCCGCGCGGTCGATCATCTCCAGCACCTTGTTCGCGGTGCCGTCGGCAGCGTCGAAGTCGGGGGCGATCTGCGCCGCGGCGGCGCGCACCGTTTTCACGTCACAGCGTCCAGGTGTCGAGGATGAAGGCGTTGGCCTTGCGGTGCAGCAGGATGATGTCCAGCACGTCGAGCGGGCTGATCGGACGGATGCCTTCGATCAGCGCGCCTTCACCATGGCCATAGAGCGCCTGCAACGCGAAGCGGCACGCATAGACCTTGCCGCCTTCGGCGATGAACTTGGTGATCTGGTTGTTGAAGTTCTGGTGCCCGGGAAAGGCCTCGTCGCCCAGCGTCGGGAAGCCGCGCTTCACGCCGAGCGTGACGCCAGGGCCGTACAGCAGGATCGACGTGTCGAAGCCCTTGCGTTGCAGCCGCGTGGCCTGCAGCAGGTTGACGAAGCCGATCGAGCCTTCGAATGCGACGGTGTGGAAGGTGACGAGCGCTTGCTCGCCCTTCTCGGCCTTCACGTCTTCGAAGACCTTCTCTTCGTAGTCAACCAGGACATCGCCCTTCTGGTTGGCGGGTTTGGTGACTTTCGGCATGGCAATACTCCGTGGGTGATGGGTGGTTGATCCGGTTGGCGCGCCGGCTTGCATTTGCAGGCTGCGTGCCAGTGCGTTGGCCGCGCGATGCGATCAATGGCCGATCAATGAGCCGGCGCGCGGTCCGCGGTCTGTTGCGCTGCGCCGGCAGCGGCTTGCGCCATGCCGGCAGCGGATGGGCCATGCACCGCGATGCACCGTCACACGGCGCCCGTGATGCGATCAATGCCTCCGATCAACGACGTTGGCGGCACCACGCAGGGGCGGCGTTGTGGGCGGCGAAGCCATCAACGCGGGCATGCCGCATGCAATCAAGCCCTGCAATCAAAGCCCGCACCCGACCCACCGCACGCCGACCCAGACCGCCCGATGCCCACGCTGTTCCACCACTGGCGCCGCCGTCTTGGCGGCAACGAACGCCCGGCCTACCTGCTGGTGGCCGACTTCATCGCCGACGACCTGCGCAGCGGCCGCCTCTCACCGCGCGACCGCCTGCCCACGCTGCGTGAACTGGCGCAGACGCTGGACCTCAACTACACCACCGTGGCGCGTGCCTATGCCGAGGCACGCAAGCGGGGCCTCATCGATTCCCGCCCCGGCTTCGGCACCTTCGTGCGCGGCCTGAGCCCCAGCCTGCGGCTGCGCGGTGGCAGCGCTGCCGAGATGACGATGAACCTGCCGCCCGAGCCGGCCGACGCGGCGCTGCTGGAGCGCATGCACGCCAGCGCAGCGCGGCTGATGGCGCAGGGCGACCTCTACCAGTTGCTGCGCTACCAGGACTTCGGCGGCACGCCCGAAGACAAGGACGCTGCCGCCACCTGGCTGCGCCGCCGCCTGCCCGACTGCGATGTCTCGCGGGTGCTCGTCTGCCCCGGCATCCACAGCGCGCTGGCGGCACTGTTCTCGCAGCTCGCGCGGCCAGGCGAGGGCATTTGTGTCGAGTCCCTCACCTACCCCGGCATCAAGGCGATGGCCGCGCAGCTCGGCGTGCAACTGATCCCCCTGCCGCTGGACGACGCGGGGCCCGACCCCGATGCCTTCGAACACGCCTGCCGCACGCTCGGCTGCCGCGCGCTGTACCTCAACCCGACGCTGCTGAACCCGACCACGCTGACCGTCACGCGCGCCCGGCGCGAGGCGCTGGTGGACGTGGCGCTGCGCTTCTCCGTGCCCATCATCGAGGACGACGCCTACGCGATGCTGCCGCGGTCGATGCCCAGCCCGCTGGCCGCGCTGGCGCCCGGCCTCACCTACTACGTCACCGGCTTCTCGAAGTGCCTGGGTGCGGGCCTGCGCACGGCCTACGTGCGTTGCCCCAACGTCCAGCAGACGCAACGCCTGGCCGGCGCACTGCGCGCCACCACGGTGATGGCAAGCCCGGTGACCAATGCGCTGGCCACGCAATGGGTCAACGACGGCACCGCCGAGGCCATGCTGCAGGCCATCCGCAGCGAAAGCATCGCGCGCCAGGCGCTGGCCGCCCAGCATCTGGCGGCGCACGCCTTCCAGTCACAGCCCGAGGCCTTTCACCTTTGGCTGCCGCTGGACGGCGCCGCCAGCAACGGCTGGAGCGGCGTGGAGTTTGCAAGCTATCTGCGCAGCCAAGGCGTCGGCGTGGTGGCCGCCGCAGCCTTCTCGACCGACGGCGACCCGCCCGAGGCCGTGCGCGTGTGCCTGGGCGGCAAGCTGTCGCGCGACGACTGCGGCGACGCGCTGCGCCTGATCGCAGAGACTCTGGCGCACCCGCGCCACCCGCACGCGACGGTGATGCAGTGAGTGGGGTGTCCGCGTTGCGACCTTCACCCCGGCCACGCCATCACCCATCGGCAAGCCATAGAAGCCGTCGGAGGAGACGGCTCCGTGCGACCAGATGAACACCGGGAGCCGGCCTGGTCGGCAATCTCGGCTTTGCGCCCATCGGAGAAAGACGGGTTAGGGCGTCGGCTGTCCAAATTGCGGCGCAGCCGGACAGGCGGCTTGCGAGCGCGACCGGCAACGCGGGGCTGCTTCCGGCAGGCAACTGGCAGCGGCAGGACGGCAAGCCCACGCGCGCGTCTGCGACGGCAACATCGCCTTCCAGAAGGCAAGCCCGGCCTGCCGGCTCGCCCGCCTTCCGGTCAGTTGGACTTCAAGGCGTCACCGCTGCTTGCGCGTTGATGAAACCAAAGCCGTCCAGCGGTGAGTAGCCCTTGCCGTTCTTGTTTTGAACGACGCCCGAGAAGGTGGAGCCGTCCACCATCGTGCCGGAGAAGCGCACGCCTGTGGCCGGTACGCCGCTCTGGTCGATGGGAGTGGCCAAGGTGCCGGCTGGGATCGAGTAATTCATGCCCCATTGGTCTGCATTGTTGCCGAAGGAGGCGGCGACGGGATTGTTTGCGCCGCTGAACTCATCGCGGTCGCAGCCGAACGTGAAGCCGCTGCCGCCGGAGAAGGCGCCTGGGTTGAACGACAGGTTCATCTTGAAAAATTGTCCAGTGACGGCCGGGGGAGGCGCCTGGTTCGTGAATGCCGCGGTGATGGCCGCGGCCGTCAACGTGCCAGTCGTGCGGCCCACTGTGAACGGGAACGCCGCGGTCGTCGTGGTGCGGGTGTCCCACACCAGGCCCGGGGTGGACAGGCCGGTCACCTGGTTGCCGCTGGCAGTGCTGCCGCCGCGCATGTCGAAGGACAGCGTGGCGACCGAACTGGGCCCGACGTAGGAGACGGCCACCGCGTTTGTGTCGGTGGTTGAGAGCGTCGTGGCGTCGCCGAAAGAAAAACCGTTGGCGTTGCCGCGGACAGTGATCGTCACCTTGCCGCCGTTGGTGGCCTTGGCCGCGCCGCTGGCGTAGAACGGGTCGAGGTCGTGCGGGAAAGCGGTGCTTTGCAGGATCGAGCGCATCTGCGGCTGCGTCACAGAACCCGGGCCGCCGCGGGACTGCAGCACCAGCGCAGCGATGCCGGCTGCAGAGGGGGCGGCTGCGGATGTACCGCCGAAATTGCGGAAGGTGTCGGCGTCGCGGCTCGAATCACCGCCGAAGAAGGTGGTGTTCACGTTGGTCGCGGCCGCCACGTCTGGCTTTTGCCGGACGATCGGCTGGGCCAGCCGGTTGGCATTCGCATCGAAGAAGATGTAGGACGGCCCAGGCGAGGTGTAGTCCTCCGGAAGGTAGGGCGGGAAGGGGCCGTGGGCGGCCGCGGAGATCGCACCCGGCTCATGGTTGTGGCCGAAAGAAATGGGCGTCTGGTAGTCGAAGTATTCGGTCGGTCGGCCAGCCGTCATCACGTAGCGCACCTTGGTGGCAAGCACCGGCGCCGTGGGCGTGTTCGCACGGGCGATCACCAATTGCGCGACACCAGTGGGAAGGGCCCCCACCTCCAGCGGCTGATTGGACGCGATGTTGTTCGCAGCGAGTGTCGAAGCCGCAATGTAAGCACCGGCGGATGTGAAGAACAACAGGTTGTAGTCGGTCGTGATGCGCTGCACGCCCGAGGCGGTGTAGGCGCTCAGATTGAAGGCCCCGGTGGTCGTCGCGCTGAAAGCCCGCACGTTGATGGTGTAGCTGCCGGACTCCGGAGCAAAGAAATAGATTTCTTCGTCGGTGCCGGTGTCCTGGTTGACAACCGTCGCTCCGCTCGGGGTGACGATCTGCACCACCGCATCGAGGCTTGACGCGGCTGTGGCATTGACCGTGAGGCGGTACTGCGTACCGGCGGTCAGGCTTGGCAAGATCACGGTGGCCGGCGTGGTGGTTGATGTGGCGGTGCCGGAGGCGGTCGCGATCGGTGTTGCATTGAACGACGGCGGCGTCACGTCGAACGGGTCGTCCCATTGAAACGAGATCGAGCCGCCGCCGACGATGCTCTGCGCGACGTCTATGGGCCCGTCAGTGCGGAAGTTGTGGAATCCGCCCGCATAGAGCGCCGCCGGCACGCCGGTGAAGTCTAGCGTCGGGTTGGCCGCCAGCCCTGCCGCCGGGGTCACGATGCGGGCGTCGGAGTAATAGCCTTGCTGGGACGCACGGTTGCCGGCCGACGAGAAATACGCAACGCCCAGGTTGGCCACCTCATTGACCGCACGACCCACGATCGACGTGCCGAACATCGGCGAATCGGAGTAGTAGAGGTCATCCACGATGACGTTCGCGGCGAAGCCGGCGACCCTGTTGGTGCCGGAGGGAAGACCGGCCAGCGAGCGGATGTTGTTGGCGAACGAAACTTGGCCGGTGGAGGCGGTGGCAAAGCCGAGCCGGGCGCCGGGCGCCATGTCATGGACGATCTGCGCCATGGCGCGACCTTCGTCTGTCCCGCCAGCGATCGAATCATCCAGCACAACCACCGGGAGGGTGCGGCCAGCGGTGTTGCTCGGCCCCGGCAAATCACCGGAGACCTGGTCCACGACGTAGCCGTCGGTCGTCGAAGAGGTGGTGTCGAAGGAATCCGACATGACGCCTACGGTGATGCCTGCGCCCGTCTGGGACACATTGTTCACCCGGTGCTGCACCACGCCCTGCGAGGTGGTGGCGCCCACGTCAAGCAAGGGACGCACGGCGAGGATGACGGAGGAAACTCCGGGGGTCTTGGCCAGCGCAACCACGTCATTCAGGCCGACGAAGGCTTCGATGACGCCGCCGCGGTAGCTCAGGTCGATTGCAGTGACGATGGCGCTGGCCGGCAACAGCGGCGTGCGCCGACGCACTGCCGACGGGTCAACGAGGTGGATGTAAACCTTGACCTGGTCTTGCTCGGTGGTGAACGCGCGGCTGCGCGTGGCGGCGGCCTGCGCGGCGAGTGCTGGGTCCACGGCGGCGGCGCTGGTACCGCGGCCGGCGACGGCGGCGGCCTGCGCAGCAAGGTGCTCTTGCACGAGGACGTCCAGGCCGCTGCCGAGGTTGGCAGGGACGGGGCTCGCAATGACGGCGCCGGAGGAAGCCACGAGAAGGACGCTGAGCATGCCCGCCGCAGCGACAGGGGCCAATGCAAAGCGGGGATGGGAAGGTTTCATGGCTTGGACCGTCTGGTTGTCGCATCGATGCGGAAGAAGGTGGGACCTGGCGCGGCCAGGCCTCGGAATCAGGATGCGGCGGTGAGTGAGCGGCGGCGGCGCAGCGCCGCAGCACCAACCAGCACGGCGCCTGCCGCGAGCAGCGCAGTCGTGGACGGCTCGGGCACAGCGACCGCAGTCGCGGCGCCGCTGAGCGAGATGCTGTAGGCGCCGAAGTCGGCGAACGATGAGTTGTCAATCACGCCAGCCACCGTGCCGAACGTGTTGGACGCCGGGCCGCGCACGTCCGTCGAAAAGTTGGCTGTCGCAAACAAGGTCTGGTTGGTGCTGTTGACCGGGTCCACTCCGGACACTGAGACGCCGAGAATGTAGGTGCCGGCGGTCTGCGGCCCGAAGACGCTTCCGGCCGGAAGCCCGGACTGCGTGCTGGTGCCATCGGCGTCATCGTTCAAGTAGATCGGGGCGCCATTGAGTGTGAAGAGGTAGATCTGGGTGTCCACGAAGGTGCCGCCAACGGTCGTGGCGGTGAACACGAGTGGGCTGGAGATGGTGATCAGATAAAAGTCCGCGTCCGCCGTTGAGCCGATGGTTCCGGCGATGGTGGTCAACGACTGTCCGGCAACGCTGCCGGTGCTCTGCGCAGTGGCGGCGGAAGATCCGGCGTCCCCGGCTTCAACATACTGCGCGTGCAGAGCGCCGGTGAAGGTGAGGCAAGCGGCGCTGACGACCAGCGGCAGGCATTGGCGGCGAAAGATGCGGTGCTTCATGATTTGCGGTCAGTCAGGTGAAATTGGTAAACGGTCAAAAAAGACAACTGTCGCGGCGGGCAAGCGCAACTGCCCGAGAGCGGGGCACCGTTGCCGGAACGTCGGCGGGCGTCAGCGCGAACACAGATCGGTGTCCGACACGGTGTTGCCAGCATTGAAAGTAAGGGCCGGAAACGCCGAGGGGCCGCTTGCAATTGACGTGGGCTGGGGCCGTAGCACGCCTGACGCACCGGCAGTTCTGAACATGTGCAAGTCGAGCACGGCATGAAGGAGAAGTGCGCGCCGCGTGACATCGTGCGCCGGAGTGCCTGAAGTGGCGGGGTTATCTCATAGGAGATGCTGGCCTCCAAGCACTTGCATGAGGCATCCCCCCAGTTAAGGGGTCGGCGGCCGAGTTCGCCTTGCCTGAAGCTCACAACTCCAGGGAATGTGATCAAGAACTGCGGTCCTGCTGAGCGGCAACCTCGCAGCTGCTGCCGGTGCACTTCAGCGCCCTCAGCCTCATCTGGGCGGGCATCTGGAAACGCGACCGATACCGTCAGCCGGTACCGCCAAGGCATTTGACGGCATCAAGCGGGGCCGCTCAACGACCGGGTCTTCAATGCCGCCGGGCGACTCACTCCCACTCGATCGTCGCCGGTGGCTTGCTGCTGACGTCATACACCACCCGGTTGATCCCGCGCACCTCGTTGATGATGCGGCCGGACACCCGCTTCAGCAGCGCATACGGCAACTCTGCCCAGTCGGCCGTCATGAAATCACTGGTCTGCACGGCGCGCAGGGCGACCACGTGGTCATAGGTGCGGCCGTCGCCCATCACGCCGACGCTCTTGACCGGCAGAAACACCGCAAAGGCTTGCGAAGTCTTTTCGTACCAGCCGGCCGCCCGCAACTCCTCGATGAAGATCGCGTCGGCCTTGCGCAGCAGGTCGGCGTACTCCTTCTTCACCTCGCCCAGGATGCGCACGCCCAGCCCCGGGCCGGGGAAGGGGTGGCGATACACCATCTCATGGGGCAGGCCGAGTGCCACGCCCAATTCGCGCACCTCGTCCTTGAACAGGTCGCGCAGCGGCTCCAGCAGCTTCAGGCCCAGCGTCTCGGGCAGGCCGCCGACGTTGTGGTGGCTCTTGATCGTGGTTGCCTTTCTTGCGCCCTTCGCAGAGACGGTTCCGCCGGACTCGATGACGTCCGGATAAATGGTGCCCTGTGCCAGCCACCTGGCGTTCTTCAGTTTCGCGGCCTGGAGCTGGAAGACCTCGACGAACTCGCGGCCGATGATCTTGCGCTTGGCCTCGGGGTCCGTCACGCCCTGCAACTGATAGAGGAACTGCGCGCCGGCATCGGCGTGAATGACCTTGGCGTGCAGACGGCCGACGAACATCGCCATCACCATCTCCGCCTCGTTCAGCCGCAGCAGGCCGTGATCGACGAAGACGCAGGTGAGCTGGTCGCCGATGGCGCGGTGGATCAGCGCGGCCGCCACGCTGGAATCGACGCCGCCGGAGAGGCCGAGGATCACCTCGTCGGTGCCCACCTGCTCGCGGATGCGCGCCACCGCTTCCTCGACATGGTCGCGCATCACCCAGTCGGGCCGCGCGCCGGCGATCTGAAGCACGAAGCGGTCGAGCAGCGCCCTGCCCTGCACGGTGTGCGTCACCTCGGGGTGGAATTGCACGCCGTAATAGCCCCTCGCTTCGTCGGCCATGCCGGCGATGGGGCAGCTCGGCGTGCTGGCCATCAGCTTGAAGCCGGGCGGCAGCGCGGTGATCTTGTCACCGTGGCTCATCCAGACCTTCAGCATGCCGTGGCTCTTGCCATCAGGTGCGGCGGTGCTGAAGTCTTCGATGCCCTGCAGCAGCGCCGTGTGGCCGTGTGCACGCACCTCTGCATAGCCGAATTCGCGGTGCGTGCTGGCCTCGACCTGGCCGCCCTGCTGCACCGCCATCGTGAACATGCCGTAGCAGATGCCCAGCACCGGCACGCCCAGATCCCACACCGCCTGCGGGGCGCGCAGGTCGTGTTCTTCGTAGGTGCTGGCGTGGCTGCCGGACAGGATGATGGCCTTGGGTGCGAAGTCGCGCACGAAGGCATCGCCGACGTCGTTGGGGTGGATCTCACAATAGACATGCGCCTCGCGCACGCGGCGGGCGATCAGCTGCGTGACCTGTGAGCCGAAGTCGAGGATGAGGATCTTGTCGTGCATGGTTTGCCGGTTCAGGCTGCGCTGGCGGCCAGGGTGGCCTGGCGGGTCTTGCGGAAGTGCGACACCGCGAAGGCCAGCGCCAGCGCCTGCAACGCGGCGCAGAAGTACATCGGCGCGCCGATGCGCCAGTCGCCGGCCGGCAGGTGCGACACCACGCCCAGCAGCGGCGCGGCGAGCAGCGGCGCAATCACCGCCATCAGGCTGTTCAGCGCGCTCACCGAGCCCATCGTCTGGCCCTGGTTGCTGCCGTCGGCCGCGCCGGAGATCAGGCTTTGCATCGCCGCGGCCACCGTGTTGCCGAGCAGGTTGCAGCCGATCACCACGTACATCATCCAGCCCTCGGTGACGAGGCCGAAGCCGATGAAGGCCAGCGTCGATGACACCAGGCCATACACCGCCAGCCGCTGCGGCGTGAAGCGCTTGAGCAAACGCCCCAGCAGCACGCCCTGCACCAGCGCCGAGACGATGCCCACGGCAAAGAGCGACCAGCCGTTTTCCGTCGGCCCCCAGTGGAACTTGAAGGTCGCGTAGAGCACCCAGGTGGTGTACAGCGTGAACTGCGCCAGCCCGGCGCAGGCGAGCACTGCAACCAGCCGGCCGACGCCTTTCAGGCCGGCAAGCTGCTGCAATGACGACAAGGGGTTGGCACGCCGCCAGTCCAGCGGCCGGCGGCGCTCACGCGGCAGGGATTCGGGCAGCACGAAGATGCCGTAACCCAGGTTCAGCAAGGCCAGCACGCCGGCCGCGAAAAACGGCAGATGCAGGTCGATGCCGCCCAGCAGCCCGCCGATCACCGGCCCCAGGATGAAGCCGATGCCGAACATCGCGCCCAGCAGCCCGAAGCGCTTGGCGCGCTCTTCCGGCGGCGTGATGTCGGCCACGTAGGCGTTGGCCACCGCGGCGTTGGCCTGCATCGCGCCGCCCACCACGCGCGACGCCATCAACATCCAGATGGCGGTGGACAGCGCGGTGGCGAAGAAGTTGATCGCCAGCCCGCAAAAGCCCAGCAGCAGGATGGGCCGGCGGCCGAAGCGGTCAGACAGCGCGCCGAGGATGGGCGCACCGATGAAGCTGGCGAGCGCGAACGAGAAGGTCACAGCGCCGTACCAGTAGGTCTGCTCCGACGGGCTGCTGGTGAACTTGCCGACGAGGGCCGGCAGCACCGGCACGATGATGCCGATGGCCAGCATGTCGATGAGCACCGTCAGCATGATGAAGCGCATGGCGGCCGGGCGGCCCACGGCGGGCCCGGCCGGGCTGGCGGCGGATGTCGTCAAATGAGGTTCTCCGTTGTACGGGACAGGGGAAGCGCGCGACGGGTGCTCATTCCATGCGGTAGTTGGGCGCTTCCTTGGTGATCTGCACGTCGTGCACATGGCTCTCGCGAATGCCCGACGATGTGATCTCCACGAACTCGGCCTTCTGCTGCATCTCGGCGATGCCGGCGCAGCCGCAGTAGTGCATCGACGCGCGCAAGCCACCGGCCATCTGGAAGATGATGCCGACCACGGACCCCTTGTAGGGCACCTGCCCTTCGATGCCCTCGGGCACCAGCTTGGCACTGCTGCTCGCGGTGTCGGCCCCGTTGTCCTGGAAGTAGCGGTCGGCCGAGCCCTGCTGCATGGCGCCCAGCGAGCCCATGCCGCGGTAGCTCTTGTAGCTGCGGCCCTGGTAGAGGATGACCTCGCCCGGCGCCTCTTCGGTGCCGGCGAAGGCGCCACCCATCATCACGCTGTCGGCACCGGCAGCAATGGCCTTGGCCAGGTCGCCGGAGAAGCGCACGCCGCCGTCGGCAATGACCGGCACCCCCGAGCCGGCCAGCGCCTTGACGACGGAATCGATGGCCATGATCTGCGGCACGCCGACACCGGTGACGATGCGCGTGGTGCAGATGGAGCCGGGCCCGATGCCCACCTTGACGGCATCGGCACCGGCCTCCACCAGCGCCAGCGCGCCGGCACCGGTGGCGATGTTGCCGCCGATCACGTCCACCTGCGGGTAGTTGCGCTTGACCCAGCGCACGCGCTCCACCACACCGGCGCTGTGGCCGTGTGCGGTATCGACCACCAGCGCATCGACGCCGGCCTTGACGAGCAGTTCGACGCGCTCTTCGGTGCCGTCGCCCACGCCCACCGCGGCGCCGACGCGCAGCTTGCCCAGGGCATCGCGGGCGGCGTTGGGAAAGTCGGTCTGCTTGGTGATGTCTTTCACCGTCATCAGGCCGCGCAGCTCGAAGGCGTCGTTCACCACCAGCACGCGCTCCAGCTTGTGGCGGTGCATCAGCGTCTTGCCTTCGTCGAGCGAGGTGCCCTCGCGCACCCAGATGAGCTTGTCGCGCGGGGTCATGATCTCGCGCACCGGGGCGTCGAGGCGGGTCTCGAAGCGCAGGTCGCGGTTGGTCACGATGCCGACCACGGTCTTGCCTTCGAGCACAGGAAAGCCGGACACGCCGTGCTGCCTGGACAGCGCCACCACCTGGCGCACGGTGACGTCGGGCGTGATGGTGATGGGGTCGCGCAGCAGGCCAGATTCGTAGCGCTTGACGCGCGCCACCTCGGCCGCCTGCTGCCTGGGCGAAAAGTTCTTGTGCACGATGCCGATGCCGCCTTCCTGGGCGATGGCAATCGCAAGCCGCGCTTCGGTGACGGTGTCCATCGCGGCCGACACCAGCGGCAGGTTCAGCGTGATGTTGCGCGACAGCCGGGTGGCGAGGCTGGTGTCGCGGGGCAATACATGGGAGTAGGCGGGCACCAGCAACACATCGTCGAAGGTGAGCGCTTTGCCGAGTAGGCGCATGCTGAAAGGGCTCCAGGCGCAAAAAACAATTATACGGACGGCACGCACGCCGCCATGCCGCGGCCCCGCGGGCGGTGCCCGGCGGCAGTTCCGTGCGCTTTTGCACGGCGGCAAGCCGGCGGCCCACTGGCGGCCCACCGGGGGGCCGCGGCTACACTGCCGCGATGCGTCTGCCCCGCCTCAAGCCGCTGCGCCTGCCCGTGCTGGTGCTCCTTGCGCTGCTCGCCACCGCCTTGCCCGGCCATGCCCAATGGAAGTGGCGCGACAAGGCCGGGCAGATCACCGCGAGCGACCTGCCGCCGCCACGCGACGTGGCCGAGAAAGACATCCTTCAGCGCCCCGATCTGTCGGCGCGGCGGCCAGCGCCGGCGGCCACCGCAGCCGCATCGGCGGCCGTCGCGGCGCCGGCCAGACCGGTCGGCGACAAGGATCTGGACGCCCGCAAACGCGCCATGGAGCAAGAGCAGCAGGCCAAGACCAAGGCCGACGAGGAGCGGCTTGCCGCCCAGCGGGCCGAGAACTGCCGCGGTGCGCGCAGCCAGTTGAACACGCTGCAAAGCGGGCAGCGCATTGCGCGCAACAACGACAAGGGCGAGCGCGAAGTGCTCGACGACAAGAGCCGTGCCGACGAGATGCGGCGCGCCAGCGACGTGATCGCGTCCGACTGCCGGTAGCTAGCGGCAGCGGCAGCGGCGGCAGCGGCGCCGGCTTCAGGCCGCCTTGCGGCTGGCCTGACTGCCCTGGCCCTGCTGCCCCTGCTGCCCCTGCTGGCGCTGCTGGCGCAGCCGCCTCGCGTCTTTGGGGTCCACGCGCAGCGGCCGGTAGATCTCGACGCGGTCCCTGTCCTGCAACGCTGCGTCGGCGTCACGCTGCCGGCCCCAGATGCCCACCGGCAGCCCCGCCAGCACCAGGCCGTGGCGCTTCAGCAGCCCGCTGGCCAGCAAGGCGTCACCCAGCACCGCGCCGGGGTGCAGCAGCAGCGGCACGCATTCGTTCACCCCGGGCTGCGGGCAATAGACCACCTCGACGCGCAAGGCCTCAGCGGGCACCGTACACCGCCTCGGCGCGCTTGACGAAGGAATCGACGAAGGTGTTGGCGATCTTGTCGAAGACCGGGCTGATCACCGTCTCCAGCGCGACGCCGGCGAAGGCGTAGCGCAGCTCGAACTCGATCTTGCAGGCCTGCGCCTGCTGGCCCACCGGGCGGAACAGCCAGGTGCCTTCGAGCAGGGAAAACGGCCCATCGACGAGGCGGATGCGCACCGATGCATCGCTGGCCTGCTCGTTGCGCGTGGTGAATGCCTGGCGCACGCCCATGTAGGCCAGGCCCAGCCGCGCGGTGACGCCGTCGTCGTGCTGCTCCAGCACCTGGGCGCTGTCGCACCAGGGCAGGAAAGAGGGGTATTGCTCGATGTCCGTCACCAGCGCGTACATCTCGTGCGGCGAGTACCACAGCAGGACCGACTTCTTCACTTGCTTCATACAATGCCCGAATTGTAGGCGGCGCCTCCTCGACCGGTCTCTCTTCTCCTTCTCCTTCTCCGCAGCCCCGGTCCCAATGTCCCAATGTCCAACATCGCAGAAAACCGCCGCGCCCGCTTCGAGTACCACATCGACGAACAGTTCGAGGCCGGCATGGTGTTGTCAGGCTGGGAGGTCAAGGCCATCCGCGCCGGGCAGGTGCAGTTGACCGACGGCTACGTGCACATCCGCGACGGCGAGCTGTATCTCATCGGCTGCCGCATCAACCCGCTGCGCGCCGCATCGACCCACGTCACGCCGGAGGCAGACCGCACCAAGAAGCTGCTGATGCACAAGGAAGAGATCCGCCGGCTGATCGGCAAGGTCGAGCAAAAGGGCTTCACGCTGGTGCCGCTGAACCTGCATTACAAAGGCGGGCGCGTGAAGGCCGAGATTGCGCTGGCCAAAGGCAAGGCCCAGCACGACAAGCGCAATACCGAGAAAGAGCGTGATTGGGAACGCGAGAAAGGCCGGCTGATGCGACACAAGGTGTCGTCAAAGGCCTGACAGCGTCGGCAGTGACTTCAGTGCCTGCGCCAGATCGGCCTGCAAGTCCGCCACCTCTTCCAGCCCGATGGACAGCCGCACCAGCATGCCCTTGTAGGGCGTGTGCTGGCGCAACGCGGCCATCTCGTAGGGCACGGCCAGGCTCATCGGCCCGGCCCATGAATAGCCGATGCGGAACAGTTTCAGCGCATCGACGAAGGCATCCACCTGCAGCGCGCTGAAGCGCTGGTCCAGCACCACCGAGAACAGGCCGGCTGCGGCGCTGCAAGCGGCCTTCCAGTGCTGGTGCCCGGCCGACGTGGCAAGCGCCGGGTGCAGCACCTGCGTGATCTGCGGCTGCCGTGCACACCAGGCCGCCAGCGTGCGGCCGGCGGCGTCGGCAGCGTGGTAGCGCAAGGCCAGCGACGGCAGAGAGCGCAGCAGCAGTTCGGCGTCGTTGCCGGCGATGCCGATGCCCAGCCGCATGTGGCAGAGCTTGATGCGCTGGTGCAGCGCTTCGTCGCGCGAAACCACCGAGCCCATCAGCACGTCGCCGCCGCCAGATGGGTATTTGGTCAGCGCCTGCATCACGATGTCAGCGCCGAGCGCAAAGCCGTTGAAGGCGATGCCCGCGCCCCAGGTGTTGTCCAGCGCAGTGGTGACGCCGCGCTCGCGCGCCGCCCGCGTGAGAGCCGGCACGTCGGGGAATTCCATCGTCACCGAGCCCGGCGCTTCGATCCACACCAGCCGCGTCTGCGGGCCGATGGCCGCTGCCAGCGCAGCCGGGTCCATCGGGTCGTAGAGCTTGTGCGTGATGCCCCAGCCTGCCAGCTCACGCCGCGCCAGTTCGCGGCTGGGGCCATAGACGTTGGCCGGCAGCAGCAGCTCGTCGCCCTGCTTCAGCAGCGCCAGGTTGACCAGCGCAATGGCGGCCAGCCCGCTGGGCGTGAGGCAGCAGAAGCTGCCGCCTTCGAGCGTGGCGATGCGCTCTTCGAGCGTGAAGGTGGTGGGCGTGCCGTGCAGCCCGTAGGTGTAGCCCGTCTTGTGCCGCCAGTCGCGGCTGCGCGCCGCCGCCGCGTTGGGGAAGATGACGGTCGATGCCTTGTGCACCGCGGTCTGTGGCGCCGCGAAGCCGGCTGGCGGCTGGTAGGGGTGGTGGATCAGCTTCGTCGTCACGCCAGCATCCCGACCAGGTCATGGCCCTCGGTGCCCACGATGCGTGCGCGCGTGAACTCGCCCACCTTCAGCGTGCGTGATGCCTTCTGCGGCGGCAGCAGCCGCACGCTGCCATCGATTTCCGGCGCGTCTGCATAGCTGCGGCCCACACCGCCCTTGCGGCCGAGCGCAGGCGCGCTGTCCACCAGCACCTGCATCGTGGCGCCGATGCGGCGCTGAAGCTTGCGCGCAGACACCGTCTCGGCCACCGCCATGAAGCGGGCGCGGCGCTCGTCGCGCAGCGCGGCGGGCAGCATGCCGGGCAGATCGTTCGCGCTGGCACCCGCCACCGGCGAATAGGCAAAGCAGCCGGCGCGGTCGATCTCGGCCTCTTGCATGAAGTCGAGCAGATATTGGAACTCGGCCTCGGTCTCGCCGGGAAAGCCGGCGATGAAGGTCGAGCGCACGACGATCTGCGGGCATGCCGCGCGCCAGCGGGCCAGCCGCTCCAGGTTGCGCTCGCCGCTGGCCGGGCGCTTCATGCGCTTCAGCACGTCCGGGTGGGCATGCTGGAAGGGCACGTCGAGGTAGGGCAGGATGCGGCCCGAGGCCATCAAGGGCAGCACTTCATCGACGTGCGGGTAGGGATAGACGTAGTGCAGCCGCACCCACGCGCCATGCGCCTCGGCCAGCGTCGCCAGCGCCTCGCACAGCTCGAACATGCGCGTGCGCAGCGGCTTGCCGTCCCAGAAGCCGGTGCGGTACTTGACGTCCACGCCGTAGGCACTGGTGTCCTGGCTGATCACCAGCAGCTCCTTCACGCCGCCGGCGAACAGCGCGCGCGCTTCGTTCAGCACATCGCCGATGGGGCGCGAGACCAGGTCGCCGCGCATGCTGGGAATGATGCAGAAGCTGCAGCGGTGGTTGCAGCCTTCGCTGATCTTCAGATAGGCATAGTGCCGCGGCGTGAGCTTGATGCCCGCCGCGGGCACCAGATCGACGAAGGGATCGTGCGGCTTGGGCACATGCAGGTGCACCGCGTCCATCACCTCCTGCGTGGCGTGCGGCCCGGTGACGGCCAGCACCTTGGGGTGCATCTGGCGCACCAGGTTGCCGCTGCCTGCGCCGGTGTCCTTGCCGCCTTTGGCGCCCAGGCAGCCGGTGACGATGACGCGGCCGTTCTCGGCCAATGCCTCGCCGATGGTGTCCAGGCTTTCCTTCACCGCGTCGTCGATGAAGCCGCAGGTGTTGACGATCACGAGGTCAGCGCCGGCAAAGGTCTTGGAGGTGCGGTAGCCCTCGGCGCTGAGCTGGGTGAGGATGAGTTCTGAATCGGTCAGCGCCTTCGGGCAGCCGAGAGAGACGAAGCCGACCGTGGGGGCCGGCATGGAGACAGGTGCTTGCATCGGGGTGATTTTCCCCGAGAACAAGGCAAGCCTAGCGCTTGACCGGCGGAAAGCCCGGAAAGATGGCGCCTGCCTGGCCCATCTGCTCCTGCAGCTTGTCGAACATCGCGCGCGACTGTTCGAGGTACGCGCCCATCAGGCCTTGCAGCACGGGCGCCTGGCCGCCGACGAAGCGGCTCTGCATCTCCACGAAGGTTTGCAGATTCTTCTCCAGCACGGCACCCATCACGCCCTGCATCGAATGGCCGTAGAAGCGGATGATCTGCGCCAGCATCGGCGTGCTGAACATCGGCACGCCGCCCGACTCTTCTTCCAGGATGATCTGCAGCAGGATGCTGCGCGTCAGATCCTCCGAGGTCTTGGCATCGCGGACTTCGAAGTCTTCACCGGCCAGCACCATGCGTTTCACATCCACCAGCGTGATGTAGCTGCTGGTCTGCGTGTCGTAGAGGCGGCGGTTGGGGTATTTCTTGAGGGTCCGCGGGCCTGGGCTGGCGACTTCGTCGGCTCCAGGGGGAGCGCGGCGTTGGGACGGCATGCGATGCGCTCCTTCTGAGCAGGCGGGCTCGCATTCTAGGCCGCGCTACGGCAGCCCCAGCCTGCGCAGGAAGGCATCGATGGCGTCGGTGCCCTCGCCCGGCTCGCCGATGTTGCGGTTGAGCTCGGCATGGCCCAGCGGCAGCGGCAGCACGTCGGCCTGGCCGCCCAGGTTGCGCGCGCGCTCTGCAAAGGCCTCCGCCTGGCCGCGCGAGTCGTCACGCGATTGCGACACCAGCAACAGCGTCGGCGGCGGTGCCGACGACATCCGGTGCAGCGGCGATGCAGCCTGCCAGCCGGCCGGCAACTCGCCGAAGGCACGCCGGTGCAGGCGCAGCGGCTGGCCCTGCATCATCGCCACCACGTCGAGCGCCGCGCTGTCCAGCAGCACGCAGGCCGTCGGCGGCACGGCGCCATGGCTGCCGCGCAGTGCGCCGTCCACCGCCACCAGCGCGGCGATGTGGGCACCGGACGAATGCCCCATTAGCACGCAGCGCGTACCGTCGCCGCCCCACTCGCCTGAGCGGCGCTGCACGGTGGCCAGCGCCAGCGCCACGTCTTCTGCCTGCTCGCGCGGGCCTGCCTCGGGCAACAGGCGGTAGTTGACCGAGACGACGATCCATCCGCGCGGCAGCCAGTGCGCCACCTTGGCGTCGATCACCGCGCCACGGGCCTTGTCGCCGATGCGCCAGCCGCCGCCGTGCACCATCACCAGCACCGGCTTGCCCGCGCCGGCGCCCGCAGCGCTGCGGTACACATCCATGCACTGCGCGGGGTGTGGGCCATAGGGGATGTCGGGCAGCAACTCGCTGCCCGGCAACGGTGCCCGCGCAGGCGCGCCAGCGCCGGTCAGCAGCCCGAAGAGCCGCCGCAGCGGGCCTTGTCGTTGCCCCGCGGGCCGGCCGGCGGAGCGGCGCAGCATCTAGCCGCCAGCCCCGTTGGGTGCGAAGAAGACTTCGCAGCCGCCGCGCGGATTGGGCACGTAGCGGTCGCCGTTGAGCGGCATGATCTTCGGACCGAATGGATTGGCGGTGCCCAAAAACAAGCCATGCGGCGACGACACCAGCGTGCGCAGCCCGATGTTGTAGGGGTTGTCCATGCCGTTGGTCGTCACGGGCACCCAGTTCTCGCCGTCGAAGCTGCGGTAGAGGTCGAAGCCGGACTGGCGGTCGAGGATGAACTGCGGGTCGAGATGGTTCACCAGCCCTGCAAAGGCCACCGGCCAGCGCCGCCGGTTGGCATAGCCGATCAGCGAACTCCACTCGAAGGTGCCCAGGTACAGCCAGCCGTCGTGCTCACACATGCGCCAGAAATAGCCGTTGAAGAGGTTGTCGAAGCCTGGCAGAAAGCCAGACAAGGCCTCCTTGCGGCCGATGGGTGTTTCACGCGTGTCGCCCACCAGCAGGTCCCAACTGCCGTCCTGGAAGATGCGGATCAGTTCGGGCGCACCCGGGCCGACCTTGTTCTGCGTGTCGATGCCGCCGCCCTGGATGCCGCTGCCGACGTACAGCGCGCCCTTGAAGACATACAGCGCGGAGACGCCCTGGTTCAGTTTGCCGCGGTAGGCGCCGCGCTCGATGATCTTTTCCCACGCATAGGGGCGCTCGCCTTCCATCGTGCTGCGCCAGACCTGGTAGCCCTCCAGGTTGAAGGTGCCCACGTAGAGATGGTCACCGAAGCCGGCCATCTCGAAGATCGTCTTGTTGCCTGCGTCGCCGAAGCCGAAGTCGCTGACCGGCTCCCACTGGCCAGCCGCCGGGTTAGCGCTTTCGTACACCACCGAGTGGGCCGACACGTTGGGGTTGCCCCCGCGTGACCCGGCCGGCGTGGTGAACAACCGGCCCTTGAATTCCACCAGCGTGCGGATGGTCGTGACGGGCAGCCCGATCAAGCCCGGCTCGCAACTCGGCTCGAAGCGGCGCCCGTCCACCGAGCGCAGCAGCAGCGGCCCCGGTCCGCGCGCCGGCGACCAGGTGCTGACGTACAGCGCAGGCGGCTCGTTGGCGTTGCCGCTGAAGGCATGCATGCCACGAAAACCCAGTTCGCGCGGGATCGGCTTGCCATGGCTGCCGATGATCAGCGGCGACTTGAACACGCGTTCCCATTCCTGCTGCTGCACGCTGTAGCGCCAGATCTCGGCGCGCATGTCCAGGTCGAACGGGTTCTCGGGGCACTCGACCGGCCAGACGTCCATGCCGATGGGCAGCCGCGCCTTCATGAAAGGGAAGTTGCCGCGCGTCGTGGCCACGTAGAGGTGGCCGTCGAACCAGGCCATCGAGTGCGCATAGGCATTCAGCCCGTCGCCGAAGCCGCCTTGCGCGATGCGCTGGAAATCCCGCTTCTTCAAGCCCGGCCAGATGCCCAGCCGGTTTGCGTTTGCCACCGGCATCGTCAAAGCGCCCCGAGTTCGGAGATGTACAAGGCCAGCTTGTCGTGCGCCTCGTCGGGCAGCGCAAAGGGGCCGATCTTCTGCTTCTCGCGCGTGGTGAAGTACCAATGGCCTTCGGTCTTGAAGACGCGGTCGCTGCGGAAATAGCTCTGCCGCACCTCGCCGACACGGTGCGGCCGCGGCGCACTGGTGAATTCACCGCCCCAGAAACGCTGGCAGCCGGAGATCACCTCTTCCGGCTTGGACGCCGGGAAAAAGTGCCCCGCATCGCGCACCCGGCGGAACTCGGCGTGCGGCCACACCTGCAGCAGTTCACCGCCCGTCAACCTGGCCTGAGAATGGTCGCCATACATCGCGAGGATGGGAAAGTCGAAGGCGCGCAGCCGCTCCAGCGACAAGCCGTCGTGGCCCATCATTTCGGCTTCGGCCTGCGTGGTCTGCATCAGCTTCAGCCACTGCCCTGCGGTGCGCGCACCGTACTTTCCCATCAGCGGGCCGACCAGTTCCGACAGGTCCGCCGGCACCGCGGTCTTCTCGGTCTGCATCTGCGCCACGCGGGTCAGCAGCTTGTAGCCGAAGTAGGGATCGTGCGTGTCCAGGTCCAGGCCGTGGCGGTCGAGGATGGGCTGCATGCTCTGGCCGAAGGCCCATTCCTGGCGCGTCTGCACGTGGCGCACTGCAGAGATGTGGCTGTCGGCCAGCACCAGGCTCAGCACCCGCTGCGGCTGCACACACGCGAGATTCATGGCCACCACGCCGCCGAAGCTGTGCGCCAGCAGGTGGGTGCGGGCAATGTTCAAGTGGTCGAGCAGCGCTGCCAGATCGTCGGCCAGCACCTGGGGGGTGTAGCCGCTGGCCGGCATCTCGGAGCGGCCATGGCCGCGCAGATCGACCATCGTGACGCGGAACTGCTTGGCGAACACCGGCGCATAGTGGAAGTACCAGAACGCCAGGTTGGTGGCCAGGCCATGGACCATCAACAGATCCTGCCGCTCGTCGTCACCCCCGTCGTCGAGCTGGACGTAGTTCAGGCGGACACCGTTGACCTGCGCGACCGGCATGCCGCTACTCCATGTAGCCCAGCAGTTGCAGTTGCTCCATGATCTTCTGCTTTTCGTCGTCGCCCATGCTGTCGGCGGCCGCGTCCTTGTTGTTGCCCGTGGTGGCCGCACCGATGCGCACGGGATGCGCATGCAGATGCGCGTCGGTGAACATCGATGGCGGAACAACGCCCTCGAAGTCGGACGGAACGTCCAGGCCCAGGCTGTACAACAGCGTGGCGCCGACGTCCATGATCTTGCGCCGGCCCAGCGTCTTGCCGCCGGCGATTCCCGGCCCGTAGGCCAGGAACACGCCGTCCGGGTGGTGGGTGCCGGCCACCTCGGGCCGTGGCTCGACGACAGGCAGCTTGTTCTTGATCGAGACGAAGCCGAAGTCGCGCAGCACCAGCAGCAGGTCGGGCGCGTCGTCCATCGCACCGCCGGGAAAGACGTCTTCGCGCTTGTGGATCTCGGTGATGATGCGCTCGCCGGTGGCCGGGTCTTTCAGGTCTTCCAGGTCGCGGATCAGGCGGTTGCGGGTGGCCTCGTACTGGTCGGGCCGCACGCCGGTTTCACCCGGGTTGCGCGCCACGCGGATGTTGATGCCGTTGCTCGACGGCGTGCGGCAGTAGGCCACCGTCTTGCTCCAGTCGAGGAAGGCGAACATGCTGTCCTCGCGGCGCCGCCCTTCGTCGGTGTCGGGCACCTCTTTCCAGTGCAGCCAGCCTTTTTCGCCGAGGTAGGCATTGATCCGCACGACCTCGGTGGTGGCGGTGAAGCCATGGTCGGAAGCCATGAACACCTGCACCTCGGGGCCGGCCGCCGTGACCAGATGCTCGATGAAGCCGTCGAGCTTGCTGAAGTATTCGAGGCACAGCGCGCGCATGCGCTTGTGGTAGTCGGACACGCCGTCGTTCTGCTGCGCCGGATCGACGTAGAGCCAAGCCTGGTGCTGCAACTTGTCAACGCCGTCGAACATCACGGCCATCAACTCCGGCGCTTCTTCGCGCAGCAGGTAGTCGGCAATGCGGAACCACTGCTGTTCGCGCGGCAGGTGGTAGCGCACCCAGTTTTCGCGGTCGTTGTCGCTGAGGTTGTCGAGCGCCTGCTTCTCCTGCTCGAAGTCCCAGGCCAGTTCCTGCGGGTTGAAATCGGGAATCGTCTTCAGCCGGTCGTAGAGGTCCGGCGGTGTCGAGTTGCGGCGCAGGTGGCGCCACGGCACGAAGCCCGGCACCATGAAGCCGTTGAGATCTTTCGGCGGCGGTGCGGTGAACGGAAAGTTGAGTGCGGCCACCCGCTTGCCCTGGCGGCTGGCGATCGACCAGATGGTCTCGACGCGGCAGTCGCGCGCGTCGTAGAGCGTGAAGAAGACGTCGTCGCCGCGCTCCTCGGCGCGGATGAAGTCGAACACGCCGTGGTGGCCCGGGCTGCGCCCGGTCATCAGCGACACCCAGGCCGGCGGTGTCAGCGGGTTGGGTGTGGAACGCAGCTTGGACTTGGCACCCTCGGCGAAAATCTTGGCCAGAAAGGGCATCACCGGGCCGCCGTTGCCGTTGGAGCCGGCGGCGGTGAGGTCGTTCAGCACCGTGAAGGTGGCGCCGTCCATGCCGATGAAAAGCGTCTTGACCGTCATGTGCCGTTTCCTTGGGGAGTTTCGAGTCGGAGTTCGATGAAGCGGGCGATCTGCTCGACGGACAAGTCGCCGACATAGCTGCCATCGCGCATCAGCAGGTTCTGGAAGCCCAGCTTGCGCTCGAAACTCTGTTCGAGCGCCACGCAGAGCTGAATGATGTCCACCGAGGCGAACTGCAGGTCTTTCACGAGGGTCGTCGCGCCGTTCACCGAACCCGCCTGGTCCAGGCCCCAGTCCTGGATGAGGTCTTCGACGACCGCGACCACGGTCAGTTCGGCGGTGTCGCGCCGCAAGTTGTCCATCAATGCACCTTCATGCTGCTGTGCCAACCGTCGGCCAGCGCCACGATCGAATGACCGACGCGCTGCACCGCAACGTCGATCGCCATGTCACCGCACCACACCGTGGCGGCCTGTTCTGCGGGCTGTTCTGCGGCCTGTTCTGCAACCTGTCCGGCGACGTCGGCAAAGCGCACGTCGAAGGCTTCCGGCCGCCCCTGGAGGCCGGTGCCGAGGAACTTGGCTGCGGCCTCCTTGGCGCACCAGACGCGCAGCAGCGCCTCGGGCTGCGCTGCCAGCGGCAAGGCCTGCACCGCCGCCTGCTCCTGCGCCGTGAAAGACGCCAGCAGCAGCTCGGGGCGTTGCACGCGGCCGAGTTCCTCGATATCGACGCCCACCGCCCGCTGCGGTGCGGACACCGCTGCCAGACAGGCACGCGCGTCGTGCGCCAGAGACACCTCGGGCGCCGGCAGCAGGGTGTCACGCCACCAGCCATCGACGAAGGGCTTGCCTTGAGCGTCATGCAGCACGACCACGTCGGACGGGTACAGCATCTCGCCGGTGGCGGCGTGGACCCAGTGGCGCACCGCTTCCTTCAGGCAGATGCGGCCCAGCAGCCATTGGCGGCGGTGGGCCGCGCTGCCGCCCAGCGCCCGCCACGCGTCGAGCTCGTCGAAGCCCAGCGTGCAGTGCGCCAGGATGCGCAGAAAGATCGCCGCCGACTGTGAACAAAACTCTTCCGAGAGGTTCTCCATGGTCCAGAGCATCGCGCCCGGCCGTTGCAACGCCTGTTCGGGCTGGCCCAGCCAGGCATTCAGCGGGTCACGCCGCACCTGGTAGAACCGGTGCGGCACATCGAAATAGACGTTCACCAAGTTGCGCACCCGCAGCACCGGCTCGCCAGCGGCATCGACGCACTCGAACTGCCATGCACGCGGCGTGCCCACCTCGCCGGCATGCGCCGCATCCAGCGCATGCTGGCGCCCCTTGAGCGTCAGGCCCGGCATCCGCGCCGCGCCGGGGCGGTACAGCTCGATGCGCTCGATGGTCGATGGAAAGGCATTGAAATCGGTGCCGGCGTACTGCGCCACCCAGGCCGCAGCAAGCTGCCCCACGGCGTCCAGCAGCACCGGGTTGAGCACCAGCGACGGCGTCTGCCCGTCGTCGAGAAAGCCCACCAGGCTGACGTCCGACAGCCGCGTGTCGATGCCGCCGTCGTCGAAGCCTTCGATCTGTTCGATGCTCTGGAACACCGGGCCGTGGAACATGCCCGCGGTGTAGCCGTCCTGGCCCTGCCAGCGCGAAGGACGCATCGCGGCCAGCGGCGCGACACCTTCACACTGCCACGCCGGCTGGAAGCGGAACTCTGCGTTGACGACGGGCTTGCCGCCGTTGAAGAGCGCCGCGTGCACCAGGCTGCCGGCGGCGTCGGCCCAGCGTGCCCGCACTTCGAGTTGCACCTCGCCATCGTCGAGTGCGATCCAGTCGAAAGCCCGCACGTTCTCTATCGAGCAGACTGCAGCGCTGCCGGCCAGCAGCGCACTGGCCTCGGCCATGATCTCCAGGCTCACCATCAGCGGCACGCACGCCAGGCCGAGCAACTCGGGGTCGGTTGCCGAGACACGGCCCGACAGCACATGGTCACGCAGGAAGCGCTCGCGGTGCACGCTGAGCCGGCAGCGCGCAACCAGATGCTGCACGTCGGACTCGACGATCTCGTCGATGAAGGGCGCGCCGGGCGGCGCCGGGTCGGGCGTCTCCAGCGCGGGCTCGCCGCGTGCCTGCCAGCCTTCGAGCACGGCGTGCTGCTGCTGGAGAAAGCCGCGCATCACGTCGAAATAGTCGCCCATCACCTGTGCCTGGACCGGCTGCTGCGCGTGTGGCCCTGCGGCCTGTGCATCTGTTTCTGGCCCTGACGGTGCCGGTTCATGCGGCGCGGTCTCAGCCTGGGCAGGCGTCGGCGGCTGCGGCTGCGCAGCGGCGACCAGCCGTTGCACCAACGCCTTGTCGGCATCGTCCAGGCGCAGCATCGGCATCGTGTTGTCGATCAGCAGGCCATTGCCGCGCGCCGGCACGCTGGCGCCCAGATCGATGGCGGCGATGGCGCGCGGTGCGAACAGCCGCGCCAGATCGACTTGCCGCCCGCTGGCGTAGAGCTGCGCCAGCAAGGACAGCAGTTGCTCCACACCATTGCGCCGGCGCAGGTTGGACGCCGCCGCCAGATGCTCGCGGCCGGCCAGGATGTCGCCGACGAAGGCCGTGAGGTTGCCCGATGGGCCGACCTCGATGAAGCAGCGCACGCCATCGGCATGCATGCGCTCGATGGTTTCGCGAAAGCGCACCGGGCGCGACCATTGCGCCGCCGCCAGCTCGCGCATCGCCGCCACGTCGCCAGGGAAGCGATCGGCCGATGCGCACGAGTACAGCGGCACGCGCGGCAGCCCGAGCGCGATGTTGCGGTAGAACTCCAGGAAGGCGGTGCTGACGAGGTCGAAGGCCGGCGTGTGGTAGCCGCGGTCGAAGGGCAGCGGCAGGCAGATGGCGCCGGCAGCCACCAGCGCAACCTGCACGCGCTCGACCGCCGCGGTCGAACCGTACAGCACGAGCTGGTTGGCGCAGTTGTCCATCGCAACCAGCACCTCGCCGCCATCGGCGGCCAGCAGCGCCCTGACCTGCTCCGCGGGCAGTGCACCGACAGCAAGCAAGGCGCCGCGGGGGATCTTGCCGTCGTCCAGCACGCCGCGGTAGATGGCGTTCAGGCGGCGAATGGCATCGGCCAGTTGCTGTGGATCGTCCGAGCCCAGCGAGGCAGCGGCCGCCAGCGCGGCCGATTCGCCAGAGCTGTGGCCGACCATCACGTCGGGCTGCACGCCCAGCGACGTGAGCAGCGCAAACATCGCCTGGCCGCCGACCATCACCGCCTCGGAGCCGACGTCCATCTCGTGCAGACGGCGCTCCAGCGTTTCGCGGCGGGCCGGCGTCAGCTCGACGGCGGGCGGGAAGACGATGTCGGTGCGCGTGGCGCCGGGGCCGTCGGGGTACAGGCCGTGCCAGAAATCGAGCCAGTGGCGGACCTCGTCGAAGCACATCGCCAGGTCGCCGAGCATGCCCAGATACTGCGAGCCTTCACCCGGGAACAGGAAGGCGATCTGGCCGTCGAGGCGGGTGCTGCCGTACTGTGCGCCGGCCCGGGTGGACCATTGCGGCGCCTTGTTCTCGCGCAGCTTGGGCAGCGCCGCCGTGATGCCCTTGGCCAGCGCGGCGGTGTCTTTGGCGACCAGCGCAAAACGGAAGTCGCCTTGGGCGTCTTGCGCTGCCAGCGCTGCGGCCACTTCGGCAAGGCCCCAGCCGGGGTTGCGCTGCAGGCCTGCGGCCAACGCCTCCAGTGACGCGACCAGCGCGTCCAGCGTCGGGGCAGACAACACGCACAGCTCGGCCGGCCAGCGGTTGACGGTCTTGGGCCGCAGCGCCGAGGCAGGCGGCTCCTCGACGACGGCGTGGGCATTGATGCCGCCGAAGCCGAAGGAGTTGACCCCCGCGCGGCGCGGCTGCGCCAGCGGTGCGATCCACGGCGCAGCGGCCGTGTTGATGTACATCGGGGTGCTTTCGATGCCCAGCGCGGGGTTGACCGTGTCGCACAGCGTGGGCGGAAGCACGCGGTGGCGGATGGCCAGCGCCGTCTTGATGAGCCCCGCGATGCCGGCCGCCGGGATGCAGTGGCTGATCATCGACTTCACCGAGCCCAGCGCCACCGAGCCCTGCACGCCCTGGCGTGCGCCCAGCAGGTTCTTCAGCGCCGCGATCTCAGTCTGGTCGCCCAGAGGAATGCCGGTGCCATGGGCTTCGATGAGGCTGATGCTGGCCGGATCGACCCCGCAGTTGCCATAGGCGCGCTGCAGCGCCAGTGTCTCGCCTTCGACGCTGGGGGCCAGCAGGCCGGTCCCGCGGCCGTCGCTGGCCTGGCCCACGCCGCGCACCACGGCGTAGATGCGGTCGCCGTCGGCCTGCGCATCGGACAGCCGCTTGAGCACCACCACGCCCAGCCCTTCGCCGAGCAGCGTGCCGTCGCTGCCGGCCTCGAAGGGCCGCACCTTGCCGCGCCCGCTCAAGGCGCCGAGCAGCGTGAAGACGGTCAGCACGTCGCCAGGCATCGAGGCGTTGACGCCGCCGGCCAGCATCATGCGGCTGCGCCCGGCACGCAGCTCGTCGATGGCGGCGCCGACGGCGAGCAGCGAGGACGAACAGGCGGCGTCGATGAGGTAGTTGGGGCCGCGCAGGTCCAGCCGGTTGGCGATGCGGCCCGTCATCACGTTGGGCACCAGCCCGGGTGCGATGTCGGGCGTGACCTGGCGCAGCTTGCCTTGCAGCATGGCGCGGATGCTGGACAGCGCTGCGTCGTCGAGCGTGGGCACTGCGGCCTGGAGGAGATCGATGGCTTCGTCCACCGCCATGTGGCCCTGCACGGCGTTGACCTGCCCGCGGTGCAGATAGGTGCTGTGGCCGAGCACGATGCCAGTGTCGCGGTGGTCGTGCTGCTTGCCCAGGTAGCCGGCGTCGAGCAGCGCGTCGCGCGCGATGCGCAGCGCAAGAAACTGGTCTGGCTCGCCGCCGTCGATCGAGTTCGGCATGATGCCGAATTCACGCGGATCGAAGCGGTACAAGTCCTTCAGGTAGCCGCCGAACGGCGTCTTGATGCGGCCTGCGTCGAGGTAGCGCTGGGCGTCCCATTCGGGCAGCGGCTCACCGATGGTATCCACCGCGCCGATGATGTTGTTCCAGAAGGTGGCGAGGTCGGGCGCCTGCGGAAACAGGCAGGCCATGCCGATGATCGCGATCGGCTCGGCGGCCGGGCCGGCCGCTGGCGGCAGCACCGTCATTCCTCGGACCTGACGACGGCGCGGACGGTGCCGATCAGGCGGTTGAGCGCCGGGCTGGAGACGCTTTCCAGGTCTTCGATCAGCATCACCATGTCGCCTTGTTCGTCGAAGAAGTGCACGTTGGCGCGCACCAGGCTGGGGTCGGTGGCGGCAGCGCACTCGAAGTCCATCCGCATGCGGGCGGGGAAGGCGGCGCGGTAGCGCACCACGCGGCCGAAGCGCGTGGGCAGCGCCGACTCGCCGCGGTGGGCGTGCGCCCAGAGTTGCGCCATCTGCGCCGCTGCGTCCACCAGCGCCGGGTCGAAGGCCCAGCCGTCCGTGGTGCCGGTCGTGCCCACCAGGCCATCGACCCACTGCGCCGGTTCGCTGGAGCGCACGGTGGCGCCCGCGCCGGCAGCAGACAGGCCGTGGATGCGCTCGATCACCTGGAAGCGCGGGCCGTGGAACAGCCAGTCGTCGTAGGCCTTGGTGACGCTGAGCTTGATGCCGCCGTGCGTGGCGGCGCGGCAGCGGTCGCCCACGGGCCATTGTTGTTCCAGCCGCACCACGCAACGGTAGTGCGTCAGCGCACGGCCGGCGCCCAGGTCGCTTTGCAGCGCGGCGTTGACCTCGAAGCCCTCGCTGCTGCCGTAGGGCGCGGGGTTGATAAGCACGCGCAGCGCACGCGCCGGCTCCTTCATGTCCACGCCCTTCATCAGGCGGAACTCACGCACCTCCACCACCTTCCAGCCCGGCCACAGCGAGCGCGCCGCTTCGGCGACGATCTCCAGCGCGGCAGCGGCCGGCATCACCGGGATGCCGTCCATCCGGTGCTCCAGCAGATAGGCGTGGGTGGCGGTATCGACATGCAAAGCCACGATCTGGTCGCCGTTGGGCTGCGCGCTCACCGTCGCCGGGCCGAGCAACGGGCCCAGCCAGGGAGCCGGCGCGGGCAGCGCACCCTGCCGCATCGCGCCCAGTGCGGCTTCGTGCTGCTCCCAGGCACCGGCGGCGCAGATCACTTCGACGGGCAGGCTGTCCTGCCGCGTCCAATCGTCGTGGAACAGGCGGCGGCCGACCGCGGCCGAGACCAGGGTCACGCCCTTGGCGTTGAACTTGGCTTCGGTTTCCGCGGTCACCATGCCGGCGCCGAACTTGGTGGCGCCCCACGGGCCCCAGCACAGCGCGCTGACGTGCACGCGGGCGTCCCACTGGCTGCGCAACTGGCAGCACAGGCGGTTCATCAGTTCGTTGGCGGTGGCGTAGTCGGACTGGCCGCTGTTGCCATAGCGCCCGGCCACCGAGCTGAAGACGGTGAAGAAGCGCAGCCCCGCCGAGCCCGCCTTGGCGACGCAGCGCTGAAGCGACAGCAGCCCCATGACCTTGGTCTCGACCACGCGCGACCAGCTTGCGCCGGTCTTGTCGGCCAGCAGCTTGTCTTCGATCACGCCGGCCCCGTGGACCACGCCGACGATGGCGCCATGGCGTTGCACCACGCCATCGACCAGGGCCTGCATGGCCGCTTCGTCGGTCACATCGACCGCGTGGTATTCCACCTGCGCGCCCTGGCTGCGGAAGTCGGCGATGTTGGCCCGCATCTCGCGCAGGCCCAGCAGGCTGTCGATGCGACGCTGGATCTCGGCCGGCTTCATCTGCAGCGCGCCGCTGCGCACCTGGGCGATGAAATGGCGGCGCAGCGCATCGGCGTCAGCCAGCACGGCCGACGCCTGGTCTTCGTGTTCGGGCAGGCTGCTGCGGCCGGTGAGCACGAGCGTGTTGCCCGGGCGCGCCAGCTCGCGCAAGACCTCGGCGGTGATGCCGCGGGCGCCGCCGGTGGCAAGCACCACCAGCGCCTGCAACGAGGCCTGCTTCGACGGGTCGGCCACCGCGTCGGTGGCCACCGTGCGGAAGATGCTGCGCTGGCCGCCGGGGTAGCCGACTTCGAGCCGCCCGCCGTCAAGTTCGAGTTCGGTGAACAGCGCGTCGGCGGCCGCAATGGCCGGCTGCGCGGGGTCGAGGTCCACCGCCTTCAGCCGCAGCCCCGGCCGCTCTTCCTGCAGCGATTTCAGCAGGCCGACAGCGCCGCCCTGCAACGACAGCCCGGCGCAGGGTGCGCCCGCGCGGCCAAAGCTGCCGCCCAGCGCGCTGGCGGCCAGCACATGCGCGCCATCGGCCAGCCGGCCGCTGAACCCGTGCAGCAGCGTGAACAGCGACTTCTCGCTGCGTTGCAGTTCAAGCCGCCACAGCGCGGGGGCTGCATCGCCCGCCAGCCACTGCGCCGCCATCGGCGCCAGGTGGACGAGGCCGGCCAGCGCTTGCCCGCCGGCCGCCTGCTCGCGGCACCAGGCGGCCAGCGCAGCGTCGTCGGCAAGCAGCGCCGGGGAAACGAAGGCCACGCTGCAACCGCGTTCGACCAGGCGCTGCGCCAGTGCGTCGGCAACGCCGCCGGCATCCCGGGTGAACAGAAAGTGGCCCGTCTGCAAGCGGCGCGCTGCGTGCTCGATGACGGGCTCTGCAACGGTCTGGATGGTCTGCCGAGACAGGTGGCTCACCGGAGCCCGGTGTCCTGTCTCGGCCAATTCAAAAGGGACGGTAACGGCGCCCCCGGTGGTTTCGGCAGCTTCCGCCTCGACCAGCAGGTCGAGCAGGCCGTTCAGCGTGGGCTGGGTGTTCAGCTTGCTGCGGTTTTCGGTCAGCGCCAGGCGGAAGTGCTCGGGCAGCATCTGCAACAGCGCGCCGACAACCTCGATGCGCTTGATCGAATCGATGCCCAGATCGGATTCGAGGTTCTGGTCGAGGCCGACCATGTCGCGCGGATAGCCGGTGCGCTCTTCGACGATGCCCAGCAGCAGGCTGGTCAACGCATCCCGGCTCATCGCGCCGCTGGCCGCCACGGCCGCGGGCTTGGCTGGTGCGGGTGCCGGAGCGGCGGCAGGTTTTGCTTCTGCGATCACTGCCGGCGCCTGCGGCGCAGCGGCGGCAAGCACGGGCAGCGGCGCCACCGGCAGCGGAGGCGGTGCAGGCACCGCAGCCGGAGGCCGCACGGCGATCACAGCCGCAGGCGCCACATCGGCAACGCGTGAGAAAGCGAGCGCGGGGTTGCCGCGCGGCACGCTGTCGGTGGTGCCCAGGCGCACCGCGGGGCGGGCGCTGGGACGCGCGGCAGCCGGCTCGCTGCCCATGAACACGCTCATCACGCGTTCCTGGGTTTCGAGAAACTGCCGCATCGTGGCGAAGTAGTCTGACATCACGCCTGCGTCTGCCGGCGCGTGTGTTGGTCGTCGATCATCCATGGAACGGTCCTTCCTCCAGGGTTGCGGGGGCGCGGTGCGCGCCGTTTCTTGGAGCACCGGGGCCGCGGCCACTGCCAAGGGCTGCGGGATCGGCGGTGCAACGGCTGCTCTGGTTGCGGCCGGGGTTGCGGCTGCAACGGTTGTTGCCGCTGATGTTGCTGATGTTGCTGATGTCGCTGTGGTCGCTGGCAGGTCGGCCAGCGCAGCCTGCGCCTCTTCGAGCGTCACGCCGATCTGCCGCACCGGATCACTGGCGCGGCGGGCGCCGCTGCCGTTGAGCAGCCACGCGACCTTGGGCACCGCGGTGTCTGGCTTGAGCACGGCCAGGCGGCTCGGGTCCACGACGCGGCATTCACGGCCTGCGAACAACGCCGCCGTATCGACCGGCACGCCGGCACAGACCAGGCGGCCCAGCGCGTTCAGCAGACCCGTGAGCCCGCCGCCGTCGTCGATGGCCACGGCCAGATGCGGCTGGCCTTCGAGGATGGCCGTCGTCAGCCGCGTCAACACGGACTTCGGCCCGATCTCGACAAAGATGCGGGCGCCGTCCTTGTACATGGCCTCGACTTCGGCCACGAACTCCACCGGGCGCACCAGGTGATCGGCCATCAGCCGCTTGGTGCGCGAGACGTCGGCTGCATGCAGACGGGCTTCGGTATTGGAATAGACCGGCGTCGCGGTGCTCTTCCAGGGCGTGGCCTCGATCATCTGGGACAGCAGCTTCTGCGCCGGCTTGACCATGCTCGAATGGAAGGCCGCCGCGACAGGGATCTCGGTGGCGTCGATGCCCGCCGCAGCCAACTTCGCAACTGCCGCCTTCACCGCATCGCGCGAGCCCGAGACGATGCTCTGCATCGGCGCGTTGTGGTTGGCGATGATGACGCCGTCGATGTCGGCAATGGCTTCATCGACGTCCTTGCGCAGCGCCTGCACCGCCGCCATGGTGCCGAGTTCGGCGCCCTCGGCCCGCGCCGCATCGACGATGAAGCGGCCACGGGCCGCAGACAGCGCCATCAGCGCGTCGAAGTCGATCGCACCGCCAGCATGCAGCGCGACGAACTCACCGTAGCTGTGCCCGGCCAGCATGTCGGGCGCGAGGCCCAGGCTCTGCATCAGCCGGAACATGCCGATCTCGACCGCGCCCAGCGCAGGCTGGGCGACATCGGTCGCCGTCAGCGCCTTGCGTGCCGCAGTCTTGCCGGCCTCGCCGTAGCTGCCGCGCGGAAAGATGAACTGGCTCAACTGCGTGCCGGCACCGAAGCGGTCGCCAAAGGCGTTGGCGAGCAGCGTGTCGGCTTCGCCGAGGGCCTGCGCGCAGACGGGAAAATGCAGGGCCAGCTCGCGCCCCATGCCGGGGAACTGCGAGCCCTGGCCGGGGAACAGCACCGCCACCTTGCCTGCCGGCGCGGCTGCATGGCCCTGGTGGACGCCGGGCGGCAAAGGCCGGCTGTCGCCGGCCAGATGCGCCGCCGCGGCGGCCAGCTTGGCGGCCAGGTCTTGCGTGTCACGGGCGACGATGGCCATGCGTTCTGCGCCGCTGCGCGGTTGCGCCGCGAGGCTGGCCGCCAGGTCGCGCAGCGCGATGCCTGCGAGCGACGGCAGCTCGGCCTGCAACGCGGCAACGCGCGCGGCCAGCGCAGGCTTGTCGTCTGCCGACCAGAGCAGCAGTTCGGCGGGCCAGCGGCGGCTGGTGGCCGGGCGCAGCCAGTCGCGGTACTCGCGGCTGTACTCTTCGAGCACGATGTGGAAGTTGGTGCCGCCGAAGCCGAAGGCGCTGACCGCCGCCCGCCGCGGCACGCCACCGGCGCCCAGCCAGGGCACGGCTTCGTCCACCAGGTACAGCGGCGCGTCGGCGCTGTCGAGGATGGGGTTGGGGCTGGCCACGCCGCGGTGCGGCGGCAGCACGCGGTGGTGCAGCGCCAGCGCGGCCTTGATCATGCCGGCGACGCCGGCCGTGGCCTTGGTGTGGCCGATCATGGTCTTGACCGAGCCGATCACGGCGGACCGCGGGCGCGTGCCCTGCTCGTGCATCAGCCGGGTCGTGCTTTCCAATTCGGCGGTGTCACCGGCCACCGTGCCGGTGCCATGGGCCTCGAACAGGCCCACGCTGGCCGGGCCGAAGCCGGCCTGCGCGTAGGCACGGCGCATTGCACGCAACTGGCCCGCCGGCAGTGGCGCCGTCATGCCCTTGGCATTGCCATCGCTGCTGCCACCGGCGCCCTTGATGACGGCATAGATGCGGTCGCCATCGCGCTCGGCATCTGCCAGGCGCTTGAGCGCGACCATCGCGATGCCTTCGGAGATGACGATGCCATCGCCCGACTGGTCGAAGGTGGCGCAGCGCCCGCGTGGCGACAAGGCCTGCGTCTTGCTGAAGCACAGGTAGCCGAAGGGGCCTTGCACGGTATCGACGCCGCCCGAGATCACGAAGTCGCAACGGCCCGCGGCCAGCTCCGAAACACCCTGGTAGATGGCCGTCAGCGACGAGGCGCAGGCCGCGTCCGTCGTGAAATTGACGCCGCCGAAATTGAGCCGGTTGGCGATGCGGCCGGCCACCACGTTGAGCAGGATGCCGGCGAAGGAATCCTCGGTCCATTCGGGCAGCCGGTCGGCCACGGCGTCGGGCAACTCGCCGTTGAAGCGGGGCAGCTCGGAACGCAAGCCGTACTGGGCGGCCATGTCGCCGCCACCGCCGCTGGCGCCGATGATGACCGAGGCCCGCTCGGCGTCGAAACCCTTCTCGTGGTAGCCGGCATCCACCAGCGTGCGGCGCGCCACTTCCAGCGCCATGAGCTGCATCGGGTCGATGGCCTCCAGCGACTTGGGCGGCATGCCGTAGCGGGTGGGGTCGAAGAGCAGGTCGTCGAGGAAACCGCCCCATTTGGAGTAGATCTTGTCGCGCTTGCTGCGGTCGGCGTCGAAGTAGAGGCGCCAGTCCCAGCGGTGTTTGGGGATCTCGGTGATGCCATCGACCTTGTCGAGAATGTTTTCCCAGTAGTCCTGCGTCGTGTTGGCCTTGGGCAGCAGGCTGGCCATGCCGATGATGGCGATGTCCACCGGCTGCTGCGTTGCCGGCGCCGCGGCGTCGAGGCGGCCATCGAGGCGCTGCGCCAGCAGCGCGGCAGCGCCGTCGGTCACCTCGCCGTGCAGCGTCTGGATGTCGGTCACCGTGCTGCGCAGCGTCGCCACCTGGCCCAGCATGTACATGCCCTGGCCGTACTGCTGGGCTTCGTCGAGGTCCTGAAGTTCGCCGCTGTCGGCGCTGCGGTTGCGGCCCTTGGAGGCGATGCGCAAGCGGCCGAGGATCAGGTCGTCGAGCACGCGCCGGCTCTCGTCGGCTGCAACCTTGCCGGTGCGCATCTCGACGCGGGTGCGGAAGAACTCCTGGGCGAACGGCGTGTAGGCACAACGGCTGGCATGGCCGGGGCCGGATTCGAGGCTGGCGGTCTGCTCGCAGTCCAGCACCGCTTGTTGAAAGCGCGGCACGATGGCGCCGCTGCCGACGATTTCTTGTGTGAACAGATAGGCGCTGCCCATCAGCACCCCCACCTTCACGCCCTTGGCAACAAGCGGCGCCACCAGCACCTGCACCATTGCGGAGGATGCGGCGTCGTGCACGCCGCCGGCAAACAGCAACTGGATGTCGGCGGCCGGCGCCTTGTTGGCAGCCAGCTCGGCCAGCAACTTATCGACCATCGTGCTCCACAGCACGAAGCTGCTCAGCGGCCCGATGTGGCCGCCGCACTCGCGGCCTTCGAAGATGAAGCGGCGCGCACCTTCGTGCAGGAACATCGGGATCAGCGCCGCTGCCGGCACATGCAGAAAAGACGGCACGCCGGCCTGCTCAAGCCGGACGGCCTGATCGGGGCGGCCCCCGGCGATGATGGCGTAGTGCGGCTTGAAGCGCGTCGCCGACGCGAGCTGTTCGTCGAGCAGCCATTGCGGCGCAAAGCCGAGCAGGCCGATGCCCCAGGGCCGGCCCTGCAGCAGCCGGCTGGTCTTGTCGAGCAGCGCCTCCAGCGGCGCGCCCTTGAGCAGCGCAAAGGCGACCATCGGCAACGCACCGCCTGCGGCCACGGCCAGCGCGAACTCGGCAACGTCGGACACCCGCGTCATCGGGCCCTGCACCACCGGAAAGCGCACGCCCAGCGCCTGCGCCAGCGGCGCCTCTTCGGCGATCGCCCTGGCTTGGACGGCAATGCGCAGGCTGTCGCCCACGGCAGCGTCGATGGCCTGCACCACCGCGGCCATGTGGCGGTAGCTCTTGCGCCAGCCGGCGGCAAAGCAGATGTCTTGCCCCACCGGCAGAAGGCCGCGCTTTGGCTCGGCCCATTGCACCTTGCCTTGCACCAGACTGCGCAATGCCGGGAAGCCCTGGCCGTCGGCGGCCGCGATGAAATCACGCGCAACCAGATGGCCGGGCCGGCTCAGGACCCGGAAATACTCGCCCCGCTCGCCGTCACCGGCGGCGACCGTTTCGGTGCCTGACAGGCCGCCCAGCAAGTCGCGCGTGGCGGCCGGCAGGCCGGCTTCGTCGAGCAGCCACAGTTGGGCGTCGAGCACGCCGCCCGCCACGCCCACCGCGCTGCAGGCCGCAGCCACATGCGGCGTGATGCCGCCATGCACGTACAGCGGCAGGCCGGTGGCGCCAAGCCACTTCTGGAGCAGGATGAAGCTGCTGTTCTCGCCGACGAAGCCGCCGGCTTCGTTGCCCTTGAGCACCAGGCCGTCGAGGCCGGTTGCCGACAGACCAAGCGGCCAAATCGGCGTCTTGATCTCCACCAGCAGCGCCACGCCCGACTGGCGCAGCGCTGCGAGCGCCTCGCCTGCGTCGATGGCTGAGGCAGGGTCGAGAATCAGCCAGCGCAGGCCCGACCGCGCGTGGCGTTGAAGGGCCGCATGCAATGCATCGTCGAGCCGGTCCACGCGCAGGCCATAGCCAGTGGCCCCGGCCGCTGCCACCCGGTCCAGCCATTGGACGATGGACGCTGAATCCGCTTGCAACTCGCCGTTGACAACCCCCACGGCGCCAGCGCGACAGGCTGCAATCGCCAGCGTGATGTCGCCGAGTCCTGGGGGTGTATAGACAAGCTTGACGAATTCCTGCATCGAATGGGTCCGGATGGTGGCAGCGCTGTTGCGCGCCGGGTGGGCTGTCAGGAGCAATCCAGAACGGGCTGCCCCAATGTCGGGCATCACCGTATCACGTCGGTCGAACACTCCGGCTTCCAGAGTTGGGGGTTGTGGCAGCTTGGAAAGTATCAAAGCATTTGGCTCTGCCAGCGCCGGAGCGGGCGGAGCAAGCATGACTTCTTGCCGTTGGTGCGGAGGTCTGTAGCGGGATGTCAGCGGAAAGCCATGTCCTTGCGATGCCCATACGCTGCATGCAAAGCAAGTGCGGTGCCACGGCGGCACCGTCCACGCCGCGCGCCGTGCGGCGCCCTGGCAACGGGCAAGAAGGCGTCAGGGCAGCCCGAGCGACTGCATGAAGCTTTCGACACCTGCCGTATAGGTGCCTGCACTGCCGAGCACGGAATTCACCTCGCCGTGCTTCAGATCGACGGGCAGCACCGTGGCCCTGCCGCCGAGCGACTGGACCTTCTCTGCGAATGCACGCGCAGCAGGGCACGAGTCGTCACGCTGGGATGAACACACCAGCAGCATCGGCGCCGGCTTGGTGTTCAGCCGCTGATAAGGCGACGCCTCGGCCCAGAAGGCTTTGTCCTTGCCGAAGACGCGGTCGTAGAAGCCGTAGTGCTTCTTCTCCATGGTGCGCACCACGTCCATCGCCGCGCTGTCCAGCGCCACCGTGCCGAGCCACGGGCGGGCGCCTTTGCCGAGAGCGATCTGCGGGTCGGCTGCCACCAGTGACACGAGATGCGCGCCCGACGAGTGCCCCATCAGCAGCACCCGCTCCGGGTTGCCGCCCCATGAGGCGGCGTGGGTCTGCGCGTAGGCCAGCGCTGTCCCGACGTCGTCCGCCTGTTGCACCGGGTTGGGCGAATGCGACATCCGGTAGTTGACCGAGACGAGGATGTAGCCCTTGGGCAGCCAGCGCGCCACCTTGTTGTTTGCCACGCTGGCAGCAGCCTTGTCGCCCACCATCCATGCGCCGCCATGCACCATCACCAGCACCGGAGCGGCCTTGGCGTTGGCCGGGATATAGACGTCGAGCTTGTTCTGCGCGTCCGGGCCGTAGCTGATGTCACGCTCGACGCGGCCGCCCGACGGCAGCACGGCCTTGCCCGACGATGCGCCTTCACCACGGCCTTCGAGCGACGACTCGTCGTTGCCATCGGCACCTGGCGCACCACGTCGTTGTTCGGCGCGCTTTTCGAACAGGTCGCGGATCGGTCCGGCGTCTGCCGGCCGGCCCGCCGACAGTATCATCGTCGCGAGAACCATCGCAATCCATTGACCTCTCATCCAGCGCTCCCGAAACTTGCCTGGGTCAGTATAGCCAGCGCCTTTCCCGCGTTTCGGTTTGGAGGCAGGTGGCACCCTGTCCTACAACGCAACGGCCCCAGCGCCGCTACGGCATGTGAGCAATTGTTCCTAGCATTCCGCAAGATGCCCCGGTTCTGACGCCGGTGGTCACATTCAAACGTTTCCCAAATGAGAGGTCTCACGTGAACAAGCTTCGTGTCCGCTGGGCAACTGTCGCCGCACTGTCCGTGGCCGTCGGCCTTGCCGGCTGTGGCGGCGGGTCGGATTCCGCACCTGCGCCGGTCGCGCCGCCTGTGCCGGCGCCACCGCCTCCAGCGGCTTCCAATACGTTGACCACGGACGTCGTGATCACGGGCTTCCCGCACAAGATCGATATTTACAAGCCCGTCGGGGCGACCCGCGCGGTGGTGTTCCTGCACGGCGGCCTGGGCGAAAAAGAGCATTTCGCCTTCAATCTCGGCATCAATGGTGTGGACGGCACACCTGCGACTGGCAGCGTCAATTGGAAGTGGCTGACTGACAACCATGTGGTTGCCATTTTTCCGCAAGGGCAACACATCTCCAGCGCACCTTTGGCCACCACCTGGACCAACCGGGTGATGACCTCCGGCCAGGATGACGTCGCCTTCCTGGCCGCATTGGCCAGCTATGCCAAGGCGCAACTTGGCGCGACAAAAGTGCACATCGTCGGCCACTCCAACGGCGCCATGATGGCCAACCGGATGTGGTGCGAATCGCCCACCACCTTCGACGCCTACGTCGCGTTTTCCGGCCCCGCTTCCGAGTTCTATCTCGATTCAGGCCCGAATTGCAGGCCGTCCACCTACAAGCCGTACTACGGGCTCATCGGCAGCCTGGACACGACGCTGCAAACGGCCACCTGGACGTCGCCGACATGGACACTGAACCCCGGGTTCTCCATTGGCCCGGCCTTCGTCGATCCGGTTCTGGTGGGTGAATGGGCGCAGTACGTTGACCGCGCCAAGCGCGTGTGCAATCAGACGCCTCTGCTGAGCGAGATGACGGTGTCGGGCAGTACGCAGACCTGGAAGAAATGCGGCACCACCGGCTCGCTGCAGGTTCAACTGGAGATCGGCGCCGAGCATGATCTGGGCATGCCGTACCCGGCGTCCAACCCTGTGTTGATCAACCGCGCCATCGCCTTCATCGACCGCGAAGCAAGTTGACCGTGCAGCGCCGGCGACAAGCCGGCGCTGCGCAGGATCAAGGGATCCAGGACCAGACCTGCACCGTGACGAAGCGCACCACGGCCAGCGTGAACGCCTTCCACACCGGCAGCGACTGCCCGGTGATCTTGGCGTAGCCCGTCATCCCGGTGCGCAGCTTGCCGTCGCGGTTCTTCACCAGCAACAGCACCTTCACCACACTGCCGAAAGTGCGCGTGGTGACGTTGCGGTCGATCAACGTCACGCTGCCTTCGAAGTCTTCGTCGTAATAGGCCGAAGGCCGCACGCGCGCCGTGGCATTCAAGGCCACGTAGCGGATGTCGGACTCGGGAATCTCGACCTCGAGACTCATGTACTCGGCGTTCTCGACCGATGCGAAGGCAGCCCCCTTGTCGAGAAAGCTGTTGATCTTCTGCTTGAGATGCAGCGTGAGGATGTTGCCGTCGATGGGCATGCGCAGCACCGTGCGCGAGATTTTCAGTGCGTAGCTGTCGCGCTCTTCCTTCAGCGCCTGCCACTTGGCCTGCTCGGCCTTGATGTGGTCGATGGTGGTGCCCACCTTCACGGAGGCGAGCTGGGCCTGCTTTTCCAGCACCTGGTTGGCATCGACGCCCGCCTCGCGGCGCGCGGTTTCGACTTCCTCGAACGACACCGCGCCGTCCTTGAACAGGGCTTCGATCCGCGGCAGCTTGCTCTTGCTGAAGTCGGCCTGCGTCAGCGCAGTGACGAGCGCCGCCTCCGACACCTTCACCTCTTCGGGCTTGGGCCTGGCCTTCAGATCGTCGATGACGGACTGCTGCTCCGCCATCTTGGCGTTATAGACCTGCAGTTGCGCCTGAAAATCGGCATTGGCCAGAGTGGCGATCACGGTGCCCTTCTTGACCGTCTCGCCGCCATCGAAATAGACCTCGGTGACAAGCCCGGGCTCGTCGCTGGCCACCGCCTGCTTCTGGTTGGGATAGACGGTGAAGACACCGCCCGGCTCATACGGGTAGGGCAGGAACAGCAGGATCAGCAGCGACAGCGGAATGGCCAGCTTGGCAAAGCTCGCCAGTGACGACTTTTCGGTCTTGACCAGCGTCTCGTCGGTGGCCTCGGCCGGCAGCGCACGCTTGCGCCAACGGTCGAACTGCACCGAACGCTCATACGCCAGTTCGATCTCGTTGAACCGCGTCCAGGTGCGGCTGAACAGGTAGATGCCCAACACGCTGACGAGGATGATTGCCGTGCCACCCAGCTCGAGCTGGCGCAGCCAGATCCCCAGCAGCAGCATCGCCACCAGGATGACGACGAACATGAAGATGAAGGTGGCCAGCGCATAGGCCGCCAGCAGGTTGCTGTCTGCCTGCCGATAGACCGTGCCGTGCCACTTGTTCAGCAGCGCCTTGTAGGCCTTGCCGCGCAGATGCGGCTCGTTGGTGAAGCCCGACAGCAGGTGGTATGCGCTGCCCTTGACCAGCGGGTTGGCCGAGATCAGCATGTCGATGCCGCAGATCAGCGCCAGGCCCAGTGCAGACGACGCCAGCGTCGGGCTGCCGGAGCGCACATTGAACCAGGTCAGCAGGCCCAGCCCGAGCAGCCCCATGCGCAGCAGCAGCGGCGCCGAGACCAGCCACATGCGCTCACGGCGCGTCAACTGCTTGAGCGCCGTGACGCGGGCCATGAAGCGCGGCAGGAATCCGAGGTTGATGCCGATGCCGATGGCGTCCACCGTGGCCCGGTAGTAGTGGGCGGTGAAGGCCGTCACCAGCGTGCTGAGCAGGTTGACCGTGAACAGGCTGAAGACGACGTGCTCGAAGAAGGTGGTTCCGCGTGCAAGGCCGTTGATGTCCTCCCAGACGACGTTGCCGTACTGCACCGCAATGAAGACCGTGGTCAGCATCAGCAGCGGCAGCAGATAGACCGCATAGCGCAGCGGTCGCACGGCGGTCATCAACAGGCGCAACATCGGCCGCGGGTCGAACAGCGGCCAGATCTTTCGCACTGCACGCGGGTCGAAGTTGCCGTTGTCCTGAATGCCAGGCGGCAGGTCTTCGCCGGCACCACCGGCCTTGGCCGTGGTGGCGGCTGCGGTGGCGGCCGCTGCGGCCATGGCATCAGAGGCGGCCGAGGCCGATGCGGCGGGCGCCGCCAGTGCCGGCTTGGCAGTGGCCGGCGGCGGGTTGGCCACCGGCGGCGCCGCATTCTTGCCTGCGCTGACGGCCTGCCCTGCCTTGACGAACGGCGCCAGCAGCGGATGGCTTTGCGCATCGTCGCCCAGCAAGCGCCGCTCAGCGACCGATGCGAAGAATTCTTCGAGTTGCGGAATGCTGATCGATTGGCCGAAGCGGTCTTCGAAGACCGACATCAGCTTGGGGTAGTTGTCGCAGCCGGGCAGCACCTCGAGCACGAAGAACTGCCAGGGCTCGAAGTCATGTGTCTTGTCGAGCAGCTTGTCCCGCACGACGTAGCTCTGCTTGGTGCCGCTGACGATGCGGAATGCTTCCAGCCGCTTCGGCAGGTATGCCGGCACGGCGACCTTCTTGGTTTCATCGCTCATCGTTGACCCTGTACTGCGCAGCCGCAGGCCGGCTTTGGGCGCGTTGGCTGGACGCGCCGGAACGCCGGTGGTGTTTGCATTGCCGGACTCATGGCGCGAAGGCGTCTGCCGGCAGCTTGACGTCCTCTGGCCGAAGGTGCTCGATGCTCGGCCGCTCCAGGCCACTCATCTTTTCGGCCTCGGCGATCCAGCCGCCGCCCATCGACTTGTACACCGCCACCAACGCGGTATAGACGTCGCGCTGCGTCTGCACCCGCGCCAGTTCACCGGCGAACAGGCTGCGTTCCGCATCGAGCACATCGAGATAGCTGGAATAGCCGCCTTCGTAGCGCTTGCGCGCCATGCCGGCGTATTGCTGCAAGGCCTCGACCTGCCGGCCCTGGATGCCGAACTGCTCACCCGATTTGCGGTTCATCGTCAGCGCGTCCTCGACTTCACGAAACGCCAGTTGAATGGCGCGCAGATACGCCTGCACCAGTTCCCGCTGCACCGCCTCGCTCTGGCGCACGTCGCCTGCGATCCGGCCGCCGTCGAAGATGGGCCCGAGAATGTTGCCGCCGATGAGGCCGAAGTTGGCCGTCTTGAGATGGAGATTGCGCAATTCGGTGCTGGAAAAGCCGAAATTGCCGGTCAGTGAAATGGTCGGGAAATACTCGCTCTTGGCGACGCCGATGCGCGCGTTGGCGGCCACCAGATCCTGCTCTGCCTTCAGCACATCGGGCCGGCGTTCGAGAATCTGCGACGGAATGCTTTGCGGCACTGGCGGCACCGCCAGCGCCTGGAGCGTTGCGCCGCGCTGGATCGGCCCCGGATTGCGCCCCACCAGCACCGACAGCGCGTTCTCCTGCAAGGTGATCTCGCGCTCTTTCGGTGGAATGGTGGCCAGCGCCTGCTCGTGCGAAGCCCGCACTTGCGCAAGTTGCAGCCGGGTGGCGCTGCCGCCTTCGACCTTGGCGGTGAACACGCGCACAGAGTCCTCGGTGCTCTTGGCCGTGCGGCGCAGCAAGTCCAGCTCCTGGTCCAGGCACAGCAGTTGGATGTAGCCGGTGGCGACATCGCTGACGAGCGTCATCAGCACCGCGCGCTGGGCCTCTTCGGCCGACAGCAGATCGGCCAGCGCGGCTTCGTTGGAGCGGCGGATGCGGCCCCAGAAATCAAGCTCCCAACTCATGTTGGCGCTGATCTCATAGACGTTGTTGTACAGCGGCGTGTCCAGCGGCAGCGGAACGATGCGCTCCTGGCTCAGACGCTGGCGGTTGCCCAGCGGGGCGTAGTTGAGCTGCGCGCTGCGCGCCGACCGGCTGACCTGAAGCCGCGCGTCGTATTCTTCGATGCGGCGTGCGGCAATCAGCAAGTCCTTGTTTTCCTGCAAGGCTGCAAGCACCAGCGCGTCGAGTTCGGCATCGTTGAATTGCTTCCACCATGTCGCGTTCACGAGGTCCGCCGCACCGGCCTCGGCCAGCACCGTGGCAGCGGGCGGGCGCCACGCTGAAGGCGCGTTGACGTCCGGGCGCTTGTAGTCCGGCCCGAGCGTGCAACCCGCCAGCAAGGCCAGCGCGAGAACGGCAGGTCGCGCGAGCTGGCTCATCGGAAACCGCGTTCCATCTCTGCGTCCGCGCGCTGGCCGAGAAGGTCGAGCGCGTGGTCCTCGATCTCGCGCACCTTGACCAGGCGGGCCTGCAACTCCGCCACCACCGCCTCGAACCACTTGATCTCGTACTCCAGCCGGCGCCGCTCTTCGATGATGTCTTCCATCGGCGCATTCGGCGGCGGCTGCCCGCTCTCGTCGAACAGAAAGCCGATGCCCTCGGCCAACTGGATGTTGCTGTTGATCTGCTTGATCTGTTTTTCAACGAACTTCTTGGCCTTCTTGGCCTTGAACTCCTTGATCACCGCCAGGCGCAACGCACGCTGCAGCGGCGTCAGCGCCTCCAGATTGGGGTGCGTGGTGACGGGGTCGCCATCGATCGGCCCGATGTGCTGGCGAATCATCTCCGGCGCGGTGTCGGTCTGGCTCATGCGGCTTTTCCCCTCATCGCCGTGCCCGGGTCATGCATAGCCGAACTCCCTTGCCAGTTCGACGACGCGCGGGTACAGCCTGGCCTCGTGGTCATGCCACGGCACCTGCGCGTCCAGGCGTGGCATCTTCACCTTGTGCGGCCGGAAGGTCGGGCCGCTGAGGAAATTGGGGTCGTTGCCGAACAGCGCGTTGATCGGCCCGAAGCAGGCAAAGGGAGACTTTTCCGGGTGCATCATCGCGTCCACCGCGGCTGCGTCGTCGCGCAGGCCGAGCCAGTTGCAGATGCGTGCCAGCCAATGCGGCGGGTCGCTCATGATGTCCTCGCCGCGGACGCGCATCTGCTGCGCCGCGGGCACGCCGTCGAGGAAGTTCAGGATGTTGATGTTGAGGTCGTGCCAGGCAAATTGCGGCTCGACGACCGCGCGGTCTTCGAGAAAGGCGATCGAGTTGACGTAGAGCGCAAAAGCCCCTTCGTTCATGCTCATCACCGACTTGCATTGCGCCACCGGGTGGCGCACCAGGTGCAGGAAGCGGGCGTCCGGAAACGCCACCAGCATCAGCTTCAGGCGTTTGAGCGAGATCGTGTAGGCGGGGCTCTTCTCGACCGCGATCAACGGGTGCAGCTTGGCGACCAGTTCGCGATAGACGTCGATGGTGCTGCGGTCCTGCCGCGCAGCCGCCCAATGGCCGGCCATGCGCACCGAGGCCGACGTCTGCTCGCCCGCATAGATTTCGGCCACCGCACGCAGCAGCCCCTGGCGGGTCTTCGAGTCGTTGCTCATCTCGTCAGAGTGGCGCACCCACAGATCGAGCAGCTTATCGACGTTAAACAAGCACAGTTCCGGCAACCCGAAGGCTTGCGGATGCTGCCCGAGCATCGCGTTGATCAGCGATGTGTACGAACGCGGCGGCGCCAGCAGGAACAGGGGAGCGGCCATGGTGCGGTGGGCGGGCGCTGCCCGTCAGCCCAGCTTGCCTTCGACGAAGGGGATCTCGAAGCACTTCTCGTGCATCACCGGCCCGTGGCCGAAGTAGCCGTCTTCACCGAACAGCTCGCCATGGTCGGCGGTGACGATGAACCAGGTGTTGGCCGGCGCCTTGGCCATCAGCTTGCCGATGAGCCCATCGACGTACTCGACGCACTTGATCTGCTGCTGGTGCAGCATGGTCATCAGTTCGGGATCGAAGCTCTGGGCCTTGTGCTCCGCCACCTCGGCCTCGTCACCGATGGCTTTCAGCACACCGTGCACGCCGGAGACATGCGGCAGGTTCTCGCCCGACAGCATGTACGGATAGTGCGTCTCGCCCAGGTTCAGAAAGTAGTACTGCGGCTCGTCGTCCGGGAACTCCATCTCGTCGATCATGCCGGCGAAGTTGTTGTGGTTGTCCATCAGCTTGTACTCGTCGAAGTGCTGGCTGATCAGCGTGTACTTGTTGAGCACCGGCATCGACACCTTGGCGATGGTGCGGTAGCCCAGCTTGGCCAGCACGCGCGGCAGGCTGAGTGCGGGCAGGAAGTCCTTGAACGACAGCTCGGCCGAACCGGTGCGGCCCTTCCACTGCATGAACTCCTCCTTGTACACCTCGGAGGCATAGACGTTCTTCGGGCTCGCGTGCGGCATCATGCCCATCGTGAAGGCGTAGTGCGATGGCGCTGTCCACGACGCGTAGGAGTAGCGCTTCTGCGCTTCGCCCAGGCGGTCGATGCAGGGGGTGGTGGCCGCCATGAACGAGTCATAGCGACAACTGTCGAGGACGATGAAGACGATGTGGTTGGTGGTCATGCGGGCTTCGCTTGGGCGGCTGGAGCGGGGTGGTCAGGGGCGGGCAAGGACCACCGAGCTGGCGGTGTTGTCGTCCAAACGCGCGTCACCAAGGGCAGTGGCTGAGATCGACTCGGTCTCGATGTTGAACGGAGCAGAAACAACCAGAGCGTTGACCAAGAATTTCAGAACGCCGCCCGACGGAATCTGCGCCACCGTCATATCGGACGCGGGTTGCGCTGGACAGACTGCACCGCCTTGGGCTTGGCAAGACAGCCCGTTAGGTTGCAGTTGCAGTCCTGCGCTCAAAACATTCTTGATAACCACGCCCACCGCAGGGGCCGGCCCGGAATTGCGAACCTGCACCGTGAAGGCTGCAATGCTGCCGATTGTCACCGTTTGACCGACAGGCGCGTCAACGACGCTGGTCGCCAGCGAATGGGAGTAGGCATTGCCAGTGGCCAGCCCGGTGACTTCCGATGAGATGCCGCTGGTCACGAAGGCGGTCATCGTGTTGATGATCGCGCCGTTCGTTCCTCGCGTCACGGTTGTTGCGACCTCGAATTCCAGCGAACCACCTCCGGGCAGCGTGGCGACATCGATCACTGGCACAGCAGGATCGGGCGCGACGGCTGGACAACGTGCGCCGCCGCTTTCCGTGACGCAGCGGATGGACGTCAATGTGAGGTTGCCTCCAACGACGTTGATCAATCTAAGCGCTATGGGTGCCGCCGAACCGGTAGCGTTGGAAAGCATCATTCGGAAAATGGCTGCCTCGCCCGATGGCACATTCGTCGGCCCCGTGCCCGCTACCGTGATGTCGCTTCTGGCCGTGAACGCCCGACCGACAGCCACGGCGCTGTTGCCACTCGGGTTGTTGTCGTTGCCGGCCGTTGCCTGCATGGTGTTTGTGATGGCGCCGTTCGCGCCGGGGCTGACGAGTGCACTGACGTCGAAGCTGAGCAGCCCGCCGACCGGTAACGCGCCGACATCGGTCACGACGCCCACCGAAGCAGGGCAGATCGCGCCCAAGGTCGCCACGCAGGTGGCGCCCACGAAGCTGAGATTGCCGCTGACCGTCTGCGTCACGCGCACTGCGGTGGCTGCGTCGGGGCCGGAGTTGCCCAGCGTCATCAAGAAGTGCGCCACGTCGCCACCGGCCACCGTGCCAGCCGGCGCGGTGCCCGTCAGCGCCAGCGTTGCGCGGGACGTGGCTGCAGTTCCAACGGCAGTGGCGTTGTTGTCGGTGCGGTCTGCATCGTTCGCCGCGGTGGCTGCCAGCGTGTTGGTGATGGCGCCGTTGGTGCCCGGTGCCACGGCGGCGTTGATGGTGAAGGTCAGCTTGCCGCCGGCAGCCATGCTGTCGAAGACCATCACCGGGCCGAGCGCCGTGGGGCACACGGCACCGAACTCGGCCAAGCAGGTGGCGCTTTGAAAAGTCAGATTGCTGCCGACGGTGTCCACCAGCCGGACCGAGGTTGCAACGTCCGGGCCGGCATTGCCGACCGTCATCGTGAAAGACGCCGTGGCGCCGCCGCTGACCGTTGCCGCCGGGCCGGTGCCGGTGACGAAGAGGCCGGCGCGGGGCGTCACCACGGTGGCCGTGGCGGTGGCCTGGTTGTCGGTGCGGTCGGCATCGACATCCGCCGTGACGCCCAGCGTGTTGGCCACAGTGCCGTTGACGCCTGCTGCCACGGTGGTGGCAATGGTGAAAGTCAACATGCCGTTGGCCGGCATCGACGCAACGTCCATCACCACGCCGACGGTCGGGCAGACCGCGCCGCCCGTGGCGGCGCAAGTGATCCCCGTCAAGGTGAGGTTGTTGCCCGCCGTGTTGAGGATGCGGAAGGCGCCTGCCACGTCCGGGCCGGCGTTGAGCACGCTCATCACGAAGTTGGCCTGGCCGCCTCCCGTCACGCTGCCCCCAGGCCCGACGCCAGTGACGACGAGGTTGCTGCTGGCGCTGAATGCCGTGCCCGAGGCGCTGACCGAGTTGTTGGACTTGTCGATGTCGTCGGCAGTGCTCACGGTCATCGTGTTGACGATGGCGCCCACTGCGCCGGTCAGCACGCGGGCCGTGACCAGGAAAGTCAGCACACCCCCAGCCGGCAGTGTCGGAATCGTCATCAGCGCCGAAGGCGCTGCCGGGCACTCCGCGCCGCCGGATGCAGAACAGGTGATGCCGACAAGCGCCAACTGCCCGCCGGTGAGATTGACGATCTGCAGCGTGTTGGCCGTGCTGCCGCCGACGTTGGAGACGCGCATCGTGAAGACCGCGTCGGCGCCGCTGGCGACCTGGCCGCTGGGAGCTTGCCCGGTGACGGCAACCTCGGTCCCCTTGTGATCCGCCCCGCCGCCACATCCGGCCAGCAGCAGCGTTGCGCTCAACGAGACCAGCATGCACAGCCTGGCCAGTCCCCGGATCATCATCGCCAACGCCCTCGAAATTTGTCGAATCTCCCACTTGCAGCGGTGATCCTGGCGCAAGCGACGCAGGATGTTACCCGCCATGTCGGAGCGCCCTGCCGCCCTGCGCCAACGCCAACCGGTGCCGCCGTGACTTTTGACAAGGCTCTGCGTGCGTCAGCGGCCACGGCCGGACGCAACGAAATGCGGGTTGTCGAATCCTGGCTTGCCGTAGCGCAGCGGCGCACCCTGCAGATCGGTCACCGAGCCACCGGCGGCCACCAGCACCGCCTGCCCGGCAGCGATGTCCCACTCCATCGTGCGGCCCAGGCGCGGGTAGAGATCGGCCTCACCCGCGGCCACCAGGCACAGCTTGAGTGACGAACCCGCGGTGGCCAGCGCGGCCACCTTGCGCCCTGCAAGAAAGGCATCCAGCGCTGCGGCATCGCCGTGGGAACGGCTGGCCACCACGGTGAGGCCGGCGGCCGGCACCTCGCGGCAGCGCACCGGCCGCTGCACGCCTGCTTCGACGACGAAGGCGCCCTGCCCCACCACGCCAGCAAACAACCGGTCGATGGCCGGCGCCAGCACGACGCCGAGCACCGGCGCACCGTCGATGACGAGTGCGATGTTGACGGTGAACTCGCCGTTGCGGCTGATGAACTCCTTGGTGCCGTCCAGCGGATCGACGAGCCAGAAGCAGGGGCCGGCGACGATGTCGTCACCCGCTGCAACGGCTTCCTCGGCAACGATGGGAACGCCGGGCATCAGGCCGGCGAGCGCTTGGACGATCACCGCTTCGGCGCGTTCATCGGCTTCGGTGACGGGCGATGCATCGGCCTTGCCGCGCACCGCGAAGTCGGTGGAGTAGATGGCCATGATCACCTCGCCGGCTGCGCGGGCAATGCGGACGACGCCGCTGAGCAGTGCCGGATCGGCGAATCGGGACTCCATGGCCAAGGCCTCCTTTGGGCGGGACTGTAAACGTCCGCCATCCGGGCAGTTGCAGGATTCAGGCCATGTCAGGCCATCACGCTCAAGCCGCCGCTGGCAGGCACCGCGTCGGTGGCGCCCTGCGCAGGCAGCGGCAGTGTTCCGCCGGGCAGCCCGGGCAGCGACGCACCCGGCCTTGCCTTGACCATCTCCGCGTAGGCCGCCTTGGCCGCACCGACGTCGCCTTTGACGATGGCGCTGCCGAGCTGGACGAAGGCTGACCCGCGGGTCAGGGTCGCGCCCTCCGGCGCGGTGCGCAGCACATCGGCGTAGGCCACCTTGGCAGCGTCCAGATCGCCGCCGCGCAAGGCCTTGCCCAGGCTGGCAAAAGCCTCTCGGGCGCCGGTGGCCGCGGCGGGTGCCGCCTTGACGGGCTGGCTCGGCAATGTGCTGTGGCGGATGCTCATGTTCATGGGGGCCTTTCGATGGCGGTGATTCGCCTCCATCGCCAGTGTGCAGATGCCGGCGCCGGGGCATCGGCCGATCAGCGCGGCTTTCGAGCAGCTTCTCTCTGTTCCTGCCGCTTCGTGAATTGGCTCGCACCGGCCGTGCATGCGGTTCGACGATACTGAGGCGAAAGACGGCACGCTTGTTGCTGAACGTGATCTCCGCGTGCCGGCCCGACCGGCGGAAACCCCATGAAATCAACGGTTCAACTGACCCATCTCCAGCGGCTGGAAGCCGAGAGCATCCACATCCTGCGCGAAGTGGTGGCCGAGGCCGACAAGCCGGTGATGCTCTACTCCATCGGCAAAGACAGCGCGGTGATGCTGCACCTGGCGCGCAAGGCCTTCTACCCGGCGCCGCCACCGTTTCCGCTGCTGCATGTGGACACCACATGGAAGTTTCGCGACATGTACGCGATGCGCCAGCGCATGGCCGATGAGCTGGGCATGCAACTCATCGTCTATCAAAACCCGGAAGCAAAGGCGATGGGCATCAACCCCTTCGACCACGGCTCGCAGATCCACACCGACATGTGGAAGACACAGGGGCTCAAGCAGGCGCTGGACAAGCATGGCTTCGATGCCGCCTTCGGCGGCGCGCGGCGCGATGAGGAAAAGTCGCGCGCGAAGGAGCGCATCTTCTCGTTCCGCAGTGCGCAGCACCGCTGGGACCCGAAGAGCCAGCGGCCAGAACTCTGGCACCTCTACAACAGCCGCAAGCACAAGGGCGAGTCGATCCGCGTGTTCCCCATCAGCAACTGGACAGAACTCGACATCTGGCAGTACATCCACCTGGAAAGCATTCCCATCGTGCCGCTGTACTACGCGGCCGTGCGGCCGGTGGTGGAGCGTGACGGCGCGCTCATCATGGTCGATGACGAGCGCATGCGGCTGCGGCCCGAAGAGACGCCGATGATGAAGAAGGTGCGCTTCCGCACGCTGGGCTGCTACCCCTTGTCGGGCGCCGTGGAGTCGGAAGCCGAGACGCTGGTGGACATCATCCAGGAGATGCTGCTCACCCGCACCAGCGAGCGCCAGGGCCGCATGATCGACCACGACGCGGCTGCGTCGATGGAAAAGAAGAAGCAGGAAGGGTATTTTTAGCCCCCACGCTCCCTACCGGTCGCTGCCCCCCGAGGGGGCTCTTGCTGCGGACCGGCGAAGCCGGATCCACGCAAGCGGCTTGATGTAAGACCAACACAGAATACCCATGGCGCACGTATCCGACCTCATTGCCAGCGACATCCAGACCTACCTTCAGCAGCACGAGAAGAAAGGCCTGCTGCGCTTCATCACCTGCGGCTCGGTCGATGACGGCAAGAGCACGGTGATCGGCCGGCTGCTGTACGAGTCGAAGATGCTCTTCGAGGACCAACTGGCGGCCATCGAGGCGGACAGCAAGAAGTGGGGCACGCAAGGCGGCGACATCGACTTCGCGCTGCTGGTGGACGGCCTGTCCGCCGAGCGCGAGCAGGGCATCACCATCGACGTGGCCTACCGCTTCTTCAGCACCGACCTGCGCAAGTTCATCGTCGCCGACACGCCGGGCCACGAGCAATACACCCGCAACATGATCACCGGCGCCTCCACGGCCGACGTGGCGGTGATCCTCATCGACGCGCGCAAGGGCGTGCTGGTGCAGACCCGCCGGCACAGCTTCCTGGTGTCGCTCATCGGCATCCGAAAGGTGGTGCTGGCCATCAACAAGATGGACCTGGTGGACTTCTCGCAGGAGACGTTCGACCGCATCGACGACGAGTACCGCGCGTTCGCCAGCCAGATCGGCCTGAAGGACATCACGTCCATCCCGTTGTCGGGCCTCAAGGGCGACAACATGACGACGCCGAGCGCGCGCACGCCTTGGTACCACGGCCCCACGCTGATGGGCTTTCTGGAAACCTGCGAGATCGACGAGACCCGGCGCCAGGCCGAGCCCTTCCGGCTGCCGGTGCAGTGGGTCAACCGCCCCAACCTCGACTACCGCGGCTTCTGCGGGCTCATCGCCAGTGGCAGCGTCAGCCCGGGTGACCGCGTCCGCGTGCAGCCCTCGGGGCGCGAGAGCACGGTGGCGCGCATCGTCGCGTACGCGGCCAACGGCGATGGCGACATGCCGGTGGCGGTGGCCGGGCAGTCCGTCACGCTGACGCTGGCCGACGAGATCGACATCTCGCGCGGTGACGTGATCTCGCTGGCCACGGCGCCTGCCGAGGTGGCAGACCAGTTCGAGTGCAGCATCGTCTGGATGTCCGACGACGCCATGCTGCCGGGCCGGCCTTATCTGATGAAGATCGGCACGCGCACCGTCAGCGCCACCATCACCGAGCCCAAGTACAAGATCAACGTCAACACGATGGAGCACCTGGCTGCCAAGGTGCTGGAACTCAACGAGATCGGCGTGTGCAACATCGCGCTCGACCGCACGGTGGCCTTCGACGCCTACAGTGCCAACCGCGACACCGGCGGCTTCATCCTGATCGACCGCCTGAACAACAACACGGTCGGCGCCGGCATGCTGCACTTCGCGCTGCGCCGCTCGCACAACATCCACATCCAGGCGGTCGATGTCGATAAGGCCGCGCGCGGCACGCTGATGGGCCAGAAGCCGGTGGTGCTGTGGTTCACCGGGCTGTCGGGCGCTGGCAAATCGACGATTGCCAACCTCGTGGAAAAGCGCCTGTATGCGCTGGGCCGCCACTCCTACCTGCTGGACGGCGACAACGTGCGCCACGGCCTCAACAAGGACCTGGGCTTCACCGAAGGCGACCGCGTCGAGAACGTGCGCCGCGTCGGCGAGGTGGCGCGGCTGATGGTGGATGCCGGCCTCATCGTGCTGACGGCCTTCATCTCGCCTTTCCGCGCCGAGCGCGCGCTGGCGCGCAGCCTGGTGGCAGAGAACGAGTTCATCGAGATCCACGTGGACACCACGCTCGACGTGGCCGAGAGCCGTGACGTGAAAGGCCTGTACAAGAAGGCGCGCCGCGGGGAGCTGCGCAATTTCACGGGCATCGATTCCCCCTATGAGGCGCCGGAAGCCCCGGACCTGCGCCTGAACACGGGCGAGATCGCGGCGGAGCGGGCGGCCGATCTGGTGATCGAGCTGCTGCGCAGCCGCGGCACGATTGCCTGAGTCAGCGCCTGCCGCTCACAGGCCGGCGTCGGCAAAGGGGTGGCGCGGGTCCGGGCTGCCCGGCTCTTCGGGCAAGACCACCACCACGCCGCGGCTGCGCCCCAGCAGTGGCGCGATGACGCTGTCGAAGAAGGCTTCCGGCACCACCACGCAACCGTCCGAGACGCGCCTGTCGCGCGCACTGGCCGACGCCAGGCGCTGCGCGCGCGCCCGGTGCGCCTGGCCGGGCCGCAGCCGGTGGATGGCCAGCGCCTTGTCGTAGTCGAGCCAGACGATGGCCTCGCCATCGCGGTTGCGGCCCGGCTCCGACAGGTAGCGGCCAGAGGGCGTGGTGCGGTCATTGCTGCGCAACTGGCCGCGTTGTGCGCGCTCGCCGACGCCGGGCAGCGCATGGTCGCCCAGGTCCCGCCCCAGCAACACCGGCGATCGGCCGGCCACGCTGCCGTCCGGCCGGTACACGACGATCTGCGCGGCCCGCTTGTCCACCACGGCGACGGCCAGGCCGCTGGCACTGGGCGCGGCGGCTGCGGCGACAGCCGGTGCGGGGCCCGCCATTGCGGGGCCGATGAACCAAATTGGTGCCAAGGCGAGCCATGCAGCCACCCCGGCATGTTGCAACGAGCGCATGCGGTTCCTTGGTGACGAGGTGCTTCGACACCTCGAAAACTGTATCGGCAGCGCTGGTGGCCAGGCGCCGGAGGAGCGGCTGCACAGCCGCGCATTCCGGTGCTTTGCCGCGAAGCGCGCGGGCCGAGCCACTTTCCTACAGCGATGCGCGACACGCGCCGACGGCGCCGCGCGCAGCCCGGCGGCCATGATGCAAGGCAGCACAGCCGAAGGAGGCACCATGGCAGAGCCCGCCGGGCCACTGGCCGCGCAACGAGACATCGGCACGGCCGACGGCATGGCCCCACCTGCGCATGCAGCCGGTCAGACACTGCACTTCGTGCTGAATGGCGCAGCCGGCAGCCAGGACGATGCCCCGCTGCTCGACGCGCTGGACCAGGTGCTGGGCAGCGCCGGCCGGCGCTTCGAGCTGCACCGCGCGCCATCGCCGGCCGAACTGGCAGCCACCGCCAGGGCCGCTGCCGAGCGCGCCGGGCCTGGCGGCACGGTGGTGTCGGTGGGCGGCGACGGTACGCTCAACACGGTGGCCAGTGCGGCGCTGAAGGCCGGTGCCGCGCTGGGCCTGGTGCCGCGCGGCACCTTCAACTACTTTGCGCGCACCCACGGCATTCCGCTCGACGAGCCGTCGGCCGTCAGGCTGTTGCTCGAAGGCCGGCCGCAGCCGGTGCAGGTGGGCCGCGTGAACGACCGCATCTTCCTCGTCAACGCCAGCCTGGGGATGTATCCCGACCTGCTGGAAGACCGTGAGAGCTTCAAGAAGCGCTTCGGCCGCACCCGGCTCGTGGCGCTGGGCGCCGCGCTGCATTCGCTGCTGGGCGCCCACCGCCGGCTGGCGCTGCACATCGAGGGCGACGTGCAGCCGCCGCGCGACCTGAAGGTCAGCACGCTGTTCGTCGGCAACAACCGGCTTCAGCTCGAAAGGCTGGGCCTGCCCGAAGCGCCGCGCACCGGCAACTCGGTGTTGACCGCACTGGTGCTGCGCAAGGTGCGCCCCGGCGAGCTGCTCTGGCTGGCCGTGCGCGGCGCGCTGGGGCAGCTGGGTGAGGCACGCGACGTCGGCCACTTCGCGTTCCGCCGCCTGACCGTTCGCCCCCGTGGAGCGCTGGGCAGCCGGCCGGCAAGGCCGCTGAAGATGGCCCTCGACGGCGAGATCACGCACCTGCCACCGCCCATCGTCTTCAGCGTCGATGGCCGCCCGCTGCGGTTGATCAAGCCGGTGGACGCCAAGCCCATGCCGTGAGCCGCCTGCTCCAGATCTCGGACCCGCACTTCGGCACCGAGCAGGACGGCGCCGTCGATGCGCTGGTGCGTCTGGTGGCGCGGCGCAGGCCAGCGCTGGTGGTGCTGTCTGGCGACCTCACGCAGCGCGCCACGCGGCCACAGTTTGCCGCGGCACGGGCCTTTGCCGACCGGCTGGCGCCTGTTCCGGTGCTGGCGACGCCCGGCAACCATGACATTCCGCTGTTCGCGCTGGCCGAGCGCATCGCCAGCCCCTATGCGCGCTACGCAGAAGCCTTCGGCGCGGCGATCGACCGCGAGATCGCCACGCCGCCTTGGCATGTGGTGCTGCTCAACACCACGCGGCCCTGGCGCCACAAGAACGGCGAAGTCTCGGCGCAGCAGGTTGCGTTTGCCGCAGCCTCGTTGCGCGCTGCTGCGCCGGGTGCCCTGAAGGTGGTGGTCACGCACCAGCCGGTGGCGGTGTTGCAGAGCGGCGACCGCCACGACCTGCTGCGCGGCGCCGCTGCCGCTGTGCTGGCCTGGCACGCTGCCGGCGCCGACCTGGTGCTGGGCGGCCACATCCACCTGCCCTTCGTGATGCCGCTGCATGGCGGCCAGGGCCGCCCGATGTGGGCGGTGCAGGCCGGCACGGCGGTCTCCACACGCGTGCGCGGCGGCACGCTGAACAGCGTCACCGAACTGGAATCCGCGCCGCCGGCGGACGGCGCGGCCCGCGCCTGCACGCTGCGCTTCTGGGATTGGGCACCCGGCACGGCGGACTACGCGGCGCGGGCCGACACCCGGCTCGTCCTGTCGGCACCGGCCGTGATGCATGCCTGAACAGGGCGCGACGCGGCCCCAGGCGCGCCTGGGTTGGGCGCTGGCGGCCGCTGCCGTCTTCGCAGCCATCGCCAGCCACATCGGCCCGGGGCAGCCACTGGCCACGCTGGACCTGCGCACGGCGCAGTGGTTGCAGCAGCACACCGCACCGGCTGCAACCCCGTGGGTGCTGCTGCTGACCGATGCGCACAGCCCCACCGCCGTGGCGGCCTGGGGCCTGCTGCTCTGCCTGGGGCTGGCGTGGCGGCGGCAGGGCCGCCAGCTCGCCACCGTGTTGCTGGTGTTGCCCGGCGGCCTGTTGCTCAACCTCGCGCTGAAGCAGGTGTTTGCCCGCGCGCGGCCCGATCTGGACGCGCCCTTGCTGCGCCTGGCCACCTACAGCTTCCCCAGCGGCCACGCCGCGGCGGCCACCCTGTTCTACGGCCTGCTGCTGGCGCTGTGGCTGCCGCGAATGCGCGGCCCGGGCGGGCGGCTGGCGCTCGCGTCGGGCGCAGCGCTGGCCATCGCGCTGGTGGGATGGACGCGGCTGTACCTGGGCGTGCACTACCTGAGCGACGTGGCCGCCGGGGCCGCCTGGGCCAGTGCCTGGTTGCTGGCATGGCTGGCGGTCATCGACCGCTGGTGGCCTGGTGTGTCGGGTATCTCGGGCGTGTCGGGTGTGTCTGGTAAGTCTGGTAGGCGGTAGAGGACTCGAACCTCCGACCCCCACCATGTCAAGGTGGTGCTCTAACCAGCTGAGCTAACCGCCTGGGTCAACCCAAGACTATACACGACGGCCCTGCCGCGCTGATGGGCCGCCACCGGCTGCTTCACTTGCGCCTGGCGTTGCGCACGCCCGCGATGCGGCCGATCTGCGCCAGCACCTGCGGCAGCCGCGCGGTGTCGCCCACTTCCACGGTGAAGGTCATCCAGGCCGTGCCGCCGTGGCTGTCCTTCACGCTCTGCGAGTTGACGCCGGTGACGTTCATCTTCTCCTTGGCGAAGACCTCCGAGATGTCGCGCAGCAGGCCTTGCCGGTCGCCGGCTTCGATCACCACGTCCAGCGGATAGACGGCCTGCTCCGCCCTGCCCCATTCGACCGGGATCACCCGGCCGGGGCTTTGCTGCGCCATCTGCCGGAAGTTGCTGCAGTCACGCCGGTGGATGGCCACGCCGCGCCCGCGCGTGACGTAGCCGCCGATGGCGTCCGGCGGGGCGGGGCGGCAGCAGCGCGCCAGCGCGGTGAGCAGCGATTCCACGCCCACCACCAGCACACCACCCTTGCCCGCCTGCGCACGCGAGCGGCTGAGGTGGATCTCGGGCTCCACCGGCTGCGCGGCGTCGTCGCGGTGCAGCAGGTTCTCGATGTTGCGCAGTGAAAACTCGTCCTTGCCCACCACCTCGAACAAGGCGTCTGCGGCCTTGAAGCCGAGTTGCTCGGCCAGCGTGTCGAGCTTCAGCGCCGTGCGGCCCTCGCGCTGCAACAGCTTCTCGACCTGCTCGCGACCGCGGGCGATGGTCAGCCCCTGGGCCTGCGCGTTGAACCAGGCGCGCACCTTGGCGCGGGCGCGCTGGCCCTTGAGGTAGCCCAGCTCCGGGTTCAGCCAGTCCAGCGACGGGCCACCCTCCTTGGCAGAGACGATCTCCACCGTCTGCCCCGACAGCAGCGCCGTGTTCAGCGGCACCAGCGCGCCGTCCACCCGCGCGCCGCGGCAGCGGTGGCCCAGGTCGGTGTGCAGGCTGTAGGCGAAGTCCAGCGGCGTGCCGCCGGCCGGCAGCTCGATGATGGTGGCTTGCGGGGTGAAGACATAGATCCGCTCGCTGGCGGCCATGTCGGCGCCGGCACCGCCTGCCGCGCCTTGCTGCGCGACATCGCGCTCCCAGGCCAGCAACTCGCGCAGCACTGCTTTGCGCGCTTCGGCGATGCGCTCCTCGGCATCGCTGCCCGCCTGGCCTCTGGCGCCGCCTTCCTTGTAGAGCCAATGCGCAGCGACGCCATGCTCGGCGTGCTCGTGCATCGCGCGGGTGCGGATCTGCACTTCGACCGGCCGGCCATCGCCGCCCAGCACCACGGTGTGCAAGGACTGGTAGCCGTTGGGCTTGGGCCGGGCGATGTAGTCGTCGAACTCGCCGTCCACCGGCTTGAAGCACTCGTGCACGCGGGCCAGCGCTGCATAGCAGGCCGGCAGGTCGGCCACGATCACGCGCAGCGCGCGCAGGTCGAACACGCGCTCGAAGCGCAGCGCCTTGCCCTGCATCTTTTTCCAGATGCTGTGCAGGTGCTTGGGCCTGCCCTGCACGTCGGCCGTGATGCCGGCCTCCTGAAGACGCTGCGCCAGTGCCGCCCGCGCCAGCTCCACGCCTGCTTCGCGCTCGGTGCGCCTTTCGTCCAGCAAGCTGGCGATGCGCTTGTAGTCGTCTGGCTGAAGAAAGCGGAAGGCCAGGTCTTCCAGCTCCCACTTGATCTGCCAGATGCCCAGCCGGTTGGCCAGCGGCGCGAAGATCTGCTGCGACTCCTCGGCCAGCGCCGGCGGACAGGGCTGCCTGCTGGCGGCAAACCAGCGCAGCGTCTGCAGCCGCGACGCCAGCCGCAGCAGCACCACGCGCAGGTCGCGTGAGAAGGCCAGCAGCATCTTGCGCACACGCTCGGTCTGCAGCGCACGCTGCTCGGGGCCTACCTGTGCCGCGCGCGCAGCGCGCTGGATCTGCACCAGCTTGCGCGTGTGGCTCACCAGGCTGGCGTGGCTGGGCCCGAAGGCCTTGGCCACCACCTCTTCCGGCCGCTGAAGGTAGTCGCCGGCATAGACGAGATAAGCCGCCGCCCGCATGGCCGGCGCTGCGCCGATGGCTTGCAGGATCGCGGCCACGCCGTCGGCATGTGGCAGTGCCTCTTCGCCGGTGTCCAGGCGCTGGCCGGCCAGCAGCGGCTCGGCGAAGGCACGCGCGCGCTCCAGTTGCAACAGCCCGTCGTCGGCCCCGTCGCTGCTGGCGAGCTGAACGATGGCCGCGGTGCCTTCACCGGGCGCCACGGTTTTCACGGCGATAGCAAAAAGGCGTGCACGACCTCGCGTTGCTCGGGCTGGACCAGCGTGGGGGCGTGGCCGACGCCTGCGAACTCGTGCAACTGCGCGCGCGGCCCGCGTTCAGCCATCGCCTGCGCCGTCTCGCGCGAGAGCAGGTCTGATTCGGCGCCGCGCAGCAGCAGCGTGGGGCAGCGCAGGCGGTCGTAGCTCTGCCACAGCACCGCCTCGCCAGCGGCCGCCATCTCGGCCGTGATGCCCTTGAAAGGCACGGCGATGGCGGGGTCGTAGTGGGGCTTGAAGCCGGCACCGTCGGCCACCAGTTGCGGCGCCGTCAGCGCCAGCCACTGCGCGCGCGAGTGCGGGCCGAAGCCTTGCGAGATGGCCCACAGCGCGTCGGCCGCGTCGTCCAGGCTGGCCCAGTGCGCCGGCTGGCCGAGGTAGCCGCCGATGCGCTGCAAGGCCTGCATCTGGATCGTCGGCCCGACGTCGTTGAGCACCAGCCGCCGCACCGGCGCGCCCGGCAGGGTGGCCAGCACCAGACCGATCAGCCCGCCCATCGAGGTGCCCACCCAGTCCAGCGTCTGGGCGTTCAGCCGCGCCAGCAAGGTGACCATGTCGCCCACGTAGCCCGGGATGGCGTAGCCCGTCGGGTCTTGCAGACGGTCGCTGGCGCCGCGGCCCACCACGTCGGGGCACACCACGCGGTACTGGCTGCACAGACCCTGGGCCAGCGTGTCGAAGTCGCGGCCCTGGCGCGACAGGCCGTGCGCGCACACCAGCACGCGCGGATTGGCCGCGTCGCCCCACTCCCAGTACGCCATGCGGTGCAGGCCGCGGGCATCGAGGCATTGCACGTGGGACAAACGCGGTTCGGTCATGGTCTGAGCAGGGTGCAGGCCGATAATGGCCGCATCGTAACCAGCACGAGCGAGCACTGCATGTTGAACGGCAAGACGGCCCTGGTCACCGGGTCCACCAGCGGCATCGGTCTCGGGCTGGCGCTGGCACTGGCGCGGCAGGGCGCGAAGATCATGCTCAATGGTTTCGGCGACAGTGAAGGCCCGCTGGCGCAGGTGCGCGCGCTGGGCGCCACGGCCGCCTACCACGGCGCCGACATGGGCAAGCCGGCCGAGATCGAAGAGATGATCGCGCAATGCCAGGCGCAGCTCGGCGGGCCGGACATCCTGGTCAACAACGCCGGCATCCAGTTCGTCGCCAACGTCGAAGACTTTCCGGTCGAGCGCTGGGACGCCATCATCGCCATCAACCTCAGCTCGGCCTTCCACACCATGCGGCTGGCGCTGCCGGGCATGAAGCAGCGCGGCTGGGGCCGCGTCATCAACATCGCATCGACGCACGGGCTGGTGGCCTCGGCGCAGAAAAGCGCCTACGTCGCGGCCAAGCACGGCATCCTGGGGCTGACCAAGGCGGCGGCGCTGGAAAACGCCGCCAGCGGCGTGACGGTCAACGCCATCTGCCCGGGCTGGGTGCTGACGCCGCTGGTGCAAAAGCAGATCGACGCGCGTGCCGCCCAGGGCAACATCGGCATCGACGAGGCCAAGCGCCAGTTGCTGGCCGAGAAGCAGCCTTCGCTGCGTTTCACCACGCCGGAGCAACTGGCCGAACTGGCGGTCTTCATGTGCTCGCCGGCGGCCGACAACGTGGTCGGCGCGGCGTGGAACATGGACGGTGGCTGGACGGCGCAGTAGCGTCGCCATCCGCAGGCAGACAGTCGGCGGCTACTTGGCCGACATCTGCACGCTACCGTTCACGCTGGCCGTCACGCTGGCCTTGCCCGCCTCCACCGGCAGTGCTTCGTCGGACGCGGCCTTGGCTGCCTGCATGCGCATCATCGGCACCATGCCGGCGCCCGGTTCGTTCGACGTCACGCTGACCTCACGCACCGCGTAGCCCGAAAAGCCGAACTGCTTGCTGACGAATTCGGCCCTGTTGCGAAAGCGTGCGATGGCCTGCGCGGTGACGTCGCTCTCGACCTTGTCACGCGCCTCGCGCGACAGCAGAAAGGCCACCCGGGCGATGGTCATCGTCGTCACGCGGCCGGTGAGTTGCGAAATGCCGACGATGTCGCGCCCCTCGACCAGCACTTCGGCCGTGCCCTGCCAGCCGTTGATGCCGCCCTTGGCCGCATAGCGCGGGTAGAGCGAGAAGTTGCCGGTCTGCACGTCGATCTGCCCCGGCCGCGCGGCCTTGCGCGCCTCGGCCAGTGCGGCGTCCACCGCCTGCTTGAGCTGGCTTTGCACGGTGGCTGCGTCCGTGCCGTCGCGGCTGGTGGAAAAGGCCACCGACAGCATGTCCCTGGGCACTTCGACGGTGGCGCTGGCCGAGATGGACACCACGTTCTGCGGTGCAGGCAGCGTCTGGCAAAAGGCCTGCGGAAGGACAGCGGCAAGGCCGAAAGCGGCCAGGCCCAGAGCGGTGGAGCGTGCAGGCATGCGTGAATCCTCGGGTGGTGAAAGCACAGTGGTCAGACCCCAGCGTGTGGCGCATCTCACGCGTTGACAAGCCGGTGTTGAACCGGCGCCGAAAGACTTGTAACAGATGGTCAGGCATGGGCTGGTCGGCCCGGGAACGGCCCGCACAATCGCGGCTGTTACAAATTTGGAATGGCCATGAACACACCTGCCAACGCGCGTGCCGACCGCATCGTGGTCGTCGATGACGATGCCCGCATCCGCGACCTGCTGCGCCGCTATCTGTCGCAGGAGGGCTTCGAAGTCCTGCTGGCCGAAGATGCCAAGGCACTCAACCGCGTGCTCACGCGCGACACCGTCGATCTGATCGTGCTCGACCTGATGCTCCCCGGCGAAGACGGCCTGTCGATCTGCCGCCGGCTGCGCGCCGCCAACGACGTGACGCCCATCATCATGCTGACCGCCAAGGTCGAAGACGTGGACCGCATCGTCGGCCTGGAGGTGGGCGCCGACGACTACCTGCCCAAGCCCTTCAACCCACGCGAACTGCTGGCGCGCATCCACGCCGTGCTGCGCCGCCGGCCGGCGCAGGAAGCGCCGGGCGCGCCGTCCAAGGAGCAGCAGGTGGTCAGCTTCGGGCCTTTCGAGTTCGACCTCTCGCTGCGCCGCCTGTCCAAGAGCGGCGAGCAGATCGCGCTGACCACTGGCGAGTTCTCGATGCTCAAGGCACTGGTGCGCCACCCGCGCCAGCCGCTGAGCCGCGACAAGCTGGCACAGCTTGCGCGCGGCCGCGAGTTCGAGCCCTTCGACCGCAGCCTGGACGTGCAGATCTCGCGGCTGCGCAAGATGCTCGAGCCCGACCCAGCGCAGCCGCGCTACATCCAGACCGTCTGGGGCGTGGGCTATGTCTTCGTGCCCGATGGCACGAGTTGACCAGGCCCGGCAGCCGGCCCTGCGGCCCTCCGCCGGCAGCCGAAGGCGCTCGGGCATGATGCGCGCCCATGCCGCGTAAAGCCTTCGCCCTGAACCTGTTCTGGCGCACCTTCTGCTTGTTGGCCATCCTGCTTGCCGGCGGGGTGTTTGCCTGGGTGCAGACGCTGCGCGCGCTGGAGTTCGAGCCGCGCGCGGTGCAGGCCGCGCAGCAGATCGCCGGGCTCGTGAACCTGTCGCGCGCGGCGCTCAAGCAGGCCGACGGCATCAACCGCGTGGCGCTGGTCAAGACCATGGCGCAGCAGCAGGTGATCCGCGTCGCGCCGCGCGAGCCGCGTGACCGCTGGGAGCCGTTCGAGGTGGACCGTTTCACGCGCCGCGTGAGCCGCGAGCTGCGCGAGGCACTGGGCCCGGACGCGATGGTGGCGCGCAGCGTCAACGGCCAGGCCGGGCTGTGGGTGAGCTTCTCGATCGAGCGCGACAACTACTGGCTTCAGGCCGAGGCGGCGCAGACCGGGCCGCTGACCAGCGGCACCTGGTTCGTCTGGATCGGCATTGCATTGATGGCCACCCTGTTCGGCTCGGTTGCCATCGCACGGCTGATCAACCGGCCGCTGAAGCAACTGTCGTTCGCGGCCAGCCGCATCCGCGAGGGCGACCTCGATTCACGGCTCGACGAGAACACGCTGACCAGCGAGATCCGCGAGGTCAACATGGGCTTCAACCGGATGGCGCGCGAGCTGGCGCGGGTGGAGGAAGACCGCGCGGTGATGCTGGCCGGCATCAGCCACGACCTGCGCACGCCGCTGGCGCGGCTGCGGCTGGAAACCGAGATGAGCGTCAACGACGACGAGGCCAAGCGCAACATGGCGCTGGACATCGACCAACTCGACGCCATCATCGACAAGTTCATGGACTACGCGCGCCCCGGAGAGACCGAGATGCGGCCGGTGCATGTGTCGCAGCTCATCGACCGCGAAGCCTCGGGCTTCCGCGATCCGACGCAGATCCGCTTCACGTCCCGCGTCGCCATCGACCTGAAGGTGATGGGCGACGAGACCGAACTCGGCCGCGTCTTCTCCAACCTGTTCGAGAACGCCCGCCGCTACGGCCGCGGCACCTACACCGGCGTGGCAGAGGTCAACGTGAGCTACGTGCGCACGGGCCCGTGGGTGATCATCAGCGTGCGCGACCACGGCCCTGGCGTGGCACCTGAAAAGCTGTCGCAACTGACAACGCCCTTCTTCCGCGGTGACGCGGCCCGCACCGCCGCCACAGGCGCCGGGCTGGGGCTGGCCATCGTCGAAAAGTCGATGCAGCGCATGGGCGGCAGCCTGGAGCTGACCAACGCGCCCGACGGCGGGTTGATGGCGCACATCCGGCTGAAGCGCGCGCCTTGAGCTGAAGTCAGCCCGGCCGCGACAACAGGCACACTGCCCGCGCCTCGATGGCCCGGCCCTCGCCCACCGGCCCCAAATGTTCGGCTGTCTTGGCCTTGACGTTGACCGCCGTGGCGGCAAGCCCCAAGGCCGCCGCAATGCGCTCACACATTGCCTGGATGTGCGGCGCCATCTTCGGTGCCTGCGCGACGATGGTGCTGTCGATGTTGGCGATGGCCCAGCCTGCGGCGCGCACGCGGGCTGCGGCTTCGGCCAGCAGCGCCAGCGAATCGGCGCCCTCGAACGCAGCATCGGTGTCGGGGAAATGGCGGCCGATGTCGCCCAGCCCGGCGGCGCCCAGCAGCGCGTCGGTGATGGCGTGCAGCAGCGCGTCGGCATCCGAATGGCCGAGCAGGCCGTGGCTGTGCGGGATGGTCACGCCGCCCAGCACGAGCGGACGGCCGGCGACGAGCTGGTGGATGTCCCAGCCCTCGCCGATGCGCAGAACGGGCAAGGTCATCGCGTCTCCAGCAGGCGTGCGGCCAGCGCGAAGTCGCCAGGCCAGGTGAGCTTCAGATTCTCCCAGTCGCCCGGCACCAGGCGCGGCGCCAGGCCTTGCGCTTCGATGGCGCTGGCTTCGTCGGTGACGCCGGGGCCGGCCAGCAGCAGCGCGCTCTGCAGCATGCCCAGGCGGAACATCTGCGGCGTCTGCGCGGCCCATTTGCCAGCGCGGGGCACGGTGGCCTGCACGCGGCCGACGGCCTGCGCATCTTCCTGCTTCAACGTGTCGGCCAGCGGCAGCGCGAGCAGGCCGCCGACGGCGTCGTCGATACAGGCATCGATCAACCGTTCCACCCACGCCGGCCGCAGCAAGCAGCGCGCGGCATCGTGCACCAGCACCCAGTCGCCGTCGTCGGCGCCGCGGCCACGCAGCACGGCCAGGCCCTGGCCGACCGTGGCGGCACGCGTGGCACCGCCGACCCGCGCCACCCAGCCGGCGTAGCCCGGCGCCTGTTGCTCGAACTGCGCGTCGTCAGGCGCCAGCACCACCAGCGTGCCGGCCAGCCGCGGCACTGCAGCCAGCGCCGCCAGCGTGTGCGCCACCACGCTGCGCCCGGCGAGTGCCGCGTATTGCTTGGGGCCGTCGGCGCCGGCCCGCCGCCCAGTGCCGGCGCAGGGAACAAGGGCGTAGCAGCGGGCGGGCATCATCCGGGGATTCTAGAATCGCGCCCTTCATGCAATTGCCTCACATCGCCCCCGGCAAGCGTTTCGCGTTGCCGCGCCCGGTGGGTTCGGCCGACGCGCTGTTGCTGGCGCGCCTGGCCCGGGCCCGAACGCAGGACAAGCGCCTGCTCGTCATCGTCACCGCAGAGCCGGCCGACACCCAGCGGCTGGCCGACGAGCTGCCCTTCTTCGAGCCGGGGCTGCGCATCGCCGTCTTCCCCGACTGGGAGACGCTGCCCTACGACACCTTCAGCCCCCACCAGGACCTGATCTCCGAGCGGCTGGCCACACTGTGGAGCGTGCAGCAGGGCGACGTGGATGTGCTGCTGCTGCCGGCCACCACGGCGCTGACGCGGCTGGCCCCGCCGTCCTTCATGGCCGGCACCACGTTCCACTTCAAGCAGAAGTCGCGGCTGGACGAAGCGCGGCTGAAGAGCCAGCTCACGCTGGCCGGCTACCAGCATGTCAGCCAGGTGGTGTCGCCGGGTGAATACGCGGTGCGCGGCGGGCTGATCGACCTGTTTCCGATGGGCTCGCTGGTGCCCTACCGGGTGGACCTGTTCGGCGACGAGGTCGATTCGATCCGCACCTTCGACCCCGACAGCCAGCGCAGCCTCTACCCGGTGCCCGAGGTGCGTTTGCTGCCCGGCCGCGAGTTCCCGATGGACGACGCGGCGCGCACCCGCTTTCGCGCCCGCTGGCGCGAGAAGCTGGAAGGCGACCCGACCAGGGCGCGCATCTACAAGGACATCGCCACCGGCCTGGCCGGTGGCGGCATCGAGTACTACCTGCCGCTGTTCTTCGACCAGATCGCCAGCATCTTCGAGTACATCGGCGACGGCGCGATGCTGGCGCTGCACGGCGAGGTGGACCAGGCGCTGGAGCGCTACTGGGCCGACACCCGTGAGCGCCACCGCTTCCTGCAGCACGACCCCGAGCGCCCGCTGCTGCCGCCCGAAGAGATTTTCCTGCGGCCGGAGGAGTTCTTCACCCGCACGCAGGCCCATGCCACGCTGTCGCTGCGCAGCCGCGACGCCGTGCCTTGGGCGCGGCCACTGCCCGACGTGTCGGTGGACCGCGGCACGACGGAGCCGCTGGCGGCGCTGGAAAAACACATCGCCAGCACGCCGCACCGCGTGCTGCTGGTGGGCGAAAGCGAAGGCCGGCGCGAAAGCCTGCTCGACCTGCTGCGCGACCACAAGATCAGCGTGCCGAGCGTCGCCTCACTGGCCGAGTTCATCGCCGGTAACGAGAAGGTGGCGATCGTCTCCGCGCCGCTCGCGGAAGGCTTCCACTGGCTGGAAAGCGATGACAAGCTCCCGGGCGAAGCCGGCATCTCGATCCAGTTCATCACCGAAACCGAACTGTTTGCCACCACGCCGCAGGCCCGCAGGCGCCGCAAGCAGGAGCAGGTCAGCAATGTCGATGCGCTGATCAAGGACTTGTCGGAGCTGAAGGTCGGCGACCCCGTGGTGCACATGAACCACGGCATCGGGCGCTACCAGGGGTTGATCCACATCGACCTGGGTGCCGACGAGGGCGGCGCTTCCGAGTTCCTGCACCTGCAATACGCCGACAAGGCCACGCTTTACGTGCCGGTGGCGCAACTGCATTTGATCAGCCGCTACACCGGCGTCAGCGCCGACGAAGCGCCGCTGCACCGGCTGGGCTCGGGCCAGTGGGAGAAGGCGCGCCGCAAGGCCGCCGAGCAGGTGCGCGACACCGCCGCCGAATTGCTGAACCTCTACGCCCGCCGTGCCGCGCGCGAAGGCTTCAGCCACCGCTTCAGCCCGCATGACTACGAGGCCTTCGCAGCCAGCTTCGGCTTCGAGGAAACAGCCGACCAGCGCGCTGCCATCCACGCGGTGATCCAGGACATGATCAGCCCGTTGCCGATGGACCGGCTGGTCTGCGGCGACGTCGGCTTCGGCAAGACCGAAGTCGCCTTGCGCGCCGCTTTCGTGGCGGTGCACGGCGGCAAGCAGGTGGCCATCCTGGCACCCACCACGCTGCTGGCCGAGCAGCACTACCAGACGCTGGTGGACCGCTTCGGCAAGTGGCCGGTGAAGATTGCCGAGCTGTCGCGCTTTCGCTCGCCGAAAGAGGTGAAGGCGGCCGTCGAAGGCATTGCCGCGGGGACGGTGGATATCGTCGTCGGCACGCACAAGCTGCTGAGTTCGGACGTCAAGTTCGCGCGCCTGGGGCTGCTGGTCATCGACGAGGAACACCGCTTCGGCGTGCGCCACAAAGAGGCCATGAAGGCGCTGCGCGCCGAGGTGGATGTGCTGACGCTGACGGCCACGCCGATTCCGCGGACGCTGGGCATGGCGCTCGAAGGGCTGCGCGACCTCAGCGTGATCGCCACCGCGCCGCAGCGCCGGCTGGCGATCAAGACCTTCGTGCGCAGCGAGTCCAGCGGCACCATCCGCGAGGCGGTGCTGCGCGAGCTGAAGCGCGGCGGGCAGGTCTATTTTCTGCACAACGAGGTCGAGACCATCGAGAACCGCGCGCAGAAGCTGGCCGAGCTGCTGCCGGAGGCGCGCATCGCCATCGCGCATGGCCAGATGCCAGAGCGCCAGTTGGAACACGTGATGCGCGACTTCGTCGCCCAGCGCTTCAACCTGCTGCTGTGCTCCACCATCATCGAGACCGGCATCGACGTGCCCACCGCCAACACCATCGTGATGAGCCGGGCCGACAAGTTCGGCCTGGCGCAACTGCACCAGTTGCGCGGCCGCGTGGGCCGCAGCCACCACCAGGCCTATGCCTACCTGATGGTGCCCGACATCGAAGGCCTCACCAAGCAGGCGGCGCAGCGGCTGGAGGCCATCCAGCAGATGGAAGAGCTGGGCAGCGGCTTCTACCTGGCGATGCACGACCTGGAGATCCGCGGTGCAGGCGAGGTGCTGGGCGAGCACCAGAGCGGCAACATGATGGAGGTGGGCTTCCAGCTCTACAACGACATGCTGAGCGAAGCGGTGGCGTCGCTGAGAGCCGGCCGCGAGCCCGACCTGCTGAGCCCGTTCGGCGGTGTGTTCGGCGCCACCACCGAGATCAATCTGCATGCACCGGCGCTGCTGCCCGATGCCTATTGCGGCGATGTGCACACGCGGCTGAACCTCTACAAGCGGCTGGCCACCGCCGACAAGAACGAGCAGATCGACCGCCTGCTGGAAGAGATCACCGACCGCTTCGGCAAGCTGCCCACGCAGGGCCAGACGCTGTTCGACACCCACCGGCTGCGCGTGCTGGCCAAGCCTTACGGCGTGCAGAAGATCGACGCCGGGCCCAAGCTGATGAGCATCTTCTTCAAGCCCAAGCCGCCCATCGACGCGCTGCGCATCATCGAGCTGGTGCAGAAAAACCGCGCCATCAAGCTGGCCGGCAACGACAAGCTGCGCATCGAGCGCGAGATTGCCGACCCGAAGGAACGCGCGCAGTTCATCCGCGACGTGCTGCGCGCGCTGGGCCAGCCGGTGGTGGCCGCTGCATGACGGCTGCTGCCCATGAAGTGAGCCCGGGTTTGTGGGTGCGCGGCTTCACGCCGCCGTTGAAGCTGGGCGACTTCAGGCTGGCCGCGTTCGACATGGATTCGACCCTGATCAACATCGAGTGCATCGACGAGATCGCCGCCGCTGCCGGCCGCAAGGCCGAGGTGGCGGCCATCACCGAGGCAGCGATGCGGGGCGAAATTGCCGACTACCGCCAGAGCCTGCTGCGCCGCCTGGCCTTGCTGCGCGGCGTGCCGGCAAGCGCGCTGCACACCGTGCTGGCCGACAAGCTGCGGCTGAACCCTGGCGTGGCAGCCTTCGTGCAGGCCTGCCGTGCGGCGGGGCTGAAGACGCTGTTGGTGTCCGGCGGCTTCACCTTCTTCAGCGAGCATGTGCGCGGCCTGCTGCAACTCGACTTTGCGCGCGCCAATGTGCTGGACGTGCAGGACGGCCACCTCACCGGCGCTCTGGTCACGCGGCCCTGGGGCGACGTGGTGGACGGTGCCGAGAAGAAGCGCGTGCTGCTGGAGGTGTGCGAGTTGCTGGGCATCGCGCCGGCGCAGGCCATCGCGGTGGGCGACGGCGCGAACGACCTGCCGATGATGGGCGCAGCCGGCATGTCGATCGCCTTCCACGCCAAGCCTGCCGTGCGCCAGCAGGCCCTGCTGTCCATCACCAGCGGCGGGCTGGACCGCGCGCTGGAGGTGTTGCTGCCGTAGCCGCCACGGCGGCTGGATGGCCCGTCAGGACGTCAGGAGATCATGACCGTCAGGACGGCAACACGACCAGCCGCACCACATGCGGCCTGGCCAGCGGCTGCGCCTCATAACGCCACTGGCGCACGGCGTCCAGCACCGGCGGGCCGATGTCGGCACTGGGCGATTCGCGCAGCACCACGTTGCTCACGCTGCCGTCGGTGTTGACCGTCAGGTCCAGCACCAGCTCCGTGCGCAGGCCACCGCGGCGGAACAAACGCGCCGGCAGATCGGGCTCCACCTTGCTCAGCAGGCGCAGCGGCGGCAGCACTGCACGCGGTGCCGCTGGCGGCACCGCCAGCATCGCCGTGGCCGGCTCCACGGACGGCACGGTCAAGGGCGCTGGCATGGCGGCGGCCAGGTCGGCCGCCAGCAGCAACGGGGCTGCGGCATTGGGCAGCGACGCCACCGCGGGCTCGGCCTCTGTGGTCTGCCCGGCCTGCCCGGGCTGCTCCGCACGGCCGCGCGGCACTGCGCTGGGCAGGGAAACCGGCAGCGCCGCGGGCAGGCCAGCGGCGCTGCCCACCTTGGCGCGCGCTGCTGCTTCGAGGATGCGCCGCTTCGGGCCGTCGGCCTCGCGCTGTGCACGTTCCATCGCTGCCTTGTCGGGCGGTGCAAGGGCTTGCGCGCGCACGGTCTGTGCAGCGGCGACGCAGGCCAGCACAGCGGCGGCCACGGTGATCCGAACATCCAAAGTTCTTGCCCTTTCGCCACCGGGGCGGCGCCCAACGCGGGCGGATTGTAGGCAGGCCGTACACCAGCCCCCCGCCGGCCGCCGCTCAGTTTGCGAGTTGGGCCCAGGCCTTGTCCAGCCGCTTGGCGCTCACCGGCTGCGGTGTGCGCAGCTCCTGCGCGAACAAACTCACGCGCAGCTCTTCCAGCAGCCAGCGGTATTCGTCCAGCCGCATGTGCTGCGTGCCCTTCATCTCGGCCAGGCGGCGCAGGTAGCGCTGCTCCAGCGGGCGCAGTTCGGCCAGGCGGGCGGCGTCACGGGCGGGGTCGGCGCGCAGCTTGTCCAGCCGCAGCGTGATGGCCTTGAGATAGCGCGGCAGGTGCTGCAGCGCGGCCCAGTCGGTGGCCAGCAGGAAGCGCCTGGGCAGCAGGCGCTGCACCTGCGCCTGGATGTCGTCGGCCACGTCCTTCGGCGGCTTGCTGTCCTTCAGCTTGCGCAGCGCCGTGGCGGCTTCGCCCAGCACCACGCCGGCCAGGCGCGCCACCTCCTGGGCGATCAGGCTCAGCCGGGTGCGGCCTTCGGCGATGCGGGCCTGGAAGCTGCGCTCGTCGGCGGGCAGCGGGTCGGCCAGGAAGGCGCGGTCCAGCGCCAGGGCGATGATCTGGTCGCGCAGTTCATCGGCAGTCCCGCCCAACGCCATGAAGGCGGCCGCCATCTTCGGCAGATCGGGGATGCTCTTCTCCAGATATCGCAGCGGCTCCTTGATCTGCAACGCCACGAGTCGGCGCAGGCCGGCGCGGTGCTTGGCGGCAGCCACGTCGGGCTCGTCGAAGACCTCGATCTCGACGAAGCTGTCGCGGTCGATCAGCGCCGGAAAGCCGATCAGCGCCTGCCCGCCGCGGCGGATCTCCATCAGCTCGGGCAGTTGGCCGAAAGTCCATGCGGTGTACTTCTGCGCTACTGGCGCCGGCGCCGGCGCCGGCGCCGTTCCCGATGCAAGGGCGGCAGACGCCGGGGCGCCGCTGGCGGCGGGCACGGCGGCAGCCACCAGCCCCGTGGGCGCCAGCTTCAGCGCCGCCAGCGCCTGGAAGGCGCTGCGCGCCTGGCCGCCCAGTTCTGCCTTCAGGCCCGGCAGGTCACGCCCCACGCCGAGCTGCCCGCCATGCTCATCGACGATGCGGAAGTTCATGAACAGATGCGGCTGCAACTGCTCCGGCTTGAAGTCGTTGCGCTGCACGGCCAATTGCGTGCGCTCGCGCACGGCCTTCAGCAGCGCGTCCATCAAGCTGCCATCGGCGAACGCGGTGCTGGCGCAGAACTCGGCTGCATAGTCGGGCAGCGGCACCAGGCGCGAGCGCGGGCGCTGGTGCAGGCTCTTGACGAGCGCCAGCACCTTGTCGCGCAGCATGCCCGGCACCAGCCATTCGCAGCGCTCTTCGTTCACCTGGTTCAGCGCGTAGATGGGCAGCGTGACGGTGACCCCGTCTTTCGCGTCGCCAGGCGCGTGCAGGTAGCTGGCGGCGCAGTCGATGCCGCCCAGCCGCACGGTCTTCGGGAAGGCGGCCGTCGTGATGCCGGCCGCCTCGTGCCGCATCAGTTCGTCGCGCGTCAACTGAAGCAGCAGGGGCTGGCGCTTCACCTCGTCGCGGAACCAGCGCTCCAGCGTCGCGCCGGAGCACACCTCCTTCGGCAAGTGCGCGTCGTAGAAGGCGAAGATCAGCTCTTCGTCCACCAGCACGTCCTGCCGCCTGGCCTTGTGCTCCAGCTCCTGCACCTGCGCGATCAACTTCTGGTTGTGCGCCAGGAAGGGCAGCCGGGTCTCCCAGTCGCCCTGGACCAGTGCTTCACGGATGAAGATCTCGCGCGCCGCCGGCATGTCCACGCGGCCGAAGTTCACGCGCCGGTTGGCATAGACCACGATGCCGTAGAGGGTGGCCCGCTCCAGCGCAATCACCTCGCCGGCCTTCTTTTCCCAGTGCGGCTCCAGCAGTTGCGTCTTCAACAAGTGGCCTGCGATGCCGGGAATCCACGTCGGCTCGATGCCCGCCAGCCCGCGGCCGAACAGCCGCGTGGTGTCCACCAGTTCGGCGGCCACCAGCCAGCGGCCCGGCTTCTTGCTCAGGTGCGCGCCGGGGTGGCGCCAGAACTTGACGCCGCGTGCGCCCAGGTACCAGTCTTCGTCGTCGGCCTTGCAGCCGATGTTGCCCAGCAGGCCGGCCATCATCGCCAGGTGCACCTGCTCGTAGGTGGCCGGCAGCGTGTTCAAACGCCAGCCATGCTCGGCCACCACGGTGTGCAGTTGCGAATGGATGTCGCGCCACTCGCGCACGCGGCGCGGGCTGACGAAGCTGTCGCGCAGCCGCTGCTCCTGTTGCCGGTTGGTCAGCTTGTGCGGGTGGGCCTGGCCTTGGCCGTGGCCGCGGCCTTCCTCGATCCACTGCCAGAGCTTCAAGTAGCCCATGAACTCCGAGCGCTCGTCGTCGAACTTCCTGTGCTTCTCGTCGGCGGCGGCGGCCGCTTCCAGCGGCCTGTCGCGCACGTCCTGCCCGCTGAGCGCGGCAGCGATCACCAGCACCTCGCTCAGCGCCTCGCGGTTGCGGGCTTCGAGGATCATGCGGCCCACACGCGGGTCCAGCGGCAGCTTGGCCAGCTCGTGGCCGATGGCTGTCAGCTCGTTGGCGTCGTCCACCGCGTTCAGCTCGTCGAGCAGCGCATAGCCGTCGGCGATGGCCTTCTTCGGCGGCGCTTCGAGGAAGGGAAAGTCCTCGATCTGCCCGAGGTGCAGCCCCTTCATCCGCAAGATCACGCCGGCCAGCGACGAGCGCAGGATCTCGGGGTCGGTGAAGCGCGGGCGGGCGTTGAAATCGTCCTCGCCATAGAGGCGGATGCAGATGCCGTTGGCCACCCGCCCGCAGCGGCCGGCGCGCTGGTTGGCCGCCGCCTGGCTGATGGCCTCCACCTGCAACTGCTCCACCTTGTTGCGGTAGCTGTAGCGCTTGACGCGCGCCAGCCCGGCATCCACGACGTAGCGGATGCCCGGCACCGTCAGCGAGGTCTCGGCGACGTTGGTCGCCAGCACGATGCGGCGGCCGTTGCCGGCATCGAACACGCGGTCCTGCTCCTGCTGCGACAAGCGTGCGAACAGCGGCAGGATCTCCGGCGGCGGCCCGCCGCGCTGCGCCTGCGCCGACTGCGCAAGATGCTTGCGCAGATGGTCGGTGGCCTCGCGGATCTCGCGCTCGCCGGGCAGGAAGACGAGGATGTCGCCGCCGCTCGCGCTGCCCTGCCAGAGTTCGTCCACCGCGTCGGCGATGGCGTCGTTCAGGTCGTGGTCGCGCTTTTCCTCGAACGGCCGCCAGCGCTGCTCGACCGGGAACAGGCGCCCCGACACCATGATGGTCGGCGCCGGGCCGTGCCGGCCGGCAAAGTGCCGCGCGAAGCGGTCAGCGTCGATGGTGGCCGAGGTGACGACGATCTTCAGGTCGGGCCGGCGCGGCAGGATCTGCCGCAGGTAGCCAAGCAGGAAATCGATGTTCAGGCTGCGCTCGTGCGCCTCGTCGATGATCAGCGTGTCGTAGGCCTTCAGCAGCGGGTCGGTCTGCGTCTCTGCGAGCAGGATGCCGTCCGTCATCAGCTTGACGGTGGCGCCGGGCTGAAGACGGTCCTGGAAGCGCACCTTGTAGCCCACCACCTCGCCGAGCGGCGAGTTCAGCTCCTGCGCGATGCGCTTGGCCACGCTGGACGCGGCAATGCGCCGCGGCTGGGTGTGGCCGATCAGCCCCCTGCCCCCCGCGCCCCAGCCGCGCCCGAGTTCGAGCGCGATCTTCGGCAGTTGCGTCGTCTTGCCCGAGCCGGTTTCGCCGCAGACGATGACGACCTGGTGGCCGCTGATCGCCAGCGCGATCTCCTCGCGCCGGGCGGAAACCGGCAGCGATTCTGGGTAGGTGATCGGCGGGACAGGGGTCGCCCGGGCGGCGCGGCCCGCCTGGGCTGGCAAAGAACTCACGGGGCGCGGATTATGGCCGCGCCGCGCCGGCCTTCAGCTCTGTGCGGGCAAGTACTGCATCACGCTGAGCGCGGCGCCCTGCGGGTCCTGGATGACGGCCATGCGGCCGACGTTTGGAACATCCATCGGCGGCACCAGCGTCTTGCCGCCGAGCGCGTTGCACTGGGCCAGCGTGTCGTCGAGCTTGTCCACCGTGACGTAGGCGCCCCAGTGCGGCGGCATCGGCGGTGCGCCGGGCGGGCTGCCCATGATGCCGCCGACGCCGCTGTCGCCCACGGCCACGACGCGGTAGCCGCCCATCTCGGCGCCCATCTCCTTGATCGACCAGCCGAACAGGCTGCCGTAGAAGCTGGCCGCAGCGGCCGGGTCGGTGGTCGTCAGCTCGTTCCAGCTGAAGGCACCATGGGTCTTGAAAGCGTCCATTGCGGGCTCCTTGGAGTGAAGGCCGGGGCAAGGTGAAGGCTGGACATGCTGCTGCACAATCGCCGCCCAGATGAGCCTCGTTTTCCCGCACACCTTCGTTCCGTGGTTCCGCGCCGTGGCGCCCTACGTGCACGCCTACCACGGCAAGACCTTCGTGGTGGCGATGGCCGGCGAGCTCATCGCCGCGGGCAAGCTGAACGTCTTCGTGCAAGACCTCGCCATCCTGCATGCGATGGGCATCAAGATCGTGCTGGTGCACGGCTTTCGGCCGCAGGTCAACGAGCAGCTCGCCGCCAAGGGCCATGTCTCGCGCTACCACAACGGCCTGCGCATCACCGACCCGGTGGCGCTGGACGCCGCCCAGGAGGCAGCCGGCCAGTTGCGCTTCGAGATCGAGGCCGCGTTCTCGCAGGGGCTGCCCAACACGCCGATGGCCAACGCCACCGTGCGCGTGGTGTCGGGCAACTTCCTCACCGCGCGGCCGGTGGGCATCGTCGATGGCATCGACTTCATGCAGAGCGGCCTGGTGCGCAGGGTGGACCATGGCGCCATCCGCCGCGCCATCGACATCGGCGCGCTGGTGCTGCTCAGCCCGTTCGGCTTCTCGCCCACCGGCGAGGCCTTCAACCTGACGATGGAGGACGTGGCCACCTCCACCGCGATTGCGCTGCAGGCCGACAAGCTGATTTTCATGACCGAGATCGCCGGCATCCGCGAGCAGACGGCCGATGCCGACAGCACCATCGACACCGAACTGGCGCTGGCCGATGCCAAACGCCTGCTCGCCGCGCTGCCGCCGCCGGCGCTGCCCACCGACCCGGCGTTCTACCTTCAGCATTGCGTGCGGGCCTGCGAGGGCGGCGTCGAGCGCTCGCACATCCTGCCCTTTGCGGCAGACGGCGCGGTGCTGCTCGAGGTTTTCACGCACGACGGCATCGGCACCATGGTGGTGGACGAGAAACTCGAAAGCCTGCGCGAGGCGACGTCCGACGACGTGGGCGGCATCCTGCAACTGATCGAGCCCTTCGAGCGCGACGGCACGCTGGTGCGCCGCGAGCGCACCGAGATCGAACGCGACATTGCCAACTACACGGTCGTCGAACACGACGGCATCATTTTCGCGTGTGCCGCGCTCTACCCTTATCCTGAAGCGCGCACCGGTGAAATGGCGGCACTCACGTCGTCACCGCTGTCGCAAGGCCAGGGCGACGGCGAAAGAATCCTGAAGCGGGTGGAGCAGCGCGCCCGCGCGATGGGGCTCGAGAGCCTTTTCGTGCTCACCACGCGCACGATGCACTGGTTTATCAAGCGCGGTTTTGCGCAAGTCGATCCAGACTGGCTGCCGGACGCGCGCAAACGCAAATACAGTTGGGACCGGCGCTCGCAAGTGCTGGTCAAGAAACTCTGAAGGAGCCGACATGGCGCGCATGGTGCAATGTGTCTATCTGAAAAAAGAAGCCGAAGGATTGGGGTTTTCTCCATACCCCGGCGAACTTGGCAAGCGCATCTATGACAACGTCAGCAAGGAAGCCTTCGAGCTGTGGAAGAAGCACCAGACCATGCTGGTCAATGAAAACCGGCTGAATCTGGCAGATGCGCGTGCCCGCCAATACCTCGCGCGCCAGATGGAGCAGTTTTTCTTCGGCGGCCCGGTGGACCAGGCGGCGGGTTACGTGCCGCCTGCCGCGTAAAACCGCCGGAACGGGCACCGGGGTGCATGGCTGGCGCGGCGCCGGTATATCGGGCAGCGCGCGCAGGGACGGTGGTGGTATATTTCCGTGGTGCAAATGAACCCCGGGAGATATTCGATGGCAGCCACCCTGAACGACCTGCTGGCACAACGCGCAGCACTCGAAAAGCAAATCATCGAGGCGCAGCGCGAAGAACGCTCCGGCGCCATCACGCAGATCAAGACGCTGATGTCGCAATACGGCCTGACACTGGCCGATCTGGGCTCGCGTTCGGCGGCCGCAGCGCCACGCAAGACGGGCGGCGCGGGCGTCAAGGTGGCGGCCAAATACCGCAACCCGGCCACCGGCGACACCTGGTCCGGCCGCGGGCTGCAGCCCAAGTGGATGAAGGCGGCCATCGCCGCGGGGCGCTCGGCGTCCGATTTCGCCCTCTGAAGCGGGCGGGGGCGACGGGCGACGATGGCTTTCGCCCCATTCGTGCCTCGATTCGTCCCTCGGCAAGCGCCCAGAGCGGCGATCACATCGTCCTGACCTGAACCAGTTCGCCAACGGCATGTGCGCGTGACTCTTTCCGAAGGCCGTCGCCCGCTGCAACGCCTGGTGGCTGACTGGCATGCGCATTCGCTGCGCGCCACGCGCGTGCTGGCCGTCGCGGTGGCCTGTGTGCTTGCGGGCTATGCCGGCGCCATCGCGCTGCCTCTGGCACCGTGGGCGTCGCTCGGCCTGTCCGGCGGCGTGGCCTTGGCGGCGATGCTGCGCTGGGGCGCCGGCTGCGGGCTGGGGGCGGCGCTGGGTGTGCCGCTGGCCTTGCTGAGCCTGTCGGTGCCTGCGGGCAGCGTGCTGGTTGCCACGCTGGCGCTGGCCGCCGGCGTTCTGACGGCGCTGCGCCTGTTGCAGGGCACGGCCTTCGACCACCGGCTCGACAGCGCGCGCGACATCCGCTGGCTGCTGCTGGCCGTCACGGCTGCGGCGGCGCCGGTGGGCGCGCTGGTCGCCAGCAGCGGCCTGCGCTGGACGCAGCTCACACCGCGTGGCGACTGGCTTTCGATGCTCGCCACTGGCTGGTGCACGCTGGCCGTCGGCATGCTGCTGGGCGCCGTGCCCATGCTGGGGCTCGACCGCCGCGTCCTCCATGCCTTGCAGCCGCCGCAGCGGCTGCTGTTCACCCTGCCGCTGCTGCTGGCGCCGGTGCTGGCTGCCTTGCTGATGGCGTCACCGCTGGCGGCCTCGGGCGGGGTGGGCAAGCTGCTGTTGTTTGCTGCGCCGGTGCTGCTGGTGGCACTGGCCGTGCGCGCCGGGGCACCGCTGGCCGCCGCGGCGCTGGTGCCCACCGCCTTGATCGCCTGCGCCAGCGCCGCGCCCGGCGCGCTGTGGGGCGCAGGCGGCCCGGCGCTGTATGCCGGCGTGGGAAGCTGGGTGGCCGCCAGCTTGCTGCTGCTGTTGCTGGTGCACAGCGGCACGGTGGAAGGCAACTGGCGTGCGCAGCGCTGGGAGTGGGCACTCGACGGCTCGCGCCTGGGCGTCGCAGACTGGCATCTGCAGCGCCAGGACAGCTTCGTCTCCGCCGCCTGGTGCGCGCTGACGCACCACAACGCAGCCCACTGGACGCCCGCGCTCTGGCTGGAGCAGGTGCACGCCGAAGACCGCCCTGCGCTCGAAAAGGCCATCGGCCAGCTCGTGCGCGGCGACAGCGGCCGCGAGAAGCTCGAGCTGCGCATGCCGCACCACGGCGCCTGGCGCTGGCTGGAAGCCACGCTGATGGTCATCGAGCGTGGCCTGCACGGCGCCCCGCCGGCGCGCTTGCTGGCCACGCTGGCCGACGTTGGCGAGCGCCATGAAGCGCTGGAGCGCCAGCGCCTCTCGTCCAGCCTGTTCCAGCACCTGCACGAGGGCCTGCTGGTGACCGACGCCGACCTGCACGCGCTGGACGTCAACCCGGCCTACACAGAGATTTTGGGCGTGCCGCGCGCCGAACTGCTGGGCACCGTGCCTTCGCTGCTGCGCCCGCAGCCGGCCGACCCCATTGCACGGCAGCAGCGCGCCGCCATGTGGGCCAGCCTGCGCGACACCGGGCGCTGGCGAGGCGAGCTGCTGGAGCGCCGCCGCAACGGCGAGACATGCACCTTGCAGGCCACCATCTCCAGCGTGCTGGGCCCCGAGCGCGACCTGCGCTACCACGTGCTGGTGATCTCGGACATCACCGAGCAGCGCCTTCAGCGCGAGCGGCTGGAGCGCCAGGCCCACTTCGACGAGCTGACGCGGCTGCCCAACCGCGTGCAGTTGTCGATGCTGCTGGCCGACGCGATGCGCGCCGCCGACCGCGACGGCTTCCTGCTCGCCGTCTGCTACCTCGACCTCGACCGCTTCAAGCCGGTGAACGACCGCTTCGGCCATGCCGCCGGTGACCGCCTGCTGGCCGAGCTGGCCGGCCGGCTGCGCAGCGCGCTGCGCCGACGCGACACCTGGGCCGACTCGGCCGCGCGGCTGGGCGGCGACGAGTTCGTGCTGCTGCTGCGCGCCGGCACCATCGAAGAAGCGCGCATGGCCGTCGAGCGCGTGCTGCGCGTGGTGTCGCAGCCCTATGTGGTGGACCCGGTGGCCGACCCGGTGCAGATCACCGCGAGCATGGGCGCCACGGTCTATCCCATCGACCGCAGTGATGCAGACACGCTGCTGCGCCACGCCGACCACGCGATGTACGGCGCCAAGCAGAGCGGCCGCAACGGCTACCTCTTCTTCGACCCCGAACACCGGCGCCGCACCGAAGAGCGCGTGATGGCCATCGGCCGCGTGCAGGAAGCGCTGGACGAAGGCGAGTTCGTGCTCTTCTACCAGCCCAAGGTCGATATGAAGAGCGGCCGCGTGCTCGGATTCGAGGCGCTGCTGCGCTGGGAGCACCCGCAGCAGGGGCTGATCGCACCGCAGCAGTTCCTGCCGCTGATCGAGAACACGGGGCTGTCGGCGCGTGTCGGCGACTGGGTCTTCTCGCAGGCGCTGGAGCACTTGTCGCAGTGGCGGCGCAACGGCATGGACATCTCGGTCAGCGTCAACGTGTCGGCACGCCACATCCAGGAGCCCGACTTCGCGCAGCGGCTGTCGGAACTGCTGGCGCGCCACCAACACGAGCCGCTGGCGCCGCACCTCGAGCTGGAGATGCTGGAGACCGCAGCGCATGCCGACATCGAGGCCACCTCGGCGCTGATGGCGCGCTGCCGTGCGATGGGCGTGCGCTTTGCGCTCGACGACTTCGGCACCGGCTACTCGACGCTGACCTACCTGAAGCGCATGCCGGTGGACGTGCTGAAGATCGACCGCTCCTTCGTCCACCACATGCTCGACGACAGCCAGGACCGCGCCATCGTCGAGGGCGTCATCGGCCTGGCCCGCACCTTCGGCTGCACGGTGGTGGCCGAAGGCGTGGAAAGCCCGGCGCAGGCGCGCACGCTGCTCGACCTGGGCTGCGACATCGGCCAGGGCACAGGCATCGCAGCACCCATGCCGGCCAGCCTGGTGGCGCACTGGGTACGCGACTACCGCGGCATGTTCGCGCTGGTGCCGGCGGCGCCTGCCGACCCCGCCGTCGCTAGACTCGGGGCGTGATCCCGCCAGGCTTCCTGCAAGACCTTCTCTCGCGCACCGACATCGTCGATGTCGTCGGCCGGCTCGTCGAACTCAAGCGGGGCGGCGCCAACCTGATGGGGCTGTGCCCCTTCCACGGCGAGAAGTCGCCCAGCTTCTCGGTCTCGCCGTCCAAGCAGTTCTACTACTGCTTCGGCTGTGGCGCGTCGGGCGACGCGATCCGCTTCCTGACGGAACACCTCGGCCTGAGCTTCATCGAAGCGGTGCGCGACCTGGCGCAACAGGCCGGGTTGACGGTGCCCGAAGAGCAGGTGAGCGCGGAAGAGCGCGTCAAGCGCGACAAGCTGCGCGAGCGGCGGCTCTCGCTGGGCGGGCTGCTGGAGAAGGCGGCAGAGTTCTACCGCAGCCAGTTGAAGGCGAGCCCGCGCGCCATTGCCTACCTCAAGCAGCGCGGCCTGACGGGCGCCATCGCGGCGCGCTTCGGCCTGGGCTTCGCGCCGCCGGGCTGGCGCACGCTGGCGGGCGTATTCCCGCGCTACGACGACCCGCTGCTGGAAGAAGCCGGCCTGGTGCGGCAACGCGACGACGAGGCAGACAAGGCCGACAAGGCCGACAAGACAGAAGGCGCCGACCGCGGCCGCTACGACTGGTTTCGCGAGCGGGTGATGTTTCCGATCCGCTCGGTCACCGGCGAGGTCATCGGCTTCGGCGGCCGGGTGCTGGACGACAGCAAGCCCAAATACATCAACTCTCCCGAGACGCCGGTCTTCAGCAAGGGACGCGAGCTGTACGGGCTGTTCGAGGCCCGGCAAGCGCTGCGCGACAAGGGCTATGCGCTGGTCGTCGAAGGCTACATGGACGTGGTGGCGCTGGCGCAATCGGGCTTTGCCAACGCGGTGGCGACGCTGGGCACCGCGTGCACGGCCGAGCATGTGCAGAAGCTGTTCCGCTTCACCGATGCCGTGGTCTTCAGCTTCGATGGCGACGCCGCCGGCCGCCGTGCCGCGGCCCGAGCGCTGGAGGCTGCGCTGCCGCACGCGACGGACCTGCGCAACGTCCGCTTCCTGTTCCTGCCGCCCGAGCATGATCCCGACAGCTATGTGCGCCAGCTCGGCGCGGCCGCCTTCGAGGCCGCTGTCGCGGCGGCGGTGCCGCTGTCACGCCAGTTGATCGAGCAGGCGGCCGCCGACTGCGACCTGGCCACGGCCGAAGGCCGCTCCCGCATGCTGGCCCAGGCCAAGCCGATGTGGCTGGCGTTGCCGGACGGCGCGCTGCGCCGCCAGTTGCTGGCCGAGCTGGCGCGCCAGGCGCAGTTGCCGGGCGACGACTTGTCCAGCCTCTGGGGCGGCGCCGCAGCACGGGCGCCGACGGTCGCGCGGCAGCCGCTTGCGGCGGCGCGGCCGGCAAGGCGCAGCGCGGGCCGGCGCGCGCCGGCCGATTCGGCCGACCTGGCCCTGCGCCTGCTGCTGCGCCACAGCGACTGGTGGGACGCCTTGTCCGCCGAAGACCACCAGTTGCTGCACGACATGGGCGGCGACCATGGCGCTCTGGTGGTGTGGCTGGAACAGCAGTTGATGGAACACGGCCACATGACCTGGGCTGCTCTGCACACCGCGCTGGAAGGCCATGAGCTGCAGGCCGCCGCGCTGCGCCTGACGGCGCCGCTGGCGATGGACGACACGCCCACGCTGGCCGACCTGCAGCGCGTGATGCACCGCCTGTGGGTGGCGCACTACCGCGACATGGTGGCCGCGCTGATTGCCGAAGGCCGCACCGACCCCGAACACTTCGATCGCATCCGCGCCTGCAACAAGCACATCGAGCACCACCGCGCGGCGGAGAACAGCGTGGCCGCCTGATTTTTTTGGCGAAAGGGCTGGTTTGCGGCTTAGCGCTTGGTATAATTATAGGCTTCGCCTGAAAAGTTCAGCCGGCGGTTGGCTCCCACCTTTGCAGCCCAGGTTGTCCGGGCGGCCACGCCGGACGACTGACGACAAGCGCGTCGCTGCGCAATGCGTCTTGAAACCATGGCCGCAACCGGTCGGCGTTCGAGCCGCTTGACTGGAGCGGAACAAGTCCCACATAGCCTAGAGAACACAGATTCGGCCCGCGGCGCAGCCACGCCATCGGCGGCCGACAGGCGCGCACCGCGCGCGCTTTCAGTCCGTGAGCCAATCACCCAAGGAAACGCATGACAGCCAAGAAACCCGCCCCCGCCGCCGCTCCCGCCGTCGCTGCCGCGCCCACGCCGACAGCCACCAAGGCCAAAGCCAAGGCGCCGGTGTCCGATGCGCGCGAGGCGGTGGATGCCAAGGCCAAGCCGGCCGCGGCGCAGGCTGCCAAGCCGGCCGCCAAGGCCGCGGGCAAGGCCGACGCGAAGGCGGATGTGAAGACGGATGGGAAGGCAGACAACAAGCCGCAGCCCGCCGGCAAGGCGGCCGCCAAGGTGGCCACCAAGGCCGGCGCGAAGCCCGACGCCAAGAAGGCCCCGGTGACCGAAGACGTCGATCTGGCCGACATCGAGGCCGACCTCGAGCCCGAGGCCGAGCCCGAGGTGGAAGCCACCGCCGCCACCGACGAGAAAGAGGCCAAGGTCAAGCCGCTGCGCATGAAGGTCAGCCGCGCGAAAGAGCGCGCGCTGATGCGCGAGTTCGGCCTGGAAGAAACCACGCTCACGGAAGAAGAAGCCGCCAAGCGCAGGCAGGAGCTGAAGACGCTCATCAAGATGGGCAAGACGCGGGGTTTCCTCACCCACCAGGAGATCAACGACCACCTGCCCGAGAAGCTGATCAACGAGGAAATCCTCGAAGCCATCATCAGCATGCTCAACGACATGGGCATCGCCGTCTATGAGCAGGCACCAGACGCGGCCACGCTGCTGGTGGCCGGCGGCGGCGCCACCACAGCCACCGAAGAAGAAGCCGAGGAAGCCGCCGAAGCCGCGCTGTCCACGGTCGATAGCGAGTTCGGCCGCACCACCGACCCGGTGCGCATGTATATGCGCGAAATGGGCACGGTGGAGCTGCTCACGCGCGAAGGCGAGATCGAGATCGCCAAGCGCATCGAAGGCGGCCTGCAGGCCATGATGCTGGCGATCAGCGCATCGCCCACCACCATCGCCGAGATTCTCTCGATGGCCGACCGCATCGCCGAAGGCGGCATGCAGATCAGCGAAGCGGTGGACGGCTTCGTTGCCGAAGACGAGGCCGACGACTACGTGGCCGAAGAAGACTTCGACGAATTCGACGAGGAAGACGACGACGACGGCAACGGCGGCAGCAAGGCACTCACCAAGAAGCTCGAAGAGCTGAAGAAGCAGGCGCTGGAGAAGTTCGGCAGCCTGCGCACGCACTTCGACAAGATGCGCAAGGCCTACGAGAAGGAAGGCTACAAGTCGCCTGCCTACAACAAGGCGCAGCACGGCATCAGCGACGACCTGATGACGATCCGCTTCACCGTGAAGACGATCGAGAAGCTCTGCCACATCCTGCGTTCGCAGGTCGATGACGTGCGCCGCTACGAGCGCGAGATCCGCAAGATCGTTGTCGATAAATGCGGCATGCCGCAAGACCACTTCATCCGCAATTTCCCGCCCAACGCGATGAACCTGAAGTGGGCGGAAAAGGAAGTGGCTTCCGGCAAGGCCTACAGCGTGGTGCTGGCGCGCAACCTGCCCGCCGTGCAAGAGCTGCAACAAAAGCTTGTGGATCTGCAAAGCCGCGCCGTGGTGCCGCTGGAAGACCTGAAGCAGATCAACAAGAAGATGAACGAGGGCGAAAAGGCCAGCCGCGACGCGAAGAAGGAAATGATCGAGGCCAACCTGCGCCTCGTGATCTCCATCGCCAAGAAGTACACCAACCGCGGCCTGCAGTTCCTGGACCTGATCCAGGAAGGCAACATCGGCCTGATGAAGGCGGTGGACAAGTTCGAATACCGGCGCGGCTACAAGTTCAGCACCTACGCCACCTGGTGGATCCGCCAGGCCATCACCCGCAGCATCGCCGACCAGGCGCGCACCATCCGCATTCCGGTGCACATGATCGAGACGATCAACAAGATGAACCGCATCAGCCGGCAGCATCTCCAGGAGTTCGGCTACGAGCCTGATGCGCCGACGCTGGCCGAGAAGATGGAGATCCCGGAAGACAAGATCCGCAAGATCATGAAGATTGCCAAAGAGCCGATCAGCATGGAAACGCCGATCGGCGACGACGACGATTCGCACCTGGGCGACTTCATCGAGGACACCAACAACACGGCGCCCATCGAGGCCGCCATGCAGGCCGGCCTGCGCGACGTGGTGAAGGACATCCTGGACAGCCTGACTCCGCGCGAAGCCAAGGTGCTGCGCATGCGCTTCGGCATCGAGATGAGCACAGACCACACGCTGGAAGAAGTGGGCAAGCAGTTCGACGTGACGCGTGAGCGCATCCGCCAGATCGAGGCCAAGGCGATCCGCAAACTCAAGCACCCGAGCCGGTCGGACAAGCTGCGGACCTACCTGGACAACCTGTGATGCCGAAGGCAGCACCGGTTGCCCAGGGAGGTGCCACCGCAGGTGGCGCCGCTTGCAACGCAAGCGGCAGCGCGCTTGCGGCGGTCAGCCACAAGCTCCGGACCTACCTGGACAATCTGTAAGCGCCTTCTTTCCAAAGGCCCGGCCATGCCGGGCCTTTGCCATTCACGGCGCTACACTTTGCCCTGCATGACCCAGATCTCGGACCTCACCGTTCTCTTTGCCGACCTGCGCGGCAGCACCGCGCTGTACGAGACGCTGGGCAACGCAGAAGCCACCTCGGTGGTGACGCATTGCGTGAGCGCGCTCACCAAGCCGGTGGCAGAGATCGGCGGCCATGTGGTCAAGACTTTGGGCGACGGCCTGATGGCGGTGTTTCCGATGGCATCGCCCGCCGTGCAGGCGGCGATGCAGATGCACGATCTGCTCGACGGCATGGTCACCCGCGGCAGCGAACGCGGCGCATCTTCGGGCTTGCGCGGGCTGCGGCTGCAAGTGGCACTGGCGCGAGGCGAAGTGGTCGAGATGGCGGGCGACTGCTACGGAGACGCCGTCAACGTGGCTGCACGCCTGCTCGACCATGCCGGCGACAACGAGACTCTCGTCACCGCCGAGGTGTTGCAGGGGCTGTCGCTGGAGCAGCGCTCACGTTTTCGCAGTCTCGACCGTCTGGTGCTGCGTGGCCGCGTGGAGCCGGTGCAGGTGCACGTGATGGGCGGCCGCCGCGGTGTGGACTTGGCGCCCACGCAGTTCGGCGATGTCTCCAGCGTGTCCGAGCCAGACGGCCTTCGGCTGGTCTGGGTCGATCTGAACCGCGTCTTCGCCAGCCAGCAGATGCCGGTGGTGCTGGGCCGCAGCCCGCAGGCCACCTTCTGCGTCGATGACTCCCGCGTCTCGCGCTCGCATGCGCGGGTGGACTGGCACAGCGGTAGCTTCCAGCTCACCGACCTCAGCTACAACGGCACCTACGTGCGCTTCAACGACGGCGAGATCGTCAGCCTGCGCCGCGGGAGCTGCACGCTGCACGGCAATGGCAGCGTCGGCCTGGGCGGCTCGCCCAGTGACCCCGGCTCGGCCTGCGTGCGCTTCGACGTGATGCGCTTCGGCGAGACGCAGCCGCAGTTGTCGGCCGACATGCTGCCGTGATCCGCCGAGATGCGCGTGCTGTACGTCGATGACGACCGGATCAACGTCTTGTTGTTCGAAGAAATGTGCCGGCTGGCCGGCGGCATCGACGTGGCCAGCGCCGGCAGCGGCGCCGAGGCGCTGGCCCTGGCGCCTGAGTTCCATCCCCAGGTGCTGGTGCTGGACCTGCACCTGCCGGACACCAACGGCTATACCCTGCTGAGCCCGCTGCGCCAAGCCACGGGCGACAGCCGCACGCCGGCCTTCCTGTGCACCGCGTCCGAGCTGTCCGAAGTGGGTAGCAAGGCGGCGGCGGCCGGCTTCCACGGTTGCTGGATCAAGCCGGTGGTGCTGTCGGCGATGCTGGCCGACCTGGCCCGCTGCGGCCAGCACCCGGGGCAGCGCTGATGGCCTTTCGCACGGAACCGGCCTACCGCCACGGCAGCACCCCCCGCACCGCCGTGCTGCTGGTCAACCTGGGCACGCCCGACGCGCCGACCCCGGCAGCGCTGCGGCGCTACCTCTCCGAGTTCCTCAGCGACCCGCGCGTGGTCGAGATTCCGCGGCTGGTCTGGTGGCCCATCCTGCACGGCATCATCCTGCGCACGCGGCCGGCCAAGTCAGCCACCAAGTACGCCAGCGTCTGGCTGCCCGAGGGCTCGCCGCTGGCCGTCTGGACCGCCCGCCAGGCCGCGCTGCTGCAAGCGGCCCTGGGCGCGCATGGGCACGACGTGCTGGTGCGCCCGGCCATGCGCTACGGCGAGCCGTCCATCGCCAAGGTGCTGGACGGCCTGCGTGCAGACGGCGCCACGCGGGTGCTGGTGCTGCCGCTGTACCCGCAGTACGCCGGCCCCACCACCGCCAGCGTGGCCGATGCCGTGCTGCAATGGGCTTGCAGCGCGCGCCGCATGCCGGAGCTGCGCTTCGTCAACGAATACCACGACGACGCCGGCTACATCGCCGCGTTGGCCGACCGCATCACCGCGCACTGGCAAGCCAACGGCCGCGGCGAGCGGCTCGTGCTCAGCTTTCACGGCGTGCCGCAGCGATCGCTGGCTCTCGGCGACCCCTACCACTGCCAGTGCCACAAGACCGCGCGGCTGCTGTCCGAGCGGCTTGCCTTGCCGCCAGGGCAACTGCTGGTGACGTTTCAAAGCCGTTTCGGCAAGGCCAAATGGCTGGAGCCCTACACCGAACCCAGCCTGCAGCGGCTGGCGGCCGAGGGCATCAGGCGCGTCGATGTGATGTGCCCCGGCTTTGCCGCCGACTGCCTGGAAACGCTGGAAGAGATCGACCAGGAAGTGCGCGCCGCTTTCCTGGCTGCCGGCGGCGAGCGCTTCAGCTACATCCCTTGCCTGAACGACCAGCCGCGCTGGATCGAAGCGCTGGCCGCGCTGGCCGAGCGCCACATGCAGGGCTGGAGCACGCAGCCGCCTCCGGATGCAGCGGCGGCGGCAGACGCTGCTGCCGCCGCCGCGGCACAGCGCGAGCGCGCGTTAGCCCTGGGCGCGGCCGCCTGAGCGGCGCCGCCTGCCCAGCAGCGCCAGCACCGCCACGCCGGCGGCCAGCAATGCAGCGCTGCCCGGTTCAGGCACCGGGGTGGCGGTGAAGACCGCGCCGCCGCCAGCCGCGTAGCTGAAGCCGGTGATCACGTAGCTGTCTGCGCTGGCCGTGAAGCGCACGCCGGCGTAGGCAGCATCGGCCAGGGCCGTCTGCTGACCGGCGGCATTCTGCAGCGCCACGAAGCTGTCGATGTCGAATTTGCCGCTGGCCAGAAAGCTGTTCGGGTCGGTGTTGCCGAGGAAGCGGAACTCCACGCTCATCGCCGCCAGATCGATGCTCTTGCCCTGCGTGAACAGCACATGGTCGGTGTTGTAGCCGCCCTGCCCGTCGGCCTGCACCTCCAGGATCAAGCGGCTGCCTGCGCCTGCCGTGTAGTTGCCGTCGATGCTGAACAGCCCGGGCGAGCTGCCGGGGCTGAAGATGCCGTAGTTCACGACGCTGCCGCTGACGTTGATGGAGCCTGCCGTGCCGCCCAGGTAGCCGTTGGTGCCGATGACGACGTTCTCCGCGGTGAGCGTGGCGCCGTTGAGCACCATGGTGGCGGTGCCGCCGTCGAAGGTCTGGCCGGTGGTGGTGTCCAGCCTGCGGCCCACGCCCACCCAGCCGGCATGGATGGTCGAGCCGCCGGTGGCGATCACGGTGCCGTCGGAGCCGCTGTCGCGGGCCACCACCAACTGGTTGGCGCCCAGGTCGATGCTGCTGCCGCCCTGCATCCGCAGCAGCCCGCTGCCGCTGCGGCCGACCGACATGCCGCCGTTGCTGCCGGGAATGTCCACGATCAGCGAGGCACCGGTCATGCTGAGCGACCCGTCGCCGCCGGTCAGCGTGCGCGAGCCGCCCAGCGAGACGCCGCCACCGTTGCTGCCGGCATTGCTGATGCGGATGACGGTGCCGTTGCTGGCCGTGACGTTGCCCACCGCCCCGTTGCCCGCGCCGATGACCAGCGCTGCGCCGAACTCCCCGTTGCCGGTGTATTGGCCGCTGAGGTTGACGGCGGCGTTGTCGAACTTCACGACGCCCGTGCCGCCGTAGTTGCCCACGCCCAGGATCGTGGCGGCGATGCTGGCCTGGCTGTTCACCGACAGGTTGCCCACCGCCTGCGGGCCGTGGCCGACGCCGATGTAGGCGTCAGAGCCCGAGACACGCATCTCGGAGCCCAGCCCGGTGACGGTCGCCGTGCCTTTGCCGCCGATGGTGGTGTCGCCGGCACCACCGATGAACAGGCTGGTCCGGCGCGTGTTGGTGACCGTCGAGACGGCGTTGCCCTCCACCAGCAGCTTGCCGCCACCGCTGATGTTCAGCGTACCGGAGCCGTCACGGCCGATGCGCACGAAGGGGTTGAGCGCCTCACCTGCGGTGTTGGGTGCCACCGACGCGGCGCTGACGAACACGGTGCCGCCGCTGCTGATGTTCAGCGTGCCGGCCGATGCCGCGTCGCGGCCGAGGTTCATGCCCACGCCGTTGGTGGTGGACGTGGTGGCGATGACCTCGATGCGGCCGCCGGTGCCGACGTTCACCGTGCCGTTGCCGCCGCCGCGGCCGATGTCCAGGAACGCAGCGCCGCTGACGCCGTTGGCTGCCGCGGTGGCCGTGTTATCGACGTGCACCACCGAGCCGGCGCCCTGCACGTTGAGCGTGCCGAAGCTGCCGTCGCGGCCGACCGAGACGTACCAGGCGTGGGACACCTGCCCGCCCGCCGTGACGTCCAGCGTGGCGCTGCCCAGCGAGCGGCCCACCTGCAGGCTGCCGGACTGCGCGGTAAAGCTGATGCTGGAGCCGGCGCCCGTGATGCTGGCGTCCGTGCGGCCCCCGCCCGAGGTGAGGTTGACGCCGGTATAGGCATTGCCACTGCCTTCCACCTGCAAGGTGGCGCCGTTGCTGACGGCGAGCGTGGCCCAGGCGTTCTTGTTGGTCGCGGTACTGATGTAGGCGGCCTGGTTGTCGGCCGTGATGGTGCTGCCCGTCACGCGCCAGATCGAGCCCGTGCCATCGACCAGCACGTCGGCAAAGCTGCGCTCGCGGCCGGTGGCGTTGGTGCCACCGGGCGCCAGACCGAGTTGCGCGTAGTCGGTGCGCAGCGAGGCGCCGGCCAGCACGTTGACGCGGCCGGTGGTGGCGCCGCCCGGCGTGCCGGCGGTGAAGCTGGCCTGCGGGGGCGCGAAGACGGCAACGCCGCCGACCAACATGCCGCGCAACAGCGACACGCTGGAGCCGGCACCGGTGACGGTCATGGTGGCGTCGCTGCCCGCGAAATTGCCGACGAAGGTGCTGCAGTAGCTGTTGGTGCGGCAGGCATCCAGGTTGACCGTCGTGTCCAGTGATGCACCGTCGGCAACCGTCAGCGTGCCGCGGCCCCAGGCGGCCACTTCGAGGCGGTTCAACCAGCCGTTGGCAATCAGGTCGCCGCTGAGCGAGATGCGGCTGCCTGCACCGGTCAGCACCACCTCGCCGGTGATGTTGGCAGCGCCGCTGGCGCCGATCAACGCGCCGGCAGACAGCAGAGAACCGCCGTCCACCCGCAGCGTGCCGGCGGCGCCGGAGCCGACGATCAAACCGCTGTTGCCGAGGTCGGTGTTGCCGGGGCCGATGGGCACCGCAGCGCCGGGATAGATGCCCAGGCTGCCGGTGCCGACGACGGCCGATTGCGCGGCGCCGCTGGCCGCCAGCGCCGCGGCCAGCGCAAGACGGTGGGTGATGAAACTGCCGGAAATCCGAGATGTCATTGTTGTCCTCCAGGTGCCGCGGGCCGGATGCCCGGGCGCCAGGGAGAATGTCACGCTGCCGCGGCAGCGGCACCGTGGAGGCGGTGGCTTCCTTGCGTCCGCCCCGCATTCGCGGGTGGGGGAAACCCGGCCGTCAGCCGCTCTTGCGCAGCTTCATCAAGCGGGGCAGCACCAGCACCGCCACCACGATGGCCAGCAGCACCGCCGACATCGGCCGTTGAAGGAACACGCCCCAGTGCCCTTCGCCGATGGACAGCGCGTTGCGCATCTGCGCTTCGGCCAGCGGGCCGAGGATCATGCCGACGATCACCGGCGCGGTGGGAAAGTCGAAGCGCCGCATCAGCACGCCGGCCAGGCCGATGGCGAACATTAGGAACAGGTCGAAGCTGCTCTGCCGCATGCCATAGACACCCACCGTGGCGAAGATCAGGATGCCGGCATACAGCGGCGGGCGCGGAATCTTCAGCAGCTTGACCCAGAGGCCGACCATCGGCAGGTTCAGCACCAGCAGCATCACGTTGCCGATGTACAGGCTGGCGATCAGCGCCCACACCAGGCTGGACGATGTCTGGAACAACTGCGGCCCGGCGTTGATGCCGTAGTTCTGCAACGCGGACAGCAGGATCGCCGCCGTCACCGAGGTGGGAATGCCCAGCGTCAGCAGCGGCACCAGCGTACCCGTCACGGCCGCGTTGTTGGCCGCTTCGGGGCCGGCCACGCCCTCGATGGCGCCGACGGTGCCGAACTCGTGCTTGTGCTTGCTGAGCTTGCGCTCGATGCCGTAGCTGAGGAAGGTGGGGATCTCGGTGCCGCCGGCCGGGATGGTGCCGAACGGAAAGCCGAGCGCGGTGCCGCGCAGCCAGGCCGGCCAGGAGCGCCGCCAGTCCTCGCGCGACATGTGCACCTTGGTCAGGCGGTTCATGTCGGCCTGGCTGCGGCCCTCGAACATGGCGGTGTAGAAACACTCGCCCACCGCAAACAGGCCCACCGCCACCAGCACCACCTCGATGCCGTCCAGGAACTCCGGGATGCCGCCGGTGTAGCGCACCTGCCCGGTGATCTGGTCCAGCCCGACGCAGCCGATCGCCAGCCCGACGAACAGCGCCGTCAGCCCGCGCAGCGGGCTCTGGCCCAGCACCGCGCTGACGGTGGTGAAGGCGATCAGCATGATCATGAAGTACTCGGGCGGCCCCAGCTTCACCGCGTAGGTGGCCACCACTGGCGCGAACAGCGTCACCAGCACGGTGGCGATGGTGCCGGCCACGAAGGAGCCGATGGCCGAGGTGGCCAGCGCCGCGCCGGCGCGCCCGCTCTTGGCCATCTTGAAGCCCTCCAGCGCCGTCACCATGGTGCCCGTCTCGCCCGGCGTGTTGAGCAGGATCGACGTGGTGGAGCCGCCGTACATCGCGCCGTAGTAGATGCCGGCGAAGAAGATCATCGACGCGGTGGGCTCCACCTGCGCGGTGATGGGCAGCAGCATCGCCACTGTGACGGCCGGCCCGATGCCGGGCAACACGCCGATGGCCGTGCCCAGCGCGCAGCCGACGAAGGCCCACAGCAGGTTGACCGGCGTGCCGGCGGTCGCAAAGCCTTGCAGCAGCAGACCCCAGGTGTCCATCAGAGCCACCCGGTGCTGGTGAGGCCGGGCAGGTTGATCGCCAGCAGCTTGGTGAACAGCCAGAAGGCCGGTGCTGCAATCAGGAAGCCGGTGGCGAAGTCGAGTGCCGTCTGCTTCACGCTGCCGCCGGGTTTGCCTTCGGACAGGCGCAGCCCGCGCACCGCCAGCATGAAGCACAGCGTGCAACTCAGGATGAAGCCGATGGTGGTGATCAGCGCCGCATTGGCCAGCACGCCTGCGGCCACCCAGGCGATGGCACGCCAGTCGCCGCGGTCGGCGCCGGAAGGCGGCTCCATCTGGCGAAAGCCGCCGCTGCGCGCTTCCCACAGCAGCAGCGCGCCGCACACCACCAGCACCAAGGCCACCACCCAGGGCAGGAAGTTCGGCCCCACGCCGGCGTAGCCGGCCTGCGACGGGATGGTCCAGGCCCCTGCGGCCAGGCCGGCGCCCAGCAGCAGCACGCCTGCGCCGACCAGGGTCTGCTGCAGTTGCTTGTCGTCCGCCATGTCTCCCCCTCTCGTCGTGGTCGCGCCGCGCGGTGCGCGGCGCTGCGGCTCACACCATGCCGGCCTTGACCATCGTCGCACGCAGGCTGGCGAATTCATGGTCCACGAAGTCCTCGAACTCCTTGCCGGTCATCAGTGCAGGCGTCCAGCCGTTCTTCTCCATCGCCTCGGCCCAGGCCTTGGTCTTGGTGGCCTTGACGAGCAGGTCGGTCAGCGTCTTGCGCTGCTCCGGCGTGATGCCGGGCGCGCCATAGACGCCGCGCCAGTTGCCGATCTCGACGTTGATGCCCTGCTCCTTCAGCGTGGGCACGTTGACGCCCTTCAGCCGCGTGGCCGAGGTGACGGCGACGGCGCGCATCTTGCCGCTTTCGATGTACTGCTGGAACTCGCTGTAGCCGCTGCCGCCGACCGTGACGTTGCCGCCCAGGATGGCCGCCGTGGCCTCGCCGCCGCCGCGGAAGGGCACGTAGTTGATCTTGGACGGATCGACGCCCACCTCGCGCGCGATCATCGCCGCGGCGATGTGCTCGGTGGACCCGCGCGAGCCGCCGCCCCACTTGACGCTGCCGGCGTCCTTCTTCATCTGCTCGACGATGTCCTTCATCGTCTTCAGCGGTGAATCGGCCGGCAGCACGAAGACGTTGTACTCGCTGGTCAGCCGCGCCAGAGGCGTGGCCTGGCTCAGGTTGACCGGCGGCTTGCCGGTGATGATGCCGCCCAGCATCACCGCGCCCATCACCATCAGCGCATTGGGGTCGGCCTTGCTGCCGTTGACGAACTGGGCCAGGCCGATGGCACCGGCCGCGCCGCCCTTGTTGTCGTAGGTGACGGCGCTGACGCCGGCCTCCTGCAGCGCCTTGCCCAGCGCCCGGCCGGTGGTGTCCCAGCCGCCGCCGGGGTTGGCCGGCACCATCATCTTCAGGTTGGTGGCGGCCTGGGCGGGCAATGCGCCGGCAGCAGCCAGCGCGGCCAGGGTCTTCAGGAACATGTCGCGGCGCATCGTCTGTCTCCTTGCTTCATTGGCAACAGCCGGCATGCTGGCAGCGGTGGCTGTCAATCGGCTGTCCGTTCGCTCAGGGCAAGCCCTGAGCCGGGACACAAGAGCCGGGGGTCTGGTGGCCGGGCCCGCCAGGCGCGGCCCGATAATCGCGCCCCGATGAAACTGCTGCTGGTCGAAGACAACGCCGCCATGCAGACCACCTTGCAGCGCAGCTTCGAGCGGCGCGGCATGCAGGTGGTGTTGTGCGGCGACGGCCTGCGCGCGCTGGACCGCTGGCACGCCAGCGTGCCGGACGTGGTGCTGCTCGACCTGAGCCTGCCCGGCCGCGACGGCCTGGACGTGCTGGCCGCCGCCCGCGCGCAAGGGCTGGACACGCCGGTGCTGGTGATCACCGCGCGCGGCACCGTCGGCGACCGCATCCTCGGCTTGAACACCGGCGCCGACGACTACCTGCCCAAGCCCTTCGACCTGGACGAGCTGGAAGCCCGTGTCCGCGCGCTGGTGCGGCGCCCGGGCAGCGCCCGCGCGGGCGTGACGGCCGATGCCGCGTTCTGCGGCCTGCATGCAGACGCCCAAAGCGGTGCCATCTACCGCGACGGCGCGGTGATGGAGCTGAGCGTGCGCGAAGCCGCGCTGCTGCGCGCGCTGCTCGTGCGGCCAGGCCACGCGGTGGCCAAGGAACGGCTCTTCGAACTGGTCTTCCCTGGCGAAGCCGGCGTGCAGGCAGAGGCCATCGAAGTGGTGGCCTACCGCCTGCGCAAGAAGCTGGCCGGCGCGCCGGGTGCAGCGCCGGGCGCCGGGTGCGAGCGCCAGGCAGTGCAACTCGTCACGCTGCGCGGCCTGGGCTACCTGCTGAAGGCAGGCGGCTGATGCCGCCGACGCGGCAGCCCGGCGACGGGGCGCGCCCCTGGTGGCGGCCTGCCTCGCTCCGCGGGCAACTGCTGCTGGGCATCCTGCTGCCGGTGCTGGCGGTGGTGGCGTTCAATACCTACAGCCTGTACCGGCAGGCGTTGCGGGCCGCGGATACCGCATACGACCGCACGCTGCTGGCGTCGGCCAAGGCCATCGGCGAACTGCTGGCGGTGGCAGACGGCCCGGGGCCGGCGCGGCTGGTGGCCACGGTGCCGTACTCTGCGCTGGAGGCTTTCGAGGCGGACAACCGCAGCCGCATGGTGTTCAAGGTGAGCGGCTTTGGCGGCGAGATGATCGCCGGCTTCGACGACCTGCCGCCCTGGCGCGGCGCGCTGCCCACGCGCAGCGTCTATGCGGCGCTGGTGGACTTCTACGATGACCGCTTCCGCGGCGAGCCGGTGCGCGTGGCGGTGCTGCTGCAGCCGGTGGCCGGCGCTGCAGGCCAGGGCGTGGCCACCATCCAGGTGGCAGAAACGCTGGAGCTGCGGCGCACGCTGGCAGGCCGCATCCTGTTCGACACACTGTGGCGGCAGGCCGCGCTGGTGCTGGTGATCGCGCTGGTGGTGGTGCTGGTGGTGCAGCACGCCATCCGGCCGGTGCGCAGCCTGAGCACCGCGCTGCGCGCGCGGCCCGAAGGCGACCTGTCGGCCATCACCGCACCCGGCGCGCCACGCGAGCTTCAGCCGGTGATCGACGCCACCAACGCGGTGATGGCGCGTCTGGCAGCGCTGCTGGAGCACCAGAAGCGCTTCGTCCGCGATGCCTCGCACCAGTTGCGCACGCCGCTGGCGGTGCTGAAGGTGCAGTTGCAGTCGGCCGCGCGCGGCGATGTGGAGCCGGCGCAGGCGCTGCGCGAGATTGCCGTCACGGTGGACAACGCCACCGCGCTGGCCAACCAGATGCTGGCGCTGGCCAAGGTGGAGCAGCTCCACCACGAAGGTGCGCCGCCGCTGGCGGACTGGGGCGCCATCGTGCGCGGCGTGGCACTGGACTTGTCTGCGCTGATCGCCCAGAAGCAGCTCGACTTCGAGCTGGACATCGACAGCCCGGCGGTGCCCGCGCCGGTGCGCGGCCACGACTGGATGCTGCGCGAACTGGTGCGCAACCTGCTGCACAACGCGATCCGCCACACGCCGGCGGGTTCGCGCCTTGCCGTGCGTCTGCAGCGCGATGCGGCGGACGCCGAGCTGACGGTCAGCGACAGCGGCCCCGGCATCGGCGCAGAACAGCGGCTGCGGCTCTTCGAGCCCTTTTCTGCCGGCGACGGGGGCGGTGGCTCCGGGCTGGGGCTGGCGATCTGCCGCGAAATCGTGCGGTCGCTCGGTGGCCGCATCGTGCTCGACAACCGCGGCAGCGCAGGCCGCACGGACGGCCTGACCGCCAGCGTGCGCCTGCCAGTGCAAAGGTAGGCAACGATGAGCAGGCAAAGATGACAGACACCCGTGTGCGGCTGGACAAATGGCTCTGGGCCGCCCGCTTCTACAAGACCCGCGCGCTGGCGGCGGAGGAGATCGGCCGCGGCCGCGTCAGCGTCAACGACCTCGATGCCAAGCCAGGCCGCGAGCTGCGCACCGGCGACCGCGTGGCGCTGCGCCAGGGCCCGGTGACGCGCCATGTCGATGTGCTGGCGCTGAGCACGGTGCGCGGGCCGGCGCCGGTGGCGCAGGCGCTGTACCGCGAAACGCCCGGCAGCATCAGCGCCCGCGAGCGCGCCGCCGAGGCGCGCCGCCAAGGCACCGAGCCCGCCAACACGCTGGAGCAAGGCCGCCCGACCAAGCGCGACAGGCGCCAATTGGGCGAATGGCAGCGCTGGAGCGCCAGCATCGACGACACCGACCCTTGAAGTCGCAAACCATGTCCCCACATCCAGCGCAGTTATCGCAAGACCAGCCCGAAGCCACCATGTCCGACACACCCGACACCGCAAATTCCAAGGATGGCCACGATTCCCGCGAGCCGCAGGAACCGACCTTCCCCGAGGCCCACGAAGCGCCCCAAGACCTGCCCGTTTCTGCCGAAACCCGGCTGGCCGAGCTGGAAGCCAGGCACACCGAGGTGGCCGACGCCTACCTGCGCGCCAAGGCCGAGGCAGAGAACACCCGCCGCCGTGCCGACGAAGAGGTCAGCAAGGCGCGCAAGTTCGCCATCGAAAGCTTCGCCGACAGCCTGCTGCCGGTGCGCGACAGCCTGGAGGCCGCCATCGCCATCCAGACGGCCACGCCGGAGCAGTTGCTGGAAGGCGTGCATGCCACGCTGCGCCAGTTGAACCAGGCGCTGGAGCGCAACAAGGTGCTGCCGATCAACCCGCCGGCCGGCACCCGCTTCGACCCGCACCAGCACCAGGCGATCAGCGTGGTGCCTGCCGAGCAGGACGCCAACACGGTGGTCACGGTGCTGCAGAAGGGCTACCTGATCGCAGACCGCGTGCTGCGGCCGGCGCTGGTGACCGTGACCGCGCCGAAATGACGGTGCTGCGCCGGGCCGCCGGGGCTTGAAAGCGCAACAGTCAGCCACAACTCGAAGACAACAGATTCCAGCTTCAGGAGAACCACATGGGAAAGATCATCGGCATCGACCTCGGCACCACGAATTCGTGCGTGGCCATCATGGAGGGCAACACCACCAAGGTGATCGAGAACAGTGAAGGCGCGCGCACCACGCCGTCGATCATTGCTTACCAGGAAGACGGCGAGGTGCTGGTCGGCGCGTCTGCCAAGCGGCAGAGCGTGACCAACCCGCGCAACACGCTGTACGCGGTGAAGCGGCTGATCGGCCGCAAGTTCACCGAGAAGGAAGTGCAGAAAGACATCGAGCTGATGCCCTACAAGATCGCGGCAGCCGACAACGGCGACGCCTGGGTCGAGGTGCGCGGCAAGAAGTTCGCGCCGCCGCAGATCAGCGCCGAAGTGCTGCGCAAGATGAAAAAGACCGCCGAGGACTACCTGGGCGAAGAGGTCACGGAAGCCGTGATCACGGTGCCGGCCTATTTCAACGACAGCCAGCGCCAGGCGACCAAGGACGCGGGCCGCATCGCCGGTCTGGACGTCAAGCGCATCATCAACGAGCCCACCGCGGCGGCGCTCGCCTTCGGTCTGGACAAGCACGGCAAGGGCGACCGCAAGATCGCAGTGTTCGACCTCGGCGGCGGCACCTTCGACATCAGCATCATCGAGATTGCCGACGTCGATGGCGAGAAGCAGTTCGAGGTGCTGTCCACCAACGGCGACACCTTCCTGGGCGGCGAAGACTTCGACCAGCGCATCATCGATTACATCGTCACCGAGTTCAAGAAGGAACAAGGCGTCGATCTGACCAAGGACGTGCTGGCGTTGCAACGCCTGAAGGAAGCAGCCGAGAAGGCGAAGATCGAGCTGTCGAACTCGACGCAGACCGACGTCAACCTGCCCTACATCACGGCCGACGCCTCTGGCCCCAAGCACTTGAACATCAAGCTCACGCGCGCCAAGCTGGAAAGCCTGGTGGATGAGTTGATCGCCCGCACCATGGAGCCGTGCAAGATCGCAGTCAAGGACGCCGGCGTCAAGCTGACCGAGATCGACGACGTCATTCTCGTCGGCGGCATGACGCGCATGCCCAAGGTGCAGGAGAAGGTCAAGGAGTTCTTCGGCAAGGAGCCGCGCAAGGACGTCAACCCCGACGAAGCGGTGGCCGTCGGCGCCGCCATCCAGGGCCAGGTGCTGGGCGGCGAACGCAAGGACGTGCTGCTGCTCGACGTGACGCCGCTGAGCCTGGGCATCGAAACCCTGGGCGGCGTGATGACGAAGATGATCAAGAAAAACACCACCATCCCGACCAAGTTCGCGCAGACCTTCAGCACTGCCGACGACAACCAGCCGGCGGTGACGATCAAGGTCTTCCAGGGCGAGCGTGAGCTGGCGGTGGGCAACAAGTCGCTCGGCGAGTTCAACCTCGAAGGCATTCCGCCGTCGCCGCGCGGGCTGCCGCAGATCGAGGTCACCTTCGACATCGACGCCAACGGCATCCTGCACGTCGCGGCCAAGGACAAGAGCACCGGCAAGGAAAACAAGATCACCATCAAGGCGAACTCCGGCCTCAACGAGGAAGAGATCCAGAAGATGGTGAAGGACGCCGAGCTGAATGCGGCAGAAGACGCGAAGAAGGTGGAGCTTGTGCAGGCGCGCAACCAGGCCGACGGCATGCTGCATTCGGTGAAGAAGAGCCTGGCCGAGCATGGCGACAAGCTCGACGCCGCCGAGAAAGAGAAGATCGAGGCCGCGCTGAAGGACGTCGATGACGCGATGAAGGGCGACGACAAGGCAGCCATCGAGGCCAAGACCGAGGCGTTGATGACGGCCAGCCAGAAGCTGGGCGAGAAGGTCTATGCCGATGCCCAGGCCGCGCAGGCCGCAGCGGGCGGACCGGCCGGCGGTGGCGGCGCCGGTGCTGAAGCACCGCAGCAGGCGTCGCAGGGCAAGCCGTCCAACGACGACAACGTGGTGGACGCCGACTTTAAGGAAGTCAAGAAGTGATATCTCTGGCGGCCTTGCGGCTGCCGTGATATCTCGCCGCGTTCGAGGCGCCAGGCTGCAGCCGGCTCCCAGCGCGGCGTTTACGCTTGTCGGCAACAGTGGACTCCTATGGCAACAAAGCGCGACTACTACGACATCCTCGGCGTGCCGAAGAACGCATCGGACGACGACATCAAGAAGGCCTACCGCAAGCTGGCCATGAAGCACCACCCTGACCGCAACCAGGGTGACGATGCGAAGAAGTCGGAAGAGAAGTTCAAGGAGGCCAAGGAAGCCTACGAGATGCTGTCCGACGCGCAGAAGCGGGCAGCCTACGACCAGTACGGCCACGCCGGCGTGGACCCGAACATGGCCGGCCGCGGCGGCCCCGGCGGCGAAGGCTTCGGCGGCTTTGCCGAGGCCTTCGGCGACATCTTCGGCGACATCTTCGGCGGTGCCGCGGGTGCGGGCGGGCGCCGGGCCGGCGGCGGCCAGCAGGTCTATCGCGGCAGCGACCTCAGCTACGCGATGGAGATCACGCTCGAAGAGGCGGCCAACGGCAAGGAAACGCAGATCCGCATTCCGAGCTGGGAAAGCTGCGAAACCTGCCACGGCAGCGGCGCCAAACCAGGCACCAGCGCCAAGACCTGCCCGAGCTGCAGCGGCTCCGGCACCGTGCACCTGCGGCAGGGCTTCTTCAGCATCCAGCAGACCTGCCCGCACTGCCACGGCAGCGGCAAGATCATTCCCGAGCCCTGCGCCACCTGCAACGGCGCCGGCAAGATCAAGAAGCAGAAGACGCTGGAAGTCAAGATCCCGGCCGGCATCAACGAAGGCATGCGCATCCGCTCGGCGGGCAACGGCGAGCCCGGCACCAACGGCGGCCCGGCGGGCGACCTGTACATCGAGATCCGCATCAAGGCGCACGAGATCTTCGAGCGCGACGGCGACGACCTGCACTGCACCGTGCCGGTGGGCCTGACGACGGCGGCGTTGGGCGGCACGATCGAGGTGCCGACGCTCGGCAGCCGCGCCGAGATCGAGTTGCCCGAGGGCACGCAGCACGGCAAGACCTTCCGGCTGCGCGGCAAGGGCATCAAGGGCATCCGCTCCAGCTACCCTGGCGACCTGTATTGCCACATCACGGTGGAGACGCCGATCAAGCTGTCCGAACACCAGCGCAAGCTGTTGAAGGAACTGGACGAATCCTTGCGCAAAGCGGGCGAACGGCATTCCCCCAATGCCAAGGGCTGGACGGACCGCGTGAAAGACCTCTTCAAGTAGGGCCGGGTCAGCCGATCCAGAGTTCGTACAGCGTGCCGCCCTGCGGCCGGTTGAGAAGCAGCGAGCGGCCGGCTCGGCGCTCGTTGCCGTGCACGCGGGCGACTGCGGCGCACAGCTCACCGCCCAGGCCCGTGGACGCCGATGCCGTGTCGCCGCTGCCCAAGCCCGGTCCATCGTCGGCCACCGACAACACGAGGTACCCGTCCTCGCCGCGCAGGCCGAGCACGATCTCCTGACGGGCAAAGCGGCGGGCGTTGTGCACCGCCGCTTCGAGCGCCAGGCGCACCAGCCGGGGGTCGAAGTCCCAGGACAGCGGAGTGTCGGTGGCGATGTGCGTGCGCAGCACGGCGGTGTCATCGGGCTGCCGTAGGCGTTGGACCAGATCGACGATGAAGTCGCGCGGTGATTCGTCACTGCGCAGCGCCGCCAGGTCGCCGTCCAGCGAATACAGCATCAGGAACATCACGAAGCGCTGGCGCAGCTCGCTGCACTCGCGGTGGGCGCGCGCCGCCAGCGGCACCGCCGTTGCGCGCTGCAGCGTGTGCAGGCGCTGTTCAAGCGCACCGAGCGCGTTTTTCAGATCATGGGCCACCAGGGCGGCCAGTTCGGGACGCATGGAGGGTCACGCAGCGACCGCCGCGCCTTCGAGCAAGGTCAGCGTGTCGAGGTAGTAGCGCCGCATCAGTGCCACGCGGTCGTGGCCGGCGAGAGACTTGTCGAGTCGCGCCAGGTACAGGCGCACCCGCTCGACCACCGCGGCATCGAGGCGCTTGTTCAGGCGCAGCGACAGGCAGTTCATTTGCGCGGCCTGCAGCAGAACCCCGGTGTTGTCAGGGAATGCCTTCACCACCTGTTCGATGGCCGCCAGCGCCTCCGGCGTGCGACCGTCGCGGAAGAACTGCTTGGCCGCCGCGACGCGCGCCTCGAGCTCGGCTGCAGCGCCGGTGATCAGTTGTTCGGTCTTGTCCTCGTGCCCGGTGTCGCCGAGGACCTTGCGGACAAGCGACTTGAGGTGGGCGTTCTCGTGGTCGCAGCCGATTGCACCCTTCAGGCGTTCGAGCCCGGCCTCGGCGTCGCCGCCCAGGATCTCGGCCTTGGCCAATGCAACGGTCGCGAAATCGGCCTTCGTGGTGCGCAGCGCCTGGCGGGCGCGCGCCATCGACTTGGCGGCCGCGGCGCTGTCGCCGGCCTTGCTCTGCGCCTGGGCGCGCAGCGCCATCGCCACCGGTTCGTACTGGGCATTGTTTCTTTGCAGGCTGCTGCCGTCGTCGAGCAGGCCCAGGGCCTCGCTGAGCTCACCGCGGTCGATCAAGGTCTGCGCCAGCGCCAGCGTGTCTTGCGCCTGGGCGGTGACCGCGCCGCGTGTGGCCTTGCTGACCTTGGCGAAGCACTCCTTGGCCGTGTCGAGGTCGCCATTGCGGTAGGCGCACTCCCCAAACAGCCGCAGCCGCTTCGACGAAGGCACCACGCTGGCCGCGTCGCTCAGCACACCCTGCGCACCGACGATGTCACCCTGAGCTTCGAGCGCTTCGGCGACGAAGTCGTAGGCGGCGACGTTCTTGCCACCCTCCTTGGAGCCGATGATGTCGTAGGCCACCAGCTTGCACTCTTCGTTGCGGCCAGCCGCGCGGTGCGAGCGCGCCAGGCCGAGTTGCGCCCAGACCAACTGCGGGCGCTGGTTGAGCACCGACGTATAGACCGTCTTCGCATCTTCATGGCGGCCAAGCTGCAGCAGCACCTGGCCTTTGAGCTGCAGGGCCTGCACGAACCACCTGTCCTTGCGCGCCAGCAGGTCTTCGCAGGCGGCCAGCGCGCCGGGCAGGTCCTGCTTGTTCTGTCGCGCATGGATGGCCGCCAGCGCGCGCCGGCGTTCGAGCTGGATCTTCAGGCGCTCTTCGATGTCGCCGGCAGTGATCGGCTTGAGCAGGTAGGCGTCGGGCACGTCTTCGCTGGCTGCGGCCACCGAGGCATAGGCGTTTTCTGCCGTGACCATGAAGAACAGGCAGTCGGCGCCCAGCAGCCCCTGCTCGCGCGCGAACTCGAAGAGCTGCTGCCCGTCTGTCTTGTGGTTGAGGTTGTAGTCGCACAGCACCAGGCCGTAGGGCTTGCTGCGGAGCAGGCGGATTGCGTCTTCGGCGTTGGCCGCCACATCGACCTTGGCGACGCCCAGCATCGTCAGTTGGCCGCGCAGCGTGGTCTGCTGCGTCGCCATGTCGTCCACCACGAGCGCAGTGAGCTTGGAGTACGGGGTCACGATCGCCATGATGTCTTGCTGCCTCGACGCGCCGAAAGGCCGGCCCACAGCGAAACCAGGTTCCGCCGTTTTCAGTGTTTCGGCATGCTGCGCGGCGACTTGAGCGTCACGTCCAGGTCTGGTCGGTTCAAAACAGCGAAGCTTGCCCCGTCAGGCCGGCCGGGGGCCGGAACTTCGTCAGGTCCAACTCGATGCGGTCGCGTCCCAACCCGAAGCGCGCACAGGCCTTCACGAAGCGCTGGCGCAGCAGCTCGGCCCAGATGCCCTCGCCCTTCATGCGGCTGCCGAAGCGGCCATCGTTGTCCTTGCCGCCGCGCATCTCGCGCACGCGGGCCATGATGCGCGCGGCGCGCTCAGGCACATGCTGCTCCAGCCACTGCTGGAAGATGGGGTTCACTTCCCAGGGCAGGCGCAGCACGATGCTGAAGGCGCGGCTGGCCCCGGCGTTGCGCGCCTGCTCGAGGATGCGTTCCAGCTCCGGCTCGTTGAGGAAGGGAATGACCGGCGAGACGCTCACGCCCACCGGCACCCCGGCCTTGGCCAGCGCCTCGATGGTGCGCAGCCGGCGGTGCGGCGCGGCAGCGCGCGGCTCCAGGGTGCGCGCCAGCGCCGGGTCGAGCGTGGTGATCGAGACATACACCGCTGCCAGCCTGTCGGCGGCCATCGGCGCGATGAGGTCGAGATCGCGCTCTACCAGGCTGGACTTGGTGATCAGTGAAAACGGATGCCTGGCCTCGTGCAGCACCTCGAGCACGCTGCGCGTGATGCGCAGCCGGCGCTCGACCGGCTGGTAGGCGTCTGTCACCGAGCCGATGTTCAGCAGGCCGGGGCTGTAGCCGCGGGCGCGCAGCGCGGCGCGCAGGCGCTCGGCGGCGTTGACCTTGGCAACGATGCGGGTCTCGAAGTCCAGCCCTGGCGACAGGTTCAGGAAGCTGTGCGTGGGCCGGGCGTAGCAATAGACGCAGCCATGTTCACAGCCGCGATACGGGTTGATGGACAGATCGAAGCCGATGTCGGGCGAATCGTTGGCGGCCAGGATGCTGCGCACGTTTTCTTCCAGCACCTGGGTTGCCGGCGCGGCATGCTCTTCCTGCGCAGCTTGCTCCAGCGTGCCCCATCCGTCGTCGAAGTCATCGCGCGTCTGGCTGCTGAAACGGTGCTCGATGGCCCAGACAGTGCCGCGGCCCTTCAGTGCGTTCACGGGGGCGAACATCAGCGTGGCTGCGGCGGAAGGCGGGCGAAGCGGTGTCGGCTGCATACTGTCAATATATACAGTACGCGGCGTGCTGGCAAGCAGCTCAATAGTCCGAACTGCTGCCCGGGGCGAGGTTGTCGAACTTGGTCAACGGCTTCAGGAAGGTCAGCTTCACGGTCCCCACCGGGCCGTTGCGCTGCTTGCCGATCACGATCTCGGCAACGCCCGGCTCCTTGCTGTCCTTGTTGTAGTACTCGTCGCGGTAGATGAACATGATGACGTCGGCGTCCTGCTCGATGGCGCCGGACTCGCGCAGGTCGCTCATCATCGGGCGCTTGTCGGTGCGGCTTTCGACGCTGCGGTTGAGCTGCGACAGCGCGATCACCGG
>CAXTHW010000001.1:0-378788 GCA_964244245.1 uncultured Rubrivivax sp. | reverse complement strand
AGCGCACGCTGATCGAAGGCGCGGCGCTGACCATCCTGATCGTCTTCCTGTTCCTCAATTCCTGGCGCTCCACCGTCATCACCGGCCTCACGCTGCCCATCGCGCTGATCGGCACCTTTCTGTTCATGTACGTCTGCGGCTTCACCATCAACACCATCACGCTGATGGCGCTGAGCCTTTGCGTGGGGCTGCTCATCGACGACGCCATCGTCGTGCGCGAGAACATCGTGCGCCATGTGCAGATGGGCAAGAGCGCGCACGACGCGGCGCTGGCCGGCACCAACGAGATCGGCCTCGCGGTGCTGGCCACCACGCTGTCCATCGTGGCGGTGTTCCTGCCCATCGGCTTCATGGGCGGCATCGTCGGCAAGTTCTTTCACGAGTTCGGCATCACCATCGTCGCCGCGGTGCTGATCTCGATGTTCGTCAGCTTCACGCTCGACCCGATGCTGTCGTCGGTGTGGCACGATCCTCAGGCGCATGGCAGGCATGTCGGCCCGCCGGTGACGCTGTACGACAAGACCATCGGCCGCGTCACCGGCGTCTTCGACCGGCTCACGCACTGGCTGTCGCGCGGCTACCAGCGCATCCTGGCCTGGGCGCTGGTGCACAAGCTCAAGACGCTGGCGGCGGCGCTGGCCACCTTTGTCGCGGCCATCGTGCTGGTGGGCAGCCTGGGCGCAGAGTTCGTGCCCAAGGCCGACTTCTCCGAGACCCAGATCAATTTCTACACCCCGGTGGGCTCGTCGCTCGAAGTCACCGAATCGCGCGCAAGGCAGATCGACGCCGCGCTGCGCGAAATGCCCGAGGTGCGCTACACGGTGGCCACCATCAACAGCGGCTTTGCGGCCGGCAAGATCTACGGCGCCGTCTATGTGCGGCTGGCCGACCGCAAGGACCGCCAGCGCAGCGTGGCCGAGCTGGTGGCGCCGATGCGCGAACGGCTGGCGCGCATTCCTGGCATCACCGTCACCAACATCGGCCAGACCGACCTGGGCGGCGGCAAGAGCATCCAGTTCTCGATCCAAGGCACCGACCTGGCCGAACTGGCGCGCCTGTCGCGCGGCATCAATGCGCAGCTTGCGCAGATCCCCGGCCTGGTCGATCTGGACAGCACGCTCAAGCCCGACAAGCCCACCGTCGCGGTGGAGGTCAAGCGCGATGCCGCGTCTGACCTGGGGCTGAACGTCAACGCGCTGGCCACCGCGCTGCGCACCCTGGTGGCCGGGCAGACCGTGGGCAACTGGCGCGCCGCCGACGGCGAGAACTACGACGTGCTGGTGCGCCTGCCGCCCGGCAGCCGCAACACCAACGCCGACCTTCAGAACATGCCGCTCGTGGTGCTGGGCGCCACCGACGGCAGCGCCCGCGTGGTGCGCCTGTCGCAGGTGGCGCAGGTGCTGCCGTCCACCGGCCCCAACCAGATCAACCGGCGTGACATGAACCGCGAGATCAACACCGACGCCAACGCGCTGGGCCGCAGCAGCGGCGAGGTGTCGGCCGAGATCCGCAAGGTGCTGGACGACACCGCCTGGCCGCCCGGCTACCGCTATGCCTTCGGCGGCTCGACGAAGAACATGCAGGAGTCCTTCACCTACGCGGTGGGTGCGCTGGCGCTGGCGGTGGTGTTCATCTACATGATCCTCGCCAGCCAGTTCAAGAGCTTTCTGCAGCCGCTGGCGCTGATGGCCTCGCTGCCGCTGACGCTGATCGGCGTGGTGCTGGCGCTGCTGCTGTTCCGCTCCACGCTCAACATGTTTTCCATCATCGGCATCGTGATGCTGATGGGGCTGGTGACGAAGAACGCCATCCTGCTGGTGGACTTTGCCATCCGCTCGCGCGAGGCCGGCATGGAGCGCACGCAGGCGCTGCTGCACGCCGCGCAGGTGCGGCTGCGGCCGATCCTGATGACGACGCTGGCGATGGTCTTCGGCATGGTGCCGCTGGCCTTTGCGCTGAGCGAGGGCTCCGAGCAGCGCGCGCCGATGGGGCAGGCCGTCATCGGCGGCGTCATCACCTCGTCGCTGCTCACGCTGGTGGTGGTGCCGGTGATCTATTGCTACCTCGACGACCTGGCCGCCTGGGGCCGCCGCCGCTTCGGCCGCGCGCAGCCCGCCGTCACGGCGGCCACCTAAAATTTCTTCCTGCCCCGCAAGCGCCACACGATGAACACCGAACTCGCACGCTTCAACATGATCGAGCAGCAGATCCGCCCCTGGGAGGTGCTCGACCCCGGCGTGCTGTCGCTGCTATCGACACTCAGGCGCGAAGACTTCGTGCCGCCCGGGCTGCGCGCGCTGGCCTTTGCCGACACGCAGGTGCCGCTGCTCGAAGGCAACGCAGGCGCCAGCGGTGCCACCGGCGCTGTCCTCGACGGCGCCTGCATGCTCGAACCCAAGGTCGAGGCCCGCCTGCTCCAGGAGTTGCAGGTGCAGCGCCACGAGAAGGTGCTGGAGATCGGCGCCGGCTCGGGCTTCATGGCCGCGCTGCTGGCGCACCGTGCGCAGCATGTCTTCACGCTGGAATGCCGGCCTGCGCTGGCGCAGATGGCACGCGACAACCTGCGCCGCAACGGCATCGCCAACGCGACGGTGGTGGAGCTGGGCGCGGCCGATGGCGCGCAGGGGCTGCCAGCCGAAGGGCCGTTCGACGTCATCCTGCTGTCTGGATCGGTGGCCGAGGTGCCGCGCCATCTGCTTCAGCAGCTCAAGCCCGGCGGCCGCCTGGCCGCGGTGATCGGCGACGAGCCGGTGATGCGTGCCCGGCTGTTCACGCGGGCCGGCGACGCGGCCTGGTCCGACGTCGATCTGTTCGACACCGTGGCGCCCCGGCTGCGCGGCTTTGCAGAACAGTCGCGCTTCGTCTTCTGACGGCTTTGCCCGTGTCTGCGTTGTCCACCGTCAGCACCGCTCGCATTTCGTCGCCACCAGCACGCAGGCCGTCGCATGCGGGCTGCTTTCATCACCGGCCGGCCCTATAACGGCGCCCGTCGAAAGAACAACTCGCAGCAAAGAGGAGTTTCCATGCGTCTGAAGCGTTTCCGCCTGTCGATGGCCGCGCTGGCTTGCGGCCTGGCCATGGGCACGCCGCTGGCCGCCCGCGCCGAGAGCCTGCAAGAGCTTTACGAGGCAGCGCGCGGCTACGACGCCGCCTATCTGTCTGCCCGGGCGCTGGCCGAATCGGCACAGTACAAGGCAGAGCAGAGCGAGGCGCTGGGCCGGCCTTCGGTGACGGCGGCGGCCAACGCATCGCTCGGCCAGCTCGACCCGCCGCGGCTGGACCGTGGCAGCAGCAACACCGCTGGCGGCTCGGTGAGCGGGCGCTACCCGCTGTTCAACAAGGTGAACGAAGCGGTCATTGCGCAGGCGCGGCGCACGCTGGAGTCGGCGCGTGCCGACCTCGACACCGCCGAGCAAGACCTGATCGTGCGCCTGGCGCAGGCCTACTTCGACGTGCTGGCCTCGCAGGACAGCCTGAACACCACGCGCGCCAGCAAGGCCGCCATCACCGAGCAACTGGCCTCGGCCAAGCGCAACTTCGAGGTCGGCACCTCTACCATCACCGACACCCGTGAGGCGCAGGCGCGCTACGACCTGGCCAACGCGCAGGAGCTTCAGGCCGAGAACGACCTGCGCACCAAGCAGATCGCGCTGGACACCTTTGCCGGCCGCAACGGCGTGGCGCCCGCGCCGCTGCTGGTGCCCGTGGTGCTGCCCAGCCCGCTGCCGGCCAATGCCGAGGAATGGGTCAGCGTGGGCGACGTGCAGCACCCGACGGTGCGCCGCGCCCGCGTGACGCTGGACGTGGCCACGCTCGAAACAGAGCGGGCGCGCGCCGGCCGCTTGCCGACGGTGGATGCGGTGGCCGCGGTGGCCGGCTCGCGGGCCGGCGGCAACTCGCTGGCCGTCGTGCCGGGCAACACCGCCAGCGCCAGCCTGGGCGTGCAGTTGAGCTGGACGCTCTACAGCGGCGGCGCGGTGCAGAACCGCATCAAGGAGACGCTGTCGCTCGAAGAAAAGGCGCGCGACGACCTGGAAGCGGCACGCCGCCTCATCGCCCAGGGCGCGCGGGTGGCCTACTACACGGTGCAATCCGGCCTGTCGCAGGTGCGGGCGCTGGAGGCGGCCGAGTCGTCCAGCAAGCTGGCGCTGGAATCGACGCAGCTCGGCTACAAGGTCGGCGTTCGCGTCAACCTCGACGTGCTGAACGCGCAGACCCAGCTCTTCCAGACCCAGCGTGACCTGGCCAAGGCGCGCTACGACGTGCTGGTGGGCGGGCTCAAGCTGCGCCAGGCATCGGGCCAGTTGTCGGCGGGCGATGTGGGCGCGGTGAACAGCCTGCTCGCGCGCTGAAGCCGGTGCAGCCGGCGCAACGATTCTTCACGCCGGCAGCACGTTCACGCATCCGGCGGCCTGCGCTTGCAGCGACACTGCCGGCATGCAAGCCACCCCGCCGCTGATCGCAGCGCACCGTTTCGGCCTGGGCGAGCCGTCGCTGGCGGTCGTCGGCGATGCGCCAGCGGCCTGGCTGCTGGCGCAGATCGGCCCGGCCGACGCACAGCGCGGCGAGCAGTTGCCAGGCAGCCTGGACGCCTTGCGTGCCCACGCCGATTTCCTGCGCCAGCGGCGTGATGCAAGGGCGCCGAAGCCGGCCGACATGGCCGCCGGAACGGGCACGGCCCAGCGCTCCGGCGAACAGCAGTTTGCCGAGCACTTCCGTGCGCTGGTGCAGGCCGACACGCGTGCGCGGCTTCTCACCGCGGCCACCACGCAGCGGCCCTTCGCTGAGCGGCTGGCGCTGTTCTGGAGCAACCACTTCACCGTCTCGATGGCCAAGGCCAGCGCGCGCGGCCTGGTCGGCGCCTTCGAGCGCGAAGCGGTGCGGCCGCACATCGCGGGCAGCTTCGAGACCCTGCTGCAAGCCAGCGTCAAGCATGCGGCGATGCTGCGCTACCTGGACAACGAACAGTCGGCCGGCCCCGGCTCGCGCGTGGTGCGCCAGCGCGCCGCCAGGGCCGCCGCGATGGGCGAGCCGGCGCGCACCACCGGCCTCAACGAAAACCTGGCGCGCGAGGTGCTGGAGCTGCACACGCTGGGCGCCGGCAGCGGCTACACGCAGGCCGACGTGACGGCCTTCGCCCGCGTGCTCACCGGCTGGCGCACGCCGGCGCGCGAGTTGCTGGAGGGCGATGCCGGCGTGCCGCCGGTGCGCTTCGATGCCGCCTGGCACGAGCCCGGCAGCAAGACCGTGCTCGGGCGGCGTTATGCCGAAGGCCCGCAGGCACTGGGCGCGGTGCTGCACGACCTGGCGCTGCACCCGGCCACGGCGCGCTTCATCGCCACCAAGCTGGCGCGCCACTTCGTTGCGGACGACCCGCCGGCTGCGCTGGTCACGCGGCTGGAAAGCAGCTTTCTCGACAGCGGCGGTGATCTGCCGGCGCTGTACCGCAGCCTGATCGAAGCGCCGCTGGCCTGGGCCGGCGGCTGGCCCAAGCTGAAGACGCCGGAGGAGTTCGTCATCAGCAGCACGCGGCTGCTCGGTGGCGCGGACCAGGCCTTCACGCGCGCGCCGGACGGCGGCACCGCCGCGCTCGGCCAGCGCGTGCAGGCAGCGCCATCGCCCGCCGGCTGGCCCGACCGCGCCGACGAATGGCTGGGGCCGGACGCCGTCTGGAAGCGCGTCGAATGGGCCACCCGCGCGGCCGCCCGCTCGGGCCGCCAGACCGACGCGCGGGCCTTGGCGCAGGCCAGCCTGGGGCCGGCTTTCAGCGAGTCCAGCACGCGCCAGATCGCCCGCGCAGCCGACGGCCAGCAGGCAGTGGCACTGCTGCTCATGTCCCCCGAATTCCAGCGCCGCTGAAGGAGCCCGACCGATGATCACCCGCCGACACCTGCTGGCCAGCGGCCTGGGCACGCTGCCGGTGCTGAGCTTCGGCGCGGCGCCTGCCGAAGCCGGCAGCCGCCGCTTCGTCTTCATCGTGCTGCGCGGCGGGCTGGACGGCCTGACCGCCGCGCCGGTGCCGGGTGACCCGGCCTTTGCCGAGGCGCGCGGCAGCCTGGCCGACTTCGGCGCGCCTGCCTTGCCGCTGGACGGCCCGTTCGCGCTGCACCCGCTGCTGCCGCAGATGCACGCGATGTACGGCCGCAAGGAGCTGGTGGTGGTGCACGCCACCGGCCTGCCCTACCGCGAACGCTCGCACTTCGACGCGCAGCAGGTGCTCGAATCCGGCGGCAGCCGGCCCTACGAGCTGGCCACCGGCTGGCTGGGCCGCGCGCTGGAGCAGCGCCGCGCGGTCGCGCTGGAGACCGCCGTGCCGCTGGTGCTGCGCGGCAGCGCCACGGTGGACACCTGGGCGCCGTCTGCGCTGCCCGAGCCAACGGCCGATCTCGTCGGCCGGCTGCAGGCCATGTACCGTGATGACCCGGCTTTGCTGCAGGCGCTGGCGCGCGCCCAGGGCCTGCGCGACGAGCCCGGCATGGCCGACAACATGAGCGGCGACAGCAAGGGCCGCGGCGCTGCGGTGCTGCTGGCGCAGAAGGCGGCCGACTTCCTTCAGCGCGGCCAGCAGGTGGCTGTGCTCGACCTGGCCGGCTGGGACTCGCATGCCAACCAGGCTGCGCCGCAGGGCGCGTTGTCGAACAACCTGCGCACGCTGGATGCGATGCTGGCTGCGCTGCGCGACGGCCTTCAGCCCGGCAACATCTGGCAGCGCACCGCCGTGCTGGTGGCCACCGAGTTCGGCCGCGAGGTGGCCGTCAACGGCACCCAGGGCACCGACCACGGCAGCGGCGGCGTCGCCTTCGTGGCCGGCGGCGCGGTGCAAGGCGGCCGCGTGATCGCCGACTGGCCCGGCCTGGCGAAGAAAGACCGCCATGAAGGCCGCGACCTGCGCATCACCACCGATCTGCGCGCCGTGCAGCGCGCGTTGCTGGAGCAGCACCTGGGCGTGCCGCGCGCGAAGCTGGATGCCAGCGTGCTGCCGGGCAGCGCCGGGCTGCCGCGGCTGGAGCTGCTCAGGGCATAGCCACGGGTGCAGGCCGCCACCGCTGCCGCGGCCTTGCGCTGCACCCGCCGTGGCGCAGCGCAGGTGGAAGGCGCCGCCGTTCACGGCAGACCGGGCAGGTCTTTCGCTTCCACCCGAACCACCTGGCCACCTTGCCAGAACACGGCGTATTGGCCCAGGCGGCGCTTGCGATCCAGTGCCTCCGCCACGGCCTGTCGCAAGACAGCCAGGGTCTGGGCCGCAAAGGGGCTGGGCGTGGCGTCGTAGCTGACAACGATGCGCGGCGGGTCATCGCCGTCCGGCTTTGGCTGCGGGTCCGTCATGCGAATGACTCCTCGATCAAGTGCTGGTAGTGGTCTGCGTGGTGGACGACGCGCGTCGCACCCTGTTGCAGGAAAACCGGTTCCATCGCAGCACCGCTGTTCAGAAAGCATTGCGCCGAGGCGCGCCGCCGCCAGGCCTAGGCCGCCTTCACCGCAGGCCGCGTCTGCACCGCCATGCACAGCGCCGCCGTCAGCAGTGCCAACGCGATGTGCGTGATGTACACGGCGCTGAAGTCGGCGCGTTGCAGCCCGGCATGGCCGAGCAACGCCACGGTGATGGCGACGCCCAGCACCGCGCCGATCTGCCGCGTGGCCTGGTTGACCGCACTGCCCACCGCGTAGTGCTCGGCCGGCAGCCGGGCCACTGCCGCGCCGGACAGCGAAGGCAGCACCATGCCGACGCTGATGCCGCTGAGGAAGAGGCCGGGCAGCCAGTGCGTCAGGTACTCCGGCTCGGTGCCGGGCACCAGCAGGAACCACAGGCTGCTGCACGCATAGAGCAGCGAGCCGCCGACGAGGAAAGGCCGGTGCCCGTAGCGGCCCGCCAGCCGGCCGGTGACGATGGCCGCCGGCACCACCATCAGCGGCCCGGGCGTGATGGCCAGCCCGGCGCGCGGCAGGCTGTAGTGCCAGATGCCGCCCATGTAGAAGAAGAAGGTGAAGAACATGATCGCGAAGGCGATGCCGAAGAAGAAGGTGGCGCCGTTCACATAGCGGTAGGTGCGGTGGCGGAACAGCGCCGGGTCCACCAGCGGCGCACTGGCGCTGCGCGACCACAGCACGAAGGCCAGCAGCGCCGCCAGGCCCAGGCCGCCGGCAGCGGCCAGTTCGGCGCGCGTCCAGGCCGGCGATTCGGCCTGCACGATGGCCAGCGCAATGGCGCCCACGGCCACGATCAGCAAGGCCATGCCGACCAGGTCCACCGGCCGCGGCCCGGCATTGCGCGGGCTGGCGGCCAAAAGCCGCTTGCCCTGCCACAGCGAGATGGCGCCCAGCGGCAGATTGAGGAAAAAGGCCCAGGGCCAGCCGATGCTGTCCACCACGAACGAGCCCAGGCTGGGCCCGACCGCCGCCGCCAGGCCGCCCACGGCGCCCCAGCTGCTGACGGCCACCGCACGCCGCGAGGCCGGAAACGCCGCCAGCACGATGGACAGCGATGCCGGCGTCAGCAGCGCTGCGCCCAGCGCCTGAAGCACGCGCGCTGCGATCAGCCAGCCCACGCTGCCGGCCAGGCCGCAGGCCGCCGAGCCGGCCAGGAACACCGCCACGCCGAACAGGAAGACGCGCTTGCGGCCATGCGCATCGGCCAGGCCGCCGGCTGGCACCAGCATCGCCGCATAGACCACCGTGTAGGCGTTGAGCACCCATGAAAGGTCGGCCGCCGTGACGCCGGGAAAGGCCGCGCGCAGGGCCGGGAACGCGGCGAACAGCATGGTGCCGTCCATCGACACCAGAAACACCGCCAGGCTGGCCACGGCGAGCACGGCCCAAGGCGCTGCGGCGGGGCTGGCGCTGCCGCTGGCCTTGCCGACGGCGACGGGCTGAACGACGGGCACGGCCGGGACGACGGGCACGACCGGAACGACCGCAGCCGCCCCGTGCTGTTGCTTGAGCGTCATGCGTTGCTCCCGGTGTCGTGGCGCGCCAGCAAGGCCTGGCGCGCGCCGGCCAGCATGGCCTTGCCCTGGGCGTTGTTGCCCACGGCGCGCGCCAACTGGATGGCGCCGACGAGCGACGCCGCGAGCAGCGCCACCTGCCCTTCGTCGGCCGCGGCCGGCAGCGCCTGGCGCACGCTGGCCAGCAGGCCCTGCACGCGCTGGCGCGCTGCGTCGCGCACGGCGGCCGCCTGGCGGGGCATCTCGCCGACCAAAGCCGCCACCGCGCAGCCGCTTTCCGGCGCGGCCAGATGGGCGTCCGACAGGTAGGACACGATCAGCGCCTGCAACGGGCTCACGCCGCGCTGCCGTGCCGCTGTGGCGCGGGCGGCCAGGCGGGCGCCGCTTTCAGCGCCGGCGTGCTCCATCGCCTCGACCAGCATCGCGTCGCGCGATGCGAAGTGGGCGTAGAAGCCGCCATGCGTCAGCCCCGCCTCTTTCATGATGTCGGCCACGCCGACGCCTGCGTAGCCGCCGCGGCGGATGGCGCGCGCCGCGGTGGCCAGGATGCGCTCGTGCGTGGCGTGCTTGCGGCTGCTTTTGCTGCCGGTGCTGGTGCTGGTGCTGGTGCTGGTGCTGGTGCTGGTGGCCGTTCGGCCGGCGCTCTGACTGACCATCGGCATGCTTTCAAAATATGATGGTCGTCATATTAAGGCGATGGGCCGCTGCCGTCAAACCCAGCGGCCTCAGCGGCCCTGCTGTCGCAACAGCGACACCACTTCCTGCGCCATGCGCTCGGCCGCGCCGCGGTGCCGCGCCGCGAAGTCGAAGGCCCGCTGCACACGGGCGTTGCGCGCCGGGTCGCGCGACAGCGCCACGGCCATCGGCACGGCTTCTTCGATGCTGGCAGCACGCAGCGCGGCGCCTGCGGCCAGCGCCAGCTCGGCGGCCTGCGCGAAGTTGAAGGTGTGCGGCCCCATCACCAGCGGGCAGCCGCAGGCGGCCGCCTCGATGAGGTTGTGTCCGCCCAGGCGGGCGAAGCTGCCGCCCAGCAGCGCTGCGTCCGCCATGCCGTAGTACAGCGGCATCTCGCCCACGGAGTCGCCCAGCCAGAGGTCGGCCGCGGCGGCATCGGGCGGCGGCTGCTCCAGCCAACTGCTGCGCCGCACCAGGCTCAGGCCGAAGCTGGGCACCACGTCGGCCACCAGGTCGAAGCGCTGCGGGTGGCGCGGCACCAGCACCAGCAGCGGCCGCGGCGCCGGCAGCGCGCACCAGGCCTGGAGCAGCCGCTCTTCCTCGCCCTCGCGCGTGCTGCTGGCCAGCACCACGGCGCGTTGCAGCGGCTGCCGCCATTGCAGCCCGCGTGCCACCAGCCGCGGGTTGGGCGAGACGTCGAACTTCAGGTTGCCCAGCACTTGTGCGGTGCGCGCGCCGGCCTGGCGCAGACGGGCGGCATCGGCATCGGTCTGCGCCAGCACGCGCGCCAGGCTGGCGACCGCGGGCCGCATCAGCGCGCCCAGCCGCAGGCCCTTGGCCAGGCTGCGCTCGGACAGCCGGGCGTTGGCCAGCACCATCGGCAACTGTGATTGCTGCGCCGCGTGCAGCAGGTTGGGCCAGACCTCCGTTTCCATCAGCACGCCCACCGCCGGCTGGTGGTGGTGCAGAAAGCGCTGCACCGCGCCCGGCGTGTCGTAGGGCAGCCAGGCCTGGGCGTCACCGGCGCGCAGCAGCGCCGCGCCGGCCTCGCGGCCGGTGGCCGTGCCGTGTGTGAGCAAGAGGCGCAAGCCCGGGCGCTGGTGGCGCAAAGCCTCCACCAACGCTGCCGCCGCGCGCGTCTCGCCCAACGACACCGCATGCAGCCAGACGCGGCCCGTGCCGGGCGCGCCCGCGGCCAGCCCGCCCAGGCGCTCTGCGATGGCGCGGCGGTACAGCGGCTCACGCCGGCCGCGCCACCAAAGGCGCGCCAGGTAGAGGGGCGTGGCCAGGCGCAGCAGCGTCGAATAGGCGGCCCGCGCCAGCGCGGCCTTCATGCGGGCGGGGAGCTTCCCGGCGGGCTCACTCAGTGCGCCGCGGCGGCCACCTGCGCGTCGGGCTTGACGCTGCGCAGCGCGGCCATGAAGGCTTCCTCGATGCGGTGCAGCGCCTCCTGCGTGTGGCCCTCGAAGCGCAGCACCAGCACCGGGGTGGTGTTGGACGCGCGGATCAGGCCGAAGCCATCGGCGAAATCGACACGCAGGCCGTCGATGGTGCCCACCGTGCCGCCGTCGAACTTCAGCCGCCCGTCGGCAGTGCGCGCCAGCAGCTCGGCCACCACCTGGTGGTGCTCGCCCTCGGCGCAGGGCACGTTCAGCTCGGGGGTGTTGAAGCTGGTGGGCAGTGCGTCGAGCAGCTTGCTCGGGTCGGCCTGGCGGGACAGGATCTCGAGCAGCCGCGCGGCCGTGTACATCGCATCGTCGAAGCCATACCAGCGCTCGCCGAAGAACAGGTGGCCGCTCATCTCGCCGGCAAACGGCGCGCCGGTCTCCTTCAGCTTGGCCTTGATCAGCGAATGCCCCGTCTTCCACATCAGCGGCTTGCCGCCGGCCTTGCGGATGGCCACCGGCAGCCGCTGCGAGCACTTCACGTCGAAGATGATCTGCGCGCCCTTGTGGCGGCTCAGGATGTCGCGCGCGAACAGCATGATCTGCCGGTCGGGGTAGATGATGTTGCCGGCCTTGGTGACCACGCCCAGACGGTCGCCGTCGCCATCGAAGGCCAGGCCGATCTCGGCGCCGGTGGCCTTGACCACCTTGATCAGGTCGGCCAGGTTCTCTGGCTTGCTCGGGTCCGGGTGGTGGTTGGGGAAGTCGCCATCGACCTGGCTGTAGAGGTCGATCACGTCGCAGCCCAGCGCGCGCAGGATGCCGGGCGCGGTGGCACCCGGAATGCCGTTGCCGGAATCGACCACGATCTTCATCGGCCGCGCCAGCTTGCAGTCGGACAGGATGCGCTGGCTGTACTCGGCGATCACGTCCATCTTCGCGCTGCGGCCGCGCTTCTTCGTGTAGGTCTCGGTCTCGATGCGCTCGCGCAGCTTCTGGATGTCGTCGCCATAGATGGCGCGGCCGGCGAGCACCATCTTGAAGCCGTTGTAGTCCTTCGGGTTGTGGCTGCCCGTCACCTGGATGCCGCTGCTGCAGCCCACACCGGCACGGGTGGCGGCCACGTAGTACAGCATCGGCGTGGTGACGGCGCCGATGTCCACCACGTCCAGCCCGGTGGATGCCAGCCCGCGGATCAGCGCCTTCACGAGGCCGGGGCCGGACAGGCGGCCGTCACGGCCCACCGCCACGGCGCGCTGGCCGGCTGCCACCGCCTCCGAACCAAAGGCCCGGCCGAGGTGCTCGGCGAAGGTTTCGTCGATGGTCTTGCCCACCACGCCGCGGATGTCGTAGGCCTTGAAGACGGTGCTGTTGACTTGCATGGGAGCCCTGCGTTCGAAGATGCGGCCGATTGTAGGCAGCGCCCCCGGCTCGCCGCCCTGGCTCGCCACCCATCGCGCATGCCGTCGATCCGTCGGCCGGCCGCCGCACCGGTGCACAGCCGCTGCCTACACTGCCGCCCATGACGACCTTCACCCGCAAGCAACTCGGCGCCTCGTGGCGCTCCTGGCTGGCGGCCGACCTGCGCCGCGTCGGCCCCGAATGGCTGCACCTGCTGTGGACGCTGCTGTTCTGCATGGGCGTGGCGGCAGGCTTCACCGTCCTTGGCTTTGCGCTGTTCGCGCGCGGCGACGGCGCCTGGCGCAACCTGCCGGGCTGGCTGACGTGGTACCGCGTCAACCTGGTCGTCTCGCTGTGCATCGGCTTCACCATCCACGCGCTGTTCCGCCTGAGCGAAAGGCTGATCGGCGCAGCGCGCATCCGCCGCCTCGGCGGCCCGCTGCGGGCCGTCTATTTCAGCGCGGTGCCGCTCGTCGGCGTGGCCATCGGCTGGCCGCTGGGAAGCTGGCTGGTCAATGCCGACGGGCCGGGCTGGTTTCGCCTGTCGGACCCGAACACCGTGGCGGGCAGCCTGCTGATCTCGGTGCTGCTGAGCATCGGCTTCTACCAGTTCTTTGCGATCAAGGCGCGCCAGATCGATGCCGAGCGCCGCGCCGCCGAGGCGCAGTTGCGGCTGCTGCAAGGGCAGATCGAGCCGCACTTCCTGTTCAACACACTGGCCAACGTGGCCGCGCTGATGGACACCGACGTGCCGCGCGCCCGGCAGATGCTGGAGTCCTTCACCGACTATCTGCGCTCGTCGCTCACGGCGCTGCGCCACGACGCCGCCACGCTGGGCAGCGAGCTGGACCTGGTGCACAACTACCTGGGCCTGATGAAGACGCGCATGGAGGACAGGCTGCACTTCAGCGTGGGCAACGACCCCGCGCTGCGCGACGCGCGGCTGCCGCCGCTGCTGCTGCAGCCGCTGGTCGAGAACGCCATCCACCACGGGCTGGAGCCGCAGGTCAGCGGCGGCACCGTGCGTGTGAACGCGCGCGCCGAAGCCGGCATGCTGGTGATCGAGATCACCGACGACGGCCGCGGCCTGCAGGCGCCAGCCGCGCGGCGGCGCGGTGCCGGCGTGGCGCTGGCCAACCTGCGCGAGCGCCTGGCCTCGCAGTACGGACAACAGGCCAGCCTGGCGCTGGACGACAACCACCCCGGCACGCGCGCCACGCTGCGGCTGCCGCTGGAGCAGGCGGCATGACGAACGAAACGAGCGCACCGGGCGCAGCCCTTGCAGCCACCACCGCGCTGATCGCCGACGACGAGCCGCATCTGGCAGCCGCTTTGCAAGCGCAGTTGCAGACCCTGTGGCCCGAGCTGCGCATCGTCGCCGTCGCGCGCAACGGCATCGAGGCCGCAGAGCGCATCCAGGCGCTGGCGCCCGACATCGCCTTCCTCGACATCCAGATGCCCGGGCTCACCGGGCTGGAGGTGGCGCAGGGCATCGAAGGCGGCACGCGCGTGGTCTTCGTCACCGCGTTCGACGACTACGCGGTGCAGGCCTTCGAGCAGCAGGCCATCGACTATGTGCTCAAGCCGGTGAAGGCAGAACGGCTGCGGCGCACGGTGGAGCGCCTGCGCCGCGCGCCCTCCCCTGCACCGGCCGGCGACGCCGCGCTGCTGGCCGCGCTGCAACGCCTGCTGCCGGCGGCCGCTGCCAGCCCACCGGCCGAGCGCCTGCGCTGGGTGCGCGCCGGCAGCGGCGACATCACCCACCAGGTGGCGGTGGACGACGTGCTGTTCTTCCGCGCCGACGACAAGTACACCTGCGTGCAGACAGCCGCCGCCGAGCACCTGATACGCACCACGATCGCCGAGCTGTCCGCGGCGCTGGACCCGGCGCTGTTCGTGCAGGTGCACCGCTCCACCATCGTCAACCTGGCGCACCTGGCCGGCACGCGGCGCGACGAAGCCAGCCGCCTCTTCCTGCGCCTGCGCGGCCATGCGCAAGAGCTGCCGGTGAGCCGGGCCTACGTGCATTTGTTCAAGGCGATGTAGGCCGTCCAACAGCGGCGGATGGCGGCGGGAGGACGCAAAGGGACAGGTCCGAAAACGGCGAGTCCCGGCCGGCCCGCCGCCTATCATGGCCGCATGCTCCTCGACCACGATGCCGCCTACAAGGTGCTGCAGGCGCGCGATGCCCGCTTCGATGGCCGGCTCTTCGTCGGCGTCACCAGCACCGGGGTCTATTGCCGGCCGGTGTGCCGCGTGCGGCTGCCGCAGCAGAAGAACTGCCGCTTCTTCGACACCCGCGCGCAGGCCGAGGCCGCCGCCTTCCGGCCCTGCCTGAAATGCCGGCCGGAGATCGCGCCGGGGCTGTCGCACACCGACTCGTCGCAGACGCTGGCCGACAGCGCCGCCCGCCTCATCGAACACGCGGTGCACGGCGCTGTCGATGCGCCGGGTGGCACGCAGTTGCCTGCCATCGCCAAGCGCCTGGGCGTGACCGACCGCCATCTGCGCCGCATCTTCCAGGCCGCGCATGGCGTGGCGCCGCACGACTACCTGACCACGCAGCGCCTGCTGCTGGCCAAGCAACTGCTGACCGACACCACGCAGCCGGTGACGCAGGTGGCACTGGCCAGCGGATTCGAGAGCCTGCGCCGCTTCAACGCCGCCTTCGCAGAGCGCTACCGGCTGAGCCCGACGGCCCTGCGCCGCGAGCGCGCACCGGCCAGCGCGCAGGCGCCACTGCGCCTGGCCTACAGGCCGCCCTACGACGTGGAGGCGGTGCTGCGCTTCTTCGGGGCCCGCGTGGTGCGCGGTGTGGAAGAGGTCGAGGGCCTGGAAATCCGCCGCACGCTGGGCTGGCAGCAACGCGGCCAGCGCCTGAGCGGCTGGCTGTGCGCGCGCTTCGTGCCCGGCCGTCACGAGGTGCATGTGCGGGCGTCCGACAGCCTGTCGCCGGTGCTCGGCGCGGTGCTTCAGCGCGTGCGCCATGGCCTGGACCTGGACGCCGACCCCGCCCGCATCGACCCCGTGATGGCGTTGCTGCCGGTGCCGCTGCGGCCGGGCACGCGGCTGCCCAGCGGGATGGACGGCTTCGAGATCGCGGTGCGCGTGGTGCTCGGCCAGCAGATCACCGTGAAGGCCGCGCGCACGCTGGTGCAGCGCCTGGTGGACCGCTTCGGCGAGCCCGTCTGCACGCCCTTCGCGGCGCTGACCCATGTGTTCCCCGACGCCCAGGCCATCGCCGCCGCAGACCCCGAGGTGGTGGGCAAGCTGGGCATCGTGCGCCAGCGCGTGAAGGCCTTGCAGGCACTGGCAGCCGAGGTGGCGGCCGGCCGCATCGAACTGCACCGCGGTGCGCCGCTGCAGCCCACGCTGGACGCATTGCTGGCACTGCCCGGCATCGGCCCGTGGACGGCGCAGGTGATCGCGATGCGCGCGCTGGCCTGGCCCGACGCCTGGCCGGCCAGCGACATCGGCCTGATGACGGCCCTGAAGTCGCGCGACATCAAGCACATCACCACGCTCGCCGAGGCCTGGCGGCCGTGGCGCGCCTATGCCGTGATGCGGCTGTGGCACCACCTGGACGGTGCAACACCATGACTCTGCCGGCCGTCCGCAATGCGGATTCCGGCCCGCCCAACACGAAAGTCCGACGATGAACACGCTGAATCCACGCATCGAAGCGCAAGCCCGCATCGACACCCCGCTCGGCCCGCTGCTGCTGGCCGCCACCGCCAATGGCCTGGCCGGCGCCTGGTTCGACGCGCAGTCGCACCACCCCGGCCCGGTGACCGCGCCCACCCGGCCGGAGCACCCGCACCTGGCGCTGGCGGCGCGCGAATTCGCCGCCTACTGGCAGCAGCCCGGCCTGGCCTTCAGCGTGCCGCTGGACGCCGCCGGCACCGCCTTCCAGCGCGCCGTCTGGCGGGCGCTGCGGGCCATCGGCAGCGGCGCGCTCAGCACCTACGGCCAGATCGCGCAGCAGATCGGCAACCCCAGCGCGGTGCGCGCGGTGGGGGCTGCGGTCGGGCGCAACCCGGTCTGCATCATCGTGCCCTGCCACCGCGTGATCGGCCGCGACGGCAGCCTCACAGGCTATGCCGGCGGCCTGCCGCGCAAGCAGGCGCTGCTGGCGCTGGAACGGCCGCTGGCGCTGGCGCAGCCACAAAGCTCGACGGCATGACGCCATGAAGATGCGCCCGCGCGACCTGGCCGAGCTGGTGCTGCTGGCGGCGCTGTGGGGCGGCTCCTTCCTGTTCACCCGCGTCTGCGCGCCAGACTTCGGGCCGGCGGCGCTGGTCTTTCTGCGCGTGGCGGGCGCCGGCGCGCTGCTGCTGCCGCTGGTGCTGTGGCGCGGCGAAGGCGCGGCGCTGCGCCGGAACTGGAGGCCGATCGCCGTGGTCGGGCTGTTCAACTCGGCGCTGCCCTTCCTGTTCTTCGCGGTCGGCGCGCTGGTGCTGAACGCCGGCCTGTCGGCCATCTTCAACGCGACGTCGCCGCTGTGGGGCGCGTTGATCGCCTGGCTCTGGCTGCACGACAGGCCGACGCCGACGCGGCTGCTCGGGCTGGTGATCGGCTTCGTCGGCGTGCTGGCGCTGGGGCTGCACAACGCCAGCTTCAAGCCCGGCGCGCATGGCGTCAGCCCGGCACTGGCAGTGGCAGCCTGCATCGGCTCGACGGTGCTCTACGGCTTTGCAGCCAACTACGCGAAGCAGAAGCTGGTCGGCGTGCCGCCCTTCGCTGTGGCGGCCGGCAGCCAGTTGTCGGCAGCCGCCTTCACGCTGCTGCCGGCGCTGTGGTGGTGGCCGGCGCACAACCCTGGCGCGACGGCCTGGGGCGGGGCCGCGGTGCTGGCCTTCGTCTGCACCGGGCTGGCCTACCTGCTGTACTTCCGGCTGATCGCCAACGCCGGCGCCGCCAACGCGATCTCGGTGACCTTCCTGGTGCCCGCCTTCGCCGTGCTGTGGGGCGCACTGTTTCTCGGCGAGGCGCTCACGCCGGCCATGGTGCTGGGCTGTGCAGTGATCCTGCTTGGCACGGGGCTGGCAACCGGACTCATCGGGCGCAGGGTGGCGGCTTGAGCCGCACCTATGATGGCCAGATGACGGGACGTTGCGCAACACCGCCAGTGATCTGTTCGAACGCCGCAGAATGGCTTTGACGTGGCGCGATGCCGTGCTGGCAGCGTTGCGCCGCTACAGCGCCAACAACCAGACCGCGACGGTCCATCGCAAGCCGTTCCTGGCGCAGGAACTGGGCACCATGGCAGCCGCGGTGGCTTCCGCCGGCCGCACACCCGCCCAGACGGTGAGCCGCGTGCTCCAGGAACTGCGCGACGACGGCCGCCTGTTCTTCTCGGCAGCCGGCGCCTACGTGCTGACGGACCAGGCGGTGGACCTCACGCGCGAAGACCTTGCGGACGATGTCGTCGAAGATGCGATCCTGCGCGACGCGCTGCTCGTTCCCGATGTGCCCGTGCGTGTGGCGCTGACGCAGGCGCGCGTCCGCGTCGGCCAGGACGCGCTGCGCCGGCTCACGCTTGCCAACTACGCCGGGCAATGCGCGCTGTGCGACACGCGCGATCCCCTGCTGCTGGTGACAAGCCATGTTGCACGCTGGGCGGACCGGCCGGAGGCGCGTGGCAGGCTCGCGAACGCGATCTGCTTTTGCGCCATGCATGACCGGCTCTTCGAGCACGGCTACTTCGCACTTCAGGATGACTTGCGCCCCATCCTCAGGCCCGTGATCGAGGCAAGGGCGGTACGAACCTGGCTCCGCCGATGCACCGCAGATTTCCGCCTTCCGCTGTCACACCCGCCCTTTGCGGGCTACCTGCGTGAGCACCGGTTGCGGGTCGGCATCGCAGACGGTTGATCGGCCGCTTGCGGCCGGACAGCGCAGCACGCGGAGAAGCCGCGGTGGCTTCAAAACTCCAACGCATCCCCCGGCTGCATCACCAGCACCTTGGTCGCCGAGGTGCCCAGTGCCTTGATGAACTCCGCGGGCGTGCCGGGCAGTCCGGGGTTGGTGAGGTAGTGCATCGGGATCACCATCTTCGGCTTGATGAACTCGCGCGTCACCATCGCCGCATCGGCCGGGTTCATCACGAACTGGCCGCCGCCGATGGGCATCAGCACCAGGTCGGGCTTGTACATCTCGGCGATGAGCTTCATGTCGCCGAAGACGCCGGTGTCGCCCATGTGCCAGATCTTGAAGCCGTTCTCCAGCTCGATGATGAAGCCGCCCGGCTCGCCGCCCACGTGCAGCTCGTCCTTCTCGGTGGCCGGGTTCTTCCAGAGCAGTTCGGAGCTGTGCTCTGCGTGCACCAGCGTCACCTTGATGCCGGCGCCCAGTGGCGTGACGGTGCCGCTCTTGTTCATGCGGTTGGCCTGCGCCGCGGGCAGCATGCCCAGCACGCCCATAGACTGCGCCAGCCCGGCAGGTGCCCACAGCGGCGCGTTGTTCAGCTTGGCCAGCGCGGGGGCGTCGGCCACATGGTCGAAGTGGCCGTGGCTCACCAGCACCAGATCCACCTTGCCCAGCGCCTCCAGTTTCTTGAAGGCCTCGGGCGTCTTCGGGTTGGTGACCAGCCAGGGGTCGATGACGATCACCTTGCCATTCACGCTGGTGATCCTGAAAGCCGCCTGGCCCAGCCACAGCACCTGCACCTTGCCTTGCGCCAGCACGGGGCCGGTGCAGGCCAGCAGCAGCGTCAGCAGCAGGGCCTGGATGGTGGACAACAGCTTCATCGACGTCTCCTCTTGCAGTGGGAAAGGACGGGCGCGGCGCGCCCTTGCGTTCAGGCCACGAAGCCGCAGGCTGCGCGCAGCGCCAGCGTCTGGCTGCCGGCGAGCAGCGCGATGAAATCGGCCGCCAGCGGCATCTCAGCGGCGCCGCTGGCAATGGCGCCGGCATACACCGTCTCCAGCCCGAAAGGCGGCGGCAACTCGCCTGCCAGGTGGACGCCGGGCGTGCAGATGATTTCGCTGACCTGGGTGCAGCCGATCAGCCGCGGCGCAGACGGGTGGGCAGTCCCGCCGCCGGCTGCGTCGGCCATCGCGCGCATCGCGGTGGCGCCATTCGGGTGGGTGGACAAGCGCGGCTGCAATGTCTCGAAGATGCCCAGTTCGCGCAGCACTCTGGCGAAGTGGATGCCGGCCGTGGCCCGCTCGGGGTCAGGGAAATAGACGCGGTCGGCACCCAGCAGCGCGGCACGCAAGGCCGCCGCTGACGACACATCGGGCAGCGCCGGCCCGCCCGCCAACGCGGGCACCGCGATGCCGGTGCGCACGCCGCCCAGCGCCGCCTGCGTGCCGGCGCGCAGGCTGCCCGCGGCACACAGCGCATCGACCATCGCGGCGCTGACGATCAGCACATCGCAGGGCGCGCCGGACAACAGCGCCTCCTTCATCGCGCCGACCGCGCCGAAGCGCACTCGAAGCACTGCGCCCGTCGCGGCCTGGAAGCGCTCTTGCAGCGCCTGCACCAGCCCTTGCGCGGCGCCGGCCGACAGCAGGTGCAGCGTCTTCGGGCTCGTCTTCGCGCTCGTCTTCCCGTTCATTCGACCTTGGCGCCGGAGATTCTGACGATGCGCGCCCACTTGGCCACGTCGTCGTTCATGTAGCGCGTGAACTCGTCGGGCGCCATCGTCATCGGCGTCGCACCTTGCGCGGCCCAGGCACGGCGCACCTCGGCGCTGGATGTGATCTTGCCGATCTCGGCGTTCAGCCGCTGCACCACGGCGGGCGGCGTGCCGCGCGGTGCCATCAGGCCGAGCCAGATGGTGGCCTCGTAGCCGGGCACACCGGCCTCGGCCATCGTCGGCACCTCGGGCAACACCGCAGAGCGCGTGAGGCCGGTGGTGGCCAGCGCCTTCACCTTGCCGCTCTTGATGTGCTCGTTCATCGTCGGGATGGCGTCGAACATCATCTCCAACTGCCCGCCCAGCACGTCGGTGCGCGCGCCCGCGCTGCCTTTGTACGGGATGTGGACGATGGAGATGCCGGCCATCGCCTTGAACAGCTCACCTGCCATGTGGTACGGCGTGCCGGGGCCGGACGACGCATACGACATGCCGCCTGGCCTGGCCTTCGCGGCCTTGATCAGGTCGGCCAGCGTGTTGAACGGCAGCCCGGCGCGCGTCACCAGCACCAGCTCCGACGCATTGATGGGCGCCACCGGCACGAAGTCGCGCATCAGCACGAAGGGCTTGTTCGGGATCAGCGACTCGTTGACCGTGTGCGCGTTGGACATCAGCAGCAGCGTGTAGCCGTCGGGCGCGCTCTTGGCCACCGCGTCGGTGCCGATCACCGAGCCGCCGCCCGGCCGGTTGTCCACCATGAAGCTCTGGCCCATCGCCTCTTGCAGGCGCTGCGCGATGAAGCGGCCGAAGACATCGGCCGAGCCGCCGGGGGCAAAGGGCACGACGATGCGCACCGGCCGCGCCGGGTAGTCCTGCGCTGACGCGGGCTGCGGCCAGCCACCGGCCAACAGCACGAGCGTCGCGGCCAGCGCGCCCATCGCGCCCATCACGCAGCGGCCGGTCAGTGAGCGGCGCCGGCGGGCGCCCGGCCTTGGGTTCGTCTCCATCGCAACTTTCGTTTTTGGGCCTGATTGGCTCTTCTTGGCAAAGCTTGGCAAAGGCGCCCGACTCTACCGCACTAGTGGCCCAGCATGTTGGTGCGCACATGCAGCAGGTGCGCCAGGCACAGCGCGCGCGCCTGTTCGGCGTCGCGCTGCTTGAGCGCCGCCACCAGCGTGCGGTGCTCGTGCTGGTATTCCAGCCGCCGCTGCGGCGTGGCGCTGCGCCGCTTCAGCACGCCCCATTCGCTTTGCGAGCGCACCTCGTTCATCAGCCGGCAGATGCCGGTGATGAAGCCGTTGTGCGCCGCGTTGGCGATGGCCTCGTGCAGAGCCGCGTCCCAGCGCTCGAACTCCTCCAGCGTGGTGGCCGCCTCGGCATGGTGGTTGCACTCGTCCATGCGGGCAAAGTCGGCCGCCGTGGCGTTGCCGATGGCCATCTCGATGATCGCCGGCTCCAGCACCAGCCGCGCGCTCATCAGCTCGGCCGGGCTGACCGACTGTGCGCCGCCGCGCGGTGTCAGTTCGGCCAGCGCCTCGTGCACCTGCTCTGCCACGTAGGTGCCGCTGCCCACCGTCTGCGTGATCAAACGCTTGCGCTTGAAGTCCAGCAGCACGCGGCGCACGGTGGAGCGGCTGAGGCCGAATTCTTCGCCCAGAGCCCGCTCTGTGGGAATGCGGTGGCCGGCGCGCCAGGTGCGCGACCTGAGGTTCTCGAGAATGGTGTCCTTGAGCGTCGCAGCAGCGTCCATGGTCGCAAATGGTAGCATTTGGTCGAACCGCCGGGAGACAGAACATGCGCATCGCCACCGTGCTGCACCAGGGCCGACGGCGTGTCGGCCAGGTCGGCGCCGATCACATCGAACTTTTCAACATCGACGGCACGCGCGGTGCGCTGGCCGTCATCGAAGCGGCCACGCCACCTGCCGTCTCGCCCAGCAACGGCCGGGTCGCGCTCACCGAGGTGGAGTTGCTCGCCCCGCTGCCGCAGCCGCGCCGCAACCTGTTCTGCGTCGGCCGCAACTACCACGCGCATGCCAGGGAGTTGCGCGACACGGTGTTCAAGAACAACCAGCCGGAAGCCTGGCCCATCGTCTTCACCAAGGTGCCCGAGTGCGTGGTGGCCGATCACCAAGACGTGCTGCTGCCGACGGCGGTGTCGAAGCAGATCGACTACGAGGCCGAACTGGCCGTTGTCATCGGCCGCGGCGGCCGCAACATTGCGCGCGCCGATGCCTTGCAGCATGTCTTTGGCTACACCATCGTCAACGACGTGACGGCGCGCGACGTGCAGATGCGCCATGCGCAATGGGACCTGGGCAAGAGCTTCGACACCTTCTGCCCGATGGGCCCGTGGATCGTCACCGCCGACGAACTGGACGGCACCGCCACCCGCGTGCGCTGCTGGGTCAACGGCGAGTTGCGCCAGGACGGCAACACGGCGGACCTGATCTTCGACATCCCGACGTTGATCGAAACCTGCTCGCGCGGCATCACGCTGCTGCCCGGCGACATCATCGCCACCGGCACGCCGGCCGGCGTGGGCATGGGCATGACGCCGCCGCGCTGGCTGGCCCACGGCGACGTGGTGCGCATCGAGATCGACGGCATCGGCACGCTGGAGAACCGCTTCGTCGAGGAGGGCCGCGCATGAAGCCGCTGTGCCTGTTGTCCGCCGCGCTCTGGCTGGCCGCCGGCTGCACCGCGCAAGCCCAGCCGGCCTGGCCCGACAAACCGATCACGATGGTGGTGCCCTTCCCGCCCGGCGGCGTGGCCGACACGGTGGCGCGGCCGGTGGCCGAGAGCCTGTCGCGCGAGCTGAAGCAGACGGTGATCGTCGAGAACCGCGTCGGCGCCGGCGGTGCGCTCGGCATGGGGCTGGCGGCGCGCGCGCCGGCCGACGGCTACACCGTGCTGATGACGCTGTCGTCGATCTCGATCCTGCCCGAGGCAGACCGCATCCTGGGCCGCAAGCCGGCCTACGCGCTCAACCAGTTCCGGCCGATTGCGCGCTTCACGGCCGACCCCACCGTGCTGGTGGTGCGGGCAGACGCGCCGTGGAAGACTGTGGCCGACCTGGTGGCCGACGCCAAGGCCAGGCCGGGTGCCTACAACTACGGCAGCTCGGGCAACTACGGCACCATGCATGTGCCGATGGAGATGCTCAAGGCCAGCGCCGGCTTCCGGATGACGCACATCCCCTACACCGGCGCCGGCCCGGCCGTGCTGGCATTGCTGGGCGGGCAGGTGGACGCGGTGTCCAGCGGGCCGGCCAGCGTGGTGCAACAGATCAAGGCGGGCAAGCTGCGGGCGCTGGCGCACTGGGGCGACAAGCCGCTGGCCGCTCTGCCCGGCGTGCCCAGCCTCAGGCAGCTCGGCCATGCCGTCGGCTTCGCGCAATGGTCGGCGCTGTTCGTGCCGGCCGGCACGCCGGAAGACGTGGTGCAGAAGCTGCGTGCCGCCGTGCACAAGGCCGCCGCCGACCCCGCCGTGATCCAGACCATCGGCCGCGCCGGCAGCCCCGTGGAGTACCTGGACGCGCCCGAATTCCAGGCCTACTGGGAGCAGGACGCGCTGCTGATGGTGGACGCCGTGCGCAAGATCGGCAAGGTCGAATGACCTGGTCGCTGCTGGCGCGTGACGCGCAGGGCCGCTTCGGCGTGGCCATCGCAAGCCGCTTCTTCTCGGTCGGCTCGCTGTGCGTGCACACGCAGGGCGGCGTGGGTGCTGTGGCAACGCAGGCCTTGATCAACCCGCTGTACGGCCCGCAGGGGCTGGCATTGCTGGCCGCCGGGCACGGCGCGGCGGATGTGATGAAGACGCTCACCGGTGCAGATGCAGGCCATGCGCAGCGCCAGGTGCACCTGCTGCCGGCGCAGGGCGCAGGTGTAGGCGCAGGCGCTGGCGCAGCCCACACTGGCAGCGCCTGCGTCGGCTGGTGCGGCCACCTGCTGGAAGGCGACTTCAGCGTGGCAGGCAACATGCTGGCCGGGCCGCGCGTGCTGGAGGCCACAGCCGAAGCCTTTGTCGCTGGCGCCGGCCAGCCACTGGCCCAGCGCCTGATCACCGCGATGCAGGCGGGCGAGGCGGCCGGCGGCGACAAGCGTGGCCGCCAGTCTGCCGCGCTGCGCATCCACGGCGCCGAGGCCTATGCCGAGCTGGACCTGCGGGTGGACGACCACGCCGACCCTCTGGCCGAACTGACACGCCTGCACGCCAAGAGCCTGGAGCGCTACCAGCCCTTCGTCGCCTGCCTGCCGCGCCACGGCCACCCGGCCGGCGAAACCGACCGCAGCCGCATCGAAGCCGCCATCGACCGCTTCCATGCCGCCCGCCGCGGCGAGGCCTGAAGCGCCGCCAGACAACGCCTTTGCACCGGACAAGACGCTGCCCAGCAGCAACCGCCGCGGCGAGCCGGCACCCGTCAGCACCGTGGATGTGTTGGACCCGCTGACGGTGCGGCTGAACCTGAGCGCGCCGTTCTCGCCGCTGCTGGCCGCGCTGTCCCACCGGGCCGGCATGGTGGTCAGCCCGAAGGCGGCGCAGGCGGCGGGCGACAGGTTCGGCAGCAGGCCGGTGTGCTCTGGCCCCTTCGAGTTCGTCGAGCGCGTGGCGCAAGACCGCATGGCAGCTTCCACGGCTGCAAGCAGCCGCTGAACTACGCCGGCTACTGCGACGCCCAGACCGACAGACTGCTGGCCGAGTCACGCACGCTGCGCGACCCGGCGGCACGCAAGCGCGTGTTCGAGCAGATCGCCGCGCCGTGACGCTGGCGCGGTCAGCGGCCCCAGCCCTGGCCGGGGTGGCGGTCGTCGCGGTCGCGGCGGTTAGGAATGCCGTCGTGGTCACGGTCGCCATGCGGGTTGTAGTGGCGGTCGTAGCGGTTCGGAATGCCGTCGCGGTCTGCGTCCCAGCGGCCGGCCTGCCGGTAGCGGTCGTTGCCGTAGCCATAGCCGTAGCCATAGACAGGCGCAGGCCGCACCACCACCGGCGGGCCATAGACCGGCGGCCCATAGACCGGATAGACGGGGTAGGCGGGCACCGGCTGGCTATAGACCGGCGCCGGATTGCCGAACGGGCTGCCGATGCTGATGGACCACTGCACATCGGTGTGCGCCTGCGCCAGCCCGGCGCCGAAGGCGCCCGTCAACACGACAGCGGCGGCGGCAGCCAGTTTCTTGATGGTCATGACCAACTCCTTGTTGTCCAGAATGTCCGGAAGCCGCGCCGGCTTGGCGCCGCCCTGTGCTTTCAACGGACGCCGGCAGCACGGGGCCGACTGCCGGCAGGTGACGCCGCCGTAAAGCTGCGTGAAGCGGGGCAGGCGCCGTGGCGCGGCCCGGCACGGGCGCGCGCCCAGGCGCATCGCCACGCTGGTGCCGACGCATGCTGAACACCGCGAAGAACGACGTGGACAACGCGCCCTGGATGGCCGTCTGTCCGGGGTTGGCGATCTTCCTGCTGGTGCTGGCCTTCAACCTGCTGGGCGACGGCCTGCGCGACGCGCTGGACCCGCGGCCTGACGGTCTTGAATTCCGCGGCGGCAAGCCCCAGCTTCTGTCCATGATGCAAGCCGACACCCCTCTCCGTCTTCCGGCCCGTCTGCACGCGCTGGCTGCCATGGCCTCGCTGCTGGAGCGGCTGGACCACCAGCCCGCCAGCCGCTCCGGCGCCAGCGCCGCGCAATACCGCGGCGTGGTCCACCAGATCAACACGCTTCTCGGCGAGGCCGACCCCGGCCCCGCGCTGGACGCGCTGCTGGCCGCAGCACCCGCCACAGCCGAGTTGTACGAGAACATCCAGTACGCCTACGCCGGCCTCTGCCGCTCCCCGCAGGACGCCGCGCTGCAGGCCGAGGTGGCTGCCAAGAAAGTGTTGACGAAGGCCGCCTCGAAGGCTTGACGGGCGCCTGAGAAAGATGACGGGTCGAGGCCTGCGTTGATGCAGGCCCCGCAGTCGGGATGACTGCGGCCAAAAGCGCCAGCGCACCGGCTGGCTCGCCGGTGAGGTCTCTAACGTCCACGGTGAACGTCGCGGCAAAGGCCGTTGATCGCTGCAACCCGTACCGCTCCCCGCGGCACTCACGGTCGCCGGGGGGGCCCCGGCACTGCGCATTCAACACGCTTCTCAACGCGAAGGTTCTCCATGACGACCCGACATCTCTTGAGCCGGATGACGATCGCCCTGTCGGCGCTGCTGGCTGCCGCGGCCACGCAGGCCGCAGGCGCGCTGGACCCGGGCTTCGGCAGCGGTGGCCGCGTGGTCACCGATCTCGGCGCCAACGACGCGGTCGGCGCCACTGCCGTGCAGCCAGACGGCAAGATCGTGGTGGTGGGGGCGTCGAACGGACGCATCGCCATCGCGCGCTACACGCCCACGGGTGGGCTGGACGCATCGTTCGGCAGCGGCGGCGTGGCGACCGTGTCGTTTGCGCCGCCTTCGGCGGCTTCCGGCTTCGCGGTGTACGGTGCATCGGTCGCTTTGCAGGCCGACGGCAAGATCGTCATCGGCAGCTCGGACACCTTCTACTCCGCATTCCGCGCTGTCCGGCTGCTGGCCAATGGCAGCCTGGACACCGGCTTCGGTGATGGCGGGCGCGTCAGCCAGCCCATCACGCGCAACGGCATTGCGATGTCGAGCGTGGTGCACAAGGTGCTCGCACTGTCGTCCGGCAAGGTCTGGCTCCTGGGAGAGTCGTTCCTGCCGCTGGTCGAAGACGACCTCAGCATTCCGCCCGGCGGCGAGAACCGCGCCACCCTGGTGGTGTTGAACGCCGACGGCACGCCCGATGCGGCCGTGGGCAGCAACGGCACCGTCAACGTCGGCCGCCCCGACCCCGGCGCTGCGCCCACCGACGTGCCGCTGTCCACCATCCTCGACGCTGCCGAGCAGCCCGCCGGCGTGGTGGTGGTGGGCGGTGCCGGTGCCGGCCCGCAGGGTTCTGAAGCGGGACTGGTGATCGCCAGGCTGAACCGCGGCACGGGCGACCACGACCCCGGCTTCGGCACGGCGGGCCGCACGCGGCTGGCAGCGGCCGCGGGCGACATCTTCTCGTCGCTGGCGGTGCTGTCCGATGGGCGGCTGGTGGCCGCGGGCGGCAGCGTCTTCAGCGGCAGCAACGCGCTGCGCCTGCGCCGCTTCAGTGCCGACGGCGCGCTGGACACGGCGTTTGCCGAACCGCTGGTGCCGGTGCCGCGCCAGCCGCATCTGGCGGCAGCCGGCACGGCGCTCTGGCTGGCCACCGAGAGAGACCTGCTGGCGGGCGGCGACATGCTGCTGCGCCGCATCACCGCCAGCGGAGCGCTGGACACCACGTTCGCCAGCGCAGGCGTGCTGACCATCGACTTCGGCGCCATCGAGATCGCCAGCGGGATTGCCGTGCAGCGCGACGGCAAGGTGGTGGTGGCCGGCCTCACGTTCGGCAACAGCGGGGACTTTGCCGTCGCACGGGTCGATCCGGCAGCAGCCGCCGCGCCGCCGCCGCCGCCCCCGCCTCCCCCGCCGCCACCCGTGCCCTCGGCGCCCACCGGGCTGGTTGCCACCGCCACCGGGCCTTCCAGCATCGCGCTGCGCTGGGCCGACCGCTCGACCAACGAGACCGGCTTCGTCGTCGAGCGCGCCAGTTCGCCGGCCTTCAACCCGGCGATCCAGATTGCGATCACTGCGGCCAACGCCACCGGCTTCGTCGATGCCTCGGTGGCACCGCGCAGCACCTACTACTACCGCGTGGCAGCGGTCAACGGCAGCGGCCGCTCGGCACCAACCGCCACCGTCAGCGCAAGCACGCCGCGGCGCTGAAGAGCGCTGCGGCGCAAGCGGCGCCTGCCTCAGCAGTTCTCGTATTTCCAGTGGCGTGACTTGCCTTCGGCAAGCCACTCCACGGCCTGGGCCACGCGGCGCTGCCGCGTCTCTGCGCGCTTGGCCTCGGTGATCCACTCCAGGTATTCGCGCTGCTTGCTCGGCGCCAGGCCGTCGTAGGTGCTGCGCGCCGCTGTCTGTGCCGCCAGCGCGGCCTGCAGGTCGGCCGGCATCTCCAGCGCCGGCAGCCTGGTCTTCGCGGCAGGCCTGGCCGCGCGCGGCGTGGCAGCCTGCAGGTCGATGCGCTGCACCGCTGCCTGCACCAGGGCCTTCATCTCGCGCGGCGGCGGCAGGTCTGCCAGCGCGGTGATGCGGCCGAACTGTCCCATCGCCTCGCCGTCGCGCCCCTGGCCGGCCACCTCGCGGCCCTGCCAGAAGCCGAAAGCGCAGTGCTGCTTGAAGGCCGCCATGTGCGCCAGCATGCGGCCCTTCACGGTGAAGAACGGCATGCTCCACTTGATGGTTTCCTCCACCTCGGGACAGCCCTGGTGCACCCCGCTGCGCAGCCGCTCCAGCAGCGGCTGCGCAAAGGGCGCGGCGCGGGCGATGTAGGCGTCGATGCGCGGGTCTTTGCTGCCCATGCTGCCGCCCCTCAGCCGCAGTCGGGCAGCATCGCCCGCAGGCGCCGCTGCATCTCTTCGCCACTCACGTCCTCGGTGTGCGTGCCGACGAACCACTGGTGGCCGAAGGGGTCGATCACCATGCCGCTGCGGTCGCCCCAGAACTGGTTGGCCACCGGCATGCCGATGCTGGCGCCGGCGTCCACCGCGCGCTGCACCACGGCGTCTGCATCGGGCACGTAGATGGCCAGGCTGACGCTGCTGCCGCCGCGGCGCAGCGGCCCCAGCGCGTTGTGCTGCGGCCGCTCTTCGGTGAGCATGAAGTGCGCCGGGCCGATCTTCAGCTCGGCATGCATCACGCTGCCGTCGGGCATGTCCAGCCGCGTCAGCAGCTCGGCGCCGAACACCGCCTGGTAGTGGGCGATGGCGTCTGCCGCGCCCTTCACCACGAGGTACGGCGTGGCGCCCTTCACCGGCGGCACGGCGCTGACGCGCGGTGCCGCCAGTTCGGCGCGCAGCCGCTCTTCCTGTGCGCGGAGTTCGGGCGTGAATTCGGCGCCGAAGTCCTCTGCCTCGAAGATCTGCCGCAGCTCGATCTCTGCGTCCGCACCGTCCATCGGGTTGGGGCAGCGCCGCAGCCAGGCGATGGCCTCCTGCTTGCTGGCCACCTGCCAGACCCAGAAGCCGGCGACCAGCCCGCCGGTGTCGGCGAACGGGCCGTCCAGCACCGTGCGCTCGCTGCCCGAGAAGCGCATGCGGGCGCCTTTCGCACTGGGGTGCAGGCCCTCGCCGGAAACCATCACGCCGGCCTGCACCAGCGCTTCGTTGAAGCGCCCCATCTCGGCGAGCAGCTGCTCGCTGGGCATCACACCGGCTTCGGTGTTCCTGTCGGCCTTGATCAACACCATGAATCGCATCGTCGTCTCCTTGCAGTAAGAACCTGTCTTGCTGCACGACGAACAGGCGGCCCGCACTTCGACATGCAGGCGCAAGTTCGGGCAAGCAGATTGCCGACCGTCTTTTACACGACGGTCCGGGCGGCCAGCACAATCGGCCGCCGTGTTGCCACGCCGCCAAGGAGACACGCCATGCGGATTCCCAGCACCCTGTTCTCTCTCGCCGCCTGCCTGGCCGCGCTGCACGCCGGGCCGGCACGCGCCGACGACGACCCACCGGCCGGCATCGCCAGTTGCGTGGGTGGCGGCAGGCCCATCACCTTCGGCCCCGACGAAAGCCGCGTGCTGCTCGACGGTGACGACCGCGAGCTGTTCAGCGCAGCCGCGTTGCAGCGTTACCCGATGCTGGAGCGCGACGGCTTCGAGCCGCTGCAGATCGTGCTGTGGCACCGCGGGGTGGACTGGCTCTACATCAGCCTGGCGCCCAGCGCACCGGCGCGCGAGCCCTGCTTCACCGCCACCTTCACCGGCAGCGCCTTCGAGTTCACGCCGCACCTGGTGCGCAAGTATTTTGCCGGCCAGGGCAGAACATGACGGGCCGCCAGCGGGGCGCGGCGCCTTGAAAACGCTGCTGCAAATGGCGCTGCTTGCGGGCCGCGCTGCTGGCACGTTGGCGCTGGCCGGCATGGCGCTGGCTGCTGCTACTGCCGTTGCTACTGCTGCCGTTGCCGCGGCGGTGCCGGCCGATCGCCTGCGCGCGCCGCCCGGCTTCGTGGTGGAGTTGCTGACCGACGCCGTGCCCAACGCCCGCGCCATGGCGCTCGGCCGCGTGGCGCCCGACGGCAGGGTGGTGGTGTATGTCGGCAGCATGGGCGCCGGCAAGGTGTATGCGGTGGAGATCACCCAGGGCCGGGCGGTCGCCGTGCACACGCTGGCCAGCGGGCTGGAGCTGCCGGCCGGCGTGGCCTGGCGCGACGGCCGGCTCTACGTGTCGGCGGTGTCGAAGATCCTGCGCTTCGACAACATCGACGACAGCCTGCGCAAGCCACCCGCGCCGGCCACCGTCACCGACCAGTTGCCCGCCGAGCGCCACCACGGCGCGAAGTACATCGCCTTCGGGCCCGACGGGCTGCTCTACGTCGCCACCGGCGCGCCCTGCAACGTCTGCCTGCCCGACAGCGCGCACGGCAACATCCAGCGCCTGCGCGCCGACGGCAAGACGCTGGAGCTGGTGGCCACCGGGGTGCGCAATTCGGTGGGCTTCGACTGGAGCCCGCGCGACCAGGCGCTGTGGTTCACCGACAACGGGCGCGACATGCTGGGCGACGACGTGCCCGGTGACGAGCTGAACCGCGTGCAGCAGCCGGGCCAGCACTTCGGCTTCCCGTACTGCCACCAGGGCACGGTGGCCGACCCCGAATTCGGCAAGCAGCGCCGCTGCGCCGAGTTCACCCCACCAGCCGCCACGCTGGGCGCGCATGTGGCTGCCCTGGGCATGCGGTTCTACACCGGCAGCCAGTTCCCGGCCGACTACCGCGACAGCGTCTTCATCGCCCAGCACGGCTCGTGGAACCGCAGCCGCAAGAGCGGCTACCAGGTGCTGCGCGCGGTGCTGGACAGCGAAGGCCGCGTGCAGCGCACGGAGCCCTTCCTGACGGGCTTTCTGCAGCCCGACGACAGCGTGCTCGGCCGCCCGGCCGACGTGCTGGTGCTGCCCGACGGCTCACTGCTGGTGAGCGACGATCTCGGTGGCGCGATCTACCGCGTCCGCCACCAGCGCTGAGCCGCCTGGGTCAGCGCCTGGCTCAGCGCCTGGGTCAGTTCACCGCGAAGCAGTAGAACAAGCCGGCACCGCCGGTGGCCTTCAGCGCGTCCGGGCTGCAGCCGCGCGACTGGTGCGACGAGTTCCATGACTTGGCGGGCACGCTCTCGTCGAGCCCGGTGCGGTCGGAGTGGCCGAGCATCGCGGCGCCGCCTTCGCTCTGCATCCAGTTCGAGCAGGTGGAGTTGGCGTCGCCCGCGATGAACACGCCGCTCGGCTGCGAGCCGGTGAGCACGTCGTGCATGTTGGGCGTGTCGCCGCGGCCGTTGACCACGGCGCCGGCTTCGGTCAGCGCGGTGGCCTTGGTCAGGTTGTTGTCGCCATGCAGTTGGGCCACGTCGGTGGCGATCACCACGCCCTTGGCGTTGAGCCAGGGGCCGCTGCCGATGCGGTCACGGGCGTTGCTGCCGGGCTGGCCACCGGCCGGCTGCGTGCTCAGGTAGGCGCGCCAGGTGCGGTTGCCCGCGCCGACAGCCGCGGCCAAGGTCTGGCAATGCTTGTCGGCGCCGGCCAGGCCGCCCAAGTCACCGCCCTTGCCCGGGCCGCTGCTGGTGACGAAGAAGCCCATGCCCGGCTTGCCGCCCGCCATGCTGCCGCAGGCGGCAAGCACGGAAACGGCGGCAGCGCCGGCGAGGCTGACCCAAAGAGTTGATCGGTGCATGGCGAAGCTCCTGATTGCTGGTGTGCCGGCAATTTAACAGCAGCCTTCGGGTGCTGTAATGCGGGCTTGCCAGCCGCCCCCGCGTGACGATGTCCCAGACAGTGCCCCCTCCAGCAGGCCCGGGCGCAGCACGCCCGCGCGCACAGGCCCGCTTCCGGCTGCGCATCACGGTGGGCGAGGCCATCGCCATCGGCCCCGGCAAGGTGGCATTGCTCGAAGCCATCGCCGACACCGGCAGCATCACCGCAGGCGCCAAGCAACTGGGCATGTCCTACCGCCGCGCCTGGCTGCTGGTGGACGAGTTGAACCGCGCACTGCGCCAGCCGGCGCTGGACTCTGCCAAGGGCGGGCTGCAGGGCGGCGGCAGCCAGTTGACGGACGCTGGCCGCCAGCTCATCACGCTGTACCGCCAGGTCGAAGCCACCGCGGCGAGCGCCTGCGCCGCCGAGCTGAAGGCGCTGGTCTCGCTGCTGCGCCGCTGAGCAGGCCCGCCGGGCGCAGGCGGTTCGCGCCTGCAGGGCGATATGCAGCACGCTATATTTCGCACCTGCTTCGTCGCCCCGCGCCCGCCATGCCGCCAACTCCGCTGATTCCGCTACCCTTCGGCCGCCTGCTGCTTGCTGCCGCACTGGCGCTCGGCGCGCTGTTCACCGCAGGCGCTGCGCGCGCCGACGAACTCACCGTCTCGGCCGCAGCCAGCCTGACCAACGCATTGCGCGAGATGGCGCCCGCCTTCGAGGCGCAGAACCCCGGCACCCGGCTGCTGCTCAATTTCGCAGCCTCCGACACCTTGCTGGCGCAGATCGGCAAAGGCGCGCCGGCCGACGTCTTCGCCTCGGCAGACCAGGAGACGATGGACCGCGCGCAGGCGCAGCAACTGCTGCGGCCGGGCTCGCGCAGCAACTTCGCGGCCAACACGCTGGTGCTGGTCACGCCCGCGGACAGCACGCTGGCCTTCAAGACACTGGCAGACCTGCAACGGGCCGAAGTGCGGCGCATCGCCATCGGCAACCCGGCCGGCGTGCCGGCCGGCCGCTACGCACGCGGCGCGCTCGAATCGGCCGGGCTGTGGGCGGCGCTGCAAGCCAAGGCCATCAACGCGATCAACGTGCGCCAGGCGCTCGACTACGTGGCGCGCGGCGAGGTCGAAGCCGGCTTCGTCTATCGCACCGATGCGGCGCAGCAGAAGGACAAGGTGCGCGTGGCTTTCACCGTGGCAACGGCAATGCCCATCCTCTACCCCATCGCAGTGCTGGCCGCGAGCCGCAACGCCGATGCGGCGGGCCGCTTCGTCGCCTTCGTGCTGTCGCCGGCCGGGCAGGCGGTGCTGGCGCGCCACGGCTTCGGCTCGCCGTGAAAGCCTGAAGAGGACGAGCCCGTGGACACGGCAGCCTGGGTCGCACTGGCGCTGAGCCTGAAGGTGGCTGCCTGGGCGACCGGGCTCAACCTGCTGCTGGGCACGGGCGCAGGCTGGCTGCTGGCGCACAAACGCTTTGCCGGCAGCGCGCTGGCCGATGCGGTGCTGACGCTGCCGATGGTGCTGCCGCCCACCGTGCTGGGCTATTACCTGCTGGTGCTGGTGGGCAAGCGCGGCTGGCTCGGCGGCTGGCTCGACCGTGTGTTCGGCATCAACCTCATCTTCAGTTGGCAGGGCGCCGTGCTGGCCGCCACCATCGTGGCGTTTCCGCTGTTGCTGAAGTCGGCGCGCGCCGCTTTCGAGGGCGTCGATGGGCAGCTCGAAAACGCGGCGCGGGTGCTGGGCCAGGGCGAGTGGGCGGTGTTCTTCCGCATCAGCCTGCCGCTGGCCTGGCCCGGTATCCTGGCCGGCAGCCTGCTCGTGTTCGCCCGCTCGCTGGGCGAATTCGGCGCGACGCTGATGGTGGCAGGCAGCATTCCAGGGCGCACGCAGACGCTGTCCATCGCCGTCTATGAGGCGGTGCAGGCCGGGCAGGACGCGCTGGCCGGCACGCTGGTGCTGCTGACCTCGGCCACCTGCGTGGTGGTGCTGCTGGCCGCGGGCCGGCTGGCGCCTTTCAGGCCGCTGCGCTGATGGGCTTCGACGTCGATATCGTCAAGCAGCTCGGCGGCCCGCGCGGCGGTTTCACGCTGCGCGTGCGGCTGCAGACCGACGCCCGCCGCACGGCCCTCTATGGCCCGTCTGGCGCCGGCAAGAGCCTCACGCTGCAGGCGCTGGCCGGGCTGCTGAAGCCCGACCGCGGGCACATCGCCTTCGGCGGCCAGACGCTGTTCGACAGCAGCGCCGGCATCGACGTGCCGGCCCGCAGGCGCGGCTTCGGCTTTTTGTTCCAGGACCATGCCTTGTTCCCGCATCTCGACGTGCGGCAGAACATTGCCTTCGGCCTCTGCAAGGGCTGGCGCAACCCGCGCCAGGGCGCCTTGGATGCGCAGGGCGAGGCGGCTGTCGCCCACTGGCTGGATGCGCTGGACCTGAAGGCGGTGGCACGCCAGAGGCCGGCAGAGCTGTCCGGCGGCCAGCGCCAGCGCACCGCGCTGGCCCGCGCGCTGGTCGCCGCACCGCGCGCGCTGCTGCTGGACGAGCCCTTCTCGGCGCTGGACCCGGCGCTGCGCGAGCGCACCCGGCAGGCGCTGGACGCGCTGCTGGCGCGCATCGACATCCCGGTGCTGATGATCACGCACGACCCGGCCGACCTGGCGCGCTTCGGCGACGCGCTGCTGCAGTTGCGCGGCGGCAGCATCGTCAGCGGCGCTGCTGTCGGCTCTATGCCATTTCCTGTGAAACTCGACTTGACACCCGATGCCGCGTGACGCCCGCTGAGGGCGCCGTGGCTGGCACGAATGGTGAAGTCGGCAAGTGGGTGAGCTTGCCCAGTCGCAGGTAGGCGATGGCGATAAAGTTGGCGGCTGTCCTGAAGCCGCGCGCTGCACGTTTGGCCTGCTGCATCAGCCCGTTCATCGCTTCGACGAAGGCATTGCTGCGGTGATCCAGCATGCCGCGCACGACCGAGTCGAAGTGCTCCTTCAGCGTGGCGGCCAGCCGCTTGAATGGCTCCAGCCGGCTGCGCCGTGCCCACGACAGCCAAGCCTTCAGATCGGTGGCGGCCTGCTCGGCTCGGTTGTGGCTGCGCGCATCGGCGAACACCTGGCGCAGCGCCATCTTCAGGCGCCAGGCCCGCGCGGTCTTCAGGTTGGCGCGTTGCAGCCAGTGCATCGCCTGGGTCTGCGTGGCCGACCAGCCCGCGGGGTTCTTGCGCATGCCCCACAACACGCAGCGGCGCTGCTTTGGCGTCAGGTCCCCCAGCGCCTGCTGCACCCGCTCCTGCTCGGTCTTCCACTCCTGGGTACGCACCTCGTCCATCGCCTCGCCGGCAAGCTTGACGACGTGGAATCGGTCGTAGCTGATCAGAGCGTTGGGCAGGTAGGCTGAGACACCCTTGAGGTAGGCAGCACTCATGTCCATGCAGGCGTGAGCGATGGCAGTGGGCTGCCCGCCATGGTCTCGCAGGTCCTGGGCAAAGGCTTCGACCGTCTTGTGATCGCGCCCGTCGGTGGCGAACAGCAAACGCTTGGCATCCAGGTCGTGCACGACGGTGACGTAGCTCTGTCCGCGGCGCAGGCTGGTCTCGTCGATGCCCACGATGCGCACCTGAGCCATGTCCTGCTTCCTGCGCGCCTCGCTCACATAGTGCTCGATACGCCGCCACAGCTGCTTGTCACGCACCCTCATTGCGCGGGCAGCCTGGCGCACGGGCAGGTCCTGGCACATCGTCAGGGCCAGCGCCTCGAACATCAGCGTGAAGCCGCTGCCATCGCGCGCCCACGGCACGCCGAGCTGGGTGGTCTTGCCGCAGGCAGTGCATCCCACGCGCGGCACCTGCGCATGCAGCCAGGCCTCGTACTGGAAGAAGTCCAGATGCCGCCACGAACGCGCCAGCCGGTCATGCACCTTCTGCGACGAAGCGCCGCAGGCCGGACAAGCCAGCAGCGTCTGCTTGCACTCGATGTCGAAGTCGATGCGGTGCCGGGCTGTATCCAGCCGCACATCTCGCACGGCCCAGGGCGGCTGAAGACCCAGCGCGCTGGTGAACAAGGCTTCGATCTGAACGCTCACGGCATCACCCTCCAAGACCGCCCCGTGGACATGTGGACAGGCTCAAATGCAGCCTGCCCACATGCCCACCGGGCTCGACGACGACGGGCGATTTTGACTGTTGGGCTCCACACGAAATGACGAGGGGCACGGTTTCGGGGCGGACCACGGCGACGAAACGCTGTATGCCCATACACTTGTACCCATGTGGCTGTCGGGCTGCCCGGTCTTGGGAACTGATGCCCGTGCCCACGACAGAGAACACAACGCAACCCTTGCCTGGACCCACGTGCTACATCTTGACTACCTCAAGGAACGTGGCAGCGATGAGGCTCACTTCATCAAGCGCGCAACGGGCCGATACTACACAGGTGAGCTAGTCGGCCGGCGACTAGCTCAACAAGCTGCGGCCGCCTTTCACCGCTCGCATCCATCCGCACGCTCGATCACCGTCGTCGACCCGTTTGGAGGCGATGGTCGACTCATTGAGTGGCTTGTCGAAGCGTGGGTCGACTCAGCCTTCCCCGAGGTTCGTTGGGAAATCGCCATCTGGGATCTCGACGACGTGGGGTTCAGTGCCGCTCGCGAGCGTCTGAAGGGCGTTACCGCTAAATACGGTGTCAAGCAAAGATGCTCTTTCAAGACCCTCGATACCTTCACCGAGGCATTGAAAAGGCGCGCTAGCTTTGACCTGGTTCTAACAAATCCGCCCTGGGAACTTCTCAAGCCCGACCGCAGGGAGCTAGAGGCACTGACTGCTACGCGAAGAGCGAAGTACATCTCTCAAATGCGTGCGTATGACGAATGGCTCGGTGAACACTACCCGCTATCGCAACCTAGAAGGAAGTTCGCAGGTTGGGGAACGAACCTCTCGCGTGTCGGTTTCGATGCTAGTCTCACGCTTGCCCGTCGAGGGGGGATTGTCGGGGCGGTGCTGCCGGCTAGCTTTCTGGCAGATGACCAAACGGCCGACCTGAGAGAGCACTTGTTGACCAAACACTCCGTGCACTCGGCGGCGTACTACCCCGCCGAGGCCAAGCTGTACGGGTCGGCGGACGTTGCGTCAATCGCAGTCGCGCTAACGGTGGGGGGCGAGCCCGCACAGTCGCTGACTGTGGGAACTCACAACACAGCGACCTGCCGTCTAGAACAGGCTTCGATCAAGCTTGACTTGGAAGCCTTGCGCAAGGTCAACTTCGTAATGCCGATTTCATTCGGTGCGAAGTCCCTGGCCCTCCTCAACGGGTTCGCACAGCGTTTTCCAACCTGGCTCAACCTTGAGTCAAGCGCCGCAGACTCGCTATGGGCGGGTCGGGAGATTGACGAAACTGGCATTGCAAGATGGCTGCAACCCGGCGGTAACCACGCACCACTCTTCATCAAGGGTCGCATGATTGGCCGATATGCGACCATCGAAACGCCGTCGCGGACAGTCGAGAAGTCCGATTGGTCGCCTCCTCCTTCGACAAGGGCGCGCCGCATCGCGTGGCGCGACGTGTCTCGGCCCAGCCAGAAGCGAAGGATGATTGCAACCTTGATCGAAGCTGGATGCGTCGCCGGGAACTCACTTGGCGTAGCCTACTTCAAAGACTGCGCGGAAACCCCGCTTCTTGCGCTGCTGGGGGTGATGAATTCAATGTGCTTCGAGTTCCAACTGCGCGCACACCTAGCGACCGGCCACGTGTCCCTCTCATCATTGCGCAAAGTCGCGGTTCCGAGCCTTACGCATCTTCGTCGAGAAAGTTCGCTTGCTCTGCTCGTTAGTGAAGCGATAAGTTCTGCTGACGGCGCAGCGTCGAAGGTGGACGCATACGTGGCTAAGAACATGTATCGACTGGCTGAGGAGGAGTATGAAACCATCCTCAATGCCTTCGCGTTGACACAAGCCGAGCGTCTGGACTGCGTAAAGAGCTATCGCGAATTGCAAAACCCGCCTCCTGCGCGCAAACTGACCTCGGCACTGCCGGTTGCCGAACCCTTACCAACTCTCTAGCGTGAGCATCGAACTTCTTGATCACCAATCGAGCGCCTTCTCGCTGGCAGGGTCGCCCGCCAGTGCACAAGTCAATCCGGGCGACTCTGGAATTGCCAATCACGTGGCTGCGAGGCTGAGTGAACTCGACATGCGCATGGTGACTAGCGTCCCCGAGGGCGGCAACTGGAAGGACATTCCCGAGTCCATTCCTTCAAAGCGACTAGAGCAAATACGTGAAAGCTTTAAGCGCGGGGAAGGCAGTCGGTCGACGTACTACGGCAGATTGCGACGTTGCGACCCGGCATACACAATCAGCACGTACTTTAGTCGACCCGGGAACGGCTGCCATATCCACTACGAGCAAGACCGAGTCCTCTCGCCGCGCGAGGCTGCTCGTCTGCAGAGCTTTCCGGACTCGTTTGAGTTTCTGGGTTCACAAGGGGCGGTTAATACCCAAATTGGCAACGCAGTGCCACCACTCCTAGCCTATCAAATTGCAAAGTCGCTAGGGCCGGCAGGTGTCTTCGTAGACCTCTTTTCTGGCGCCGGCGGTATGGGGTTGGGTTTCACGTGGGCCGGCTGGAAGCCGTTCATCGCGAACGACATTCACGCAACGTACCTATCTACGTATGCGAAGAACGTCCACGACAACGTGCTCGTAGGCAGCATTGCTAATGCTGAGGTCTTCGAGAACGTGCTCGATGCCGCAAAGCGGGCAAGGTCGGATGGGCGCTCCTTCTGGGTGTTGGGAGGTCCGCCGTGTCAGGGCTTCTCAACTGCGGGAAATCAACGGTCGATGGAGGATCCGCGAAACCATCTCGCATGGGACTACGTGCGGTTTCTGGACAGGGCCCAACCCGATGGTTTTGTCTTCGAGAACGTGACGGGCCTCCTCAACATGGAGGGCGGTCGTGTGTTTGCCGCGGTGAAGGACGCCTTTTCTTCAGTCATGCCATCCATCACTCCGGCGGTCCTTTCGGCAGACCAGTATGCGATCCCGCAGCGGAGAAAGAGGGTCATTTTGGTTGGCTTCCGGATAGGCAGTCAGCACGAATGGCATCCGCCCGCTCCTGTCACTTCAATGCAAGGGCGGTCGACCCTTTTTTCCGAGCGTCCTCCCGCAATCTCAGTGAAGGACGCGCTAGATGACCTACCTGTGCTGTCGCCTAGTGAAGACGGGCGTCGCTTGCCGTACAGGACCGCTCCGAGAACGCCATATCAAGCGTTTATGAGGGGGCAGATATCTGCCCCCGACTACTTGCGGAGCTTTAGCGAAGCTAGTCCGGCCAATCCGAGTTGACGACATGGTGCCCGTAACAAGCAGCGTTCTGTTCACCGACGCGCTAGCGTGCTTGACCGTTCACAGGCGATCAATAGGCCGTGGATACCGTGGCCGGTTCATACAGATTTTTCTCGGGATGAAGTTTTTTCAGAACACCATCCCCAGTATGTACTCAGGCGCATTCGTTACCACCGAGGTTCTTCAGTCGCTACTGGATGATCTCTTTGCGAAGGCATCTCGCCCGGCGAATTCGTCTGTTTTGATGATCTTCAAAGGCAACTACCTAGCTCGTACGGGTCTGGTTCGACCAGGGAACAAGTCCAGCGGCAATTCGTGGCGCAATAACCTAAACCTACAGAAGGGAATCGGCTGCTATGCGCCGGACGCCGATCTCTCTAGCCCAACGTTCCTCAATCAAGATCGAAGCCAATGCCGATACCTCTCGGCCACGACACAGGGGAGCTTGGTTGACGCTAGATGCTCGCTCTGCCCCTCGGGGGCTGAGTATCGAAGCGAAAGCCATAGAAAGTGGCTTCGCATTGACCCAGGCGGCAATGGCTATGCTGCAACGGACTTGCAGAACTCAGCGAACTTTGCGCCCTACGTGGCGCCTGGAGGATCTCGTATTCCGGTGCTCCCCCTAATCGTCGCTCTGTACCACGACGCAGACCCGGGGTTGAGCATCGGAACGAGGCCAATCGTCTCTCTGTCCGACTTCGCGGCGGATTTCAACTTCTCGGCTCAAGAGTTGTCGACCTACTTCGATGCCTCGATGTCGCATCCGCTCAATGCAAGACTGACCAACTCGGCGGGGTGGGTTCCGGGCTCAGGTCTTGGAAGTTCTACCGTGGTTTCCAGCGGGGGCCCGCCCACGACTTCCGGCGCGACGGCTGCTCCCGCTGCACCCCCAGTAGTTGCTCAACCTGTACTAGGCGGAACGCCAACTCCACCCCCAAACACGAATAATGGGTGGGATGCAGAGCAATACGTTGCTGCTGCACTTACAGCGGCCGGATGGACCCCTCATGCCGTCTCACGGCAGCAACTGGGCTACGACATATTCGCGCAGCGCGGAACACAGAAGCGATACATTGAGGTGAAGAGTTCGCTCGGCCTCTGTTCGCCGTCTTTGACTGCGCGCGAATGGCAGCAGGCAAGCTATCACGCGAGCAGCTACGTTCTCGCCATTGTCGAGAACTTCAATCCTACCGCACAGAACGTCATCTACTGGGTTCGCGATCCAGCGAATCGATGTTCGACCACCCCACAAACGACGATATCGCATGGAATTGCTCGTTCGTCTTGGGCTGCCGCGGCGATACCGATTTCAAACATCTGAAACCCTCCAGCGGTGAAGCGGCAGCGCGATAGGGCCACTCAAAGAGCAATCTCGTAGTCGATGGTCAGCGGCGCATGGTCGCTGAACCGCGTTGCCTTGTGTCGCCAGCGCTGCCTGAGCGCAGTCTCAGATCTCAGACCCGCCGCGCGCGGCCGGCCCAGTACGGCTCGCGCAGCCTGCGCTTGAAGATCTTGCCGGTGTCCTCGCGCGGCAGTTGCGCGTGCAGGCTCACCTGCCTGGGCACCTTGTAGCCGGCAATGCGCTCGCGCAGCCAGCCCTGCACGGCCTCGGCCGTCAAGCTGCTGCCGGGCGCTGGCTGCACGGCCGCGGCCAGTGCCTCGCCGAACTCGTCGTCCGGGATGCCGAACACAGCGCAGTCGGCCACGCCGGGCATCGCCTGCAGCAGCAGTTCGATCTCGACCGGGTAGATGTTGACGCCGCCGCTGATCACCATGTCGGCCTGGCGATCGACGATGAAGAGAAAGCCGTCGTCGTCGAGGAAGCCGATGTCGCCCATCGTCAGCAGCCCGTCGCGCTGCATCTGCTGGCGCGCGCCCGGGTTGCCGCGGTAGCCGAAGTCCGCCGTGGCGGGCTGGTGGATGTAGATCAGCCCCGGCACGCCGGCCGGCTGCTGCTGCCCGCTGTCGTCCAGGATCTTCAGCACCACGCCTGGCATCGGCGCACCGGCAGAGCCCGGCTTGCGCAGCGCCTGGTCGCTGGTCAGCAGCGTCATGTAGCCCAGCTCGCTGGAGCCGTAGCACTCGTTGATGACGGGGCCCCACCAGTCGATCATCGCGCGCTTGACCTCTGGCGCGCAGGGGCTGCCGGTCGATGAGACGAAGCGCATCGAGCGCAGGTCGTACCGCGCGCGCACCTCGGCCGGCAAGGCCAGCATGCGCACGTACATCGTGGGCACCAGGTAGGCATGCGTCAGCCGCTGTGACGCGATGAGCGCCAGCGTGCGCTCGGCGTCGAAGCGCTCCTCGATCACGAGCCAGGCGCTCTCTTGCGCCAGGCCCAGCGCATAGCTGTTGGGCGCGCTGTGGTACCAGGGCGCGCTGAGCAGCGCGCGCATCCCCGGCTGCACGCCGTAGGCCAGCCGCCGCATCGCCGCCGAGGCCTGCGTCTGCGCCGGCGTCATCGGCTGCCGCACGATGCCCTTGGGCCGCCCGGTGGTGCCGGAGGTGTAGAACATCGCGCCGCGCGGCGCGGCGGCTGCCGTGGCCAGCGGCGGCGTGGCATCGCGCAGCGGCTCCCAGGCGGCGACGGCGGCAAGGCTGCCGCGCACCGCGAAGACCCGCGCGCTGCCGGTGTCCAGCCCCGGCAGCGCAGCCAGCAAGGACGCGTCCGCCACCAGCAGCTTGGCGCCTGAATCGGACAGGACGAACTGCACTTCCTCTGCCTTGAAGTGCCAGTTCACGGGGCACCATTGCGCGCCCAGGTGCCGCGTGGCGACCATCAGCTCGATGGCCTCGGGGCTGTTGCGCATCAGCAGTGCAACCACGTCGCCATCGCCGACGCCGGCCGCTTGCAGCGCGGCGGCAGAGCGCAGACAGCGCGCCTCGAAGTCGCCGGGCGCGAGGGTGCTGCCTTCGAAGACGATGGTGGGTCGCATGCTGCCTTCTCCTTGACGATCTCAGCGCCGCCAGACCGTGACGCGCCAGTTGTCGATGCCGAAGCCGCCCGCCGCGCCGGCAAAGCCCGCGGTGCCCTGGTTGCTGTTCGCAAAGCCCAGGCGGATGGGCGCGCCGAGCGCGCTGAAGTCGGGGCAGGCCTGGCCGGCGGCGCAGGCAGGCCCGTCCACCTGAAGAAAGTCAGCCACACCGAAGCGGCTGGGCACCAGGCTCTGCGCCGCCCATGACGCGGTGCATCCCGGCGTGCCGCCGGCAATGAAGCGCCGCCCGCCCTGCTCGATCAGCAGCGTGGGGCCGCTGCCCAGCACGCCCGGCAGCGCAATGCAGTCCTGTGCGATCTCCACCAGATAAACAGGCCCTTGCAGCGCAGGGTCGTACAGCGCAGCCTGGTAGGCCTGGAAGACCAGCAAGCGTGACGCGCCGGCTGGCAGCGCGATGTCCAGCCGGCGCCAGCTCCCCGGGTTGCCGCCGGCCGCTGGCTGCGAGACGTCGAGCGTCGGCCCGTTGGCGGCCGGCTCGGACACCACGGCCGTGGCCCAGTCCGCCGCTGCGAAGCTTCGGTCCTCGAAGACGACGCCGGGCAGGCGCGACACCGCAAGCCGGCTGGCGCTGCTTTGCAGCGTCACCGCGCGGCCTTCGAAGCTGCCGCTGACGGTGACGGAAAAGGCGCTGCCGTCGTCGGCGATCTGCGCTGCCGGCAAGGTGTAGCTCGGCTGGGTGGCGCCTGGGATGGCACCGGGGATGGCGGTGCCGCTGGCGCCACCGGCTGTGCGGTACCACTGGTAGCTGGCGCCCGAGATGCCGGGCGCCAGCGCCGTCAGCGTGGTGCTGCCGCCGACCTGCAGCGTGGCCGTGGCCGGCGACACGGCGGGCGTGGCCGGCTCGTGCGGGAAATCTCCCTCGCAGGGGCCGGGCGCCAGGCAGCCTTCGACCTTGCCGCCGCAGCCTGCCAGCAGCGCAGCGGCCAGGCCGGCAGCGCAAAGCAGCGCCAGCGGGCGCATCAGCCGGCCCCGCCCGCTGGCGCCGGTGTCGGTGCCGGCACGCCGAACACCTGGCGCAGATAGGCCAGGAAGGTCAGGTCCTCGCACAGCGTCTTGCCGGGGCTGTCGGAAATCTTGGCCACCGGCTGCCCATTGCAGCGCACCAGCTTCATCACGATGTTCAGCGTGCGCAGGCCCATGTCGTTGCTGAGATGGGTGCCGATGCCGAAGCCCACCGCCGCGCGGTCGCCGAAGTGGCGGTACAGCGCCAGCGCGCGCGTCACGTCGAGCGCGTCGCTGAACACCAGCCGCTTGGTGTGGGCGTCGATGTGCAGCCGCTCGTAGTGCGCCAGCGCCTTCTCGCCCCAGGCGAAGGGGTCGCCCGAGTCGTGGCGCAGGCCGTCGAAGAGCTTGGCGAAATAGAGGTCGAAGTCCGCCAGGAAAGCGTCCATGCCGATGACGTCGGTGAGCGCGATGCCCAGGTCGCCGCGGTACTCCTGCACCCAGTCTTCCAGCGCCGCCTTCTGGTGGTCACGCAGCCGCACGCCCAGCGCCTGGTAGGTTTGCAGGTACTCGTGCGCCATCGTGCCGATGGGCACCAGCGCCAGGTCGCGCGCCAGCAGCACGTTCGACGTGCCCTTGAACAGCGCCGGCAGGCGCTGCTTCAGCGTCTGCACGGTGCTGCGCTGCCAGGCGCCCGAGAAGCGGCGGCGCAGGCCGAAGTCGAAGAACTCGAAGGGGTGGCGCAGCGGCGGCTCGGCGGAGAAAGCCTGAAGCTGCGCGATCTTCGCGTCGAGCCGGCGCTGGCCCTGCTCACGCGCAGCGTCGGCCGGGAAGCGGCGGAAGTACAGCTCGTTGACGATGGCCAGCACAGGGATCTCGAAGGCCGTCACGTGCACCCACGGGCCGCGCGCCGCGATGCGCAGCGTGGGGCCCTCGGCCCAGACCCGGATGAAGTCGCGTTGCAGCCGAAAGATGCGCAGGAAGTCGATGAAGTCGGAGCGGATGAAGCGCAGCCCGGCCAGGTAGGCCAGCTCCTCCTTGCGGAACGACAAGCTGCACAGATGGTCGAGTTGTGCGCTCACTTCGTCGGCCAGGTCGGCCAGCGGATAGGCGCTCTCGTTGCGGCAGACGAAGTCGTACTCGGCCGTGGTCTGCGGGTGGCGGTGCAGCATGGTCTGCCACATCGTGAACTTGTAGAGATCGGTGTCGAGCAGGCTGTGGATGATGGGCGCGATGTCTGCGCTCCAGGCGGCGCCCGCTGCGGCGCCCGCGTCGGCTGGCATGGCCCAAGGCGTCTTGCGAGACATGGCGTTCTCCGGTGCTGCAACAGGCATTGTGGAAAGAGCGATGATGCGCGGCACAGGCAAGCCCATGCAGCTCGACACCGCCCATCTCTTTTCGGTTGCCGCTGCGCTCGGCTGGGCCAGCGGCCTGCGACTGTACGCGGCCGTCTTCATCACCGGCCTGGCCGGGCAACTGGGCTGGGTGGACCTGCCGGCCGGCCTGCAGGTGCTTCAGAAGCCGCTGCTGCTGTGGGCCAGCGGCGGCATGCTGGCGGTGGAGTTCCTGGCCGACAAGGTGCCGCTCATCGACTCGCTGTGGGACAGCGTGCACACGCTGGTCCGCATCCCTGCCGGTGCTGCGCTGGCTGCCGGCGTCTTCGGCGGCGACCAGGGCGCGTGGTCTGTCATCGCGGCGCTGCTGGGCGGCACGCTGGCCGCCACCGCGCACGCCGCCAAGGCCAGCACCCGCGCCGCGGCCAATGCCTCGCCCGAGCCCTTCTCCAACATCGCCCTGTCGCTGCTGGGCGACGCTGCTGTGCCGGCGATGCTGTGGCTGTCGTGGACGCACCCGATGCTGTTCGCGGCCGTGCTGGCCGTCGTGCTGCTGGTGATGGTGTTGCTGATCGTCAGCCTCTTCAGGTTCGTCCGCGGGCTGGCCCAACGGCTGGGCCGCTGGCGGCTCGCACCGTGACCGGCCATCCCCAACCCACTTCACCAGGCGCAGCACCATGAACGACAGCACGACGATCGCCCCGGACCTGCGCCGCGCCTTCGCCCCCACCGGCACGCTGCGCGCCTGCATCAACGTTGGCAACCCGGTGCTGGCCAGCCAAGACACGGCCGGCGGCGCGCCGCGCGGCGTCTCCATCGACCTGGCGCGCGCACTGGCCGCACGGCTGGGCGTGGAGGTCGAGCCGGTGGTGTTCGAGACGGCAGGCAAATCGGTGCAGCACCTGGGCGACGACAAGGCCGACATCGGCTTCTTCGCCATCGACCCGCTGCGCGGCGAAAGCATCGCGTTCACCGACGCCTATGTGCTGATCGAAGGCGTGTACGCGGTGCCGGCGGCGTCGCCCATCACCTGCAACGACGAGGTCGATGCGCCCGGCGTGCGCGTCGCCGTCGGCCGCGGCAGCGCCTATGACCTGCACCTCACGCGGGCGTTGCAGCACGCCACCATCCTGCGTGCCGACAGCTCGCCGGATGTCTTCTCCTTCTTCCTGCGCGAGGGGCTGGACGTTGCCGCGGGCGTCAAGCAGCAACTTCAGGCCGGGATGGCCGGCCACGCCGGCATGCGGCTGCTGCCGGGCCGCTTCATGGAGATCCGGCAGGCGATGGGCCTGCCGCGCAGCCGGGGCGCGGAGGCCGCCGCGTTCCTGGCCGCGTTCGTCGAGGAGATGAAGCACGGCGGCTTCGTCGAGCAGGCGCTGAAGCGCCATGGCGTGGCCGGCGCCGCGGTTGCGCCGGCGGCCGGCGCGGCGGCTTGACCGGGCCGCCGCGGGCTGGTTTCAGCGCCAGACCTGGCGCGCAACGCGCAGCAGATTGCCGCCCAGGATGGCTTCGAGATCGGCCGTCGAATAGCCCATCGCGAGCAGCCGCTCGACGATGGATTCCAGCTCTTCCGGCGCCACCATGCGGACCTGGCTGCTGTAGCCCAGGCTTTCCGGGAAGGTGTGGCGCATTCTCGCGATGTAGGCGTCCAGCTCGTCGGTGTCGAACACGAAGTCCAAGCCGATGCCGACGTGCAGCGGCCCGGCAAGCTGCACCGCGTGATCGACATGCCGGACATAGGCATCGACCAGTGCGCCAGGGTTGCCAAGGAAATCGCCGATGCCGTTGATGCAGACCACGCCGCCGGTGGCTGCGCAGCCGGTGATCAGGTCGTCCGGAATGTTGCGCGGGTGGGCGTGCAACGCCGCCGCGTTGCTGTGCGAGAAGATCACCGGCCGGGTGGCGATGGCCAGCACGTCGCGCACCGTGCGGTGGCCGGTGTGGCTGCAACACACCTGCATGCCCACCCGCTCCATCTCGGCAAGCACCTCGCGGCCGAACGGCGTGAGGCCGGCGTCATCGTCCTGGCAGCCGCCACCGACGCGGTTGTTCAGGTTGTAGGCCAGCAGCATCCAGCGCACGCCCAGGTCGTAGTACAGCCGCACCAGACTCGTCTGGTCGCCGATGGCGTTGGCGCCTTCGATGTCGAAGCCCACCGCCAGCCGGCCGGTGGCGCGGGCGCGCCCGATGTCGTCTGCGGTGCCGATCAACACATAGTCGTCGGGCCGCGCTGCGAGCCAGTGGCGCAGCGAGGCGAGCATGCGCAGATGCTCTTCGATGCCCATTTCACCGAAGCCGATGTTGAGCATCACCACATCGACACCGCACTGCCGGTAGCGCTGCAACTGCGGCAGAAAGGACGTGTCGTGCGGTCTGGAGACAGGCATGCAGCCGTGGTTGTCCCAGACCAGCGTCTCTTTCAGCAGCGCGCGCGCGGCTTCGCGTTGCGTCGGCGCGGTGGCCGGCCAGGGAGCTGCGTTCGTCATGCCGCCAAGGCTAGACCGTCGGCGGGCGAGTCGGTTAGGCTCCAGCCACCTTTATTTAGGAGACCAGCATGGTGCACGGGTCGCCTTTCGATCTGGAGCTGGAGGTGGCGCGCATCGAGGCTGCGAGCGGCCAATGCAAGCGCTTCGCACGTGACGGCGTGCGCAGCTTCTACACCGGCGCCGGCGGCAGCGGCAAAGGCGATGTGGTGCGCATCGGCGACGATGTGTTGCTCAGCGTGATCAACGTCGTGCAGCCCGAGCCGGCGCGCTGGCACTACCTCACCGACGAGCCGCAGATCATGCTGCGCGCCTCGCTGTGCTGCGATGTCGCCTTCCGGGTGGACGGTGCGCCGCCGCTGATCTTCAACCGGCCCGAGGTCACGCTGGTCTGCCTGCCGGCGGGCCGCGCCCTGTCGGTGGACATTGCCGGCGGCTCGCGCCAGCAGGGCATGGTGGCGCTGTTTCGCGCCGCCACCTTCGCGCAGCGCTACGGCCTGCGCCACGATGACCTGCCGATGGCAGTGCGCGAGGCGATGGCGCGCTCCGGTGCCACAGGTCGCATCGCGTCCTTCCCGCTCGACAAGCGCATCGCCGGCCTGGTGGCGGAAACCATCGACACCCGGCTCGACGGCGAGATGCGGGTGGTGCAATACGCCGGCCGGCTGGGCGAACTGGTGGCCTACACGCTGGACGCGATGAACTCGACACCGTCGCTGCGCGGCGCCGGGCTGCAGCGCCGGCGCGACGTTGAACTGGCCGAATCGACGTTGTCGCGGCTGGAGCGCGACTACCGCCGGCCGCCGCTGTTTGCCCAGCTTGCGCGCGAGATCGGCACCAACCAGAACAAGCTGAAGGCGCTGTTCAAGGAGGCCTACGGCGCCACCATGTCCGAGTACTGCCTGGGCAGGCGCATCAGCGAGGCGCAGCAACTTCTGCTCGACGCGCGGCTGACCATCGCGCAGGTGGCAGAGCGCGTCGGCTACGAGCACCAGAGCAGCTTCACCGCGGCCTTCCGTGGCGTGGTGGGCATGTCGCCGCGCGCGTACCGGCAGCACCGGGCGCCGTTCAGCGTGACGCTGCTGCCCAGCAGCCCGGTGGCCGCGATGCCCGCCACGGCGCGCACCCGCGCAGCGTGACAGCCGGCAGACTTCGGTCGGATCGCCTAAATGTTCGGTGCAAGGGCGATGCCCACCGTGGCGCGCCCGCACTACCGTTTGCCTGGCCGACGAAGCGCCTTTCGCCGGTGCAACCAAAAGGCAGCGCCACCATGCAGACGACACCCCGCGAGCGACCGTATTCCAGCCCTGCCCCGCAGCGCCGCACGCTGCTGGTCCGCGCGCTGGCGGCAGCCGGCTTTGGCGTCGCCTTCGGCGCGGTGCAGCCTGCGTCGGCACAGACTGCGGCAGCGGGGCCGGCGGCGGCTGCTGCGGCCGACGCATCGGACACCATCGTCATCACCGCCAACAAGCGCCGCGAGCGCCAGCGTGACGTGGCCGGCACCGTGTCGGTGTTGCAGGGCGACGAGTTGGAGCGCCGCAATGCGCGCGACCAGGAAGACCTGCTCAAGCTGACGCCGGGCGTGCAGTTCAACAAGGGCGACATCGGCGGCAACGTCATCACCATCCGCGGCCTGTCCACCCAGGCGCAGAGCGATTCCGGCGGCACGCAGCAGCAGCCCACCGGCTTCTACCTCGAAGACGTGCCGCTGGCATCACCCGTCGGCAAGGGGCTGGTGGTCGATGTGCTGCCCTTCGACCTCGACCGCGTCGAGGTGCTGCGCGGGCCGCAGGGCGTGCTCTTCGGCTCGGGCTCGCTCGGCGGCGCGGTGCGCTACCTGTACGCCAAGCCCGACCTGCGCAATGCGGGCGCCGCCGTGGTGGCCGGCGTCGGCAAGGTGGCGCATGGCGACACCGGCACGCAGCTCTACGGCATGCTCAACCTGCCGATGCTGGACAACACCGCGGCACTGCGCGTGGTGGCCTTCGACCGCCGTGACCCCGGCTACATCGACAACATCGGCACCGGCAAGACAGACACCAACGACGTGCAGCAACGCGGCGGGCGCGTGCTGTTCACCATCAAGCCGCTGAACACCCTGTCGGCCACGCTGGTGGCCAGCACGCAGGACAACCAGCAGGGCGACCGCTTCTACGTCTCGCCCGACCCGACGAAGCTGGAGCACAAGGCGCCCACCGATGGCAGCGGCCGCACCCGCTTCGACTTCTCCAGCCTGACGGTGGACTGGCAGTTGGCCGGGCAGACGCTGACGTCCGTCACCGGCTGGTGGCGCAACCATGTCAGAGGCAGCTACAACGACGCCGAGCTGTTCCAGAGCCTGGGGCTGCCCGTCAAGTCGGTGCTGCGCGACAGCGACTCGCGGCAACATGCGTCGTCACAGGAACTGCGCATCGCCAGCAACCCCGGCACGCCGTTCCAGTACGTGGCCGGAGCGTTCTACCAGAAGAGTTCATCGGCCGGAAAGTCGAGCCAGATCGACCCAGACGCGACGCTCGGGCTGACCGACCTGGTGCTGTACGACAGCAGCTCGGCCGGCAGCGAGAAGGCGGTGTTCGCCGACGGCGAGCTCAGCTTCGGCGGCGGCTGGAGCGCCAGCCTGGGTGCCCGCTACTACCGCACCAGCAGCGAGAGCGCGTCGTATGGCACCGTGTTCGGCGGCCCGGCGGACACCGTGTCGCCGCGCAGCAGCGACAGCGGCACGACGCCCAAGCTGGCGCTGAAGTACCGCTTCGCCGACGGCAACATGGTCTATGCGCTGGCCTCCAAGGGCTACCGCTACGGCGGCGCCAACGCAACGCCGCCCGACTTCAGGCCCTACAAGTCGGACAGCCTTTGGAACTACGAGGTGGGCGCCCGTCTCGCGCCGGTGCAGAACCTGCAACTCGACGTGACGGCCTTTCTGCTGGACTGGAAAGACGCCCAGTTCACCACCTTCCGCTTCTCGGGCGCGCTCGGGTTCTCCGAGATCGCCAACGTCGGCAAGGCCAAGAGCCAGGGCGTCGAGATGGCAGCGCGCTACCGCCTGGGCAGCGCGCTGGACTTTGCCGCCTCGCTGGCCTACCTGGACGCCAAGACCAGCGCAGACGTGCTGGACGCCAGCGGCAAGACCATTGCCGCCGGTGCCCGGCTGCCGGGCGCCGCCCGCCTGCAGAGCGCATTGCAGATGAACGCCCATTTCGAGGCGCCCTTCGCGTCGCAAGGGTTGTTCAACCTCACGCACACCGCACTGGGCGAGCGCACGATGGACCTGCCTGGCAACTACCGCCTCGGCGGCTTCGCCACGCTGGATGCCAACCTCAGCTTCGCGCGCGAACACTGGACGCTGTCCACCGGCCTGGGCAACGTCTTCGACCGGCGTGGCATGCTGAGCCTGAACAGCAGCCCGCGCGGTGGCAGCTTTGCGCAGTACTACGTGCAGCGCCCGCGCACGCTGAACGTGGCGCTGCGCTACGACTATTGAACGCATCGAACGCATCGAACGTATCGAACGCGTTGAACCCGAGAACCCGCGCCGCGCCCACCATGACCGCCCACCCCGCACAGCAGCCCGCGCCGGACGGCGGCGTCGATTCGCGCCGCGGCTGGCGCGTGCTGGTGGGCTGCGGCATCGTGGCCGCCTTCGGCGTGCAGGTGCTGTGGGGCGGCACCATCGGCCTCTTTCTGCGGCCGATGCAGCAGGAGCTGGGTTGGTCGCGTGCGGACATCGGCTTCGTCACCGTGCTGACGGCCGCTGCCGCCTTCATCGTGGTGCCGGCCGCCGGCTGGCTGATCGACCGCCTGCCGCTGCGCCCGCTGATCTTCGGCGGCTGCGTGGTGCAAGGCTTGTGCGTGGCAGCCGGCGCCTTGCTCGGCGGCAGCATCTGGAACTTCTACGCCCAGGTCTTCGCGATCATGGTGCTGGGGATGGCGGCGTCGCTGATGACGCTGTCGAAGGTGGCGCGCGGCTGGTTCGAGCGCTCGCTGGGCCGCGCGATGGGGCTGCTGTTCGCCATCGCCAGCGTGGGCGGCGTGCTCAACCCGCTGCTGGCGCAGGCGCTGATGGACAGGCTGGGCTGGCGCAGCGCCTACCTCGTGATGGGGCTGGGCAGCATCGCCATCACGGCAGGGGTGTCGCTGCTGCTGATCCGCGAGCGGCCGGGCGCGCAGACGCACGCCAAGCCCGCCACCGCGCAGGCCGCAGCGGCGCCCACGGTGCCGCTGCGCGAGCTGTTCGGCCGCCGCGCCTGGTGGGTGCTCACGGCCTGGAGCGTGCTGTTCGGCTATGCCGTCTCCGGCCTGGGTTTTCACCTTGCAGCGCTGCTTCAGGACCGCGGCGCCACGCCGGCGCAAAGCGCGCTGGCATTGAGCATGGGCGCGGCCAGCGGGCTGCTCGGCAACCTGGCGGCGGGCTGGGTGACAGACCGCTTCTCGGTGCGGTTGATGGCCTCGGTGGTGATGTTGCTGCCCACCTGCGGCGTGCTGCTGCTGCTGGGCAGCGACGCGGTGGCCGTGGGGCTGGCCGCGTCCATCGTGCTGGGCCTGTCCACCGGCACCGAACACAGCGTGGTCGCGATTCTTTGCAGCCGCTACTTCGCGCTGCGGCTGTACGGCCGCGCCTATGCGTCGCAGCTCGTCGCGGCGTCGGCCGGCAGCGCGCTGGCGCCGTCCATCGTCGGCCTGATGCAGGCACGCACCGGCAGTTATGCGCTGCCGCTGGCGGTGGCTGCGGTGGCCTTCGGCACCGGCGCCGTCCTGGCCTGGCTGCTGCCGCGGCTGGGCGCAGCGGCGCAGGAGCCGGCCACCGACGCGCCGGGTCTGCCCGCTTGAAGCGCCAGAAGCGTCGCGCAGCAGCTAACTTTTGACATGAGCGACACATTGGGCGACACGCTGGACCGCTGGTTGTCGAAGGAATGGGCCGGGCTGGGCATCGCGGCTGCAATGCTTGCGCTCGGGCTCGGCCTGGCCCAACTGGCCGGCGCTGCGGGCCAGGCCGGCGTGGCAACGGCGCTGCGCTGGCTGGCCGGCGGCAGCGCAGCGCTGCTGGCTGCGGGCTCGGCGCGCCACCTGCTGCAACTGGCGCGCGTGCGGCGCGACCATCCGCCGCCGGGCCGGCTGGTCGATATCGGCGGCTGCCGGCTGCACATGCTGGCCGAGGGCAACGCGCGGCCGGGACGGCCGGCCATCGTCTGGCTGCCCGGCGGCCACAGCGGCGCCTTTGCGATGCACCACCTGCACCGTGCGCTGCGCGGCGACACGCGTTCGATCCTGCTCGACCGGCCGGGCACCGGCTGGAGCGACACCGGCGCCTTCCCGCGCAGCACAGAACGCGAGGTGGATGAGCTGTTGCGCGCATTGCAGGTGGCCGGCGAGCGCGGCCCCTTCGTCTTCGCCGGCCATTCCTTCGGCGGCCTGCTGGCAGCCAACATCGCGCGCCGCCAACCGGCGCAGGTGCACACGCTGGTGCTGCTGGACCCCACGCCGCTGGAGGTGATGCTGGTCGGCCCGCGCCTGGGCGCGCTGGGCGAGATGCGGCGCGGCGCGTTGCGCAGGGGTCTGTGCAGCCTGTTCGGCATCGACCGCTCGGCAGCCGAAGAGCGGCGCTCGCGCGCAGAGCCGGTGTATGCCCGCGTGCTGGACGCGGTGGCCGCGCAGTTGGGTGACGCCGGCCGCAGCCTGAAGGCGGTGGAGGCTGCGCGTGCAGGCACCGCGTTCGCGTCGGCGTCGATCTACCGCGAGCTGGACCCGGCCTTTCTGGTGCGCGGCAGCCGGGCCTGGCGCACGGTGGTCTATGACGGTGAACTCGGCGCGCTGCCGGTGCTGTTGGTGGGGCCGAAGAGCGAGGCCGAGATCCACATCCTGCCCGAAGCCAAGGCCGCCGGCACCGACGGCGCTGCCCGCATGGCGCGCTTCTTTGGCCATGTGCGCGAGCGCTACCTGGCGATCTCGTCGCGCTCGCGGCGCGTGGTGTCGCCGCCGGGCACCGGCCACAACTTCATCTACGAAACGCCGGACTTCGTGGTGCAACTGCTGCGTGATCTGGTCACCGACCAGGCCGAAGCCGCTGCGCACGCCGCTCCGGCCGCCACCACCGCAGGTGTACCTTGACCGCAGCCACCGTCGCAACGTCCGCGTCTTCCCCGTCGTCTGCGTCGTCCGCACTCGGCTCTCTTGCCGAGCGCTACTGGCGCTTCGAGTGCGAAGAGACACCGCTCGGCGCGGTGCTGGCCAACGTGGCTGTCGAAGGCGACCTGCTGTTCCGCGAATCACCGGCCGACTGGCAGCGCCGCGACGCGCGCGCCGCCGCCTTGCTGCAAGACCTGGCCGCCATCGACTGCCGTCTGCTGGCCGGCCAGGAGAAGGCCACCCACAGCCTGCTGCTGCGCGAGCTGGGCGCCGTGCGCAGCCAGTACGCCACCGGCGCGCATCTGCGCCCGTCGCTGTTCCCGCTGGGGCCGGACTTTGTCTCGGTGTACTGGGCCAACGGCACGGCCATCGCGGACGCAGCAGACGCGCGGCGTTACGTGGCCCGGCTGGCCGGCCTGCCGGGCTATTGGCGCGACATCCGCAGCGCCATCGAAGCCGGCCAGGCGCAGGGCCTGTTCTACCCGCGCCAGGTGCTGGCCTCTGCGCTGACGGCAGCGCGGCGGCTTGCCGGCGTGGCGGCTGCCGACAGCGCCTGGCTGGGCCCGTTCAAGCGCTTGCCGGCCCGTGCTGCCGACGCCGTGGCGGCCGAAGCCGAACGCGCCCATGCCCTCGTCGAAGAGGCGCTTCTCCCAGCACTGCGCGCCCATGGCGACTTCATCGCGGCCTGCATTCCCACCGCGCGCCAGAGCTTCGGCTGCGGCGACACGCCAGCCGGCCGTGCCTACTACGCCGCGATGGCGCGCTACTTCACCACCACCGACCTCGACCCCGGCGCCATCCACGCGCTGGGCCTGGCCGAAGTGGAACGGCTGGAGGCCGAGATCGCCGCCGTCAGCGCGGAGGCCGGTTTCGCGGGCGACGTGGCCGGCTACCGGCGCTTCCTGTCGAGCGACCCGCAGTTCATCGCCGCCTCGCCGGCCGCGCTGCGCAGTGCGATGGAAAGCCTGTGCAAGCGCATCGACCGGCTGCTGCCGGCCTTCATCGGCCACCTGCCGCGCGCCACCTACGGCGTGGACAGCATCCCCGAAGCCGCCTCCGCCGCGATGCCGCCGGCCTATGCGCAGCCGGGCCCTGCCGACGCCTCGGCGGCCGGCGTCTTCTGGGTCAGCGGGCTGCCGGCCAAATGTCCGAGCTACCTCCATGTGGCGCTGGCGGTGCACGAGGCCTGGCCCGGCCACCTGATGCACATCGCTCTGTTGCAGGAGGCCACCGCGCTGCCGGCCTTCCGCCGCTACGGCGCGGTGAAGTACACCGCCTGCATCGAAGGCTGGGCGCTGTACTGCGAGACGCTGGCCGGCGAGATGGGCCTGTACACGTCGCCACACCAGCACTACGGGCGGCTGGAGATGGAGCTGTGGCGCGCCGTGCGGCTGGTGGTGGACACCGGCATCCACTGGCATGGCTGGAGCCGCGAGCAGGCCATCGCCTGCATGCAGCAGCGGCTGACGCTGTCGCCCGAGACCATCGAAGGCGAGGTGGACCGCTACGCCGGCATGCCGGGGCAGGCGCTGGGCTACCAGATCGGCAACCTGGCCTTTCGCCGCGTGCGCGCGCGGGCCGAGGCGGCACTGGGCGCCGCCTTCCGCCACCGTGACTTCCACGACGCGCTGCTGGCTGCAGGCGCGGTGACGCTGCCGGTGCTGGAGCGGCTGATGGACGGCTGGATCGCGGACCGCATGGCGTCCACCGCCGGCTGAGGAGGCGCGCCATGCCACTGGACCGCGCCACCGGCGTGTACTTCGAACTGCACGGCCAGGGCCGGCCGCTGATGCTGACGCTGCCGCTGATGGCCTCGCACACCGCCATCTTCGGCGCGGCCAGCGAAGCACTGCTGCACGGCTATCTGGGCCGCCTGACCGACCGCTACCAGGTGCTGCTGGTGGACTACCCCGGCATCGGCCAGAGCCGCGACATCGCGCCGCAGGAGCTGACGGCCGAGCGCGTGGTGGCCGACCTGCTGGGCGTGGCCAGCGCCGCCGGCTTCGGGCGCTTTGCCTACTGGGGCTACTCGTGGAGCGGCGGCGTGGGGCTGCAACTCGCCACACGCAGTGACCGGCTCAGCGCGCTGGTGGTAGGCGGCTGGCCGCCGCTGGGCGGCACCTACGGCGAGATCCTGGCGGCTGCGCGCATCAAGGCGCCCGACCCCGAGCCGTCGTCGATGGTGGTGCTGCGCAACAAGGCGCAGTACGCGCAGTGGATCACCTACAACGCCAGCGTCGCCGAGGCCTGGCCCGAGCAGCAGGCGGTGGCCGCCATCGCCTGCCCGAAGTTCGTCTATTTCGGTGCCGAGGGCGACCTGGTCGAGGCCGGCGTGGCCGTGCCCATCGCGTCGCGCATCCGCAGCCACCGCGCCACGCTGCAGGCGCAGGGCTGGCAGGTGCTGGAGATACCCGGCCACGGCCATGCCGTCGCGATGCAGGCCGATCTGGTGGTGCCGCCGGTGCGCGCCTTTCTCAACGCCGTGCTCTGAAAGGCTGAGAGGCATTCGTATGCACACTACACCCGACACCGATGCTGCCGCCGCCCCGCGCCTGCTGGCGCCCTGGCCCGGCCCGTACGGCGGCCTGCCGCCCTTCGACCTGGCCACACCCGACGCCATCGACGCGGCCTACCGCCAGGCCATCGCGCTGCGCCGCGCAGAGCTGCGGGCGATTGCAGACAACCCCGCGCCACCGACCTTCGCCAACACGCTGGAAGCGCTGGAAGACAGCGGCCGCGCACTGCGCCGCGTGGAAACGCTTTTGCGCACTGTCAGCGCCACCTGCACCAGCGACAGCATGCGCGCGGTGGAGCGCGCCGTGGCGCCGCTCGGGCCGCAGCTCGACGACGAGATCGCCCACGACGAGGCGCTGTTCGCGCGCATCAAGGCGCTGCATCTGCTGCGCGGGCCGAACGCAGCGGGGCTGGATGCAGAACAGCGCCGGCTCGTCGATGTGGTGCACGACGCGATGCGCCGCCGCGGCGCCGGGCTGCCGGCAGCGGCCAGGCAGCGCCTGTCGGCGATCAACGGCAGCATCGCGACGCTGATTGCCCGCTTCAACCAGAACCTGCTCGGCGACCAGGAAGCGCTGGCCACCTTCATCACCAGCGCCGACGAGCTGGCTGGCCTGCCGGACGCGCTGTGCGAGACGCTGCGCGCTGCCGCAGCCGCGCGCGGCCGGCCCGGTGCCTGGTGCGTGCCGAACGGCCGGCCCACCGTCTGGCCGGTGCTGACGCTGGCCGCGCACCGCCCGCTGCGCGAGCGTGTCTGGCGGCTGTGGATGCAGCGCGGTGACCTGCACGGCGAGCGCGACAACAAGCCGGTGATTGCCGAGATCCTCGCGTTGCGCGGCGAGAAGGGGCGGCTGCTCGGCTTCGACGACTTCGCGCAGTTCGCCACCGCCGAGCGGATGGCCGGCACGCCCGACGCCGCGCTGGCGCTGCTGCACCGGGTGTGGCAGCGCGTCATCGGACCGAGCCAGGCGCTGCTGGCCGATCTGCAGGCGCTGGCGGACGGGGAACGGGATGGGGAACGGGACGGGGAACAGGAAGGGGAAGGCGCAGCCATCCGCATCGCGCCCTGGGACCGGCTCTTCTACAGCGAGAAGCTGCGCCGCCAGCGCTTCGACCTGGACGCCGATGCCGTCAAGCCCTACCTGCCGCTGGAAGGCGTGTTGCAGGCCATGCTGTGGGCTGCCGGCCGCGTCCATGGCCTTCAGTTCACCGAGGTGCAAGACGCGCCGGTGCTGGCCCCGGGCATCCGCGTCTTCGCGCTGGCGCGCGATGGCCGGGCAGCCGGCGTGCTGTATGTCGATCTGCTGCAGCGCAGCGGCAAGATGCCCAGCTCCTGGTCCAGCGAATACCGGGCCGCGGAGTCGTTCAACGGCGCGGTGCTGCCCATCGCGTCGATCAACTCCAACGTGCCGCTGCCGGCCGACGGCTCGCTGCCGCTGGTGACCTGGGAGGTCGCCAACGTGCTGTTCCACGAGATGGGCCATGCGCTGCACATGCTGTGCTCGCGGGCGCGCTACCCGTCGCTGGGCCCGCTGGCGGTGCCCTGGGACTTCATCGAACTGCCGTCGCTGCTGAACGAGCGCTGGCTGCGTGACCCCGAACTGCTGCACCGCTTTGCGCGCCACCACGCCACCGGCGAGCCGATGCCGGCCGCGCTGGTGGACAAGATCGCACGCGCCGAACGCTTCGGCCGGCTGTTCAGCCTGAACCTCGACTACCTGGCGCCGGCCATCGTCGATCTGCGGCTGCACGCGCTGGCCGATGGCCGGCACATCGACGCGGTGGCGCTGGAAGACGCCACGCTGTCTGCGCTCGGCATGCCGCCGGCCTGGGACGTGATCATGCGGCTGCCGAACAGCCACCATGCCTTCTCCGACAAGTACGCGGCCGGCGTCTATGTCTATCTCTGGGCCGACGTGATGGCCGCCGACGTGGCCGAGGTCTTCGCGCAGGCGCCCGGCGGCCTGTGGGACGCAGCGGTGGCGCAGCGCTGGCGCGACAGCATCGCGACCGTGGGCGCCACGGTGCCCGCCGAGCAGGCCTTCCGCAACTTTATGGGCCGCGAGCCCGACCCGGCCGCGCTGCTGCGCTGCTACGGGCTGGCCGACGCAGAATGAGGCGCATGCAGCCAGCCCACCCTGATGTCATCGTCGTCGGCCTGGGCGCCGTGGGCAGCGCCGCCTGCCACCACCTGGCGCGCGCCGGCGCGTCGGTGGTCGGCATCGACCGCTTCCACCCGCCGCACAGCCAGGGCTCCAGCCACGGCCTGACGCGCATCACCCGGCTGGCTGTGGGCGAAGGCGAGGCCTATGTGCCGCTGGCGCTGCGCTCGCACCAGCTCTGGCGCGCGCTGGAGTCCAGCACCGGCGAGACCTTGTACACCGCCACCGGCGGATTGTTGATCGCATCGGACGCGGCAGACGCCTTGCCCTACCACGGCGGCGACGGCTTCTTCGCGCGCACCGTGCAGCTCGCGCGCAGCTTCGGCATCGGCCACGAGCTTCTCGATGCAGACGCGGTGCGGCGGCGCTTTCCGGCTTTTCAGCCGGGCGACCAGGAGCGCGCGTATCTGGAACACGACGCGGGCGTTCTGTTCCCCGAGAAAGCGGTGGCGGCGCAACTGGCCGAGGCGCGGCGCTGCGGCGCGCGCTTGCGGCTGGGTGAACAGGTGCTGGGCTTTGCCAGGCGCGGTGCTGACGTCGAGGTCAGCACCAGCGCCGGCAGGCTGACCGCCGCCCGCGTGCTGGTCGCCGCCGGTCCGTGGGTGGCGGGCTTGGCAGGCCTGGCGGGCCAGGCGGGTTCAGGGCTGCGCAGCGGCTCGCCAGCCATGCCGCTGCGCGTGCAGCGCCAGGTGCTGTACTGGTTTCGCACCAGCGCGCCACGGCTGTACGCGCCGGCCGCGTGCCCGGTCTTCATCTGGCTGCATGGCGCGGGCGCCGCTGGCTCGATGTACGGTTTTCCGATGATCGACGGCGTGGACGGCGTCAAGGTGGCAACAGAGCAGTACGAGGTGGACACCGACCCCGACCACGTGGACCGCGTGGTGCACGGCCACGAGGTGGCAGCGATGCACGCCACCCATGTGGCCGGCCGTTTGCGCGGGGTGCAGGCAGAGGCGGTGCGCACCGCCACCTGCCTGTACACCAACGCGCCCAAGGCAGCCTTCCAGATCGGCCCGCATGCGCTGGGCGACGCGATCACGGTGGTCTCGGCCTGCTCGGGCCATGGCTTCAAGCACTCGGCCGCGCTGGGCGAGGCGCTGGCGCAGCAGATGCTGGGGCAGACGCCGGTGCTGCTGTCGCCGTTTCTGGCGGCTTGAGCCGCGGCAAGCCGGCATCTCAGGCGTTGCGCGGCGGCACCGCGATACCCGGGCCGCCGGGCAGCGGGCGCGCCGGCGGCACGTAAGGCCAGGCGCTTCTCAGGTCGGGCAGCGGCGCCAGGGCGGTGCGCATCGGGTGGTTGAAGACGGTGGAATACACCACTGCACCGAAGTCATCGCCGAGCGCGCGGCCGTTGATGCCGGCAAAGCCGAAAGTGGCGGCGTGGTCGGCGTCGAACGGAATGATGTCGGGCAGCAGCGCGCGCGCCACCAGGCGGCCGTGGCCTTGCGGGTCGGCCGCGGTGCCGCTGCGCGAGACCAGTTGCGCCACCGTGCCGGCCACCAGCGGGCCGAAGTTGTCGAGGTCGGTGTCGGGGTCGCTGCAGTTGTATTTCAAGGAGTTCTGCGGGTCGTCCAGAAAGGTGGCCGCCAGGTTCGGCCGGCCGCAGCGCTGCACCTGCGTCCAGTGCCCGTGGTCGTTGGCCGACACGGTGGTGAACAGGCCCAGGCGCTTGCTGCCCAGCCGGGCCAGCGGCAGCTCGGCAACGATGGCGAGCACGTTGGTGGCGGCAGTGGTGGCCGAGCCGGCGCTGAACTTGTCGGGCTGCCATGGCTGGCCGGCGACCAGGCCGTCGATGAAGGATTTGGCGGCCACGGCGTCGAGCCAGAACGGGTCACCGGCCTCGCCCACCCAGACGCGGCCGACGCCGGGCAGCGATACGGTCTGGCCGACGACGCCGCGGCCCAGCGGCTGGCCCGTGCCGTGGTGGTCACGCGCGACGTCGCCTTCCAACCAGTGCGCCTGCCAGGTCTGTGGCGCGTCGTCGCCATCGAACACCAGGCGCAGGATGTGATCGACCCGCGCATCGCCATCGGTATCGAAGCGGAAGTCGTAAGCGCAGCCGGGGCGGAACGTGCGCCATTGCGGCGTGCCGGTGAATGGCGACGGCAGGCCCGCCAGCGGGCTGACCGCCATGATGGCCACCACGCTGCCGGGCTGGTTTGCGTGGAAGAGATAGTTGTCGGTGATGTTGATGCGGCTGTCTGCGCGCGACTCGGGCGAGTCGAAGTGGTGGCCCATGAAGCAACTCCTGTTGTGCGGCGGTTGTGCGTCAGCGCCCGCAATGTAGAGTCGCGGCGCCGCGCTGTCTTTCAGGTTCCGGGCCGGCGCGCTTTCAGTTTTCAGCACGCCAGATGCAGTCTTCCCAGGTGCAGAAATCGGCACAGCAGCCCGCGTCGGCAGACACGGCGCTGGATGAGGCGGCCGCCTCGCTGCGCGTCATCGACGTGGCGGTGGACGCGGCCGAATTCCCGGAACATGCCAACCCGCAGTTGAAGATCGCGCTGATCCTCGACGCCACGGCGCTCGAGGTCGGCTGGCAGTCGGCAACCGGCCGTGCGATGCAGGGCCGGGTGGCCTGCGGCACGACCTCGGTGATGCCGGCGCAGATGCACTACACCACGCGCTGGCGGGGTGCAGGCCGGATGCTGCTGCTGTCGTTCTCGCCCGAGTTTCTGAACGTCGCAAAGGCAGAAGGTGGCCCGGCCGCCGAGGCGCTGCCGCCGATGTGGTCGCAGTCCGACCCTTTGCTGGTGCAACTGGGCCTGTCCGTTCTGGCGGCACAGCGCGCTGCGCTGGCCACGCAGTCCTACCTGGACGCGGCGGCCGAAGTGGCGATGGTGCACTTGCTGCATCGCTACGGCGCGGTGCGCCCGCCGGCGGCACCGGTGCTGGTGCCAGCGCGGATGGCAAGGGTGCTCGACCTCATCGAAAGCAGTCTCGACGAAGACCTGTCGCTGGCCCGCATGGCCGAGGCGGCCGGGCTGTCGGTGAGCGGCTTTGCGCGGGCTTTCGCCAACGCGGTGGGCGAAAGCCCGCACCGCTATCTGCTCAAGCGCCGCATCGAGCGTGCGCGTGAGCTGCTGGCCCATGGCTCGGCGCCGATTGCAGAGATCACCGCCGCTCTGGGCTTTTCGAGCCAGGCGCATCTGACGACGGCCTTCCTGCGCCAGACCGGCACCACGCCGGCGCGCTACAGGGCGCAGTCGCGAAGCGGCGGCGCAGGCGGCAAACTACAGCCACCGCCCACCAGGAGCAAGCCGTGACCCAGCGCCCACCGTTCATCGTCGCCGCGGGCGATGTGCCCGAGCACGTCCACGTCTATCCGCAGAGCACCGAAAGGATGGGGCCGGTCCGCCGCGTCGGGCAGGCGGCGGGCTTGACCCGCCTGGGCATCAATCTCCAGCGCCTGCCTCCAGGCGCGCGCTCATCGTGGCCGCACGCCGAAGAGAACGAGGAAGAATTCGTCTATGTGCTCGAAGGCCAGGTCAACGCCTGGATCGACGGCCACCTGCACCGCATGGTGGCGGGCGACCTGGCCGCGTTTCCGGCCGGCACCGGCATCTCGCACTGCTTCGTCAACGACACCGATGCAGAAGTGCGCCTGATCGTGGGCGGTGAGGCGCCGAAGCCGGGCAGCCGCATCTTCTACCCCTTGCACCCGTCGCGCCGCGCCAACATGGACCCGGCGCATTGGTGGCACGATGTTCCGGTGCATGCGCTCGGGCCGGATGACGCCGAGGCGCGCTGAGGAGCGCTTCCTTCGGCATGGCGGATCGCTCTCCGAAGGCGAAGGTGTTTGGCACCCGGCACCTGCGCTGCGAACGTGATAATGACCGAGTTGCGAGAAACAGCAGGTCGAGGCGCTCCATCCCGATGAAGTCAGACCCATCAGACATCCGCAACCAACCGGCGTACGGGCCAGCAGAAGCCGCCCGCTACTTGCGCCTGCCCGCTGCGACGCTGAGAACCTGGCTGGTCGGGCGCGCCTACCCCAAAGGTGACAGCCAAGCCACTTTCCATCCCTTGATCAAGCCGGCGGGCACCCAACCCCTCCAGGTGTCTTTCTACAACCTGATCGAGGCACATGTTCTGCGCGCGTTGCGTACCGAGCACGGCGTAGCGCTGGCTGCGCTTCGCAACGCCATCGCCTTTGCCGAGAAGAAGCTGCATTTGCATCGCCTCCTGCTGAGCCCTGAGCTTCGCACGCACGCGGGCCAGGTGTTTCTTGATCGTTATGTGGAACTCATCGACCTCAGCGCTTCTGGCCAGTTGGCGATGCGCAAGATGTTGGAGGACCACCTCCAACGTGTCGAGTGGGACGCTTGGCAATTCCCGGTGCGGCTGTACCCCTACTGTGGCTCGACGCAGGGAGCGGCCGAGTGGCCCATCGCCATCGACCCCCAGGTGGCCTTCGGGCGGCCCATCGTGCGCCGTGCCGGCATCTCCACGGCCGCGATCACGGATCGGATTGACGCGGGTGAAACCGTGCAGGCTCTTGCCGACGACTACGATTTGTCGCGCGACGAGATCGAACAGGCGGTGCTCTACTCGCGGGCTGCGTGAGCCGGATTTACTTCACTGACCGTGACCTGGGAAAGCAGTTTCCGCGGATCCTCGCCGATGCTGGCATCGCCGTCGAGCGACACGGCGACTTGTTCCAGCCCGAGGGAAGTGACGAAGAGTGGCTGGAGCACTGCGGCAAGAATGGGCGGGTTGCAATCTCCCACAACAGCCGCATCCGTTACGTGCCGAACGAACTGGAGGCGCTGAAGCGCTTCAAGGCGACGCTGCTGATCGTGGTGGGCCAGGTGACGACGGCGGAGCTTGCGTACAACTTCGTGCGGACCCTGCCGAAAATCGAGGCCTTCCTTGATGGGCGCCTGCCTCCCTTCACCCACCCACCGCCCTATCCGCCGAACGGATACGCACCCGCAGCGCGATGGCGGCCAGCCCGCAGATGGCGCAGGCTAGCGGCCTGTTGCCATCACGAAAGGGGCCATGGACTTGTTCAACGCCTACCGCAAGATGTTCGCCTCTTGCGACCCGCGCGAGACCGTCGTCTGGTGGTACTGCGGCGTGGTGATCGCCGCGCGCGAAGGCGTCGGCGAGGTGCCCATCACGCAGGCAGAAACCATCATGGCCTACCGCACGCGCGAACTCGGGCCGGACGCCTTTGCCATCGACTGGACCGAGGTCGGCTACTTTCGCGACATCACCACCGGCGAGCCGCTGGACGGCTGGTTCAACCCGTTCCGCAACGCCGTCGAGCCCTACCCGCGCAGCTTCGTCGATGGGCCTGCCACCTTCAGCATCCGGCGCGCCGCGGGCGGGGTGCAGATCGACCTGGTGCAGCACAACGCCCGCATCGACGGCGTCGCGCTGGCAGTGCAGCATGGCCCGGCCAGCGTCGGCCTGGTGCAGACGGAAACCAAGACCCGCACCTTCCACCGCGCAGACGGCAGCCTGCCGGCGCTGGACTCGGCCGACGCCACCGCCATCGAGACGGTGCTGTCGATCTGGAGCCCCGCCGCCGCGGTGGCCGATGCAGCGCAGCACAACGTGCCCGGCCACGGCTTCTACAAGAGCGGCTCGCGCGGCGCTGGCGGCGGCTCCTGGGCATCGACCAGCGTGCGCGGCACGATGCAGAAGGCGCGCGACGACGAGCGCGTCAACCCGATGGCCTGGGACCGGCTGAAGCGGCTGTATCCGGCCTTCTTCAACGGCGACCGGGTGGCGCCGGACTTCGACTGACCCGCCCTGGCGGCAGCTACGCTACGCCGCCTGCCAGAACGGCTTGCGGCCTTCGCGGTAAGCCGCGTAGCCTTCTTTCCCATACGGCTGCTCGGCCATGTAGCGAACGAAGGCCGCGATCTCGATCTCCACGCCGTCTGCGATGGGCTTGTCGGCGCCATCCTGAAAGACCGACTTGTTGGCCGCGATGCAAGGCCCGGGCTTGCCGGCCATGCTGGCTGCGAATGCAATCGCCTTGCCGCGCAACTCGGCGCGCGGCACCGACCACAGCGCCAGCCCCGCGGCCACCGCCTCGGCACCGCTCCACCAGCGCCCGGTCCAGATCAGCTCCTTCGCGCGCTGGGTGCCGATGCGCCGCGCCAGCCGCAGCGAGGTGACGGCCGGCAGCACGCCGGCATCGGTGTGCACGTCGCCGATCTTCGCTTCGTTGGCGATGACGATGAAGTCGCAACCCATCGAGATTTCGAAGCCGCCCGCGCGGGCGTAGCCGTTGACCGCAGCAATCGTTGGAATGGGCAGCGCTTCGAGCCGCAGCACGATGCCGTTGATGCGGCGCACCACGCTTTCGAAGTACGGGATATCGTCGAAGGCGCGGTCCAGCAGATCGAGGTCCAGGCCCACGCAATAGGCGTTGCCCGGGCCGCCATGCAGCACCAGCGCGCGCAATGCGGTGTCGCGTTCAACCGCGGTCAGCACGGCTTCCAGATCGTCCAGCCGCTGCTCGGAAATCGCGTTCAGCCGCGCTGGTGTGTTGAAGGTGACGATGCCGATCTGCGGCGCCACTGTCTCGTACAGCAGGCTGGCGTAGGCCGTCATGCCGCCACCTTCCACACCGGCTGGCGCGGCGCCGGCAAGCCGGTCTGCGCTTCGCAGGTGTCGCGCAGCGCGGCGATGTCGGGGCCGCGGTTGAACACCGCCAGCGGTGCACGCCGGCTGCGGATGGTGGCGCGCAATGCCTGGGTCGCAGCGGCGTCCAGGCCGCCTTCGGCAGCCAGCACCACGCCGTAGTCGAGCGCGCCCTTGGTGCTGACCAGCCCGCGCTCGACCTCCAGCGCCACCAGCCCGGCGTCGCGCTCCAGCGGGTCGCCCCAGCCACCGGCGCCCCAGGTCACGAAGTGCAGCAGGTCGCCCGGCTGCACTGCAATGCCGTCGCATTTGGCGGGCAAGTGCGCCTGGCTGCCATCGGCCCGCTCCAGCAGCTTCCAACTGCGCTGCGCAGGCAGGCCGCCGTTGACGCCCCAGGGCGGGATGAACCAGCGGTCGTCGTGGATCGAGATGCTGCCGGCTTCGGTGAAGCGGTAGCTCATGTGGATGCCGTTGCCGCCGCGGTAGCGCCCGGCGCCACCGGAATCGGGCACCGTCTCGTAACGCTCGATCACCATCGGGAAATAGCGTTCGAGGAATTCATTGGGCACATTGGTGAAACCCGGCCACAGCGAATGGCCGTCGGGCCCGTCGCCGAAAGGCCGGCCCGGAATGCCGCCGAAGCCGATCTGGAACAACTGGAACCATTCGCCTTCGTGGCCGGGGTCACTGCGGTAGCCAGAGAACATCAGATGCGGGCTGGACGAGAAGCCGGCGGCGCAGAGAAAGTCGGGCGTCTTCTGGCCCAGCAGCGCGCCCAGCACGTCGAAGATGCGGCCCAGTGCATGGGTGCGGCAGCTCAATGCGGCCGGGAACTTCGGCTTCAGCAGGCTGCCATCTGGAATGCGCACATCCACCAGATCGTAGAAGCCGTCATTGAAGAGAATCTGCGGGTCGAAGACCATGATCATGTAGATGCCGAAAAACATCTTGAACATGTTCTCGTTCAAATAGAAATTGATCGACGAATTGCTCTGCGGGTCGGTGCCGGCAAAGTCGAGAACGACCTTCTCGCCGTCTGCGCCTGTTTCGCGCCACATCGTGCATTTGATCTTGAACGGCCCGGCGCCGCGGCCGTCGTCACACACATAGTCCTCGAAGGACACCGGCTCCACGCCGATCTGCGCGCTGATCAGGTGCTGCATCGCGCGCCGGTTGCGCGCCAGCAGTTCGTTCACGGCGGCGTCGAATTCGGCGTCGCCGAAGCGCGCGCACATCTCGGCCACGCGCCGCCCGCCGACGCGGCAAGCGGCCACCAGCGCGTGCAGGTCGGCCTTGTACCACTCGGGCATGCGCGACTGCGTGGCGGCGATCTTCAGGATGTCGCCCTGCAATTCGCCCTTGCGGTACAGCTTGACCGGCGGCAGGCGAAAGCCTTCTTCGTAGATGCTGCCGGCGTCGGTGGGCAGGCTGCCCGGCACCTTGCCGCCCACGTCCGTCATGTGGCCGAACATCGCTGCCCAGGCCATCAGCCGGCCGCCGCGGAACACCGGCGTGATGACGAGCTGGTCATTGATGTGGCTGATGGCGCCTTCGCACGAATACGGGTCATTCAGCAGGATCACGTCGCCTTCTTCGATGGCGTCGTCGTAGCCGCGCAGAAAGCCGCCCAGGAACGAGCCGAACTGGCCCACCACCATGCGGCCCTGGCGGTCGGCAATGAGTGGAAAGGCATCGCCTTGCTCGCGGATGCCGGGCGACAGCGCGGTGCGGAACAGCGTGGCGTCCATCTCGACACGCGCATTGCGCAGCGCGTTCTCGATGATGTCCAGCGTGACCGGATCGACCGCCGCGCTCGGCAGCGGCGCGGTGTTGCTTTCGATGATGCGGGCGGGCATGGCGTCGGCTCCGGTTCAGACGGGGTTGATCAGGATGTTGCCGTGGCGGTCCACCTTGCCGGCAAAGCCGGCCAGGATCACGGTGGTGGAATCCATTTCGCAGACGATGGCCGGGCCGGGAATCAGATCCTGCGCCAGCAGCTTGCTGCGGTCGTAGATCACTGCCGGCTTGAAGCCGCCGTCGGCCCACATCTGGTGCTCACGCAGCTTGGCCGCAACCGGGTTGCCATTGCCTTCTCGCAATTCCAGCGCGGGCAATTCGGGCGCCTTGCCCAGTGCGATGGCGCGCAGGTTCACGAGTTCGGTCTCGGTGTCCATGCTGAAGGTGAAGAGCTTCTGGTGCGCGGCATGGAAGGCCGAGTCCACCGCGGCCAGGCCCGGGTTGCCCGGGCCCGCGGCGTTGAAGTCGGCCTGCATCACTGGCAGCGGCACCTCGAAGGCCTGGCCTGCATAGCGCAGGTCGGCCTCGAAGCGCAATTCGATCTCGGCCGCCGGCACGCCGTCGGCCACCAGCGTGTCGCGCACCTGGGCGCCCATGGTCTCCAGCAGTGCGGCCACGTCGGCGTCGCTGCTGCGCGAGATCAGCTGCGAATAAGAGCGCGCGGTCTCGGCGCGCATCCGCGTGGTGGCGTCGCCCAATGCACACAGCACACCGGGCGACACCGGCGAGATGGCGGGCCACGAGCCCATCAGCCGCGCCACTGCGTTGACATGCAGCGGGCCGGCGCCGCCGAAGCCCATCAGCGCGAAATCGCGCGGGTCGTAGCCCTGCTGCACGCTGATCATGCGCAAGGCGCCGAACATGTTCTCGTTGACGATGTCGATGATGCCGCGCGCGGCCTCCAGCAGGCCCACGCCCATCGCGTCTGCCACCGCCTGCACGGCAGTGCGGGCGGCGTCGCGGTCGAGCTTGAAGCTGCCGCCGAGCAGGTTCTCGGGCAGGTAGCCGAGCACCACGTTGGCGTCCGTCACGGTGGCCAGCGTGCCGCCGCGGCCGTAGCAGGCCGGGCCGGGTGCGGCGCCGGCTGATTCGGGGCCGACCCGCAGCGCCTTGGTCAGCGCAGGAATCTTCGCGATGCTGCCGCCGCCTGCGCCCACCGTCTTCACGTCCAGCGCAGAGACGCGCACCGTCAGGTGTCCGACATCGGTGGTGCGCACCAGCCGCGGCTCGCCGTTCTCGATCAACGCCACGTCGGTGCTGGTGCCGCCCACGTCCAGCGTCAGGATGTTGCCGATGCCGGCATGGCGTGCCACCCAAAGCGCGCCTGTCACGCCGCCCGCCGGGCCGGACATCAGCAGCGACACCGGCTGCGTCTCGGCGATCTCCGACGACATCAGCCCGCCGTCGGAGCGCAGCAGCGCGATGCGGCCTTTCATGCCCAGCTCGCGCAGCCGCGCGCGCAGGTTGCGCACATAGCGGCCGACGACGGGGCGCATCGCGGCATTGGCCACCGTCGTCAGCGTGCGCTCGTACTCCTGCATCTCGGGCAGGATCTGGTGCGACAGCGACACCGGCACGTCGGGCATCAGCTCGGCTGCGATCTCTGCGATGCGCGCCTCGTGCCGGCCATCGACATAGGCGTTCATCAGCGAGACGGTCAGCGCCTCGACACCGCGCGCCTTCAGCCGGGCCAGTTGCGCGCGCACGTCGGCTTCGTCCAGCGGGTGCAGCTCACGTCCACGCGCGTCGAGCCTGCCGCGCACTTCGACCGTGTCTTCCAGCTTCGCCATCGGCTCCGGCTTGGGCCAGACGATCCACGCTGCCAGCCCGCCGGGCACCAGCGAGCGCGCGATCTGCAACACCTGGCGGTAGCCCTGCGTCACCACCAGGCCGACGCGCGCGCCCTTGCCTTCGAGCACCGCGTTGGTGGCGACCGTGGTGCCGTGCAGGAAGACATCGACCGCCGATGCCGGAATGCCGGCCTGGGCGCAGATGGCGGCCACGCCGGCCATCACGCCTTCTGACTGGTCGTGCGGGGTGGAAGGTGTCTTGTGGCGCCAGAAGCCGCCGTCGGCGTCGTTGAACAACAGCAGGTCGGTGAAGGTGCCGCCCACGTCCACGCCCAGTCGATATGCCATGTGCTCACCTGTGCTTCAACGCATGAAGTGCGTGATTGTGGAAATGGCCGGTGCCGGCGGCGACATCGGCAAGGCGTTTTATCCGCGGGCCGGCGAGGCCGGTCACTCGGACTGGCCGTGTTCGGCGCGCAACTCCCGCTTCAGCACCTTGCCGTTGGCGTTGCGCGGCAGGGCAGCCACCAGCAGCACCTGCTTCGGGCACTTGTACGGCGCCAGCCGCGGCTTCAGAAAGTCGATCAGCGCCGCAGGCTCGGCGGCGGCGCCGGGCGCCAGCACCACGCAAGCCACCAACTGCTCGCCCCAGCGCGCGTCGGGCACGCCGAAGACGGCGCTTTCCAGCACGGCGGGGTGCTGGTCCAGCACCGCTTCCACCTCGCGCGGATAGACGTTGACGCCGCCTGTGATGACCATGTCCTTCTTGCGATCGACGATGTAGAGATAGCCCTCGTCGTCCTGCCGCGCCAGGTCGCCCACGCTGACCCAGGGCGTGCCGTCGAGCAGCGTGTAGGCCTCGCGCGTGGCGGCCGGGTTGCCCCAGTAGCCGGCGAACAAACAGGCCGAGGTGCTGAACAGTTCACCCACCTCGCCGCGCGCCACCGGCTGCCCGTCATCACCCAGCAGCCGCACCTGGTTGCCGATGAAAGGCAGGCCGACGCAATTGACCTTGCGCAACTGGTCTTGCGGGCGCAGGTTGCTCACCACGCCGGCTTCGGTGGAGCCATAGGTTTCGTGCAGCAGGCCGGGGCCGAAGTAATCGACGATCTGCTGCTTCATGGTCTGCGGCAAAGGCGCCGCGTTGGCCACGATGCCGCGCAGCCGGTGGCCGCGCAGGCTGTCCAGCAGCGCAGGTGGCAGGCTGAAGAAGGCGTGGTAGTGCGTGGGCACCGTGAACATGCCGGTGACGCGGCCGGAATGCAGCGCGCGCAGCACCTGCTCTGGCTCGAACTTCGGCAGGATCTCGACCGTGCCGCCAGTGAACACCGCCGCCGTGGCGAATGCCAGGCCGGCGCCGTGGCACATCGGCGCGAAGGCCAGGTAGTGGTCGTCGGGCGAATAGATGCCGTACTCGGCCGCGTAGCTCAGATAGGCCAGCGTGCGTGAGCGGTGCGGCAGCATCACGCCCTTGGGCCGGCCGGTGGTGCCCGAGGTGTAAGGGATGGAGAAGGTGCTCCATTCGGCCACCGGCGGCGGCGTGAAGGCCGGTGCGGCGCGGGCCAGCAGCGCGTCGTAGTCGGGGCCCAGCGTGACGACATGCTCCACCGTCTGCAATGCCGCGCGGTCGAACTGCACGTCGGGGTGGACGAACAGGATGCGGGCCTGCGCGTCGTTGCAGATGTCGGCCAGCTCGCCCGGGCTCAGCTTGGGGTTGGGCGTGGCGACAGCGCCGCCCATGTCGGAGACACCGGCGACGATCTCAATGGTCTCCAGGCAATTCGGCGCGATGAGGGCCACGTTCTGGCCTGCGCCGAGCTTCAGGCCCAGCACGGCATTGGCGACGCGGTTCATCGCTTCCACCAGCCCGCCGTGGCTGCGGCTGCGCTCACCGCAGATCACGGCCGGCTTGGCCGGCGCGCGCAGCGCCGCAGCGCGGATGCCGCTGCCGACGGTGAGCGAAGAGAAGCCAGGGGGAAGGCTCGGAAGGCTCGGTGGACTGGTCGCATCCATCGTCAGGCTCCCAGGTAGGCCTCGCGCACCCGCGGGTGGTCCAGCAGTTCGGCAGAGGCGCCGCTGAGCACCACCTGCCCATGTTCCAGCACATAGGCGCGGGCCGCCACGCTCAGCGCCATCGCGGTGTTCTGCTCGACGATCAACATCGTCAGCGACATCTGCCGGTTGATCGCCGCAAGCTGCGCATAGACCTCCTCCGACAGCAGCGGCGCCAGGCCGAGAGACGGTTCATCGAGCAGCAGCACCTTGGGGCGCGACATCAGCGCGCGGCCGATGGCCAGCATCTGCTGCTCGCCGCCCGAGAGCGACCAGCCGAGTTGCGTGCGCCGCTCCTGAAGCCTGGGGAACAGGCCGAACACGCGCTCCAGATCGGCGGTGATGGGCTGCCGCCAGCGGCGCCAGCCGGCGGTGGCGACCTCCAAATTTTCGAGGACCGTGAGGCCGGGAAAGATACGCCGCCGTTCCGGCGCATGGGCCAGCCCCAGCCGCACGCGCTGCTCTGGGCTGACCCCCGCCAGCGGCGCGCCGTCGAACTGCACGCTGCCCGCGCCGGCACGCACCAGCCCCGAGATGCAGCGCAGCAGCGTGGTCTTGCCGGCGCCGTTGCTGCCCAGCAGCGCAACGCACTCGCCGCGCTGCACGTCCAGCGACACGGCCTGCAGCGCCTGCACGGCACCGTAGGCGACGGACAGGCCGTCGATGCGCAGCATGGTCATGCCGGCGCCTGGCCGGCCAGTGACGCCGGCCGCTGCGCTGCGGCAGCGCCGGCCGGCGCGGCGGTGGCCGCTTGCCCGGCCTGCCGGCGGCCGAGATAGGCCTCGATCACGGCCTCGCTGTTGCGCACGTCGGCCGGCGTGCCGTCGGCGATCAACTGGCCGAAGTTGAGCACCGCGATGCGGTCGGCCAGGCGCATCACCAGGCCCATGTTGTGCTCGATCAGCAGGATGCTCAGGCCCCTGGCGCGCAGGCCGTGGACATAGGCGATCAGCTCTTCCACCTCGCCGGAGTTCAGGCCCGCGGCCGGCTCGTCCAGCATCAGCACGCGCGGCTCCAGGATCAGCGCGCGGGCGATCTCGATCTTGCGCTGCTTGCCATAGGGCAGTTCGCGCACCTCGCGGTGGGCGTCGGCGGCCAGACCCAGGTCGCCCAGCAGTGCCATCGCGCGCTCGCGCATGGCGCGCTCTTCGGCGCGAAAGCGCGGGCTGCGCACGAGGCTGCTGAAGAAGCCGGAAGCGAAGCGCGCATCGGCGCCGACCAGCACGTTCTCCAGCACCGGCAGCCGCGTGAACAGCCGGCCGTTCTGGAAGGTGCGCACCAGCCCGGCGCGCGCCACCGCGTGCGACGGCCTGCCGGTGATGTCGGCGCCGGCCAGCGTGATGCTGCCTGCGCTGGGCGCCAGCACGCCGGCCAGCAGGTTGACGGTGGTGCTCTTGCCCGCACCGTTGGGGCCGATCAAGGCCAGCAGCCGGCCCTGGTGCACCTCCAGGTCCAGCGCGTTGACGGCCTGAAGCCCGCCGAAGCGGCGCGACAGCCCGCGCACGCTGAGGATGGCGCGCTGGTGGGCGTCAGGCGCGTGCGGCGCGTGCGGCGCGTGCGGCGCGTCAGGCACGTGCGGCACGTCAAGCATGGCGGGCCCGGCGGCGTGCCAGCCACTGTTGCAGTGCGCCGGCCATGCCCTGCGGCATCCACACCAGCATCAGCAGCACCGCCACGCCGAACACCGCGAGATAGGCGTCGCCGACGAAGCGCAGCCACTCGGGCGCGAAGCTGAGCACGATGGCGCCGAGCACCGCGCCGGCGATGGACATCTCGCCGCCGCCGATCAGCATCACCAGCAACGTGACCGAGCGCGCCAGATCGAAATCCTGCGGCGAGATGTAGTGCGCGTAGTGGGCGTACAGCACGCCGCTCAGCGCCGCCAGCGCGCTGGCGATCACGAATGCCAGCACCTTGGTGCGCACCACCGCCACGCTGGAGGTGCCGGCCGCTGTTTCATCGTCACGCACAGCGATCATCGCGCGGCCGTAGCGCGAGCGGCGCAGCAGCACCGCAAACAAGGCCACCGCGGCCAGGAAGGCCAGCGAGACGAAGTACCACTGCAGATCACCCGCCAACCGGTGGCCGAAGACGGCGAAGTCGGGGATGCCGCTGAGCCCGTCGTAGCCGCCGGTCAGGCCGACCCAGTTCTTCATCACGATCTCCACCGTGACGTTCAGCCCCACGGTGGCCAGCGCCAGGTAGTGGCCGCGCAGGCGCAGCAGCGGCACCGCCAGCACCAGCGCCAGCAGCGCCGCCGCCACCATGGCCAGCGGCAGCGTGACCCAGAAGCCCAGCCCGAAGCGCAGCGCCAGGATCGCCGAGGTGTAGGCGCCCACGCCGATGAACGCCGCCTGGCCGAGCTGGATCAGGCCGGCCCAGCCAAACGCGATGGCCAGGCCGATGACGGCGATGGCCGACTGCAGCGCCAGCACCAGCACGCGCAGGTTGTAGTCGCTGATCACGAAGGGCGCGGCCAGCGCAGCCAAGGCAGCCAGCGCTGGCAGCCACAGTCGGGTGCCAGGCCCGGCGAACGCCGCAGAACCGGCTTTGCCGGGCCGCTGGCGTTGCCCCCGGGGGGGAGGCGCCGCAGGCGCTTCAGGAGAAGCCACGGTCATGCCCTGTCCGCCACCCGTTCGCCGAACAGCCCTTGCGGCCGCACCAGCAGGAACAGGAACATCAGCGCAAAGACGATGGCGTCCTTGTAGGCCGACGAGACGTAAGACGCGCCCAGCATCTCGGCCAGGCCCACCAGCAGCCCGCCGATGATGGCGCCCGGCACGCTGCCGAAGCCGCCGATGATGGCCGCCGCAAAGGCCTTCAGGCCCACCCCGTCACCGATGCCCACATCGATGAACCACAGCGGCCCCAGCAGCAGCCCCGCAATGCCGGCCAGCAGGCACACCAGCACCCACGTCAGCGCGTACAGGCGGTGCACGCGGATGCCCATCAGCCGCGCTGCCTCGGGATCCTGCGCCAGCGCGCGCAGCCGGCTGCCCAGCGCCGAGCGGTAGAGCAGCAGGTACACCGCGCCGATCAGCAGCGCCGCCAGCGCAATGGTGTACAGCGCGTGCAGCGAGACCACCGCGCCGGCCAGGTTGAGCGTGCCGGTGCCCACCGGTGAACGGGTGCTGATGGGCAGCGGCCCCCACACCAGTTGCGCCACGTTCTGCACCGAGATGCCGATGGCGATGGTGCCGATGATGATGGTCAGCACCGGCTGCTTGCGCAAGGGCATGAAGACGCCGACGAAGAACAGCAGCCCCAGCACCGCCATGCCGGCGAAGACCAGGCCGTAGGCCGCGCCGAACTGCAGCGCAGCGCCGCCGGCACCGAGCTGCGCCCCCGCATAGGCCACCGCGCTGGCGCCGAGCAGCGCGCCGATGGTCACCAGTTGCCCGGTGGCGAAGTTGACGACGCCTGTCGCCTCGTAAGCAATCTCGAACGACAGCGCCACCACGGCATACAGGCTGCCCAGCGCGACCGCGTTGATCACCAGTTGCAGAAGCTGCGCCACGGCTTGGGTTCAGGCCTTGGGATAGTTGCCGACCAGCACGTAGTCTTTGCTGCCGGGCTTGAAGGACACCAGCACCACGCTGTGCGCCAGGTTGTTGGTGGCGGGGTCGATGCTGTAGGTGCGGGCCACGCCCTTGAAGCCCTTCAGCGCCCCGAAGTGGCCGCGCAGCTTCTCGGCATCTGGCCCCACCTTGCGCAGGCCGTCGGCCAGCATGAAGGCAGCGTCGTAGTAGGCGGCGCCGAATGAATCGGGCCGGAAGTTGTAGGCCGCCTGGAAGCGCTTGACGAAATCGGCACTGGCCGGGCTGATGGCATCGCCCAGCACCGTGTCTGCGGTGCAATAGACGCCGGCCAGCTCGGCCGCATCCACCAGCTCCAGCGTGGCAGGCGCCGCCATGCCGGTGCCTGCCACCACCGGGATGTCCAGGCCCAGGCTCTTGCGCTGCTTCAGGATCAGCGCGCCGTCGCGGTTGTAGTTGATGCTGACGATGACGTCCACGCCCTTGTTCTTCAGCGCCAACAACTGGGCCGAGAAGTCGTTGTCGCGCGGGCTGAAGGACTCCTTTGCGGTGACGGGCACGCCCTGCTGCGCGAGCATGGCCTCCAGCGCCGCGGCGGCGCCGGTGCCGTAGTCGTCCTGCGCGTAGAGCAGGCCGGGCTTCTTTTTCTTCAGCACCTCGACGATGCCGTAGGCCATTGCGCCGGACTGCAGGTTGTCGGCCGGCCGCACGCGGAACATCCACGGGTTCTTGCGCTCCTGCAGCGCGATGGCGCCGCCGCCGAACAGCGCCGCCACCTGCGCCTTGGCCACCTCGGGCTCCATCGCCAGCGCCTGCGTGCTGAGGGCGGGCAGGAAGATGAACGGCGGCTTGTACTGCTTGACGACCTTGACGAAGGCATTCACCGCCACGCTGTTGTTGGCCTGCGTGTCCTCGAACGCGATGCGCAGCTTGCGGCCCTTGATGCCGCCTGCGGCGTTGATGTCGTCCTGCGCCAGCTTCAGCGCGCTGTGGTACTGGATGCCGGACGCGGCAAAGGTGCCGGTGATGGGCACCAGCGCGCCGACGACGATGTCGTCTTCCGCGCGCGCCGTGGCGAACGGCAGCGCCAATGCGGCGGCGCAGCCCTGGGCAAAGACTCTTCGGTTCAGCGTGGGCATGGCGGTCCTCCTGTGCAGGTCATATGGAACTTCAGCCGGGCAGCTTGAAGACGGCCAGTGCGTTGTCGCGCATCACGCGGCGCAGCGCTTCCGGCTTGAAGCGGTGCTCGGCCATTTCGGCCACCGCACGCTCGGGGTCGATTACCGGCCAGTCGGTGCCGAACAGCACCTTGTGCGCGCCGTAGCTGTTCATGTAGTGCTTCAGCGCCGCGGGCAGGTATTTGGGCGCGTAGGCATCGATGCCGATATAGACGTTGGCGTGCTTCCAGGCCATCGCGATCATCTCGTCCGTCCAGGGCACGCCGATGTGGATGCCCAGCAGCCGCAGCTCGGGGAAGTCGATGGCCACCTGGTCCAGCAGGATGGGCCGGGCCACGCTGGGCAAACGCACTTCCTTCTGATAGATCAGGTTCTGGCCCACCTGCATCATCAGCGGCACGTCCAGCTCGCAGCACTTGGCGTAGTAGGGGTAGTAGAGCGCGTGGTCGGGCGCCAGCTTGAACCAGTGCGGGTAGAGGTGGGCGCCGACGAAGCCCAGCTCCTGCACCGCATGCGCCAGGTCACGCAGGCCCTGCATGCCGCGATAGGGGTCGATGCCGGCCAGGCCGCTGAAGCGGTCGGGGTGCTTGCGGCACCACTGCGCCACCTGTTCGTACGGAATCTCGAACGAGCCCTTCATCGCCAGGTCGCCAGCGCGCACCGCGATGAGCAGTGACCGTTCGATGCCCGCGCGGTCCATCTTGCGCAGGTACTCGTCCATCTCGACGCCGGCCTTGTAGGCCTCGGGCATGCGCACCTGGCTGGTGAAGGCGGCGTCGAAGCCGGTCTGGCCGGCGGCCACCTCTTGCGGTGTGAAGAGATTGACGACGATGTCGATGCTGCCCTGCATGGAGCCGGATGTTCGGCGAGCGGCGCAACGCAGCCTGCATCGGCGCTGGGCTTTATCCGACCTGCGGAAGCAGCGGCACCGCGCGCTGGCCCGGCGGCAGCCACGCCGCGAAGATGGCTGCCAATGCCGCCGCACATCACACGCCACTGCATCGATGTCCGGGGCCGCAGCGTGCACTACCTGCACTGCGGCGCCGGCCCGGCTGTGCTGCTGCTGCACGCATCGCCACGCTCGTCGGCTGCACTGCTGCCGTTGATGCAGCAAGGCCCCGCCGGGCTGGCGCTCTATGCACCGGACACGCCTGGCTTCGGCCTGTCCGACCCGCTGCACCTGCCGGCGCCCGACATCGAAGACCAAGCCGATGCGCTGCGCGACACGCTGGACGCGCTGGGCATTGCACAGGCCGCGCTCTACGGCAGCCACACCGGGGCGGCCATCGCGCTGGCGCTGGCGGTGCGCCACCCGCGGCGCGTGAGCCAGTTGGTGCTGGACGGCGTGAGCAGCTTCGACGCCGCCGAGCGCGCGATGCTGCTGCCGGCCTACCTGCCGGCCTTCGAGCCGCGCATCGACGGCGGCCACATGGCCAGCGTGTGGAGCCGCGTGCGCGACCAGGCGCTGTTCTTCCCATGGCACCACCGCGGCGTGGGCGCCCGGCTGTGGCGGCCGCTGCCGGCTGCGCAAAGCCTGCACGACAGCGCGCTGGACCTGCTGCGCGCCAGCGGCCACCGCCGCGCTCACTTCGCCGCCTATCGCGCCGCGCTGTGCACCGACGCGGCCGCCTGGGTGGCGCGGCTGCAAGTGCCGGCGCTGATCGGCGCGCGGCCCGACGACGTGCTGGCACCACACCTCCAGCGACTGGGCGAGCCGCCGCCCGGGGTGCAGCTTGCACGGCTCCCGCAGCAAGCCGATGCCTGCGCGGAGCGGCTGTGGGCGGCGTTGCTGGCCGGCCGGCCCGCCAGCGCCGCACCGCCGCCGCGCGACAGCGGCCTGCCGCCGTCACGCGTGGCGGATGCCTTCGCGCAGACCGCAGGTGCAGCGCAGCACCTGCGCGGCGCCAGTGGCGGCGCCGGGCGCCCGCTGGTGCTGCTGCACCCATCGCCCGGCGGGCCGCGCTCGCTGGATGCGCAGATGCAGCGCCTGGCCGGCCTGCGGCCGGTGCTGGCGCCGTCGCTGCCGGGGCATGGCGAGTCGGCCGCCACGGCGCACATCGACGACGCCAGCCTGCTGGACGCCGTCGAGCACGGCCTGCTGGCGGCCGGCATCGCCGAGGCCGACATCGAGGGCAGCGGCGCCGGCAGTGCGCTGGCACCGGCGCTGGCAGCGCGCCGGCCCGCGCTGTGGCAGTGCCGCGTGGAGCCCACGCGGCGCACGGCCGCGCAGCCACCCGGCCCCTTCACCCCACGTGACGACGGCGGCCACCTGTTCGCCGCCTGGCAGCACGCGCGCGACGACAGCGTGCTCGGCCCCTGGTGGGACCGGCGCGAGCGCCACGCCTGCGGCGACGCCATCGACGTGCAGGCGGTGCACCGCCATGCCGTCGAGGTGCTGAAGGAAGCGCCGGCCGCCGCCGCCTGGCGCGCCGGCCCATCGTTCCTGGCGGCTTCTGGAGACGACGATGCCGAATGACCCGCGCAGCGCGGCGCAGCGCTCAGCCGAACTGTGGAACCCGGACCTCGCGCCCACCGACGACGCGCACCGCAACTGGACGGCCTGGCACTTTCTGGCGCTGTGGATCGGCATGGTGGTGTGCATCCCCGGCTACATGCTGGCGGCCGGGCTCATCGACCAGGGCTTCTCTGCCTGGCAGGCGGCCGGCATGGTGCTGGCGGGCAACGTGATCGTTCTCGTGCCCATGCTGCTGAACGGCCACGCGGGCGCGAAGTACGCGGTCCCCTTCGCGGTGCTGGTGCGCACCTCGTTCGGCGTGCGCGGCGCCAAGCTGCCGGCGCTGCTGCGCGCGGTGGTGGCCTGCGGCTGGTTCGGCATCCAGTGCTGGGTGGGCGGCAGCGCGATCTACGCCATCGGCAACATCGCCAGCGGCGGCGCGCTGGTCGGCGCCAGGATGGGCTGGATCGGCATCGACCCCGGGCAGCTCTGCAGCTTCATCGTGTTCTGGGCGCTGCACCTGTGGTTCATCGCGCGCGGGCCGGAGTCGGTGCGCTGGGTGGAAAGCATCACCGCGCCGGTCAAGGTGCTCATCGTGCTGGCGCTGCTGGCCTGGGCCTGGCGGCGCGCAGACGGCTTTGGGCCGCTGCTGAACGCGCCATCGCAGTTCGTCGAGGGCGGCAAGAAGGCGGGGCAGTTCTGGACGCTGTTCTGGCCGTCGTTCACCGCGATGTGCGGCTACTGGTCCACGCTGGCGATGAACATCCCCGACTTCACCCGCTTCGCGCGCAGCCAGCGTGACCAGGTCATCGGCCAGAGCCTGGGGCTGCCGCTGCCGATGGGGCTGCTGGCGTTCACCGGCATCGCCGTCACGTCGGCCACCATCACGATCTACGGCAAGGCCATCTGGGACCCGGTGGACCTGGCCGGCCGGATGGAAGGCGCCGCGGTGGCCATCGGGCTGGCCATCATCACCATCGACACACTGTGCGTGAACCTGGCGGCCAACGTCGTCGGCCCGGCCTACGACTTTGCGGCGATCTTCCCGCGGCACATCAACTTCGCGCGCGGCGGCACGCTGACCGCCGTGCTGGGCGTGGCGATGATGCCGTGGAAGCTGATCGAATCCTCGGGCGGCTACATCTTCACCTGGCTGATCGGCTACGGCGCACTGCTGGCCCCGGTGCTGGGCATCATGATCGCCGACTACTGGCTGCTGCGGCGCACGCACATCGACGTGGCGGACCTGTACCGCACCGACGGGCGCTACCACTACCGCGCCGGCTGGAACCCGGCCGCGCTGGCCGCCTTCGCCGCCGGTGTGCTGCCCAACCTGCCGGGGTTCCTGGCGGTGGCGTTTCCGCAGGCGTTCGCGGGCGTGCCGGGGGTGTTCAAGGTGATCTACGACCTTGCCTGGTTCGTGGGCGTGGGGTTGGGGATGGGGGTGTATTGGGTGTTGATGGGGCGACAGCGGCAGGGCGGCAGACGGGGCGAGCAGAGGGTGCTGGCGGCTTGAATGAAACCTCACCTAGAATAGATACGTTTTCGTATATACGACTCAACGGAGGCCTTCATGTCCGCAACCGCCAGGGTCTTCACCACCGGCAACAGCCAGGCAGTGCGCCTGCCCAAAGCCTTCCGTGTGGATACGCGGGAGATGTGGATCAGCCGCAACCCGCACACCGGCGAGATCACACTGACGCCCAAGCCCGATGCCGATGCGCTGCAAGCCTTTCTGAGTGAATTGCACAGCCTGCCACCCGGCGACGAATTCGTGCCGCCCCGCGATGACGCGCCGCGTGGGGATCCGCTGGCAGGCTGGGCACGGTGAGCCTGGTTCACCTGCTGGACACCAACATCGTCAGCTATTACCTGCGGCGCAGTTCGCCAGGGTTGGAGGGGCGCGTCAGCCAGGGCTTGTTGCAGCAGACCGTTGCCATTTCGGTCCTGACGCGCGCCGAGTTGCGCTACGGCCAAGCCGGCATGGCCGAAGACGACCGGCGGCGCAGCCTCATCGACCACTTCCTGCTGCAACTGCCCAACCTGCCGTGGTCGTCGCGGGCTGCAGACCGGTATGGTGCGCTGAAGGACGCGCACCGCCGCGCCGGCACGCCCATCGGCGAGCTGGACACGCAGATTGCCGCGCACGCACTGGCCGAGGGCTTGACGCTGGTGACCCACAACCTGCGCCACTTCGATCTCGTTGCCGGCCTGCCACTGGAAGACTGGATGGCGCAGCCACCGGCCCCGGCCAAGCGCAAGCGATCATCCAAGGGCCAACGGCCATGAGCCGGGAAAAAAGCCAGACCGGAGCCCCGCTGGCCGCGTTGGACCGCGCGCGTCGTCTTCGGCTTCCGGATGCGCTTGAGTCCACGGTCGATTCACTCACCCTCCAGCGCCCCACTCCCTTTCGAACGCCCACACCTCCTCGAACCCGATCAGCCGGCAGAACTCCATGAAGTCGAACATCGGCACCTCCGGCACCTGGCTCAGCCCCTGCGCCTTCAGCGCCAGCAGCGCGCGCTCCATCGCGGCGGCGGCCACCAGGCTGGTCATCGACGGGTAGATCGCCAGCGCGTAGCCGATCTCCTTCAGCGTGGCTGCCGGCAGGATGGGTGTCTTGCCGCCGTCGGCCATGTTGGCCAGCATGGGCTTGGCGGTGGCGGCGCAGGCGCGGCGCATCTCTTCTTCCGACTGCGGGGCTTCGAAGAACAGGATGTCGGCGCCAGCCTTGTCGTAGGCCTCGATGCGGCGCAGCGTGGCGTCCACGCCGTCGGCTGCGCGGGCGTCGGTGCGGGCGATGACGAGGAAGTTGTCCTTGTCCTGCCGCGCCGCGCAGGCCACCCGGATCTTGGCCACCATCTCGTCGGTGCTCACGCAGCGCTTGTAGGGCGTGTGGCCGCACTTCTTCGGAAACTCCTGGTCTTCCAACTGGATGGCGGTGACGCCCGCGGCCTCGTAGCCGCGCACCGTGTGCTGCACGTTGAGCAGGCCGCCGTAGCCGGTGTCGGCGTCGGCGATCACGGCCGCGCCGCCGCTGCTTTGCACCAGCGTGGACATGCGGTCCAGCATCTGTGTGTAGCTGGCGATGCCGGCGTCGGGCAGGCCCAGCGCCGATGCGGTGAGCCAGTAGCCGCTGCCATAGACGACCGGGAAGCCGACCTTGCGGACCATCGCCGCGGCGATCATGTCCTGCGCGCCGGGGACGACGAGGAACTCGCCGCGTTGCAGGGTTTCGCGAAGAACGGGGTTGGCCATGGGCGTCTCAATCGGGCAAGGCGGCGGTGCCGCCGGGGTCATTGGAGAAGCTTCGTGCTGCGCACTCCGAGACTCCCCCTTGGGGCGGCCGGGCGGGCTGATGCAGCCACGGCATGCGCTGCTGCTGTGCGGCGCGAAAGGCGGCGATGCGTGCGCCTTGTTCGCGCAGCAGCAGGTCGATCTCGTCCAGCCCGGCCAGCAGGCTGTCGCGCTGCGCTGGGGGCATGGCGAAGGGCAGCACCTCGCCGTTGTCACGCGTGATGGTCAGCGCGGCCAGGTCCACTTGCAACGGGCGCGCGGCCAGCGCATCGGTCAGCAGCGCGGCATGGGCTGCGCCTGCCAGGCGGATGGGCAGCATGCCGTTGCGCAGACAGTTGGCCTCGAAGATGTCGCCGAAGCTGGGCGCGATGATGCAGCGCAGGCCCAGGTCAGCCAGCGCCCAGGGTGCCTGTTCGCGGCTGGAGCCGCAGCCGAAGTTGGCGCCGGCAAGCAGAATCCGAGCGCCGCGCCACGGCGCGCGGTGCAGCACGAAGTCGGCCCGCTCCTGGCCTGAAGCGTCGAAGCGCTGGTCATGGAAGGCACAGCCGCCCAGGCCGGCCTTTTGCGTCAGCGTCAGGAAGCGCGCGGGGAAGATGATGTCGGTGTCGATGTCGGCATCGGGCATCGGCGCGGCCACCGAGCGCAGCGTGGTGAAGGCTTGCATGGGCTGTTCCGGCTGCCTCAGCCCAGCAGCGCCCGCACGTCGGCCAGATGGCCCAGCACGGCGCTGGCCGCGGCGGTGGCGGGGCTCACGAGGTGGGTGCGCGCGCCCGGCCCCTGGCGGCCTTCGAAGTTGCGGTTGGAGGTGGATGCGCAGCGCTCGCCGCTGCCCAGGCGGTCGTCGTTCATCGCCACGCAGAGCGAGCAGCCGGCGTCGCGCCACTCGAAGCCGGCGGCGCTGAAGATGCGGTCCAGCCCTTCGGCTTCGGCCTGGCGCTTGACGAGGCCCGAGCCGGGCACCACCAGCGCCCGCAGATGCGGCGCCTTGTGCCGCCCGGCCAGCACCGCGGCGGCGGCGCGCAGGTCTTCGATGCGGCCGTTGGTGCACGAGCCGATGAAGACATGGTCCAGCGCGATGTCCTGCAAGGCCGTGCCGGGCTTCAAGCCCATGTAGTGCAGCGCGCGCTCGATCTTGCGTGCGCCTGCCTCGTCTGCCGCTGCCGCCGGGTCAGGCACGCGGCCGGTGATGGGCAGCACCTGGTCGGGGCTGGTGCCCCAGGTGGCTTGCGGTGCCAGCGCCGCGGCGTCGATGGTCAGCATGCGGTCGAAGTGGGCGTCGGCGTCGCTGGCCAGCGTGCGCCAGTGGTCGAGCGCGCGCTCCCAGGCCGCCCCTTTCGGCGCCATCGGCCGGCCTTGCAGCCAGGCGTAGGTGGTGTCGTCCGGCGCCACCATGCCGCTGCGCGAGCCGGCCTCGATGCCCATGTTGCACAGCGTCATGCGCGCGGCCATGCCCATTGCCGTCACGGTGTCGCCGGCATATTCGATGGCATGGCCTACCGCGCCTGCGGCGCCCAGCGTGCCCACCACATGCAGGATCACGTCCTTCGCCGAGACACCGGCCGCCAGCGCGCCCTGCACCTGCACACGCAGGTTGCGCGCGCGCACCTGGCGCAGCGTCTGGGTGGCCAGCACGCATTCGATCTCGCTGGCGCCGATGCCGAAAGCCAGCGCGCCGAAGGCGCCGTGCGTGGAGGTGTGCGAGTCACCGCAGACGAGCGTGATGCCCGGCTGCGTGAAGCCCTGCTCGGGCCCGATGATGTGCACGATGCCGTGCCGCGGGTCCGACAGCGCGATGTGGCGGATGCCGGCCTCGGCCGTGTTGCTGTCCAGCAGCGCCACCTGCGCGCGGGCCTGCGGGTCGGCGGTGCCGCCGCCGGGCTGGCCCAGAAACGCAGCGCGGTTGCGCGTGGGCACGGCATGGTCGGCCACGGCCAATTGCGTGGCCGGCTGTGCCACCTTCAGGCCGCGCTGGCGCAGGCCCGCAAAGGCCTGCGGGCTGCTCACCTCGTGCAGCAACTGGCGGTCGATGTAGAGCAGCGCGCTGCCGTCGCCATGGTCGGTGACCACATGCGATTGCCACAGCTTGTCGTAGAGGGTGGGCATGGTGTGCGACGGCCACGATAGCCCGCAGCGCCGCGCCGCGGCAGGCCGCGGGCAGGCGTTGTCCGACCTGCGGAAAACGCGCCGCCTGCGTTGACGCGCGGCGTTACCGGCCGCAGCATTGCCGGATGGCTGAACACGCACTGCTGGCCGACTATGCCCAAGCCGGTTTCGGCGCCCACCTGCCCTTCGGCCGCCGGCCGGTGCTGCTGCTGGTCGATGTCGTCAAGGCCTATCTCGAACCCGGCAGCCCGCTGTATGCACCCGCCTTCGAGGCGGCCCTTCAGTCGGGCATCCGGCTGGCGAGCGCAGCGCGTGCAGCCGGCGTGCCGGTGGTCTTCACCTGCGTGCAATACGGCGCCGGCGGGCTGGACGGCGGCGTCTTCTACCGCAAGGTGCCGGCCTTGCGCGCCTACCTGCCGGGCTCGCCGCTGGCGGCCTTTGCCGACAGCCTTGCGCCACGGCCTGGCGACGTGGTGGTGACCAAGCAATACGCATCGGCCTTCTTCGGCACATCGCTGGCCGCAACGCTGACGGCGATGGGCTGCGACACGGTGATGCTGGCCGGCTTTTCCACCAGCGGCTGCGTGCGCGCCAGCACGCTGGACGCGCTGCAACACGGCTTCGTGCCCTATGTCGTGCGTGACGCGTGTGGCGACCGTGACCCGGCGCCCCACGAAGCCAACCTCTTCGACCTGCAGGCCAAGTACGCCGAGGTGGTGAGCGAAGCGCGCGCCATTGCATTGCTGTCGGCATGAACGCACCGACCAGCAGCCCGCACGCCGACCGGTATGCCGACCGGTATGCCGACATTCGCGACGCCGTGCGTGCACTGTGCGCCGACTTCCCGGCCACCTACCACCGCCAGGTGGATGCAGAGCGCGCCTACCCTGCGGCCTTCGTCGATGCGTTGACCAAGGCCGGCTGGCTGGCCGCGATGATCCCGCAGGACTACGGCGGCTCTGGCCTGGGGCTGGCCGAGGCCAGCGTGATCATGGAAGAGATCAACCGCAGCGGCGGCAACTCCGGCGCCTGCCACGGCCAGATGTACAACATGGGCACGCTGCTGCGCCATGGCAGCGAGGCGCAGAAGCGCCACTTCCTGCCGCGCATCGCCAGCGGTGAATGGCGGCTGCAAAGCATGGGTGTCACCGAGCCCGGCACCGGCAGCGACACCACCCGCATCAAGACCACGGCGGTGCGCAAGGGTGACCGCTGGGTGGTCAACGGGCAGAAGGTGTGGATCAGCCGGGTGCAGCATTCCGACTGGATGATTCTTCTCGCCCGCACCACGCCGCTGGCCGAGGTGCAGCGCAAGTCCGAAGGCATGTCGATCTTCATGGTCGATCTGAAGCAGGCGCAGCAGGCCGGGCTGGCGGTGCGGCCCATCGCCAACATGGTGAACCACGAAACCAACGAGTTGTTCTTCGACAACCTGGAGATCCCGGATGAGCACCTCATCGGCCAGGTGGGCCAGGGCTTCCGCTACATCCTCGACGGCCTGAACGCCGAGCGCACGCTGATCGCCGCAGAATGCATCGGCGACGGCCGCTGGTTCATCGACCGCATCACCGCCTACGCGAAAGACCGCGTGGTCTTCGGCCGGCCGATCGGCCAGAACCAGGGCGTGCAGTTTCCGATTGCCGAGGCACACATCGAGGTGGAAGCCGCCGACCTGATGCGCTGGCAGGCCTGCACGCTGTTCGATGCCCACCAGCCCTGCGGCGCCCAGGCCAACATGGCCAAGCACCTGGCCGCCAAGGCAAGCTGGGAAGCCGCCAACGCCTGCCTGCAATTCCACGGCGGCTTCGGCTTCGCCTGCGACTACGACGTGGAACGCAAATTCCGCGAGACCCGGCTCTACCAGGTGGCGCCGATCTCCACCAACATGATCCTGGCCTATGTGGCCGAGCATGTGCTGGGGCTGCCGCGCTCCTATTGAGTCACAACTGCAACTCGGTCTGCATGGCCCGCGCCACCGCCAGCAGCCGGCGGTCAGCGTAGCGCGGCCCGGCCAGCGTCAGCCCCACCGGCATGCCGGCCGGGCCGGCCCAGCCCGGCACGTTGATGCAGGGTGCGTGCAGCAGCGTCCACAGACCGTTGAAGATGAAGTCGCCGGTGGAGGCCAGCCCCATCGGCGCCTCGCCTGTCGCGCTGGGCACCAGCACCGCGTCGTAGGCGGCGGCGATGCCGTCCCAGGCGGCGCGGCCGGCAGCAGCCAGCAGATGGGCCTGGCGCAACTGCTCGCGCGTGCTGCGGTCGGTGTTCAGCACCTGGTCGCGCAGGCTCGGCTCCAGCAACTGCGGGTGCTCGCGGTACTCGCACAGCAGCGTGGCGCGGCCTTCGGCACGCATCAACAGCAACTGCTGCGCAGGCAACGCGTCGAAGCTGTCCGGCAGCGCCAGTTCCGACACCTGCGCACCTGCGGCGCGCAGTTGCGCAGCGGCGCTGGCCATCGCGCCCTGCGTGGCCGGCGTGGCGTGGCGCCACATCGGCGTGCGGCACAGCGCGATGCGCGCGCCGGCCAGCGTGAAGGCCGCTGCGCCCGCCGGCTCAGGCTCCGGCTCGGGGTCGAAGACGCCATACAGCAGCGCCAGGTCGGCCGCGCTGCGCGCAAACCAGCCCAGCGTGTCCAGGCTGGGCGCATAGGCCTTGCAGCCTTCGTTGCTCACCAGCCCCCAGGTCGGCTTGATGGCCCAGACGCCGCAGTACGACGCCGGCCGCAGCACCGAGCCGCCCGTCTGCGTGCCCAGTGCCAGCGGCACCTGGCCGTCGGCCACCGCGGCGGCCGAGCCGCTGGACGATCCGCCCGGCGTGCGCCGCAGGTCGTGCGGGTTGCGCGTGGGCGGCTTGTGGCCTGTGGCGCCGAACTCCACCGTCGTGGTCTTGCCGAAGACCAGAGCGCCGGCATGGCGCAGCAGCCGCACGCAGGCAGCGTCGATGCGCGGGTGAAAGCCGCTGTGCAGTGGCGAGTTGTACTGGGTGGGCAGGTCGGCGGTCAGGATCACGTCCTTGATGCCGATGGGCAAGCCGTGCAGCGCTGTGCGTGGCTGCTGCGCGCCGCGCTCGCCCATCTCGTCCATCTTGTCCAACTCGTCCAACTCGTCGATCGCCCGCGCCTGGGCCAGCACCTGCGCGGGGTCGAGCGCGGCCCAGGCGCGCACCTCGGCGTCACGCGCCTGCACGCGGGCCAGGCAGGCGCGCGCCAGCGCTTCTGCGCTCAGGCTGCCGTCTCGCTGTGCGGCCAGCGCTGCCCGGGCGCTGAGGCCGGCGGCATCTTGCGCGCTCACGGCGGCGCGTCGAGGAAGGGCTGCATCACCTGCGCCAGCACCTCGGCGCCGAGGTCGAACACGGCGCCATGCAGGTCCGGCCGTTCGATCACTCGCGCGTGTGGCAGCAGCGCCGCGGCACGGCGCGACGCAGCCGCCAGCGCGCTGGCCGGGTTGACCACCAGCACCGGCTGCCGCACCTGCGCCAGCCGCTCGGCGGCCGGGTGCTCGAACAGCGCCGCATGCGCCCACCACTCGCGCGGATAGGCTGTCAGCTCATCGACGAAGCAGGCATAGGCGCGCGCCAGAGACAGGCCTGCCGTGCGCTGCGTGATGAAGTAGTCCCACCGCGCGCGGAACTGCTCGAAGCTGCTGCCGAGCTGCGTCTCGTGCACCAGCCGCTCGCGCCAGGTGGCATGCTCGGCGCCTTCGAAGAAGGGCACGCCCACCAGCACCAGCCGGCGCACCTGCGCAGGGGCGCACAGCGCCATCTCCACCGCCAGCATCGCGCCGGTGTGGTAGCCGAACAGATCCACCGGCCCCTGCCCCGCCAGCGCCGGCAACGCAGCGGCCAGCGCCGCGCCATAGGCCGCAAACGTCGGCAGCGCGGGCGGCGCGTCGGACTGTCCGTAGCCGGGCGTATCGACTGCCAGCACGCGCCGCGTGCCGGCCAGCAGCGGCATCAGCGGCTCGAAGGTCTGGCCCGAATAGGCCGTGGCGTGCAGGCACAGCAAAGGCGGCTCGGGGCCTGCGCCCAGCGTGCGGTAGTGCAGTTGGCCCCAGCCGCCATCGACATAGCCGCGGCGCATTTCAAGGGCGGATGAATTCGACGATCTGCTCGGCCGCCGCCTGCGGCTGCTCGATCACGAGGTAGTGCCCGCAGCCGGGCAGCACCACCAGCTTGCTGCCTGCGATCAAGCCCTCGATCTGCGCAAAGCCCACGCCGCTGCCGGCCGGCCGGTAGGGCGTCATGTTGTCTTCTGCGCCGCCGAGCAGCAGCGTGGGTGCGCTGATGCGCGACAGCAGCGGGCTGAGGTCGGTGCGCTCTATGGTTTCGGTGCCGGCGATGAAGGCCTCGGCCGTGGTCTTGCTGAAGGCATCGCGCATCGCGGCCAGTTGCGCCTGCGCGCCGGGGCCGTCGTAGAAGCCGCGGGCAAAGCCGGCCACCGAGGTGAGGTCGGCCACCGCCTCCATGCCGCTGTCGCGCGCCGCGCGCTTCCAGGTGCCGCGCATCATGCGGGCGGCGTTGTCGTAGCGCGCCAAAAAGCAGCTCAGCACCAGGTGGTCGATGGCCTCGGGGTGGTGGGCAGCCAGCGTCAGGCCGATCATCGCGCCGAAAGACGTGCCGTGCAGGTGCACCCTGGGCACGGCGATGGCTTGCAGGAAGCGGAACACGGTGTCGGCAATGCCCGCCATGTCCTTCGGCGCCACGGCGCCGGGCAGGCTGTCCCCGTAGCCCGGCAGGTCGAAATCGATCAGGTCGAAGTGCGCCGCCATCAGCGGGCTCAGCTTCTCGAAGTTGCGGTGGCCGAAGGCCGAGCCGTGGATGTGCAGCAGCGGCGTGCCGTGGCCCGTGCGCCCCTCGCGCCGGTACCAGATGCGTTCGCCGCCGGGCAGGTCAATGGTGCTCATCGCGTTGCTTTCGTTGCGGCCGGGTTCAACCGGCACAGCGCCATCAGCGGCGCCAGCGTGTCGGCGGCGTCCAGCGCCCACACCGCCTGCAAGGCGGCGCGCGCCTGTTCGGCGGGCAGCAGGCCGTCACAGGCCGACAGGAACAGCGCGCCGAGTTGCGCGTCGCTCATCGGGTTGCCCGGCGTGCCGAGGAATTGATCGACGTTCGCGCGTGCGCTGCTGCCGTCGCTGTACCGCACTTCGAGCCAGGCGCCTTCGAAGGTCTTGCGAGACGGGTCGGCCACCAGGTCGATGCGCGAGCGCAGGTCCAGGATCGCGGGGTCGGTGTAGGCCGCCTGCTGCATCTCGGCCCGCGTGAAGCGGCCACGCAGCCAGGCCGCAGCGGCGCAGTGGCGCAGGTCGAAGCGGGCTTCGAGTTCGCTCTTCGGCGCGCCGAAGCGCTCACGCCTTTCGTTGGCGATCTTCACCACGATGGGCTCCACGCCGAAGGTCAGCCGCTCGACCGTGCGCCCCGCGGCCTGCGGCAGCAGTTGCAGCACCAGCTCCACCGGCGCGTGGGTGATGGTCTCGGTGGGCACCGTCTTGTAGCTCTGGCCGAACAGCCGCCAGGGCTGGCCCATGGTCTGGAGCACGCCGGGCATCTTGGCGCGCGGCTCGTCGCAGTGGCTGGCGAACATGCCCTTCTCGCCTTCGAAGGCGGTGCGCGGCGCATCCAGCCCGCGCTGCGCCAACTCGAAGGCGGTGTAGCCCGAACGCGCCGTCATCCCGGTGATGTAGGCCAGCGCTCCGCTGCCCACCGATTCATAGCAGCCGAAGGCGCTGCACATCGCCAGGCCCAGCGCGTTGCGCATCTGCGCGTCGCCCAGCCCGGCCAGGATGGAACATGCCGCCGCGGCGCCCACGCCGCCGGCCAGGCCGGCCGGCACATGGCCGCGGTAGTAGCCGCTGGGCATCAACAGCGTGGCCACCGCCAGTTCGATCTCCAGGCCCAGCGCCAGCGCCACCAGCAGCTCCTGGCCGCTGCGGCGCTGCACCTCGGCAGCGGCCAGCACCGCCGGCAGCACGGCAGAGACGGCGTGCATGTAGGTGGGGATGTAGGTGTCGTGGAAGTCCAGCACCTCGAACAGCGCGCCGTTGACCACCGCCGCCTGCGCCGGCGCCAGCGGCGTGCCCAGCCACAGCACATGGGCGGGCTGCGCTGGCTCCGTCGGCGGGCCGGACGCAGCCGCCCAGCCGTGCAGCGCCTGCACGGCCGGGTGGTCGCTGGCGCCGACCGATGCCTTCAACTGGTTCAGCAGCAAACGCTTGGCCTCGTGCAAAGCCTGCTCTGGAACGCCCTGCTGCGACTGCCGGCGGGCAAAGGCGATCAACTGTTCGGAGACGGTGTCTGCGCTCATGTCTGCACTCATGTCTGCGCTCGTGTCTGCGCTCATGCCAGCGGCCCCCCTTGGGCCACGCCGCCGTACATCCATTCCAGCAAGGCGGGCTGCTTTTGGTTGACGGCGTTCATCGCCTCGATGGCGTCGTGCGCGGCCCAGCCGCGCAGGCCCACCAGCGTCGGCCGGCCCTGGCAGATGCTTGTATAGACAACCGGCGCCGGGTAGGCATGGGCGGTGGTGATGAAGGCGGCGTCGTCCGGCTGCAGCAGGCCGGCGGCAACCGCGTCGCTCTCCACCATCAGGTCGATGAGCGCCTGGTATTGCAGCGCCGGCGGATGGGTCTTGATCGGGTAGCCGGCCTTGCGCTCGGCCTCCATGTCGGGCACTTCGAAGAGGCTCAGCCGCACGCGCAGCACACCGGCCGTGGCGGCCCAGCGCCGGGCCAGCGCGCGCAGGCCGGCGCGGCTGGCCGCCTGCGCGCCGCGCTGGCGGAAGAAGACCGAGAAGCTCGGCTTGCGGGCCGGGCCTTGCGGCGCGGCCTGGCCGCTGCTGTCGGCATACGTCCAGGCGGCGTCGCCGATGGCCAGGTAGGTGGTGCTCTTGTCCACGATCAGCTCGATGTCGCCGAGCAGCAGCGCCTTCACCTCGGCGCCGGGCACGCTGCCGAAGAGGTCGAGCCCGGCCTGGTCGAGATAGCGCACGTCCGATGTCCAGTGCAGTTGCACGTCGGGCGGGCAGGCCATCTCGATGCCGGCCACCGGCGCAAAGAGGTCGGGCCGCACGGCATCGAACTGCATGTGCCGGTATTCCCACAGGCCCGGCCTTCGTGCGATGCCGGGGCTGTGCACGTCGCGCCAATAGCGGCGCACCAGATCCAGCGGCAGGTGCGGCTTTTTCCAGCCGCAGGTGATGCGGGCCAGGCCGGCACGGTTTTCGAGGTCGGGCGCTGCGCTCATGGGCTTGCGGTGATTCGGGGTGGCTGCACTGGGCGGCAAGCGTAGGTGCGGGCGGCCCCGGCGCCACAGCCGGCTTGCCGGCTTATCCACCAGTCGGGTGGCGCGGCATCGGGCAGCACCGGGCCGTTGCAGCGCGTCTTACAGTGCCTCGGGCCACAGCGGAATGCGGCCGGCGAAAGGGCTGACGATGAGCGATGTCCAGGACTTGATGATCCCCGGCCCGGCCGGCCGGCTGTCGGTGCGCACCAAGGGCTTTGCGGCCAGGCCACAGCAGGTGGTGGTGCTGGTGCAGGGCGCCAACATGTCGGGGCAGATGGGCTACGACTTCCATTTCGACGGCGGCCACGGCTATTCGATGATGGACGCGCTGGTGGCCGCCGGCTTCGGCGCGCTGACCTTCTCGGTGCGCGGCTATGCCGCGTCCGAACTGAACCACGACCCCTTCGCCGTGCAGACAGAGCAGGCCATCGACGACCTGGCGGCGGTGCTGGACTGGCTGCGCGAACAGGGGCATGCCCGCCCGCACTTGCTCGGCTGGTCCTGGGGTGGGCGCATCACCGGGCGCTATGCAGAAGACCGCGCTGCGCGCATCGGCCGCCTGGTGCTGCTGGACCCGGCACTCGGCGGTGGCAACAAGGTGCTGCCGGCGCCCACCGAGGCCTGGTGGGCCAACACGCACGACTACTTCTTCAACCGCCTGGAGGCCGAATTCACCGAGCTGGCGGCGCGCCAAGCGCTCGGCCAGCGCATGCAGGCCGAAGAGCCGCGCTCGCCGAACGGCATACGGCGCGAGAACGCGCAGGGCAGCGTCTCGGTGCTGCCGACCCGGCTGCACTGCCCCACGCTAATGCTTTATGGCGTAGCGGCCGGCAAGCAGGACTACATGCAGGGCGGCTGGGACCGGCTCGACTTCTTCAAGCAGCTCGCCACCGAGGACAAAGCCTTCGTGCTGGTGCCCGGTGGTGGCGACTACGCGCATTTGCAGCAGCCGCGCGCGCGCATCTTCCAGGCGGCCATCGACTTTCTGCGCGCCTAGTGCCGCGTCGTGGAGGTGGCTTGATGCGTTGCCGCAGCGGCGCTCTTCTTCCGGTCTTGCGGCACGGCATGGCCTGGTGGGCGCTGCTGCTCGTGATGATGTGGCCGCCATGGCCCGCTTGCGCGCAGACGCAGACGCAGGCGCAGGCGCAGACGGAAGCCCCGACGCCAGCGCAGCCAGCGGTGTGGCGCGACTGCAATGATTGCCCGGAACTGGTGGCCGTGCCGGCAGGCCGTTTCACGATGGGCGGCAGCGCGCGCGAGCATCTGCTGTTCGGCGTGACGCCGGACTACGCCGCCACCGAATTGCCGGCGCGCGAGGTGCACATCGCAAGGCCTTTCGCCGTCGGCCGCCAGGCGGTGACGCGCGATGAATGGGCAGCCTACGTCGCGTCCAGCACGGCCGCCAGCGCGGCGCCGGCCGACGACATGGGCTGTGCGGTGCTGGCCCCGGCCAGCGGCGTCTGGGCGGTGGACCCGGCGCGCTCCTGGCGCGACCCCGGCTTTGCGCAGACCGGGCGCCACCCGGCCGTCTGCATCCACTGGGGCGAGGCCCAGCGCTACGTGGCTTGGCTGAGCGCGCGCACCGGGCACGCCTACCGCCTGCTGACCGAAGCCGAATGGGAGTACGCAGCCCGTGCCGGAACGCAGGGCGCCAACCACTGGGGCGACGACCGCGAGAACGCCTGCGCGTTTGCCAACGCCTCAGACCAGAGCCGCGCAGAACAGCACCCACAGTCGCGCACGGTGCCCGACAGCGCCTTCGCCTGCCGCGACGGCCATGTCTTCACCGCCCCGGTCGATGCCTTCCCGCCCAACGCCTTCGGCCTGTACGGCATGAGCGGCAATGTCTGGCAATGGGTGCGGGACTGCTGGAACGACAGCCACCGCGGCGCTCCGGCGGACGGCTCTGCGCGGATGGACGGCGATTGCCGCCACCACGTGGACAGGGGCGCGTCGTGGGTCAACTCACCGCGCTTCGTGCGCGCCGCGGCACGCCACAAAGACCTGGCCGACGCGCGCACCAGCGTGCTGGGGCTGCGCGTGGCGCGCGACCTGCCGGACACGGCGGCCACGCTGTCCAGCCACTGCGGCACGCTGGTGCGCCATGACTTCTCGGCGGTGCGGGATGCGCCTTCGCTGGTGGTGTCGGCCGTCGTCAAACCCGCCGGCAGCGAGCTGCCCGCGCACTGCCTGGTGAACGGCCAGATCGCGCCCACCATCGGCTACCGCATGTGGCTGCCGCTGGCGGAGTGGAACGGCAAGCTGATGCAGGCCGGCTGCGGCGGGCGCTGCGGCTGGATCCTGGACGAAGGCTGCGAGATCGCGCTGATCAGAGGCTATGCCTGCATCGCCGCCGACCTGGGCCACAAGGGCACGATGTACGACAACCTCTGGGCCATCGACAACGTGCCTGGAGAGATCGACTTCGGCTTTCGCGCCACCCACGTCACCAACATCACAGGCAGGGCCGTGCTGGCGCAGTTCTACGGCAAGCCGGCGCGGCTGGCCTACTACATCGGCGGGTCCACCGGCGGCCGGCAAGGCCTGGTGGAAGCGCAGCGCTTCCCGCAGGACTTCGACGGCATCATCGCCGGCGAGCCTGCGATGGGCACGCCGGGCAGCGCGCAGCCCGAGGTCGGGCCGCGGCTGGTCGAGGCCGTCGATGCCTTGTCACCGAACGGCCGGCCGCTGCTGACCCCGGCGCAACTGCTGGCGCTGCACGGCGCCGTGGTCGCCCGTTGCGACATGGACGACGGGCTGCGCGACGGCATCATCTCAGACCCCAACCGCTGCGACTTCACGCCCGCCCAACTGCAATGCGGCGCCACGGCCGGCGGCCTGTGCTTCAGCGCAGAACAAGTGAAAGCGCTGCAAGGCGTCTATGCCGCCGGCGCGCTGCCGGGCTCAGAGAAAGCCTGGGTCGGTGCCTATGTGCAGCAAGACGGCAGCATGGGCCGCTACGGCAGCCGCTGGGCCAACGGCTACCGCTACCCCTATGCCTGGGTCTTCAACGACGCCACCAACCCCGATCTGCGCGCCTTCAAGGCCCGTGGCGGCAAGCTGATCCTCTACCAGGGCTGGGCAGACGAGGCCACGTTCCCGAACAACCCGGTGCGCTACTACGAGACGGTCGAGCGGCTGATGGGCGGGCGCGCGCAGACGCAGGACTTCTTTCGCCTCTTCATGATTCCGGGGCAAAGCCACATTCCGGGCCATGGCGGCGCAGAGACGGTGGACTACTTGGCCGCTCTCGAAGCCTGGGTCGAACGCGGCGTGGCGCCGGACATGTTGCTCGCGCAAAAGCTGCGCCGGCACGCGCGCTTTGCCGGGCCGGTGGCCTACCCTGTGTATCTGACGAAAGACAACGTGGAGTTCGAGCGGCCGGTCTATCCGTATCCGGTGCAAGCGCGCTACCGCGGCCAGGGCGACCCGAATTCGGCCGCCAGCTTCGGCCCCTACACGCCCTGACGGGCAGCAGCACGCGCGGCGCTCGCCGCCGGCAGCGGCATCAGGGCAGATCGCGCGCCACGCGGATGCCCAGCGCCACGCCACGGTAGGCTGCGTCGCCCTGGCCGCGGATGGCCAGGCGCGCCGTCCAGGCACGGCTGTTCCAGCCGCCGCCGCGCGGCATGCGGCGGGTGCAACCGGCCTTCTCCAGCGGCCGCCCGTCGGTGGGCACGCCTTCGTAGGTGTCGCTGGCGCAGCCTTCGACCATTTCCCAGACATTGCCCACCATGTCGTAGAGGCCGAAGCCGTTGGGCGCATAGCTGCCCACGGGTTCGACAAAGGTCTTCCTGAACGGCCTGGCGCACACTTTGTCGGCCATGCCTTCCTTGTCGCCCAGGGCCGCCGCGGTGGGCGTGTCGTAGATGTTGGCCTTCTCGCAGATCGCCTCGATGCTGTCGCCCCAGGGGTAGGTGGTGTTGGCGCCGCCGCGCGCCGCGTACTCCCATTCGGTTTCGGACAACAGCCGGTAGGGCTGGCCGGTCTTCTTCGCGAGCCAGGCGACGAAGGCCTTGGCATCGGGGTAGTTCATGCAGACCACGGGCTCGTCATCGCCCTGCGGAAAGCCGGGGTCGCGCCAGGAGAGCGCGGCGATGAGCGGCCAGGTGCCCGTCTTCACGTCGAAGCCATAGCAGCCGGGCTCCGTCTGGACACCGGCTTCGGCCACGTAGCTGGCATACATGCCGCGCGTGATCTCGAACTTGCTGACGGCAAACGGCCTGGCGATCTTCACGTCGATCTGCACCACCTCCCGGTCGGCGAAGACCTTCATGATCTGGAAGCGCGCGCGGTCGGCGGCGGTGGAGCCCAGCCGCGCCTGGCCGGCGGGAACGACGACCATCTCCGGGCAGTCTTTGCAATCACGGAAGGTGGCGCCGGGCTGGAGGGCGTCGGCAGCGGCTGCAGCCAGTGGCGACAGCAAGGCCAGTGAGCCGAGGATGGCGCGGCCGGCCTTCACTTCACTTCCTTGAAGCTGGCCTGGCTGCCGGGGTCGCCCCGGCCGCTGTACACCGCTTTCGACGGATAGGGGAACAGCGGGCGGCTGAAGATGGCGTTGTCCATCACGCCAGGTGCCGGCGTGAAGAAGCGCGGGTAGAGGCCGCCTTTGGGGTCGGTGGGGCGCACCGCGACGATGCGATCCGGCGCCTGGCCCTGCTCCACCCAACGCTCCAGCGCACCGAACCAGTCCACCGCATGGGCGCCCGTGCCACCCTGGCAGTGGTTGACGCCGGGCGCCATGAAGAGGCGGTAGAAATCCTGCGTCTGGGCGCGGCCGCCCATCGTGCGCTCGACGGTTTCGTAGTAGTCGGCGGTGGCTTCGGGCTGCACGATGTGGTCGTTCCAGCCGTGAAAGGAAATCATCTTGCCGCCCGCGGCCTTGAAACGGCGCAGGTCCGGGTTCTGTGCGTTGAACAGCGGCTCGGTCAATTCGGTGCGCCTGGGGTCTTCGTCCCAATTGAATTGCGCCAGCGTCCATGCAGGGCCCATGTCGGGCGAGAAGGCGAGAAAGCGGAACTGGCTGGTCATGAACGCCTTGTAATGCGACACCTGCCCGTCGTCGCGTTGCAGTGAGCCGATCCACACCGGCTCGGAGCCCGGCATCACGCCCCAATACCAGCGCCGGCCTTTCGAATCGTGCGGGCCGGCATAGATCTTCTTCAATGCAGCCACCTGCTTGTCTTGCAGGCAATCAGCGCTCTGGCCGGCTTTGCAGGCCAGAACGGCCGGGTCGAACTTGCAACTGCGCGGGTCGCCCACCACGCCGTCCTTCACGCCGTCGTCGGCGTCGCATTGGGCCAGCACGGTTTTCGTCACCAGGTTCAGATCGGTCGATCTCAGCAGCGGTGTGCCGTCGGCGTTTTCTGCCGCCTGGATCGACCAGATGATGTCCATGCCGTCGCCCATCTGGTTCATCGGCGGCGCTCCGGCCAGGATGCCGTGGTAGTCGTCGGGGAAGCGCTGGGCTTCGATCAAACCCTGTCGGCCCCCGGTGGAGCAGCCCAAAAAGTACGACAGCCGCGGCGCCTGTCCATAGAAGACGCGGGTGATGGCCTTGCCCGCCAGCGTGGTGACGTGGGTGGCGCGGTAGCCGAAATCGACTTCGGCCTGGAGATTGTTGTAGGCCCATTCGGCGTCGATCTGGGTGCCGCGGTGGCCCATGTCGCTCATGATGCAGGCGTAGCCCTTGATCAGCGGCACGTCGCAGCCCGGCTCCTGAATGCCGCCGCACATGCCGCCGCAGCCGACCATCGAGAACTTGCCGTTCCAGCCGGCCATCGGCAGCCGCAATTCGAAGCCGACGTTGGGCGAGACATAGCCCGTGAGCAGGCAAAACGCCGGCACGTCGGCGCCGGCGGCAATGATCTTGGCCGACACCAGATGGCTGGGCGCATCCGGGATTCTTGCGAAATCCACCGGCAGGCCTTGCGCATCGGCCAGGTTGGGCGTGGACATCCGTTCGCACGGGTTGTTGCCGGTCACGGCAGGCACCGTGGCGGGCACGCTGGCGGGGTTGTCGGCGGCCCGGGCGATGCCGCCGAGACCGACACCCAGCCACACCGCGACAAGCAAACATGACCAGGCGCTGCGGCTCCACTGCATCGGCGGCTTTCGAAATAAGGTTGTGCTGCGGTGATGGTAGCCAGCCCACCGGGCGACAGCGGCATCCGCCGGGCCGGCCTATCTACGTGGTGGGCACCGGCAGCGCCCCGCCTGCCGCGCCTGCGGCGACTGTGGGACAGTGCAGCCTATGAGCGTTGACCGCCCCGGCGAACCCGATGTCACCGAGCAACTGGTGGTGCACCGCCGCGACGTGCCCCAGCTCACCGTCTATTCCTGGGCACGCGATGGCGTGATGCACAGCGCCTGGCCTGGCGACGGCAAACAGGTGCCGGTGGACGGCACCGAGATCAGGCTGCGCATCGTCGCCTTTCCCGGCGGCTCGGTGCGCGAGATCCATCTCGACAAAGAGGCCCGCACCCACCCGCACCCGAGCCACGAGGCGGTGCTGTTCTATCAAATCGACGGCCGCCGGGTGCAGATGGTCAACGAGCGCAGCCACGAGGTGAACCCTGGCGACGCCTGTTTGCAGCCCACCGGCGTGCAGCATTCGACCTTTCAATTGATCGCAGGCCTGTTCGTCGAATTCGCATTGCCCGCGCCGCTGTTACCGGGGCCGGAAGCCACCTGGATCACCGCCGCCGAGGCGGGCGCGCCGGTGGTGCCGGCCTGGTTCGGCGGAGCAGGCGATGCAGGCCGGTGCACCGTCAAGACCTTCGCCCTTCCCGGCTACCCGCTGCACGAGGTGCACCTGGCGCGTGGCAGCGTGCTCGCGCCGCGCCGGCTGGCCGTGGGACAGTTGTTCTACGTCGTCGCGGGCCGCATGGCCGTGATGTTTGCGGGGGTGCGCGAAGAGGTGCGGGACGAGGTGGTCACTGGCGACTGCATGCGCGGCCCGGCCGGCTGCGAGGTCACGTTCACGGCGCTGGACGACACGGTCTATCTTCAGACTGCCTTGCCGGTCACGCCTTGACCGGCGCCGTGGCCAGCGGCTGCGCCACGGGCCCGGCAGCCAGCCGCCGGCACACCAGCCACAGCAGCACCAGCACCAGCGGGCAGACCGCCAGCGTCGCCAGCAGCCCCATCTGAAGCGAGCCGGTGACGGTGGCGACCTTGCCCGAGACATAAGGCCCGAGCGCGGAGCCGATCATCGTGGCGCCCAGACCGTGGGTGGCCATGATGGTGCCGCGAAGGCGGGCGGGCACGAACTCCTGCATCGCGCTCACCGCAGACGCGCCCCAGAACTGGAGCACGAAGACCGCGCCGCCGTTGAGCAGCGCAAAGGTGGTGAAGTCCCGCGTCTGCATCATCGCCAGCACGAAGGGCACCGGCAGCACCGCCGACAGCATGCAGACGAAGACACGGCCGCGCGGGTCATGCTTGAGCCACAGGTCCGACAAGCGGCCACCCGTGATCAGGCCCAGCGCTGCCATCACTGCGGTGGGCAGGCCGATGGCGAGGCCGACGGCCTCCTTGCCCACGGCAAAGCTGCGCAGCGCATAGGGCGACACCCAGAACAGGAAGGACACCGTGAGAAAGGCCAGAAAGCCGAAGCCGGCGATGGCCAGCACCACCGTGGGCGAGCCCCAGACGAAGCCGTAGGTCTCGGGCTCACGCGCGCGCAGCAGCAGGATCCACGATGCGACGGCATAGACGCCGATGCCGTAGGTCACCCACTGTGCCGCATTGCCGGTGGCGGCGGTCAGCCCCGCCGCCGCGGCGCCGATGCAGACCAGCGCGACGAGATTGCGCCGCAGCCCGCCGGGCACCAGCGCCGCGCTCCACAAGGTCAGCGGCGGGATGATGCGCGTCAGCTCCAGGCCGAAGGCGCGCCAGGCGCCGGGCTGCACGGCGGGCTCCGGCCTGCCGTCGCTGGCGCCGCGCAGCGGCTCGCGCAGGCACCACACCACCAGCGCCAGCAGCAGCCCCGGCGTGCCCACCGCGATGAACGCGGCCTGCCACCCCGCCAGCCCCAGAGGCGCCGCACCGCCCGCATGCGCGCGGGTCCAGGCAGAGGCGATCCAGCCGCCGACCGGCAGGCTCAACGAGCCGCCGATGATGGCCGCCGAGGCATACAACGCGTTGACCAGCGCCCTGCGTTCCTTGGGGAACAGGTCGGCCAGCATCGACCAGGCCGCCGGCGTGGCGCTGGACTCGCCGATGGCCACGCCCATGCGCGCCAGCGTGAGCTGGCCGTAGGAGCCGGCCAGGCCGGACAAGGTGGTCATCGCCGACCAGAACGCCAGCCCGACGGCGATCAAGCGCCCGCGGTACCAGGTGTCAGCCAGCCTGCCGAAGGGAATGCCGAACAGCGAAAAGAAGATCGCGAAGGCGGTGCCGTAGAGATAGCCCAGATCGGCGTCGGTGATGCCGAGGTCGGCCTTGATGTCCTGCGCCAGGATCGACAGGATCTGCCGGTCGATGACGTTGATGACATAGACGGCCATCAGCACGGCCAGCGTCAGCCAGGCCACCCGGCCGCCGAGTGTGGGCGCCTTGGTCGAGGACACGCGCCCGCTCAGCCCGGCGGAAAGCCGCCCGCCATCGTGATGGTGGCCAGCGCTTCACGGGTGCTGGGCACCTCGCGGTCTTGCAGCCGCTCGGCCAGCGTGGAGCGGTCGCCCTGGCGGCCGATGGCAACGGCGGCTTCGATGCGGTAGTGCGCAGGAACGTTCAGCTCGGCGCGTGCGCGCTCGTGGTCGAAGCCGGCCATTGCGTGCGCCCGCCAGCCCGAGCGGGTGGCCTGCAGGCCGAGTTGCGCCCAGGCCGCACCGGCATCGAAGGTGTGCGATGGCGACAGGCTCTGCTTGCCGGTGGCGGGGTCGGTCATCAGCGTATTGGAAACGATGAACACCAGCGCGGATGCATTCTTGGCCCAGCTCTGGTTGAACTCGATCAGCAGCGAGACGAAGCGGCCCCAGTCCGGCGTGCCACGGCGCGCATACAGGAAGCGCCAGGGCTGCGAATTGAAGCACGACGGCGCCCAGCGGGCGGCCTCGAACAAGGTCATCAATTCCTCTTCGGCAATCACCTCTTCGGTGAAGGCCCGCGGTGACCAGCGGTTGAGGAACAGCGGGTCGATTGCATAGTCGGAGATGCGCGTGCTGGCGGCGTACTGGCCGTCCTGGTAGAGCAGCGGCGAGACGCGCTCGGACACACGCACGCCAACCACCTTGCCGACGAAGATGGTGTGCGTGCCGTAAGGCACCGCCAGGTCCAGCGTGCAGAACAGGTTGGCCTGCGCGTCGGCCAGGAACGGCAGGCCGCTGTCGTCGGCCTGCCAGTCGCCGTTGGCAAAGCGCTGCGCGCCTTTCACCTTGCTGGTGCTGAAGGCACCGGCCAGCGGCACCTGCGAACTCTTCAGGATGTTGACGCAAAAGCGCACGCCCGATTGCAGCGGCCGGTGCAGCGACGCGCTGTTGTTGACGCAGATCAGCATCGACGCCGGGTCCATCGACACCGAAGTCACCGCGGTGGCCGTCATGCCGTTCCATTCGCCGCCTTCGTCGGCGATGCTGACGATGCAGACGGTGGCCGCCAGGCATCGCATCGCACTGCGGAATTCCTGTTGAAGCTGCTGCGACATGGTGGGCAGACGCAATCTGTCGAGTGGTGGGCGGCGCAGGCTAGCACCCCAAAAGAGCGCCGCCGCAGTGGCTCGACCGCCCGTATCCACGTGGCGGAGCCGCGGCCGAACAGGGGCGCTCAAGCCGCTTGATCGCGCCCCGCGACAAGCACGGCGCTTGCTTATCTACTTGACGGATAGCCGCCCCGGGCCTGGTAGGGCGCCAGCCGCGATATGTGAAAAAGTGAGTCTGCGTTGCAAGAAACCCCCACAGGAGAACCTCCAATGAAGATCCACCGCTCGGGCCAGCAGAAGATGACGTCGGCACGCGGACCGATGGCGCGCCGCCTGGCACTGGGTTGCAGCGTGTCCGTGGCGTCGGTCGCCTGCGGCATGGCGGCCGGCACGGCCAACGCGCAGACCGCCGCAGCGCCGGCCGGCGCGGCCAGTGCGCCGACGGCTGCCGACGAGGCAGAGCAAGTGGGCAAGATCGTCGTGACGGCGCGCCGCCGCGACGAGGCGCTGGTCGATGTGCCGCTCGCCATCTCGGTCGTCACGTCGGCCAAGCTTCAGCAACTCGGCATCACCAGCACCACTGAACTGGCCAACTACGTGCCGGGGCTGGAATTCAACAACTTCACCCCCGGCAACGCCCGCAATGACCGGGGCTCGGGCCGCATCATCGCCTTCCGCGGGCTGCTGGTCTCGACGGTGGGCGGCGGTGGTGCCAGCATGTTTCTCAACGGCGCTGCGGTCGTCGGCAACGAGTTGCCGGTGGGGCTGGACATCGGCTCGGTGGAAGTCTTGCGCGGGCCGCAAAGCGTTTATTTCGGCCGCTCCACGATGACCGGTGCGGTGTCCTACCAGACCAAGAAGATCCCCGACCAGTTGGTGGGCCAGGGCGTTGCCGAGATCGGCCAGCGCAACCTGCGCAACATCTCGGCGTCGGTGGCCAGCCCGCTCATCGACGGCCTGCTGGGCGCAAGGCTGACGGTGCTGAGCGAGTCCAGCGACGGCTACGTCACCAACAGCTACAACAACGGCGCCACCAAGCTGGGCGACACATCGCGCAAGTCGGTCTCCGGCACGGTCGAACTCACGCCCACCAGCGCCTTGTCGATCAAGGGCTATTTCAATCGCTTCCGCGACGATGACGGCCCGTCTGCAACGGCCTTCATTCCGGCATCGCTGGACAATTGCAAGCTGGGCACGACGCAGACCACCTTCTGCGGAGAAATCCCTGGCCGGCAGTTCTCGTACAACTACATCAACACGACGATTCCGGCCAACATGTCGGACCTGATCTTTTCTTCTCCGCTGTTGCGCGGCGTCGGCTTCGACAAGAAAGTGGGCCAGCAGCGCCTGGCCGACAACAGCGACATCGCCGCCACCTGGAACATCAGCGACTATCTGCGGCTTCAGGCGATCACCGGCTACCACCTCAACACCACCAGCGCGGCACTCGACGGCATCGGCCAGCCGGTGCAGCCGAGCTTTCGCTATTCGGGCTATTTCTACACCTTCACCCAGCGCTTCCGCGACTTCAGCCAGGAATTGCGTCTGTCGTCCGACCCGGAAGAGCGGCTGAGCTGGACATTCGGCACCAACTACATTGCCAACACGATCTTCACCCACGCCATCGTCGGCTTCCAGAACCAGCCATCGGGCACCTTCACGCCGGCCAACCAGGCACTGGGCGAGCAGATCAACAAGACGAAAGGCGTCTTCGGCGGCGCCTATTTCAAGCTGACACCGCAATGGACGCTGAGTGCAGAAGCGCGCGAGCAATCAGACCGCCGCCGCGCCAAGTCCACCAACCAGGTGAGCGGTGCCTTGCTGTCCGACCTCAGCGAAACCTTCAAGTCCTTCAGCCCCCGGGTGGCGGCCGACTATGACCTGGGCGGCCGCAAGAAGGTCTATGCGTCGTATGCCACCGGCACGCGGCCCGGCGGCTTCAACACCACCATTGCAGCGCAGGCAGGCAATCCGGCGGCGCTGGCACAGATCGCAGAATTGCTGGGCGGTGGCGGCACCACCTACAAGGAAGAGAAGCTGAAAATCGCCGAGCTGGGCTTCAAAGGCGAACTGGCGGGTGGCAAGGGCTATTTCGACATCAATGCCTACAAGGGCACGCTCGTCAACCAGCAGATCACCATCGGGGCGCTCATTCCCATCCTCGGCTTTTCCGTCACCGGCACCGCGAATGCCGGAGAATCGGCCATCCATGGCATCGAATTCCAGGGCAATTACAACTTCACGCGTGAATTCTCATTGGCCGCCACTGCGGCATGGAACCACACCAACCGCACCAAGTTCCTCAACACCTCGGGCATTCCGCAATTCGGCACCACCGACTTCTCTGGCAAGGAGTTTGCGTTCGTGCCGGAGTACTCGGGGTCGCTGGTGGCGTCTTACAGCACCGGGCTGTCCAACGGCTGGGGCCTGTTCTCGACCGTCGCAGAAACCTACCGCGGCAAGATGTTTGCCGACACCTTCAATGCGTCGTACATCAAGGCCCGATTCCAGACCGACGTGCGGGCCGGCGTTTCCAAGAGCGACCTCTACACCGTCGAGCTGTATGTGAAGAACCTGCTGAATGACCAGAACTACACCGGCGGCGGCGTGTCGCCCGACTTCGGCACCTCCAGCTTCAACGCCTTCTTCGGCGGCTGGGCACCGCCGCGGCAGGTGGGCATGCGCTTCAGCGCCAAGTTCTGAGATGGCACCGCTGCTGGCCGGCGTGGTGCTGGCGTTCACCGTGGGCGCGCAGGCGGCGACCGTGAAGCCGCCGTGCACCGACAGCAGCGCGGCCTGCCTGCAAAAGGTGGCCTCGCTCTACCTTCAGGCGCTTGTCTCGCACAACGGCGCGGGCGTGCCGCTGGCGCCCAACGTGCGGCGCACCGAGAACGGCCTGACCAACGCGAGCGGCGAACACGAGGTGCGCGAAAGCTTCGTGCGCACCCACATGGTCGAAGCGGTGCGCGACGCGCGCTATGTCGCCGACACGGCCAAAGGCGAGGTGGTGGTCTTCTTCCGCATCGATATCGATCTGAAGGAAGCCGATGCCAAGGACAGCACCACGCGCGCCGGCAACTCCGAATACAAGGTGGCCGTCACTGTGCCGGCTGGCACCTACACCGTGCACGAAGCCGAGCGATTCAAGATCGTCAAAGGCCTGATCACCGAGATCGAGATCATTGCCCATGTCGAGAAGGGCAAGGGTGCAGGCGCAGGCTGGCCCGACGCGAGGGCGAAGTGACGGCGGCTGCGGTGCGCCGGGCGGCGGCTGCGGCGTGTCTGCTGGCGCTGCCTGCCTGCGCGCAAGCACAAGCGAAATCGGCGCCGACGTCGGCGCCGACGTTTCGCGACTGCAGCGGCTGCCCGGAGATGGTCACCATCCCGCCCGGCAGCTTCACCATGGGTTCCAGCGCCGAGGAACGCAGCCGTGAGGGCGTGTCAGAGAAGTTCTTCGATCGCGAAGGCCCGCAGCACCGGGTGACCATTGCCAAGGCCTTTGCGATGGCACGTGACGAGATCACGCGCGGCCTCTACGCCCGCTTCGTCCGTGAAACACAGCGGCCCGATCCCGACAAAGGCTGCGCCCCTTTCGACCCGGCCACCGACACCTGGCCCGAGCGCCTGCCGTATTCATGGCGCAACACCGGGTTCGAGCAGACCGACGCCCACCCCGCCGCCTGCCTGAGCTACCAGGATGCGCGCGACTTCGCCGCCTGGCTGGCGCGCAGCACCGGCCGGCCCTACCGCCTGCCCACCGAGGCCGAATGGGAGTACGCCGCCCGTGGAGGCACCGCCACCGCACGCTACTGGGGCGATGCAGCCGGCCCGCTGTGCACGCTGGCCAACACGATGAGCACGGGCACCGTCGAGAAATTGGGCAAGCCGAAGAGCTGGCAGGACCAGCTCGTCTGCAGTTCCGCACGGTCCTACACCCAGCCGGCGGGCAGCTTCGCAGCCAACCCGTTCGGCTTGAACGACATGCTGGGCAATGTCTATGAATACGTCGCCGACTGTTATCACGCCGACTATGCAGGCGCGCCGGCCGACGGCTCGGCGTGGCTGGACGCAGGCGGCTGCACAGCGCAGATGCTGCGCGGTGGCGCCTACTACAGCCCCACCTGGCTGGCGCGCTCGGCGCACCGTGGCGGCCCGGTGCGGGCTGATCAGCACCCTAGCGCGGGCGGCCTGCGCGTGGTCAGGGATTTGCCTTGACGCTTCGGTCGAGCGTGCCTGGGGCGTGGCCACTGCGCTGCGCCTGGCCCAGGTGGCCTGCTGTCAGACCCGCCCTCGACCGGAGAGTCAGGCTTCGCCAAGCGACGCCGCGCGTTGTTCCCGTACAGGCACTGAACGCTCGATGTCTTGGCGAGCCGGCAGGGTCTTCAAATCGTAGTTGGCTTGCAAGACCAACCATGACGTTGCATCACCACCGAAGTGCTTGGCCAGGCGTGCTGCAGTGTCTGCCGTGACTGCACGCCGCTCTTTGACGATTTCGTGAATGCGGGTGGCGGGTACACCCAGCGCGACCGATAGCGCGTTGACGCTCAGCCCGAGCGGTACAACATAGTCTTCGCGCAGTACTTCGCCAGGGTGAACGGGGCGCATGCGATTGACAAGGCGTGCCATTTGATTCCTTCAGTGATAGTCCACGATTTCGACATGCACAGGCCCGACCTCGGTCCATACGAAGCAGATGCGCCACTGGTCGTTGATGCGGATACTGTGCTGACCCTTTCGATCATCTTTGAGCGCTTCCAGGTGATTGCCGGGAGGTGCCTTCAAGAAGGCGAGTGTCTGTGCTGCGTCAAGCTGTGCGAGCTTGCGCTCCGCGACCTTGGCCAGAGCCTTGAACCGGCGTGGGCTTCCGCCCTCGTAAAGTGCCTGCGCGTCCTTGCACTTGAACGACTGGATCATCGGCCGAGTATATTACGTTTCGCGTAATATCGCAGGTCCTCCTGCAAGTAGGGAACTGACAGGCCGAGCGTCGGCCTACCGCATCAGCGCCTGCCGCCCGCCGGCACCCGGTGGTACTCCACCAGCTCGATCACGTTGCCGTCCGGGTCTTCGACCACGGCATAGCCATAGGCCAGCTTCGGGCTGTCTTTGCGCACGTAGGGCAGCGTGACCTTGCCGCCGAAGGCGGCGACCTGCGCCACGCGGGCTTGCAGGCCGGTCACCACCAGATTCAGCGCGCTGGAGCCATTGCCGCGCGGCTGCGGCGGGCCGTTGCGGTACTTGAGGCTGATGCCCGGCGTCAGCGGCTGGTCGTCGAAGCCGACGATCACCTCGTAGTGCTGCATGTCGGGCTGGGCGCGGCCGCGTTCTCGCATGCCCAGCACCTGGGTGTAGAAAGCGATGGCGCGCTCCGCATCGGCCACGCCCAGCACCACGAAATTGAAATGCGTCTGCGCGTGGCGCGGCAGGTTGTCGAAGGGCAGCGGGCGGGATGGCGGCAATGGTGGCGGTGCGGCAGCCGCCGGTGCCACTGCGGCAAGCAACAGCGCCGCAACCAGCCCACCCGCCAGCGCAACAGCCGTGTGGCGGCCCGCCATCAGAACTCCAGCAGGTTGTCGCGCAAATGCTGGTGGCTGTAGTGCTTGCGCACCAGGCCGCGCTTTTGCAGGATAGGCACCAGCCCGTCGATGATCTCGCTGATGTAGCGGCGCGTCAGTGGCCTGGCGTGCATCAGAAAGCCGTCGCCGCCGATCTCTTCGATGGCCGCCTGCATCTGGTCGGCCACCTGCTCCGGCCTGCCGATCAGCTTCAACGACGTGGTTTCCTGCTCTGCCAGCGCCTCGCGCAGGGTGCGGCCCTTGGCCAGTTTGACGATGGCTTCGGTGATGCCGCGAAAGCCTTCGGTGAAGCTTGCGACGTCGATGTGCGGCAGCGGCTTGTCCAGGTCGTACTTCGTCCAGTCGTGGCCTGTGTGCAGCGTCAGCCGGCCCAGCCGCTGGCGCAGGATGGCCGGCGTCATGCCGACGATTTCGAGATAGCGCTGCTGCGCGGCTTCTTCGGTGTCGCCCACCACCGGGCTGATGAGGAACATCACCTTCACGGTGTCCGGGTCGCGCCCATGGCCGGCCACGCGCTGGCGGATGTCGTCACGAAAGTCCTTCAGCACTTTCACGCTGTTCTGCCCGAATGAAGAGCACAGGATGACATCGGAATGCTTGGCGGCGAAGTCGCGCCCGGCGGGCGACGATCCAGCCTGGCAGATCACCGGCCGGCCCTGCGGCGAGCGAGAGACATTCAACGGCCCGCGCGACTTGTGATAACGCCCTTCGAATGCAAATTCGCGAAACTTCTCGGGATCGACATAACGCCCGGTCTCTTCGTTCATTTCATAAGCATCGGGCTGCCACGCGTCCCACAATTGCTTGACCAGATCGAGCATTTCATCGGCGCGCGCATAACGCTCGTCGTGTGGCGGCTGCCGCGGGTTGCCGAAGGCCTGCGCGGCCCAGTCTTCGCTGGACGTGACGACGTTCCAGCCGGCGCGCCCGCGCGAGATGTGGTCCACCGACGCCAGTTGCCGTGCCAGCAGGAACGGCGGGTAGAAGGAACTGGAGAAGGTGCCGATCACGCCGAGCTGCCGCGTGTGCGCCGCCAGCAGCGTGATCACCGGCAACGGGTCCAGCCGCGGCTCCAGGTTCTGCTTGTCGTTGCTGAGCACGACATGGTCTTCGATCATGATGAAGTCGAAGCAGGCGCGCTCCAGAGACCGTGCCAGGTCCACCAGAAAGTCGCCGGTTTCCCAACTGGCAGGCAGGATGTCGTTGCCGGCCCAGCGGTCGGAGCCATTGGCAGTCCAGCCGTGTGCGCGGGGGTTGGTGAACCAGGCCAGGTGAAACATGAAAGCGCTCCTGCGATGTTGTCAATGCGGGGCCGCGGCCTGCGGCTTCAAAAGGCGGTCGAGTTCGGCCAGATCGTCGGCCGTCGGCACCCAATCGGCCGCCGCGGCATTGGCGCGGATCTGCGCGGGCTTCGTGGCCCCGGTGATCACCGAGCCCACCACCGGCTGCGCGATCAACGCGCCCACCGCCACATCGACCAGCGTGCGTCCGCGCGCCTGGGCGTAGGCCAGCAGTTGTTCGATGGTGTCGTACATTGCGCCGTCGATGGCGCGGCCGGCCATCCGGGTGCCACTGGGCGCCGGCTGATGGCGGCGGTACTTGCCTGTCAACAAGCCGTTGGCCAACGGAAAGTAGGGCAGCAGTCCGACGCCGAAGCGCTGGCAGGCGGGAATCAATTCGGCTTCTGCCGTGCGCTCGACGAGGCTGTAATGGTTTTGCGCCGCAATGAAACGGTTGCGTTGCGTGGACCTGGCGATCCAGTCGCTGTCGGCCACCTGCCAGCCGCTGAAATGCGACGAGCCTGTGTAGCGCACCTTGCCTTCGCGCACCAGTTCGTCCAGCGCCGCGATGGTTTCTTCCAGCGGCGTGCGCGGGTCGGGCCAGTGCATCTGGTAGAGGTCGATGTGGTCGGTCTTCAGGCGCCGCAGGCTGGCCTCGCAGGCCTGCCGGATGTAGCGCCGCGAGCCCCAGGCGATGTCATGGCGCTCGTCCATGCCCGAGCCCCATTTGGTGGCCAGCACCACCTCGTGTCTGCGGCCGGCAAAGATCTCGCCGAGAAAGGTTTCCGAGCCGCCCGCGCCATAGACATCCGCGGTGTCGAAGAAGGTGATGCCGGCGTCGAAGGCGGCATCCACCACCGCGCGTGTCTGCGCCAGGTCCATCAGGCCATAGACGGTACCGGCAGCGGCCTGCACCGCGTGGCCGCCGAAGTTGTTGCACCCCAGGCCGACGGCCGAGACGGTGAGGCCGCTGTGGCCGAGCTGCCGGTACTTCATGGGCTGCGCTGTCCTGGAGTTGAAGTGGTGCTGGTGGTGGGGGTGCGGGCTAACGCTGCAACAGCGCGCCACAGCCAATGCGGTCTTCGACGCCGATGGCGCGCAAGCCGGCCCACAGCAGCGCCTGGCTGCCGCTGACGACGGCGCGGCCGGTGGCGGCTTCGACGGCGCCGATGGCGTCCAGCGTGCGGACGGCGGTGCAGGGAATCCACAGTGCCTGGGCCTGCGGCGCATCGGCCAGCGCGGCGATGGCGAGCTGGGTGATCTCTGCCGGGCCAAGATTGCCGATCTCTGCAATGCCCACCGGCATGCCGAACTCGGCCGCCACCGTCAGCCCACGCTGCCGCGCATAGCCGCTGACCAACGCGTTGGTCGGCGCGTCGTAGGGCGTCATGATGGCGATGTGGCGGGCGCCCAGCATCTGCAGCGCGCGCACCGAGGCATCGGCGATGCTGATGGCCGGCTTGCCGCTGGCCTGCGCCAGCGCCGCGATGAGCTGCGCTTCGGCAGCGGCACCGGCGAACAGGCTGCCCACCGAGCAGGCATAGGTCACCACGTCGGCGCCCGCACTGACAAGGTCCCGTGCTGCATCGGGGGCGGCCTGGGCGATGGTGGCGTAGTCGGCAGCGGTCGCACCGCGCATGCGGATGCGGGCCAGCGGGAACAGCACCTCGGCCGGCAGATGGGCCGGCCATTCGTACTCCAGCATCACACCCGGCGCGGGCTGGATGATGCCGATGCGGCCGCGGTGGCCAGGCCGCAGGCGGGGTGGGGAGTCTTGTCCCATGCGTTGCGGCTGCTTGCGGCTGCTGGCGCCTGCTTGCGCTACTTTCTGCAGCGCAGGCCGCAGGCCTGCAACGCAGCGCGCACGATCTCGTCGTCGGTGGCCGGCGCGCCGCCGGAAACGCCCACCGCGCCGACAGGCTCGTCGTCGTCGTCCACGATCACCACGCCGCCGCCCAGCGGCACGAAGCGGCCATGCGTGGCGCCGTTGATGCCGGCCACCGCGGCGGCGTCGAAGCTGGCGGTCTGGAGCAGCGTCGAGCGGCCGAAGCCCAGCGCCGACACGGCCTTGGCGGTGGCCGTCTCCACGCCGAAGATGCCCTGCCCGTCGGCCCGCATCGCCAACCGCAAGTGGCCGCCCGCATCGGTGACGACGCAGGACATGTTCAGCACATTGCGCTGGGCCCCTTCGGCGAATGCGCGTTGCGCCAGACGGGTGGCCAGTTCGAGGTTCACTTTGGGCATGTGTTGGCTCCTTTCAGCCGCTGACCTGGCCGGCGAGGCGTTCACCGGCGGACTCGGCATGCTCTGTCAGCACCCGCAGCGTGCGCTTGAGCATGGCCTGGCGGCGCTGCTCGCGCAGGCTGCGCTGCTCCGCGCTGAGCGTGTGGCCTTCCACCGCGGCGGGCGTGGCAGCCTGGCCGGCGGCGGCCAGCAGCTCATGGGTGTCGATGCGGTCGCGCAAGGACGAGACCTCGCTCATCAGCGCCACCACGATGTGGAGCAACTGGTCCACGTCGGCCGGCTCAAGGTACTGAGGCCGGGCCGGGCCGCGGGCCCAGCGCCGCCTGGGCTGGAGCTTGGGCTGCTGGGTCGGCAGACTGGCGGCGGGAAGATCGGGTGCCATCGAAACTCCGTGGACGGTATGGACCTGCGGCGGTCAGGCGTCGAGCGTGACGAAGCCGAGCGAGCCGCGGTTGATCAGGTTCTGCGGGTCGAGCAGGCGCTTCAGGTCGGTGACGAAGCGGCGCGCCGCCGGCTGGCGCGTTGCCAGGTAGGGATAGGTCTTGCCGATCTGCACATGGGCGCAGCCCAGTTCGGTGAACAGCGCGGTCAACTCCTTGCGCAGGCGCTGCGCGACGATGGTGGCCGGCGGGTGCTCGGCAAAAGCCGCCAATGCCGCCAGGTCACTGCTTTCGGTGACGCGGTTGTGCTGGAAGTACTCGTCGTCTTCCCAGTACAGCAGCGGCTCACAGCACACGCCCTGCGTGCCGACGGCCAGATAGATCACGCCGCAATGGATGCCGTGCGCGTCCAGCGTGGCCTGGTTGCGCGCCAGGAAGGCGCGCACCGCGCGCGCCACTTCCGCCACTTTGGAATGCGGCGAAATGCTGTTGGTGGGCAGATTGCGGGTGGTGCTGCGGCGCTCCTCGACATTGAAGTCGGTGAAAGGCGTGCCGCGCAAGGCCATCGGTGCCGATGCCGGGATTTCGCTGCCGCCCTGCTTGAGCGCAATCGCGCGCAAGGCCTTCAGCTTGGCAGCGGCGCCGTCGCCGCTGAAGTCGTCGATCACCACGTTGAGAATGAAGACCTGGCCGCTGAAGACGCGCTTGCCGGCCATCGCCACCTTCGCCGCGTTCACCAGCCCCTGCGCCAGCGAGCCGCCACCTTTTGCCACGCCGCCCAGGAACTTCAGGTCTTCTGCCAGGCCGGTGCTGTTCTGCGCCATCTTGCTGACGAAATACGGATCCCAGCAATAGCACTCCGCCGCCAGGCCGGCACGCGCAATGGCGGAGACGGCGCCAATGGCCGCCGCTTCGTCGTCGAATGCAAAGCTGCCGTATTGCTGGTGTTGCGGAAAAGGAATGAGCTTCAGCGCCACCCGGGTCTTGAAGCCGAAGGCGCCGGAATCACTGAGGAACAGGCCCGTCAGGTCGGGCCCGTCGTGGCGCCAATACGCGCTGCTGTGGTGGCTGGCGCCCCAACTGCCGGTGCGCAGCACCGCGCCGTCGGCCAGCACCACTTCGAGCCCCAGCACCGAGTCGGCCGCCGGGCCGTATTGCGTGGAGCCGAGGAAGAAGCTGCCCTGCGACAACGCGCCGCCCACGGTGGCGTGGTAGCCCGACATCGGGCCGAAGTAGGGCGTGCGCAAACCCTGCGCCTTCAGCGCCTCGTACAGTTTCTGCCAGGTGCAACCGGCTTCGACTTCCACCACCATGTCTTCTGCGTCGATCTCGACGATGCGGTCCATGCCGCGCATGTCCAGCGTCACGGTGCCGGGCTGCACCGCCAGATAGCCGCCGGTGTAGGAAAAGCCGCCGCCGCGCGGAATCACCACCCTGCCTTGCGCCGTGCTGGCCTTGACGACGGCGGCCACCTTCTCGGTGCAATCCACCCGCACCAGCGCTTCGACGGTGACGCCGCTTTCGTTGACATCGGTGGAATAGAAGGCGCGCTTGTCGTCGCCGGTGATGACGTGGTCTGCGCCGGCAATGGCGCGCAACTGGTCGAGGAAACCGGTCACTTGACGGCCCCCAGAAAGCACACCGGCGGCAATTGGCCTTTGAGATAGACCGCCTCGCGCTGGCCGGTGAAGCATTGCGCCGCATCGAAGCCGGCTTCGACGATGGCGCGCTGGTGGTCGAGCGCGCGCCAGCCCATCGAGAAAGGCTCGTTGACGTTGAAGGCAAACCAGGTCTGCATCAGCAACTCGAATGGCGATTGCGCTGCGGGGCTGGCGGCGTCGTGCAGCATCACGCCGCCCGGGGCCAGCAGGCGGTGCGCTTCGCGGTAGAGCCGGCGGATCACCGGCGCGGGCATTTCGTGCGTGAGCAGCAGCGAGACGACGAGGTCGAAGTGGCCATCCGGGAAGTCGGTGGCGGTCGCGTCCTGCTGCGCATAGTGGATGGCGCGGCCCAGCGCCTCGGCGCGCGCGTGGGCATGGCGCACCTGCGGCGCGCCGATGTCGATGCCATGCACTTCCGCGTCGGGGAACAGCTCTTTCCAGGGCAGCGTGGTGAAGCCCGGGCCGCAGCCCATGTCCAGAATGCGCCTGGGCTGCAGTGCAGGGAAACGCTCGTTGAAGAAGGCCGCCGCCGCCTGGCCCAGCGCGTCGTTCAGCCCGCCCAGGCCGCCGAACGCGAAGACATGCACGCCGCGGTCGTACAAGGCACCGGCAAAGACATCGTCGTCGCCCAGTTCGGTGTGGAAGTTGCCTGGCATCGCATGGATATCGACGCTGTCGATGTAGCGCGGCATCGCCAACGCCGGGTTCACACGCAGGCTGCCCAGGCTGCCGGCCCGCGGCCTGGCCTGCTGCACCAGCGCGGGGAGTTGCCGCTCGACGCTTTCACCCACCGTGTCCCACAGCAATTCCTGCGTGACGCGGCCGATGGCATTGGTGCCGCGGTAATAGAAACTGCTTTCCATCAATTGTTTGCATTCGGACAACGAATTCGGTTCGCGCCCTTGGCGGGCGGTGAATTCGGGCAGCAGTTGTTTGCCGTAGATCTCGCGGTTGGCGGGCCACAGTTCGGTGGTGAACAACTTGCGCAACGACGCGCAGAACTCTTCACGCGCGAATTCGTCGTGCGTGGCAACGGGCAAGGCCGCGTGCTGGTGCTGGAACATGGTGACTCCTTTGCCTGCGTTCAGGGTTCGAGGTTCAGGGTTCAGGGCTCAGGTTCGGGCCTGCTGGCGCAGCGCCTGAAGCCGTTCTTCAGACAGCGTGTAGCCGAAGAGCAGCAGCAAGGCCGCCAGGCTCACGCCCGAGGGCAGCAGTGCAATGACGAGGCGGATTGCTGTCAATGCGCTTTCCGGCTGCACCACATCCACCCCGCGTGACTGCAGATAGCCGGCGCCGCTGAGGATGGCGCCGACTGCGGCAATGCCCAGCGCGCCGGCCACTTTCTCGACCGTGGTGTAGAAGCCGGCGAAGATGCCTTCGCGGCGCAGCCCGGTGCGCAAATGGTCGTATTCCATCGTGTCGGGCAACAGAGACTGGCCCATCAGCAGCGCACCGCCGCCGGCAAAGCCGATGGCTGCGCCGCGCGCCAGGATGGACCACAGCGGGTCGCCCGCGCCGGCCAGCAGCCAGCTCAGCGACACCGGGATGCTGGCGCCGAGTGCGATGCGGTAGCACAGGCTCTTGCCCAGGCGTTTGCTGGCCCGAATCCACACCGGCTGGCTGGCGATCAGCGCCACCGACGCCACCGCGAAATAGGTGCCCAGATAGACGTTGGAGACACCCAGGATGCGCTGGAAGAAATACGGAAACACCGATTGCGCGCTGAGCGCCGTGAGCGTGAGCAGCTTGACCGCGATCAACACCAGATAAGGCCGGTTCTCCAGCACCGAGCGCGCCTGCACGCTGAACGGCGCGTGGGTGGTGGTGGCCTCGGTGTAGGGCGCCGCGCGCGTCATCACGAAGCACACCACGGCCGATGCCAGCACGATGGGCGCCAGCACGCTGGCCATGCCCAGGTGGCCGCGCGCGCCGCCGCCGAACCAGTCCACCATCGCCGCGCCCAGGAACATCGCGATGATCTGCGCCAGCCCCACCGCCACCACGCGCCAGCTCATCAGCGCGGTGCGCTGGTGGTAGGCGCTGGCCATCTCTGCCGGCATCGCCATGTAGGGGATGTTGAACACCGTGTAGGCGGTGGCGTAGAACATCAGCGCGGCGCCGACGTAGAGGGTGCGCGCCGTTTCGCTGCCCAGAACGTCCGGCCCCGGCACCCAGAACAGCGCGAACACCGACAAGGCCAGCAGTGCGCCGCCGGCCAGCAGGTAGGGCCTGCGGCGGCCCCAGCGCGAGCGCGTGCGGTCGCTGAGCCAGCCCATCGCCGGGTCTGCAAACGCGTCGTACAGCTTGGACAGGCCGATCAAGGTGGCCGCCAGCGCTGCGCTCAGGCCGACGAAGTCGGTGATGAAGCGCAGCAGCAGCGCATTGGTGGCGCTGAGCACGATCACCGGCCCCAGCGTGCCGATGCCCCAGCCGACCATGGTGGTGCGCGTGAGGCTGCGCGCCGCTGCCGCAGCCTGGGCGGGCTCTGGCTCGGCAGTGCCTCCCAGCGGCAGCGCGATGGCCGGCAGCCGCGCTTGCATCAGGCCACCGTGGCGTGTTGCGCGGCGCTGCGCCGCTTGGTCACCGGCTGCGCAGCGGCCAGGTCGCCGACCTGGATGGCTGCGTTGGCGTCCATCCGCTTCCATTCGGCAACGATGTCGGCGGCCACCTCGCGGGTGATGGCCAGATAGCGCTGCACGCCCTCTTGCAGCGACATCGCGCTGGCGAAGAAGTTGACCGACAGGTGCGCCAGCTTGCCCTTGCCGCACATGAGCGGCAGCGAGAAGGTGGAGGTCTTGCCGGGGTCCTTGGTGTGTTGGGTGCGGTCGCAGGCGGCGTAGCCGTCCTCCAAAATGCGGCGCAGCAAACGGCCAGAGCTGAACATCTCCAGCGCCACCGAGCGCCGGTGCTGCTGCGCAAGCGCGTGCAGCAGCCACTCGCGCGTGCTGTCGTCGCTGTAGGCCAGATGCACGTGGCCGGGGGCGCATTCCAGCAGCGGGAAGCTGTCGCCGCGGTAGTAGTGGCTGAAGGTCAGCGCGCTCAGCTCATGGGTGCAGGCGCGCACGATGATCGAGGTGCCGACCGCCGAACTCAGCGTCACCGGCCAGCCGATGCGCTGCGTCAGCCGTGCCAGGTGCGGCCTGGCGGCGTCGATGAGGCGGTCGTCCTCGCGGTAGCCGGCGGCCAGCGCTTCCACCTTGCAGGTGGCGTGGTAGCGCTTGCGCGCTGGCTCGAACTCCACCAGCCCTTCGTGGATCAGCGTCTGCACGATGCGCGACGCGGTGGGGTAGGGCACCTTGGCCACGCGGGCAATGTCCATCAACGACGGCGAGCTGTCGCGGGTGAGGCACTGGAGCACCGCGATGCTGCGGCTGATGGAGCGGACGGGAACACCTTTTTCCATGCTGATCTCCGTGGGTTGCGCCCCGCCCCGCTGTGCTGCTGCTGTCGCTGGTGTGACCGCTGTTGCGACCGCTCTTGCGACCGCTCTTGCGACCACTGTCGCGTGGGGCTCGGCTCAGCGCAAATGATCCGTCACAACGCCGTCAAACACCCGTGCCTTGTGCTGCAACAACCGCTATCCGGTTGCGCTTTTCGCCGTTCGGACAAGCGGGGATTCGGCACCCCGCGGACCACCCCGCCGCCTGCGCGACAGGCTATGCGCCACCTTCCAGGCCGACCTGCTCGCCGATGGTGGCCGCCAGCGCGCGCAGCCGCGGCAGGTATTTCTTCACCACGGCATCGTGGGTGTGCACGCGGGCCATGAAGATCATCAGCAGCACAGCGGCAATGCGGCCGCCGACGAAGATGGGCAGGCTCACGCTCTGTTCTCGCGTGTCCTGCGGAGAGAAGGCGTAGCCGTCCTTCCGCGCCCGCGCGATCAAGGCTTCGTCCAGCACCGCATCCGGGTAGCGCTGTGCGACCAGCGTGCGCATCTCGGCAGCCTGGGCCGCCGAGGTCGTGGCCAGGAAGACGATGCCGCTGCTGGCGCGGGGAATCGAGATCGTCGAGCCGACGCGGCGGCGCTGAAGCCACAGGCTGGTCATCGTGTCGGTGGTGTAGCGCACGTGCATGTCGGCGCCTTCGGGCATCGCGATGGCGAGCGGCCAGCCGATCTCTTCGGTGGTCTGGTTCAGCAGCGGCGCGGCGATGTGGGTGATCCACGATTCACCGGAGAACCCGCTCGACAGGCCCAGCACCTTGGGCGTCAGCCGGTAGAGCTTGTCGGTGGGCGAGCGCGCCAGAAAGCCGTCGGTCGCCAGCGTGGAAAGAATGCGTTCTGCCGAGGTGCGCGGCAACTGCAAGGCGGTGGCCAGCCGGGCGATGGACATCGCGCCGACCTGGTTGATCAAGGTCAGCGCCACCAAGCCGCGGCGCAGCGAGCGCAGTTCCTGGTCGGGCTCCATGCGGCGTGCTTCTAGGCCGCTGCGCCCAGGAAGGCGGCCAAGGCCAGCCCGTGGCCATGATCGTCGGCAGGCAGGCGGCGGGCGGCCGGGGCCAGCGCCAGCAGCCGCTCTGCGTAGGCGTGGAAGGGAATCTGCGGGTCGAGGCACAGCGCCAGCGGCAGGCCACGGCCGGTCAGGTCGGCCAGGCTGGCCGCGGCGTCGTGGGCCAGCGCGGCGGCGATCACCTGCGCGTGGCTGGCGTGGCGCTTCATCACGTCGAAGGTGTGCTGGTGCAGTCGCTGCGCGTCGAAGTCTCCCGGCACGCGGCGCAGGCGCTGCGCCCGGGTGTCGAACCACGGATACCAGATGCGCATGTCGCGCAGCATCAGCCAGGTGCGGTACCAGTGGCTGCCGTCGGGCTGCAGCGTGATGGGCGGGGCGTAGTGCTGTTGCAGCGACAGCCGGTCTGCATCATCCGGCAAGGCCAGGCCGCGCAGCACCACCGACTGCACGCGCGCCGGGTGGCGTTGCGCCAGCACCAGCGCCAGTGACGCGCCGATGCCGATGCCATAGACGCAGACCCTGTCCACGCCGGCCTGGGTGCAGGCCTGCGCCAGCACGTCGGCCCAGGCCGACAGGCCCAGCGCCGCGTCGGCCGGCGGCAGCGGGTCAGACTCGCCGCAGCCCGGCAGGTCGGGCGCCAGCACGCGGTGCTGCGCGGCCAGCGCCAGCACCAGCGCCTCGTGCTGCGCTGCGGTGCCGGGCGCGTCGTGCAGCAGCAGGATGGGTGGGCCTGGCGGCGCTGCGCCCTGCCCCGCCTGCCGCACCAGAAGCTGGCCATGGGCGAAGTCCAGGAACTGCTGTCCAGGCTGGAAGTCGGCCTCGCCGCTGCCCGGCTGCGCCGGCGCGGGACCGACGGCAGGCCATCGGTCGAAGACCTCGGCGATCACCGCATTCGCGGCCTGCTTGTCGCCGCTGATGTGGCGGATCTGCTGCTGCGCGCGCAGCGGCGGCAGCCGCGCCAGATGCGGGCGCAGCATGTCGGTGGGCGTGGCCATGAAGACAGCGGGGCAGCGCAGCGCCGCCGCATCCGTGACCGCCTGCTGGCCGTAGGCGATGGCAGCGCGGTAGGCCGGCGCATAGCTGCTGCTGGCGTAGAAGAAGCTCAGCATCCAGGCGTGCAGCGCCGCCGCGTCGCCCAGATCGGTTGCGTTGTGCTGCGCGGGCGAGCGGCTGGTCCAGGGGAACCAGGTGTACTGGTCGCGAAAGCGCGTCCAGGTGCTGGCGTAGTGGCCGCCGCGGGCGTCTGGCACCAGCGGCTCGAAGTAGCCGTCGAAGAGCTGCAGGAACTCTTGCGCCGTGAACACCGGCACACCGTCCAGCACCAGCGCCGTCACCCGCTCGGGGTGCCGCGCGCCCAGCGACAGCGCAATCGCCGCGCCGGTGTGGCTGCCATACACCGGGCAAGGCGGCAGGCCCAGTGCGGCCATGTTGTCGGCCAGCGCCTGCGCCAGGTCGGCCACCGTCAGGCTGTCGCCCGGCAGGGCCTGCGAGAGCCCGAAGCCAGGCGTGTCGAAGGCATAACAGGTGTGGCGCGCGGCCAGCATGCGCATCTGCGGCTCGACGTACCAGGCGTTCACCGGCGACGAATGCACCAGCACCGCAGGCGGGCCGCTGCCGATGCGCAGACAGTGCACGCGCCGCCCCTGCACGCTGTGGAAGCGGCGGCGCAGCGGGGCGGCGGCGGCCGTCACAGGCCGAGCGAGCCGGGGTTCATGCGGCGGTCTGGGTCCAGCACCTGCTTGATGGCAGCCACGGTGCGCAGCACCGCGCCCTGGCGCGTCTCTGCCCAGCGGTAGGCCTTGCCGATCTGCACATGGGCACAGCCGAGCCGGGTGTACAGGTCCACCAGCTCGCTGCGCATCGCGGCCACCAGTCGGGCTGCGGGCACCGGCGCGTCGTAGCGGGCCAGCTCTTGCAGGTTGCTGCGCTCTGCGATGCGGTCGTGCCACTGGTACTGCGCATCGGCCCAGTACAGCAGCGGCTCGACGCAGACCATCTGCGCGCCCACGGCGAACACGATCACGCCCCAGGTGACGCCGGCAGCAAGCATCTCGGGCTGGCGGGCGGTGAAGAAGGCCTCGGTCTCGCGCGCCACCTGCTGGGCTTGCGAGTGCGGGCACAAGGCGTTGGTGGGCAGGTTGCGGATGCCTTTGGTGGCCAGGCCATGGTGCTTGAAATCGACGAAAGGCAGCGCCCGCGTGGCGCGCGGCACCGAGGCTTCGACTTCACCGGCCTGCACCGCCACCGCCAACGCCTGCACGAGCTTGAGCCTTTCTTCGGCACCGGCGGCCGAGACATCGTCGATGGTGACATGAACCAGCCAGGTCGAGCCGTCGAGCACGCGCTTGCCGGCCAGCGCGATGCGCGCCGCCTCCTTCATGCCGCCCAGCAACGACGAGCCGGCGCCCACCACGCCGGCCAGGAATTTGATGTCGCCCAGCATGCCGGTGCGTTCACCGACCGACTTCACGAAGGTCGGGTCCCAGCTGTAGCACTCGGCTGCCAGGCCCTGGCGGCCGATCTCCGACACCAGGCTCACGCAGGCCGCCAGGCCGTCCAGCGCGAAGGTGGCGAAGCGCTGGTGCGCGGGCCAGGGCATCAGCCGCAACGACGCCTGCACCTTGATGCCCATGGCGCCGGTGTCGGACAGGAACAGCCCCGACAGATCGGGCCCGTACCAGCGGAAGAACGGCGACGGGTGGTCTTGCGCGCCGGCCGAGCCGGTGCGCAGCGTGCTGCCGTCGGCCAGCATCACCGTCAGGCTCAACACCGACTCGGCCGCCGTGCCGTGCTGCGATGAACCGAGGAAGAAGCTGCCCTGCGACAGCGCCCCGCCGACGGTGGCCCAGTAGCCCGACATCGGCCCGAAGTACGGCGTGCGCAGGCCGCGCGCCTTCAGCGCCTCGTACAGCGTGCGCCAGGTGCAGCCGCATTCGACGGTGACGACCAGGTCCTGCGCGTTGATCTCGATGATGCGGTCCAGCCGCCGCAGGTCCAGCAGCACCGAGGCCTCTTCCACCGGCAGGTAGCCGCCGGTGTACGAATAGCCGCCGCCGCGCGCGATCACCGCATGGCCGGCGCCGGTGCACAGCGCCACCACGCGCGACAGTTGCTCTGCGTCGGCGGGCTGCACCACGCAGGCCGCCAACACGCCTTCGCCGGCCAGATCGGTGGAATGGAAGCGGCGCTGCGCGGGATCGTCCAGCACATGGCCGGCGCCGACGATGGCGGCCAGCGCTTCGAGCAACGGAGCAGGCGCGGCAGCCATCAGGGCACGATGTTGAGCGCGACGTAGCCGCAGGGGCCGGTGCGGCCACCGTGGCCGATGCGCGCGTCGGTGTCTTCGAAGACCGTCATGTCGCCCGGCAGCAGCTCGCGCCGGGTGCCGTCGCCCAGCACCATCGCGAAGCTGCCTTCCAGCACCAGAAAGGCTTCGCGGTAGGGCGTGGGCTTGAGCGCGATGTCGAGGTTGGGCGGGCCGACGACGATCTGCACCTTGCTGGCCGCGCCGAAGCCGTACTCCAGCAGGATCTTCCCGCTGTTGAACAGCGGGGTGCGCTTGGCCGGCATCGGTGTTTCATCGATGGCAGAGTCGCCGGTCTTGGGGTCGGTGTGGATGCGCAGGCGGCGCAGCACCGGCGCGGCGGCGTAGTCGCCGGCCGTGTAGCCGGGGCAGGCGGCGGGGGCCTGCGCCGACGCCACGGGCGCAGGGCCTTGGGCGCAGCCGGCCAGCGCCGCCGTGCAGGCCAGCAAGAGGGGGAGGCGCGTCGTCATGGCATCACTGGCGGCAGGGGTTCGAGGGGCGGCACCGCATGCTGGCCGCTGCGCGCGCAAAGCCGCAAGGCGCGGAGAGGTGGCCTCCCGACAGGTGGATAGACGCGGCAGCAGCCCGGCTTCAGCCACGTCGGGCGCGCGGCGCTCCATCAGCGGAAGGTGGCCTTCAGCCAGGCATCGACATCGTCTGCCACGCGGCCCTTGCTTTCACGCAGGCCATGGCTGCCGTCGGGGTAGCGGATGGCGGTCAGCCTGCCGCGGTAGGCGCCGTTGAAGCGGGCAACGAAGTCGTCGGTCATCAGCGCGTCCTTGGCGCCGGTGATGGACAAGGCGGGGCGGTCGAACTCGGTGACGCGTAGCGTGTGCATGCCGCGTGTGTCGGGGCCGTTGTTGTCCAGCCAGGCCTGCGCCGTCAGCAGGCCGATGATCTGGCGCATGCCGTCGCCGCGCGCCACTGCCGCGCGGGCGGTCTGCAGGTTGCGCTGCCACTGCGCGCCCTCGTTGGCCTGCGCATCCTCCAGCGTGTTGCGCGTGGGCGCGAAATACACCATGCCGAGCACACGCGGGTCCTGCGTCAGGCTCATGTAGTTGCTGATCCAGATGCCGCCGTTGGAGTGCCCGGTGAGCACCACGCGCCGGTGGCCCAGCGCGGCCGCGCGGTCTATCCACAGGCCAATGTCTTCTGCCGCCTCGGCGTGGGTCGATGACTCGAAGCCGGCAACGCCCGACACGCGCAGCCCGGGCGCGAACACCGCGTAGCCCTTGGCGGCCAGCCGCGTGCCCATCCACTGGGTGGACGACTGGATGGTGTCGGCCGTGCGCCCGCCGATCAACACCAGCGCCGGGCGCGCCGGGTCCGGCGGCGGGTCGGGTGCATAGAGCAGGCCTTGCAGCACGCGGCCGCCGGCCGTGGGCACGTCCAGCACCTGCGTCACCACGCGCGGCGGCACCGTCAGGTGCTGCGCCGACAGCCAGCTTGCGATGTCCTGCACCACATCGGCCTGCCGGCCCGTGAAGTGCGCGTCGGCGTCGGCATGGGCTTTCAGCTCCAGCGTGCCGGCGGTCTTCAGCGCGCGCAGCTTGGCGAGCGAGACCGACGGGTCGCGGCCGCTGGCAATCACCAGCGTCGGCACCGCCAGCCGGGCCAGCAGGTCGGCGTTGCGCCTGGCGGCCTGCGGGCCCCAGGCGTCGAGAAAGTTGACGGCCGGCGCCACATAGGGGCCGGCCAGCAGCCAGGGGTCATGGCCGGCGGCCACACCGGCACCGGGCTCGACGGTGGGCACGCCGCCACGGCCGGCCGCCACCGAGGCCTCGGCTTGCGCCACCCGCTCTTCGTAGCGGGTCTGCAGGTCGGCGCGCGGGTAGTGGCGCAGCTCGGTCAAGGGGTTCAGCAGCACGGCGGCCTTGACGCGCTTCTCGCCGCCGTTGTCCAGCAGCGTGTCGGGCTGCGTGGCCAGGTAGTGCGCCACGCCGATGGCACCGTAGCTCTGGCCGATGAGGACGAAGTTCTCGTGGCCTGCCACCTCCAGATGGTCGAGCGCGCCCTTGATGGCCTCTGCCGCGTGCGAGAACGGCAAGGCTGCAAAGCCGCGCTCCTGGTCGGAGTAGAGGCTGAGCACGGTGTAGCCGAGGGCGGCCAGGCGCTCGGCGGCATAGCGCGTGGCCTGGTCGTGCTCCAGCGGGTGGACGCCCGGGCCTTCGTCGAGCATCACGATGGCAGGTGCCTGCACGTTGCTGCCAGCCGCCGGCTGGTACAGCACGGCGGGGGTCAGCACCCGGCCGCCGCCCGGCGCACGCAAGGTGCTGCCCGGCGGGTCACTGGCATAGCTGATGACGTGCATGCTGACGCCCGGGATCGGGCCGGGGCGCACGGCGGCCTGCTGCGCGGCAGCGGCGCCACAGACCAGGGCAATGCACAAGACCAGTGATCGACGTGCCATGCTGTGTGCCGCAACCGGCGCGGTGGATCGAAGCGCGCAGTCTAGGCAGCAGCGCGATGGCTGCGCGAGCCGGCCGACCGCCGCCGCTCGACAGGTGGATAGCGGCGCGGCAGCCGACGATCACCAGGCCCTCCAGCGGGCATCATCCGCCCTCACTCCTGTCCAAGAAGCGATCTGGCATGGCACCTCGTCGTTCTGCTGCTGGCGCCACCTGGCACCGGCACCGGCCCTGGCCGGGCTTGCTGCTGGCCCTGCTGGTGGCCGCCTGGCCGGGCTCACCGACGCCGGCCGGAGCGCAGACCGGCAACCCGCAGACAGGCAACGCGCAGACAAGCCAGGCCGACGCACGCAGCCGCTGCCTGGCGCTGCGCACGGCCGATTTCACGCAGATCGCCGACGCGCCGGCGCAACTGCAGACGGTGGTGGTGGCCAGCCTGGGGCCAAACCAGCCCGAGGTCTGCCGGGCCGACGGCTATGTCGCGCCCAACACCGGCTTCACGCTGGTGCTGCCGCTTCAGGACTGGAACGGCAAGTACCTGCAAGGCGGCTGCGGCGGCGCCTGCGGCAGTGCAGCGCCCTGGTGGTGCAACGACGCGGTGCAGCGCGGCTATGCCTGCCTGGGCCAGGACATGGGCCACCGCTCCACCACCGCAGACTGGCTGTGGGCGCACGACGACCTGGCGCGCCGCGCCGAGTTCGGCTACCGCAGCACCCACGCCACCGCGGTGGCCGGCAAGGCCATCGCCGCGGCCTATCTGGGCCGGGCCCCGGCGCACGCCTACTTCATGGGCTGCTCGACGGGCGGCCGCCAGGCCCATGTGCTGGCACAGCGCTTCCCGGGCGACTTCGACGGCATCGTGGCCGGCGCAGCGCCACACAACGAGGTGGGCTCCGGGCTGCAACTGGCCTGGACCGTGCGCGCCAACCTCGACGGCGACCCCGCCAAGGCCGCCAGCTACATTCTGCAAGAGCCGCAGGCCCGGCTGCTGCACAGCGCCGTGGTGCAGGCCTGCGACATGAACGACGGCCTCAAGGACGGCCTGATCGGCGACCCGCGGCGCTGCCGCTTCGACCCCGGCACGCTGGCCTGCAAGGCGGGCGGCGCGGACGATACGGGCGATGCGGGCGCGTCCTGCCTCAACCCGGCGCAGGTGGGGGCTGCGCGCAAGATGTACGCCGGCCCGACCGACGCAGCCGGCCGCCCCATCGGCACCCAGGGCGGCGTGATGCCGGGTTCAGAACTCAACTGGATCGGCGACTACATGCCGCGCGGCGAGCGCCTGCCGCAGTACGTCGCCTTCATGACCAGCTTCTTCCGCCATGCCGGCTTCGACCCGTCGCCTCCGGCCACCTGGCAGTTGTCGGACCTGGACTTCACGCGTGACCGCGACCGCATGGCCGCGGCCGAGTTCATCTACAACGCGCAAAACCCCGACCTGCGCGAGTTCAAGCAGCGCGGCGGCAAGATGATCGGCTTCCAGGGCTGGGGCGACACCTCGGTGGTGCCGCTGGGCACGCTGGACTACTACGACACCGTCACCCGCACGATGGGCGGCCTGGACAAGACGCGCGACTTCTACCGTCTGTACATGGTGCCCGGCATGCGCCACTGCTCCGGCGACGGCAGCGGCGGCGACGTGATCGACTTCCTGGCCGCGCTGGAAGCCTGGGTCGAAGCCGGCCGGGCGCCCGACGCGCTGGTCGGCCGCAATGTCGATTGGCGCGGCCCCATCACCTCGTTCCCGATCTTCCCCGTGCCCGCTGCGCAAGTGCGCCTGACGCGCGTGCACTACCCGTATCCGGACGAGGCGCGCTATGCCGGGCCGGGCGATCCGGACGACCCGGCGAACTGGCGCAAGGTGCGGGGGTTGCCGCAGCCATTGCCTTGAGCGGGCCAGAGCAACAGCGGCTTGCGCCCTGCGAGCCACCGGCCGTTCAGCTCGCGCCTGCACCCTACGCAGAAGGCGCGGCCAGCATGAATCCAGCGAAGAAGTCAGACAGGGCATGGTGCGCGTCCAGCGGCAACACATGGGCGATGTACTGGTCGGGCCGCACCAGCACCAAGGCGCCCGAGTCCCGGTCGATCCCCCGCGCGTCGAAGATGTCAGGGCCATGTGGAAGGCGGGAACAGAACACCTTGCCGTGGTCACGCAGTCGGAAGATGCCCTTGCCCGGCAGCAACAGCGAAGGCATGGACCCGATCTCCAGATCACGGTGGCTCTGCTGGAAGATCGCACGCAGGTCGAAGACCGCATCGCTGTCCTGATCCGCCCGCGTGTACTTGCGCACCGGGGAGTCCGGCGAGGCCTCCAGAAACCGGCACAAACCCATCAGACCAGAGCGCGCGTCCAGCGGGTCTTCGGCGCCCGCGAAGGCATACAGCCGCCACCGCCCATCCGCCTTGCCGACGTGGCCCAGTTGCAGCGGCTTCGCATCCGCGAGCCGCAGCACGGGTGCGGAATGGAATCGGGTGCCGACGACGAAACCCTTGGCCAGGTTCTGGTGCGTCGGCTGCCCGCAAATCAGCGAGGGGCCGTAATGCGTGCCCACGCCCGCCGTGAAGCGCCCGTGGAGCTCGAAGTACTGCTGAAACGCCCTGGGATCGACGCCCTCGTCGGCGCTGCCGGCGGTCTGCCTGGCCCGATCGCTGAACATCTGCGCCCACTCCCGGTCGAAGTCGATCAACTCTTGCGCGGCGGGCTGGCGCTCGGCCGAATAGGTGTGCAGCAGTTGCGGTGCGCATTGCCCGCGCAGCACCGCGGCCAGTTTCCAGCCGAGATTGAAGGCGTCCTGCATCGAAAAGTTCATGCCCTGGCCCGCCTTCGGGCTGTGGGTGTGGCAGGCGTCGCCTGCGATGAACACCCTCGGCAGCGTGGATGCGGTTTGCGCCGCCGGAACGTCATCGTACCGATCACAGATGCGTTGGCCGATTTCATAGACCGACCACCACGGCACCTGCTTCACATCGAGGGTGAAGGGATGCAGGATGCGCTGTGCCGTTTCGATCAGCTTCTCCAGCGTGATGGCGCGGTTGGCGACCCGCTCCTCATCGCCCAGCTTGTCCATCTCCACGTAGAGGCGCACCAGGTAGTCCCCTTCGCGCGGGATCACCAGCAGGTTGCCATGAGCCGACTGCACGGCCACCTTGTGGCGGATGTCGGGGAAGTCGGTCAGCGCCAGCATGTCCATCACGCCCCAGGCGTGGTTGGCCGAGTCGCCCACCAGCCGCCGGCCGATCGCCTTGCGCACCGCGCTGCGCGCGCCGTCGCAGCCCACCACGTAGCGGGCTTTCACGGTTTCGATCCGGCTGCCGTGGACCGGATCCGTCCGCTCCAGCCGCACGGTGACCCAGGGGTCGGCAGCACCGCCGTCTGCCACGCAACCGATGAACCGGTGGGCGTAATGGGGCTCCATGCGGCTTGCCGAATTGCGCATCGTCTCAAGATAGAAATCGTGCACCCGCGCCTGGTTCAAAACCACATGCGGAAACTCGGACAGGTCGTCTTCCGTGTCCTGCACGCGCCCGTGGCGCACGATGTTGCCCGGCTGCCTTTCGTCCGGCTTCCAGAAGGTCACTTCGTTGATCCAGCAGGCCTCTTTGAGGACCCGCTCGCTGAAGCCGAAGGCTTCGAACATCTCCATGCTTCGGCAAGCGATCCCGTCTGCCTGCCCAAGCTGAAGCGGACCATTCTTCTGTTCGACGATGCAACTGCGGATGTCTGCAAAGGCCGCCAGTTGCGCGGCCAGCGTCAGGCCGGCAGGCCCGCAGCCCACGATGAGGACGTCCACTTCGGCAGGGACGGCGCCGGTTCGGCGCAAGCCTTGTTCGGAGGCGTCGGCCACATGGGGATCACCGGGCTTGAAGCCGTTCAGATGGAATTGCATGGTTGCGATGCGCATGCCGCCGTGGATGGGATGGAAGCGATGCCCGAAACCCGAGACGAACTTTCGCTCATATCGCCTTCTGCTGCACGAGGGCCTGGACCTCTTGCTCCGAGTAACCCAACTCGGCGAGGATCTCGTTCGTGTGCTGGCCCAGCATCGGCGGCGGCGTGGCCACCGAAGGCGTCTGGCCGTCGAGCTTGAAGCCGGTGCGCACCACGCGGATGTCGCGGCCGACACCGGGCGCATCGGCAAACGTGCCGAGCATGCCCCGCTCGGCAATCTGCGGGTGTGCCAGCGCCTGGGCAACGGTGTACACCGGGCCGGCCGGCACGCCGGCGGCGTTGAGCGCGCTCCACCAGTGGTTTGCCGATGCGGCGGCCATCTGCTCTTCGATCAGCGCGCGCAATGCATCGCGGTGCAGCAGCCGGCCATGGCGATCGACGAAGCGCGGGTCGGTCGCCCACTCGGGGTGGCCGAGCACGGCGCACACCGCCTCGAACTGCTCCTGCTTGTTCGCCGCGATGTTCAACAGGCCGTCGCCGGTCTTGAAGGTGCCAGACGGGCTGGCAGTGACGTTGTCATTGCCCAGCGGCTGGGGCTCGCGGCCGGCGATCAGGTGGTTGGACACCGCCCAGCCCATCGTCGCCATCGCGGCTTCGAGCATCGAGACGTCGATGAACACGCCTTCGCTGCGGTTGCGGTCGGCCAGCGCGGCGGCCACCGCGAAGGCCGCGGTGATGCCACCGATGGTGTCGGCCACAGGGTAGCCGACACGGTAGGGTGCGTTCTCTGGAGCACCTGTGACGCTCATGATGCCGGACATGCCCTGGATGATCTGGTCGTAGGCCGGCAGGTCGCGCAACGGGCCGTCCTGGCCGAAGCCGGAGATCGCGCAGTACACGAGCTTCGGGTTCTCCTGCATCAGCGCAGCATGGCCGACGCCCAGGCGCGCCATCACGCCGGGGCGGAAGTTCTCCATCACCACGTCGGCCGTGCGCACCAGGCGGCGGAACACCTCTTTGCCGTTGGCGTTCTTCAGGTCGAGCGTGATGGAGCGCTTGCCGGGGTTCTGGGCGAGGAAGGACACACCCATGTTGCGCTTGTTGAGTGCGTCGTCGGCGCCCAACTGGCGCGCCAGGTCCCCCGTGCCACGCGCCTCGACCTTGATGACGTCGGCGCCCATGTGGGCCAGTTGGTGGCAGGCGAAGGGCCCGGCCAGCACGTTCGTCAGGTCGAGCACGCGGATGCCTCGCAGCGGTTGGATCGTCATCGTGTTCTCCTGTCGTCTGTCCTGTCGTGTGTCCTGTCGTGTGTCCAGTCAGTCGGCCATGATGCCGGCCGCCTTGATGACCGTAACCCACCGCTGCGACTCCTGGCACCTTCACTTGTCCACATGGATCTCGGTCAGCACAACGCCACCACCTGCTTTCTCAGCCCTGAACTTCACCTTGTCGCCAGGCTTGACCATCTCCAGCATGGCAGGGTCCTTGACCTGGAACAGCATCGTCATGCCCGGCATGTCGAGGTTCTTGATCTCGCCGTGCTTGACGGTGATCTTCTTCGTCTCCTTGTCCACCTTGCGAATCTCGCCATCGGTCATGTCGCCCGCGCTGGCCTCAGCCAGGACGGTGTCCCTGCCGCTGGCCGGTTGTGCCAGGGCCTGGGCTTGGGCAGCGAACGACAGCGTGGAGGGGAAGGCAACTGCCGCCATCGAGGTGATCGATTTCAACCTGTTCATCGGGGCCGCCGTACTGGCCACCACCACCACTTGCCCCTTCATGCCGGCCTCGTAGTGGCCAGCCTGCAGGCAAGCGAAGTCGAAAGTTCCTGCCTTCGTGAACTGCCAGATCAACTCGCCTGTCTTGCCGGCTTCGACGCTGGCCTGGTTCGGGTCGGCGTGTTCCATCTCGGGGAACTTCTGCATCAGCGCGGCGTGTTCCTTCAGCTCCTGGATCGTGCCCAGCACCATCTCGTGCCTGAGCTTGCCCTCGTTCTTCAGCACGAAGCGAATCGTCTCATTGCGCTTGACCGCGACGCTTGCCGGCGAGAAGCGCATCGCGTCGCTCATCGTCATCTCGACGGTGCGACTGACCTTCTTGGCGTCGCCTGGTTTGCCGAGCGCCGAGGCATGTCCATCGTTAGAAGAAGCGCCCGCTTGTCTGTCGTGGTCTTCGTTGCCGTGGGCAAAGGCAACGCTGCCGATGGCGATCAGGCCCATCGCGAAGAGTGCGTTGACGTGTTTCATGGAGTCCTTTCGGGTTGATTTGGAATTGAGGGATGGGCGTCAATGCCCGGTGTGGCGGACAGGCTTGCGCACCTTCACCTCGACCTCTTTCATGGGCATGTTCTTGGTAGGCATCGACTGGCCGGCTTCGGACTGGAAGCGCGCGGGTTCCGGCATTGCACCGGTCCACTCGTAGGCGACCGTGCCCTTCGGGTGCTGGTACCAGCCCGGGTCCTTGTAGTCGCCGGCCTTCTGCTCCCTGCGAACCTTGAGCACGCTGAACATGCCGCCCATCTCGACCGAGCCGGCGGGGCCGTCGCCGGTCATCATCGGCGCGGTGTTGTCGGGCAGCGGCATTGCCATCTCGGCCATGTCGGCCATGCCACGCTCTGCCATCACCATGTAGTCGGGGATCAGCTTGGTGATCTGCTTGGCGGTGCCTCGGTGGTCCGCGCCGATCATGGTCGGCACGTCATGACCCATCGCGTTCATCGTGTGGTGGCTCTTGTGGCAGTGGAATGCCCAGTCGCCTTCCTCGTCCGCGAGGAACTCGATCTGGCGCATCTGACCGACCGCCACGTCCGTGGTGACTTCGGGCCAGCGCGTCGTCTTCGGCGTCGGCCCGCCATCCGTGCCGGTGACCATGAACTCGTGGCCGTGCAGGTGGATCGGGTGGTTCGTCATCGTCAGATTGCCGATGCGGATGCGTACCTTGTCGCCTCTGCGCACGACCAACGGATCGATGCCCGGGAACACGCGGCTGTTCCAGCTCCACAGGTTGAAGTCGAGCATCGTCATGATCTTCGGCGTGTAGGCGCCGGGGTCGATGTCGTAGGCGTTGAGCAGAAAGACGAAGTCGCGGTTCACCTCCTCGATCAGGGGATGCCTGGCCTTCGGATGCGTGATCCAGAAGCCCATCATTCCCATCGCCATCTGCGTCATCTCGTCGGCGTGCGGGTGGTACATGAACGTACCGGGGCGACGCGCGACGAACTCATAGACGAAGGTCTTGCCGGGCTGGATGGCCGGCTGGTTCAAGCCAGCCACGCCGTCCATTCCGTTGGGCAGGCGCTGGCCATGCCAGTGCACTGTCGTGTGCTCCGGCAGCTTGTTGGTGACGAAGACGCGCACCCGGTCACCTTCCACCACCTCGATGGTCGGACCCGGGCTCTGGCCGTTGTAGCCCCACAAATGCGCCTTGAAGCCGGGCGACATCTCCCGAACGACTGGCTCGGCAACCAGGTGGAATTCCTTGACACCGTCGTTCATGCGCCAAGGCAAGGTCCAGCCGTTCAGCGTGACCACCGGGTTGTAGGGCCTGCCCGTGGTGGGCACCAGCGGCGGCATCGTGTCGGGCTTGGTCTGCATCACCGGCTCAGGCAATGCGGCCAGCGCCACCCGGCTGACAGAGGCTGCTACGGCGGCGGCCGTGATGGCGCTGGCGCCCCGAAAGAAGGTACGTCGTGAAAACATCTTGGTGGTCCTTGGGATTCAATGCGCAGCCGCGCCGCGGTCCGGCGCGGGCATCGAGGCGGCCGGCGTTGCAGTCATGCTGAACGTGCCGACGGGCGTGCCGATGAGCGCCATGTCCAGGTCAGCCTGCGCTAGCCAGAAGTCGCACAGCGCCTCGATGTAGCCGTTGACGCTGGTGATCTGCGCACGCGCATCGGCGAGCAGTTCGAACACACCGATCAGCATGCCGTTGTAGCGAAGCTGCATCTCTTCCGAGATGCGCTTCTTCAACGGCACGATCTCGTCGCGGAAGTGGCGTGCGATGTCGTAGGTGGTGCGGTAGTTTGCGTAAGCGCCACGCACTTCACTGCGCGCATTGACTGCGGCTTCCGCCGCCCGGTTGACGGCTTGCATGTAGGTCGCCTCGGCCTTCGCCACGCGCGCGTCGCCCCAGTCGAAGAGCGGCAGCTCGACGCTGATCGTGTATCCCTGCTCGGTCGGTGCGTCCCGGTGCGAATTGCGCACCAAGCCCACCTCCAGCACATTGACGAACCGTGTGGCGCGTGTGAGCCCGAGGTTTCTCGCCAACTGCTCGGTGCCGAGCTTGGCGGCCTGCACGTCCATGCGCTGCGCCATCGCGGTCTGCTCGATGTCAGGCAAGTCGCTCGGCGCTTTGGGCAAGTCGGGCAAGCGCTCGGGCAGGCGGAACTGTGTCTGCTGACCCCACAGGCCCATCAGCCGCGTCAGGCGCTCGCGCGCGACAGTCCTCGCCTGTTCAGAGCGCGCCAGGTTCAAGGCCGCGTCGGCATAGAAACTCTGCTCACGCGCTTGCTGCAGCTTGTTCCAGTTGCCCGCTTGGGTCTGGCGCCGGGCAAGCTCCGCGCCGGCTTCTGCAGCCGTCTGCACCTGCAGCATGTAGCGCCCGGTCTCGTCGGCGGCCACGGCAAGGTAGTAGGCCTTGCGCGTCTCCGAGGCCAGCGACAGCACGCTGAGCACGACAGCACCGCGGGTCTGTTCGAGGCGCCGCGATTCGATCTGTTGGATCGTCGGCAACATCAACAGGCGCGCCAGGTTGAACTGGATGCTGCGGTCGATCTCAAGGCCGGCCCCCTGGCGCAGGTGCCCGAAGTTGAAGCCTGGGTTGGGCAGCCGGCCGGCTTGCACCAGGTCAGCTTCGGAGATGCCAAGTTCATTGAACGAAGCTTGCAGCCCCTCGTTGTTCAGCAGGGCAATCTGGACGGCGTCGTCCACCGTCAGCGGCCGTTCGAGCAACTGCGCAACGCGCTTGTCGATGACATCGCGGTCAGCGTCGGAGCGCGCCCACTTGACATCCTTGCCGAGCCGGTCTTTCGCGGTCTGCTCGACGGGGCCAAAGCCCGCATCGCTGCTGAGCGTGGCGCAGCCGCTGAGCGCGAGCAGAGCCAGCGCAGCAATGACCAGGCGAGTCCGCGGGCGGCAAGGTGAGGCGGAGAGAGAGGCGGTGTTCATCGTGCGCACCTCACTTCATCTCGTGGCCGGAATGGCCACCGGAAGCGGGCTTCGCAGTTGCCGCGGGTCCGGAGGCGGTGGGTGCCGCAACCGGCGGCGCATCAGGCTCGCGTGCCTCGCGGGCATACGCACGCCAGCCGCCGCGTTGTCGGGCCAACTCGTTGGTTTCGCGCCAGGGCGCGACCTGGGGTTCGGCGAAGCCTTGATAGGCGCGCAACGACGAGGCGTACAACGCCGCAGGGATTTGCGCCTTCGGATCAGCCGGGTCGGACCGAGCGCCGGCCGGAGTGGGAGAAGCAGGCGCATTGGCCTGGGCTCGGGCCGCGGTTTGCGCGGACACAAGCACAAGCTGCAGGCCCGCGATGGCCAACAGCGGCAGCGGTGCTGCCTTGGATTTCGAAAACATGACGATCCTCGCCTCGAATGCCAACGGCATGACGCTGTCGGAAACGGTTGTTGAAGCGCACGCGCCACCGCATCAAGCGACGGTTTCGCACAGCCGAAGCCGCGCGAGGGCGCGTGCAGCGCCCGTCAGAGGTGGGAAAGTCTGGGAGGTCGATCCGGCGCGTCCGTGACGAAGCCGATGTGCGAGGTGAGCACGAAGAATTCCGGCACCATGGCCGGAGCGAATGGTTCGAAGGTGAAGATCGCCGTCGGCATCGCGGCGCCCATGCAGCAGACTGCGCAGGCGTTGCACTTCAACTTCACCAGCTTGTCGAGATGAGCCAGCGACGGTGCGCCAGGGCTGCCATCGACCGGCGCCGCTTGACCGTGCGCGTCGGCCATCCCAGCTTCGTGGTGATGTTGTCCGGCGGCGATGTGCTCGTACGTCTGTGCCGGGCCTGCCGGCTCTGCCGTCGCATTGGCCGCCATCCTGTGGTGGTTGGGGCCGCAGTGGAGCATCGCCGCTGCCGCAAAGCCCTGGAGGGGCAACGCGAAAAGCAACAACCACATCACTGCGGAACGCAGACGGGACGCCATGACGACAGTGTAGAGGGATGCTGTGGAGCTTGGTTCCAGCAGGTTGCGCCTGCGGCCCATGTCACGCTCCAGAAGACGGTAGGTTGTGCGCTTGTGCGGCAGCAGCGGTGGCGGCGACTTGATCGGTCAACGGGCGCCACCGACGCAGCCACAACGCATTGCACACCACGCTGACGCTGCTGAAGGCCATCGCGGCGCCTGCGATGACGGGGTCGAGCAGGCCGAATGCGGCCAGGGGAACGCCCACCACGTTGTAGGCGAAGGCCCAGAACAGGCCACGCTTGATCGTCGCGTAAGTGCAGCGAGACACATCCAGCGCATCGGCGACGAGTCCCGGGTCGCCGCGCATCAGCGTGATGCCCGCTGCTGCCATCGCAACGTCGGCTCCTGTGGACATCGCGATCCCGACATCCGCTGCGGCCAGGGCCGGGGCATCGTTGATGCCGTCGCCGACCATGGCCACCACCCTGCCGGCGGCCCGCAGCGCCTGCACGACCGCGGCCTTGTCGCCGGGCAGCACGTCGGCGCGCACTTGCGCGATGCCCAGCTCCCGGGCCACCGCATCGGCGCTGCCCTGGTTGTCGCCAGTGAGCATCACCGTCTCGATGCCGAGCGCATGCAGACGCGCCACGGCAGCGCGGGCCGAGGGCTTCACGGCATCGCCGAACGCCAGCAATCCCAGCAACTCGGTGCGCTCGACGTCTTTGCGCACCAACCAGGACACCGTTCGGCCCGCCGCTTCGAGCCGTTCGGCATCGTGGGCCAACGCACCACTGGCGACTCCCAGTTCGCGCAGCAGGCGGCTGCTGCCAAGGGCCAGCGTCTGCCCGCGCACGGTGGCTTGCAGCCCGCGTCCCGGCAGCACCTGGCTGTCATGCGCCTGCGGAACGATCAACTGCTGCGCCCGTGCCTCGTCCATCACCGCGCGTGCCAGCGGATGCCCGCTCGTTTGCTGGAGCGCGGCAGACAGCAACAGCAACGCGTCTCTGGTGCCGTCCGCAGCCGGCAAGACAGCAACGAGCGACGGACGGCCTTCGGTCAGCGTGCCGGTCTTGTCGAATGCGACCGTGGTCACGCCATGGGCCACTTCCAAGGCCTCCGCGTCCTTGATCAGGATGCCGTGCCGTGCTGCGATGCCGGTGCCCGCCATGATGGCCGTCGGCGTGGCCAGGCCCAAGGCACATGGACAGGCGATGACGAGCACGGCGACGGCGTTGATGACGGCTTGCTCCCAGTTCCCCGCCGCGATCACCCAGCCCACCAGCGTGACCAGCGCGATGACGAGGACCACGGGGACGAACACCGCGCTGACGCGGTCCACCACGCGCTGAATGGGCGCCTTGGCCGCTTGCGCGGACTCGACCATCCGAATGATGCGTGCCAGGGTCGTCTCGGCCCCCACCGCGAGCGTGCTGACCGTCAACGCGCCCTCCGCGTTGATGGCGCCGCCGGTGACCTTGTCGCCGACCGCTTTGGCGACGGGCAGGCTCTCGCCGGTGATCAGCGATTCATCGACATGGCTGCGCCCTTCGATCACTTCACCATCGACGGCGATGCGCTCGCCCGGCCGCACCAGAACCTGGTCCCCGACGACCACCTTGTCGATGGGCACGTCGATCTCTGCAGCGCCGCGGCGCACCCGCGCAGTGTCCGGCCGCAGCGCGTGCAGCGCGCGGATGGCATCGGTCGTCTGCCGCTTGGCGCGGCCTTCCAGCCACTTGCCCAGCCTGACCAGCGTGATGACGGCGGCAGCCGCCTCGAAGTACAGGTGCTGCGCGCCATGGCCCGTCTGTTGAAACACCGGCCTCAACAGCAGATAGACCGACAAGCCGTAGGCAGCCGACGTGCCGAGCGCGACCAGCAAATCCATGTTGCCAGCGCCAGCGCGAACGGCCTTCCAGCCCGCGCGGTAGAAGCGCCACCCGAGCCCGAACTGCACCGGCGTGGCAAGCGCGAGTTGAAGCCACGGGTCGGGCATCCAGCCGATCGCCATGCGTTGCAGCAGCATCGGGGCCAGCAGCGGCAGCGTCAGCGCCGCGCCGAAGGCGACGGGCCACCAGTCTGCAAGCTGCTTTGCCTCTTGCGGCGGCGCGCTCTGAACATCCGTCGCGCCGTAGCCCGCCTTCTCCACCGCGCCCTTGAGAGCCGAGACGGGCACGGTGGACAAGGCCTCAACCGCGGCGCGCTCCGTCGCCAGGTTCACCGAGGCGGACAACACGCCGGGCACCTTCGACAGCGCCTTCTCGACGCGGCCGACGCACGATGCGCAAGTCATGCCCTCGATTTGAAGGGCGGCCTGCTCCACGGCCACGCCGTAGCCCGCTTTGCGAACAGCGGCAGCCAGCGCTGCCGCCGTGACGGAGGCAGACGCGGTGACGAATGCCTGCTCGGTGGCCAGGTTGACGCTGACCTCCAGCACGCCGGGAATCAGCTTGAGCGACTTCTCCACCCGCAGTGCGCAACTGGCGCACGTCATGCCGGTGACTTGCACCTTGAGTGCGCCCGGCCTGCCGGATGCGGTGACGGTCGAATTCATGGCCCGGTTTGAGGATATCTTGTGTGACCCGATTGCGCGACATCATCGGGGGCAATTCGGTCAGAGAACTCCGGCATCAGGTGCCGGCCGAATTCACGGTATTCGCTTTTCCATCCTGCCCACTCCGTCGAGCAAAATGTTTCATCAATTCAGTGACTTACGACAGGAACTCCAACCCGTCGGTCTCAATTGGGGCGGATTGCCGCTTCGGACCCCCTGACAAGCTACTCGATGTTCTGCACCTGCTCCCGCATCTGCTCGACAAGCACTTTCATTTCGACCGCAATTGCCGTCAATTCGAGCGCCGCCGATTTGGAGCCCAGCGTATTGGCCTCGCGCTGCAATTCCTGAATCAGAAAGTCCAGCCGCTTTCCCAATTCGCCACCGGCTTGCAACAGCCGCTCGATTTCGTCGAGGTGCGATGACAGGCGTGTCAATTCTTCTGCAACGTCGATGCGGATCGCGTAAGACGCCGCTTCAGCCAGCGCGCGTTCCTGCAATGCGGCTGCGGGCACCGCGCTGCCGGCGCCGGCCGGTGGGTTGGCGCCGGCTATGGCTTCGTTCCAGCGTTCGATGAAGCGCTGCTGCTGGCGCTGCACCACGGCAGGGATCAGCGGCCCGGCCTGCGCGGCCAGGCTGCGCAGCCGTTGCAGCCGGTCGGTCAGCATGGCGACCAGACGCGCGCCTTCGCGCTCACGCGCCTCGCGCAGGCCCTGGATGCAGCGGCGTGCGGCGTCCAGCGCGCTGTCGTCCAGCCGCTCGGAGCCGGCGCCGCCGCGGCACCATTGCAACACCTCGCCGACCGACAGGCCGCGCGCCTGCGGCATCCACGACTGCACGGTTCCTTCCAGCCGCATCAAGCGGTTGAGCTGCTCTGCGTTGGGGTTGGGCCAGGCGGCTTCGGCATCGCGCTGGGTGGCGATGCGCACCTCGATCTTGCCCCGCCGGAATGCGCCGCCGAGCAGCTCGCGCAGCGCCGGCTCCAGCCCGCGCAGGTCGTCCGGCATCCGGAACGACAGGTCGAGGAAACGGCCGTTGACCGAGCGCGCCTCCACCGTCACAGCGGCGGCAGAAGCGCTGCTGTCGCCCTGCGGCGCGGTGCCGCCGGCCGCGGCGCTGGCATAACCCGTCATGCTATAAACTGGCATCTCACCCACCCTTCAGACAACCGGCGATTATGTCAAAGCCCAAACCCGCGCCGCTGCCTTCTGGCACTGTGGTCGGGGGCTACCAAATCGTCAAGAAGTTGGCCGCCGGCGGATTCGGCGTGGTGTATCTCGCAGAAGGCGAGAACGAGCAATTGGTGGCCATCAAGGAATACCTTCCTTCGTCGCTCGCCGAACGCTCTCCGGGCGAATTGACGCCGCGCGTCAAGCCCGACAAGCAGCCGCTCTACCGGCTGGGGCTGAAGAGCTTCTTCGAAGAAGGCCGCTCTCTTGCGCAGATCAGTCACCCGTCGGTGGTGAGCGTGCTGAATTTCTTTCGCGAGAACGAAACCGTTTATATGGTGATGAATTACCTGCAGGGTGACACCTTGCAGGACTTCATCGTCACCGCGCGCGACCTCAAACGCGACAAAGTGTTTCGGGAAAGCACCATCCGCAGCCTGTTCGATGAAATCCTGCGCGGCTTGCGCATCGTGCACCAGCACAAGATGCTGCACCTGGACATCAAGCCGGCCAACATCTTCATCACCAACGACAACAAGGCCGTGTTGCTCGACTTCGGCGCCGCGCGCGAAGTGCTGAGCAAGGAAGGCAATTTCATCCGGCCGATGTACACGCCCGGCTTCGCCGCGCCCGAGATGTACCGCCGGGACGGCTCTCTGGGCCCGTGGACCGACATCTACGCCATCGGCGCCTGCATCTATGCCTGCATGCAGGGCTATCCGCCGAACGACGCGCCGCAGCGGCTGGAGAAAGACCGTCTTGCATTGAGCCTGTCCAGGTTGCGCAACATCTATTCCGACAACCTCATCGAGGTGACCGAATGGTGCATGTCGCTCGACCCGCTGTCGCGCCCGCAAAGCGTCTTTGCATTGCAGAAGGAACTGGCACGCGAAACCGAGCGCCGCTACACCAAGCTCAGTTTCGGTGAACGCCTGAAGCTGCAATTGGAAACGCTGAAGACGGGCCAGAAAGCCTAGATGCGATTTGCCGTCTATCAGGTCAGCCGCAAAGGCGGCCGCGAGAAGAACGAAGACCGCATGGGCTATTGCTACACGCGCGATTCGGGTCTCTTTGCATTGGCCGACGGCATGGGCGGCCACCCGGAAGGCGAAGTGGCCTCGCAGATGGCATTGCAGACATTGGCAGCAATGTTCCAGCGCGAAGCCAGGCCGGCGCTGAAAGACCCGCTGCGCTTCCTGCACGACGCCATCATTGCCGGCCACCACCAGTTGCTGCGTTATGCCACCGAGCGCTCGCTGATGGACACGCCGCGCACCACCGTCGTTGCCTGTTTGCTGCAAGGCAATGCCGCCTTCTGGGCGCATTGCGGTGATTCGCGTTTGTATCTGGTGCGCGGCGACAAGCTCATTGCCCGCACGCGTGACCATTCCTACAGTGAATTGCAGCAGACGCTGTCGCAGGTGGTGCCTATTGGCGAGCGCTTCAACCGCAACGTGCTGTTCACCTGCCTGGGCAGCCCCGGCAAGCCGGTGGTCGATACCGCCGGCCCGCTGCTGATGCACCCCGGCGACCGCGTGATGCTGTGCTCCGACGGCTTGTGGGGCGCCGTCAGCGACGCGCTGATTGCAGAGACGCTGTGCAAGCACCCGATCTCCGACGCCGTGCCCGAGCTGGTGGAACAAGCCTTGCGCCAGGCCGGCGCGAAGAGCGACAACGTCACCGCGCTGGCGGTGGAGTGGGAGTCGGCCGAAGACGGCGACAACAGCGGTGTCTCGACCCTGTCGCTCGGCGAGGAGGTGTTTGCATCCACCATCCAGGCCAGCATGCTGGGCGAGGCCCACGACGAACTCGACGACGCCGAGATCGAACGCTCCATCCGCGAAATCAACGAAGCCATCCAGCGCTCGTCCCAGAAGCGCCGTTAACCAAAGCCCCCCATGACGTTCCAGAGATCCGCCGGCCGCGCGGCAGCAGCGCTCCGCCCCGTGACCATCACGCGCCACTACACCCGCCATGCCGAAGGCTCGGTGCTCATCGCTTTCGGCGACACCAAGGTGCTGTGCACCGCGTCGGTCGAAGAAAGAGTGCCGCCGCACAAGCGCGGCAGCGGCCAGGGCTGGGTGACGGCCGAATACGGCATGCTGCCGCGCAGCACCCACACCCGCAGCGACCGCGAAGCCGCGCGCGGCAAGCAGAGCGGCCGCACGCAGGAGATCCAGCGCCTCATCGGCCGCTCGTTGCGCAGCGTGTTCGACCTGGCGGCGCTGGGCGAGCGCAGCATCCACCTCGATTGCGACGTGCTTCAGGCCGATGGCGGCACGCGCACCGCCGCCATCACCGGCGCCTATGTGGCGGCGCACGATGCGGTGGGCTGGCTGCTGGCGCAAGGCCGCATCCAGGCCAGCCCCATCCGCGATGCGGTGGCGGCCATCTCGGTGGGCATCGTGCAGGGAACGCCGCTGCTGGACCTGGAATACACCGAAGATTCCTCCTGCGACACCGACATGAACGTGGTGATGACGGGCTCCGGTGGCTTCGTCGAGGTGCAAGGCACGGCAGAGGGCGCGCCTTTCTCGCGCTCCGAGATGGACAGCCTGCTGGCATTGGCCGACGCCGGCATCCGCACGCTGGTGCTGGCGCAGAAGGCGGCGCTGGCCGCCTGACGGCAGCAATGGTCGAAGGCGCGCGCAATGCGGCTGGTGCTGGCGTCGAACAATGGCAAGAAGCTGCAAGAGCTGGCCGTGCTGCTGGGCGGCCTGCCCATCGAGCTGGTGGCGCAGGGCGCGCTGGGCGTCACGGAAACCGACGAGCCGCACATCACCTTCGTCGAGAACGCATTGCGCAAGGCAAGGCACGCTGCCCGGTGCAGCGGGCTGGCCGCCATCGCCGACGATTCCGGCCTGTGCGTCGATGCGCTGGGCGGTGCCCCCGGCGTGGCATCTGCCCACTTCGCGCCGATGCCCGATGGGGCCGCAGACGGTGACGCAGACAAAGACGCAGCCCGCGAAATCCGCCGCGCAGCGCAAGACCAGGCCAACAACGCCCTGTTGCTGCACCGGCTGCAAGGCGCAGCGGCAGCAGAACAACGGCGCGCCACCTTCGTCAGCACGCTGGTGGCGCTGCGCCATGCCGACGACCCGCAGCCGCTGCTCGCCTTCGGCCGCTGGCAGGGCAGCATTGCCGTGCAGCCGGCGGGTGCGATGGGCTTCGGCTACGACCCGCTGATGTTCATTGCCGAACTCGGCTGCACGGTGGCACAGCTCGACGCGGCCACCAAGAACAGGCACAGCCACCGCGCGCTGGCCGCCGCGCAGATGCTGGCGCTGCTGAAGGACGCCTGGCACCTTGGCTGAAGCCGTCATCCGCTTCACCCGGCCGGGGCAATTGAGCCTGACCGCGCTGCCGCCGCTGGCCTTGTACGTGCACCTGCCGTGGTGTTTGAAGAAGTGTCCTTACTGTGACTTCAACTCGCACGAGCACAGCGGCCCGGTGCCGGAGCGGCAGTATGTGGACGCCGTGATCGCCGACCTGGAATCGGCCTTGCCGCTGGTCTGGGGCCGCCGGGTGCTGAGCATCTTCATCGGCGGCGGCACGCCCAGCCTGTTCAGCCCCGACGGCATCGACAGGCTGCTGGGTGACATCCGCGCGCGGCTGCCGCTGGAGCCGGGCTGCGAGATCACGCTGGAGGCCAACCCCGGCACCTTCGAACGCGAGCGTTTTCGGGCTTTCCGGGCGGCGGGCGTCACGCGGCTGTCGGTCGGCGTGCAGAGCTTCGACGATGAAAAGCTGCAACGCATCGGCCGCGTGCACGATGCAGCGCAGGCCCATGCCGCCGTGGCAGAAGCGGCTGCCGCTTTCGACACCTTCAACATCGACCTGATGTACGCGCTGCCCGGCCAGACACTGGCCGAACTGGGTACCGACCTGGCCACCGCGCTGGCCTATGCCCCGCCGCATCTGTCGATCTACCACCTGACGCTGGAGCCCAACACCGCCTTCGCCCGCCAGCCGCCCGTGCTGCCTGATGACGACCTGGCCAGCGACATGCTGGACCACATCACCGCAGCCACTGCCGCCGCCGGCCTGGCGCGCTACGAGGTGTCTGCCTTTGCGCGCGCCGGCCACCGCTGCGTGCACAACCTCAACTACTGGCAGTTCGGCGACTACCTGGGCATCGGCGCAGGGGCGCACGGCAAGCTGTCGTTCCCGGCGCGCATCACGCGGCAGGTGCGCTGGCGCGAGCCGGCGATGTACACCGCCAAGGCGCTGCAAGGCAACGCAGTGTCGAACGACAACGACGTGCCCGCCGATGAGTTGCCGTTCGAGTTCATGCTCAATGCATTGCGGCTGAAAGACGGCTTCGACGCCGGCCTGTTCGAAGAACGCACCGGCCTGCCTGGCACGGTGATCCAGCCGGCGCTGGCGCGCGCCGTCGAGCGTGGCCTGCTGCAGCGTGACGGCAGCCGGCTGAAGCCCACGCCGCGCGGCTTCGACTTCTTAAACGACCTTCAGCAGCTCTTTCTCAAGCCGTCAGCAGCTTGACGCCGGCCACCACCAGCACTGCGGCAATCGCGTAGCGCAAGGCCTGCTCCGGCAGCTTGCCGGCCAGCAGCGAGCCCAGCACGATGCCCGGGATGGAGCCCAGCAGCAGGCCGCCGAGCAGATGGAAATCGACGTTGCCCATCAGCAGGTGGCCGGTGCCGGCCACGATGGTGAGCGGGATGGCGTGGACGATGTCGGTGCCCACCAACCGCGCGGGCGTCAGCCGGAAAGGAAAGAGATAGACCAGCATCACGGTGCCCAGCGCGCCAGCGCCGATGGAGGTGAGCGTGACCAGAAAGCCGAGGATGGCGCCGGCCAGCACCGTCAAGCCGGGCTGCATGCGTTTGAAGTCGGTGGGGGCCGCGGTGCGCAGGCGTTGCCCGAAAGCCTGGGCCCGCTTCTTGAACACCATCGCCACGGCGGTGAGCAGCAGCACCGCGCCCAGCGCCGTCAGCAGCACGCCGCTCTTCATGCGCGCTGCGTGGCTAAAGTGCAGCCACAGCAAGGTCGCCACGGCCGACGGCAGGCTGCCATAGCAGAGCCAGCGCAGCACCTCGCCATCGACGCCGCCCTTGCGCTGGTGCACCACGCCGCCGGCGATCTTGGTGATGGCGGCAAACCAGAGGTCGGTGCCCACCGCGGCGGCCGGCACCACGCCGAACAACAACACCAGGATGGGCGCCATCAAGGAGCCGCCGCCGACACCGGTGATGCCGACGATGGCGCCGACGCCGAAGCCGGCCACCGCATTGACCCAGGTGTCGATCAAGAAACTCTCCCTGCCTTCGTTGTGCGGGCGATGCTACGCGGGCGCAGACGCCCCACCTTGCAGCGCTTGCAGCGAGCGTGCCAGCTCAGCGTGCAGCCAGTCACGCAGCGCGCACATTGGTGGCCAGGCGGCCAGCTCCGGCGGGTAGGCCAGCCAGAACGCGTAGGCGACGTCGTCGCGCAGCGCCAGCGGCGACAGCCGCACCAGCCGCCCGTCGCGCAGCGCATCGGCCGCGTACAGCTCGCGGCCCAGCGTGATGCCGATGCCCTGCTCGGCCGCCTGAAGCATCAGCCCGGCGTCATTGAAGCTGGCCACCGGCCGCACGGCCAGCCGGCAGCCGCCCAGCGCCAGCCAGCGCTCCCAGAGGTCGGCGTCGCCCAGCAGCGGCTCGTCGGCCAGCGCCGCGGTGCCCAGGCCTTGCAGCCTGCGCGCCGCGGCGGGCGAGCCGACGGCGATCAGCGGCGAGTCGGTCAGCCGCTCGGCCACCAGACCGCGCCACTGGCCGCTGCCCTGGCGCAATGCGGCGTGGAAGCCCTCGCGCTGAAGATCGACCAGGTTCTGCGAGGTGTGCAGCTCGATGGTCATGTCCGGGTGCGCCTCGCGCCAGCGCGCCATGCGCGGCAGCAGCCAGCGCTGCGCGAACGACGGCAGCAGCGTGATGCGGATGCGCTGCGCGCTGCCGGCAGCCACCGCACCGGCCGCGCGCAGCCCTTCGTCCAGCCGGTCGAGCGCGGGCTCGACCGCCCGCTGCAAGGCCTCGCCGGCGGCATTGAGCACCACGCGGCGGCCGCGGCGGTCGAAGAGCTGGAAGCCGATCTGCTCTTCCAGCAGCTTGATCTGCTGGCTCACCGCGCTGTGCGTCAGATGCAACTCATCAGCCGCGGCGCGCAGGTTTTGCAAGCGGGCCACTGCGCGGAAGGCGGGCAGGGTCTGCAACGGCAGACGCTCGGGCGACTTGGGCATCTGGTAAGCATAGCTGAACAGCGATTGCAGAAATGGCCGCTTCACGGCGCTGAGATGGCGGCATATCTTTCCAGCATGCTGCTGGAGACGACCATGAACACCATGTGCTGTGCAAGCCTTGCTCCCGTCCCTGCCTCGGCGCCCGCCCCGGCGCCGCAACGTCGGGCCGGCCTTGCCGTGTGGCGCGCCTGGCTGGCGCGCAGGCGCAGCGCGCCCGGCCTCAGCCCCGCCGACTACGCCGCGCTGTCGCACCTGAGCGAAAGCACGCTGCGCGACATCGGCGCGCCCGACTGGGTGCACGCGCCGGACCGCGGCGCGCTGCTCTGGACGCTGGAGCGCATGCGCTGGTGAGTCCGCCGCGGCGGCTGCTTGGCGCTGCGCGGCTACACGCGCGTGGTGGACAAGCCCGAGGTGCTGCGCAGCCGGTCGATCAGCGCGCCGGCAATCTGCACCAGCGGCATCACCTCGTGCGCCGCGCCATGCGCGATGGCCTCGCGCGGCATGCCGAAGACGACGCAGCTCGCCTCGTCCTGCGCCACGTTCCAACTGCCTGCGTCACGCATCTCGCGCATCGCCTTGGCGCCGTCTGCGCCCATGCCGGTGAGCATCACGCCCAGCGCATTGGGCCCGACGACGCGCGCTGCCGACTGGAACAGCACTTCGACCGACGGCTTGTGGCGGTTCACCGCCTCGCCCTCGCGCACGCGGGCGATGTAGTTGGCGCCGGAGCGCTCCACCGACAGGTGCAGGCCGCCCGGCGCAATGTAGGCGTGGCCGGGCAGCACGCGCTCGCCATCGACGGCCTCGGCCACGCGGATGCGCGCCAGGCCATTCAGCCGTGCCGCATAGCTCTTGGTGAAGCCGGGCGGCATGTGCTGCGTGATCATCACCGCAGGCGCGTCGGGCGGCAGTTGCACCAGCAATTCGCGCGTGGCTTCAGTGCCGCCCGTGGAAGCGCCGATGAAGATGATCTTCTCGGTGGACAAGCGGCCCAGGCCGCCGATGGCGGGCCGCGCCGGCACGGCTGGCGCGCCGGTGGCCGACGTTGCGGCCGGCGCGGGCGGCAGCCGGCGCACCTGCGCGCGCGCCGCTGTGCGGATCTTGTCGGTGATGTCGTCGCCGAGCTGCCGCAGCCCGTCGGAGATGCCGATCTTCGGCTTGGCGACGAAGTCCACCGCGCCCAGCTCCAGCGCCCGCAGCGTGACCTCGGCGCCGCGCTCTGTCAGGGTCGAGACCATCACCACCGGCATCGGCCGCAGCCGCATCAGGCGCGAGAGGAAGTCGATGCCGTCCATGCGCGGCATCTCGACGTCGAGCGTGATGACGTCGGGGTTCAGGCTGCGGATCATTTCGCGCGCCAGCAGCGGGTCGGCGGCGGCGCCGACGCACACCATGTCGGCCTGCCGGTTGATGATTTCTGCAAGCAGGCCGCGCACCAGCGCAGAGTCGTCAACGACGACGACACGGGTCTTGGACAACAACTTCGTCTCCTGCGTTTGCCGCTAGAACAGATCCACGCTGCCACCGCTGGCGGCGCTGCCGGCAGCCGGCCTGGCCGCAGCGCGTTCCAGTGCCACCAGCGCCTCGGTGTTGGCCGAGGCGAGCTTCTTCACCATCGCCTTGCCGCTGGCCGGCAGAAAGCAGACCTTGCGTGGGTAGATGTCCAGCACGTCCTTGCTGACCACCGTGATGCGCTCGGTGCGCAGGTAGTCGAGCACGAAGCTGGTGTTGCGCTCGCCCACGTTGATGCTGTTCATGCCGCTGATGACGGCGCCGCCGCCGAAGACCTTGGCCTCCATCGTCGAGCGCGTCGCGCCGCGCTTGATCAGCTCGTTGATCAGCAGCTCCATCGCGAACGAGCCGTAGCGGCCGCTGTCGGCGGCACCGCCGCCGTCGGGCAGCATGAAATGGTTCATGCCGCCGATGCGGCGCTCACGGTCCCACAGGCAGGCGGCGATGCACGAGCCCAGCGTGGTCATGATGAGGATGTCTTCGTCGTGCACGAAGAACTCGCCGGGCAGCACCTTCACCGCCTCGTTGCGGAAGTGCGCGTCGTAGAAGAAGAAGGACGCCTCGCCGGAGCGCCGGCTGGCACTCTTGAGCCGGTCCAGCCGGGTGGGCGGCGCGGCCGCGCGCGCCGAGCCGGCAAGTGAAGGTGCGACAGCTTGCATGGCAGGATTTCGGCCGCTGCCAAGGGGACTTGAATCAGACCCGCTCGTAGATGGTCTTGCCGCGCAGGCGGAACAGGTCGCGCGCCTCGGTGAAGTTCTCTGAATGGCCCACGTACAACAGGCCGCCGGGCTTCATTGCCGCGTGCGTGCGCTCCAGCACCTTGCGCTGCGTGGCGTTGTCGAAATAAATCATCACGTTGCGGCAGAACACGATGTCGAAGGGCTCGCCCAGCGCGGCCCAGCTCCCGCTCATCAGGTTGAAGGGCTTGAATTCGATCAGCCGCGCCAGCTCTGGCTTGACGCGGATGCTGCCCGCATTCGGCCCGGTGCCGCGCATGAAGTGGCGGCGCAGCCGCTCCGGGCTCAGCCCCCGCGCGTCGGCCGGATAGACGCCGCGCTGCGCTGTGGCCAGCACCTTGGTGTCGATGTCGCTGCACACCAGCCTGGCCTGGGCCGACGCGCCCAGCGCCTCCAGCACCGTCATCGCCAGCGAATACGGCTCCTCGCCGGTGGAGGCCGCGTTGCACCACAGCCGCAGCGGGGCGCTGCCGCGCGCCTTCAGGTCATCGACCAGCGCGTGGAAGTGGTGCTCCTCGCGGAAGAAGGCCGTCAGGTTGGTTGTCAGGCAGTTGATGAACTCCTGCCATTCGGCCTCTGAGCCGCCGTGCTCCAGCGCCTGCAGATAGTCGCTGAACGAGCGCTGCCCGGTGTCGCGCAGGCGGCGCGACAAACGGCTATAGACCATCGCCTGCTTGCCGGCGTGCAGGCTGATGCCGGCCCGCTGGTAGATGAGCTGGCGGATGCGCTCGAAGTCGGCGCTGGACAGCGTGAACTCCTGGTCGGCGGCGATGGGGGATGGTTGCAGCACGGCATTCATGGGCGCAGTGTGGTGGCGGCTGTCCGGCGCCAAGCCCGGAGATGGCGGCCGAAACCGGCGCAGTTCTGAGCGGCTCGCAGGGGGTGCGCTGCTAGACTGGCCGCAAGCCATGGACCGATCCACGCCCGCCCCGACCCCCCAGCCAGCGGCACAGCCGCCGGCCCTGAGCCTGGACCTGGCGCTGCAACTGCTGGCCCACTCGGGCCGCCCGGCACCTGCCGGCCCGCGCGACAGCGACGTCTGGCTTCAGAACCTGGTGGATGCGCTGGTGGACCTGTCCAGCCGCGACGCCCTCACCGGCCTTGCCAACCGCCGCGCCTTCGAGCTGGCGCTGGGCCGCGAGATCGACCGTGTGGCGCGCAGCGGCGAGCCGGCGCTGCTGCTCGGGCTGGACATCGACCACTTCAAGCGCGTCAACGACACCCATGGCCACAACGCCGGTGACGAGGTCATCAAGGCGGTGGCCGGCGCGCTGATGGACTGCGTGCGCCCGATGGACCTGGTGGCGCGCGTGGGTGGCGAAGAGTTCGCGATCATCCTGCCCAACTGCCCCAGCGCCTTCGGCGAGACGGTGGCCGAGCGCGTGCGCCGACGCGTCGAGCGCATGCAGGTGCCGGTGGGGCTGAACCAGAGCATCCAGGTCACCGCCAGCATCGGCGGCGCCTTTGCGCCGCAATGGGTGCGCTCCACACCCACGCTGTGGATCGAGCGCGCCGACCAGCAGCTCTACCGTGCCAAGGCGCTGGGCCGCAACCTCGTGCAGTTGGAGCCCGCCGCCGTTTCCAATGTCAGTACCGAAGAGAAGCGCTTGCTGTTCGACACCACCAGTTTCCAGGACTTCGAATGACAGCGCCAGCGCACATCACGGCCATCACCAGCGGCAAGGGTGGCGTGGGCAAGACCTTCGTGGCCGCCAACCTGGCTGCGGCCCTGGCGCGCCAGGGCCGGCGCGTGCTGGTGCTGGACGCCGACCTCGGGCTGGCGAACCTGGACGTGGTGCTGAACCTGTTCCCGAAGATCACGCTGCACGATGTCTTCACCGGCAAGGCGACGCTGGCCGAGGCCGTGCTGCCGGCGCCGGGCGGCTTCTCGGTGCTGCTCGCGGGCTCCGGCATGGTGGAGTACTCGCGCATGACGCCCGAAGTGCGTGACCAGTTGCAGAAGGTCATCGACGAGGTGGCGCCGCGCTTCGACCATGTGCTGCTCGACACCGGCGCGGGCATCTCCGACGTGGTGCTCTACACCGTGTCGCTGGCGGGTGCGGTGATCGTGGTCGCCACGCCCGAGCCCACCTCGATGACCGACGCCTACGCCACCATCAAGGTGCTGGCCGCCACGCAGGCCAGGCGCGACGTGCAGGTGCTGGTCAACCAGGTGCGCCGCCCCGGCGAGGGCCGCACCGTGCGCCAGCAGTTGCAGACCGTGGTGGACCGCTACGTCAACCCGGCGCTGGACAGCCCGCTGCGGCTGGAGCTGCTGGGCGAGATTCCGGCCGACAGCGCCGTGCGCGAGGCGGTGCTCAAGCGCCAGTTGCTGCTGCTGACGATGCCGGGCACGCCGGCCGCAGTGGCCATCGGCGCAGTCGCGGCACGGATGCAGCCCTGACATCCACGTGACGGCCAGGGCTGACGCCCGATGTGATGCTGCGCCGCCGGTGCCGCATCTCAGCTTCCCGCCAGCAGCACGATCAAGGCTCCCGCGCCCCCTTGCGGCCCGCTGGCCTGCGCGAAGGCCAGCACCTCGGCGCACTGTGCCAGCCAGCGCTGCACCTTGCCCTTGAGCACCGGCTGCCTTCCCGGCGAGCCATTGCCCTTGCCGTGCACCACGCGCACGCAGCGCTGGCCGCGCCGCGCGGTGTCGCGGATGAACAGTGCCAGCGCGTCGCGCGCTTCGTCACGCCGCAGGCCATGCAGGTCGATCTGGCCCTGGATGGCCCATTGGCCGCGCCGCAGCCGCGTCACCACGTCGGGGTGCACGCCGGGGCGGCGGTAGCTCAGGCCGTCGTCGGTCAGCAGCAGCGACTCGACATCGACCTCGTCGGACAGCGCCTCGCGCAGCGCCGCCCGCTCGTCGGCGATGCGTTGCAGCGGCTCTGGCGACGGTGGCGGGCGGCGGATGTGCGCGCGCGTGGGCGCGGGCATCGGCGTCACCGGGCCCACCGCGCTGGCGAACTGCAGCCGCGCCGCCTGCGCCGCCTGCTGCGCAGCGCGCTCCAGCGCAGCGGCTTCGGCGGCTTCGCGCTCACGGCGCTGAAGCGCGTCACGCAGCGCGCCCAGGTCCTTCAGGTGCTTGACGTTCTTTGCGCCGGCCGCCATCACATCAGCCCCCGCTCGGCCATCGACACCACCTGCCCGCGGCCGACCACCAGATGGTCGAGCACGCGCACGTCCACCAGTTGCAGCGCCGAGCGCAGCGTCTGCGTCAGGTACTCGTCGGCGCGCGACGGCTCGGCCGCGCCCGACGGGTGGTTGTGCGCCAGCACCACGGCACCGGCGTTGAGCGCCAGCGCCCGCTTGACGACCTCTCGCGGGTGCACGCTGGTCTGCATCAAGGTGCCGCTGAACAGCTCTTCCAGTTGCAGCAGCCGGTGCTGGCTGTCCAGAAAGAGCACCGCGAAGACCTCGCGCTCGCGCGCGCCCAGGTGCAATGCGACGTAATCCTTCACGGTCTGCGGGCTGTCGAACACCGGCGCTGCCTGCATCTGCTGCGCCAGCGCGCGGCGCGCCATCTCCATCACCGCCAGCAGCTCGGCCCGCTTGGCCGGCCCCAGGCCCTTGATGCGCTTCAGCGCCTCGGGCGCCGCGTGCAGCAGCCCCGCAAAGCCGCCGCTGGCGTGCAGCACGTCGGCCGCCAGCTCGAACACGCCATGCCCTTTGTAGCCCGTGCGCAGCAGCAGCGCGAGCAGCTCGCCGTCTGCCAGCGCGGCAGCCCCGCGGGCGAGAAGCTTCTCGCGCGGGCGCTGGTCGGCAGGCAGGTCCTTCAACGGCATCGCGCGGCTCTTACAATGAACGCCAGTCTATAACCCGGCACAGAAGCAGCGTGAGCACAGTCCAGCCGGGGTCGTTCCTGACCCTGCACTACCGCCTTGCCGGCCCCGATGGCGCCGCCGTGGTGGACACCTTTGCCGACAAGCCGGCCACGTTGTCGCTGGGCACGGGGCAGCTTGCGCCGGCCATCGAGGCACGGCTCATCGGCCTGCAGGAAGGCGCGCAGCAGAGCTTCGATCTGCCCGCCGGCAGCGCCTTCGGCGAGCGCAACCCGGACATGGTGCAGCGCGTGAAGCTCAGCCTGCTGCACGCGCTGGGCGACGCCGCCGCCAGCTATGCGGTGGGCGACGTGGTGCAGTTCCCCACGCCCGACGGCCAGGGCGCCTATGCGGGCGTGGTGCGCGAGACGGGCACCGACTGGCTGCTCTTCGACTTCAACCACCCGCTGGCCGGGCAGCCGGTGCGCTTCGACGTGCAACTGGTGGGCGTGCTGTGACGGCGCCGGGGGTCACGTCGCTCGAAGAGCTGCTGCTGGCCGAGCCGCGCGGCTTCTGCGCGGGGGTGGACCGTGCGATCGAGATCGTCGAGCGGGCGCTGGCCAAGTTCGGCGCGCCCATCTACGTGCGCCACGAGATCGTGCACAACACCTATGTGGTGAACGACTTGCGCGCCAAGGGCGCGATCTTCATCGAAGACCTGGCCGAGGTGCCGCCCGGCGCAACGCTGGTGTTCAGCGCGCACGGCGTCAGCAAGGCGGTGCGGGTGGAGGCGGCGCAACGCGGCTTCCAGGTCTTCGACGCCACCTGCCCGCTGGTGACCAAGGTGCACGTCGAGGTGGCCAAGCTGGCGAAGGAAGGCTTCGAGTTCATCATGATCGGCCACAAGGGCCACCCCGAGGTCGAAGGCACGATGGGGCAGTTGAGCGACGGCATCTATCTCGTCGAAGAGACGGCCGACGTGCAGCAGGTGCACCCGCGCGGCGACAAGCTGGCGGTGGTGACGCAGACCACGCTCAGCGTCGATGACGCGGCCGAGATCCTGCGCGAAGTCAAGCGCTGCTTCCCGCATGTGCGCGAGCCCAAGAAGCAGGACATCTGCTACGCCACGCAAAACCGGCAGGACGCCGTCAAGGTGCTGGCACCGGCGGTCGATGTGGTCATCGTGGTCGGCAGCCCAACCAGCAGCAACAGCAACCGGCTGCGTGAACTGGCAGAGCGCCTGGGCACCGAGGCGCACATGGTGGAAGGCGCCGACGACCTGCTGCCGGCATGGTTTGAAGGCCGGCACCGCGTCGGCCTGACGGCAGGCGCGTCGGCGCCCGACATCCTGGTGCAGCAGGTGATCAGCCGGCTGCGCGAACTGGGCGCCGTGAGCATCCGCAAGATGGACGGGGTGGAAGAGCATGTGCAGTTTCCGCTGCCGCGCGGGCTGGGCGACCGCAGCATGGGCGGGGCCGTGTCCTCCCGATCCTGAACGCCGCCGCTTCGTCTGCACCCGAAGACGGCGCCCTTCCCGGCGCCGTTGCCGTTCATAGAATCCGACGAGATCGAGGACCACCATGCTTGATATCAACCTGTTGCGCCGTGATTTGCCCGGCGTCATCGCGCGGCTGGAACAGCGCAAGACCCCGCAGCCGTTTCTGGACGTCGCCCGCTACAGCGCACTGGAGGCCGAGCGCAAGCAGTTGCAGACGCGCACCGAGGAATTGCAGGCGCTGCGCAACACCTTCAGCAAGCAGATCGGCCAGCGCAAGAGCAAGGGCGAAGACACCAGCGCCGCGATGGCCGAAGTGGCTGCCATCGCCGACGAACTGAAGGCAGGCGCCGAGCGGCTGGACGCCATCCAGGCCGCGCTGCAGCCGATGCTGATGTCGCTGCCCAACCTCACGCACGAGAGCGTGCCGGTGGGCGCCGACGAGAACGCCAACGTCGAGGTGCGGCGCTGGGGCACGCCGGGGCGCTTCGACTTCACTCCGCGCGACCACGTCGATATCGGCACGGCGCTCGGGCTGGATTTCGACACCGGCGCACGGCTGTCGGGATCGCGCTTCACCTTCATGCGCGGTACCGCGGCACGGCTGCACCGTGCGCTTGCGCAGTTCATGCTGGACGTGCAGACAGAGCAGCACGGCTACACCGAGTGCTACACGCCCTACATCGTCAACCGCGAGGTGCTGGAAGGCACGGGCCAGTTGCCCAAGTTCAAGGAAGACATGTTCTGGGTCTTGCGCGGCGGCGACGAGACCCAGACCGAGCAGTACCTGATCTCGACCTCGGAGATCTCGCTGACCAACACCGTGCGCGGCCAGATCCTCGACGCCGACGCGCTGCCGGTGAAGCTGACGGCGCACAGCCCCTGCTTCCGCTCGGAAGCCGGCAGCGCCGGGCGCGACACACGCGGCATGATCCGCCAGCACCAGTTCGACAAGGTCGAGATGGTGCAGATCGTCCACCCCGACGAAAGCTACCAGACGCTGGAGCAGATGGTGGGCCACGCAGAAGCCATCCTGCAGAAGCTGGAGCTGCCCTACCGCGTGGTGGCGCTGTGCAGCGGCGACATCGGCTTCGGCTCGACCAAGACCTATGACCTGGAAGTGTGGCTGCCGGCGCAGGACACCTACCGCGAGATCAGCTCGTGCAGCAACTGCGAGGCCTTCCAGGCCCGGCGCATGCAGACGCGCTTTCGCGGGCCGCAGGGCAAGCCGGAGCTGGTGCACACGCTCAACGGCTCGGGCCTGGCCGTGGGCCGCGCGCTGGTGGCGGTGCTCGAGAACCACCAGCAGGCCGACGGCTCGGTGCGCGTGCCCGCGCTGCTGCGCCCCTACCTGGGTGGGCGCGAGGTGCTGCGCTAGAATTGCTGGCTTCGCTGCACGACCGCAGCGAAGCCGCAGAAGACGCGTGGGAGCCTGGAAAGGTGGCAGAGTGGTCGAATGCGCCGGACTCGAAATCCGGTGTACTGGTCTCCAGTACCGTGGGTTCGAATCCCACCCTTTCCGCCAGAAGTCCAGTATTTATGCGGGTTCGGTGACGGATCTGGGGCTTACCCATCCAGATACCCACCCATATCTTGTTCGCACTATCTCCGGCGTTTGCTCACTGCGCTGAACTGACCTCTTGATGTACCGCAGGCTACCTGGGGCGGTGGATTGCTAGGCGCTTTCCGAGGAAGGGGCGTGACGAACTCACCGGGATCGCGGAGTCTGATTGCCTTTTCAGCACGAGACATCGCTCGTGGGCCCAGCACCCACGGCAGATCGATGCTGAATGCTGCGAAGAACCGGGCACGCAGCTCCAAGTAGCTGCGCGCTCGGGCCGCCACTTCAGGAGGAACCCCTCCCTGGCTTACCGTGGCGTCCAGCGCCGCCAACGCAGCCTCTAAGTCACGCGGTGTCATGTCTTAGTCGACTCGGGCGGCCCGGTTGCTGAACACCAGCTCCGGGTGAACCATGTCGTCCTGCAACGACTGTTCCATCAGCGTCGCTCGCTGCTCCGGCGTCTGAAACCGCGGCAGGATCGGTGACTTGCCGAACTTTGCCTGGAAGTCCTTTTGCAACTTGAACTCCTTGCGCGCCAGCGCCTTGAAGTTGGGATTCATCCAGCCTCCACAAGGTCTTCATCGCCCCGCTCACTTCTGCCCATGGTCGACGCATGCCAATGAAGTTTCAGGGAACGCATGGCGCAATGCCAGAACGATACGTTCAATCTGCTGCATCTCCTCCAAAAGAAGTTGGCTTGCCTCGACCTCTTCCCTTGTGAACGCGCCAACGCGCGCAAGCCTGAACAGTTGAGTCGTATTCAGATTCGCTAGCACTTTGGGCTCCCAATCTTCTTGCACCTTCCTGCAGAGTACCGAATAAACGGGCAGCTTCACGGCGGTAGTGCCGACAATGGACGACCTCAGCATGTTGGGCAGCCAGAGGAACCCCGCACGGAGCCAGCAAAAGGTCCGCGAGACATGTACCAATGTGGTCTAACGGCATGGGACCCGACGTGGAAACTGCACTTCAGTGTCACGCGCCGGAGTCTGACTGCACCATGGGGGGGGGTGGGACCACGCGCTACCCAGGGGGTGCCCCACCCCTACCTAGGACTCCAAGCGACTATCAAGTTTTCAGTTCCAACGCCACCATTCCCCCATCTCTGGGCAATTCATCTGAAACGCATTGAGAAGTAAGTGCCCAACTTGGAAATCGCAAACACCGCGCTGACAAAGCCAGCGAGCCCTGCCCCTTAATCCGGGGCTCAGTAATACTGCCGAATGTATTGATATGCCTTCTCAAAAAGTTCCTCATCCGCATGCAGCTTGTACTTGAACAGCGCCTTGCGCAACGCTTTCTTGACCTCACGCTCCCCCGCCTGCGTACCCTGCCACCCCGGGAAGCGCACCAACCGCACGATCTCGTCGATGTCGGCGACCACGCGCTCGACCATGATCGGCGTCGCCTCGGTCTTGACCTCGTTGAACAGCTCGGTCAACGCCGCCTTGCCGCGGTCCTCATCCTCTTCGGGCGGGGTTGCCTTCTCGGCCTGCAGCGTCTCCTTGGCGATCTCCAGCAGCTGCTTCAAGAACTCCACGCTGTTCATCTGCCCTGATTCGAATCGTTCCTTCAGCGCATCCAGCCGTTCCGACAGTTGCTTGAACTTGGGGTTGCCATCGTGCCCGCGCAGCCGGCGCTTGAGCTTGATCTCGATTTCCTTGGCCTTCTTCGGGTCGGGGTTCGATAGCACCGCCTCCAGCAGGTCCGCGTCCAGCACCAGGGTGTCCAGGTCATCGCGCACGGCGTCCACATGCACGTTCTGGTGGATCAGCTCGACGGTCTTGGCCCCCAGCGAATGCCAGATCAGCTTGCCGTGGCCGCCGGACGGCTGCACCGACTGATAGACCTGCGACAGCCACTTGTAGTCGGTCTCGAAGGGCCCAAGCACGTTGTCGGGCGACAGCGCCTCCCAGATCTTGCCCAGCACGCTGAATTCGGCGGCGAAGTTGTCGCGCACCTCGTTGTTGGGCAGGCACTGCTGCGCCGCGATCAGGCCCTCGTAGCCCTGCAGGCTGCGGTCGCAGCCCTGGAAGAAGGCCAGGCATTTCTGCATGGCCTCGGGCAGCTTGTCCTTCAGCTCCTGGATGTTGCTGACCACCTGCCTGACGCTCTGGTCGTCGAAGTCCAACGCCGCGGCCACATCGTCGAAGATGCCCAGGTAGTCCACGATCAGCCCATGGGTCTTCTGCTCAGAGTAGGTACGGTTGACCCGGCAGATGGCCTGCAGCAGTGTGTGGTCGCGCAGCGGCTTGTCCAGGTACATGGCCTGCAGGATGGGCGCGTCGAAGCCGGTCAGCAGCTTGGCGGTGACGATGATCAGCTTCAGGGGGTCGGCCGGGTCGCGGAAACGGTCCAGCAGCCTTTCCTCGGCATCGCGCGTGCGCTCGTAGGCCGCGTACTCGGGGTGGTCCTTCTTGTCGGCCGCCTGCACCGACATCACGATGTCCGTGGCCTCGGGCGGCAGCAGCTTGTCCAGCTCGGCCTTGAACAGCAGGCAGCTCTCGCGGTCGAAGGTGACGATCTGGCCCTTGAATCCGTTGGGCTCCACCTTGGTCTGGAAGTGCTGCACGATGTCTTCGCACACCTTGCGCACGCGCTCGGGCGTCTTCACCAGCACGGCCATCTTGGCGGCGGTCTTCGCCAGGTTGTCCTTGTCCAGGTCCGACAGGCCGCCGGTCAAGTCCTTGTAGGCGGCGTCCAGCGCGGCCTTGTCGATGTGCAGGTCGATCAGCCGCGGCTCGAAGTGCAGCTTCAGCGTGGCGCCATCGCGGATCGACTCCTCGAAGCCGTAGCGGCTCATGTAACCCTTGTCGTCCTCGTCGGCGCCGAAGGCGTAGAAGGTGTTGCGGTCGGCCCGGTTGATGGGCGTGCCCGTCAGGCCGAAGAGGAAGGCGTTGGGCAGCGCGTCGCGCATCTTGCGGCCCAGGTCGCCTTCCTGGGTGCGGTGGGCCTCGTCCACCAGCGCGATGATGTTGCTGCGCGTGTTCAGCGCGCCTGTTTTTCCGTTGGGGGCCTCGCCGAACTTGAAGATCGTCGTGATGATGATCTTGCGGACGTCCTGGGCCAGCAGCTGCTGCAGCTTCTCGCGCGTGTCGGCCTTCTCCAGGTTGGGGATGTCGGCGCCGGTGAAGGTGCCGGTGATCTGGGTGTCGAGGTCGACGCGGTCCACCACGATCAACACGGTGGGGTTTTTCAGGCCGGCGTGCATGCGCAGCTTTTGCGCGGCAAACACCATCAGCAGCGACTTGCCCGAGCCCTGGAAGTGCCAGATCAGGCCCTTGCGCGGGTAGCCCGCCACCACCCGCTCCACCAGCTTGTTGGCCGCCTCGTACTGCTGGTAGCGGCAGATGATCTTGATGCGGCGCTTCTTCTTGTCCGTGGCGAACAGGGTGAAGCTGCCCAGGATGTCCAGCACCACGTTGGGCCGAATCATGCTCTCGGCAGAGAGCTTCAGCGACTTCAGCGGGTGGTGTTGCGCATCGCCACCGTCCAGGTGCCACGGCCCCCAGTCCTTCACCGGCAGCCCGATGGAGCCGTAGTGGTAGGCCTTGCCCTCGGTGGCCACCGAGAACACATTGCAGACGAACAGCTCGGGGACGAACTTCTCGTAGTCGCCCTGCACCTGCACGGCGGCGTCCACCCAGCTGATGCTTTTCTTGACCGGTGTCTTGGCCTCGATCAGCACCAGCGGCAGGCCGTTGACCAGCAGCACCAGGTCGGCCCGGCGCTCGGTGGCGCCGGCGCGGTAGGTGAACTGCTGGGTGACGACGTACTGGTTGCGCTTCAGGTCCTCGGCGCCGTCCATCGCGATCAGCCGCACCGGCACATGCTGATCGTTCGGGCCGAAGGGCATGGAGCGCTCACCGCGCATCCAGGCGGTCATCTCCTCGTTGGCGCGGATCAGGCCGTCAGAGCGCACCGACAGCACGATGGCCCGCAGCTTGTAGAGCACCTCATCGGCCCGGTCGGGCTGGGCGGCGATCTCGGGGTTCAGGCGGATCAGGGCCTCGCGCAACCAGGGCTCGACGAGCACCTCCTGGATCTGGCGAGGCACGTCGGCGGGGGCGGCGTAGCGCCAGCCAATGCCTTTGGGGCTGGGGCCATAGCTGGCCGCGGGCTCCTGGACGGCGTTGGCCGACGTGGCTTTGATCGGGCCGGCGAGCAGGTCGCGGACGTAGGCTTCGACGGTGTTGGCTTCATTGAACACTTGCGCTGCCCCCCCCAATCGCTTCGGCCGCGATCAGCCTTGTCAGCTTTCGTGCCTCGCTCCACCTCGATTTCTGCATGACCAACGTGCTCTTAATCTCCCGCAACTGCTCAAGCGCGGCAGCTTGAACTCCGAGCTTGGGTACGCTCAACGGCATCTGAAGCAGGTTCGCTCGATTAATCTTCTTCATACTTGCGCTGGTACCTGCCGCGATTCGCATGAGGTATTCGCGAGCAGGGGTGGTCTGCAACAAGACCTCCAGGAAGCCCGGCAGAATCAGCGCGTGGTCTGGCTTGAGTCTCATCATCGTGTCAGGGAACGACACATCATTTCGGTTATCGCTAAAGATGCCCACGTACCCAACGCGATCTACGGTGTTTGACCGAGAAATCAGCATGTCGCCATTCGATAGCTTGGCGGAGAGCATCGTGCTTGTCGGCTCGACGGGCTTGTAGTCCTCTTGGACGTACCCGTGCCGAGACAGCGAGGACAAGCCAAGAACGAAGTAGCCTGTCGCGGCATCCCTGGGCGGTGCGCTGCAGCCGCTTTCTGGTGAACGCAGCAGTAGATCACCGAGCGGGATTGTCTTCACATCTTTGTGCCGAAGGTCTCCTGTCTGCGCATCCTTGAAGGCCTGCGCCACTCGGCCGGTCGCGTTGAATGCTGCTTCAAGGGCGAAGCAGTGCGCAGTAGCAGCGTCAAGCAAAGTGACAACCGACCGTTGCTCAGCTATCGGTGGCAGCGCGAACTCGAAAAGCGCCAGATCTGAAAAGTTGATGTATGGGTTCACTGAGCCCTTCGAACTCTTCACAGAAAACGCATTGAATGCCTCCGTCTGCATCAGGTGTGGCAAGAACGTTGGCAACAACTCATCGGGATTCCTTGGCTCCAGAACGAACGTCGTGTTTGCGCATATACCGTCGAAGTCAGCAACTGCAACTTTGCGCAAGTAGGTTCGGCGCGATCCGTACAGAACTTGACCGGGCTTGAACCGCATGTGGAATGCGGGGCCCAAGTAGCCTGATCCAATCTCACCCCAACGGCGCAGGCGCAGGTCGTCGGTGTCCATGTGGTCACCAGCCACGTAGCGCTCCAGCCCCGAGGCTTCCGGATCGGCCTTCTCCTTGCTCTGTCGCACCACGTCCCCGAACTTCACCCAGCGCCAGCCGGCCCTCAAGGTCTTGCTTGCCTCAAGCTTCACGGCTGGGCTCCTGTTGGTCTTCTGGCACGGTCAGGTAGGCCTGGTGCGGGTGCTTCTCGCTTTCCGGGTACAGCAGCGTCAGGACGCCGGCCTCGCGCAGGGGTTTGAGGTGCAGCCGCTTCAGTTCACCGGCATCGCGCCCGCCAAGCAGGGTGGCCAGTTCGGCGGCGGTGAAGGGGCGCAGGCCGCACAGGGCCTGCACCAGGCTGCGCACCACCGCCTGGCGCGGCTTCTTGCCGGCCGCCTGGATGCGCTGCCGCAGGGCTTCTGGAATCTCCACATGCCGGGCATGTGGGGATTCGAGCGCCGGCATGTGGGGATTCCGGGAATCCCCATATGGAGATTCGCCCACCGCTGCGGGCACCTCCAGCGGCAGGCGGGTCTGACCGCCGGCCTCGGCGGCGGCGGCATCCGCATCGGGTCCGGCCGGCAGGGCGTAGTGGGTGCTGCTGCCGCGGCCGCGCTTGTCCAGCAGGCCGCGGTCACGCAGGCGGCGCAGCACGCGGCTGGCGGCCAGCGTGTCCAGCCCGCTGAAGTCGCGGCAGGCGCCGTTGTCCACCGCGCCGGTGGCACGGGCGTAGATCAGCACCTTCACCTCGTCGGCGTCCAGCGCCTCGGTGGTCAGTGATCGCAGCCAGGCGTGGTCGTCCTCGGTCAGCAGGTTGTGCAGGAAGAGCGTGACACGGAACTCGTCCGTTTCCCGGCTGGAATGGAATTCGGGCAAGGTCAGCCCGGCTTCGGCAGCCAGCCGGCGCATGCTGCGGATGCCGGTGCCTTTGGCCTCGGCCAGGTTCAGGTCGTGCAGAACGGCGGCCAGTGTGGGGTTGCGCAGCCGGGAACCCGGGATGCCCAGTTCGGCCACCGGCTTGAGCGAATGGCCCACGTTGCGGATCTCGATGCGATTGCTGTAACGGATGATCTGGATGGGGCTGTGCTGTGTGTAGCTGCGGTGCATGACCGCGTTGGCCAGCGCCTCACGGATCACCTTGCGCGGGACGATGGGCTCCTGCACGCTATGCAGTTCGCCTTCCGGCAAATGGAAGCCCTTGGGCAACTCGTCGATGACGGTGGCCTCGGCCAGCGGCAAGGCCAGCAGCAGCGGCTTGCGGATCTCGACAGACTGGAAGCGCTCGTGCGGGTCTTCGATCCACTCCAGGCCCGGCACGCGGATGTAGTCGATCTTGACCATGGGCAGCATGCGCCGCAACGCCATCGGCTTGCCGAACAGCACGATGCCGGCCAGCGTGGGGCGCAGGCTTTCATGCACGCGGCGCACGGCGCCCAGGGCTTCCAGCAGCTCGTCGTCGCCGTAGGCCAGCTCTTCCGCACCCGGGTTCAGCCGTTGGCGTACGCGACGGTACTCGGTCAGGGCGGCCGGGTCGAAGTCGTCAGGGCGGGCGTCGGGCAGCAGGCTGGCATCGGGCCCGTGGCTGGGCTGGCTTTGGCCGCGCAGCACCCACAGGTCTTCGTCCACGCAGCGCTGGTCGGTGGAGCCCACGCGGCGGTAGGCGCCACCGGGCAGGCCGGTGGCCTTCTTGTAGATGGGCTTCTGGGTGACATCGGCCTCGGCCACGTACACCACCAGCACGGTGTGGCCGTCCACCTGCTCCAGCTGCATTTCTGGCCGTAGGGCGACGCTGAGCATATTGGCGCACTGGCTGGCCAGGTCGCGCTGCAGCTTGTCGGGGTCGGGCAGGCTTGCAGGGCGGTAGACGGTGTCGCCCTTCGCGTTGACTGACCACTCGGCACCCAGCAGCAGGTAGCCGCCTTCCAGGCCAGGCTCATTGGCAAAGGCGATCACGGTTTCCATGATCGACTTGCCGATGTCGCTGGCGCGCTTGGCTTCGATGCGGTTGGACTCGTCCAGCGCATTCAGCTCGGCAAAGAGATCCTGCGCGCTACGCATCGAGGGCGCCTTCCTGAACCAGACCGTCGAGCGTTTCGACCAAGGCGTCCATCTGCTGCCAGAACGGGCGGCCATCGGCCTGCCATCGGTCCCAGGCCGAGCGCAGCGCCACCGCCTGGCCATCGCTACCCAGCGCGTGCGCGGCGGCCACGCGCTTCACGTACAGCGGGATCGACAGGTTGCCGGCGTTGGCGACCACCTCTGCCACCGAGGCCACCTTGGCCAGACCCGGCTCGTCCACGAAGGCCTTGAACGCCTGAAGGATGCGCTGCTGGTGTTCGGGCTTCAGGAAGCTCTGCGCCCGCTCGCGCGTGACCTCGTTCAACGCGTCGATGAAGATGACCTTGCCCTTGTGCGCAGCGGGCTTCCTGCGGTTGCAGATGACGACGCACGACTCCATCGGGGAGTTGTAGAACAGGTTGGGGCCCAGGCCGATCACGGCCTCGACCCAGTCCTGCTCGATCATCTTCAGGCGCATGGCCTGCTCTTCGTTGCGGAACAGCACGCCGTGCGGCCACAGCACGGCGCAGCGGCCCTTGGCCGTCAGGCTGGTCAGGATGTGCTGCTGGAAGGCGTAGTCGGCACGGCCCTGCGGCGGGGTGCCCAGTGAGTTGCGGCCCCACTTGTCGCTGGCCCAGGCCTCGCGGTTCCACTGCTTGATGGAGTACGGCGGATTGGCCAGGATCACGTCGAACTGGCGCAGGCGGTCGCCCTCGATGTGCTTCGGGTCGGCCAGGGTGTCGCCGCGGCTGATGTCGAAGTCCTCCACGCCGTGCAGGAACAGGTTCATCCGCGCGATGGACGAGGTGATGAGGTTGCGCTCCTGCCCGTAGAGCTTGAGCGTGCGGTACTCGCCGCCGGAGCGCTTCACCTCGTCCAGCGCCGAGATCAGCATGCCGCCGGTGCCGCAGGTGGGGTCGTAGATCGACTCGCCGGCCTTCGGGGCCAGCAGCTGCGTCATCAGGTGGACGACCGTGCGGTTGGTATAGAACTCGGCCGCCGTGTGGCCGGAGTCGTCGGCGAACTTCTTGATCAGGTATTCGTAGGCGTTGCCCAGTTCGTCCTCGGGCACGTTGGCCACCGACAGCGTCTGAGTCGAGAAGTGCTCGATCAGGTCCTTCAGCGTCTCGTCGGGCAGGCGCTCGCGGTTGGTCCACGGCGCGTCGCCGAAGATGCCGTCGAGCAGGTCGGGGTTAGCCGACTCGATGGCGCGCATGGCCCGCTGGATGGCTGCGCCGACATTCTTGGACGTCTGCCGCACGTCGTTCCAGTGTGCACCTGCCGGGATCTGGAAGCGGTGGTTCTCAGCGAACTGTGCGTACGACAGGTCGCCCTCCGAGCTGGCCAGCGCGGCCCTGTATTCCTCTTCCCACACATCGGCCACGCGCTTATAGAACAGCAGCGGGAAGATGAACTGCTTGTAGTCGCCAGCGTCGATGAGGCCGCGCAGCAGCACGGCGGCGCCCCAGAGGTAGCTTTCGAGTTGTTGTTGGGTGATGCGGCTCACAGGTCCTCTCCGGCTAACCGAAGCGATGCCGAAATGAATCGGTTTTGCTTGCTCGCGCGGATCACGTACGTCCAGTCGCTACCCACCAAGGCAAACAGAACGAAGGCTGAGCCGTCATTCACGAAGTTTTCGTCCAAGACGTAGTGCGCTCTAAGGTTCCCTGGCGAGAACCCGCCGATCGCTGATCGAAAGGCGATCCGGTCAAGTTCTACGTGGGCTTGTTGGGGCAGCAGGTCCTGTACGGTCGTCCATCGCGCGGTCGTTCTGGCAAGACGCCGAACGAAGTCTTCATCGTTGCCGGTGTTGCACAGCTCGAACAGGAACTTTTGCAGTGCCTCGACAGCATGTTGATCGCCTGCGCTCACTTGACCCAGCCCCCCGACACCATCACCTGGGCGAGCCGATCTTCGGCTTCGCGGCAGCGCGTGAGGGCCTGCTTGAACGCGGCGATGGCCTCAGGCAGTGGCGGAATGTCTTCCTGCAACGGCGGCAGGACGTAGCGCGAGATGTTCAGTGTCCAGTCTTCGGCCTTGATTTCGTCAAGGGTGACCAAGCGGGCTGAGTCCTGCACATAGGCGAAGCCTCGATACCAGGCGAGGATGTCGGCGGCGTTCTCGGGCTCCAGATAGTTCTGGGCGCGGCCCCGCCGGAACAGGCGTGACCCGTCAGCGATCAGCACCTTCTTCTTGTGGTTCGGTGCCTTGCGTTTCCGCAGCACCAGGATGCAGGCCGCTAGGCCGGTGCCGTAGAAGAGGTTGGGCGCAAGCCCAACGACCGCCTCGATCAGGTCCATCTCCAGCAGCTTGCGGCGGATCTCGCCCTCAGCCCCTTTGCGGAAGAGCGCGCCCTGGGGCAGCACCACAGCCATCCGGCCCGACACTTCGGCCATGGACTTCACCATGTGCTGGACCCACGCGAAGTCGCCGCTAGACGAAGGCGGAAGGCCGGCGAAATTGCGGCCGAAGGGATCGCTCATCCAGATGTCTTCACCCCACTTTTCCAGCGAGAACGGCGGATTGGCGATGACGCAGTCGAAGGTGGCCAGCCGGTCGCCCTCGAAGAAGGCCGGGTTGCGCAGCGTGTCGCCACGTACCACCTGAAAGTCCTCTATGCCGTGCAGGAACAGATTCATGCGCGCGATGGACGAGGTGGTGAGGTTCTTCTCCTGGCCATAGAGCTTGCCCCACAGGCGCTTCACGTCGCCCTGCTGGTCTTTGACGTGCTGCACCGCGGCCAGCAGCATGCCGCCGGTGCCGCAGGCGGGGTCGTAGATCGTCTCGGCCTCCTTGGGGCCGAGCATGTCGATCATCAGCCGCACCACACTGCGCGGCGTGTAGAACTCGCCAGCCTTCTTGTTGGTGGCGTCGGCGAACTTTTTGATCAGGTACTCGTAGGCGTCGCCGAGCAGATCGGACGTGATGTTCTGGTTGCCCAGCGGCAGCCTGGAGAAGTGCTCGATCAGGTCTTTGAGCAGGGCATCCGACAGCCGGTCCTTGTTCGACCACTGGGCGTCGCCGAACACGCCGTAGAGCGTGTCGGGGTTGGCCCTTTCGATCTCGCGCATGGCGCGCTGCAGGGCGGCGCCGACGTTGCTGGCCTTTGTGCGGACCTCGTTCCAGTGACAGTCCTGAGGGATCTGGAAGCGGTGCGACTCCGGAAACCATGCAAGTTGCTCATCGCCGGTCTCGTCCACGATTTCCTGGTACTCGTCGTCCCAGACGTCGCAGATGCGCTTGAAAAACAGCAACGGGAAAATGTAGGTCTTAAAGTCAGCTGCGTCCACCGGACCACGGAGGATATTGGCGGACTCCCAAAGGTGGGACTCAAGGGTGGATAGGTCAAGCGGTGATGAACACATGAGTTGGCACTGAGCCGATTGGGCGTAGAGCCGCCCTGCCCGGTGCAAGATGGTCGTCTTTCCAAAAATTGCAGTCTATAGGGAAGGACGGGTGACACGACCTTGGATTCAGCGTACGGCGTTGTAGGCCGCGCGCTGGTCTGTGATCAAGGTGCCGCGTCCCAGGCAGGATTGGTAGAGCACCCCGCGGGCCCCTCGTCATTTCGTGTGGAGCTTTACAGTCAAAATCTCCCGTCGTCGTCGAGCCCGGTGGGCATGTGGGCAGGCTGCATTTGAGCCTGTCCACATGTCCACGGGGCGGTCTTGGAGGGTGATGCCGTGAGCGTTCAGATCGAAGCCTTGTTCACCAGCGCGCTGGGTCTTCAGCCGCCCTGGGCCGTGCGAGATGTGCGGCTGGATACAGCCCGGCACCGCATCGACTTCGACATCGAGTGCAAGCAGACGCTGCTGGCTTGTCCGGCCTGCGGCGCTTCGTCGCAGAAGGTGCATGACCGGCTGGCGCGTTCGTGGCGGCATCTGGACTTCTTCCAGTACGAGGCCTGGCTGCATGCGCAGGTGCCGCGCGTGGGATGCACTGTGGTGGTGCTACGTTCTCGTCCCTTTATAGGTGGCTGTTGGCTTCCTGACACCCAATGATCCGGCGTGGAGTTCGATTTCGGCGGACACCCTTTCCGCCAGTGGCAGCACCACGTCAGCCCATGCCCAAAACCACCAAGCCCGCAGCCGCACTTCCTGTTGCGCTGCTGCTTTGCGCCACGCTGCTGGCCGCCGGCTGTGGCGCGCTCGACCAGCAGCAGCGCAAGTGGATCTTCCAGCCCGGCGAGCAGACCTGGTGGGGCGGCAAGGCGGCTTCCGAAGGCATGGCCGATGCGTGGATCCACTTCGACTCGCACGAGACCGGCGCCCATGCGCGGCTGCACGGCTTGTGGCTGCCCCATGCCGACCCGGCTGCACCCGTGCTGCTGTACCTGCACGGCGCGCGCTGGGACGTGCGCAGCAGCGCCTCGCGGATGCGCCGCATGGGCGAGCTGGGCTTCTCGGTGCTGGGCATCGACTACCGCGGCTTCGGCCAGAGCAGCGCCGGCCTGCCTTCCGAAGCGATGGCCTACGAAGACGCCCGCGCCGCATGGGGCTGGCTGGCCTTGCGGCACCCCGGCGCCAGGCGCTATGTGTTCGGCCATTCGCTGGGCGCGGCGGTGGCGGTGGAGCTGGCCGCCCAAGCGCCCGACGCCGCCGGGCTCATCGTCGAAGGCGGCTTCACGTCCATCCCCGACGTCTTCAGCAGCTTCAAGTGGGGCTGGCTGCCGCTGGGGCCGCTGATCACGCAGCGCTTCGACGCCGCCAGCCGCATCGGCCAGGTGCGCGCGCCCGTGCTGGTGCTGCACGGCAGCCAGGACAGCATGATTCCGCCGGCACTGGGCCGGGCGCTGTACGAGCGTGCCACCGCGCCCAAGCGCTTCTTGCTGGTGGACGGCGGCTCGCACCACAACGCGGGCGCCGTGGGCGCGGCGCAGTTGAAGCAGGAACTGCGCGCGCTGTTCGGCCTGCCGCTTCAGCCGCGCAAGCCGGCCACGTCGGCCACGATCTCGTAGGACCGCTCGCGTGCGGCGGGGTCGAACACCGCCGAGACGACCAGCAACTCGTCGGCCTGCGTGGCGTCCGCAAAGCGCGCCAGCCCGCGCCGCACCGTCTCGGGCGAGCCCACCACCGCGCAGGCCAGCATGCGCGACGCATGCTGCTTCTCGGCCGGCGTCCAGTAGCTGTCGATGTCGTCGATGGGCGGCTGGTAGCGGCCGGGCCGACCGCGCAGCAGGTTGGCGAAGGCCTGCTGCTGCGACGTGAAGAGGCGGCGCGCCGCCTCGTCGGTGTCGGCCGCCACCACGTTGAGCCCGGCTGCGGCATAGGGCGCCGCCTGCTGCGCCGATGGCTGGAAGGTCTGGCGGTACAGCCGCAAGGCGTCGTCCAGCGCGTCGGGCGCAAAGTGCGACGCAAAGGCATAGGGCAGGCCGAAGGCGGCGGCCAGTTGCGCGCCATACAGGCTGGACCCAAGAATCCACAACGGCACCTGCAGGCCGGCGCCAGGCACGGCCTGCACCGCCTGCCCTGGGCGCACGGGCCCGAGCAACGCCTGAAGCTCACGCACTTCGTCAGGAAAGGCATCGGCGGCGCGCGGGTCGCGGCGCAGCGCCCGCGCGGTGGTCTGGTCGCTGCCGGGCGCACGGCCCAGGCCGAGGTCGATGCGGCCGGGGTACAGCGACTCCAGCGTGCCGAACTGCTCTGCAATCACCAGCGGCGCATGGTTGGGCAGCATCACGCCGCCCGCGCCCACGCGGATGCGGCTGGTGCCCCCCGCCAGGTGGCCGATGACGACCGCGGTGGCGGCACTCGCAATGCCGGTCATGTTGTGGTGCTCGGCCACCCAGTAGCGCGTGTAGCCCAGGCGCTCGGCAAGCCGGGCCAGCGCCAGGCTGTTGCGCAGCGCGTCGGCCGGCGAGGCACCTTGCGGCACGGGCACGAGATCGAGAACGGACAGTGGTGGCATGGCGCGGGCCGCCGCCTTCAGGCGGCGCAGTTCAGACAATCAGACAATCCGCACGATATGCCGCAACCCAAAGACCCGTTTGCAGAGGTGGCCGATGGCCTTTGACCTGCCGTTCAGCCCGGCCGCAGAACGCAACGCGCCGGCGCTGCTCGACGTGCTGTCGGGCGCGCTGCCGGCGCGGGCTCGCGTGCTGGAAATCGCCAGCGGCACCGGCCAGCATGCAGCGCACTTCGGCGCTGCCCGGCCGCTGTGGCAATGGCAGCCGAGTGACGGCACGGCCGCCACCCTGCTCGCCATCGCAGCACGCTGTGCGGGGCTGGCCAACGTGCAGCCGCCGCTGCTGCTGGACGTGCTGGCGACGCCCTGGCCCACGCTGCCCTGGCCGCTGCTGGACGCCGTGCTCTGCGCCAACATGGTCCACATCGCGCCATGGGCGGCTTGCGTGGCGCTGTTGCAGGGTGTGGCACCGCGGCTGCGCCCGGGCGGCGTGGTGCTGCTCTACGGGCCGTTCCGCGTGGATGGTGAGCCCACTGCGGCCAGCAACGAAGCCTTCGATGCCGATCTGCGCCGGCGCGACCCGGCCTGGGGCCTGCGCCGGCTTGCCGATGTGGTGAACGTCGCCCAGCAAGCGGAGTTGGCCTTCGAGCGCCGCTTCACGATGCCGGCCAACAACCTGGTGCTGCTGTTCCGCCGCGCGGTCGATCAGCCGAGCGAGTGAACGGCTGAACGGCTGAACGGCTGAACGGCAGAACGGCAGAACGGCTGAAGGGCCGTCAAGCCACCCGCAGCTGCGCCGCCCACGGGCCAGGCCTCGCGCTGCGCCGCGGCGCCCAGGATCAGCCGCACCGGCCACACCGGCAAGCGGCTGGCGCTGGCAATGGCAGACGGGATATGGACGCAGCGGCAGCCCGATGTTCCAGCAGCGGCAGCGCACAATGCGCCGCCTGCGCCAACCGGAGGAATGCATGTCCATTGCAGCGAATGCCGTCGTTGCCCTCGTCGGGCTGATCCACGTCTATATCCTGGTGCTGGAGATGTTCTTGTGGGACAAGCCGGCTGGTCTGCGCGCCTTTGGCCAGACGCAGGCCGCAGCCACCGCCAGCAAGGTGCTGGCGGCCAACCAGGGGCTCTACAACGGCTTTCTGGCCGCCGGGCTCTTCTGGGGCCTGAGCCTCGGTGCTGCGGGCTTTGGTGTCAAAGTGTTCTTCCTGTCGTGCGTGCTGGTGGCCGGGCTGTACGGGGCCGCCACCGCGAGCCGGAAGATCCTTTTCGTGCAGGCCTTGCCGGCAGCCGTTGGAATCTTGCTGCTACTCATGGGCTGAGTTAGACCGTCTAAGATCAAAGGCAGGGAGGGCCACCAAGAACCCCATGCCGAGGTATCCATGAAAGTTCGCGACGTCGTCATCTTCAATGGCAGCAAGTTCGCCGTGCCGCAGGGAATTCAGCGCATCGACTCACGCGCCACCCATGGCTGGCAACTGCGCTACGGCGGCACCAAGCTGTTCTCCGACCACTCGCCCGATGGCAGCGGCGCGCCGGCCGCATTGCAGGCTGCCACGGCCGAGCTGCTCAAGCGCATTGCCAAGCTGCCCGCACCCACGCCGCTGCAGCACGGCCCGAGCGAAAACAAGACCAGCGAGCTGCCGGTGGGCATCTTCGGCCCCGTGGTGCGGCAGCGCAACGGCTCCAAGGTGCGCTATGCCAGCCTGTCGGTGCTGGTGCCCCGCTTCGGTGACCGGCCGCGCCGGCGCTCCGTCTATATCGGCAGCGAGAACACCTACACCACCGAGCGCTACAACGCGGCGCTGGCCAAGGCGGTGGAGATGCGCACCAAGGCAGAGAACGCCTACCGGCGGGCGGCCACCAAGGCCAAGCGCGCCGAGGTCGAGGCCTTCAAGACGCAGTTCTACTGACCGCACCACCACACCGCCGCACGCCGCTGGCCCGCCGTTGCCGTTGACGACCCCTGCCCATCTTGGCCGCCCTGCACATCACCGACATCGAAGCCGCCATCAACTGGTGGCGCGAGCGCTCGCCATCGCCGGACGGCATCACCGCCTGTGCCGAGGTGCGCGCGCTGGCCGAGGTCTATGCGCTGATGGTCTATTACCACGAGGCATTCGCCGACGAAGCGTCGATGCCGCAGCAGGCGCACTCGGCCTGGCTGGCCTGGTATGCCAGCACGCCCGATGCGCCCTGCATCGCCATCTGCTCCACCAGCCAGGGCGACGACGTCTGCAAGGGCTGCGGGCGCAGCTTCGGCGAGGTGCAGCACTGGCCGGCGATGACCCCCGGCGAGAAGCGCGCGGTGTGGCGGCGCATCACGCAGGAGGGCACGGCCTGGCGCTTCAACCGCTATGCAGAACGCGCCCGCCAGGCCAGCGGGGCCGACCACCCGGGCGCTGAAGGCTTGGGCGCAGCGGCGCCGCCCGCTCCGGCGTGACGACGGCCGCAGCGCAGGGCATCGTGTCCAGCGCCCGGCGCATCGGGCCGCTGGCCTGGCCGGTGTTCGTCGGCCAGCTTTCGGTGCTGGCCTTCAGCACGGTGGACACGGTGCTGGTGGCGCGCCACTCCGCCACCGATCTGGCTGCACTCGCGGTGGGCGCAGCGGCCTACGTCAGCACCTTCGTCGGCTTCATGGGCGTGGTGATGGCCGTCTCGCCCATCGTCGGCCAGCTCTTCGGCGCCGGCCGCCTGGCCGATGCCGGCCGCCAACTGCACCAGGCGCTCTGGGTTGCGCTCGGCCTGTCGGTGCTGGGCAGTCTGCTGCTGGCGTTTCCGGCGCCTTTTCTTGCGTTGTCGCAAGCCTCGCCCGAGGTCGCCGGCAAGGTGCGCGGCTACCTGCTGGCGCTGGCCTTCTCGCTGCCCGCCGCGCTGCTGTTCTCTGCCTACCGGGGCTTCAACGTGGCGGTCTCGCGGCCGAAGGCGGTGATGGCCTTGCAGCTCGGCGGCCTGGCACTCAAGGTGCCGCTGTCCTGGGCATTGATCGTCGGCTTGCCGGCCCTCGGGCTGCCCGCGCTGGGCGTGGTGGGCGCCGGCATCGCCACCTGCGTGGCGATGTGGTTGCAGGTGCTGGGCGCCGTGTGGCTGCTGCAGCGAGACGCCTTCTACAGCCGCTTCCAGCTCAGCGGCCGCGCGCTGCACCGGCCCGACCGCCAGGCCCTCGCCCGGCAGTTGCGCCTGGGCCTGCCGATGGGCGCCGCCATCCTGGTGGAGGTGTCCGGCTTCACCTTCATGGCGCTGTTCATCGCGCGGCTGGGCACCACGCCGGTGGCCGGCCACCAGATCGCGGCCAACCTGGTGTCGATGCTGTTCATGATGCCGCTGGCCATCGCCAACGGCACCAGCACGCTGGTGGCGCAGCGCATCGGCGCGCTGGACGGCGCAGACGCCCGGCGGCTGGGCTGGCACGGCCTGCTGCTGGGCTGCTGCCTTGCAGCGCTGACGGGCAGCCTGCTGTACCTGGCGTGCGCGCCGGTGGTGGCGCTGTACTCGCGTGACGCGGCCGTACTGGCCGCCGCGCTGCCGCTGCTGGCCTTCGTGGCGGTGTTCCATGTGGCGGATGCAGCGCAGACGATATCGGCCTTCGTGCTGCGGGCCTACCGCATCACCGCGCTGCCGCTGCTCGTCAATGCCGCTGCGCTGTGGGGCGTGGGGCTGGGCGGTGGCTACCTGCTGGCATTTCGCGCCGGGGCTGCGCTGCCGGCGGCGCTGCGCGGCGCACAGGGCTTCTGGTCAGCCGCCACCCTGGGCCTGGTGCTGACGGCGCTGGCGCTCGGCGGCTTGCTGTTGCGCACCGCCGGCCGACAAGCCCTCAGCCCGCCGGCAGCGCCAGCGTGAAGCAACTGCCGCCGCCGTCGCGCGGCTCGCAGCGCACGCTGCCGCCGTGGCGCTCTGCGATCTGCCGCACCAGCGCCAGCCCGAGGCCGACGCCGCCTTCGCGCTCGGCATGGCCGGGCAGCCGGAAGAAGGGCTCGAAGATGCGCTCGCGAAAGGCCTCGGGCACGCCGGGCCCGCGGTCCGCCACCTGCACCTCCACCCGCCGCTGGTGCTGCGCGACGCGCACTTCCACATCGTCGCCGCCATAGCGGCGCGCGTTCTCCAGCAGGTTGCGCAAAGCCCGGCGCAGCAGCCGCTCGTCGCCCTGCACCTGGAGGTCGGCACCCTGCACGCCGGCCTGCACCCGCGCGCCTTCTTCGGCAGCCAGCGCCAGCAGTTCGACGGCGTCGTGCCGGTCCAGCGTGACGGTGGCGTCCAGCCGGCTGGCGAGCAGCACCTCCTCGACCAGCGCGTCCAGCTCGCCGATGTTGGTGTCGATCTCCTTGCGCAGGCCCTCGCGCTGCGCAGGTGGGGCCTCCTCGATCATCGAGACCGCCATCTTCAGCCGCGCCAGCGGCGAGCGCAACTCGTGGCTGGCGTTGGCCAGCAGGCTCTGGTGCGAGCGCAGCAGTGCCTCGATGCGGCCGGCCGCCTGGTTGAAGCTGGCGCCGAGCGCGGCGACCTCGTCGCGCCCGTCTTCTGCCACGCGCTGCTGAAGATTGCCGGCGCCAAAGGCCTCCACGCCGCGCTTCAGTGCCTCCAGCCGCCGCGTCAGCCGCCGCACCACCGGGAAGGCACCGCCGGCCACCGCGGCGAACAGCACCACCAGCAAGGCCACCAGGCCGATGCCGTCCGGCAGGCCGGGTGGCGTCCAGAACGGCGGCGGCACGCGCCCGCCGCCAGGCCCGCCCGGGCCGCCGGGGCCACCAGGCCCGCCGCGCAGCCCCATCGGGCGCGCCACGCGCAGGGTGCGCCCGTCGTCCAGCCGCGTGGTCTGCTCGCGGCCTATCAGCGTGCCGTCTGCTTCACGGCGCTGGAAGGCCTCGGACGCGCCGATGCGCTGGCCGCGCGCGTCGTCCAGCGCCATCGGCAGGCGCAGCCGCTGCGACCATTCACGCAAGGCCTGCGTCTGCTCGGCCGCCGGCCGCTCCGGGCCGGGCAGCGAGCGCTCCAGCAGGTCGCCCCAGGCGGCCACCCGTTCGCCCAGCGTCGTCTCGGCGCGCGCCCGTTCATTTTCGAGATGGCTTTGCAGCAGCCAGCCGGACGCCGAACCGAAGAGCGCCAGCGCGACGACGACCGTCAGGTAGATGCGGACATAGAGCGATCGCATGGGCCGCAAGGGAACGCGGCTACGCGTCGGCGTCCTGCTTCTTGGCGAACACGTAGCCCGCGCCGCGCACCGTCAGCACGCGCTTGGGGTTCTTCGCGTCGTCTTCGATGACGGCGCGGATGCGCGAGATGTGCACGTCGATGCTGCGGTCGAAGGCCTCCAGCGGGTGGCCTTTCAGCGCGTCCATGATCTGGTCGCGCGAGAGCACGCGGCCGGGGCTTTGCGCCAGCACCACCAGCAGGTCGAACTGGTGGCTGGTGAGGTCGCACGGCACGCCGTCCAGCCGCGCCTGGCGGGCGCCCAGATCGACCTCCAGCCGGCCGAACGCGAGCACGTCGTCGCTGGCGGGCTCGGGTGCGGCGCGGCGCAGCAAGGCCTTCACGCGGGCCAGCAGCTCACGCGGCTCGAAGGGCTTGGGCAGGTAGTCGTCGGCACCGATCTCCAGGCCCACGATACGGTCCATCGGCTCGCCGCGCGCCGTCAGCATCAGCAGCGGCAGGCGGCGGGTGCGGGCATCGCCGCGCAGCTCGCGCGTGAGGTCCAGGCCGTCGCCGTCGGGCAGCATCAGGTCGAGCAACAGCGCGTCGTAGGGGCGCAGCTTGAGCTGCTCGCGGCCGGCCGCCAGCGAGCCTGCGGCATCGACGTCGTAGCCATTGCGGCGCAGGTAGTCGCCGACCATCGCGGTCAGCCGGGTGTCGTCGTCGATCAGCAGCAAACGGCTCGTCACGTCGGAGCTTTCAACAATTGCAGCCCCGAGCCCGCTGCTGCGGGGCGAGGGCCGGAGTTCAGCGAAGGCCACGGCAGGGCTTTCGACGGGGCAGGATAGCGGATCACGCGGTCAGCGGCTGGCCGGCCGGTCGGGTGCGTCGGGCCGAACGGCTTGTGCATGTTCGGCGCGGTGCCGCTGCATCGCTGCCTGGCGCTGCCCGATCTGGTCGGCGAGCTGCTTGCGCTGCTCGACGGTCAACACGCGGCTGATGTCCAGCATGGCCTGCATCGTGCGCTTGCTGGCCTGGTCGTGCTGGGCGAGCATCTGCTGGCGCAATGACTCCAGCGCGCGTGCATCCACCGTGGGCTGGGTGAAGAGTTGCAGGCCTTGTTCGTGCAGCGCCCGGCCGCTGTCGGCCTGTGCCTTGCCGTCGGCGCGCGCGGCGTCGAGGATGGCCTTGATCTGGCTGCGCTGCTCGGGAGTGGCGTTGACGGCGTCCAGCATGCGCTGCACGTGGCCGGGGCTGCCCATCATCGCCATCGGGCCGCCGATCCCAGGGCCGGGCGCGGCGTCTGCGCTCAGCGCCAGTCCGCCTGCAAGCGCCAATGCCAACGTGGCCGCGGCCAGGCGCAGCGGGCGGTCGGTCAGGCGGTCGGTCAGGCGGTGGATTCGGGGGGTGTGCATGGCCATCCTCGGGGTCGGGTTCACAGTGGATTGCACTGTGCCCGGGCGCGGTATCGCAGCCATGCGGGGGCGGTAAAGATCTGTGTCGTGCGCGCTGTCGGCAAGCCGCCCGGTCAAGGCGCAAGACGCTCCACGCGCGACAGCCGGCGTTGCAGGTTGAAGGCCGGCAGCGCGCTGTGCAGGTCCAGCCGCAACAACACGCCGCTGCTGCGGTCCACCACGATGGCGCCATCGAGCCGGGTGCTGGCGTCGCCCTGCTGCGCGTCGCCGAACAGGTCGATCACGGCCACGTCGAAGCGGCGGTCGGCCAGCGTCTGCGGGCCGACGGCGATCACCTGGCCGCGCACGCGCGCATGTTGCAGCGGATCGCCGACGACGTCGATCTGGCCGGCCACCACCTGGCCCAGCACGAGGTCCCTGCGCAGCAGGCGCAGCCAGCGCAGCGCACCGTCAGGCGCGGCGGTGATGTTGCCTGCCGCGTCTTGCAGCCAGACGCGGCGGGCGTCGCCATCTTCGAGCCGGAACTCCAGCTCGTCGCGCCGCAACGCGGCCACCTGAAGCACCCACTCGCTGGCTGGTGGCCGGCCACCGGCGCGTTGTTCGTACACCAGCCGATCGCCCACCGCCACCGGCAGCGCGGCGGCGCGCTGCACCGACAGTTCCCGCGCCGGCGGCGGGCAGCCCTGCAGGCGCGCAGCCGTGCGCAGCGCTTCGTAGCGGCCCTTCAACGTCGCCAGCTCCTGGGCTTCCAGGCCGTCCGGCCGCATGGCCAGCATCGCCGGCCAGAAGACGGCCAGGCCCACCCCGAGCGCGACGATGTTGTTGCCGGCGCGCTCGTCCACCGCATAGGCCACCTCGGCGGCGCGCTGCTGCACGGTGTCGAGCTCATCGTCGATGCGGTCGCAGGTCCAGGAGGCGAAATCGGCCGCATTGGCAGCCGCCGGCCTGACATCGACGGCGCGCGTGGCACAGCCGCCCAGCAGCAGAGCCGGCAGCAACAGCAGCAGGCGGCAAAGGATGGCGGGCGGGCGCAGCAGCATCAGGGTCAACATTGTGCGCGCCGCAATGACAACGAGCCCTGCGGTCATCGCGACTGCAGGGCCCGGTGGCGGCGCTGTGTTCAGGCAGCGCGGCGCGGCATCACTTGGTGGCCGCTGCTTCCTTCTTCTTCTCGGCCATGTGCGCAGCACGCGGGTGCTTCTTCTTGGCTTCGGCTTGCTGTTCGGGCGTCATCGCGTCCCACTTGGCCTTGGCCTGTTCCTTGGCAGCGGTCTTCTCTGCGGGGCTCATCGACTCCCACTTGGCCTTGGCGGCGGCCTTGTCGGACGCATCGGCCGCGTGCGCGGCGCTGGCCAGGCCGAGGCCGGCGGTGAGGGCCAGCAGCGTGGCGAGAATGGTTTTCTTCATGGGAGCAGTCCTTGGTGTGGGGAGGGGTTGCAGGCATCGGGCCGGCCGAGAAGGTGGCCCGGGCCGGTGTTCAATGCCCGAACGGGCACCGGCGTTGACCGGCGCGCACTGCAAAGAAGTGTGACGGCGCCCGCAACGCGCCCGCGGCCGTCACCGAAGCGGCTGAAGCAGAATGCAGCCATGCCCTTTCGAGCCTGCGTCGCCACAGCGCTGTGGTTGGCCTGCGTGGCTGCACATGCGGCCGGCGGCGGCTGCGTCATCGTCTTCGGCCAGGGCCGCAACATGGCCCGCGACGACGAGGCAGCCAACACCTTGTGGGATGGCGTGAATGTCAGCTTCAATGCCCATGTGGCATCGGCAATCGAGGCCGCCGGCCAGCGCGTGCTGCCGCTGGTGGCGCATGTCAGTGCCACCGACGTGGCGGCCAACATCCGGCAGGCGCTCCAGAAGGCGGCTGAAGAAGGCTGTGCACGCATCGTGGAGACCACCGTGTTTGCCGACTACGACAGCCGCACCCTCGTGGCGCGGCTGCGCGCCTATGCCATTCTGGGCGAAGGAACAGGCCAGGGCGCCGGCCTGCGCATCGGGCCTGTGGGCTACGTCAACGAGCGCAATTTCGACCTGCTGCGCACCACGCTGGACCGCGTGAAACCTGGCCTGCTGGGCGCCGAGATGGCCGCCGAGATGCTGCGCCAGCAGGCCGGGCCGGCCGAGGCGGCCCGGCCTGCTGAACCCGAAGCCACGGCACCGCCGCCGCCATTGCCACTGCCACAGCCACAGCCCCCGTGAAGCCGGCGCGCGTGACCCGGCGGCGCCCGCGGTGCTGGCCGGCAGCCAGGCAGCGCTCGTAAAATGCTGCGGGATGGACACCCCCGGCAACCTGTTCGTGATCGCCGCGCCCAGCGGCGCCGGCAAGTCCAGCCTGGTGAAGGCGCTGCTGGAGCTGGACTCGCATCTCACGGTGTCTGTCTCGCACACCACGCGGGCACCGCGCGGCCAGGAGCAGCATGGCCGCGAGTACTGGTTCACCGCCGAGCCCGAGTTCCGCGCCATGGTGGAGCGCGGGGAATTCTTCGAGTGGGCGCAGGTGCATGGCAACCTCTACGGCACATCGCGCCAGGCCATCCACGACAGGCTGATGGACGGGCAGGACATGGCGCTGGAGATCGACTGGCAGGGCGCGCTTCAGATCAAGCAGTTGTTTGCGCATGCGGTGCTGATCTTCATCCTGCCGCCGAGCTGGAACGAGCTTCAACAGCGCCTGCTGCGCCGCGGTGAAGACGGCCCCGAGACGATTGCCACCCGCATGCTGAACGCACGCGAAGAGGTGGCGCAGGCCAGGCACTTCGACTTCGTTATAATCAACAGCTTGTTCGAAACGGCGCTCTTCGACCTGAAAACGGTCGTTCATTCGCAGCGCCTGAAGTACGCGGCGCAGCGGCGCAACAAGTCGCAGGTGTTCAGCGCACTGAACCTCATCTGACAGCAACCCGAGACACTCCGCCATGGCCCGCATCACCGTCGAAGACTGCCTCGAAAAAATCCCCAACCGCTTCCAGCTCGTGCTGGCCGCCACCTACCGCGCCCGCATGCTGAGCCAGGGCCACGCGCCGAAGATCGAGACCAAGAACAAGCCGGGCGTCACCGCGTTGCGCGAGATCGCCGCTGGCGAGATCGGCCTCGAAATGCTGCGCAAGGTGCCCGTCTGAACCGCCTCTGAACAAGGCCTGAGATCTTGCCAAGGGCGCCCACGGGCGCCCTTCTTCATTGCGGCCGCAGCCACGCTGCACAGGCGCACCAGCCCCACCCGGTGTCTTTGCCGCGCAGCAAGACCGCCCCCTGGCAAAGCACGCTAGATTACGTGCATGGGGATCCGCTCACTGGCCGCAGAACTGCTGCCCGCCGCACTGCAGGGCAGGCAGCGCGCCGCCGAGACGGCCCCCGAGAACCCGATTGAAGCGGGCTCCTTCGCGGCGCTCACCGACAAGCTGGGCTACCTCTCCAAGGGCGACCTGAAGCTGGTGCGCGAGGCCTACAAGTTCGCCGACGAAGCGCACCTCGGCCAGTTCAGGGCCAGCGGCCTGCCCTACATCACGCACCCGGTGGCAGTGGCCGGCCTGTGCGCCGACTGGAAGCTCGACGTGCAGGCCATCATGGCCGCGTTGATGCACGACACCATCGAGGACCGCGGTGTCACCAAGACCGAGCTGATCCAGAAGTTCGGCGTGCCCACGGCCGACCTGGTGGACGGGCTGACCAAGCTGGACAAGCTGCACTTCAGCACGCGCGAAGAGAGCCAGGCCGAGTCCTTCCGCAAGATGCTGCTGGCAATGGCGCGCGACGTGCGCGTGATTCTCATCAAGCTCGCAGACCGCCTGCACAACATGCGCACGATGGACGCGATGGCGCTGGACAAGCGCCAGCGCATCGCGCGCGAGACGCTGGAGATCTACGCGCCCATCGCCCACCGCCTCGGCCTGAACCAGAGCTACCGCGAGCTGCAGGAGCTGTCCTTCGAATACCTGAACCCGTGGCGCCACGCGGCGCTGGCCAAGGCCGTGAAGCGCGCGCGCGGCCACCGGCGCGACATCGTCGAACGCGTGCAGAGCGACGTCGAGAAAGCCTTTGCGGCGCAGAAGATCAAGGTGCAGGTCTCCGGCCGCGAGAAGACGGTCTATTCGATCTACCGCAAGATGCGCGAGAAGCACGCCGGCTTTGCGCAGGTGAACGACATCTTCGGCTTTCGCATCGTCGTGCCCACGCTGCCCGAGTGCTATTTGTCGCTGGGCGTGCTGCACGGCCTGTACAAGCCGGTGCCAGGCCGCTTCAAGGACTACATCGCCATCCCCAAGGCCAACGGCTACCAGTCGCTGCACACCACGCTGGTCAGCCCGCTGGGCACCGCGGTGGAGTTCCAGATGCGCACCGAGGCCATGCACGCGGTGGCCGAGAAAGGCATCGCCGCGCACTGGATCTACAAGGTCGGCAGCAATGGCGAAGGCGGCGGCGGGGCCGACGCGCAGCGGCTGGGCGCGATGTGGTTGCAAAGCCTTGTCGATATCCAGGACGAGACGCGCGACGCGGCCGAATTCCTGGAGCACGTCAAGACCGATCTCTACCCCGACGCGGTCTATGTCTTCACGCCGCGCAGCAAGATCCTGGCGCTGCCGCGCGGCGCCACCGCGGTGGACTTCGCCTATGCCATCCACTCCGACGTGGGCGACCACATGGTGGCGGCCAAGGTGAACGGCGAGCCGGTGGCGCTGCGCACCGAGCTGCGCAGCGGCGACGTGGTGGAGGTGCTCACCGCCCCCGGCGCACGGCCCAACCCAGGCTGGCTGAACATGGTGCGCACCGGCCGCGCGCGCTCCAAGATCCGCCACTACCTGAAGAACATGGAGGCCGAGGAATCGCGCGCGCTCGGCGAGAAGCTGCTCGCCCAGGCGCTGCGCGCCGAAGGCCTTCAGCTTCCGTCGGCCGAGCCGGCAGACACCGCCGCCGCCGCCGTCTGGCAGCAGCTCACCCGCTGGAGCGGCAACCGCAACCGCGGCGATTTGCTGGTGGACATCGGCCTGGGCAAGAAGATCGCCACCATCGTGGCCAAGCGGCTGGCGCAGGCGATGGTGGAGCGCGGCAGCCGGCCCGACGCGGTGACGCTCACGCTGGGCCGCTACGGCCAGGACGACAGCGCGCCGACGCAGGGCATCGTCTTCGTCGATGGCAGCGAGGGCGCCTCGGTGCAGATGGCGCCCTGCTGCAAGCCCATCCCGGGCGACGACATCGTCGGCTACCTGGGCCGCGGCGAGGGCCTGGTGGTGCACACCGCCGAGTGCCACACCGGCAAGCGCTTGTTCGAGCGCGACAGCGAGCGCTGGATGCAGGTGGAATGGGCGGAAGACCCGAGCCGGCTGTTCGAGACCAGCATCGTGGCGCTGGTGAGCAACGGCAAGGGCGTGCTGGCCCAGGTGGCGCAGGCGGTGGCCGGCGCCGAGGCCGACATCACCCACCTCGACATGGGACAGGAGCCGGCCGAAGGCGCCACCGAACTGCGGCTGCTGATCAGCGTGCGGGACAGGCTGCACCTGGCCGACGTGCTGCGCACGCTGCGCCGTGTGCCGGCGGTGCTGCGCGTCTGGCGCTACAAGCCCGGTGGCGGGTAGCGCACCTCGATCACGTCGAGCTTTTCCAGGCCGCCCGGCGTCATCAACTGCACTTGCTCGCCTTCGTGCGCCTTCAGCAGCGCACGGGCGATGGGCGACACCCAGCTCACCTCGCCTTGCAGGTTGTCGGCCTCGTCGATGCCCTTGATCGTGATGGTGCGCTCCTCGCCTTTGCTGTTCGCGTAGGTCACGGTGGCGCCGAAAAAGATCTGGTCGTTGCCGTGGTGCAGCGCCGGGTCGGCCACCTCGGCGATGTCGAGCCGCCGGGTCAGAAAGCGGATGCGGCGGTCGATCTCGCGCAGCCGCTTCTTGCCGTAGATGTAGTCGCCGTTCTCGCTGCGGTCGCCGTTCTTGGCGGCCCACGAGACAGTCTCCACCATCTTGGGCCGCTCCACGTCCAGCAGCGCCATCAATTCCTCGCGCAGGCGCTTGTAGCCTTGCGGCGTGATGTAGTTGCGCGTGCCGGCCGGCAGGGCTGGCGCGCCTGGCGGGGCGTCGTCGCCGTCGTCGCCCTCGTCGCCGTCCGGTTCCTTGGTGAACGCCTTGTTCATTTCACAGAATCGACCTTCAGCACCGCGGCACCGAAAGACTCGTCGCAGGCGCCGCTGGACGGGCAGATGGGGCGGCCGGCCAGCAGCGGCTGCGGGCCCTTGTGGCGCGCCACCACGCCGGCAGCATCGGCGCCGGTGGGGAAGAAGCGCCAGGAACCTTCGCTCTTCGGCTCCAGCTCGCTGTGGTCACGCTGGCGGGCCGACAGCATCACCAGCACCGCGCCCGGGCCGGGTGGGTCGCTCGCGTCGAGGTGGGCCGGGTCGCCGGTGGGGAACTTGTAGCGCTGGCCCTTCTTCAGCAGCACCGAGCCGGAGAACTTGTTGGGCACCACCTGCACCAGCGAGTTGTCGGACCCGGCCGCGAAGACGTAGAGGTAGCCGTCGCGCTCGGCCTGCACGCTGAAGCCGAGTTCGTCCTGCCCGATGCGCAAGCTGGCCTTGTCGGCCGTGGCGCGCAGCTTGTAGCTGTTGTCGGCGGCCTGGGCCACGCGCTCCATCTCGCGGTTGGCGTCCAGGGCGCCGGCAGCGGCGGCCGGCGGCGGCGCTGGCGTGGCCGTGGCAGGCGCAGTTGCTTGCGCGGGCAAGGGCGCGGGCGCCGCTGCGATGGCGGGCGGTGACGGCGCCGGGGCGGTGCTCACGGCCGGTGCCGGCGCCGGCCGCGGTGCCGGCGCCAGCAGGCTGTACGCGCCGAAGCCGACGGCGCCCAGCACCAGCACACCGGCACCGATGCCGATCAAGGCGCCGTTCTTGCGCGGCCCGGCGGCATGCGGCGCGGCCATTGCGGCGGCGGACGGCGCAGGCGTTGTGGGCGCGGCGGCCGCATGGGACGCCGCGGCCGCCCGCGATGGTGCAGGGGTAGGCGCAGGCGCAGGCGCCGCACCCGGCGGCCGGGCCGCGGCGGCTGGCGGCGCCGCCGGCAACGCGGCAGCAGGCGGCGGCGCCGGCCGCGCCGGCACGTCGCTGCCCACCGGCAGCGGCCGCGTCATGTAGGGGTCACCCACAGGCGCATCGCCCAGCCCGAGTTCGGCGCGCAACTGCGGGATGGTCTGCGTGCGCTCTTCCGGCCGCACCACCAGCGCGCGGTCGATGGCGGCCAGGAAGCCTTCGCTGTAGCGGCCCGCGGCGGCCTTGGTCAGCGGCACATAGGTGTCGTTCAGCAGCCGCCCCACCGAGGGCGGCGGCGTCTTGCCCATGATCGCGAAATAGACCGACGCGGCCAGCGCATAGACGTCCGTCCACGGGCCCTGCTTCATGCCGGGAATCTCGGCGTACTGCTCCACGGGCGCATAGCCGGGCTTGAGGATCACCGTCAAAGCCTGCGTCATGTCGCCGATGACGCGCCGCGCAGCGCCGAAGTCCAGCAGCAGCCAGCGGTTGACGGCGGGCAGCCACATCACGTTGTCGGGCGCGATGTCGCGGTGGAAGCACTGCTCCGTGTGGATGACGGTCAGCGCCTCGGTCAGCGGCCCCAGCAGCGAGCGCATCCAGGCTTCGTCGGGCCGGCCGTCCATCTCGCGCAGCTTGTCCTTCAGCGTCACGCCTTCGAGGAAGGGCATCACCATGTAGGCGGTGCCGTTGGCCTCCCAGAAGCGATAGACCTTGACGAGCGACGGATGGTCGAAGCTCGCCAGCAGCCGGGCTTCGTTGATGAAGCTCTTCAGGCCGGCCTCGAAGGTCTCGCGGTAGCGCGCCGACTTCACCTGCACGTTGCTGGCCGTGGTGCGCGCGGCCAGCGACGAGGGCATGTACTCCTTGAGCGCCACGCGGCGTTGCAGCGAATGGTCATAGGCGAGATAGACGATGCCGAAGCCGCCCTCGCCAACCATCTGCGTCAGCTCGAATTCACCGAGGTAGGTGCCCACCGGCAGGCCGTTGCCCTGCTCGTGCTCGAAAGGCGGCGGCGCGCCGGCCACCAGCGTGCGCTCCATCGGCGGCGGCGCGCCGACGGCCATGGTCTTGTCCATCGCGGCGCTGCCGGGAGGCCGGATGACCGTGCGGTCGTCGTCGTCGTCAGGTGTCATGGCAGCTCAGATTGTGGCCCCGAGCAGGCTGGCCATCGCCGCCGAAGATGGCAGCCCGCGCGACAGCAGCAGCCGCTGCGCGACCAGCTCGGTGCTGGAGAACCAGTAGGCCAGCCCGGCCGCCTTGTCGCGCCACAGGGCCTGTGCCTCGATGCCGATCTGGACGGCAGCGTCCACCCCCGGCGGCAACGACAGTTCGAGCAGGCCGCCCGGTGCCAGCGGCGCGCTGCCGCCGGCAGCGGCCAGCGGCTCCAGCCCGGGGCCGACCATGCGCGCCAACTCGATTTCGAGCTGCTCCACGCCCCAGTCCCCGTGCAGCGCGTCGGCCGCCAGTTCGTCCAACCGGCCGAGCCAGTGCCAGAGCGACTGCATCTGCTGGGTGGATGCCGGCAAGGCGCCCAGCGGCTGCACCACGGTGAACGGAAAGTAGCGGCCGACACGGTCCACCGACGGCATCAGCACGCCGGCCCAGGCCTGGCGCCCTGCGTCGCCGGGCAGCACGCCGGGCATCAGCACGAAGCGCCAGCTCGGGCTCGCGAGATAGGCATCCAGCCAGCCGGCGGCATCTGCCTCGCGCAAGGCCAGCAGGCCGGCCGCCAGCCAGCCGTCCCAGGGGTCGATGAAGCTGGCATCGAGCCGGCGCGACGCGAAGTCGCCGAGCGACGGCAGCTTGCCGTGCCAGCCTGGCGGCGCGCCGGCCGCGCTCACAGGGCCGCCGGGCAGCGAAACTGCTTCACTTCCTTCATCTGGAAGGGGTTGAAGACGCTGGCCGCGATGACGTTGACGCGCGCCCGCTTGCCGTCGAGGTTCATCACCACGGTGAACTTCTCCGGCACGGCCGACGGCAGCACCTCGAAGCGGTCCATCATGCGGAACAAGGCCCACGGCCCCTCGAACATTACCAGCGCGCCGGCATTGCCCAACCCGGTGCTGAGCTTGATCTGCGATGCCAGCCGCTGGCTGGGCCACGCGATGGTGGCCGGCGGGCCGCCCGAGGTGAGCTTCTGCACCTGGCCGTCGATGTCGAGCACCAGTTCCTTCAGCGCCGGGTCCATGTCGGCGATGGTCATCTCGATGCGCATCGCCGGCACCTTGCCGCCGCTGCGGAAGAAGACATCGCGCATCCGGGCGGCACGCTGGAACTCGGCCAGTGCCGACACCGCCACCGGCTTGCTGCCGTCGCCCAGCGGCTTGTACGCCCACACCGTGGCGGAGGTGTCCACCAGGCTGGCCAGGCGCTTGGCAAAGAAGTCGTCGAGCAGGCCGCCGGCACCGAAGAGCTGGCCGAAGTCTTCCAGCGGCACGTCGGCGCGTGCGCCGCTGGCAAACGGGTAGCGGTTGTTGACCGCGCGCTCGCAGAAGTCGGTGATGGGCTTGAGGTCGGCCGACAGGCCCTGGATCTCGGCGCCACGGCTCTGGCTGTCACCGGCATCGGCCAGTTGCTCGAGCATCGCGCGGATGGGCTCGGGCTGCTGGCCCGCGGCGGCCTTGATCTTGGCGCCGCCACCACCGGGCGGCGGCGGCGACTTGCTCTTCTGCGCGGCGTCCACCGCGGTCAGCGTGTTATAGACATCGGCGAACATCTTCAAGGTGTCGTCGATGGGTGCCGGCGTGCCCGTCACCTGGCGGTGGATGCTGGCGAAATGGTCGTCCACCATGCGTTCCAGCGGGCCGCCGGACCCGCCGGCAGCGCCCGCGTCGGCCGTGGTGCCGGCCAGCTTGGCGGCGTCGGCCTTGGCCTGGTTGGCCAGCTTGTCCAGCGCGCCGGTGGCAGGCGGCGGCACGAGCCGGGTTTCGGCGGTGACGCCGCGCATGTAGGCGGCCAGCGGCGAATCGACCGCCGACAGGCTGCGCGCCACCGCGATGCTGCGCTCCAGCCCGGCCAGCTTGACCAGCTTGACGTCGGCCAGGTAGGCGTCCCAGGTCTTGATGTAGTCCTCGAAGTACAGGCGCTTGACCTTGTCCGTCAGCGCGCTGCCAAGGGTGATGTCCTTCAGGCGTGCCGGGTCGCTCTTCAGGCCCAGCACCCACGACTCTTCACGCGCCAGTTGCAGTGCCGCCTTCTGCACCGCGGGCTTGACGATCCTTTCGTAGCCGGCCTTGGTGTAGAAGCCGGAGATGCCCTTGGTCAGCGGCTCGCCGCTGGTGCGCTGGAAGACCTGCGCCGCGTTCGGCCCGCCGGCACCGGCCGCCGTGAATTCGGGCGCGTCGCCGGGCCGGTACTGCCGCTTGATGCGGCTATAGACGCGGTACTCCAGCGGGTAGGCGACGAGCATCTCGCGCACGCCGGCCACCAGCGCGTCGTCGCGCGGCAGCGCAGCGCGCGGCGGGCCCAGGGCCAGCATCGCGTCGAGGTGGGCGTCGAGCCGGGCCCGGTCTTCGGGCGCCATGCGGGCGAGGTTGGTGTCCCAGTCGAGCGCGATCCAGGCGCGCAGCGTCGGCGCGTCGAACTGCTCCGGCGTGTGCAGCATCAGATAGGTCTTGAGCGCCTCGTAGGCGTTCTCCAGGTTGTCTTTGTTGGCCGCGCGCAGACGCTCTTCGAGCCGGCGCGAGACGCGCGGCATCAGCGCTTTCTCAAGCAGCCGGGCGTACGACAACTGCGCCGCGGCGTCGAGCTTCTCGCCCTGGTACAGGCCCAGGCCGTAGAGCAGGGGCGGGTCGTTCACGTCGAAGGCGTCGCTCTTGGCAGCGTCACGCACCTGGGCCAGCACGTTGGGAAGCGGCGCCACGTCGGCCGTGGTGGCCGGCGGCAACGATTCGACGGCGGCCTTCAGCGGCGGCACGCGCTCTGCCACCTGCGCCGCGTGGTCGAGGTTGCGCGCGCGGCTGACCGCCCAGCCCAGCAGCACGGCAGCGCTGAACAGCGCGATGGCGGCCGCCACGCCGGCCCGCAGCAGCCGCTGCCGGCGCACCGCCACCGGGTTGACGATGCCCAGGCCGCGCTCGGCGAAGACCACGTCCTTCAACAGCCGGTGCAGGAAGAAGCTCTTGCCGCGGCCGCCGGCAATGGCGGCAGAACGCGGGTCGATGCCGAAGGAGCGGCCCAGGGCGCCCATCACGCGGTCGATGGGCGAACCCTCCTGGGTGCCGCTGGTGAAATAGACGCCGCGCAGCCGGGGCGCCGCCTCCAGCGCGCCGCCGCCGGAGAACACCAGCCGCAGAAAGTCGCCCAGCACGGCCTGCAACGCCGCGAACTCCTGCGGAAAGCCGAACATCGCGCTGCGCTTGAGCACGTCGCGCTCGCCCTCCATGCGGTCCACGAGCTGCTCGACCAGGCGCTTCTGCAACTGCTGGTAGAGGGCGCCGAAGTCGCGCAGCGGGTCGTCGCCCGGCGTGTCGGGCTGGAAGGTGAAGCCCCAGACCTGGTCGCGCTCGTCCTTGCTCAGCGCCTCGAAGCTTTCGTTGAAGCCGCCGATCAGGTCGGCCTTGGTCACCAGCACATAGACCGGCGCGCGCACGCCCAGCTTGGCCTGCAACTCCTGAAGCCGCGCGCGCAGCTTGCCGGCGTGCTCTTGGCGCTCGGACGGCCCTTGCTGGAGCAGGTCCTGGATGTTGACGGTGAGCAGCACGCCGTTGATCGGCTGGCGCGGCCGCGTGCTCTTCAGCAGCGCCAGGAAGTTGTCCCAGGCGCTGGCATCGACGTCGCGGTCGCTTTCCTGCGTGGCATAGCGGCCGGCGGTGTCGATGAGCACCGCGTCGCGGGTGAACCACCAGTCGCAGTTGCGCGTGCCGCCGACGCCTTGCACCGACGCGCTCTTGCCGCCATCCCCCAGAAGGAACTGCAGCCCTGCGTTCATCAGCGCCGTCGTCTTGCCCGAGCCCGGTGCGCCGACGAAGATGTACCAGGGCAGTTCATAGAGGTACTGCCCGCCGCCGCTCCAGGACTTGGCGCCGCTGGCCTTGAGCCGCTGCACCGCCTCGTTGAAGCGCTGGCCCAGCACCTGCGCCTCCTTGGTGGCGGCCGACGGCCCGGCGGCCATGCCGGCCAGCAGCGCGGCATTGGTCTTGCGGCGCTTCCAGGACTTCCAGGCCAGGCTCGCGAGCCACAGGCCCCAGAGCACCACCAGCACGGCGATGCGCACCCCCAAGGCGCCCAGCGGCCGCGCGCTGCCGATGGCCACCAGCGGCCCCACCCACCAGACGATGGCCGACAAGGCCAGCAGCCCGATGGTGCCCAGCACGACGGGGCTCAACAACCACTGCAGAAAACGCTTCATGGGGACGGGTCCGGTCAGGTGGGCGCGGCGACCGACAAGGTGATCTCGACGCGGCGGTTGCGCGAGCGGCCGTCCGCGCTGTTGTTGTCGGCCACCGGCTCGGTGTCGGCGCGCCCTTCGGACGTCAGGCGAGCCGGCTGCACGGTGGCGGCCAGCAGGTCGCGCACGCTGACGGCACGGTCCTTCGACAAATGCCAGTTGGACGGGAAGCGCAGCGAGCGGATCGGCTGGTTGTCGGTGTGGCCGCTGACGAGCACATGGCCGGGCACCTGGTTCAGTGCCGCCGCCACACGGGCGAACAAGGGCCTGGCCTTGTCGGAGACATCGGCACTGCCGGGGTCGAACAGGCTGTCGCCATGCAGCGTGACGATGGAGCGGTCGGCGATGTCCTTCACCTGCACCAGGCCGGCGTCGATGTCGGGCTTGAGCAGTTGCGCCAGCCGCGGCGGCACCGGCGGTGGCGGGGTGGCCGGTGGCGGTGCTGGCGGCGCGACGGCAGCCTTGGCGTCCAGCGACTGCAAGGCGCCGAAGGTGGCGTCGGTCTGCGCGTTGAGCGTCAGCCGCAGCGTCACGAAGACCAGCATCAGCAGCAGCGCAGCGGCAGCCGCCACCACCCACATCGGCACGCCGTCACGCAGGCGCTGCGGCGCGGCGGCGACGCCCTGCCACTGGCTGGACAGCGTCTTCTCGGCCGGGCCGGCCTGCTGCCGCACCATCTGCGCCAGCCGTTCGCGCACGCTGTCGAGCTGGGCGCGGCCGTTGTCCAGCACGCGGTAGCGGCCTTCGAAGCCGAGCGACAGCGCGATGTAGATCAGCTCCAGCAGGTTGCGGTGCTGGTCTGGCGTCTGCGCCAGCCGGGTGAGCAACTGGAAGACCTTTTCGCCGCCCCAGGCCTCGTTGTGGAACTGCACCAGCAGGCTTTGCGCAGACCAGGCGCCAGACCCGCCCCAGGGCGTGCTGGAGGCCGATTCATCGAGCAGCGTGCACAGCACGTAGCGCGCCGCGACGATCTGCTCGTTGGGCAGGTTCTGCGCACGCGCTGCTGCCTCGAAGCGTTTGACCGATTCGCCCAGCGACGCGCGCAGCGCCTGCGGGTTGGGGTGGCGCACCATCGCGCGCAGGCGCGGCGCGGCAGTCAGCAGGGGCGCGGCGGCCTGCACCAGCGGGTTGAGGCTGGCGTAGGCCGGCAGCTCGGCCATCGAAGCATCGGCCGGCGGTGCCGGCGGCGGCGGCGCCCAGCCTTGGGGCCCGGCCGGTGATGGCGCCGATGGCGAGGCTGCCGGCGCCCGGCCAGCCGCAGGCGGCGGCTGGATGGTGCGCGGCCCGCGGCCGCCCGTGGGCTTGATGACGGTGCGGTCGGACTCGAATGCTGCGAACGGGTCTGGCGGAGGATCCTTGTCGCTCATGCTGTGCCTTTGAAAACGTCAGCCCTGCCACGCTCAACCGCGGATGGCCCAGAACTCGAGTGCCAGACCGGGGAAGTCGCCGGCGATGTGCATCGCCAGGCCGCCGGAGGTTTCGAGCTGCTTCCACAGCTCGTTGCCGCGCGTCTCCAGCTCGAAGTAGGTGAAGCCAGCGTGGTAGGGAATCTGCCGCGGCGCCACCGGCAGCGCGCGCAAGGTGATGCCCGGCAGTTGCAGCTGCACCAGGTCGCGCAGGCGCTCGGCGGGGCCGATCTTGACCTGCGTGGGAAAGCGCGCGCGCAGCGCATCGCCGGGCATCTGCGCGTTGACCGCGAGCACGAAGCTGGCGGTGCGCTGAAGCTCCACGTCGGCAATGATGGCCACGCGCACGCCGGACTTGCGGTCTTGCAGGTCGATGGGCACGGCCGTCTGCTCCAGCACCATCGACAGCGACTGCCGCAGGTCGGCCATCACGGCGCGGAAACAGCCCGCCAGGTCATCGTGCCGGTACTCCGGGTAAGACACCGGGCGCCGCTGGTCACGGAAGGTGGACAGCTCGCCGGCCAGGCCCAGGCACAGGTCGTACAGGCGCTCCGGGTGCAGCACCGGCAGGCGTTGCAGGTGGCCGAACAGCGGCTGGTGGCGGTTCACCGTCTGAAGCAGCAGAAAGTCTGCCAGCTCGCCGACGCCGGCGCGGCCGGGCTGCACCAGCCGCGAGGCCAGCGCCTCGCCGCGCTGGAACAGCATGCCGTGCACCTCGCGCAGATAGCCGTCCAGCACCGTTTGCGCCGGTGCGTGGAGCATCGGGGGCACATAGTTCGCGTCCAGTGTCACGCGGCCGTCGGCACGGCGCTCGACGATGCGGGCCACGCCCATCGCGGTGTAGCCCTCGTTCGCGTCGCGCGCCAACATCAGCCGCAGGTTGAGCCGGCCCACCTGAAGCGGCGCCTCGCGCAGGCTGGCGGCATGGCTGTCGGCAACCTCGATGTCGCTGGCGCGGTAGCGCGGCGGCATGGCGCCTTCGCCGGCTTCGACGTCGCTTTCGGCAACCCCCGGGCGCGCCATCGGCACGGCCAGCACCACGGTCTGGTCACGCGCGTCGGGCGGCACTTCCAGCGCCAGCGGCGCCGGGTCGTCGGCGGGCACCGAGAAGGCCAGGCCGTCAGGCAGCACGCCGCGCGCGCTGTTCACCACGATGCGTTGCTGAAGCAGCGCTGCGTCGTCCACCTGAAGCGCCACGAAGCCCCAGGGCCAGGCCATCGCGGAGGACAGCCGCCCCTCCAACTGCCTGCCTGTGTAACGGTCCTGCTGCTGAAAATGCTGAGGCTGGAGGAACATCCCCTCCGTCCACATCACCTTGTTGTGCCAAGTCATCGGTGCCGCTTCATGGGATCAACGGGCAACGATACACGGCGATGCTGCGCCCGTCACTCCGAAGCAGCCCGGCGCGGTATTGCTGCGCAGCGGGAGAGGGAAAAATCCCCTCCACTTGGGGATGCGGCGGCGGCGCAGCGGCGCTATGATCTTTCGTATCAAAAGTCACCTCGCTGTACCACAGGGTGACTTTTGTCAATCCATTCGCCAACCGCGCGAGAGGTGCACCCCATGAACCACACACGCCACACCCTTGCCATCGCCGCCACCGTGGCGCTGGCTTCGATGTTCTCTTTCCAGGCCCGGGCCCAGTCCGACGCCATCGACATGGGCCAGGCCGTTCCGGACGTCAAGTCCGTCACCGAGGGCCTGTTCCCCGAAGACGCCTGCGAGCAGCTCAAGGCAGCCGGCTTCAAGTGCATGGGCTTCAAGCCCGCCGTGCGCTACTCGCTGCCGGCCTCGTCATTCAAGCTCGGCTCGGCCGAGGTGCCCGACGCACTGAAGAAGCAGCTCGAAGTCTTTGCCGAAGCGCTCAAGACCAAGCGCGGCTCCGGCAAGATGGTGCGCATCGAGGGCCACGCAGACGCCTCCGGCGCCGCCTCCGCCAACCTCGCGCTGTCGCAAAAGCGCGCTGAATCCGTCAAGGACTACCTCGTCGAGCTGGGTGCAGACGCCAGCATGCTGACGCCCGTGGGCGTGGGCGCCAACGCGCCGAAGAACAGCAAGGACCCGTTCGCACCCGAGAACCGCCGCGTCGAGATCGGCCGCGCCACGCCGCCGTCCTAGCCCATCCCCTGCTGGCGCGGCAGCCCCTGCCGCAATGAAGCCCGCCTCGGCGGGCTTCATCGTTTCTACGGGATCATTTCCGTCACCTGGCCCGGGTTGGTGAACTGGATGATGCCGGCCCAGTTGCACATCAGCTTCGAGCTGTTGTTCAGCGCCGGCATGTTGGCCACCAGCACGGTGGGCGCCCCGGGCGCCCAGGGCGCCGCGATCACCGGCATGCAGGGCATCGGCGTCAGTACGCCCAGCGCCGCCGCGGTGGCGGCGGCCACGGTGGGGTTGGCCATGCTCTGGCACATGCCGAACGGCGGGATGTTGGTGATGGGCACGTTGTCCATGATGTTGCCGGCGTCCATGTTGCCGGTCTTCACCATCTTGGGCGTGGCCACGAAGCTCGATGGCGCCATGCCGAAGCTGCACTGCATCATGCCGCCGGTACAGGTGTGAATGGCCATGTGCAGGCTCTCAGGCGTTGCCGGTCCAGACGACCAGCGCTGTGAAGTTGTCGTGGCTGGTCTTGTGCGCCGCAGCCTGCTTCACTTCGACGGCCAGCGCGTCCAGCCACTCGCGCGGCGTGGCAGACGCTGCCAGAGTGCGCTCCAGCAGGCCGTCTTCGATGTACTCCCAGAGGCCGTCGGTGCACAGCAGGAAGACGTCGCCGCCCTCGACGTGGCCGCCGCCGTCGCCGCTGCTCACTTCCAGCAGGTCGGCGGCGATGCCGAGCGCCGAGCGCAACTCGCTGCGCTTGGGGTGGCTGCGCACATCGGCCTCGGCCAGCATGCCGCCATCGACGAGCGACTGCACCAGGCTGTGGTCTCGCGTGCGGTCCAGCACGCGGCCGCCGCGGAACCAGTACATCCGTGAATCGCCGGCATGCGCCCAATGCGCCAGGTGACCGACGAAGTCGATCACCAGGCACACCACGGTGCTGTGCATGTCCTGCCGCGGCGTGCCGGGCACGCGCTGCGCGATCAGCGCATCGTTGGTCTCGCGCACCAGCGTGCCGAGGGTGGCGCCGCTGTCCGACGGCTGGCGCGAGAAGCGGCCGATCAACTCCTGCACCGACAGCCTCGACGCGATGTCGCCGCCGCCATGGCCACCGGCGCCGTCGGCCAGCACGCAGCACAGATGGCGCTGCGAATGCCAGTGGCCGCAGGCGTCCTCGTTGTACTTGCGGCCACCCTTGTCGGACAGCAGGGCGACTTGCATTGCCAGCATCTTGCTCACCCCGCCCCCGGTTCGTCGTGCAGGCGGTCCAGCTGCGCCTGGTAGGCGCGCAAGAATGCCTTGCCGAACAGTTCGTCGAAGTCGTCCTGTGCTTCGCTGGACAACTGGGTGAACAGCTCCTGGAACAACTCCCACAGCCGTGCCTTGCGGCTGGACGGGATCAGGCTGGAGATGGCGGACTTGCGTGTCAGCTTGCTTTCGAGCTGCTGGGGGTCGAAGCGCTGAAGCACGCCGTCGAGCGCCGCCTTCATGCCGGCCATCACGCCGAGCTGGTGGGCCCGCAGGTCGTTGAAGGCATCGCGCACGGCGGGCGCTGGCGGCATGAAGCCGGGCGACTGCGGGCCCAGCAGGTGTTGCAGCGCCACTTCGACCGACGGCGAGAACTTCAGCGGGTTGTTCTCGCGCGCGACGATCATCGTCATTTCAGCGCGCATCTCGCGCTTGAGTGCCGCCCGCGCCACCAGCAGCTCGACGGCGCCGCGTGTCGATTCGCGCAGCAACTGGCCCAGCAGCAGCATGACGTCAGGCGTCAGCGCGTCGAGCCGCAGACCGGGAGTGGCCAGCCCGTCGAGCAAGGCGGCCAGCAAGGCGCCGTCGGCTGCGGCCGGCGCGCGTGCCGGGGCTTGAGCCTGAGCCTGAGCCTGGGCCTGGGCCGCGGTCGGGCGATGGGCAACAGCCGCGGCCGGCGGCGGCGCGGCAGGCGGCTCGTTGTCGGCCCGCCGCACGCCGGGCAGCGTGACCACGCGGCCGTCACGCGGCGGCTCGTCCCAGGAAAAGATGGCGCCGGCCGGCAGTGCGGCGGCGGCCGGCGCCGGCAGGGGCGGTGGGACTGGTGGAAAAGACGGCGCCGAAGACGCCGGCGCGGCACGCGGCGCCGCAGCCGGCGGCAACAGCATCGGCGTGTGCAGCTCCGAGCCGAAGTCGCCCAGCGTCTCTGCTGCAATCAGCGCCGGCCGCGCCAGCGATTGCAGCGGGTCGGCGTGCGCTGCCATGTTGGGCTGCATCAGCAGCGCCTGCTGCGGCGCGGCGCCCAGCGGGTCACCGCCGCTGGGCGTGTTGCCCAGGCCGAAGAGATCGTCCAGCGAGTCGCCGCCGGCCGGGCTGAACGGCAGGTCCATCAGCGGGTCGGCATGCGCACCGGCCACCGGCTGCGGCGCAGGCGCCATCAGCAGGTCGCCGTCGGCCGCGAACGGGTCCCAATCGTCTGGAATCTGCCCGGGCGACAAGGCCGGTGCCGGCCACGCGGCCGACGGCGCAGGGGCCGGGGTCGGCGGATGGTCGAGAAGGATCGACCGGCCCGGCGCCGGTGCCGGCGGCGGCACCGCAAGGCCCACGGGAGCGTCGCCGAAGAGATCGGCGAACGGGTCGTCGGCGACGCCGGCAGACGCGGCTTCAGCGGCCTGCAACAGGTAGCCGCCGATCTGCACCTGGTCGCCCGGCTTCAGCGGGTGTTCGCGCCCGGTGCCCAGCGGCGTGCCGTTCACGCTGATCGGGTTGCTGCCGTTGTCCACGATCATGTAGCCGGTGCTGCGGAACACCAGCCTGGCGTGGACGCGGGAGATCGTGCGCTCGGGGTCGGGCAGCACGAGCTGGTTGTTGTCGGCGCGGCCGATGCTGCCGCCCAGTTCATCGAAGGCCGCCGACAAGCCGTCGGCAGGCGCGCCGTTGTAGCTGAGCACGGTCAACGCAATCATGCAGAGAGGATCCTTGCGTTCATGGGCGCAGCATATCTTGGGGCGGGCGCCATCAGCGCAGGCCGTAGAAGCGGCCGTCGATGGCCGCCAGGCGCAGCGGCCAGCAGGCCACGCCGCCGCCGGCCACCGGGCTTTGCAGAAAGGGCGTGCCATCGGGCGCCAGGCATTCGAGCAGGCGGCCACCGGCCACCGGGCGCAACAGCAGCTTGGCCGGTGAGGGCAGCGCCGGCTTCAACGGCTGGGCGGCATGCAGTTGCTGGATGTGCGCGCGCAGCCTGCCGACATCGTCAGCCAGGTTGCGCTGGTAGGCCTGGGCCAGGTCTTCCAGGCGCAGCCGGGTGGCCTGGATCAGCGGCTCGGGGTTGCCGCGGCTCAGGCCGACGGCGATGTCGAGCAGATACCCGGCGACGTCCTTCTTCAAGGTCGGCGAGTCGGCGATCTCTGGCGCATCCAGCCAGCGCCAGCGGGGAAAGCTGATCGGCAACTGCACGCTCTTGCGCGTGCTGGCCGGCGCCTCGTAGAGCGTGTCGGCGGCGGGCGCCCAGTCCAGTTGCGCCAGCGTGCGGGCGCTGGCGTGGTGGGCCACGCTGCCCACGCGCGGCAGCAGCAGGCGCAGCGAGGCCCAGCACTGGCCGTCGGACAGCATCGGCTCGGGATCGGCGGCTGCGGCGCTGCCGACGGCCACGGGCGGGCCTGGATGGGCGACGAGTTCGACATCGTTGGCGCCGGCCAGCGTGAACTCGTGCACCGGCAGCGTCACCACCGTCTGCTGCGCGCTGGTGCGGGCCAGCGGCACGCCGTTGAACACCGCCTCGGCCTGGCAGCCGAAGGATTCGAGGCGCAGCACCAGCAGCCTGTCCATCAGCCCAGGCTCCAGTCGAAGAGCACGGCCGCCGGCAGCAGCGCCAGCGTGTGCCGGCTGGTGCCCAGCAAGGGGTCGGCCACCAGCAGCGGCACGGCCACCGGCTCCACGCGCAGGCGGGCAAACCACTCCCAGCCACTGCTGCCATGGGTGCAGGGCCGCAGGCCGGCCTCGCCGGCCAGGGCGCCGCTCAGCGGGCCGGCCTGCTGCAACAGGCTGCCTGCGTCGCCCGCCAGCGGCTCGATCTGCAGCGTGAAGGGCCAGCGCCAGCCGGTCTGCGCGGCCTGCATCGCAGCGGCCATCGGCGGCTGCGCGGCCTCGCGCGCGACCTCGCAGCGCAATGCCGCCTGCCCGGCCACGCGCAGCGTCAGCCGGCTGCGCGTGCCGCCCAGCGCCAGCTCACCGCCGAGTTGCAGGTCGGCATGGCAGGCGTCCATCTCGAAGGCCGCGAGCAGGCGCATCAGCGCCGGCCCGTCCATGCCGCCTGCACCCAGGCGCCAGCCCCAGGTGCAGGCCATCTTGCCCGCCAGCACGCCTAGCACGGCGTCGAAACGGGCGCCGCCCAGGCCGGGCACCTGCTGCCATGCGGCGGCCAGCGTCTGCATGCCGGCGGCCACGGCGGCGTCCAGCCCGTCCTCGAACTGCGTCTTGAGCGCAACGCTGTCCTGCGCGCTGCCGTCCCGCTCGATGCGGCAGCGGGTGCTGCCGCGCGCCCAGGCACCGGCACGGGGCAACACCGCCTGCTGCGACGGCAGGGCGCGCTGGATCTCCAGCCACCATTGCTCCGCCGGCCAGGCCGACACCCGCGTCGATAACGGGCCGATCGGGTCGCCCTCGTCGCGCAGGCCGCAGGTCTCGATCTCCAGCGTCTGCACCTCGGGCGACGTTTCTTCGGCGATCACTGCACCGGCGCCCGCCTCGGGCAAGGGCTGGTCGCGCGTGGCCACCTGCCAGCTCACCGCGCGCGTCTCGTGGCCGGCCCAGCTCCAGCGGCCGTGCGGGCCGGCGAAGCCGAGCGCCGGGTGCACGTCGCCATGGCAGACGGCATGGCTGCGCACACGCACCTGAAGACGCGCCTTCGGGCCCTGGCCGCTCTGGTGCGACAACAGCGCCACCAGCTTGGGAATCGGCTGCGCGGCGGTGACGCGCAACGCGGCGGGCACCGACACCGGCAGCCGCTGCCATTCACCGGCGCGCAGGCTGTAGTGCTGGTGCCAGCCGTCGTCGAGCACACGCAGATCGGCGGCTTCCAGGTCGCAGGCCAGGCGGGGCGGCGGCAGCGCCTGCGGCACACGCATGCGGCCCTGCCGGCCCATGCGGCCGAAGGTGTCGAGCACGCGGCTGTCGGCAGCCGTCAGCGCCTTGGGCTCGATGCGCGCGTTGGGCAGCCGCTGCAGCTCGAGCAGCGAGCGCTGCACCAACTGGTGCACGGTCGTCCACTCGGTGTGCCGGGGCGCGGCCAGGATGGCCTGCGCCCATTCGAAACCCGGCTTGTCGTGGAAGGCAGGGCCCCAGACGAACCACAGGTTGACGAAGCGCGCCACGCTGGCCGCCTGTTGCAGGCCGCGCTTGCCGGCCTGCTGCACGGCCAGGTCGATGAAGGCGTCGTAGCGCTCGCCGAGGCGCTGGGGCATCGCCGGCCACTGGCCCGCCAGGTGCTCGCCGAGGTGGCGGGTGAAGTCGGCCCAGGCGGCCTGTTCGAGGGCTTCTTCGTCCTGCGGCTGCATCGTCAGCGGTGGCCCAGCAGGTCCTCGGGCAGCTCTGGCTCTTCAGGCGCTTCGGGCGCCACCGGGGCCTCGGGGCTGGCCCCGTTGCCAGCGCCTGCGGCGCCGCCGGAGTTGATCAACACCATCGTGCCCTTGATCGACACGCCCGCCGGCCCGATGGTGACGAACGAGCCGCCTGCCTTCAGCGTGATCTCGGTGCCTGCCTCGATGACGATGTTGGTGCCGCCCTTGATGTGGACGTTCTGCGCCGCAACCGCGCCGATGTTGGCGCCGATCTTCAAGTGCAGGTCGCCAGCGGACTTGAACGACAGCGTGGCGCCGGAATCGGCGATGAAGTCGGCGCCGGTCTTCAGGCTGTACTTGGCACCGGTGTCGATCAGGATGTCGTCGGCCACCTTGAGGCTCAACGTGCTGTCGAACTTGTGCTTGACGGCGCCGACCACCGCCAGATGGTGCTCGCCGCCGATCTTCTCCTTGCGGTGCTGCTTGACGGTGCGGTGCTCGTCGCCGACGCCGTCGATGCCGACCTGCACGCGCAGCGTGTCTTCGACGAACTCCAGGCGGTCTTTCTGCGCGTGCAGCAGCAGATACTCCTCGCCCGCCTTGTCTTCGAAGCGCATCTCGTTGAAGTCGGCCGCAGCGCCCAGCTTGCTGCGGCTCTTCAGCGTGCTGACGGTTGCGTTGCCCGGCAGCTCGTAGGGCGTCTTCTGTTCGGCGTTATAGACGCTGCCCACCACCAGCGGCTGGTCGGGGTCGCCCTCCAGAAAGGACACCACGACCTCCTGCCCGATGCGCGGCAGCGAGATCATTCCCCAGCCGTTGCCGGCCACCGGACTGGCCACGCGCAGCCAGCAGGAGCTGTCTGCATCCTTGGCGCCCAGGCGGTCCCAGTGGAACTGCACCTTGATGCGGCCGTATTCGTCGGTCTCGATGTCGCCGGCATCGCCGCCGCCCACCACCAGCGCCGTCTGCGGCCCGGCCACCGTGGGCTTGCGCGTGGTGCGCGCCGGGCGGAAGGCATCGGCGTAGGCCTGGGCCGTGAAGCTGCACGACAGCAAGGTGTCCTGCTCGCCGCCCGATTCATAGCCGGCCTGCTGCAATTGCATCTGCGTCTGCAGCACAAGGTACTCGGCGTTCTGGTCGGCGCGCGGGTGGCCCTTCAGCTTGAAGCGGTAGCCAGCCGCCAGGCCGGGCGTGCTGCCGCTGCCTGTGAAGCGGCTGAAACGGGCGCTGGCTTCGTCGAGCCGGATCGCGGCGCGGGCATCGCCGTCGGCCTTGGTGGCGTAGAGACCAGGGTAGTCGTACACCTCGTGCTCGCTTTCGGCATGGGTGTGGGTGCCGGCCACCGTGGCGGTCTTCAGGTCGGTGCTGGGCGTGGTGAAGTTGTAGTCGCGCAGCGTCAGCTTGCCGGTCTGGATCTCGTGGCGCATGTGCCACGCGTTGATGGCCTGCCGCTCTGCAATCGCGGCCGGGTCTTCGAGGTACAGCACCTCCTCGAAACCGGGCACCGTGGCATGCGCGCTGCTGGCGTCTGCCAGCACCAGATCGTGCTTGTCTGCGCTGTGCTGGAAGAAGAAGAAGATGCCTTCTTCTTCGAGCAGCCGGCAGACGAAGTTGAAGTCGGTCTCGCGGTACTGCACGCAATACTCGCGTGGCGCATAGCTGCCGGTGAGCTGGTCAACGAAGGTGCCGGTGTATTCGCCGAAGACCTGCTTGACGATGTCTGGCGTGCTCATCTGCTGGAAGATGCGCACGTTGGCAGAGCGCGTCATCAGCCAGGCCCAGGGCCGCACGGTCAGGCGGTAGCTGAACAGCCGGCCTTCGACGCCATCGATGCCGAAACCGGCCACCACGCCATGGAACCAGCGCTTGGTGTCGTCTGCCACTTCCAGTGACACGGCCACGTTGGTGCCCAGCAGATCATCGGCGGCGATGCCCATGTCGTCGCAGACGGCGATGACCTGGAATTCGAACAGCCGCGAGACTTCTTCCAGTGCCGACATCGACTTGAAGCGCAGCGCAGGGGCGGCATCTGCAACCAGCTCCATCTGCAGCGGCGTGGACTCGGGCATAGATCCTCTTGTGGTGTTCAGTGCGCGCTGGCGGCGCGGGCGCTCACCAGCCATCCGTGCACGGGCTGCGCCGCTTCTGTGCGCAGCACCACCGCCTGCATTTCGGGCGCCGCAAAACCGGCGCGCCGCAAGGCAGCCTCCACGTAGCGGCGGCGGTGACTATAGCGGCCGTGCTGGTGCAGCCGGTAGTCGGGCTCGGCGTCGGCGTCTTCGTGGGCCTCGACGGTGAAGACCAGCAGGCCGGCATGGCGCAGCGCTGCGGCAGCGGCCAGCGCGAAGGCGTCCACGGCGCCGAAATAGCACAGCGTGTCCACCGAGACGATGAGGTCGTAGCTGCTGCCGTGGGCCTGCAAAAAGGCGACCAGTTCTCCGCAGAACAGCCCGTCATAGACCCCGCGCAACGCTGCCTTGCGCAGCATGCGCTGTGAGAGATCGACACCGTCGAGCCGGCGTGCATAGGGCGCCATCAGCGGCCCGCACAAGCCGGTGCCGCAGCCGCCGTCGAGCACGTCGAACTGGCGCTGCGCCGGCTGGCACTGGCGTGCCACGGCAGCCGCCACCAACTGCGGCCCCTGGTAGGAGAGCACGCCGAGCTTGGCATCAAAGCTCTCGGCAAAGGCGTCGAAGACACCGGCCACGTAAGCGTCTGGCGCGCGATCCGGCACGTCGTCACCGGTGCAGGCCTGGAGGTGGAATTGCGCCACCGGGTTGTCTGGCTCGGCCTGAAGCCAGGCGCGGTACACGGCAATGGCTTCTTCACGCATGCCCATGGCCGAATAGGCGGCGCCGAGCACGCGGCGCAGCGCGGTGTTGCGCGGCGCGATGATGAGCCCGTCCATGCACTGGCGCACGGCATCGCCGGCACTGCCGGTGCGCAGGTAGAAGTTGGCCAGGTTCTGCCTTGCATCGGCGAACTCCGGCGCCAGCTCCACCACCTTCAGCAGCAGTTGCTCGGCCTCGGCGTGCCGGCCGGTCTGGCCGAACAGCACGCCCAGGTTGTTCATCGCATCGACGCGCCCCGGGTCCAGCGCGATGGCCTGCTGGTAGTGCGCCAGCGCCTGGTCGAACCGGGCGCGCTCGATGCAGACGTTGCCCAGGTTGTTGTGGAACATGGCCTCGGATGGCTGCAAGGCGATGGCCTGCGAGATCAGCGCGGTGGCCTTGTCGTGCTCGCCGCGCTGGGCGCACAGCACGCCCAGCAGGTGCAGGCCATCGGCCTGTTCGGGCTGGATTTGAAGAACCCGCTGGTACAGTGCCTGCGCAGTGTCGAGATGGCCGGCGCCGTGTTCCTGCATCGCATGGCGCAGCAAGTCGGCAAGCGGGGCTGTGGTGGTGGCAGGCGCTGCAGTCGTCGGCGGCATGGGTTGCAAGGAATTGCTTCAGATGCGAGTCTCGGCCAAAGTACCCACCGCAGCAAGCCGCAGCGCCCCCTAGTCAGCGGGAATATGGCCTGGCGTGCAGGAGTCATCGATGGCAGGACGGATGCAGTTCGGTTTGAACCTCGGCCCCACGGCGGGCCGCCGCACCGACGCGATGGCCGACGCGATGGCCGGCGACGGGCCGATGCGGCTGCTGGTGATGGGCGACTTCAGCGGGCGGCCCGCAGCAGAGCGCCCCGCGCTGGCCGAGCGGCCGACGCACAGGATCGATGGCGACACGCTCGACAGCGTGATGGCGCGGCTGGCACCGCAGGTGCATCTGGGCAGCGGCAGCGGCGCGCCCCAGTTGGCGCAGTTTGCGCAGCTCGACGACTTCCACCCCGACAGCCTGTATGCGCGGCTCGACGTCTTCCGGGCTCTGCGCCATGCGCGCAGCAACCCGCCGCAGGGCAACGACAGCCTGTTGGGCCAGTTGCTCGGCGGCGGCCCTGCGCCTGCCGTCAATGCACCGGCAGCCGCCACGCCGGCCGCCGGCATCGACGCCTTCATCCGCAGCATCGTGGCGCCCCACATCGTGCAGGACAACTCCGCGCAGTCGCGGCCCTACATGGCTGCGGTGGACGCCGCCACCGCCGAGCAGATGCGCACGGTGTTGCACGACCCGGCGTTTCAATCGCTCGAAGCCGCATGGCGCGGCTTGCAATGGCTGGTCTCCAGCCTCGAACTCGACGAAGCGCTGCAACTGCATCTGCTCGACGTGTCGCGCGATGAACTGCTGGCCGACGTGGTGGCCGCGCAAGGCCGGCTGGCGCAGACCGGCCTGCACCACACGCTGGCCGACCGCTGGCGCAACGTGCCGGGCGGGCAGCGCTGGTCGGCCATCGCCGCGCTCTACAGCTTCGGCCCGTCGGATGCCGACATGGGCCTGCTGGCGGCGCTGGGGTTGATTGCATCGCAGGCCGGCGGGCCGGTGCTGGCAGCGGCCGACACAGCGCTGGCGGGCGCTGCCGCCGGGCCGGCCTGGCAGGCCTTGCGCAGCAGCGAAGCCGCGCCGTGGATCGGCCTGGTGGCGCCGCGGGTGCTGCTGCGCCAGCCCTATGGCAAGGGCAGCGACCCGATCAGCGCGTTCACCTTCGAAGAGTTCACCGGCGCGCCGCTGCACGCGCACTTTCTGTGGGGCAACGGCGGCCTGGCGGCGCTGCTGCTGATGGGCCGCGCCTTCAGCGCCAGCGGCTGGGACTTCGAGCCCGGCGACGAGCGCGAGATCGGCGACCTGCCGGCCTACACGTTCTTGCAGGACGGCGAACGCGAGCTTCAGGCCTGCGCAGAACACCATCTCGGCGAGCAAGCCGGCAATGCCTTGCTGCAGGCCGGCTTGATGCCGCTGATGAGCCACCGCCACCGCAACGCGGTGACGCTGATGCGATTCCAGTCGGTGGCCGAGCCGGTGGCACCGCTGGCCGGGCTGGGTGCGGGCCGTTGAGCCTGCGTTCCGCCACACGTGTGCCGCCCGTGCAAGGGCCGCCGCAGGCCGGCCCGCGCTGAAGCCATGCTGAAGCCATGCTGAAAATTCGGCACGCCCAACTGCAGGCCATGGCGGCACATGACGTCGAGCAGTTCAGCGCGCAACTCGTCGCGCTGCTGCTGCGCAAGCACGCCGACAGGCTGGCCCAGGTTCCTGCCGACTACGTCGCGCGCCTGGCGGGGCTTGCGCTCAGCAGTTGCATCGCCAACGGCTTCGACAGCCAGGGCCTGGTGGTGCAGTTCGCCGAAGCGCTGGTGAAGGACGACGCCCATCCGATGGACCCCGCTGCGCTGGACGCCAGTGCCCACACCGTCTTGCGCGAGTTCCGCTCGCGCACCACGTATCTGCGGCTGCAGGCCGGTGCGGCGTCGGCCACCGGCCCGACCCAGGAGTGATGAATGTCGAAGTGCCCGAACTGCAAGTCACCGTTGTACGTTCACAAGTGCATGCAGTGCCTGCATTCCGAGACGCCCAAGGTCGCCAAGGGCGTGAAGCCTTGCGAGTGGCCCTGCATGGCAACGATCCATGTGCTGGAATCGGCCAGCGGCAGGCCGATCCAGGGCATCTACACGCGCCTGGACGGCGCGTCGGAGGCGACCGACGCCAACGGCTTTCGCGTCGTCGAAAGCCTGGCGCCGGGCAGCCATGTGGCGGGCATCGTGACCGCCACGCTGGGTGACAAATACGCCTTCCCCATCGGTGAAGATGGCGCCGACATCACCAAGGCCATCGCGGCCAGCGAGAACCAGTTCTACACCTTCACGCTCGACCCGCTGAGGCCGCTGAAAGTGGTGGTCAAGCGGCGGCACGACGGCAACGGCGTGCCCAACGCAACGCTGACCATCACCGCCGGCAAGGCAGGCAACGCGATCACGACGCCGCAGCGCACCACGCTGGCCGGCGGCGGCGGCGACGTCACCTTCACCCGGCTGCGGCAGGACACCTACAAGCTGGCACTGACGCTCGACGGCACCGCGAAGACGAAGTTCGAGCCGGAACTGGACGAAGACCACCACGTTCTCGACATGGCGCGCAACCCCGACGAGCATGTCTTCTGGGTGCGTCTGGTGATCCACCTCAAGCTGAAATACAAGGATCCTGACGACACGGTGCGCCATTTCCCGAAGGACTTTCCCGTCCAGGTCGCGTTCAACGACGGGACGACGAAGGATCTCAAGGTGCTCGATGACGCCGGCTACTTCAAGTTCGACGTGGAGGACGCGGCCAAGACCAGCTTCACGCTGAAGTTCGACGCGGCCGACCCGCGCTATCTGGTCCACGAAGACAACAAGCCGGCGGCAGAACTGAAGCTCAACCCGAGCGACGACGACCTGTTTGCGCTGGGCGGCGCAGGCAAGCAGTTCTTCGCGCTGCCCAAGGCATGGCAGCTTGCGCAATCGGCCTGGGACGCCACCGGCGTGGTGGTGCCGGCAGACGGGCAGATCGTGATTGCTGGCGAAGGCATCGGCACGTCGGCCGTGCCGGCCGAGCTGACGCTCAAGCCCAAGCTGCAATACGTGCGCCTGGAATTCTTCGACCGCAAGTACAGCCACAGCGACCACGGCAAGAAGCGCGTCAGCATTCCGGCAGTCGCCCTCAAAGCCGTGCGCGATGCGCCTGCCAATGGCACCGTCGCGGCGGGCGCGCACGATGCGGCCAGCAACTGGACGGTGGACAAGGCCGACGTCGAAAACGCCTGCCAGTGCCTGCCGTGGATCATCACCAAGACAGTGGCCGGGGCCGACCTGCCGAAGCTGAACAACAAGCTGATGTTCGAGTTCGGCAAGGAAAACACCTTCGTGCACTCCAGTGCGGCCGGCGTGCGCAAGATCGTGTTGCTGCCCGCCACCGACGCCAGGCGCAAGCCCACGCGCGAGCGCAACCAGTACTACGACCTGCCCAAGGTGTGGAAGTCGAAGTGCTACTACACGCGCTTCAGCGACGTGACCAAGAACAAGTTCTTCGATGAACTGCTCGCCGCAGACGACCCCGATCTGGAAGCCTCTTATGTGAAGGCGACGCGCCTGACCTTCTCGCTCGACGACATCGTCCTTGCGGTCGGTGATGCGCGTTCACAGGCCGTCAAGGACCGGACGGACGTGGACAACGTGGAAGCCGCGTTGTCCGAGCATTCACGCATCGCACTGCTCACGCTCGACCCGGACAAGAAGTACAAGGTGGGCGTTCATGACCCGCGGGATGCGGCGGTGTACTGGAGCAAGACCAGCTTCCAGAAGGAAAGCACCGCGGGCTCCACCGTCTGGCGCAACGTGATCATCGACTACCCGATCAACCCGCGCGTGGTGGTGTTCTGCAACGGCTTCTACGACATCCACGACAAGCGCACCGAGACGGCGGACTTCAGCAAGAAAGAGATCGTCGGCGCGCGCGCCGCGAAGCTGGAAGACACCGACATCAGCAGCGCGAAGACCGTGCTCAATTCGCAGGCCGACGTCGATGCCTTCTACGTGCACCGGCCCCGCATCTTCCAGCTCCACTATCTGCACTATGCGGCCACCGACAGCACCATCGTCTATGGCGCGCTGGTGACGATGTGGTCGGCCCGTTTCCAGCCCCACCCCGAAGGCAAGGGCGCGACGAACAGTGCGGTGAAGATCTACCGCGAAGACGGCATGAAACGCGCCATGGAGCGCTGGAACGAGAAGGACTATTTCTTCGAAGAAGCCGACGACAAGCTCGACATCGTCGTCAAGCATTTCTGCCTGTTCGAGGCCAAGGACGTGCAGACCGCCGCCGGCACCGAGCCGGCGATGACGGCCCCCGGCATCCCGCCCGTGCCTGCGGTGGCAGCGGTGCTGGCGTCGCCCGGCGTGCTGCCGGTGGCCGGGGTTCCCGCGGTGCCGGGCGTGGATGCCGTCTGGAGTGCCATCGTCCCGGCCACGTTCGTCAAGCGGGGCGGCAAGGCGAGCTGCGTCGTCAGCATCAAGGACGACTCCAACGGCGGCAGCTCGGCGGGCGCCACCACGATGGTGATGCGGCGCAGCGGCGCGCTCGACGAAGGCGACGACTGGGGCCACGACAGTTGGCCGCTGAATCCGCCGGGCCCTGTCTTTCCCACCACCGGCGCGCCGCGCAGCGCGACGCTGACGCCGGTGGCCGACTTCGACGGCGCGGCAAAGCCGGCGAGTGCCTTCGCGCATGAACTCGGGCACGCGGCCATCGGCCTGTGGGACGACTACGCCACCGGCAAGCTGAAGCACCCGATTCCGGAGGTGCAGGACGTCACCGCCACCAGTGATTCGGCATGGACCTACGTCACCACCACGGATGGCGACAAAGACGGCCAGCGCTACTTCGGCATGCCCTACGAGGTGGACGCAGGCGCCGGCATGAAGACCAACCGCTCGCCGCGCCTGCGCTACTTCTGGGGCCGCGCACATTGGCTCAACACGCAGGCCAAGGCCGGCCTCAGCAAGTTTTTGTCGTCCAAGCGGTTTCGCATCGCCTACGACTGCCCGGAAGGCAAGCTGAAGTACACCAAGCCCGACGAGGCCGGCTACAGCAGCATCTACGTGGCCACCGCCACTGCACGCCCGCACGCGCTGGGCAGGCATGGCGCCTGCGATCTGCACCTCTACCACCTGGGCGAGGACGAGTTCTCGAAGAGCCTGGACGGCGGGCCGTACACCGGCATCCTGGCGATGTGCATCAGGATGTCGGCCGCGTTCACGGTGCCTGCCATTGCCGCCGGCAAAGCCTACAAGACGGGCGATCTGGTGAAGTACGGCACCCACCACCTGCAGTGCAAGTCCGACCATGTCTCGCCGCCCGCGCCGACGGTGACGATGCTCAACGAGAAATGGTTCGTTGCCAGCCCCTGGGGAATCAACGCGAAGAAGGTGACCCATCTCGAAACGCTGAGCCAGTTCATGTTGAGCAAGCTGCAGGAGAAGTTCAAACTGCAAGGCAACGGCAACTTCTCCACCACCTTTTTGCGCGTGTTTCCGCAGTGGAAGATCGTCGATCCGGGGCCGCATGGCGCCGACGCGCATTTCAATTTCAACTTCACGTTCTGCTCCGAAGATTTCACCCCGGCGGGCAGCACCATCGCCGCCGGCACGGGGTGCAAGCAGCAGGCCATCGTGCGCTACGTGGTCGGCAAGATCGGCGACGTGTCCACCGATTGGCCGGCGCAGGGCGGCCTGGAAGCCGAGTTGACGAAGGACGACTTTCCACAGTTGAAGGCCTGGATGGACGGCAACGCGACGGGCCGATTCAATGTCGGCGACATCTAGCGCCCGCCATGCCTTTGCCCGCATCGCCCTCTGTGCCGGCGCGGCGCTCCTGGCCTGCAACACGGGCACCCTTTCACAGACCGTCAGCGGCAGGAAACAGACCATGACAAGCGCCAGCACCAACCCGATCCGCTTCGCGAACCCGGGGCGCGAGTCGCGGCTCGACGCAGCGACCGCAGCCCAGGGCAAGCTGACGTGGACGCAGCCCGTCGGCTCTGCCTCCACGCCCGAGTGGCCGCCCACGGTGCTGCTGTGGGGCGGCCGGCCGGTGGTGGTGACGCCCACCCATCTGGCCGTCTTCGACGCGCAGGGCGCGCGGTTGTGGATGAAGGAGCGGCAGGTCGGCACGCCGGCCGTGGTGTTCGACGGCCGGCTGTACTACAAGGGCAAGCACCGCTTCATCGACGCGGTGGACGCCGGCTTCCAGCCCGCGCTGAGCCAGGCGCCGTTTCCGGGCGCGATGAGCGCGGCTGTGCGCGTGGGCCTGTTCTGGCCGCGTGAGAGCGACTTCATCGCGGTGCTGCAGGTGCCCGGCCAGAACGAAGTGCCCGAAGGCGAACCGCCCGACACGCCGCTGACACAGCCGCACAGCACGCTGCTGAAGAACCGCTACCCCACCACCTACGGCGACTGGCGGCTCGACCACCCCGGCATGCTGCGCCTGCCCCCGCTGCTGCTGGCTTCACGCCACATCGTGGCGCTGGCCCACGGCGACGTGGTGCGGGTGGACGTCGATCGCTTCGAGGAGGTGTCGCGCTTCCCGTTGCCGCTGCCAGAGCTGGTGGACTGGAGCGTCGATGCGGCCGAGACCTACACCTTCACCGGCTACGACAAGCAGCACAAGGCGCTGGTGGCGGTGGCTGCCTCCGGCAAGGTGTTGTGGCGCTGGGCGGACCCGGCCGACGCCGACCGGTGGGCACCCCAGCAACCGCCGGTGCGCGCCGCTGGCGAGCGCGTCTATGCTTTGACCGAAGGCCGCGTGCTGGCGTTCGAGAAAGGCCAGTTGCTGTGGGTGTTCGACGCGCGCGACGCGGCGCTGCGGCATGGCGCGCGTGTCGATGACGGCAGCTTCGAGGTCAAGGACGGCCGCCTGCTGGCCCGCGGCAGCCTGCGCCATGCGTCGGCCCTGTCCGACGGCTCGCTGCTCGTCACGGGCAACCGGACGCTGCGCCACCTCAGCCCGGCAGGCCGCGTGCTCTTCCAGATCACCGTCGATGAGGACATCCTCAGTCCGCCGGTCGTCGATGGCGACGGCCACATCTACATCGCTTCAGCGACCCGCTTGATGCGCGTGGACTGACCCGCCGGCTTGCACCCGGAACTGCTGCCAGCCCGCACCGCCCGGCGCTTCGACGACGAAGCTGCTGATCGGCCCGAAGACGGCAGCCGCTTCGTCGGGCAGGCAGGTGGGTAGGTAGGCGCGCAGCACGCGCGGGTCGTAGTAGCGAAAGAGCAGCCGGCGGTCGCTTTCGTCGCGCACCTTCAGAAACTTGCGCAGGTGGTGGCGCAGGTTCGACGGGTCGGCGATCTGAAGCATCACGCCCCACGCGTCGCCCCAGCCTTCGGCCAGCCAGCGCGTGGTGAGGCGGTTGGCGGGAAACAGCTCCACCAGATGCGGCGCATTCAACTCCAGCGCGCGCGGCAGCGTGCCGCTGTAGAGGCAGCGGAACTCCAGCCGCGACTCCAGCAGCGCGAGGTAGATGGCCGGGTCGCGCGCACAGTCGAGGATGCCCCAGACGCCGAGCCTGGACTTGGCACCCTGCGGCCACAGCGTCTGCATCAGGCTGTCGCGTTCTTCGCCGGTCATGCCATGGCCTCGGCAGCGCGCCGCGCCTTGTCGCATTCCTCACAGAAGGGCACGCCGTCCTGCGCCGCCTGCTGCAGCACGGCCACCATCGCAGCCACGTCCAGGTCGGGGCTGAAGGTGGTCTCGACCGGCGGCGGCGGCGTGGCGGGCGCAGCGCGGGGGGTTGGAGCGGGTGCGGGCGGTGCCGGTGGAGGCGCTGGCGCCAGCGCGGGGATCAGCCGGTACATCGTGGGCCGGCCCCAGCGCGGGAGCACCACCAGGTGGCCGCTGGCGCAGGCGGCTGCAATCTGGTCGGCCACCGCGTGGTCGTCGTGGCGCGACCAGTCGGTGCTGTCGGCCAGCAGCAGGGCCATCGTTCGCAGGCCGCCCATTGCAGCGTCGTCACCGATGTGTGCGGCCGCCCATTGGCGCGCCGCCAGCGGGTCGCCGGGGCGCAGTGCCGCCCCACCCGGCACGGCCTGGTGCCAGGGCGCGACGGCGGTGTCGTCAGCAGTGCTCGCGGGCATGTCCGTGCGGTCTGGGATGCAGGCGAAGCGAACGCAGCGGGCGCGTCAGTGACGGTCTCTCAGACCAGCGCCAGGCTGCCGATCATCAGATCGACATGCGGCGGGATGGTCGGCCCGGCGTCGCCCGGCGGCAAGGCCATCAGCCGCTGCACCATCGCGGTGGACATGCCACCCTGCCGCTGCTCGGCCACCAGCCGCGGGCTGTACTGCTGCCCCCAGGACAGCGTGTTGCGCCGACGTGCCTCGGCCGGGCTGAAATAGGCCTGGTAGGTGACCGGGTAGGCAGCTTCGAGCAGCCGCCGGGCATGCACGTTGGGGAAGAACGATTCGCCGAACGACTGCGCACGCGCTTCGTCGGTGCGCTTGTAGCCCACGCCGCCCATCGTGAACTGCCCTTTGGTGCTGGTGGTGTGGGTGCCGCCGCCGCCCTCCATCAGCTCTTCGTACAGCTTCCAGGCGGCCAGCGGGGACAGCATGTAGTGGCGCATCGCAGGCACGGGCGTGTTCAGGCTGTTCAGAAAGCGGTAGGCCAGGTTGAAGACGATCTTGCCGGTGTTGTTGTCATTCATCGCCGTGTCGGCGTGGTGGCCCGGCATCGGCAGCACCCAGGATTTGGTGATGGCCGGGTCGCGGATGACGAGCCGGTGGCCGGCAATCGGCTTGAAGAAGCGGCGCTTCTCGCCAGTGGCCAGCGTGGCCAGGTAGTTGCGCACGTTGGGCGTGACGGTGGTGGCATCGACCTCGGTGCTGTGGCCCGCGCCAGCCACTGGATCGACCGCGAAGATGTTGACCGGAATGTTGCGGATGTTGGCGTCGGTCGATTCGAACAAGCGGTAGGCGATGCGGATGCAGGTCACCGCGCCGCGGCTCCAGCCGATCATGTTGATGGCTTCGGGCTTCAGGCCGGCGAGGTTGAGCGCACGGATCAGCTCGACCGTGCTTTCGACATTCTGCTGCACGCCGTCGCCGGTGGCGCCGTGGTAGGCCGTGGCCTTCTTGACCGGCGTGCTTTCGACCGTGCGCGTATAGACGCCGCTGCCGGCATCGCGCTTGAAGCTCTGCACGATGTCGTGCGGCGCACCGATGGAGCCGGCGCCTTCGGTGATGATCTTGCCGCGCATCTGTGGCCTGCGGTCGTTGTTGCCGAACAGGTTGACGATCTCGCCCGAATCGGGCGACTTCAACGAACTGGCATTGGTGCCGTGGTTGTAGATGGTCCAGACGGTCATGTTGTCTTTCAGGCGCTTGCGGTGGTGTCGGTGCTCAGCCGTTCATCTTGAACAGCTCGCCTTCCTTGGCGACGGTGGGCACCTTGAAGGTGTGCGTGCCCTTGATCAGCACGATGGCGTAGGCCAGGTGGCCGGTGCGCTTGTTGCCGTCCGGGAAGCCCTGCACCGCCACCACGCTGGCCAGGTAGAACATCGCGATGCTTTCCCATTTGGCGTTGCCGAAGGCAGGCCAACTGTTGTCACTGCACCCTGAAGTGAGCGCGAAGATGTGCTCCAGCAACAGGCCGCCGCCGATGGTGGACGGGTACTTGGCGCCGCCCATCAGGTTGATGCGGTAAGGCGCCGGGTTCAGCACCGCGCGCGCGAAGATTTTGCGCAGATGCTGCGACGTGCGGCCCAGCGCCATGCCGGCCGGTCCGGCATGGCCGCCGGTGGCGGGGATGTAGCTGGCGAGCAGTGCGCGCGTGCCGGGCAACGCAGCGGTGTAGCCGCCACACACCCAGTTGGCGGCCTGGTCGATGGCCAGCGCGCGGCCGGCCAGCGCACCGCCTTGCGGGTTCTTGTAGTAGTCGTTGGTGGGCCGCGTGTTGTTGGTGAGCATGGTGCCCAGGGCGCCATTGGAACTTTGCGGCACCAGCGAATCGACATACAGCTTGCGGGCCGTGAAGTTCTCGCGCTCGGTCTTCATGAACATCGCGACATCGCGCGCCTGAAGGGTCTCGATCTTGAAGCTCTTCGTCCACTTGTCATAGACGGTTTCGAGGAAGTCCTTCGCGCTGTCGCGGCCCAGCGTGCGGTCGAGCTGATCGAATTCGACCCGTGAATCGGCGTGCGTCTGCATGCCGCGGCGCCAGGTGGTGATCTTGCTGGTGAAGATGCTCATGCAGCGCTGCCTGTCGTGGTTGCCTGTTGCCCGAAGTCGTAGCGGAAGCCGCCATCGGCCACGCTGACCGTCACACCCGTGATGTCCTTGCCTTCCATCATCCGCGTCAGGAACTCGCGGCTGATGTCGGGCAGCATGGTGTTGGTGAGGATGGCGTCGATCATCCGGCCGCCGGATTCACTCTCGGTGCAGCGGCTCACCACCAGCTTCACCACGTCGTCGCCGTACGCGAACGGAATCTTGTAGCGCGCCTCCACCCGCTTCTTGATGCGGTTCAACTGCAGCTTGACGATCTTGCCCAGCATCTCGTCGCTGAGCGGGTAGTACGGAATCGTCACCAGCCGGCCCAGCAGCGCCGGCGGGAACACCTTCAGCAGCGGCTCGCGCAGCGCCTTGGCCATGCCTTCGGGGTCGGGCATCAACTCGGGGTCTTTGCACAGGCCTGCGATGAGGTCGGTGCCGGCGTTGGTGGTCAGCAGGATCAGCGTGTTCTTGAAGTCGATGAAGCGGCCTTCGCCGTCTTCCATGAAGCCTTTGTCGAAGACCTGGAAGAACATCTCGTGCACGTCGGGGTGGGCCTTTTCCACCTCGTCGAGCAGCACCACGCTGTAGGGCTTGCGGCGCACCGCTTCGGTGAGCACGCCGCCTTCGCCGTAGCCCACGTAGCCCGGCGGCGCTCCCTTCAGCGTGCTGACGGTGTGCGCCTCCTGGTACTCGCTCATGTTGACGGTGATCATGTTTTGCTCACCGCCGTACAACGCCTCGGCCAGCGCCAGCGCGGTCTCGGTCTTGCCGACGCCGGAGGTGCCGGCCAGCATGAACACGCCGATCGGCTTGCTCGGGTTGTCCAGCCCGGCGCGGCTGGTCTGGATGCGCTTGGCGATCATCTGCATCGCGTGGTCCTGGCCGATCACGCGCTGGGCCAGGGCGTCGGCCACCTTCAGGATGGTCTCGATCTCGTTGCGCGCCATGCGGCCGACGGGGATGCCCGTCCAGTCGCCGACCACTGCGGCCACGGCCTGGTAATCGACCGTCGGCAGGATCAGCGGCGTCTCGCCTTGCAGCGCGGTCAGCTTCTCCTGCACCGCCTTCAGTTGCGCGAGCTGCGCCAAGCGCTCGGCTTCACGCTCGTCGTGGCCGGGCGCGGCGGCGCTGTCGGCCGCGGCCTCCAGCGCGCTGCCGGTGCCTTCCACCGGGCGGATGCCGGCGCGCAGCTTGGCGCGCAGGGCCAGCAGTTCATCGACCAGCGCGCGCTCGGCGTTCCAGCGCGTCTCCAGTGCGGCCAAGCGCGTGCGTTCAGCAGCCAGCAGCTCGCTTGCATCGGCCTCGCGCTTGCCGGTGTCGATGCCGATGGCCTTCTCGCGGCCGATGATGCCCAGCTCGGTTTCCAGCGCCTCGATGCGCTTGCGGCAATCGTCCACTTCGGCCGGCGTGGCGTGCAGGCTGACGGCGACACGGGCGCAGGCGGTGTCGAGCAGGCTGACGCTCTTGTCGGGCAACTGGCGGGCCGGAATGTAGCGGTGGCTCAACTTGACGGCTGCCTCCAGCGCCTCGTCGAGGATCTGCACCTGGTGGTGCTTTTCCATCGTGCTGGCCACGCCGCGCATCATCAGGATGGCCTTGGGCTCGTCGGGTTCATCGACCTGCACGGTCTGAAAGCGGCGGGTCAGCGCCGGGTCTTTCTCGATGTGCTTCTTGTACTCGGCGAAGGTGGTGGCGCCGATGGTGCGCAGCGTGCCGCGCGCCAGTGCCGGCTTCAGCAGATTGGCCGCGTCGCCGGTGCCGGCCGCACCGCCCGCGCCGACCAGCGTGTGGGTCTCGTCGATGAACAGGATGATGGGCTTGGCGCTGCCCTGCACTTCGTCGATGACGCTGCGCAGGCGCTGCTCGAACTCGCCCTTCATGCTGGCGCCGGCCTGCAGCAGGCCGACGTCGAGCGAGCGCAGCTCCACCTCTTTGAGCGACGGCGGCACGTCGCCGCGCGCGATGCGCTGGGCAAAGCCTTCCACCACCGCGGTCTTGCCGACGCCGGCCTCGCCGACGAGGATGGGGTTGTTCTGGCGCCGCCGCATCAGGATATCGACGACCTGGCGGATCTCGTCGTCGCGGCCGACGATGGGGTCCATCTTGCCGCTGCGCGCCTGCTCGGTGAGATCGACGGTGAACTTCTTCAGCGCCTCCTGCTTGCCCATCGCGGCCGGGGCGATGGCGCCACTGGCTTCGCCAGGTGCCGCACCACCGGATGCGCCAGAGCCGTCGCTGGCGCCCTGCCCGTCTTCCGGCGAGCCGGCGACGATCTTGGCCAGCCCGTCGGACAAGTCATCGACCTTCAGCTTCTCGAACTGCCGGCTGATCGCCACCAGCGCGTTGCGCAGGTTCTTGGTCTTGAGCATGCCCACCAGCATGTAGCCGCTGCGCACCACGCTGTCGCCGTAGAGCAGCGTGCCATAGACCCAGCCGCGCTCGATGCTGTCGGCGATGTTCTCGGCGATGCCGCTGATGCTGGTGGCGCCGCGGGGCAGACGGTCGAGCGCGGCGGTGAGGTCTTTCGCCAGGGCCGACATGTCGAGTTGCGCATGCTTGATGACGCGGTGCCAGTCTGAATCGGGGCTTTGCAACAACTGCGCAAGCCAGTGCTCGACCTCGACATACGGGTTGCCGCGCAGCTTGCAGAAGACGGTGGCGCCTTCCACCGCCTTGTAGGTGGCCGGGTTCAGCTTGCCGAACAGCGTGACGCGGTTGATTTCCGCCATGGGACTTCCTTTCAGGGGGTCGGTGGGGTCGTTGCGGAGATGGTTCCTGGCACCAGGTTCAGTGCCGCCGGCCTGCTGCGCGGCACGCCGGGTGGCCTGCCCAGCCAGGTGGTCCAGCCGAGCCGGCCGTAGCGGCCGGGGCGGCAGGCGGGCACCTGGCTCTTGTCGAGTTCCAGCCGCAGGTCCCAGCCGAATTCCAGGCCCACGTACTGGGCAACCAGCGCCTGCACCGCGGGCAGCGCACTGCCCACCGGCAGCAGGGCCTCGAAAGCCGGCAGCGCCAGCGGCCCGACGTGGATGCGGAAGTGGTGCTGGCGGTCGAACACAGCGCGCCCGAGCACGGCGCTGGTGCCGAGCTGCGAGGTGGACATCCGGCGCGACGCGGCACGGCGGCCGACCCGCGTGCGCTCTGCTTCTGGCAGCGGCATCCAGCGGCCGACGAACTGCTCCACCCGCACCGCCATGCTCAGGTAGCCCGACAGCAGCCGGGCCAGCCCGTCTGCATTGCGCACCTGGCGCGACAGCAGCCCGGCAAAAGCGAGCCGGCTGTGGTCTGGCGCGGCATCGCGCTGGCGCCACTCCGGCCCGCCGACGCCGACCAGCGAGCCGACGAAATCAGCAAAGCGGTCGCTGCCGGGCCGGTCGAGGCTGACGGCGGGCTGGGCCTGCGCCCACGCTCGGTAGAAGAGCAGCAGCAGCCGGTGGTGGAAGAGGTCGGCAAAGCGGCTGAAGGTCTGGTCGCCCTTGTGCAGCGTGCGCTCGCGGGCATAGGCCGTCATGTGCAGCGGCAGCGGGCCGTTGGGGCCGAAGAGGCCGAAGAAGCGCACCTCCACGCGCGGCTTGCCGCTGCGGTCTGCAAGGTCGAGCCGGGCCAGGCTGGACGCAGCGAAAGAGAGGTCGGCGGCCTGGCCCAGCCGCAGCGGCTCATCGACCGGGCGCCGGGCGGTGCCGAAGCGCGGCTTGTCGGGGTGCTGCGCTTCGATCAGCCGCATGGCGTGGAAGAAGTCGTAGCGGTGCGGTGCCTCGGCCATCTCGCGCAGCACCTGCGCGGCGCGGCCGGGCCGGTCTAGCGGCGGCGCCTGGCCTGGCGTCACAGGATCGGCCTCGTCCCGCAACGCGGCCTCCCGACGAGGATGTCGCCGCGCGACTGCGAATGCAGCCGCGTCTGCGTGAAGCCGTTGATCGAGACGTGGCGCGCGACGAAGCGCTCGAGCACGCAGCCGAGCAAGAAGGCGCTGGCGCCTTCGAAGGACATGTCGTCCACCTCCACCTGCACCTCGACGCCACGGCCGAAGGTGATGGGCCCCGGCATCGGCAGCCGCCGCACCACCGGCCGCATCTGCACCGAGCGCAGCCCGTCCACCTGGCGCTGGGCGCCGGCGTCGCCGGTGGGCACATACAGCGCGAGGATCTGGCGCAGTGCGGCGGCGCCCTGCTCCTTGCTGGTGTCGGTCAGCGAGAGGTGGTTCAGCGTGAGCTGGTTGATCAGCTTCCAGGCCACGCTGCCTTCGCGCATGGCCGACATCGGGCGTGACGGGCCCTTGATCACGTTGATGGTCTTGACCGGCGCCGTCTGCGCCAGCGTCAGATCGCCTTTGGCGTTGCCGGTGGGCATCAGCACCGGCAGGTCCCGGTTGGTGCACAGCGCGCGCACGCCGATCTGCCGCAGTTCGGCAGGAAACGGCGCTTCGCTGGCATCGACCACCGACAGATAGACCTCGGTGCCGATGTAGGCCGTGCGCGGGCCGTCGCGCTGCTGCAATTGCGACAGCAGGCGCGGCTCGCGCTGCACCGCGTAGTAGGCGTCGTGCGCGCGGTCTTCGGCGTGGAAGGCGTTGTAGAAGGGCAGGAAGCGCCACTCGCTGTTGACGCCGCTGCCATAGCCCAGCACCTCGGTGACCGAGTGCACCTCGTAGTCTTGCGGGCGGGTGCGGTCGGGCACGACATGGAAGTCGCTGTTGTCGGGGCCGACGTGGATGCGGTCGCAGCGCTTGTCGAGCAGGTTGATCGCCGGCACGCAGTTCAGCGCCAGGCTGCCCGCATCCACCGCCTGAAGCAAGGCGCCGTCAGCGCGCGAGAACAGGATCACCAGATCGACCTCGGTCTCGGCGTGGCGGCGCAGCGCCTTGCCGATGCCCGAGAGATCGAAGAAGAGGAAGCGCTGCGGGAAGGCGAAGTACTCCTGAAGCGTGCGGTAGCCCGCGAAGCCTTGCAGCGTCTGCGGCAACAGGGCTTGGTCGTCGTCGAAGCCGATGGGGTCGATGCAGTCGCCGTCGATGGCTTCGTGCCAGCCGGCAGAGCGCTTGGCCGGCAGCAGCAGCACACCCAGTGCATGGCCGCAGACGAGTTCATGCAACCTGTAGGCGACATCGTCGGTGCCTGTGCAATGCAGCCGCAGGTCGTCCATGCGCAGCCGCGAAAAGTCCAGGCCGGCGGTGCAGCGCAGGCGGATGCGCAGGCCGGCGCGGTATTTGCGCCATTCGGGCACGGCGGCCACGGGCAGGTCGGCCGCATGGGTGAAGTACTCCGCCTGCGTCAGCTCCAGCGGCCACATCGTCACGTCATGTGCGGTGCGGAATTCGCACACCGTGGCGCCGGCCTTGCCGGGCTGGCTGTGCATCACCGCGCCGCGCGCCAGCTTGAGGCCGGCGCCGAGCGCGGAGTCGCCCAGATCGGGATGCAACTGGGCGATCAGCATCGCAGGCGTCGGCGCGAGGAACTGCGGATAGACGATCTCCAGCAGCCGCTGCGTGAAGCGCGGGAACTCGGCCTCGATCTTCAACTGGATGCGGCCGGCGAGAAAGGCAAAGCCCTCCATCAGCCGCTCGACGTAGGGGTCGGTGACCTCCAGCCCTTCCATTCCCAGCCGCGCGGCCACCTTGGGGAAGGCCTTGGCGAACTCGGCGCCCATCTCGCGCAGATGGCGCAGCTCTTCGTTGTAGTGGCGAAGGAGGCGGGGGTCCATCGAGCGGCTAGCGGTCGAGTTCGCGCACCGCGACGCGGCCGGTTTCGAGGTCGATGTCGGTGTGCAGCAGCAACTCCAGCGGCACCGGCTGCGCCCACAACTGGCCGCTGATGCGAAAGCCGATCTGGTTGTGGTGGTCCATCTGCGCGTCGGAGATCACCGCTTCGACGCTGAGCGTGTTGGGCAGGATGCGCGGCTCGTGGTCGAGGATGGCCTGCTTGACGCGCGCCTGCAGCACCAGCGGGTCGATGGTGGAGGCCGTCTGCCCGGACAGCGCCGGCAAGCCGTAGTTCAGCACCGAGTTGCGGGCGTGCGGCGCATGCGACCAGTCGATGTAGCCGCCCGGGGCGGTGGCGTTGAACAACCAGGCCAGGTCACGCAGCACCAGGTCGCGCATGCGGTTGCGGTTGATCACGCGGGCCTCGGTGCTCTCGTTGGGTGAGGTCGGGTCGTCGTCGGTCAGCCGGTCGAGCAAGGCGGGTTGCAGGCGGTCCTGGGCGCGCGGCGTGGCCATGGGCGCTGTCGGTGCGGTGGCTGTCGGTGGTGGCCGTCGGTGGCTTGCCGCGCTGCTGCTCAGGCGGCTGCCGGTGCAGCTTCGTCGAGCAGCACCGAGCGCAGGTCCATCAGCGCGAAGTCGGCCACGTCGGTGGTGAACAGGCGCTGGCCCAGGCCGGTGAACACGCCGGGTGCAGACTCCTGCCATTCGGTGCTGCGCGACAGCGCCAGCAGGCCGCCATCGGCCAGCACGGTGTCGGGGTAGCGGGTGGGAATCAGCCCGACCACGTCACCGCCGTTGGTGAACTCGAAGTGCGCCGGCATCCACACCGCGTCGCGCAGGTCTTCCGGCGGGTCGATATCGACCTTGGCCAGGCGGTTCCAGGGCAGCCAGTAGTACTTGCCGTTGATCACCGCCTCGATCATCGGGCCCAGCCGCGTGTCGGCATCTGCGATCCATTCGAAGGCCTGCCCGTCAATGCTGCCCGAGGTGGTGGGCGCCTGCTCCAGCGCCTGCTCGCGCAGCGTTCGCGCGGCATCGGGCTCGTTGCGGCCATCGCGCAGCAGCGCTTCGATGAAGAGCGCCGTCCAGGTCTCGGGCTCGCCGAACAGCATCGGCACCTTGTGCCCCTTGAAGACCTGAAGGCGCAGTGTCTCGCAGGCGATGGCTTCGCGGTAGGTCTGCACCATCGGCAGCATCTGCGCGTCGAGTTCGAGCGCCACGTTGAGCTGGTTCAGCGCGCGGTCCCACTGGCCGGTGACGCAGAGCAACTGGAACAGGAAGACGCGCAGCTTGGCGTCCTGCGGGAACGAGCGCACCTGCTCGGTGAGCAGCTTCAGCGCACGCAGCGCGTCGCCTTCCTTCAAGGACTGCTCGGCGGCTGCGGTGTTGGGCATGTGGGCTCCGGTGGGGGCGACGATCTGGCGACGATCTGGCGGCGATGTAGCGACGATGGGGCTGACCGGCAGCGTGGCTGCGGCTTGGCGCAGTGCTGCGGCTACTCGGGCGCCGTCTCGCCGACGAAGTTGGTCGCCGCCTGCGTGCCGCCGGTGACGCTTTGCAGCGTGTAGTCGATGTTGATGGTCTTGAAGGCCAGCGACAGGTGCTCGGTGAGCGCCGGTGCACCGTCTTCGGAGACGTCGGACTGCACCGCGTAGGCAATGATGCGGGCCTGCCCGAGCGACACCACGTAGTACGGCAGCGGCGAGCCGCCCGACTTGCGCACCGACAGCACTGCGGTGGTCAGCAACTCGTTGTTCTTCATCACCGTCATCAGCGCGGTGGACGCCTTGTCGGCGCGCTTGACCAGCTTCAGAGCCTCCATCAACGTGCGCCCGGTGCGCGCCCCGCCGACCGCGGTGGGTGCTGTCATGCCCCAGCTCCAATCGACGATCTCGATCAGGTTGGTGAAGGTCTTGTCCCTGGCCTCGCCAAAGATCTCACCGGTGCGTTGCCCGGTGGCCTTGAAGAACATGTCGGAACGGGCCATGGTGCTGTCTCTCCAGGCGACCGCAAACAATCCCGGCGGCGCAGGGCCTGCTGCCCCACGCCGCCGGTTCGGACATCACGGCAGGTGGTGCGCGCTCAGGTGCTCGAATTGCCTGCGATGTCGTAGGTCATCGGCAGCGCGGTGCCGGGGTCGCCAGTCGGCGTTTGCGGCGTGTAGTGGTACAGCACCTTGGCAAAGTTGAGCGTGACGTTTTCCGTCAGCCGGTCTTCGCCGCCGCTGCCGCCGGTGGAGATGGACGTGATCAGCACTTCTTCCATCTCGATCTTGATGTACTCGATGGTCTTGTCCTTGCCGGCGGCCTTGCGCACCACCAGGTTGGCCTTGGGGAAATGCTCACCAGTGGTGGCCGCGCCCAGCAAGGCATGCGACGACGCATCGACGTACTTCGTGAACGACAGGTCTTGCACGTTGGCCTTGCCGGACCCGCCGCCCATGCCCTGGTGCGTGGTGCCGGAGTTGGAGACGCCCCAGCTCCAGGCCAGCACGTCGATCCACTTTTCCTTCTTCTTGTCGGTGGACTCACCCTCGATGGTCCCGATCTTCATAAACATGTCAACAGCCATGATGCTCTCCTAAATGCCCGGCTTCGGGCGGTTGCACGCTGCAAATCAAACGCCTGTGTGCATCTGCATGCACCGGCGCCCCCCGCTGCGCAGCCAGTGAAGGTATTGAAAACCAGTGCGTTGCTTCAGCCCGCCTTGGCCGACGGCAGCTTGGACACCAGCCGCAGAGACACCGTCAGGCCTTCGAGCTGGTAGTGCGGCCGCAGGAAGAACTGCGAGCTGTAGTAGCCCGGGTTGGCAGGGTCTTCGCGCACCACCACTTCGGCTGCCGCCAGCGGGTGGGTGGCCTTGTAGCTTTCGGACGAACGCGCGGGGTCGCCATCGACATACTGGTTGATCCAACTGCCCAGCCAGCGCTGCACTTCGTCGCGTTCCTTGAAGGAGCCGATCTTGTCGCGCACGATGCATTTCAGGTAGTGCGCGAAACGGCAGGTGGCGAACAGGTAGGGCAGCCGCGCGGCCAGGTTGGCGTTGGCGGTGGCGTCGGGGTCGTCGTACTCGGCCGGCTTGTGCAGCGACTGCGCGCCGATGAAGGCGGCGAAGTCGCTGTTCTTGCGGTGCACCAGCGGCATGAAACCGTTCTTCGCCAGCTCGGCCTCGCGCCGGTCTTCGATGGCGATCTCGGTCGGGCATTTCATGTCCACGCCGCCGTCGTCTGTCGGGAAGCTGTGCGTGGGCAGGTTCTGCACCGCGCCGCCGGACTCGATGCCGCGGATGCGCGTGCACCAGCCGTATTCCTTGAAGGATCGGTTGATGTTGGTGGCCATCGCATAGGCCGCATTCGCCCAGGTGTACTTGCCGTGCTCGGCCGAGCCCACGTCTTCCTCGAAGTTGAAGGCATCGACCGGGTTGGTCTTGGCGCCATAGGGCAGCCGCGACAGGAAACGCGGCATCGCCAGGCCGATGTACTTGGAGTCATCCGATTCGCGCAGCGAGCGCCACGCTGCGTACTCGGGCGTGGTGAAGATCTTGGTGAGGTCGCGCGGGTTGGCCAGTTCCTGCCACGATTCCATCTGCATCAGCGTCGGCGAGGCGCCGGTGATGAAGGGCGCATGCGCAGCGGCGGCGATCTTCGACATCTCGGTCAGCAGCTCGACGTCGGGCGCGCTCTGGTCGAAGTGGTAGTCACCGACGATGGCGCCGAAGGGCTGGCCGCCGAACTGGCTGAACTCTTCCGAATAGACCTTCTTGAAGATCGGGCTCTGGTCCCAGCTCGTGCCCTTGTAGCGCTTGAGCGTCTTGCCGAGTTCGGCCTTCGAGACATTCATCACGCGGATCTTCAGCGACTCGTCGGTCTCGGTGTTGTTCACCATGTAGTGCAGGCCGCGCCAGGCACCTTCGAGCTTCTGGAAGTCTTCGTTGTGCAGGATGTGGTTGACCTGGTCCGACAGCTTCTTGTCGATGGCCGCGATCATCGCCTCGATGGACGCCACCACGTCGGTGCTGATGAGCTGGGTCTGCGCGAGCGCCTGCTGGGCGAGGGTCTGCACGGCTTGTTCGACCGCGCTCTTGGCGTCGTCGGACTTGGGCTTGAATTCCTTTTGCAGCAGCGACGCCAGGTCGCTGCCTTCCATCGCCACGCTGCCCAGTGCGCTGGCGGCTTGTGCTTCTGCCATTGGGTGTTCTCCTTGGGTGCGGTTCAGGCGTCGGTCGGCTTGGCGGAGGTTGCCAACGCCCCCAGCAGCGCGGGGTCGGCCATCAGCTTGCCGATCAGTTCTTCAGCGCCTCCCTTGCCATCCATGTAGGTGACCAGGTTCTGCAACTGTTGGCGCGCTTCGAGCAGCTTGTTCAGTGAATCGACCTTGCGTGCCACGGCATCGGGGCTGAAGTCGTCCATGTTGTCGAAGGTGATATCGACGCTGAGGTTGCCTTCACCCGTCAGCGAGTTGGGCACCGCGAAGGCCACGCGCGGCTTCATGGCCTTCATGCGGGCGTCGAAGTTATCGACGTCGATCTCAAGAAACTTGCGGTCCGACACCGGTGCCAGCGGGTCTGCCGGCTTGCCGGACAGGTCAGCCAGCACGCCCATCACGAAGGGAAGCTGGACTTTCTTGGTGGCGCCATACAACTCCACGTCGTATTCGATCTGGACGCGCGGTGCGCGATTGCGTGCGATGAATTTCTGGCTGCTGCCCATTCCAAGCTCCTGTGCTGCGTGTTGAAGGAAATGCGGGGCGAAAGAGAAACGAGGTTTTCTTCGATGTGCCGGTCTGCGTCAAGCGCCATCGGCCGCGGTCAGGTGCCGCCCGGCGGCTCGACCGTGTCAGGGTCCACACCAACCACGCGCGCCACCTCGTTCAGCGAGTCGGGCGCCAGCACCTTCATCAACTGAAGGAAGTTGTGGCTGATCAACTGGCGCGCGCGGCGCAGGAACAGCGGCGCCGGGTTGGCGGGCTCGGCGCGCTCAAGGTAGTCGCAGACCATGTCGATGGCGCGAATGGCTTCATCGCGCGAGGTGACTGCGCCTGACAGGCCGCGCTTGCCACCGCCGACGGCAGCCGCACCGCCGGCACCGGCACCCGCATCAGCGCCAGCATCGGCATCGCCTGCTTCTGTTTCGGCGGCTTCGGCCGGCAGCAGCGACGCCACGCCGTTGGCCAGCGCGTACAGCGGCCGCAGGTCGGGCGCCGTGCCGCTGCCGAGCTTGTCGTTGGCGAGAGCGATGGTCTGCCGCACCTGCACCACTGCATCCAGGATGGGCCCGCGCAAGCCGGGGGTCTTGTCCACCGCGACGGCCATCATTTGCGAGAGCTGCGCCTTGGTCTGCTCGGCCTCGCCGCTGCGGGCGGCAGACAGACCCAGCGCCAGTTCGGCGTGGCGGCCTGTGATCTGGCCGATGGCGCGGTCTTCGACGATGCGCGTTTCGCGCAGGTCGCCGATCAGCCCTTCGTTCTCGCGCAGCAGCGTCAGCGCATTGACCCTTGCGTAAGGGTCACCGTCATCGGGGTCGGGCAGCGGATGCAGATGCTCCCAGTGCGTTTCGAGCAGGCCGTTGACCAGCCTGATGCCGGTGGCCAGTGCGCCCCAGCCCAGCAGATGCAGGCTGGCACGCAGCCAGAAGATGGCGATGCGCAGGTCGCGTGTGCGCTCGAACAGCGCCTCTGCCATGTCGTTGACAGCGCGCCAGTCGGGCGGCTCGGCAGCACCGAACTGCGATTCGGGCTTGCCCGCAGCGGCCTGCACGATGGCGAGGAAATCGTTGTCGTATTCAAGGTCCGGGCCGCATGGTGCGGCGGCGTCCGGCAGGGGTTGAAGCCAGGCGGAGACCTTGAGTTCTGCAGCGTCGAAGTCGCTCATCGATGTCAGTTGGAGGGCGGGTTGCGATCAACGCGTTCGCCGGTGCATGCTCAACATTTCGTGACAGGGAGTGTCGCAGGCTTGCAGGGGCGTGAGAACCCCAAGCTTGTACCAAGGCCCTGTGAATAATCACCCGCAGTGCGTGTGGCGCCGCAGGATTCCTCGACAGAACTACAGAGGACCGTGGCCCTGCCGCTTGCGGCTCCCTCTTTCGAGGGGCGCGCCCGTCTGGCGCATGCAGGACCGCTCCGATAACATGAACTGTTACCGGTGACGAGAGAACGAGGGTCGGGATGGGACACAGCACGCGCGCCACGGCAGCGCAGATTGCGCCGATGGTGTTGTTGCTGGTGACGATGGCCGGCGGCGCGGCCCGCGCCCAGACACCCGCCGTGGTGCCACCCAGCTCCGAGCTTGCGCCGCTGCGCGTGCTGCCCGACAAGCCGGCCCAGCCGCCGGACCGCCCGCCGCCGCCACGCGAACTGGGCAAACCCGAAGACGACGTGCGGCTCGACGTGCAGCGCTTCGCTGTCGATGACAGCGCGCCCGCCGAATTGCGCGCCGCGTTGTCCGGCCTCACCGAACGCTTCACCGGCAAGGACCGCGGCTTCGAAGACCTTGTCAACGCCGCCGCCGAAGTCACCCGCTTCCTTCAGCGAGACCTTGGCTACTACCTCGGCTATGCCTACCTTCCAGAGCAGACGCCGGCCGACGGCGTGATCCGCATCGCGGTGCTCGAAGGGCGGCTCGACCGCGTGGTGCTCAACTGGGCCGACGGGCTGCCGGTGGACCGCGACGTGGTCGAGGCCTACCTCGCGCGGCTGGAGCCAGGCAGCATCCTGCGCGTGCGTGACGTCGAGCGCGTCGTCTTCCTCATCAATGACCTGCGCGGCATCACGGCGCGCTTCGAGGTGCGCGCCGGCGCCACGCCGGGCACTGCATCGCTGGTGGTCACGCCGCGCGCCGAAAGCGTCTGGTCTGGCAAGGCAGAGGCCGATGTGAACGGCTCGCGCTTCATCGGCCAATACCGGCTCGGCGGCCTGGTGCAGATGAACAGCCCATTCGGCCGTGGCGATGGCCTCACGGCCAACCTGCTGAGCTCCACCACGCGCGGGCTGCAGTTCGCGCTTCTCGGCTACACCACGCCCATCGGCAGCGACGGTTTCAAGGCCGGCCTCTCGCTGTCCGGCGTCAAGTACCAGCTCGACGAAGAGACCTTCCCGCTCGACCTCAACGGCACCGCCATCACGCTCAACACCTACGGCCTGTACCCGGTGGTGCGTTCGCGCAACCTCAACCTCTTCACCTTGGCGTCTTACGAGCACAAGGCCTACGAAGACCGCCAGGAGGCCGTGGCCACGCGCACCCGCAAGACCGTCGATACGCTGACGCTGGGCGCCACCGGCGACTTCCGCGACAGCCTGCTCGGCGGCGGCGTCAACACCTACGACACCGCCATCATCCGCGGCAAGGTCAAGTACGCCGACGGGCGCCCCGGCGGCCTGGACGACGCCCCCGATTTCACCAAGGTCACCTACGGCTTCACACGGCTTCAGGATGTGCTCACCGGCCGCCTTCTCGCCTACGTGGCACTGCGCGGACAGCAGGCGCTGAAGAACCTGGACACCACCGAGCAGTTCCGCCTGGGCGGGCCGGAGGGCGTGCGCGCCTACGCCACCGGTGAAGGCACCGGCGACAGCGGCACGCTGCTCAGCCTGGAGCTGCGCTTTCTGCCGCCCGAAGACTGGATCGGCCGCATCGCGCGCGAGATGGTGGCCAGCGCCTTCATCGACGCCGGCTATGTGCGCTACCGCACCGACCCCAAGCCCAGCACCACGCCCGGCACGCAGAAGAACAGCGACGTTTTCACCGGTGCAGGCATCGGCGTGTCCTGGGTGCGACCCAACGAATACGCGCTGCGCCTGAGCCTCAGCAAGCCGATCTCCGGCACCCCGCGCAGCGACACCATCGTGCGTGACCCGCGCCTGTACCTGCTGGCGAGCAAGTTCTTCAACTAGCCCGGCCGCCGTCCCAGACGCCATCGAAAGAAGCCCCATGTCCAGAACCCAGGCAGCGCACCGCCGCTTTGCATTGCGGCCGATCAGCCTGGCGGCATGCCTGCTGGGCGCTGCGCCAGCGTCTTTCGGGCTGCCGCAGGGCGGGGTGCCTGCGTTCGGCCAGACCAGCGTCAAGCAGACCGCGCCCGGGCAGTTGAGCATCCAGCAGGGCACGCAACGCGCCGGCATCGACTGGACGAGTTTTTCGATCGGCGCCGGAGAGCGGGTCAGCATCAGCCAGCCCAACGCCAGCAGCGTGCTGCTCAATCGCGTGCTCGGCACCGACCCGTCGCAGATCTTCGGGCAGTTGCAGTCCAACGGCAGCGTCTGGCTGATCAACCCGCGCGGCATCCTGTTCGGCGCCAGCTCGCAGCTCGACGTCGGCGGCTTGCTCGCCAGCACCTTGTCGATCACCAGCGAGGACATCGCGTCCGGCAGGTTGGTGCTGGGCAGGGGTGCGGGCAGCGCCGGGGAGCTGCGCAGCGAAGGTCGCATCACCGCGCGCAATGGCAGCGTCATCCTCGCCGGGCCGCAGCTCGCGCACAGCGGCAGCATCGAGGCCCGCCGCGTCGGCCTGGTGGCCGCCACCGACGTGCAGGTCGATGTCGAAGGCGACGGCCTCGTGTTCTTCAACGCGCGCAACGATGGCAGCCTGGACACCCGGCTGTCGCTGCTGGGCAATGTGCTGGCCAACGGCGGCACGGCCGAGGTGCGCGCGGCAGCGCGCGCCGGCTTTGCCGACACCGTGCTCAACCTGTCCGGCGTGGTGCAGGCGCGCTCCATCGGCCAGCGTGGCGGGCGCATCGTCATCGACGGCGGCGATGCCGGCATCACGCAGATCAGCGGCCGGCTCGACGCTACCGGCACTGCCGATGCGGCAGGTGGCGCGCACGGCGGCGATGTGCTGGTGCAGGGGCAGAAAGTGCTGCTGGACAGCACCGCGGTGCTCGACGCGTCGGGCGCGGCCGGTGGCGGCCGCGTGCGCGTGGGCGGTGACTTCCAGGGCAAGAACCCGGACGTGCGCAACGCAGAGATGCTGATCGTGCGGCCTGGCGCGCAGATCTCGGCCAACGCCATCGACAGCGGCAGCGGCGGGCAGGTCGTGATGTGGTCCGACAAGACCACGCGCTTCCACGGGCAGATCGACGCCCACGGCAGCGCTGCCGGCGGTGACGGCGGCCAGGTGGAAGTGTCTGGCAAGCAGAACCTCGAATTCCAGGGCGGGGTGGACTTGCATGCCGCAAAGGGCAAGGTCGGCTCGCTGCTGCTCGACCCGGACAGCATCGTGATCTCCACCGCTGGCGGCGCCGTCACCGGCAACATCGACTTCGCCACCACGCCCCCCACCGCCGCGACCCTGCTCAACACCGGCCCGAACAGCGTCAGCGCGTTGCTCGCCAACGTCGATCTCAGGCTTCAGGCCAACAACACCATCAACGTCAACGACCCCGTCACCGGCACGCACCTGCTGACGCTGCAAGCCGGCGGCGACATCACGGTCAGCGCGCCCATCACGGCCGTCGGCATCGACCTGTCGGCCAACAATGCAGGCGGCACCACCGGCGCGGCCGGCAAAGTGGTGACGACCGCCGCGCTGGACGCCGGCACCGGCGCGCTGACCATCAGCAACAACGGTGCCGGCGGCGGCACGCACCAGATCGGCGGCAACCTCAGCGGTGCCTCGCTGGCCCTCACCGGCGCCCTCAACCTCACCGCCAGCAGCGTCTGGACCGCCAGCGCAGCCGGCACCTCCACCGTGGCAGGTGCCATCAGCGAAACAGGCGGCGCAGCCAGCCTCACCAAGGCCGGCGTGGGCACGCTGGAACTCAGCGGCGCCAACAGCTACACAGGCGCCACGCTGGTCACGGCCGGCACCTTGGTCGCCTCCAACGCCACGGCGCTGGGCACGGCCGCGGGCGGCGTCTCGGTGGATGCCGGGGCAGCCTTGCAGATCAACGGCGTCAACATCGGCAACGAGGCCATCAGCCTTGCAGGCAGCGGCGTGGCTGGCGTCGGCGCGCTGGTCAGCAGCGGCACGGCAGTGGCCGGCGGCGCCGTCACGCTGACCGCCAACGCCACCATTGGCGGCACCGGCACGCTGGCCCTGACTGGCGCCATCGGCGATGGCGGCAATGCCTTCGGGTTGACGAAGACCGGCGCCAGCACGCTGACGCTGAGCAACACCAACACCTACACCGGCGGCACCGCCATCAACGCCGGCACGCTGGTCGCGTCCAACGCCGCGGCACTCGGCGGCGCGGCCAGCGGCGCCACCGTGGCATCGGGCGCGACGCTTCAGATCGACGGCGTCGATATCGGCACCCGGGCGCTCAGCCTGGCAGGCACCGGCAACGGCGGCGTCGGCGCGCTGACGAGCACCGGCACGGCAGTGGCCGGCGGCGCCGTCACGCTGACTGCCAACACCACCATCGGCGGCACCGGCACGCTGGCCTTGACTGGTGCCATTGGCGATGGCGGCAACGCCTTCGCGCTGACGAAGACCGGCGCTAGCACGCTGACGCTGAGCAACACCAACACCTACACCGGCGGCACCGCCATCAACGCCGGCACGCTGGTCGCGTCCAACGCCGCGGCACTCGGCGGCGCGGCCAGCGGCGCCACCGTGGCATCGGGCGCGACGCTTCAGATCGACGGCGTCGATATCGGCACCCGGGCGCTCAGCCTGGCCGGCACCGGCACCGGCGGCGTCGGCGCGCTGACGAGCACCGGCACGGCAGTGGCCGGCGGCGCGGTGACGCTGACGGCCAACACCACCATCGGCGGCACCGGCACGCTGGCCCTGACGGGTGCCATCGGTGATGGCGGCAACGTCTTCGGGTTGACGAAGACCGGCGCCAGCACGCTGACGCTGAGCAACACCAACAGCTACGCCGGCGGCACCGCCATCAACGCCGGCACGCTGGTCGCAAGCAACGCGGCGGCACTCGGCGGCGCGGCCAGCGGCGCCAGCGTGGCATCGGGCGCGACGCTTCAGATCGACGGCGTCGATATCGGCACCCGCGCGCTCAGCCTGGCCGGCACCGGCAACGGCGGCGTCGGCGCGCTGACGAGCACCGGCACGGCAGTGGCAGGCGGCGCCGTCACGCTGACGGCCAACACCACCATCGGCGGCACCGGCACGCTGGCGCTGACCGGCGCCATCGGCGATGGCGGCAACGCCTTCGGGCTGACGAAGGCCGGCGCCAGCACGCTGACGCTCAGCGGCACCAACACCTACACCGGCGGCACCGCCATCAACGCCGGCACGCTGGTCGCGTCCAACGCCGCGGCGCTCGGCGGCGCAGCCGGCGGCGCCACCGTGGCCACGGGTTCGACACTGGAAATCAACGGCGTCGATATCGGCAACACCGCACTCACCCTGGCCGGCACCGGCAACGGCGGCGTCGGCGCGCTGGTGGGCACCGGCACCGCAGCAGCGGGCGGCGCCGTGACGCTGGCTGCCAACACCAGCATCGGCGGCGCAGGCACGCTGACCCTGGGCGGTGCCGTCGGCGATGGCGGCGGCGCTTTCACGCTCAGCAAGATCGGCGCCGGCACGCTGGCACTGGCGGCTGCCAGCACCTACACCGGCAACACCGACATCAACGATGGCACGCTGCGCGTCACCGGTGCCGGCACGGCCGGCGGCACGATCGCCATCGGCACCAGAACACTCGACATCGCCGGCGGCGCCAGCGTTTCCAACGTCGTCACCATCGCCAGCACCGGCAGCATCGGCAACAGCAGCGGCGCCGGCACGCTGGCAACCAACGCCACCCCGCTGACGCTGGCCGGCGGCGACAGCATCGGCCTGTCCAGCACCGGCACCGGCCTCGCCATCAACCGCAGCATCGACGACGGCGGCGCCAACACCGCAACGGTGGCGGTGTCGGCAGGCATCGTGACGCTGGGCGCCACCAACGTCTATGGCGCCACCACCATCGCCAACGGCAGCACGCTGGTGCTGGGCACCACCGCTGGCACATTGGGCAGCGGCACCGTCAGCGACGACGGCACGCTGCGCATCGACCGCAGCACTGCGCTGACGCTGGCCAACACCATCAACGGTGCCGGCGCGCTGTTGCAGGCCGGCGCCGGCACCACCACGCTGACGGCCACCAACGGCTTTTCGGGCGGCACCACCCTCAGCAACGGCGTGCTCGTCATCTCCGGCGCAGCGGCCAGCGCCGGCAGCGGCGCGATCAGCGTCGGCACACGCCGGCTGGAGGTGCAGAACGGCGCCGACGTGGCCAACGCGGTGGGCGTCAGCACCGGCAGCATCGGCAATGCGGCCGGCAGCGGCACGCTGTCGGGCACCGTCACGCTCAGCGGTGCCACCACGCTGGACAGCGCCGGCACCGGCCTGGCCGTCACCGGCAACATCGTCGGCGGCGGCGGCAGCATCGCCAGCAGCGGCGGCACCGTCACGCTGAGCGGCAGCAACAGCTACACCGGCGGCACGGCGGTCAGCGCAGGCACGCTGCGGCTTCAGAACGGCGCAGCCATCCCGGATGCATCTGCCGTCACGCTGTCCAGCGGCGCCACGCTGGCCTTGCTGGGCAGCGAGACCATCGGCTCGCTGACCGGCAGCACCGGCTCTTTCGTCACGCTGGCCGGCAACACCCTGACCACCGGCGGCGCAGCCAACACCGTCTTCGACGGCCTGATCTCGGGCGCCGGCACGAGCAACCTGTCCAAGGCCGGCAACGGCAGCTTCACGCTCACCGCCGCCAACAGCTATGCCGGCAACACCACCATCTCGGGCGGCACGCTGGTGCTCAGCGGCGGGGCGGCGGCTGCCGGCGCCGGCGGCATCGACGTCGGCGCGAACCGGCTCGACCTGAACACGGGAGCCGGCATCGCCAACGCCGTCACCGTCAACGGCGGCAGCATCGGCAACACCAGCGGCACCGGCACGCTGAGCGCGGGCGGCTCGCTCACATTGCAGAGCGGCAGCAACCTCAGCAGCAGCGGCACCAGCCTCGTCATTGCAGCCCCGGTGGGCGATGGCGGCGGCGGCTTCGGGCTGACCAGCGCGGGCGCCGTCCGGCTGAGCGGAACCAACACCCACAGCGGGCCCACCACCATCGCCAGCGGCACGCTGACGGTGCAGAACGGCGCCGCATTGCCCGACGGCGCGCTGCTCACGCTGGCCGACGGCAGCGGGCTGGCACTGCTCAGCGACGAGTCCATCGGCGGCCTGTCGGGCCTGGGCGCCACCAGCGCCACCATCGCGCTCGGCGCCAACAAGCTGAGCATCGACGTCGGCGCCGTGTCGCGCCAGTTCGACGGTGTGATCTCCGGCGCCGGCGGGCGGCTCGACAAACAAGGCGCCGGCATCCTGACGCTGACGGCGGCCAACACCTACGACGGCGGCACCGCTGTCGCCGGCCCGCTGCGCATCTCCGGCGCTGCCGCCACGGCCGGCACCGGCAGCATTGCACTGGCCAACGCCGCGTCGCTGGACATCGCCGGCGGCGCCAGCGTGGCCAACGTGCTGACCATCGCCACCGGCGGCGCGGTGCAGCTCCAGAACAGCAGCGGCAGCGGCACGCTGGCCAGCAACGCCACCCCGCTGGCGCTGACCAACGCCGGCAGCGTCGGCTTCTCCAGCGCCGGCAGCGGCCTGGCCGTGCAGCGCGTCATCAGCGACAGCGGGGTGGCAGCCGTCAACGCCACCGGCGGCACCGTGACCTTCAGCGCCGCCAACACCTACAGCGGCGCCACGGGCGTCACCGCGGGCACCCTGCGTCTGTCGGGCGGCAGCGCGACGGCCGGCACCGGCACCATCAACCTCGACAGCGGTGCGGTGCTCGATCTCGTCAACGCCAGCGTCGCCAACAGCATCCAGAGCAATGGCGGTGCCATCGGCAACAGCAGCGGCAGCGCCACGCTGACCAGCGCCAACCCGCTGGCGCTGAGCGCCGCCAGCACCACCACCTTGTCCGGCGCCGGCAGCGGGCTGGCGGTACAGCGGGCCATCACAGGCAGCAGCGGCGCCATCGCGGTGAGCGGCGGCGTGGTCAGCTACAGCGCCGACAACAGCTACGGCGGCGGCACCAGCATCGCCAGCGGCGCCACCTTGAACGTCGGCGTCGGCGCGGCCAACGGGTCACTGGGCAGCGGCGCCGTGACGGACAACGGTGCGTTGGCGATCAACCGCAACACGGCCAGCACGCTGACGCTGGCGCAGGCCATCACCGGCAGCGGCAGCCTGGCGCAGACCGGCACCGGCACCACCATCCTGACGGGCGCCAACGGCTACGGCAACACCAGCGTGACGAACGGCGTGCTGCAGGTGGGCAATGGCGGCACCGCGGGCGCGCTGGGCAGCGGCACCGTCAGCATCGCCAGCCCCGGTGTGCTGCGCATCGACCGCAGCGACACGGTGACGCTGGCAGGCACCATCAGCGGCACTGGCGGCCTCACGCAGGCCGGCGCCGGCAGCACGGTGCTGACGGCGGCCAACAGCGGCTACTCGGGCACCACCACGGTGACGGCCGGCACGCTGGGCATCAGCGGCGGCAGCGCCACGGCCGGCAGCGGCAGCATCGCGGTGGGCACCAACACGCTGGACATCGCCGGTGGCGCCAGCGTGGCCAACGTCGTCACCATCGCCAGCGGCGGCACGCTCAGCAACAGCAGCGGCAGCGGCACGCTGGCCAGCAACGCCACACCACTGTCTCTGGGCAGCAGCGGCAACCTCACGCTGACCAGCACCGGCACTGGGCTGGCCGTGCAACGCAGCATCGCCAGCAGCGGCGCCGGCATCGCCGTCACCGCCGGCACGGTGAGCCTGAGCGCGGCCAACAGCCACGTCGGCAGCACCGTCAGCGGCGGCACGCTGGTGCTGAGCAACAGCCTGGCGGCCGGCAGCGGCACCATCGTGGTGGGTGGCAACACGCTGGTCATCAACGCCGGCGCCAGCGTGGCCAATGCAGCCACCGTTGCCAATGGCGGGACGCTGGGCAACACCGCCGGTGCCGGCACGCTGGCAGGCGGCGTCACGCTGCTGGGCGGCACGGCCAATCTGCAAAGCAGCGGCGCCGGGCTCACGGTGGCGGGCGCCATCACCGACGGCGGCGGCGGCTTCGGCATCGCGGTGCCCAGCGGCACCGTCACGCTGACCGGAGCCAACGTCTATGCCGGCGCCACCACCATCGCCAGCGGCGCCACTCTGAACCTGGGCAATGGCGGCAGCACCGGCTCGCTCAGCGGGCCGGCCGGCATCGTCGATGACGGCACGCTCAGCATCAACCGCACCGGCACGCTGACGCTGGACTTCGACATCACAGGCAGCGGCAGCCTGGTGCAGGCGGGCAGCGGCACCACGGTCGTCATCGGCAGCAACGGCATCGCAGTCGCCAGCACCTCGGTGACCAACGGCGTGCTGCAGCTCGGCAACGGCGGCACGGCCGGCGGGGCGACGCCGCTCACCGGCAGCGTCGCCATCAGCAGCCCGGGCGCATTGCGCGTCAGCCGCAGCAACACCGTCACGCTGGCGTCTGCCATCTCGGGCAGCGGCAGCCTGCAACAGGCCGGCAGCGGCACCACGGTGCTCACCGGCAACAGCGGCTTCAGCGGCGGCAGCACGCTCAGCGCCGGCACGCTGCGCATCAGCGGCGCCAGCGCAGCCGCAGGCACCGGCAGCATCGCCATCGGCGCCAACACGCTCGACATTGCCAACGGCGCCAGCGTCGCCAACCCGTTGACCATCGCCACCGGCGGCACCATCACCAACAGCGCCGGCACCGGCACGCTGGCCGTGGCCAGCGATGCATCGCATCTGCTGCTGTCCAACGGCGCCAGCCTGGCCTTGTCCGGCACCGGCAGCGGGCTGGCGGTCAACCGCATCCTCGACGACGGCGCCGGCACCGCGAGCGTCAACACCACCGGCACGGTGGCGCTGGCCACTGCCAATGCCTACGACGGCAGCACCACCGTCAACAGCGGCACGCTGACGCTGAGCAACAACACGGCGGCCGGCACCGGCAGCATCGTGGTGGGCGCCAACACGCTGGCCGTCAACGGCGGCGCCACGCTGGCCAATGCGGTCACCATCGGCAGCGGCACGCTGGACAACACCGCCGGCAGCGGCGCGCTGGCCGGCACCGTGACGCTGAGCAACAACGCCACGCTGCGCAGCAGTGCCAGCGGGCTGACGCTGTCGGGCGCCATCGGCGACGGCGGCGGCGGCTTCGGCGTGGCCGTCAGCACCGGCACCGTCACGCTCAGCGGCAACAACAGCCAGAGCGGCGCCACCAGCATCGCCAGCGGCGCCACGCTCAACCTGGGCAGCGGCGGCAGCACCGGCACCGCGGGCAGCGGCGCCATCACCGACAACGGCACGCTGCGCATCAACCGCAGCAACAGCCTGACGCTGGCGCAGGCCATCTCCGGCAGCGGCAACCTGGTGCAGGCCGGCGCTGGCACCACCACGCTGACCGGCAGCAACAGCTACGCCAACACGACAGTCAGCGGCGGCGTGCTTCAGGTGGGCAGCGGCGGCACCAGCGGCACGCTGGGCAGCGGCAGCATCGCGCTGACCAGCCCCGGCGTGCTGCGCATCCAGCACAGCGACACGGTGACGCTGTCCAGCGCCATCTCGGGCAACGGCAGCCTGGAGCAGGCCGGCACCGGCAGCACGGTGCTGACGGCCGACAACAGCGGCTACACCGGCACCACCACCATCGCCGCGGGCACGCTGGCCGTGGGCGCCGGTGGCAGCACCGGCACGCTGGGCAGCGGCAACGTGATCGACAACGCCACGCTCGTCATCAACCGCAGCGGCAGCCTGACGCTGGCGCAGGCCATCAGCACCGGCAATGCGGGCGGCACGCTGGTCCACAGCGGCAGCGGCACCACCACACTCACCGGCAACAACAGCTATGCCGGCGGCACCACGGTGAACGCCGGCACGCTGGCGCTGAGCGGCGCCACGGCGCAGGCCGGCACCGGCAGCATCGCGCTCGGCAGCGGCGGCACGCTGGACATGGTGAGCGGCGCGTCCATCGCGAACGCGTTGACCAGTGCCGGCGGCACGCTCGGCAACAGCAGCGGCAGCGGCACGCTGAGCGGCGCGCTGACGCTGACCGCCTCGTCCACCGTCAGCAGCAGCGGCGCGGGCCTCACGCTCAGCGGCGCCATCGGCGACGGCGCCAGCACCTTCGGCATCACCAAGGCGGGCACGGGCAGCGTCACGCTGGCGGGCAACAACACCTACAAAGGCAGCACGGCGGTGGCCGCCGGCACGCTGCTGACGGCGGCGGCAGAGCGCATCGGCAACGCGAGCGCCGTCACCGTGTCGGCCGGCGCGACGCTGCAGCTCGGCGGCGACGAAACCATCGGCTCGCTGGCCGGCGCCGGCACCGTGGCGCTGGCCGGGCACGCGTTGACGGCGGGCGGCAACAACGGCAGCACGCTGTTCAACGGCACCATCAACGGCGGCAGCGGCAGCGCCTTCACCAAGGCCGGCACCGGCGTGCTGAGCTTCGACGGCAGCGGCAGCTACAGCGGCGCCACCACCGTCAGCGCCGGCACGCTGGTGCTGGGCAGCAGCGAGCGCCTGCCCGACAGCAGCGCGCTCACCGTCGCCAACGGCGCCACGCTGACGCTCGGCGGCACCGAGACCGTCGGCAGCCTGGCACTGGCCGGCACCCTGGGCGGCAGCGGCACGCTGACCGCCGCGACCTACGCGCTCAACGCCGGCAGCACCGGCAGCAGCAGCGCGCTGGGCGCGGGCACACTCACGTCCACCGGCAGCAGCACGCTGGGCGGCAGCGCGGCGGCCACCACGGTGCTGGTCAGCGGCAACACGCTGAGCTTGGCAAGCAGCGACCGCCTCGCCAATGGTGCCGACGTCACGGTGGCCACCGGCGCCACGCTGGCGCTCACCGGCACCGACACCGTGCGCAGCCTGGCGCTGAACGGCGCGCTGGCCGGCAGCGGCACGCTGACCGCCACCAACGGCTACACGCTGGCCAGCGGCAGCACCGGCAGCAACGCCAACCTCGGCGCGGGCAGCCTGGCCTCCAGCGGCAGCAGCACGCTGGCCGGCACGGCGGCGGCCAGCACGGTGGCCGTCAACGGCGGCACGCTGACGCTGGGCAGCGCCGGCAGGCTGACCGGCGTGCCGGCCGTCACGGTGCTGGGCACCGCCACGCTGGCGCTGGGCGGCGACGAAACCGCCGCCAGCCTGGCACTCAGTGGCACGCTGGGCGGCAGCGGCACGCTCACGGCAGCCACCTACAGCCTGACCGGCGGCATCGCCAACGCCAACATGGGCCTGGGCGACCTCACCGCCAGCGGCGCCAGCTTCATCAACGGCACGGCCGCCGCAGGCACCGTGGCCGTGGTGGGCAACGGCAGCGTGCTGACGCTGGGCAGCGCCAACCGGCTGGCCGACAACGCCGCCGTCACCGTCGCAGCCAACACCACGCTGACGCTCAACGGCCCCGACACCGTCGGCAGCCTGGACGCGCAAGGCACCGTCAACGGCGCGCTCGGCGCGTCCAACTACCTGCTGACGGGCGGCACCTACAGCAATGACATCGTCGGCGGCTCCATCGTCAGCACCGGCGCCAACACGCTGAGCGGCACCGCCTCGTCCACCAGCATCCTGGTGCAGTCGGGCAGCCTGGCGCTGGCCTCGGCAGACCGGCTGACGGCCGCGCCTGCGGTCACCGTCAACGGCCCCGGCACGCTGGCGCTGACGGGCAACGAGACGCTGGGCTCGCTGGCCGGCGCGGGCAGCGTGACGCTGGGCAACGCCACGCTGTTCACAGGCGCGGGCGGCTCCAGCACCTTCTCCGGCGTCATCTCCGGCAGCGGCGGCGGCGTCACCAAGCAGGGCGCGGCCAGCACCTTCACGCTCAGCGGCGCCAACACCTACACCGGCACCACCACGGTCGCCGCGGGCACCTTGGCGCTGGCCACGGCCGAGCGGCTGGCGAACGCCAGCCTGATCAACGTGCAGAGCGGCGCCACGCTCACGCTGAACGGCACCGAGACGGTGACCGGCCTCACGCTGGCCGGCGCGCTGGGCGGCAGCGGCACGCTGGCGGCAGGCAGCTACACGCTCGTCGGCGGCAGCACAGGCACCAACGCGGCGCTGGGCACAGGCACGCTCAGCGCCAGTGGCAGCAGCAGCCTGGGCGGCACCTCGGCAGCCACGGCGTTGGACGTCACCGCCGGCACGCTGACGCTGGCCCGCCCCGACCTGCTGGCCGACAACGCCGCCGTCACCGTGCGCAACGGCGCCACGCTGGCGATGAACGGCGACGACCGCGTGCTGACGCTCGCACTGTCCGGCACGTTGAACGGCAGCAGCAGCACCTTGAGCGCAGACAGCTACACGTTCAGCGGCGGCACCAGCAACGCACGCCTGGGCACCGGCGTGCTGGCGTCCAGCGGCAACAGCGCGTTGAACGGCAGTGCTGCGGCGGGCACGGTGTCCGTCAACGGCGGCACGCTCACGCTGGGCGGCGCAGACCTGCTGGCCGACAACGCGGCCGTCACGGTGGCCGGCGGCGCCACGCTGGCGCTGGCCGGCACCGATGCTGTCGGCAGCCTGGCGCTCGACGGCACGCTCGCCGGCAGCGGCACGCTGACCGCAGCCACCTACACGCTGGGCGGCGGCGTCACCGGCGGCAATGCCAACCTGGGCGCCGGCAGCCTGAGCGCCACCGGCAGCAGCACGCTGGGCGGCACAGCCGCCGCCGGCAGCGTGCTGGTGGGCGCCAACACCTTGACGCTGGGCAGCGCCGGGCGCCTGACCGGCGCGCCGGTGGTCACCGTCAGCAGCGGCGCCACGCTGGCGCTGGGCGGCAACGAAGCGGCCAGCAGCCTGGCGCTGAACGGCGGCACGCTGGGCGGCGCCGGCACGCTCACCGCCACCAGCACCACGCTGGCCGGCGGCACGGTGAACGCCAACCTCGGCAGCGGCACGCTGGCCTCCACCGGCAGCAGCGCGCTCAACGGCACGGCCGGCGTCGGCAGCGTGGCCGTCAACGGCGGCACGCTGACCCTGGGCAGCGCCGACCGCCTGACCAGCCTGGCCGCCGTCACGGTGGACAGCGGCGCCACGCTGGCCATCAACGGCAACGAGACGGTCGCCAGCCTCACGCTGCTCGGCACGCTGAGCGGCAGCGGCCTGTTCACGGCGCCCACCTACCAACTGGTCGGCGGCACGGCCAGCAGCGCGCTCGGCGCCGGCGCGCTCACCAGCAGCGGCAACAGTGCCATCAACGGCGGCGCCGCCGCCGGCACGGTGGAGGTGACTGCCGGCACGCTGGCGCTGGGCAGCGCCGGCCGGCTGGTCGGCACCCCGCAGTTGACCGTCCGTCAAGGCGCCACGCTGGCGCTGGGCGGCAGCGAAACCGCCGCCAGCCTGGTGCTGGCCGGCACGCTGAGCGGCAGCGGCACCTTGAGCGCCGCCACCTATGCGCTGAACGGCGGCCTCGCCAATGCGGCGCTGGGCAGCGGCGTGCTCACCTCCACCGGCAGCAGCGCGCTCAACGCGAGCGCCGCCGCCACCACGGTGGGCGTCACCTCCGGCAGCCTGACGCTGGGCAGCGGCAACCTGCTGTCCGGCGGCGCCACCGTCACGGTCGCCAGCGGCAGCACGCTGGCGCTGAACGGCAGCAACAGCGTCGCGGTGCTCAACCTGTCCGGCACGCTCAGCGGCAGCAGCAGCACGCTGAGCGCGGGCAGCTATGCGCTGGACGGCGGCACGGCAGACGCCAGGCTCGGCAGCGGCGCCTTGACGTCGCGCGGCAGCAGCGCGCTGAACAACACCGTGGCCGCCGGCACGCTGGCCGTCACGCAAGGCACGCTGACGCTGGGCGGGCCCGACCTGCTGGCGAACAACGCCGCTTTGACGGTCGCCAGCGGCAGCACGCTGGCGATGGGCGGCAACGACACCATCGGCAGCCTGGCGCTGGCCGGCACGCTGGCGGGCAGCAGCAGCACGCTCACCGCAGCGACCTACGCGCTGAACAGCGGCACGGTGAACGCCAATCTCGGCCAGGGCGCACTGACGAGCCAGGGCGCCAGCACGCTCAACGGCCTGGCCGCAGCGGCCAGCGTGCACGCCACCGGCGGCACCTTGACGCTGGGCAGCGGCGGCCGCTTCAGCGCGTCGCCAGCCGTGCTGGTGGACGGCGGCGCCAGCGTGGCGCTGGGCGGCGCCGAGACCTTCGGCACGCTGGACGGCAGCGGCAGCGTGCTGCTCGGAGCCGCCACGCTGCGCACCGGTGCGGGCGGCGCAGCCACCTTCGACGGCGTCATCAGCGGCAGCGGCGCGCTCGTCAAGCAAGGCAGCAGCAGCTTCACGCTGGGCGGCGCCAACAGCTACACCGGCGGCACCACGGTCGCCGCCGGCACATTGGCGCTGGCCGCAGCCGAGCGGCTGGCCGACGGCGGCGCCGTCACGGTGGCCAGCGGCGCCACGCTCACCCTGGCGGGCGACGAGACGGTCGCCAGCCTGGCGCTGCAAGGCACGCTGGGCGGCAGCGGCACGCTGACGGCGGCCAGCTATGCGCTGAGCGGCGGCACGGCCAGCGCCAACATGGGCGGCGGCGCGCTCACCAGCAGCGGCGCCAGCAGCATCGCCGGCACGGCGGCGGCAGCCACCGTGGGCGTGCTGGACGGCACGCTGGCGCTGGCCGGCGCCGACCGGCTGGCCGACACGGCAGCCGTCACCGTGGCGCCCGGTGCCACGCTGGCGCTGAACGGCAACGACACCGTCGGCAGCCTGCTGCTGCAAGGCACGCTGGCCGGCAGCGGCACGCTGAGCGCCGCCACCATCGGCCTTGCCAATGCCACCATCAACGCCGACCTCGGCGCCGGCGCGCTGGCGTCGGACGGCAACACCGCGCTGAACGGCCATGCGGCCGCCGACAGCCTGGCAGTCAACAGCGGCACGCTGACACTGGGCAGCGCCGGCCGGCTGACGGCCACACCGGCCGTCACGGTGGCCGGCGGCGCCACGCTCGCGCTCGGCGGGGCCGAGGTGCTGGGCACGCTGGCCGGCGGCGGCAACGTGCTGCTGGGCGCGGCCACGCTGAGCAGCGGCATCGGCGGCACATCCACCTTCTCTGGCGTGCTCAGCGGCAGCGGCAGCCTGGTCAAGCAAGGCAGCGGCAGCTTCACGCTGGCCGGCAACAACGTCTATGGCGGCAGCACCACGGTGCAGAACGGCACGCTGCTGGTCAGCGGCACGCTGGCTTCGCCCACCCTCGACATCGGCGCCGGCACGCTGGCACTGACACTGCCCGACCTGCTGCTCGACAGCGCCACCGTCACCGTGGCCAGCGGCGCGACGCTGCTGCTGGCCGGCAACGACACGGTGGGCAGCCTGCTGCTGTCGGGCACCCTGGGCGGCAGCGGCACGCTCAGCGCGGCCAGCTACGCGCTGACCGGCGGCACCGCGAACGCCGACCTCGGCGCCGGCACGCTGGCTTCAGACGGCAGCAGCGCCCTCAACGGCAGCAGTGCAGCCGGCGTGGTGGCCGTCAACAGCGGCACGCTGAGCCTGGGCAGCGCCGGCCGCCTGACAGCCAGCCCGGCGCTCACGGTGGCCGTCGGCGCCACGCTGGCGCTGGGCGGCAACGAGACCGCCGGCACGCTGGACGGCGGCGGCACGGTGGCGCTGGGCGCCGCCACGCTGTCCAGCGGCGCGGGCGGCTCGTCGGTCTTCTCCGGCACCATCGGCGGCAGCGGCGGCCTGGTCAAGCAAGGCAGCGGCAGCTTCACGCTGGCGGGCGCCAACACCTACACCGGCGCCACCGACGTGCAGGCCGGCAGCTTGCTGCTGCCCAGCGCGGAGCGCCTGTCCGACAGCAGCGCCGTCAACGTGGCCAGCGGCGCCACGCTGGCGCTGAGCGCCGCAGAGACGGTGGGCAGCCTGGTGCTGTCGGGCACGCTGGCCGGTACGTCCAGCGGCAGCGGCACGCTGACCGCGGCCAGCTACAGCCTGGTCAACGGCACGGTCGATGCCGGCCTGGGCGGCGGCGCACTGCTGTCCAGCGGCGCCAGCCGGCTGAACGGCGTGGCCGCGGTGGACAGCGCCACCGTCACCGACGGCAGCCTCACGCTGGGCAGCGCAGGCCGCTTCAGCGCCACGCCGGCACTGCTGGTGGCCGGCGGCGCGACGCTGGCGCTGGGCGGCGCCGAGACGCTGGGCACGCTGGCCGGCAGCGGCAGCGTGGCGCTCGGCGCGGCCACGCTGAGCACCGGCATCACCGGCACGTCCACCTTCGACGGCGTGATCTCCGGCACCGGCGGCCTGGTCAAGCAGGGCAGCGGCGTCTTCACGCTGGCCGGCGCCAACACCTACGCCGGCGCCACCGCGGTCAACGCCGGCACGCTGGCGCTGGCCGGCGCCGACCGGCTGGCCGACAGCAGCGCGGTCAGCGTCGCCCCCGGCGCCACGCTGGCGCTGGCCGGCAACGACACGGTCGCCAGCCTGGCGCTGCAAGGCACGCTGGCCGGCAGCGGCACGCTCACTGCCGCCACCTACACGCTGAACGGCGGCACCGCCACCGCCGACCTGGGCGCCGGCACGCTGGGCACGGCGGGCAACAGCACGCTGGCCGGCAGGTCGGCGGCCGGCACGGTGACGGTGAACAGCGGCACGCTGACGCTGGCCTCCGCCGACCGGCTGGCCGACACAGCGGCCGTCACGGTGTCCAGCGGCGCCACGCTGGTGCTGAGCGGCAACGACAGCGTCGCCAGCCTGGCACTGCGCGGCACGCTGGCCGGCAGCGGCACCTTGAGCGCAGCCACCTACGCGCTGAACAGCGGCACCGCGAACGCCGACCTCGGCAGCGGCGCGCTCAGCTCCGGCGGCAACAGCGCCATCAACGGCAGCGCCGCGGCAGACACCGTGGCCGTGACCGACGGCACCCTGGCGCTGGGCAGCGCAGGCCGCTTCACCGCCGCACCACTGGTGAACGTGACCGGCGGCGCCACGCTGGCGCTGGGCGGCGACGAAACCTTCGGCACGCTGGCCGGCGCAGGCGTGCTCAGCCTGGGCGCGGCGACGCTGTCCACCGGCGGCAGCGGCAACAGCACCTTCTCCGGCGCCATCACCGGCATCGGGCAACTCGCGAAGAAGGGCAGCGGCACCTTCACCCTCACCGGCGCCAACACCTACACCGGCATCACCCGCATCGACGCCGGCACGCTGCTGGTGGGCGACGGCGCCACCGCGGGCAGCCTGGCCACAGGCAGCATCGTCGTCGATGGCGTGCTGCGCTCGGCCCGCTCCGACGGCGTGACGCTGGCGCAGCCGATCAGCGGCAGGGGCGCTGTCGAGCAAGCCGGCAGCGGCCGCCTGACGATGCAGGGCAGCAACAAGACCTACAGCGGCGCCACCCGCGTGCTGAGCGGCGAACTCGCCACCGCCGGCAACCAGAACCTGCCCGATGCCAGCGACGTCAGCGTCGCCAGCGGCGCCCGGCTGACGCTGGGCGGCAACGAGACGCTGAACGCACTGGACGCCGATGGCGCCGTGGCGCTGGGCGGTGACCTGACGGCCAGCGGCGCGATCCAACTCAAAGGCGCCGCCACCGTGACCGGCGGCATCGCCATCACGCTGACAGGCCAGCAGATCGACGCCGTCAACGACGGCAACGTCTGGGGCAGCAGCCTGTCCATCAACGCGGGCGGCGCCGTCAGGCTGGCCGCCGGCCGCAGCGGCCAGGGCGCGGCAGCACCGCTGCGCGACCTGGTGCTGGGCAGCGTCAACGCCGCGGCGGGCGGGCAGATCGATGCCGGCGACATCACGCTCGGCGCTGCGCTGGCCGTCACCGGCGGCACGCTGTCGCTGGTGTCCGACTCGGCCGCCGCGGCCAGCCAGCCTGGCACCGAACTCGTCGGCAAGCTGACGCCGTCGAACCGGCAGATCGCCTATGCCGGCGACGTGGTGGCGCAAGACAGCGCCAGCCGCATCAGCGTGAGCCAGGGCGCCGGCCTGTCGATCATCGCCACCAACGGCGGCTCGGTGCAACTGCTGTCCGACGGCAACAACTTCCTCGGCAGCCTGGCCGTTCGCAGCGGCGCAGCCGTCTCGCCGTGGGCGGCCAACGTGGTGAGCACCACCTTCGGCACCGGCGCACCGCAGGACGTGTCGCTGCAGAGCCGGGTGCGCATCAACGGCAACAACGTCAACATCGGCGGCACCGGCATCGAAAGCGACGTGGTCGCGATCCGCGCCGACCAGCTCACCACCGCCGCCGATGCCGCCATCGTGGCGCGGCTGCCGTTCGACAACCAGATCGGCACCACCACCTCGGTGCCCGGACTCACGCTCGAGCTGACGCCTGCCGCCTTCGACATCAACTTCCCGTTCGGCAAGACGGGCCAGGGAATCGCCATCAACGTCGGCAGCAAGGCCTGGGGCAACCGCACGCTGTTGCCCATCGACGGCGGCTATCTGTCGGTGCTGCCGCGCGGCGGCGCCAAGGGCAGCACGGCGGTCCTCGTCACCGGCCCGCTGGTGGCCGGCACCTACGGCTTCTTCTTCGACGGCGCCGGCCAGCAGACCGAGATCCCGGTCTTCTACAACGGCGTGTCGCCCAACACGCCGCAGGTCTCGGGCTCGATCTCGGCCACCGTGTCGGTGTCTGAAAGCGCACGCAAAGAGCGCTTCGAGGAAGCCGTTCGGACAGAGAATGTGGCCGTGCGGCTGCGCTCCGGCGTGATTGCCGAAGTGGGCGCGGGCCGCCCCGCCACGGTGGGCCGCGAAGGCGCCCGCCCGCCGGCCGGCTGCCCGCCGGTGCCCGGCACCCTGACCTGCGAAGCCCAATGACAGACCGCTCCACGTTGAAGCAGCCACCCGCCCCGCCAGGCCACCGGCAGGCGCGCCGCCGCCGGGTGCTGAAGGTGATGGGCAGCATGGGCGCGCTGGCCGGCAGCGGCTGGCTGGCGCTGGCCGGCCTGCCGGCGGCCCACGCTGCCGACGACGTGGACGACACCAAGCCCGAGCCGCCGCGGCTGGCGTTGCTGATCGGCAACCGCGAATATCCCGACGGCGAAGACCTGCCGCCCATCCACAAGAACGTGCGCGACCTGAGCGCCGCACTCGAAAAACGCGGCTTCACCGTCATGCAGGGGCTGGACGTCGATCTGCCGAAGGCGCGCAGCCTGCTGGAGGCCTTTGCGGCCAGCGTGCGCGCGGCGCCGGCCGACGCCACGGTGTTCTTCTACTTCTCCGGCCACGGCGCGCAGGTGGACGCCGAGAACCTGCTGGTCTCGGCGCGCATCAACCCGAAGTCGCGCCCCGAGACGCTGATCAAGGGCAGCATGACGCTGCTGCCCGATGTGATCGGCCAATTGCCCAAGCGGCCGGCGGGGCTGACGATTGCCGTGGTCGATGCCTGCCGCACGTCGCTCAAGTCGGCGCTCGACGCCGACGGCCTGAACCAGGTCGAGGCGCCACCCGGCTGTTTGATCGCCTTTGCCACCGGCGCCGGCAAGCCGGCCATCGCGCCGGCAGACGACACCCGCAACACCTTCTACACGGCGTCGCTGGTGAAGCTGATGGCCAGTTCGTCGGACGAGATCTCGTTCTCGGATCTGTTCCGCCTGGTCAAGACCGACGTGCAGACCACGATGCTCAACCACCCGGTGAAGCTGCTGCGCGAGTTTGCGCAGTTCCCCTTCATCGCCGAGAACACCCAGGTGCGGCGGCGGCTGGCGCCGCGCGTGGCCGGGGCCGCGGCAACACCGGCACCGCCGCGCTTCAAAGACCTCGACGAAGCCGGCGACTGGGCGCGGCTGGAGGCTGCGCTGTGGCCGGGTGACGTGGCCCGGCTGGCTGCCGAGTACCTTGGCAACCACCCGGACAGCCGCGTGGCCGGCAGCGCCCAGGTGGCGCGTGAAGGCGCCACCGAAGCGGCGCAGATCCTGCGCCGCAACGATGTGCGGCTGTACCGCAGCGCCTTCCAGTTGCCGGCCGAAGCGCCTGCAGAACGCACGGCCGACCTGGCCAAGGCCGGCCGCGGCGACAAGGACGCGGCAGCCCGGCTGGGCCGCCTGTACAACCCGAGCGGCGGTGGCCTGGGCAACGTGCTGGGCGGCTACGGCGGCGGCAATGCGCGTGGCGACACGGGCCGCTACGAAGGCTGGATGCAGTACGCCGCAGCGTTGGGCAACGGCATCGCCAGCTACGACCTGGCGCTGCACTACAGGCGCGTGCAGCAGCCGCTGCTGGCATCGCAGTTCGAGGCGCGCGCGCGGGAGCTGGGCTACACGCCGCCGCCGTCGCTGGACAACACGCGGAAGTAGGCCGGCGTCATTGCGTCATTGCGTCATTGCGTCATTGCGTCAGTGCATCAGCGCGCCGGCGCCCACGCCTGCAGATGCGGCAGCAGCGCGCGGTAGGGCGCCAGCAGCACAGCGGCCATCGCCGCCTTGACGGCCAGGTCACCGACAGCAAGCTGCCACCAGGGCTGGTCGGTGCCCGCGAAGGCGAGGAAGAAGAACACCGCAGTGTCGATGGCCGACGCCACCAGAGAGCCGATGAGCGGCGCCTTCCACCAGGCCTGGCGGCGCCAGCGGTTGAAGACCACGATGTCCAGCAACTGCGAGACGATGAAAGCCGCGCCCGACGCCAGCGCGATGCGCCACGGCGCCAGCAGCAGCGACGCTGCCAGCGCCACCGCGAAGCCGGCCCACGCGACACGCCGCGCTGCGGCCGGCCCGATGGCACGGTTGGTCAGGTCGCTCACCAGGAACACCAGTGGGTAGCTGAAGGCGCCCCAGGTGAGCCAGTCGCCCAGCGGAAGCTGCACCAGCAGGTTCGACAGCACGATCACCAGCGCCATCGCGCCGATCGGGCGCCAGGGCAACCTGGCTGCGGAGGATGCAACGGGAGCGGGGGCCGGCAGGGACATGGCGCGGGCTTGCAATGGCGGGCGCGCATTGTCGCCGCTAGGGATGGCAGCGTGCCCTGGCAGGGCTAACCTCGCTGCTCCCACAACGACAAGAGACGAGCCATGGCCAAGAGAGCGATCTGCGTCGGCATCAACAAGTTTGCCAAGTACCCGCAGTTCACGCTGCAGGGCTGCGTGAACGACGCCAAGGACATGGCCGCGTTGTGCAAGAGCATGCTGGGCTACAAGGCGTCCGAGGTCAGCCTGCTGACCGACGCCAAGGCCACCAAGGCGGCCATCATGGCCAAGCTGAAGGCCGCGGTGGCCGATGCCAAGGCGGGCAAGTTGAGCACCATCCTCTTCAGTTGGTCATCGCACGGCACGCAGATGGCCGACACCAGCGGCGACGAGCCCGACGGCATGGACGAAGCCTTCGTGCCCTACGACATCGCCGAGAAAGCAGGCAACTGGGACCCGGCCCACATCATCACCGACGATGAGCTGCACGACCTGTTCCAGCAATTGCCCGACAACGTGCTGCTGGAGGTGTATCTGGACACCTGCCACAGCGGCACCGGGCTGCGCGGCGCCGAGTTCTCGCTGCATGCGCCGCGCGCCAAGTACGTGGCGCCGCCCACCGAGCAGGGCACCGTGCCGCAGAAGGCGGTGGCCGGCTTCGTGCTGCAACGCGGCACCGAGTCACCGGCCAGCCACCAGATCCTCTGGAGCGGCTGCAAGTCCAGCCAGACCAGCGCCGATGCCTTCTTCAGCGGCCGCTACAACGGCGCCTTCACGTACTACTTCATCAAGGTGATGAACGACACGCAGAACAAGCTGTCGCGCAAGGACGTGGTGGAGCAGATGCGCAGCGCGATGAAAGGCAAGTTCAGCCAGGTGCCGCAACTCGAAAGCAACGCCAGCAACCGCAAGACGGCCATCGCGCTGTAGCGCGCCTGGTCCCCGCCCCGGGTACAGTGGGCGGATGAACTTCCGCCCCGCCGTGCAGCCCGGCGCCATCGGCCCGACGCCGTTCTGCTTCGCTTTCGTCGGCGGCCAGTTGCTGCTGCCCGACGCAGAAGACGCCCTGCTGCTGCCACAGCCGGCCGCCCTGTTCGACGGTGCCGCCACCGCGCGCCACTACCTGGGCCAGCTCGACGGCACCGACTGCTGGGCGCTGCGGCTGGACGCGGCGCCGGCCGGCTGGCGCGCCGTGCCGCTGCGCGCCGCGATGATGCGCCTGAGCCCGCCGCTGGCTGCCGTGGCCGGCCGCGCCGCGCAGGTGCTGGAGTGGGACAGGGCGCACCGCTTCTGCGGCGTCTGCGCCGCGCCCACCGAGCTGCAGCCGCACGAGCGTGCGCGCCGCTGCCCGGCCTGCGGCCACACCGCCTACCCGCGGTTGAGCCCGGCGATGATGGTGCTGGTGTGGCGCGAAGGCGAGCTGCTGCTGGCACGCTCACCGCACTACGCCAAGGGCATGTACAGCGCGCTGGCCGGCTTCGTCGAAGCGGGCGAGTCGCTCGAAGAGTGCGTCGAGCGCGAAGTGGCCGAGGAAGTGGCGGTGCAGGTGGCTGACCTGCGCTACTTCGGCAGCCAGAGCTGGCCCTTCCCGCACAGCCTGATGGTGGCCTACACCGCGCGCTGGACGGGCGGCAGCATCGTGCCCCAGCCCGGCGAGATCGAAGACGCAGCCTGGTTCGCGCTCGACGCGCTGCCCGCCATTCCGCCGCGCTTCAGCATCGCCGGCCATCTGATCCGCGACACGGTCGCGGCGATGCAGCGCTGAGCCAGCGCGCGGGACGGCCGACCACACCGGCGGCACGACGACGGCGCCAGGCCAGCGCCAGGCCAGCGCCATGTCAGCGTGACGCGAGCGTCAGGCCGGCATCGAGCCGGCATCAAGCCGGCTTGCTGCATTGCCGCGCCCGCTCTGCCGCGGCCTGCGCGGTGGCGTCGAGCGTGAGGTCGAGCGTGCGCGCCGCCAGCAGCGCCGCAAAGCCCTGCGCCGCCTGGCGCGACCAGTCGCAGCGCTGGCGCTCCCCATCCGCGCCCAGGCCGCGCCAGGGCAGCGTGGCTGCCGCATGGCGCAGGGCCGCTGCGGCGCCTGCGTGTTCTGCACTGCCCGGGCTCTGGCGCTCCCATTGCGCCAGTGCGTCCAGCAGCTCGCGCGCCTCGGCAAAGGCGGCTGCGTTGTCGCCGCCCGCCTGCCGCAGCGCCACCCGGCGCAGCCGCATCTGCAACCAGGGCAGCCGCTCGTTGCCGGCGGTTTGCATGCGGCCCAGCAGGCCGGCTGCCTCGGCCAGCGCGGCGTCCACCACGCGCAGCGGCGGGCGGGCGGCCTCCAGCATGCAGCGCCTGGCCGTCAGATAAACCTGCACCTCGGCGGGCAGCGCCTCGGCCAGCGCGGCGGCGCGCACCGCATCGGCCGCCTGGCCGCAAGCCGCTTCGGCCTGCGGCCCGTGGCCTGCTGCCAGATGCGCATCGCCCAGCGTGTAGCTGACGGCGGCGAAAGAGCCGCGCGCGCGGCGGTCCGCGCGGTCCTCGTCCCATTGCGCGCGGGCGATGGCCACCGAGCGGCCCAGCGCCTCGAAGGCCTCCGGGTCGCCCGAGCGGTGCAGCAGCGCAAAGCCCAGCGCGCCATGCGCCGACAAGAGGAAGTCTGTCCAGCGCTGCGACGGCGCTGCACGCGCCGCGGCTTCCAGCCCGGCCAGGTTCTCGCGCGCCAGCGCCACCGCTGCGTCGATGTGGCCGGCGTGCAGCTCCAGCAGGCTCAGCCGCACCAGCGCGGCGCTGAGCAACTGTTCGCTGCGCAACTGGCCCGGCCGGCGCGCCAGGTTCTCGCGCGCACAGGCCAGCGTCTCGGCGCCGCGCAGCAGCGCCGCGTCCAGCCGGCCGAGCTGCGCCTGGCCGTTCTGCGAGTACAGCAGATCGGTGGCCACCATCGCCAGCGTGCAGCGCATCGCAAACAGCCCGGCATGGCCGGGCGCCAGCGCCAGCCCCTGCGCCACGGCCGCCAGCCCGGCGTCGGCCTCGCGCAGCCCGGCGGCAGCGTCGCCGGCCGCCGCGCGCTGCCCGGCCATGTCGCGGTGCACCGACGCTTCGCCGCGCAGCGCATCGGCGGCTTGCGGGCTGTCGCGCGGCACCTGGCGGTACAGCGCCAGCGCCTGCGCGAAGCGGCGGTTGGCGGCGGCCAGGTCGCCGAGATTGGCGTTGCCGGTGTGGCCTTCGATCTCGGCCAGCCTGGCGGCCGCCTGGGCGCTGACCAGCAGCGCGGCGGCAGAGCGCTCACCGTCGCGCAACTGCGCGTCGAAGAACTCGCTGGCCGTCTTGACGAGTGCGCGCCGGCCTTCCAGCGCGCCCTGCTGCAGCGCGTCGTTGACGTCGAACACCATCGTGCCGGCCAGCCGCCGCGCCTCGCTCAGACTGGCGCGCGCCTGCGCCGCACTCAGCAACGCCAGCACCGACAGCCCGACGATGGCGCACAGGCCCGTGCCGGCCAGGCCGACGCCGATGCGGTGCCGCCGCACGAACTTGGCCGCCAGGTAATGCCAGGCAGGCCGCCTGGCGCTGACGGGAAAACCGGCAAGCCAGGCGCGCAGGTCGGCGGCCAGCGCATCCACGCTGGCATAGCGCTCGTCCAGCTCCTTGCGCAAGGCCTTGGCGAGGACGTTGTCCAGGTCGGCCGGCAGCCTGACGCACTGGCTGGCCCGCTGCGCCGGCTCTTCCAGCACCGCGCGTGCGGTTTCTGCCGGCGTGGTGGCCGCGCGGCCGTAGGGACGCTGGCCGGTGACGAGGTTGAACAGCAGCACGCCGAGCGAATAGACGTCGGTGGCGGTGGACACCGGCTCGCCGCGCACCTGTTCCGGGCTGGCGTAGGCCGGCGTGTAAGGCCGCTGGCCTGCCTGCGTGAGCTGCAATGCGCCGTCGGCCGCGCCACCCTCCAGCGGGTCCAGCGCCTTGGCGATGCCGAAGTCGAGCAGCTTCAACTGCCCCTGCGGGGTGACCAGCACGTTGGCCGGCTTCAGGTCGCGGTGCACCAGCAACTGCTTGTGCGCGTAGGCCACCGCATCGGTGAGTTGCAGGAACAGTTGCAGCCGCTGCGCCATCGGCAGCGCGGCGGCTGCCTCGTCGATGGCCACGCCCTCCACCAGTTCCATCACGAAATAGGGCAGCCCGTCGTCGCTCTGGCCGGCGTCGAACAGCCGCGCGATGTGCGGATGGTTCAGCCGCGCCAGCGCCTGGCGCTCGAGTGCGAAGCGGGCCAGCACGGCCTGGCTGTCCATGCCGCGCTTGAGCAGCTTGAGTGCCGCCCTGCCCTCGAACTGGCCGTCGGCACGCTCGACCTCGAAGACCTCGCCCATCCCGCCGCTGCCCAGCAGCCGCAGCAGCTTCCATGGCCCGAAGCGCTGGCCGAGGCGCGACGGCGGCGCCAGCAGCGCTGCGGCGGCGCCTTCGGCGAGGAAGGGGTCGGCGTCGCCAGCGTCGTCGTGGTGGGCCAGCAGGGACAGCACCTCGCTGCGCACCTGCGCGTCCACCGCGGCCTGCAGCACGAAGCCGGCGCGCGCCGGTGCCGGCTGCGCCAGCGCATCGTCGAACAGGCGCTTGACGGCCAGCCAGGGCGGCGGTGGGGTGGGTTGCGGCATGCGCGGGGCTCGGCTGCGGTTGCGCTGGCGACGGCAGCGACGCCAGCGCCGCGATTCTTGCCGCCAGCGTCGGGGGCAGCGCGGACCGGCGCCGCGCAATAGTGCGGCAGGCTGCACGCCGGCGGCTCTTGCACAGCCCGCTGCGCTGGGCGACCATGGCGCGGATGCACCCGCCGCAGACCCTGCCCAAACCGTCGCTGGACGACGTCACCCTGTGGCTGCAACAGCACGGCAGCGCCGAGCCGGCGGCGGGCAACGAACTCTTCGGCCTGCTCTACGAGCAACTGCACCGCATGGCGCGCAGCCACATGCAGCGCGAGACACCCGGCCACACGCTGAGCCCCACCGCGCTGACGCACGAGGCCTGGTTCCGCATGGCCGAGCAGACGCGCACGCGCTGGGCCAACCGCGGCCATTTCCTGGCGGTGGCCTCCACCATGATGCGGCGCATCCTGGTGAACCACGCGGTGGCGAAGACGCGCGAGAAGCGCGACGGCCTGCTTGTCTCGCTGACGCTGGCCGAGGCGGGCGAGATCGGCAGCGACCTGCCGGCCGAAGTGGTGGCCGTGCACGAGGCGCTGCTCGCCTTCGAGCAGGTGGACGCGCGCGGCGCCAAGATGGTGGAGCTGCGCTTCTTCGGCGGCCTGGAGAACGAAGAGATCGCCAGCGTGCTGGGCGTCTCGTTGGCCACCGTGAAGCGCGACTGGGCGCTGGCCCGCGCGTGGCTGCTGCGCGAGTTGCGCGCAGGCTGAGCGCGGGCTGAGCCCGGCTGGGCGTCCTGCGCAAGCCAGACGCGGCCACGTACGGCCAAGCGCGACCAGGCGCGGCCAGGCACAGCAAGGCGCAGCGGGCCGGCCGAGCCTGCCGCGGCCGTCCGCTTCAGCCGGGCCGCTGGAAGCCGCCTTCCACCCAGGCGCGCGCGCTGGCCGCGTCGAGCCGAAAGGTGGCCGGCACGCGCAGTTGCGCGAGCGCTGTGCCGCTGGCGTCCTGCGCTGCCAGCAGGGCATGCGGGTCGTCGTCGTCGGGCACGATGTCCAGCGTCACCGTCACGCTGCCACTGCCGCCACCCACCACCACACGCTTGTGCAGCGTGGCGTGCAGGTGCTGCTCGTGGCGGCGGATCACTTCGGAGGCCGTCTTCACCAGCGTGTTGAAGGCCGCCGTGTCCAGCGGCTTCGGGTTTTTCTTGTCGCGGCCCATCGTCCACGGGCCGACCAGCGCCGGCTCGGCCTCGCCGTCCTTCAGCATCGCGACGGCCCAGCCTTCGTCGTCTTCGTTCTTGATGACGCGGGCAGTCCAGCCGTTGTCGCGCCAGAGGCGGGCCTGCTTGATGGCTGCGCCGTCGTCGGCGCCGGTGTCGTTCGTCATCCGCCGATTGTGCCGGCGGCCGCGTTCACCGCCGCCGGGTCCACGCCCAGACTGGCCGCGGCGAGCAGGATCTCCTGCCAGGTGGTGGCGTCCACCGGCACGCCTTCTGCGCTGCGCCGGCGGCGCGACGCGCGCTCCGGCTCGCCCGGCACCTGCACCGCGCCGAAGCCTTCGCGCGGCGGCGACGCCTTGAACCAGTCGATGAAGGACAGCGCCTCGTTTTCGAAGGTAGCCCGGTCGCCCAGCGCCGCCGGGTCGAGCAGCATGCTGAACATGCCGTTCAGGATGCGGCGCTTGCTGGCGTCGTCGTCGCGCTGCGTCATGCCGGCGGCCAGCGCACCGCCGAGAAGCTCGCACATCATCGCCAGGCCGCTGCCTTTGTGGCCGCCGAAGGTCAGCAGCGCGCCGAAGGGCGGCACCACGGTGTAGCGCGGCTCGCGCGTGGCGCGGCCCTGGTCGTCGATCAGGGTGTCCGGCCCGACCAGCTCGCCCTTGTTCATCGCGACCCGCGTCTTGCCCTGGGCGATCATGCTGGTGGCGAAGTCCAGGATTACCGGCTCACGGCCCGCAAAGGGCACGCCGGCGCAGAACGGGTTGGTGCCGAAGCGCGCGTCGCCACCGCCGAAGGGCGCCACGATGTTGCGCGCCACCACGTTGACGAAGTGGATGGACACCAGGCCCGCCGCCGCTGCCTGCTCGGCCCAGGCGCCGATGCGCCCGAGGTGGTGCGCATTGCCGAGTGCGACGATGCAACTGCCCGCCTGCTGCGCGCGCGCAATGCCCAGCGCCATCGCCTCGCGGCCGATCACCTGGCCGAAGCCGGCCTGCCCGTCCAGCCGCAGCAGCGCGCCCGTGTCGAGCACGGTGCGCACATGGGTGTTGGGGTGCAGGCCGCCTTCCAGATACGCCTCTGCATAGCGCGGCAGCATGCCGATGCCATGCGAGTCGTGCCCGGTGAGGTTGGCGTCGATGAGGTTGCCGGCCACCGCGTCCACCTCGTCGGTGCTGCTGCCGAAGCCGCGCACCACCAGGCGCATGGCGTCGTGCAGGCGGTTCAGATCGATCGTGTGCGTTTGACTCATGCAGGTGTCTCCGGGGGCTGTGGGGCTGTGGGGCTGGGCAAGGTGGTGAAGGACAGCGGCGCGACGGCGAACTGAGCGTACCGGCGTCAGACCAGCTCACGCAGCAGCCGCACCGCAGGCGCCACGCGCACGCCTTCGGCGCTGACGAAGTCGCGCGTGCCGCTGGCCGACACCTGCCAGGCGATCACATCCGGCAGCCGCTGCTTCAGGTAGCGCAGCCCCGGGGCCACGGGGCCGTCGGACAGCTTGCATTCGACCAGCGCGATGGGCTTGCCGCTTTCGACGACGACGAAATCGACCTCGCGCCCGTCGATGTCGCGGAAGTAGCGCAGCTCCAGCGGCCTGCCTTCGGTGTCGATCTGGAACTCCACCCATTTCAGCAGATGGCTGGCCACCAGGTTCTCGAAACGGGCGCCGGGGTCTGCCACCACAGACCAGTCGTAGTGGTAGTGCTTGCGCTCCTTCTTCACTGCCCGAAGCATGGGCGCGCCGAAGGGTGCGATGCGAAAGATGCCATAGACGCGCTCCAGCATGTCGGTCCAGCGGGCCACTGTCTGGTGCGACACCTGAAGATCTTCACGCAGCGCGTTCAAAGACAAGGGGCTGCCGACGCGCGCCGGCAGCGCGCCCGCCAGCAGTTCGAGCCGCCCCAGGTCGGACACGGTTTCCAGCGACGAGATTTCCTCGCGCACCAGCCGCTCGCGGTAGGCCAGCGCCCAGCGCCGGGCGAAGCGTTCACTGCCCGACAGGAAGGGCTCTGGGAAGCCGCCCAGCGCCAGCAGCGCAGGCAATGCCTCCGCATGGCCGCCCAGCTCGGCGACGCTGAACGGGTGCAGCCGCAGGTAGAAGTAGCGGCCCTGCAAAGAGTCGCCGCCGAAGCGGTACAGGTCGAGCCGGGCCGAGCCGGTGACGAGGATGCGTTGCCTGCGGCCATGCTCGTCGAACAAACCCTTGAGGTAGTTGCGCCAGCCGCGGAACTTGTGGATTTCGTCGAAGAACCAGAAGTCGCCAGGCGGCAATTCGCGCCGCAGGATGGCCTGCCGCTGGGCCGTGACGTCGTAGTTGAGTTCGGCGGCCGGCGCAGGCAGCAACGCGCGCGCAAGCGAAGTCTTGCCCACCTGGCGCGGGCCGCCGATGAACACCATCTTGCTGCGCAGGTCTTCTGCCACCTGGGCCTGAAGGTAGCGCGCGGCAGGTTGCGCGACGGGGTGCTGCGCGCCAAGTTCTTCCATCCGGCGATTTTAATGCGCTACAGAAAATACTCGCGACCTTATTCGGATGCTGGTTAAAAAACTCGCGTCACCTGCGGCCACTCAAGCACCGAAGGCCGCTTCCATTTCCTTGCGGATGCGGTAGGCATGCGTCGCCGTGTCCAGCGCCACGTCGGCCCAACGCAGGCACTGGCCTTTCTGCACCGGCCGCAGCAGCTTCACGCCATGCGCCAGGCCCAGCGGCAGGCCGCCCATCGCCAGCGAGGCGGCCGCAGGCTGCAGCTTGCCCCACACCGTGTAGCCGCCTTCGCCGTCGAGCATCTCGCCCACCTTGAGGTCGCGCTTGGCGGTGGCCACGACGTCGGCGTTCCACACTGTCGGCACGCCGGTGGGCTCGCCGCGCAAGGCCACGCTGGCGACCGAGACGCCCACCTCCAGCCCGATGAGATGCCAGCGCTTGTAGAGCGTGAAATAGCGGCCGCTCGGGTCGGTGTGGGCGTTGTATTCCTCGAAGCAGTTTCTTATGTACTCGGTTTCGCCCTCCACCGTGACCCACACGCCCATGCGGATGTCGTAGGGGATCTTGCGGCCGTCGGCTTCGAGCGAAGAGATCACCTCCACCATGCCCTTGCGCTCGAGCACACCGCCCTCGCTGCGCGGCCGGGTGACGAAGGGAATGTCCTCCACGCTGGCCGGCGGGTACAGCAGGCCGGTGCTGGGCACCGCCAGCCCGGTGGCGTTGGCCACGGCGGTGGACTCGATGGACGGCTTGCTGCCGTCGAGGAAGCTGTTGAACATCTTCGGGTTCAACCCGCCGCGCGCCGCCTGCTCCGGCGTCAGGCCGTAGTTGCCCCACACGGTGTCGGGCGTGGACTCGCAGAAGTGCGGCAGCCACTTGTGGCCGCGGCCGGCAGCCACCACCGGAAAGCCGCAGGTGCGCGCCCAGTCCACCAGGTCGCAGATCAGCGCCGGCTGGTCGCCGAAGGCCAATGAATACACCACGCCGGCCTGCGCCGCGCGCCGGGCCAGCAGCGGCCCGCAGAAGGCGTCGGCCTCCACCGTGACGTTGACGACATGCTTGCCGTTGGCAAACGCGGCCAGGCAATGGTCCACCGCGGCCACCGGCGAGCCGGTGCATTCGACGACGATGTCGATGGCCGGGTGCGCCACCAGCGCCTGCCAGTCGTCGCCCACATGCGTGCTGCCCAGGCGCAAGGCCTCGTCGAGCGACGCCGCCTGCACGCGCTGCGCGTCCCAGCCGACGCGGGCGAGGTTGCGGCAGGCGGCCTCGGGCGACAGGTCGGCAATGCCCACCAGGTGCACGCCGGGTGTGCGCGGCACCTGTGCCAGGTACATCGAGCCGAACTTGCCGGCGCCGATGAGGCCGATGCGCACCGGCCGCCCTTCGGCGGCGCGTTGTTGCAGCTTGCTGTAGAGGTTCATGCTGCCGCCGCCACATCGACGAATTGCAGCGTCTGCGGCGACGTTTCCAGCGCGCTGGCCGGCAGGCCGTGCTGCCACGGCAGATCGACGGCGCAATCGCGCAGCAGGCAGTCGTCTGGCAGGCACTCGATGGGATGGAAATCGCGGTGGGCGATGTACTCCGGCCGCTTGAAGCGCCGGATGTGGTTGCTGACCGCGCACAGGCTGAGATAGACGCTGACGCGGTTGAACGGCGACAGGTTGCTGCTGGAGGCATGCACCAGGCACGAATGGAAGAGGATCATCGAGCCCGCCGGCCCCTTGGGCGCGACGATGCCGCCCTGCGTGCCACCGGCGCGCGCCACCAGTTGGCGGATGAGGTCGTGGTTGACCGTCCACAGCGGGTAGCTGGTGGTGGTGAGGTCGTGCCTGGCATCGACCACGCCCTTCTTGTGGCTGCCGGGGATGAACATCAGCGGGCCGTTGAACTCGGTCACCTCGTCCAGGAAGATGGCGACGTTCATCGCGCGTTCGGTGGGCATCTGGTCGTCGTTCAGCCAGGTGCCGTAGTCCTGGTGCCATTGCCAGACATCGCCCTCGAAGGCCATCTTGCCGTTGATCTTGAACTGGTGCATGTACAGCTCTTCACCCAGCAGGTCCTGCACCGGGCCGACCATGCGCGGGTGGCGCGCCAGCTTCGCGAAAGGCTTGCTGTAGAGGTGCGCTGCGAAGTTGGTGCGCACCGCGTCCGAGCCTTTCTCGCGCACGTTGTAGGCCTCGCGCCGGCTGTAGAGGGCGGGCACCGCGTCGGTCAGCGTGCGGGTCTCTTCTGGGCTGAAGAGGCCGGGAAAGAAGAGGTAGCCGTCGCGCTCGAATTGCGCGCGTTGTTCAGCCGTGAGTTGCATGGCGTCTGTCCTTCTGGGTGGGCTGGGAAAGCGCCAGGTCGAGCCGGCGCGTGATGTTGTCGCCGGCCTGGCTGGCATGCTGGCGGGTGAGCTTCTCTGCCGTGTCGGCGCGGCCAGCGGCAATGGCCTGCGCGATGGCTTCGTGCTCGTCCCACACCGTTTCGCGCAGGCCGGAGCTTTGCAGCACCGCCCCCATCGCACGGCGCAGATGGCACCAGTGCAGCCGCGCGCTGGGCTCCAGCAGCGGGTTGCCGCTGGCGGCGTAGATGGCGTTGTGGAAGGCGGCGTCGGCCTCGATCAGTGCCGCCACGTCGCGCCCGCGCGCTGCCTTGCGGCCGGCGGCCAGCAGCGTGGGCGGCAGCACCGCGCGGCGCTCTGCGGCCAGCCGCGCGGCCAGTGCGTCCAGCGCGGCGCGCACCTGATAGACCTGCCGGATGTTCTGCGCATCCAGCGGCGCCACCAGCACGCCACGGCCAGGCGCGTCGTGCACCAGCCCTTCGTTCTTCAGCAGACGCAGTGCCTGCAGCACCGGCTGGCGCGACACCGCCAGTTGCTCTGCGATCTCTTCCTGAAGCAGCCGCGCGCCTGGCGCCAGCGCCCCGCTGCTGATGGCATCCACCAGCGCGTGATAGACGCGGTCTGCCAGGTCGGGCGAACTGGCCAGGCGCAGCAGTGCGGCTGGCGCGGCGGAAGGCGCAGGGATAGTGTTGTTCGGCATTCTGTATACAGAGTACGCCGACCGCGGTTCGCCTGCAAGCGGGTATGTCCTGACGTTGGGGCACGCGCGGGAATGCGGGTTGCCACGAGGCTTTGTTTTGCCCTCGACAAGCAAAGGCCCGCCATGCCCAGCACCGCGCCACAAGCAGCACCCGATGCCGATGATCCACGCTTGCCAGACAAGCCCGTCGTGCCGCGCGAGCCGCCCGACGAAAGCGCGCTGGAGTCTCTGGGCCGCGCGGTCTCGGCACCCTTGCGTGACGCCGCTGACGCCAAGCGCCCCGACGCGCCGGCCGGCAGCCCGGGCGCAGGCGCCGGCAAAGCAGCCACGCCATGAGCCATTGCCACCACATCGCCGTGCTCATCGCCAGCCTGCGGCGCGACTCGTTGAACCGCCGGGCGCCGTGATCAGCCTGTCACCCGGCGGCATCGGCGGCTTCGGCGCCAACCACCATCTGCGCCAAAGCATGGTGTTCCTGGACGTGCCGATGATGGCCCAGCCGGAGGCCTATGTCGGCGGCGCCGCCACGCTGTTCGATGCGCAAGGCGGCATCGCGAACGGCGACACGCGCCAGTTCCTGCTGAACTTTCTGGCGGCGTTCGAGACCTGGGTGCACCGCAACGTGCGGGCCGGCGCGGCCTGACGCGCCGCCGACGGCGCCAGGCTCAGCCCCAGAGCCTGCGCAGGCCGTCGCGGCCACTGGCAGCGCGCGCCAGCAGCCCGGTGCCCAGCGTGCGTGCCAGGCCGCGCAGCAGCGGCGACCGGCCGCGCGCGCTCAAGCCGAGCAGCGCCAGGCCGGCGCCCAGCACCAGCCAGTGTTCGCCCCGAAAGCTGGGGCGGTTGCGGTCTTGTGCGGCCAGCCGCCGCACCGTGGTCATCGTGTCCATTGCGCAATCCTCCGTGGTGAAGCCGACAAGGGCAACGGAGATGCCGGCCGGCACACCGCGTCGCTCGATGCATCCGAATTGCCACGGCGATGTCTTCGGCAGCACCGGCGGCAAGCCGCAAGGCGGCTTGTCCGCGCCCGCAGGCCGGCTCAGAGCGTGCCGGCTGCGGTGAAGCGGCGCAGTTGTTCGCGCAGCACGCGCAGGTCGAGCGGCTTGGTGAGAAAGCCGTCCATCCCCGCGGCGGCGCAGGCGGCCTGCGCCTCGGGCGACGCGTCGGCGGTGGCTGCGATCACCGCGAACGGCGCCACCTCGCCCAGCCGCTGAAGCTCGCGCAGGCGCACGGTGGCATCGATGCCGCGCAGCACCGGCATGTCCAGGTCCATCAGCACCACCTGGGGCGGCGTCTGGCGGCATTCGTCGATGGCGTCCAGTCCGTCGTGCGCGGTACGCACTTCGTAGCCCAGCGCCTCGACGAGGCCGCGGCCGACGATGCGGTTGACGTCGTTGTCGTCCACCAGCAGCACCAGCGGCCGGTCCCGCATGCCCAGCGGCGCAGGCACCGTGTTGCCACTGCGGCCCGACTCCGACGGCGCCGCCAGCGCGCTGAATTCAGCCAGCTCCAGCGGGCTGAAAGGGAACACCCGCAGGTCATAGCCAGGCACGCTGGACGGCGCCCCCAGCGTCGGCGAGCCCGCCATCACCGCGAAGATGCGCTGCGTCGTCGGCGGCATGCGCTCCTGAAGGGCCTGCACGCAGGCGGCAGTGCTGGCAGCCGCCTCCACCACGATCAGCAGCGCGGGCGGCCTGAAGTCGGCGTCTTCATCGGCACTGTCCAGGTCACCTTGCTGCGCATGCTCCAGCGCGCGCTCGCAGGTGGGAAAGCGCGTCACGGTCCAGCCCAGGCGCTGAAGACGGCGCTGCACCCAGGCCGACGGCATCGCGCTTTCGTCCACCAGCCAGGCGCGGGCGCCGCGCACCGGGTCGATCTGCGTCGCAGGCTGCTCGACGGCGCCCGTGTAGCTGAGGTGGCTGCGCAGCAGCACGCCTTCGTGGGCGTCGCAGGAGCAGGTGACCGGTGCGCCGGTGTTCGGGCAGATGCCGGCTGCGTGGCGCACGCCGGCACCGCGGCCCTGCGGGTCGTCGGTCTCCACCAGGTGCAGGCGGTGCAGCACGGCGTCGATCTGCGGGCGCGGGCGCAGCGCGCCGGAGCCCGCTGCCTCCACCACCACGCCGCAGCGGCCTTCGGCGTCGAGCGTGGCCTTGGCGCTGAACATCGCGAAGCCAGACGCCATGATGTCCAGCAGGCCGAGAAGCAGGCGGTGCAGGCCGCACTGCACTTCCACCGGGTCGTCTTCCACGATCACGCTGGGCCCGCGGTAGTCGAACGACAGCGCCAGCCGCCGCGCCACCATCATCGGCACCACTTGCCGCACCACGCGCGTGAACAGTTCCGCCAGGTCGAAGCGCTGCGTCACGCGCTCGAAGGGGCTGCTGCGGGCGGCCAGCCGCGACAGCGTGGTGATCAACTGGTCCACGTCCAGCGGCTTGGCCAGCACACGGTCGAAGTGGTTGTCGATGGCGGGCAGGTCGCGCACGGCATCGGCGCGGCCCGTGAGGGCGATGAGGTAGGGCGCATCGGCGCCGTAGTGGGCGCGCACTTGACGCGCCACCTCCAGGCCGTCGAGGCCTGGCATCTGCAGGTCCAGCAGCACCGCGTCGGGCCGCAGCGCCAGCGCACGGTCGAGCGCGGCCAGGCCGTCGTAGGCGACCTCGATCTCGCAGGCGAGCGACATCCCGACCAGCTCCGCCGTGCTGTCCGCAGTGGCACGGCTGTCATCGGCGATGAGCAAACGCAGCGAAGCACCCTCCTGGAACGTTGAGACGGGCATGGCCCCAGCCTAGTGGCAATCTGCGTTCCCGGTTGTAACGGCTCTCGACTGCCCTGGCCGCGAGCGGGCCAAACCCGACAGCGTGCCGACCAGCTCCCGGGGCGCCACCGGCTTGCCCAGGTGGAACTGGAAGCCGGCCAGCAAGGCGCGCTGGCGGTCGTGCTCATCGGCCAGGCCCGTCAGCGCCACGGCGGGCAGCCGCTCGCCCAGCGCCACGCCGCGTGCCGACTCGGCCTGCCGCACGCGGTGCATCACGTCCAGCCCGCTGAGGTCGTCGAGCGCGATGTCGCACACCAGCAGGTCGGGCCAGCGCGCCGTGGGCTGCGCATCCAGCCACTGCAACGCCTCCTGCCCGCCGCCGAAGGCCAGCACCTCGGCGCCTTCCAGCTCCAGCAGCGCCTGCAAGGACTCGCGCGCGTCGGGGCCGTCTTCCACCACCATCACCTGAAGCCCCTGCAACGCGCTGCCTTCTGGCGCGTGGGCCGCGTGGGGCGGCAGCGCTTCGCCGGGCAATGCGTCGGACAAGGCATGCAGCGGCAGGTCGATGACGAAGCGCATGCCGTGCAGCGACGACGCCGGCTCGATGGCGAAGCGCCCGCCCTGGCGCTCGATGGTCGAGCGCAGCAGCATCGGGTCCATTGCCGATTCGGCGCGCTCGCCGCCGCCGGCCGCGTCGCCGGGCGCGGCATGGCGGCCGTCGGTCAGCGCCAGCCGCGCATACAGCCCGTGGCGCGCCAGGCGCAGCTCGATGCGGCCGCCGCTGGGCGTGGCCTCCAGCGCGTGCACGCCCAGCTCCCAGAAGGTGTGGGCCAGCGCGCTGGGGTCACCGGCGACGCGGGCGTCGTCCATCCCGATGTCGCTGTAGAGCTGCACGCCGCGCGGCTCGAAGGCCGAGCGCAGGCCGTCCACCACGCTGGCCAGCAGCAGCGCCAGGTTGACCGGCCGCCGTGCCAGGCGCCGCTCCAGCCGCTCGAACTGCTGCTGCTGGCGTTGCAGCTTCCAGAGCTGCGCGTACAAGCCGTTGCGCTCCAGCAGTTCCTCGTGGCGGCCACGCTCGACGATGCGGCCCTTGTCCATCACCACGATCTGGTCGGCGTTCACCACGGTGGACAGCCGGTGCGCGATGACCAGCGTGCTGCGGCCTTTGGCAATGCGGTCCAGCTCGCCCTGGATGGCGCGCTCGGCACGCGTGTCCAGCGCCGATGTTGCTTCGTCGAACACCATGATGGGCGGGTTCTTCAGGAAGGCGCGCGCGATCGCGATGCGCTGCTTCTCACCGCCGGACAGCATCAGCCCGCGCTCGCCCACCACGGTGTCGTACTGCTGCGGCAGCGAGAGGATGAACTCGTGCACCTGCGCCGCCTGCGCCGCCTCCACCACCGCGCCGGTGCCGGCGCCGATGCGGCCATAGCCGATGTTCTGCGCAATGCTGTCGTTGAACAGCACGGTGTCCTGCGGCACCACGCCGATGGCCTGGCGCAGGCTGGCAAGCTGCACCTGGCGGATGTCCTGCCCGTCGATGCTGATGCGGCCCGCGCCCACGTCGTACAGCCGCAGCAGCAGCCGCGCCAGCGTGCTCTTGCCCGAGCCGCTGCCGCCCACCACGGCCACCGTCTGCCCGGCCCCGATGTCCAGGCTCACGCCGTAGAGGATCTGCCGCCCGGGCTCGTAGCCGAAGTCCACGTTCTCGAAGCGCACATGCCCGCCGGCCACCGCCAGCGGCGGCTGGCCCGTGCTGTCCTCGATGTCGCTGCGCTCGTCGAGCAGCGCGAACAAGGCCTCGGTATCGACGAGTGCATCGCGCGTTTCGCGGAACACGAAGCCCAGCGCATTCAGCGGCAGGCAGATCTGGATCACGTAGGCATTCACCAGCACCAGGTCACCCACGCTCATCGCGCCCAGCACGGTCTGCTGTCCGGCCAGCAGCATCACGCCCGCCACGCCCAGCGCGATGACGGCGCTCTGCGCGATGTGCAGCACCGACAGCGAGCGCTGGTTGCTCACGCTGCCTTCGGCCCAGGCGGCCAGATCGGCGGCATAGCGGCTGCGCTCGTAGCCTTCGCGTGCATAGGTCTTCACCGTCTCGTAGTTCAGCAGGCTATCGACCATGCGGCCGCTGGCCTGCGAGTCCATCGCGTTGACGCGGCGCTGGCGCAGCGCGCGCGTCTGCGTCAGCGCCATCGTCAGCGCGCCGTAGGCAAAGAAGGTGAGCATGATGATCAGCGTGAACCACAGGCTGTAGCCGGCTGCCATCACTGCCACCACGCCGATGAACTCCACCAGCGTGGGCACCACCGTGAAGAGCCCGGCGCCCAGCAGAAGGGCGATGCCCGCGGTGCCGCGCTCCACGTTGCGGATCAGGCTGCCGGTGCTGCGCTGGGTGTGGAAGCGCGGGCTCAGGTTCAGCAAATGCGCGAAGGTGCGCTCGGCGAACGCCGTCACCGTGCGCTGGGTGACGCGGGCGAAGACCAGGTCGCGCAGCTCGGTGAACAAGGTGCCCGCGAAACGCACCGCCGAATAGGCCAGCAGCAGGAACACAGGCAGCACCAGCGCGGTGGCCACGCCGGCCGGCGCCGCCGCCGGGGCCACGCTTTCGGCCAGCGATTCCGGCCGGCTGAAGCGGTCGATCACCGCCTTCAGCACCAGCGGCACCAGCACGCTGGACAGCTTGGCCAGCACCAGCAGCACCAGCGCCGCGACGGTGCGCCGCCGGTCCAGCCAGACGGCCTGCCACAGCGTGCGGGCCACCCGGCCGCGTGCCGCGGCACCGGCGTTCACGCCGCGCGAGCCATGCGGGCGAAGTACTCCCACTTGCCCGTCTTGTGAAGCGCCCCCAGGCCGACGCCATGCGTCGTCCGCCCTCCGAGGGGGAGGAGCAAAGTGGCAGAGCCACGTTTGCTCATGAACTGGTACCGGCCAGGTTCGCGCTGGAATTCCGGCGTGTTGATGCCCGCCACGGCGAAAGCCGCTTCCCGGTCGGCAAAGCCGTCGAAGACGAACAGGTGAACGGTGTCGGCCATGGGATCGATCCACGATGGGCCAGGTCAGGCACCGCTGTCGCCATCGCCCGGCAGCAGGCGCTGCGGCACGCTGTCGAAGTGCCAGCGCCCATGCACGTCGTCCAGCAGCCAGAGAAGGTCGCATCGGTCTTCGGGCCAGGCGGCCGGCACCGCTGGCAGCGGCGCGTTGCCTGTCAGCGCGGCCAGCAACGCCGGCAGCTCGCGGTGGCGCCAGCACAACAGCACCGGGCCGTGCAGCGACGCCAGTGCCAGCAACAGGCGCTGCGCCGGCGCATCCGCCGCATGGCTGTCGTCGATGTGCAGATGCAGCGCGTCGGCCAGCGGCTGCACGGTGGCGCGCGGCCGGGCGCTGGGGTGCGCGGCAGAAACAGCGGCGGCGAAGATGGCGGTCGGCCTGGCGATCCTTTCGTCCGCGAAGTGGCCGTCCAGCGGCGCCAGCCAGCGCACCAGCGCGCCGGCCCGCTGCCAGCCGCGCACACTGAGGCCGCCGGAGTCCTGGACACCCTGCGCGTTGACAGCACGCAGCCCGGCTGCCTCGTCGCCCTTTTCGGCGTGGCGGATCAGCATCAGCTTGCTGGCGGGCACAGGCGTCGCCTTGCGGCAAGTTTGACGGTTTCGGCAGGCTGGCGCTGCAGTGGCTTGGTCAACCTTTGGCGGGCACCTTGCCGCCCTTCTTGCGCGCTTCCGACAAGCCGATGGCGATGGCCTGTTTCGGGTTGGTGACCTTCCTGCCCGAGCCGGATTTGAGGTCGCCCTGCTTCATTTCGTGCAACGCCGTGCCGACCTTGTCAGACGCCTTCTTTCCGTATGCAGCCATCTCGCTTCTCCATCGCCAACGGGTGGGCGCCGGCAGCAAATGCCGTTCCCGCGGTGCGCGGGTGCAGGGGTGCGCGGGTGCGTGGGCGCGACGGTCAGGCGGCGTCGTTCTGCCGTGCGCCGCGGATGTTCATTGCAGCCAGGCAGCCCTGCAAGGCCACCAGCGCCCAGGCCTGTGTGTGCACGCCCCAGGCCACCCACAGCACGTTGCTGAGCATGAAGACCCAGAAGCCCCAGGCCCGGCGCTGTTCACGCTTGCTGGCCACCAGCCAGGAGGCCAGCACCGTCACCGCCATGGCCGGCCATTGCACTGCGTCCAGCCACTCCATCGCGCGGGGTCCGTTGTCCAGAAGAAGAGGCGCGCAGCGTGGCAAGCACCGTGCCCGCACCAGCGGCGGCGGGAGCGGCGCTTGCCGTGGAAAACCCCAACAGGAGCCCCACCCCATGAACCAGACCAGCCACACCAGCCACACCAGCCAGACCAGCCGCGCCACCGGCCACCCGACTGCCGCCGCGCAGGCAGCGCAAGCCGCACACGCAGACGGTGAACCGGCCGCCTCGCAGCCTGCAAGCAGCGGCCTGGTGGCAAACCGCCTGTCGGCAACGCAACTGCAGGCCGCCATGCGCGTGATGCAGCGTTTCCACAGCCAGCACGCCAACCAGCCCCGGCCGGGCTAACGCGCGCTGCGCCGCCCACCGGCCGAGCGCATGGCCAAGCTCTCCGGCGTGGCGCAGCCCGTCGAAATGCCGGCGCCGCAGGCTGCCGCGCCGGGCGGGGCGGCCGCTGCGTCCGGCTTCCCGGTGGTGGGCATCGGCGCGGCGGCCGGCGGGCTGACGGCATTGCGCCGCTTCTTCGAGCGCACGCCGGCCGACGCCGGGCTGGCGTGGGTGGTGGTGCTGCACCTTTCGCCGCGGCACCACAGCAGCGTCGCCTCCACCCTGCAACGCGCCACGCCGATGCCGGTGGTGGAGGTGCGCGAAGCGGTCACCGTCAAACCCGGCACGGTGTATGTGATCTCGCCTGCGCTGCATCTGCGCATGGCCGGTGCCCAACTGACGGTGGAGCCCGCAGAGCGGCCGCGCGGCCGGCATGTCTCGATCGACCTCTTCTTCCGCACCCTTGCAGACGCGCAGCGCGAGCGCGCGATGGCGGTGCTGCTGTCGGGCACCGGCGCAGATGGCGCCTACGGCATCCGCCGCATCCGCGAACAAGGCGGCGTGACGCTGGTGCAGAACCCCGCCGATGCAGAGTACGAAGCGATGCCGCGCGCTGCCATCGACACCGGCTGCGTCGATATCGTGCTGCCGCTGGACGAGCTGCCGGCCAAGCTGGTGGAGCTGTGGCACAACGCCAGCCGCATCGAGCTGCCGCATGCGGCAGACACCGGCTTGCGGACTGCCGAGCCGCCCACCGAGCAGGCCACGCGCGACGCCGAGCGCGCGCTCGACGAGATCATGCGCGTGCTGCACAGCCGCACCGGGCACGACTTCAGCCACTACAAGCACGCCACCGTGCTGCGCCGGCTGGAGCGGCGGCTGCAGGTGAACAGCCTGCACAGCCTGCCGGGCTATCTGGCGTTGCTGCGCGCGCAGCCCGACGAAGCCGGCGCGCTGCTGCGCGACATGCTGATCAGCGTCACCAATTTCTTCCGTGACGCCGATGCCTTCGACGCACTGGCACAGGCCATCGGCGCCGAATTGCAGCAGTCCAACGGCGCGCTGCCGCGGCAGATGCGCGCCTGGGTGGCGGGCTGCGCCACCGGAGAAGAGGTCTATTCGGTGGCGATGCTGCTGTGGGAGCAGGCAGCCGCTGCGCACAGGCCGCCGGAGATCCAGGTCTTCGGCTCGGACATCGACACCCAGGCCATCGCCACCGCGCGGCAGGGCTGCTATGCGCCGTCCATCGCCGCCGACATGCCGCCCAACCGGCTGCGCCAGTTCTTCACCAAAGACGCCGGCCGGCTGCGCGTGACGCGCCCGCTGCGCGACACGGTGCTGTTTGCACAGCACAACGTGCTGCGCGACCCGCCCTTCTCGCGGATGAACCTGGTGAGCTGCCGCAACCTGCTGATCTATCTGGACCGCACGGCGCAGCGGCGGGTGCTGGAGATGTTCCACTTCTCGCTGCGTGCCGGCGGGCTGCTGTTTCTGGGCAGCGCCGAAACCGCCGATGCAGCGCCAGACCTGTTCTCGGCCGTGGACAGGCGCCACCGGATTTACCGCTGCAACCTGTTGCCGCGCGGCACCCACAGTCTGCCGCCATTGAGGCTGGCGCCGGCCCCGGACAACAAGCCGGCACCCGTGTTGGCGCAGCCCGGCGCAGCCGCGCGGTCTGCGCTGCGCCAACTGCACGACAGGCTGCAGGCGCAGAACGCAGCAGCCAGCGTGCTCATCGACGAGCAGGCCAACATCCTGCATCTGTCGGACCAGGCCGGCCACTCCGGGCACTACCTCCACTTCCCCGCCGGGGCGCCCAGCAACGACCTGCTCACCGTCGTGCGCGAGGGCTTGCGCCTGGCGCTGCGCACCGCGTTGACCAAGGCCTGGGACACGCGCCAGCGCGTGCAGTCGCGCCCGGTGCGGCTGGCGCGCGACGGCGGCGATGTGCTGCTGACGATGACGGCGCTGCCGCTGCGCGACCCGGTCTCCGGCACCACCTTCATGCTGGTCACGTTCAACGAAGTGGATGTCTCGCTGGGCGGCGAGCCCGACCGGGCCGTGTCACCGCAGGACGCGCTGCTGGTGGAGCTGGAGAAGGAGCTTCAGCGCACCCGCGAGACGCTGCGCAACAGCATCGGCAGCGGCGAGAGTTTCAACGAAGACCTGAAGGCGGCCAACGAAGAGTTGCAGGCAATGAACGAGGAGCTGCGCTCGGCCACCGAGGAGCTGGACGTCGGCCGCGAAGAGCTTCAGTCGGTGAACGAGGAACTCAGCACCGTGAACCAGGAGCTGAAGGACAAGATCGACGAGACCTCACGGACCAACGACGACCTGGGCAACCTGATCGCCTCGACCGACATCGCCAGCGTCTTCGTGGACCGGCAGATGCGCATCAAGCGCTTCACGCCGCGCACGCTGGACCTGTTCAACATCCTGCCTGCCGACGTGGGCCGCCCCTTGTCGGACCTGACGCACCGGCTCGACTACCCGCAACTGGAGGCCGACGCGCGCCAGGCCTTCGACTCGCTGCAACTGGTGGAGCGGGCCGTGGCCGGGCCTGGCGACCGCAGCTTCCTCGCGCGCGTGCTGCCGTTTCGCACGCGGGAGGACCGCATCGAGGGCGCGGTGCTCAGCTTCGTCGATATCAGCGCCACCCGGCGCGCAGAGCGCAGGCTGCGCGACGGCGAGGTGCAGATGCGCCTGGTGGCCGAAAACACGCCCGACTTCGCCATCGTCACGCTCGACAATGCCGGCCTGGTGACGGGCTGGAACCGCGGCGCGGAGCTGCTCTTCGGCCACACCGCCGAGCAGATCATCGGCAGCTCGGGCGACCTGCTCTTCACGCCCGAGGACCGTGCCGCCGGCGCGCCCGAAGCCGAGCGCCGCACCGCGCGCGACACGGGCCGCGCCGAAGACGACCGCTGGCACCAGCGGCGCGACGGCAGCCGCGTGTTCGTCAGCGGCGTGACGACGCCGCTGCTCGACGACGCGCTGCACGGCTACGCCAAGATTGCGCGCGACATCACCGACAACCAGCGCACGCAGACCCAGCGCGACAGCTCGCTGGAGGCAGAGCGTGTGCTGCGCGCGGAGCTTCAGAAGGCCAGCGCGCTGAAGGACGAGTTCCTGGCCGTGATGTCGCACGAGCTGAAGCACCCGCTGAACCTGATCCACGTCAACGCGGAGCTGCTGACGCGCATGCCGCAGGTGCGCAACGTGGAGGCCGTGGCCCGCGTGGCCGACGTGATCCGCAGCACGGTGGTGGCGCAGGCCCGCATCATCGACGACCTGCTGGACCTGTCGCGCATGCACACCGGCAAGCTGTCGCTGAACATCCGCAGTGTCGAGTGGCTGCCCATCATCGAGCGCGTGGTGGAGGCGGCGCGCGGCGACGCCGAGGCCGGGCAGTTGCAGGTGCACAGCACGCTGGACCCGGCGGCCGCAAGCGTGCTGGCCGACCCGCTGCGCGTGGAGCAGATCGCGTGGAACCTGCTGAGCAACGCGCTCAAGTTCACCCCGCCAGGCGGCGAAGTGTGGGTGCGCGTGCTGGCCGACGGCACGCAGGCGCGGCTGGAGGTGCAGGACAACGGCGTGGGCATCGACGGCAGGTTCCTGCCCTTCGTCTTCGACATGTTCCGCCAGGCCGACAGCCGCTTCACGCGCGAGCAGGGCGGCCTGGGCATCGGCCTGGCGCTGGTCAAGCACCTGGCCGAGCTGATGAGCGGCAGCGTGCAGGCGGCGTCCGAAGGGCTGGGCGGCGGCACGCGCTTCAGCGTCTGGCTGCCACTGGCCGACGGCGCACCGGCCAGCGCCGCGCCGGCGCAGGACGGGCTGCCGCTGGCCGGCATGCGCATCCTGGTGGTGGACGACACGCTGGACACGCTGGAGTCCTTCACGATGCTGCTGAACATGGAAGGCGCCGAGGTCACCGCGTGCGCCAGCGGCGCCGCCGCGCTGGAGGCCGCCGCGCACGAGAGCTTCGACCTGGTGCTGTCCGACGTCGGCATGCCGCAGATGGACGGCCACCAGCTCGCCACGGCGCTGCGCCAGCGGCCGCGCAGCGCCGCGTTGCCGATGGTGGCGCTGACGGGCTACGGCCGGCGCCAGGACGAGGAGCGCGCGCTGGCCGCCGGCTTCGACGCGCATCTGGCCAAGCCGGTGGCGCTGGCGGCGCTGCTGGACACCATCGCCCGCGTGCGCGAATCCCGGATGGGACAGACGCGCAAGTGACAGGAGAGGTCCATGGCAAACACTGTCTCCGACCATGTGGTGGAGCGCCTGCGCCAGTGGGGCGTGCGGCGCGTGTTCGGCTACCCGGGCGACGGCATCAATGGCGTCATCGGCGCGCTGGACCGGGTGGCCGGCGAGCCCGGCGCGGTGCAGTTCGTGCAGACCCGGCACGAGGAACTGGCCGCCTTCATGGCCTGCGCCCACGCCAAGTTCAGCGGCGAGGTGGGCGTCTGCCTGGCGACCTCCGGCCCGGGCGCCATCCACCTGCTGAACGGCCTGTACGACGCCCGGCTCGACCACCAGCCGGTGGTGGCCATCGTCGGCCAGCAGGCGCGCTCTGCGCTGGGCGGTGACTACCAGCAGGAGGTGGACCTGCCGGCGCTGTTCAAGGACGTGGCGGCCGACTACGTGCAGATGGTCAGCGTGCCGGCGCAGGCCAGGCATGTGGTGGACCGCGCCGTGCGCACCGCGCTGGACAGGCGCAGCGTCACCTGCGTCATCCTGCCCAACGACGTGCAGGACCTGAAGGCCGAGCCCGAGCCCAGGCGCGAGCACGGCACGCTGCACAGCGGCATCGGCCACACGGCGCGCGCCATGCTGCCCGACAGCGCCGACCTCACCGCCGCGGCGGCCGTGCTCAACGCCGGCCAGCGGGTGGCCATCCTGGCGGGTGCCGGCGCGCTGCATGCCTGCGACGAGCTGCTGGAGGTGGCCGATTTGCTGGGTGCCGGCATCGCGAAGGCGCTGCTGGGCAAGGCCGCGGTGCCCGACGCGCTGCCCTTCGTCACCGGCGCCATCGGCTTGCTGGGCACCCAGCCGAGCTGGGACCTGATGGAAGGCTGCGACACCTTGCTGATGGTGGGCTCCAGCTTCCCGTATGCCGAGTTCCTGCCCAAGGAAGGCCAGGCCCGCGGCGTGCAGATCGACATCGACGGCCGCCGCCTGGCGCTGCGCTACCCGATGGAGATCAACCTCACCGGCGACAGCCGCGCCACGCTGCGCGCGCTGATCCCGCTGTTGCAGCGCAAGGCAGACCGGCGCTGGCGCCAGCGCATCGAGCAGAACGTGGCGCGCTGGTGGCAGGTGCTCGAGACGCGGGCGATGACGCCGGCCGATCCCATCAACCCGCAGCGCGTGTTCTGGCAACTGTCGCCGCGGCTGCCTGACGACTGCATCCTGTGCTGCGACTCCGGCTCGGTGGCGTTCTGGTATGCGCGCGACCTGAAGCTGCGCCGCGGCATGCTGGCGTCGCTGTCCGGCGGGCTGGCCAGCATGGGCTCGGCCCTGCCCTACGCAGTGGCGGCCAAGCACCTGCACCCGGGGCGGCCGGTGATCGCGATGCTGGGTGACGGCGCGATGCAGATGAACGGCATCAACGCGCTGATCACGGTGGCCGACACCTGGCGCCAGTGGGCCGACCCGCGGCTGATCGTGATGGTGCTGAACAACGGCGACCTGAACATGGTGAGCTGGGAGCAGCGCAGCACCGAAGGCGCGCCGCGCGCCGGCATCTCGCAGTTCGTGCCGCCCTTCCCCTATGCCGACTACGCGCGGCTGCTCGGCCTGACCGGCATCCGGGTGGACAAGCCCGACGCGGTGGGCCCGGCCTGGGACGCAGCGCTGTCGGCCGACCGCCCGGTGCTGCTGGAGATGGTGACCGACCCCAAGGTGCCGCCCGCACCGCCGCACGTCACCGCCAAGCAGATGCGCGCCTACGGCCAGGCGCTGCTGAAGGGCGACAAGGACGGCCTGGCACTGGTGCTGGCGAGCGCCCGCGAATGGTGGAGCGGGCTCTTCCCCGACCGCCATGGCGGCAGCCATTGACCCGTTTGCAGCAACCAAGGAGCACAGCATGCATTTCGAACACGGACGCCTCATCGACCATGTGCACCTGCGCGTGGCCGACCTGGACGCCAGCCGGCGCTTCTACACCGCCGTGCTCGGCGCGCTGGGCCGCGCCGGCCTCATCCGCAACGGCGTGGGCCACTTTTCTGCCGACGAGCTGTGGATCGACCGCGCCGACGGCGCCGTCTCGCGCCTGCATCTGGCCTTCCAGGCCAGCGGGCGCGAGGCCGTGCAGGCCTTTCACGCCGCGGGGCTGGCGGCCGGCGGGCGCGACAACGGCCCACCGGGCGAGCGCCACTACCACCCCGGCTACTACGCCGCCTTCGTGCTCGACCCCGATGGCAACAACATCGAGGCGGTGACGCACGGGCCTGGCAGCCCGCAGGCCGCGTCGGTGGTGGTCACCGCGCTCGACTGACATGCAGCGCCAACGCGGGCATTGCCTTTGCCGCACAGCGCCGATGCCAAGCCTGGAGACGCCATGGACGAGACCGACCCGCCGCAACTGTCCCGGCGCTTCTTCCTGCAGTCGGCGGGCGGCGTGACGGCGGCCATCGGCACCGGCTGCGCCAGCACCGGCACCGGCACCGCGCCCGATGCCCCGCTGCCCGGCGGCAACGGCCTGCGCGCCGTGCAACTGTCCGTCAACGGCAAGCCGGTCCGCCTGCAGCTCGAAGCGCGCGTCACGCTGCTGGACGCACTGCGCAACCACGTCGGCCTGACCGGCACCAAGAAGGGCTGCGACCGCGGTCAGTGCGGCGCCTGCACGGTGCTGGCCGACGGCAGGCGCATCAATTCCTGCCTCACGCTGGCGGTGATGTAGGACGGGGCGCAGATCACCACGGTCGAGGGCCTGGGCACGCCCGGCGCGCTGCACCCGGTGCAGGCCGCCTTCGTGCGGCACGACGGCTTCCAGTGCGGCTATTGCACGCCGGGGCAGATCTGCTCCGCGGTGGCGGTGCTGGGCGAGCTGCGCGCCAACACCGCCAGCGCGGTGACGCGCGACGTGCGGCAGTTGCAGGTGCCACTGTCGGACGACGAGATCCGTGAGCGCATGAGCGGCAACATCTGCCGCTGCGGCGCCTACCCGGGCATCGTCTCCGCGGTGCGCGAGCTGGCCGCTGGCGGGGCGGGCGCATGAACGACATCGACTACCAGCGCGCCAGCAGCACCGCCGACGCGCTGACGCGCATCCGCCAGCCGGGCAGCGCCTTCATCGCCGGCGGCACCAATCTGCTGGACCTGATGAAGGGCGGCATCAGCACGCCGCTGCGCCTCATCGACGTCAGCCGCTTGCCGCTGGCCGAGGTGACCGAGCTGCCCGACGGCGGTCTGCGCATCGGCGCGCTGGTGCGCAACAGCGACGCCGCCAACCACGCGCTGGTGCGCCAGCGCTACCCGCTGCTGTCGCAGGCGCTGCTGTCCGGCGCCTCCGGGCAGTTGCGCAACATGGCGACGATGGGCGGCAACCTGTTGCAGCGCACCCGCTGCTACTACTTCTACGACACCGCCTTTGCCGAGTGCAACAAGCGCGCGCCCGGCTCGGGCTGCGCTGCGCGCGGCGGCTACAACCGCATCCACGCGGTGCTGGGCGCCAGCGCACAGTGCATCGCCACCAACCCGTCGGACATGAACGTCGCCTTGAGCGCGCTGCGCGCCGTGGTGCGCGTACAAGGCCCGGACGGTGAACGCGCGGTGCCGCTGGCCGAGCTGCACCGCCTGCCGGGCGACCACCCCGAACGCGACACCACGCTGGCCGGCGGCGAGCTGATCACCGCCATCGACCTGCCGCCCTCGCGCTTCGCGGCCAACGCGCACTACCTGAAGGTGCGAGACCGTGCCAGCTATGCCTTTGCGCTGGTCTCGGTGGCCGCCGCGCTGGACCTGCGCGACGGCCGCGTCGCCGACGCCGCGCTGGCCCTCGGCGGGGTGGCGCACAAGCCCTGGCGGCTGCCCGCTGCCGAGCAGGCGCTGGTTGGCAAACCGCCGGGCACCGCCAGCGCCAATGCGGCTGCCGACCTGCTGCTGGCCGGCGCACGCGGCCAGGGCCACAACGACTTCAAGATCGACCTCGCGCGGCGCAGCATCGTGCGCGCGCTGAACGTGGCCGGAGGCCTGGCATGAACAGCGTCGGACAAGCGGTGGACCGGGTGGACGGCCCGGCCAAGGTCTGCGGCCGCGCGCTCTACGCCGGCGACGTGGCGCTGCCCGGCATGGCGCATGCGTGGCTGGTGCTCAGCACGGTGGCCAGCGGCCGCATCGCCGAGATCGACAGCCGCCGCGCCGAGGCGATGCCCGGCGTGCTGCTGGTGCTGACGCACCGCAACGCGCAAAAGCTGCCGCAGGGCGGCAAGGCAGCGGTGCAGCCGCCGGCAGGCCGCGTGCTGTCGCTGTTGCAGGACGACGCGGTGCACTACAGCAGCCAGCCGGTGGCGGTGGTGGTGGCACAGACGCTGGAGCAGGCGCGCCACGCGGCCGGCGCGGTGTTGCTGCGCTACGGCAGCGAGCCGGCGGTGGTGGACTTCCATCGCGCCAAAGGCTCGGCCATCAAGCCCGAGAAAGTGCAGCAGGAAGAGGCCGACGAGACGCGTGGCGACATGGCCGGCGGCCGTGCCGCTGCGCGCCATGTGGTGGCCGCCCGCTACAGCACGCCGGTGGAGCACCACAACCCGATGGAGCCGCACGCCACCGTGGCCGCCTGGAGTGGCGACAAGCTGACGCTGCACGACGCCACGCAGTACGTCTCTGGCAACCGCGACACCGTCGCCAAGACGCTGGGCATTGCGCCGGAGCAGGTCACCGTGCTGTGCCCTTTCGTGGGCGGCGGCTTCGGCTGCAAGGGCTCGACCTGGTCGCACGTGGTGCTGGCCGCGATGGCCGCGCGCCAGGTGGGCCGCCCTGTGAAGCTGGTGCTGGACCGCACGCAGATGTTCGGCCCGGTGGGCAACCGGCCGCACACCGAGCAGGACCTGTGGCTGGGCGCAGCCGCCGATGGCCGGCTGACGGCGCAGCAGCACCACGTGGTGTCGGAGACCTCGTCGATCGAAGACTGGACGGAGCCGTCGGCCATCGTCACGCGCATGCTCTACGCCTGCGACAACCAGAGCACCAGCCACCGGCTGGCGAAGATGAACGTCGCCACGCCGACCTTCATGCGCGCACCTGGCGAGGCGTCGGGCAGCTTTGCGCTGGAGTCGGCGATGGACGAGCTGGCCTACGCCAGCGGCATCGACCCGCTGCAACTGCGGCTGCTCAACCATGCAGAGCAGGACCCGGGCAAGAAAAAGCCGTTTTCCAGCAAGTCGCTGCGCCAGTGCTATGCGGCCGCGGCAGAGCGCTTCGGCTGGGCGCGGCGCAATCCCGTGCCGGGCAGCATGCGCAGCGCCGCCAACCCGCATCTGCGGGTGGGCATGGGCATGGCGACGGCCACCTACCCCACCAACCGCAGCGCCGCCGAGGCCGAGGTGCGCTGGCTGCCCAACGGCAGCGCGCTGGTGCGCAGCGGCACGCAGGACCTGGGCACCGGCACCTACACCGTGATGACGCAGGTGGCGGCAGACGCGCTGGGGCTGCCGCTGGAATTCGTGCGCTTCGAGCTGGGTGATTCGCGCATGCCCAGGGCGCCTGTGTCGGGCGGCTCGCAGTCGGCCGCCAGCGTGGCGTCCGCCGTGCAGGCGGCTTGCGCGCAGGCGCGCCAGCAGCTCATGCAGTTGGCCATTGCCGACACCGGCTCGCCGCTGGCCGGCCAGCCGCTGAGCGGCTTGCGCCTGGCCGACGGCTGGCTGCGCGTGCAAGGCGATGTGCAGCGCGGCGAGCCCGTTGCGGCGCTGCTGTCGCGCCGCGGCAGCGCCATCACGGCCAGCGCCAGAAGCGAGCCGGGGCCGGAGAAACAGGCCTATTCGATGCATGCCTTCGGCGCCGTCTTCGTGCAGGTGGAGGTGGACGACACGCTGGGCCAGGTGCGGGTGCCGCGCATCGTGGCGGCCTATGGCATCGGCCGCGCGCTGAACGCGAAGACGGCACACAGCCAGTTGGTCGGCGGCCTGGTCTGGGGCGTGGGCATGGCACTGGAAGAAGAGACCGTGCGCGACCTGCGCAATGGCCGTTACGTCAACGCCAACCTGGCCGAATACCATGTGCCGGTCAACGCCGACATCGGCCAGATCGAGGTGCTGGTGGTGCCCGAGCAAGACCCGCACGTCAACCCGCTGGGCATCAAGGGCATCGGCGAGATCGGCATCACCGGCACCGCGGCTGCCATCGCCAATGCGGTGTTCCACGCCACCGGCAAGCGCGTGCGCGAGCTGCCGATCACGCTGGACAAGCTGCTCGTTTGAACGGCGGCTGAACGGCGGCTGAACGGCGGAGTAAAGCGGCCCGCACAAAGGCAACCGGCCGCCAGGGCACGATGCCCTGGCGGCCGGTTTGCGGTTGACGTTTGGCCGGAAGCGCGGTCAGCGCGTCGCGTCCTTCACCGTTTCCTTGATGTTGCCCACGGTGTTCTGCGCCTTGCCGGCAACCTGCTTGGCGTCGCCCTTGGCGCGCTGCTCGGGGCTGTCGATCAGCTCACCGGTCTTGCTCTGCACCTTGCCGGCGGCTTCCTTGAGGCTGCCCTTGACCTGGTCCTTGTTCATGCTGCTGTCCCCTTTCAGGAGGTTGGTAGCGCGGCGGTTGCCGCTGCTGCTTCGCACCTTATCGCCGCGCTCTCGGCGCGCCCATGCGGCAGCAGGCCGACTTGCCGTCGGCGCAGTCCTACAGCGCGTTGCGTGGCGTGCCATGCCGCCTGCGGGCACCACGTTTGCTGCGTGCTGCCGATGACCGCAGCCCTGCCCGACGCTCGCGAAGCACCGCCCGACACGCCGTGCTTCCCGGCCACGCGCTGAGGCTGGGGCACAGGGCGGCAACCATGGCCGACTCCAGGCTGGCCATCTACGGCGCCATCGCCGCCAACGTGGCCATCGCGGTGACCAAGTTCATCGTCGCGGGCATCAGCGGCAGCTCGGCGATGCTGGCCGAAGGCATCCACTCGGCGGTGGACACCGGCAACGACGTGCTGCTGCTGGTGGGCCTGAAGCTGAGCCAGCGCCCGCCCAGCGTGGAGCACCCGTTCGGCCACGGGCGGGAGCTGTACTTCTGGAGCCTGATCGTCGCGGTGCTGATCTTCGGTCTGGGCGGCGGCATGTCCATCTACGAAGGCATCCTGCACATGCGTGACCCGGAGCCGCTGACAGACCCGTTCTGGAACTACGTGGTGCTGGCTGCGGCGGCGGTCTTCGAGGGCAGCAGCTTCTTCATCGCGCTGCGCCAGTTCCAGCGCAGTGCCAGGGGCCAGCCGTTCTGGCGGGCGCTGCACCGCAGCAAGGACCCCAGCACCTACACCGTGCTGGCCGAAGACGGCGCTGCGCTGGCCGGGCTGGCGGTGGCGGCCGGCGGCGTCTATGCCAGCCACTGGCTGGAGATGCCGGTGCTGGACGGCGCCGCGTCGGTGGTGATCGGCGTGCTGCTGGCGGCGGTGGCGCTGGTGCTGGTGCGCGAGTCACGCGGGTTGCTCATCGGCGAGGGCGTGCAACTGGAGACGGCGCGCGCCATCCGGCAGATTGCAGCAGACACCGAAGGCGTGCGCGACGTGGGGCGCCCGCTCACCAGCTACCTGGGCGCAGACGAGGTGCTGCTGGCGCTGGACCTGAGCTTCGCCGAAGGCACGCTGGCCGAAGACTCGGCGGCGCGCATCGTCCACATCGAAGAGCGCATCCGCCAGCGCTTCCCCAACATCAAGCGGATCTACATCGAGGCCAGGCCGGTGGGCAGCTTTTGAGTGCTGGCGCCGGGCACCCCGCTTGCTGGCAGCGGCCCTTTCTGGAGCGCGCCATGCAGACCCCTGCCCCGCTGGAGTACGACCCCGGCTTCGAGGAGACCGAAGACGACGAGCAGCAGACGGAGGAAGACCTGGTCAGCACCCTGCTGCACATCTCGGACGCCACCTTCGCCGACACCGGCCTGGGCTTGCGCAGCGTCCACGCCAAGAGCCACGCGCTGCTGCACGGCCAGTTGCGCGTGCTGGAGCTGGGCCCCGTGCTGGCGCAGGGCCTGTTCGCCAGGCCGCGCACCTACCCCGTGCTGATGCGGCTGTCCACCTCACCGGGCGACGTGCTGGACGACGCCATCTCCACCCCGCGCGGCGTGGCGCTCAAAGTGGTGGGCGTGGACGGCGAACGCCTGCCGGAGAACAGCGGCGCGGTGCAGGACTTCCTGCTGGTCGATGGGCCGGCCTTCCTGGCGCCGACGGCGAAGAAGTTCCTCGGCAGCCTGAAGCTGCTGGCCGCCACCACCGACCGCATCCCGCGGCTGAAGAAAGCCTTCTCCGCGGTGCTGCGCGGCACCGAGCGCGCGCTGGAAGCAGTGGGCGGCGAAAGCGCCACGCTGAAGGGCCTGGGCGGCCACCCCGCGACCCACCCGCTGGGCGAGACCTACTACAGCCAGGTGCCGTTTCTCTACGGCCGCTACATGGCCAAGTGGTCGCTGGCGCCGGTGTCTCCGATGATGCTGACGCTGAAGGACGCGCCGGTGGACCTGCACGGCAGGCCCGACGGCCTGCGCGCCGCGCTGGTGGACTTCTTCTCTGCGCAAGGCGCCGAGTGGGAATTGCGCGTGCAACTCTGCACCAGCCTGCAGAAGATGCCGATCGAAGATGCCTCGGTGCGCTGGCCCGAGGACGTCAGCCCTTTCGTGCCGGTGGCCCGCGTGAGCGTCGGCCCACAGGTGGCGTGGAGCGAGGAGCGCTCTGCCGCGATGGACGACGGCCTGCTGTTCAGCCCCTGGCAGGCGCTGGCCGCACACCGGCCGCTGGGCTCGGTGAACCGCGCCCGCAAGGCAGCCTACCAGCGTTCTGCCGAGGCCCGCTCGCCGCGCGGGCGCTGCCCCGTGCGCCACCCGGCAGCGCCGCGCCCGGTGGGCTTCAGTTGAAGCGCCCGGCCGGCCCGCCCACGCTGTAGCGCCCGGCGCCGAGCAGCGCCACGGCCAGCGCGCCCAGCAGGTACAGCCCCTGAAGCTCGATGGCCCAGCCGCCTTGCTGGTTGAGCGCCAGCACCTGCCCGGCGTGGGCCAGCGCAACCGCCACCACCATGCTGAAGGCCGCCACCAGCGCGGCCGGCCGCGTCCAGTAACCGGCGATCAAGGCCAGCGGCGCCACCACCTCGCCCAGATAGACCAGATAGGCCAGCATGCCCGGCCAGCCCGCGCCGCGCAGCATGCCCACCACGCCGTCCACGCCGTGGGTCATCTTGAACCAGCCGTGCAGCAGCAGCAGCACGCCGACGGTCAGGCGCAGCAGCAGCTTGCCGGCATCGTCCAGCGGGGTGGCAACGGCGGCGGTGCGCCGCGTCAGTGATCGTGTTTCGGCCATGGAAGAAAGCGGCAAGACAGATTCCCAGCACATTGCAATCTGTTGCCGATATTCCACTTGGATGGTTAGCGGATGGCCGACATGGCTTAAGATGGCGACATGCCAGCCCGACCCATTCGCCCCGCCAGCACCGCACTGGCCGCACGCCCGGCCGACGAGAAGCTCACGCTCAACGTCGGCTGCGTCGATCTGGGGCAGATCGATCTGCTGGTGCAAGACGGCTTCTACGCCCACCGCAGCGACTTCATCCGCACGGCCATCCGCAACCAGCTCGGCAGCCACGGCGAGGCGCTGCGCCAGTCGGTGGCGCGCAAGGCGCTGGTGCTGGGCATCCAGCATTTCAGCGCCGACGATCTGCGCGCGGCGCAGGCCAGCGGCCAGAAGCTCCAGATCCGCGTGCTGGGCCTGGCTGCGATCGCACCCGACGTGACGGCAGAGCTGGCGCTGGCCGCCATCGACTCCATCGTCGTGCTGGGCGCGCTGCATGCCAGCCCGGCCGTGAAGGCCGCGCTGGCCGGCCGCACACGCTGAAACAACACAGGAACTCCCAACCCAATGACCCCCACTTTCGGACGCCTGGTGCGCCAGGCACTGCGCATGACCAAGGCCAGCATGCCGTCGGCCCGCACCGCCAACGCGTCGATGCGGCAACTTCAGACCTTGCAGAAAGCAGCCGAGACGCTGCGCTCCGCATTGGCAAGCGCACCTGTCCAACCCAGGCCGGCCGACGCCGGGCCCAGGCCCAGGCCCAGGCCCAGGCCCACGCCCATGCCCACGTCCACGCCTGCCCCCGCGACCGCCAGCACGGCGCCCGGCGCGCAATGGCTGTCCGGCAGCTTCAGCGCCAGTGCCGGCACGCGCGACTACAAGCTCTTCGTGCCGCCGCAGCCGCCCGGCACACAGGCGCTGCGGCCCTTGGTGGTGATGCTGCACGGCTGCACCCAAGACCCGGACGACTTCGCCGCCGGCACACGCATGAACGAAGCCGCGTTGCAGCAAGGCTTCGTGGTGCTGTACCCGGCGCAGTCACAGCAGGCCAACCCGCAGCGCTGCTGGAGCTGGTTCAAGCCACAGCACCAGCAGCGCGGGCGTGGCGAGCCTGCGCTGCTCTCCGGCATGGTGCGGCAGGTGGCGCAGCAGCACGCGGTGGACATGCAGCGGATCTATGTCGCAGGGCTGTCGGCCGGCGGCGCGATGGCCGCCATCCTGGGCCAGGCCTACCCGGAGCTGTTCGCCGCCGTCGGCGTGCACTCCGGCCTGCGCAGCGGCGCCGCGCACGACGTGCCCAGCGCCTTCAGCGCGATGCACGGCGGCGCGCCAGGCGCAGCCGAGGCCGGCACACTGCCGCCCACCATCGTCTTCCACGGCGACCGCGACACCACCGTCCACCCGCTCAACGGCGAGCAGGTGGCAGCAGCCAGCGCCGGCACCGGCACGATGCACAGCGAGCAGGCGCGTACCGGTGGCGGCCATGCCTTCACCCGCCGCGTGGTGCGCGCCGACGACGGCAGCCCGCGCACCGAACACTGGACCGTGCACGGCGCCGGCCACGCCTGGTCCGGCGGGGACGCCCGCGGCTCGTACACCGATGCCCAAGGGCCGGATGCCAGCGCCGAAATGCTGCGCTTCTTCTTTGCGCAGCGGGTGAAGGCGGCGTGATTGAGTTGCGCGGTGCCGCGGGCCGTCGGCCAAGGAAGCTCGAAGCGCTGCGGCGCGACGTCCGCAAAGGCCTGGACAGCGGCCCCAGCCAACCGTGGAACCTGGCTAGCGTCAAAGCCAGGGCGCACGCTCGACGCGCTGCCAAGCCGCCTGCTACCTGAGCCTGTTCAGCCAATAGTCCGGCATTCGCCGGCTGTCGGCAACGGCATGAACGAGAACACCGTCGTCGGTTTCGGTATAGATGACCGAGAAGGAAAAGTCATTGACAAGCCGCCTTCTGGCGCCGCCAGCAGCAGGTTTTCCGTGGCCTGGAAATGTCGCCGCGCGTTGTGCCGTTGCCTCTACTTCGGACCGGAACCTTGCGCCAAGCCCCTGCTTCTGCGCCTCGTAGTGGGCAGTTTGGGCAAGCAGTTCCGACTTGGCCAGGCTGGTAAAGCGAGCCTGCTTCAAGGCGCGATGCGCCGCGCCTCGGCAAAGACTTCCTCGGCAGCAAAGGTCTCGACCTCACCTCTGTCGTACGCCGCCAGGCGCTTTGCGATTTCCCCATCCCATGCAGCCTCCACCTCGGACAAAGGCGGCTCGTGCAGGGACTCCAGAAGCAGTTCGACCAGGCGCGATCGATCTTCCGGCGTGAGTGACAGGCCGCGATCCACGAGTTCGGCCACGGGGTCAGGCATGGTGCGTCTCCGTTTGCCCGCCAAATGATAGCCGTGAGGGCACCGACCCCGCCGCCCCTCTACTTCTTCGGCGCGTCCATGCTCCCCATCGGCGACGGCCCGGTGCCGTCGGGCTCGACATGCACCTGCTTGTCGGTCAGCGCGTCTTCCTTGAAGTTGCGTGGCTGCTGCTGGTTGGCGGCGCGCTCCGAGTCGAGCAGCGCGTCGCGCTGTTCGGTGGCTTCTGCCGGGTCTTGCGGCGCGTCGGGGTCGGGCTTGGCAGTGGTGGGGTCCATCGTCGTCTCCTTGGGTTGACCTGTCGGTCGGGCTATTTGGGGCGCGGGCGCTCCAGCTTGGGTTGCACCTGCTGAAGGCGGCCGGCGCGCAATTCCTGCACCGCATGGGCCACCGCCAGGCCGACGTTGCGCGCCTCCTGCTGCACGGCATGGTCGCGGTCCAGCGCCTCGTGGCTGGTGGCATAGGGCGCGTAGTAGCCGATGTAGCGGTCCAGCCGGGCGGCGTTGCCGGCGTCGATGAGGCCCATCCAGTCCAGCCAGTCGGACAGCGCGCGGCGCGTGCCTTCGATGCCGGCCACGTCGCCGTGCACCAGCATGCCGTAGGTGCGGCCGGCCAGGTGCTGCGGGTAAGGCCAGCCCGCCAGTTCCAGCACCTTGGCCTTGGCGGGCTTCTTGCCGCCGGTGCTGCTGGGGTCGGGGTTGCCGCCGTCGGCGCAGACCAGGCGGTCGATCATCAGCTTCAGCGGGCTGGGGCTCTGGTACCAATAGGTGGGTGCGACCAGCACCACGCCGTGGGCGGCCACCCAGCGCTCGTAGATCTCGGCCATCCAGTCATTGGTCTGGCCCAGCGCGTGGTTGGGGTAGCAACTGCAGGGCCAGTGGCACAGCGGCATGGCGGTGGAGACGCAGGCCTTGCAGGGGTGGATGTGGCGGTCGTAGTCAGACGTCAGCAGGCTCAGGTCGAGCAGATCGACCTGCATGCCGGCGCCTTGCATCGCTTCCTTCGCCCACAGGCTCAGCCGGTACGACTTGGAGATCTCGCCCGGGCAGGTGCCGTCGTTGCGCGAGGCGCCGCAGACCAGCAGCACGCGCGACGGGCCGGCTGCGTCGTGCCACGCCGCCTGCGCCTTGTCCAGCGCCGCCTTGGCCGCCAGCCACTCGACCGACATGTCGTAATCGGGGTCGGCATAGCCCGGGCCGGCCTTGCGCGTGACCGGGGCCTTGCGGCCGTCGCTATAGGCCTGCCAGGCGATCTGCTCCACGCGCGACAGCGCTGCTGCTTCGGCCTGGAAGGCGGGGTCGAAGAAGCGCCCGCGAAAGCGCTGTGCGAAGTCGCTGCGTGACATCGGCGGCGGCGCCTGGCCGCGGCGTGGCTCGGGCGTGGTGGGTGTGTCGGCTTCGTCGTTCACGCGCGCCCCTGGCAGGCCCGGCGGGGTGGGGGCCTTTGCGGCACGGTGCCGGCAAGGCGCGCTCCCGCGCCTTCAGTCGGTCAGAAGGCGCAGCCCGCCCGGAGCCGCCGCTATGCGGTAGCGGCCGCCGTCGGCAGGCCGCAGCACGCTGTCGCCCAGCGCCAGCCGCTCGGCGCTGCACTGCGCATGGCTGCGCGTCACGCCGGGCGGCAGGTCGAAGCGCTGGCCGTCGATGTCATAGGCCGCCGCCCGCGGCGCGTCGTTGCTGATGCGGAAGTGCAGCGCCATCGCCGCCGGCCGGCCGAACATCTGCACGGCATAGATGCGGCCGCTGCGTGCGCTGCGCGCCAGCGCAACGCCGGTGTCGGTGGCTTGCGGCGCCAGCATGTTGTGCCGGTGCGGTGGCGACTGCTCCCAGCCGCCCGCCACCGCCGCGGCCAGCCCGGCCGTCGCGAAGCCCGCGGAGTTGAACTGGTAGGCGATGTTCTCCGACACCATGCAAAACGCGTAGCCCTGCGCCTGCGCGCGCTGCGCCGGCTGGCGGCCATCGGCCTCGTGGCCATAGCGGTCGGTCTCGGCCATGAACTGCGCGAAGCCCTGCGCCGTCGCCGTCAGTGCAGCGCTGGGCGTGGCCGGCGGCAGGCCTTGCGCGGCGCGCAGCCGGTTGGTCTGCGCCACCACCAGCGTGGCGGCCTGCGCCAGGTCGGGCACGGTCTGCGCCCGGGCCATGTGCGCCGGCACCAGCGCTGCGGCGCAGAGCAAGGCGGCGCCGGCAACGCCGCCGCTGGTGCCGCCGTTGGTGCCGCCGCCGGTGCCATTCCGCATGCTTGCAGCGCTCATTCCTGCCTTGCCTGAAACGGGGGCGATGACTGTACATTTTCGGCTGCAAAGCAGTACGCCAGGACAAGCCCAAGATGGACAGTGAGCGCCAAGACAGCCCTGCCGGCGACCTGTTCATCGGCAGCAGCGAGATGGCCAGACGCATGCGCGGCCACGACTGGGCGTCCACCGCACTGGGCCCGCCGTCCGGCTGGCCGCCCACCCTGTTGTCGGCCGTGGGCATCTGCCTGGCCTCGCGCTTCCCCATCGCCATCTACTGGGGCCCCACGCTCAGCCTGCTCTACAACGACGCCTGGGCACCCATTCCCGGTGCCAAACACCCGTGGGCGCTGGGCCGGCCGGCGCAGGACGTGTGGCCCGAGATCTGGCCGCAGATCGGCCCGCTGTTCGACAGCGTGCTGGCCAGCGGTGAAGGCGTCTGGCAGCGTGACCAGTTGCTGCCGATGCACCGCCACGGCTACACCGAAGAGTGCTATTTCGACTTCACCTTCAGCCCCATCCGCGGCGGCGCCGGCGGGGTGGGCGAGGTCGGCGGCATCTTCAATGCCGTCATCGAGACCAGCTTCCGCGTCGTCGATGAGCGGCGCACCGGCGCGCTGCGCGACTTGAGCGAGCAGACGGCCGGCGGCACCTCCATCGAGCAGACCTGTTTGCTGGCGGCACGCGCGCTGGGCAACGCCGCGGCCGATCTGCCCTTCGGCCTGTTCTACGTGCGTGATGCCGACGGTGCGCCGCTGTACCGGCTGGCCGCCGCCTTCGGCGCGCCGCTGCCCAGCAGCGCCGTGCCGGCAGAGATCACCGATGGCAGCGCAGCGCCCTGGCCGCTGTCCGGCGTGCGGGCCGCCGCCGAGCCGCTGGCCTGCGACGACCTCGCGCTGCGCCTGGGCAGCGTGGTGCACGGCACCGCCTGGCCCGAGCCGCTCGCCAGCGCGCTGCTGGCGCCCATCGGCGGCAAGCCCGGCGAGCCGCCGGACGCGGTGCTGGTGGCGGGCCTGAGCCCGCGGCGCCGGCATGACGCCGCCTACACCGCCTTCGTGCAGCGCGTGGCGGCGCAGATGGCGCAGGCGCTGGCCCATGCGCGCGCCTTCGACGCAGAGCGCCAGCGCGCCGAAGCGCTGGCCGAGATCGACCGCGCCAAGACCGCCTTCTTCACCAACATCAGCCACGAGTTCCGCACCCCGCTGACGCTGATGCTGGCGCCGCTGGCCGACAGCCTGGCAGAGCCCGGCCTGCCGCTGCCGCTGCGGCTGCGGCTGGACACCGCGCAGCGCAACGCGCAGCGCCTGCTGCGGCTGGTGAACAACCTGCTGGACTTCTCGCGCAACGAGGCCGGGCGCGACAACTCCCGCTTCCAGCCGGTCGATCTGGCGGTGCTGACGGCCAACCTGTGCGGCGGCTTCCGCTCGCTGGTCGAGCGTGCCGGCCTGCGCTTCGAGGTCGATTGCGCGGCCATCGGCGAGCCGGTCTATGTCGCCTGGGAGCTGTGGGAAAAGATCGTCCTCAATCTTCTGTCCAACGCCTTCAAGTTCACGCTCGAAGGCGGCATCAGCGTGCGGCTGCGGCGTGACGGCGCCAGCGCGCTGCTGGACGTGGCCGACTCCGGCGTGGGCATGCCGCAAGAAGAACTGCCGCGCATCTTCGAGCGCTTTCACCGGCTGCAAAACGCCGGCGGCCGCAGCCACGAAGGCTCGGGCATCGGCCTGGCGCTGGTGCGCGACCTGGTGCTGCTGCACGGCGGCAGCATCGCCGTGCAAAGCGCGCCCGGCGCCGGCTCCACCTTCACCGTGAGCCTGCCGCTGGGCAGCGCCCACCTGCCGGCAGAGCGCGTGGTGCACCAGCCGCCGCCGGAGCTGCACATCGAAGGCGCCACGCCCTACCTGCTGGAAGCCGAGCGCTGGCAGGCCGATGCCGCGGCGCCCGATGCAGCGCCGCTGGCGGACACCACGCTGGCGCTGCGCGACCTGCGCTTTCGCGGCACCTTCGGCGCGCGCGTGCTGGTGGCCGACGACAACGCCGACATGCGCGCCTACCTGCGCGGCCTGCTCGAGCCCACCTACAAGGTGCAGACGGTGGCAGACGGCCGCAGCGCGCTGCATGCCGCACAGCAGGCGCCGCCGGAGCTGCTGTTGTCCGACGTGATGATGCCGGGCCTGGACGGCTTTGCGCTGCTGCGCGAGCTGCGCACAGACCCGGCGCTGCGCAGCCTGCCGGTGCTACTGCTGTCGGCCCGCGCTGGCGACGACGAGCGCGTGGCCGGCTTTGCAGCGGGCGCTGACGACTACCTCGTCAAGCCCTTCTCGGCGCGCGAACTGCTGGCCCGCGTGGGCGCACTGATCGAGCGCTCGCGCCTGCTGGCCGAGGTGGCGCAGCGGCAGGCCTTCACGCTGACGCTGAGCGACCGCCTGCGCGGCATGCACACACCCTGGGAGGTGCTGGGCGCCGCAGCGCAGGCGGTGGGCGAGCACCTGCGGGTGGGCCGCTGCGGCTATTGCGAGATCGACGCGGCGGGCGAGTTCTTCGACGTCATCGCCGACTGGGACGACGGCGTGATGCCGGGCCTGACCGGCCGCATGCGGCTGGCCGACTTCGGCGACGCGGTGGCGGCCGGCCTGCGCGGCGGGCAGATCATCCGCGTGGACGACACCTGGCTCGACCCGCGCACCCGCAATGTCTTCGACGCCTACGACGACATCGGCAACGTGCGCGCTGCCGTCACCGTGCCGCTGATCCGCGGCGGGCGCCTGGTGGCCGCCTTCTACGTGGCGCAGACCCAGCCGCGGCAATGGACGGCGGACGAGTTGTCGCTGCTGGAAGACGTGGCCGAGCGCACCCGCTCCGCGGTGGCCGAGCAGCGGGTGCAGACCGCCCTGCGCGTCAGCGAGCAGCGCTACCGGGCGCTGGCCGACAACCTGCCGGGCAGCGCCGCCTTCATCTTCGACACCGATCTGCGCTACCAGCTTGCAGCCGGCGAGGCGCTGGCCACCAGCGGCATGGCGCCGGGCGACCTGGAAGGCCGGGTGCTGCACGATGTGCTGGACCCGTCGCTGGCGCTGGCCTACGAGCCGAACCTGCGCAAGGCGCTGGCCGGCGAGCCCTTCACCAGCGACCATTCTGCGCACGGCAGCCACTTCGTCTCGCGCGGGTCTCCGCTGCGCGACGCCGACGGCCGCGTCAACGGCGTGCTGGTGGTGTCGCACGACGTGAGCGACCGCGTGCGCGCGCAGCAGGTGCTGGAGGCCAGCGTGGCCGCACTGGAAAGCGCGCAGGCGGAGTTGCGCGCGGCAGACCGCCAGAAAGACGAATTCCTGGCCACGCTGGCGCACGAGTTGCGCAACCCGATGGCGCCCATCCGCTACGCTGCTGCGCTGCTGCGGCCGGGCGTGCCGGCGCAGACCATCGAGCGCGCGCGCAGCGTGATCGAGCGCCAGTCGGCGCAGATGTCGCGCCTGCTCGACGACCTTCTCGACCTGAGCCGCATCACGCGCAACGTGATCGAGCTTCAGCAGGAAGCGCTGGACCTGCGCGACATCCTGCGCGAGGCGGTCGATACCGCGCGGCCCGGCGTCGAGGCCTTGCAGCACACGCTGCACCTGGCCTTGCCGGCCACTGCCTTGCCGGTGCATGGCGACAGCGTGCGGCTGCTCCAGGTCTTCGGCAACCTGCTCACCAACGCCGGCAAGTACAGCCCGCCCGGCAGCACGGTGGTGGTGCGCGCCGAGCTGCGCCAAGGCATGGCGCTGGCCACCGTGTGCGACACCGGCATCGGCATCAGCCGCGAGATGCTGCCCCGGCTGTTCAAGCTGTTCAGCCAGGTGCACAACCCGCTTCAGGGCGTGCAGGGCGGGCTGGGCATCGGGCTGGCCGTGGTGCGGCGGCTGGTGGAGCTGCACGGCGGCACGGTGCAGGTGCACAGCGACGGCCTGGGCCGCGGCGCCGAATTCACCGTCGAGCTGCCGCTGGCTGATGCCGCCAGCGGCACGCAGCAGCCCGGCGGCGCGCGGCCCGCCGCGGCAGCGGCCGAGGCGGCTGCGCTCAGCATGCTGGTGGTGGACGACAACGTCGATGCCGCGCAAAGCCTGGCCCTGCTGCTGGAAGGCGGCGGCACCACGGTGGCGGTGGCGCACGACGGTGCCAGCGCGCTGGAGGCAGCGCGCACGCTGCGGCCCGACGTGGTGCTTCTCGACCTGGGCCTGCCCGACATCAGCGGCGACGCGGTGGCGCGCGCGCTGCGCGCCGAGCCCTTCGGCGCGCGGCTGCTGCTGGTGGCCATCACCGGCTGGGGCCAGCAGCAGGACAGGCAGCGCACCGCGGACGCCGGCTTCGATCTGCATCTGGTGAAGCCGGTGGACCCGGGCGACCTGCTGCGCGCCGTCAGGGCGGCTGTGCAGCGGCCGGAGCGGGCTGCGCCCGTGCCGCCTGGGCCGCCGGCTTCGCCCGCCCCGCCCGCGCCGCCTGCGGCTGCACCGGCGTCACGAAGTCCGGCATGAAGCAGCGCTGCACGCCGTTGCCGAACTGCACGTCCACCGACCCGGCGTCTGCCGCCGTCACCAGCCCGCGCCCGTAGCGCGGCACGCGCACCAGTTGCCCGGGCTGGAAGCCGGGGCCGGCGGCGGGGGCTGGCGCCGCTTGCCGTGTCTCGCTGGTCGAAGCCTCGGCCTGCGCTGCTTGCTCCTCGGCCTGGTGCAGCCGCAGCGCGATGCGCGCGCAGTTGTCGCAGCCCATGCAGCGGTCGAAGCCATCGGGCGCGGCGTTCAGGTGCTCCAGCAGCACCTTCCAGCGGCAATAGCCGGTTTGCGCGTAGAAGACCATCTGCTCCAGCATCGCGCGGTCTTCGTCGCGCTTGTCCTGGTAGGCGTCGCCGAGCGCGGCCAGCGCGGGCGCGCCGAGCCCCGTGCGCAGCAGCCGCAGGCCGCCCTTGCGGTCTTGCGCCACGATGCGCTGGCGGCGCAGCAGGCTCAGCGCCACCTGAAGCTTGCTGCGCGGCCTGTCCAGCCGCTGTTGCAGCGCGGCCAGCGTCCAGCCGGCGGGCTGGCCGCCCTGCGGCGGGTCGTCGTGCAGCGCGCGGTACAGCGCCTCCACCTCGTCGTGCGCCGGGTAGCGGTTGGCCAGGAAGAATTGCTGCACCGCCTTGTCGCCGTGCAGGTAGAGCAGCGTGCAGGTGGCCGGCTCGCCGTCGCGGCCGGCGCGGCCGCTTTCCTGGTAGTAGGCGTCCAGCCCGGCAGGCATCTGGTAGTGCAGCACGAAGCGCAGGTCGGCCCGGTCGATGCCCAGGCCGAAGGCGTTGGTGGCCACCATCACGCGCACGCGGCCGTGCATGAAGGCGTCCTGGACTTCACGCCGCGCACGGGCGCTCTGGCGGCCGTGGTACAGGCCGGCCGGCTCACCGGCCGCCAGCAGCGCAGCGTGCACCGCGGTGGCGGCCTTCACGGTGGCGGCATAGACGATGCCGGCGCCCTGCTGCGCGGTCTGCGCCGCCACCAGCGCCAGCAGCCGGGCCAGCTTGTCATCTTCGCGCGTCACCTGCTCCACGCGGTAGTGCAGGTTGGGGCGGTAGCTGCCGGTGTTCACCACGCCGTCTGCCGCAATGCCGAGCTGCTGCTGGATGTCGGCCGCCACCGACGCGGTGGCGGTGGCCGTCAGCGCCAGCACGGTGGGCCGGCCCAGGCGGGCGACGGCCGGGCCGATCTCCAAAAACGCCGGCCTGAAGTCGTGCCCCCACTGCGAGATGCAATGCGCCTCGTCCACCACCAGCAGCGCGGTCGGGTGGCCGTGCAGCAGCGCCAGGAAAGCGGCGTCGGCCAGCCGCTCCGGCGTGACGAAGACGATGCGCGCCGAGCCGTCGGCCACCGCCGCCTCGGCGGCGCGGGCGGCGTCTGCGTCGAGCGCGCTGTTGAGCTGCACGGCGGCCACGCCCAGCGCCAGCAGCCGGTCGCACTGGTCCTGCATCAGCGCGATGAGCGGCGAGACGACCAGCGTGCGCCCGTCCAGCAGCAGTGCCGGCAACTGGTAGCACAGCGACTTGCCGGCGCCGGTGGGCATCACGGCCAGCGTGTTGGCGCCGGCCAGCACGCGGTCGATCACATGGCGCTGGCCTTCACGCAGTTCCCGGTGGCCGAAGGTGTCGCGCAGCGTCTGCTGGATGCGCCGGCGTGCGGGCTGCGCCGTCACGCCTCTGGCCGCGCCAGCCTGTCCACCAGCACCTCCAGCACCGCCGGGTGGTTGGCCAGCCCCAGGTGGCTGGCACTGCTGATCTCGACGTTGTCGCAGTCACTGCCGACCCCTTTGCCGGGGGCCGGCGGCTGCAGGCAGCCCTGCCAGGCCACCACGCCGTCGGTCTTGCTGTAGATCGACGTCGTCGGCACCGGCGGCGGCTGGCGCAGCCGGCGCTGGAAGCGCTGCGACGGCGCACCGGCAGCGCCGCTGAGCAGCTTGTACAGCCAGCCCGCGTGGGTGGCGTTGGGCGGCGCGTTGAACGGCGTGCCCAGCGTGACGACGCGGCGCACCAGGTGCGGCACCCGCTTGGCCAGCTCGCGGGCATAGATGCCGCCCAGGCTCCAGCCGACCAGGCTGACGCGGCGGCCTGTGGCCTGCGCCAGCTCGCGCACCTGCTGCTCCAGTTGCGCCAGAAAGCGGTCTGGCGTGGCGTGCGCGCCATGCGGGCCGCGGTTCGTGCCCTGGCCCCAGTCGTGTGCGCTGAAGCCGGCGGCGCGCAGCGCCTGGCGCAAGCCCAGCGTCGTCAGCGCCCCGGCGCCCAGCCCCGGATAGACGATCACCGGGTGGCCGTCACCGCGGCCACGCGGCTTGCGGTGCAGCAACGAGGAACCCCAGTCGAGCAGGCCGCGGGCAGGTTCGAGCGCCAGCCAGACGATGGAGGGCCGCGGCGGGCCGGCGGGGCGGGCGCCATGGGTGGCTCGACCGGTTTGGGCGGATCGTGTGTTCAGTGTGGTCATGCGCCGAACGCGGCAAACGGCATGCCCCGGGCGGTGGGACTGTCAGTGCGTCAAAGCGTCAGTGCGTCAGTGCGTCAATGCAAGGGCGGCAGCAGCCGCCGCAAATGCGCCGCCTGCACGGGCTTGACCAGAAGATGGTCCATCCCCGCGTGCTCTGCGGCCAGCCGTTCTTCGTGGTCGTCGCGGCCGGTGATGGCAATCAGCACCAGCAGCGAGCCGTGCGCCTTGCGCAGACGGCGGGCCAGCTCGTGGCCGCTCATCGCCGGCATGCCCAGGTCGAGCAGCACGCACACCGGGTCGCGCTCGGCCACCAGTGGCAGCGCATCGGCGCCGTTGTTGGCCGTCCAGACCATGTAGCCGTCGATCTCCAGCAGGTCTTTCAAGGACTCGGTCGTGTCCTGATCGTCATCGACGACGACGATGGTGACTTCTTCTTTCACGGGCTGCCTTGCAAAACGGCATGCTGCCGGTAAGCGCGTCAAGAGCAAGCGGCGTTCCCGGCCAGGGCCGGCGCCTCGGAGCCCAGCCGCATTGCGGCAAACAGCGGCTGGCGCGCGCTCAGCTCGTCGGCGCTGCCGATGTCCAGCACCTGGCCGGCCACCATGAACACCACGCGGTCGTAGTGGGCCAGCAGGCTCAGCCGGTGCACGGCGGCCACGATGCAGGTGCCGGCAAAGGCCTGGGCCAGCCGCTGGTGCACGGTCTGCTCGGTCAGCGCGTCCAGCGCGCTGGTGGGCTCGTCCAGCAACAGCAGCGACGAGCCCTGCGCCGCCAGCACGCCGCGCGCCAGCGCCACGCGCTGGCGCTGGCCGCCGGAGAGGTTGAAGCCGCGCTCGGACATCGGCGTGTCCAGCCCCTGCGGCAGCGCCAGCAGCACGCCGTCCAGCGCGCTGACGTGCAGCGCCTGGCGCAGTGCAGCCTCGGCCACCGGCTGGCCGAACGCCAGGTTCTCGCGCAGGCTGGCCTCGAAGATCTCTGCCTCCTGCGGGATCAGCGTGGCCAGCGCGCCGGCATGGCGTGCAGGCTGCGGCACGCCGTCGATGCTGAGCTGCCCGCGCTGCGCGCCGTACAGCCCCGCCAGCACGCGCAGCAGCGTGCTCTTGCCCGACCCGCTGGGCCCCACCAGCGCAACGCGCTCGCCGCGCCGCAGGCCGAGCGTGACGCCGTGGATGCCGCCGCGCGCGCTGCCGCCGCCATGCGTGTAGCTCAAGCCCCGGAGTGCGATGCATTGCCATGCTGCGGCCGGCGCGGCGGCCGGCTCTTGCACCGGCTGTGGCGCCGGCTGTGGCGCAGCACGGATGACGTCGCCACTGGCGAAGTCAGTCTGCGTGCGGGCCAGGTTCTGGTAGTTGCTGGCCATCGAGCCCAGCACGCCGGCCGCCTGCTGCGCGTACTGGTGCACCATGAACAGGCTGCCGATCAGCAGGCCGGCGGCGGGCGCTGCCGTTGCGCCGGCCGGCGCCTCCGCACTGAAGCAGGCATAGGCCACCACCAGGCCCCAGCTCAAGGCCACGGTGAGCAGGTCCACCGCGCACCACTTCCATTCGGTCAGCACGATGCTGCGGCGCAGCGGCACGAAGATCGCCAGCAGCCGCGCGTCCAGCAGCTTGCGGGTGGCGTCCTGCAGGCGCAGCGACGCGACGGCCGAGATGTTGCCCACGAAGTCCAGCAGCCTGGCGGCATAGCGGCGCTCGGCGTGGTTCTCGCGCTCGGCCAGCCGCATCAAAGCACCGTCGAAGCGCAGGATGGCCGCGGCAATGAGCGCGAAGCCCAGCACCGCCAGCGCGCCGGTGGGCGCCGACAGCAGGCACAGCGCGGCCAGCGGCCCGGCCACGTTGATGAGGTTTTGCAGGTAGATGAACTGGCTTTGCGTGAAGCCGTACAAGGCGCCGCTGGCCTGGTGCACGCGGTGCTGAAGATCGCCGGAATGGTGCTGGTCATGCCAGGCCAGCGGCGCGTGCGACAGCCGCGCGTACAGCGCATCGGCCACGCTGCGGCGCACCCGCAGCGCCACCGAACGCTCGGCCACGCGCGCCGGCCCGTGCAGGCCCCAGGACAGCACCTGCACCGCCAGCACCGCCGCAATCCAGCCGCCTGCCGTTGCGAGGCCGGCGCGGCCACTGGTCTGCAGCGTGTTGATGGCCTGGGCCGCCATCCACGGCATCGCCAGCTTCACCAGCGTGGCGCCGCCCAGCATCGCCAGCGCCGCCACCATCTGCCGCCGCGCGCCCTGCGCGTGCTGCCAGACATGGCGGTACAGGGCGGCCAGCGGGGTGGGCAGATCGGCTTCGTGCATCCTGCGGCACTGTAGGCAGGGGCGGCTGGCGCGGCCAGTCGGCGCGCCGCCAGATCGGCTGTCAGGCGTCTTCTGACAGACTTCTTCTGGCAGACGACGACAGCGCGCTGGTCGCGCGGCGGCACGCACGCGCTTTGCCTTGCGGGCACAATGTTTTCATCAACGGTTGCCTTGGGTGTGCCCCGGCCACGGCCTATCATTGCTGAGTGATCAGGGAACGAGAGAGGGTGCGATGAGCGACAGCGAAGCGCCCCTGCAAGCAGTGGCAGCAGGCCCGGCCTTTTCAATGGCCGACGCGCAGCCGGTCGAAGAACATGGCGACGCCACTGCGGCGGGTTTCTGCACCGTGGCCATCGGCGCGTCCGCCGGTGGTGTGGAGGCATTGCGCCGTTTGTTCAGCGCCATGCCTGTCGATAGCGGCTGCGCGTTCGTTGTCGTCACCCACCTGGCGCCCGAGCGTGAAAGCCTGCTGGCGCATCTGCTGTCCCGCACCACGTCCATGCCTGCGCAGCAGGTGGACGACGAAGCCGTGCTTCAGCCCAACCACATCTACGTGGCGCCGCCGGCCAAGTACCTGGACGTGCAACAGGGCCGGCTGCGCACCCAGCCCATCGCGCCCAGGCCGGCCAAGCCGGTGGCGGTGGACCATTTCATGCTCTCGCTGGCGGCTGACCAGCGCGAGCGCGCCATCGGCATCGTGCTCACCGGCGCCGATGGTGACGGCGCCATCGGCATCAAGGGCATCAAGTCCGAAGGCGGCTTCACCATCGCCCAGCTTCCGGGCTCGGCAGCCCACCCCGACATGCCGCTGCACGCGGTGGCCACCGGCAGCATCGACCTGCAATTGCCGGTGGAAGAGATGCCCGCGGCGATTGCCGCCTACGTCGCCAATATGCAGCCCGGCGTGGCGCCCGCCGGGCAGGCCGATCAGGCCGACGACGTGCTGACCGGCGTGCTGGCTACCGTGCGCAATGCGCTGGGCATCGACTTCAGCGGCTACAAGCCGCCGATGCTGCTGCGCCGCGTGCGCCGCCGCATGGCGCTGTGCCGGCTGCACGACATGGCCGCCTACGCGCGGCTGGTGGCCGACAGCATCGAGGAAGCGCGCGCGCTGACCGACGACTTCCTGATCAACGTCACCGAGTTCTTCCGCGAGCCAGACGCCTGGCGCGTGATGGCGCAAGACGTGCTGCCCGGCCTGCTGACTGCCAAGGAGCCGGGCTCTCCGGTGCGCGTGTGGGTGCCGGGCTGCGCCACCGGCGAAGAGGCTTACGGCCTGGCGATGCTGCTGCTGGAGCAGCCGCTGTTGCAGGAGCGGCGGCTGCGGCTTCAGATCTTCGGCACCGATGTCGATGCCAAGGCGCTGGCCGTGGCGCGCAAGGCGCACTACCCGCGCAGCATCGAGACGGCGGTGGGCATGGAGCGCCTGCAAAACTTCTTCGTGCGCACCGAGACCGGCTACGACCTGCGCAAGGCGGTGCGCGAATGCGTGATGTTCGCGCCGCAGAACCTGGTGTTCGACCCGCCATTCTCGCACATGGACATGGTGAGCTGCCGCAACCTGCTGATCTATCTGGAGCCGGAGCTTCAGCGCCGCGTGCTGCACACGCTGCACTTCGCGCTGGACACAGGCGGCGTGCTGGCGCTGGGCAAGTCAGAGACCGTGAGCACCTTGCCGGCGCTGTTCAGCCCGGTGTCGCAGCGCGCGCGCATCTTTCGCAGCGTGGGGCCGACGCGGGCCATGGCCACCCAGCCAGCCGCAGTGCCGAGCTGGCGCGTCGATGACGCAGGCCGCGGCACGCGCACGCTGCACAGGCCGGTGGACTACGGCAAGAAGGTGCGCGAGGCGCTGCTTCAGCACCACCTGGCAGCGGCCATCCTCATCGACCGCCAGGGCAACGCGCTGTACTTCTACGGCCCGGTGCAGCAATACCTGCGGCAACCCGAGGGCGCGCCGACGTCCGACCTGTTCTCGATGATCGACCACAGCCTGCGGCTGCAACTGCGCGCCGCGCTGCACAAGGCGGCCACCGGCGGCGAGCGCGTGGAAGCGGTGGCGGAGGCCGAATCCAACACCGGCGATGCGCCCGTGCGCCTGGTGGTGGCGCCGGCCGGGAGTGCGAGCGAAGGGCTGCTGCTGGTGTCTTTCGAGCGGCTGGACAGGCGCCCCGAAGGCGCCGCCCCGCCCTCCCCCGAAAGCGAGGCTTCGATGCTGCGCGTGCTGGAAGACGAGCTGCGCAACACCAAGCACGAGCTGCGCAGCGCCATCGAGGAACTGGAATCCACCAACGAGGAGCTGAAGGTCGCCAACGAAGAGGCGATGTCGATCAACGAAGAGCTTCAGTCCAGCAACGAGGAGCTGGAAACCTCGAAGGAAGAGCTTCAGTCCATCAACGAGGAGCTGACCTCCGTCAACGACCAGTTGCATGCCAAGGTGCTGGAGCTGGAGCGCGTCAACGACGACATCGGCAACCTGCTGACCAGCACCCACATTCCCACGTTGTTTCTCGACCGTGATCTGCGCATCAAGCGCTTCACGCCGGCCACCACGCAGCTCTTCAGCCTGCTGCCCACCGACGTGGACCGCCCGCTCACCGACATCGCCAGCAGCAGCGACCTTCAGGCGCTGGTGGCCGACGCGCGCCAGGTGCTGGCCTCGCTGGCGCCGGCCCAGCGCGAGGCGCGCAGCGCCACCGGCCAGCACTACCTGCGCCGCACGCTGCCCTACCGCACCCAGGACGACCGCATCGAAGGCGTGGTGATCACGTTCACCGACATCACCGAGATCAAGCGCGCCGAAGAAGGCATGCGCCGCTTTGCCGCGGTGTTGCAGGCCTCGGACGACGCCATCGTGGTGCTCGACCTGCACGGCCGCGTGCTGGCCTGGAACCGCGGCGCGCAGACGCTCTTCGGCCACACCGGCGCGCAGGTGATGGGCAGCGAGTTCAGCGCCCTGCTGCCCGATGCACAGCGCGCCGAACATGCAGCGCGCCTGCGCGACGCGCTGGCCTCCGGCGCCGGCAGCGTGGCCGAGACGCAGCGGCGCCGTGCCGACGGCGCTGTGATCGACGTCGCCAGCACCTTGTCGGTGGTGCCCGACCAGGCCGGCCGCCCGGAATCCATTGCACTGACCGAGCGCGACATCACACCGGCCAAGGCCGCGCAGCAGGTGTTGCTGGACAGCGAGCAGCGCTTTCGCACGCTGGCCGACGACGCGCCGGTGCTCATCTTCATGTGCGACGGCGACGGCGCGCTGCAGTTCGTCAACGCCGAGTTTGCGCAGTTCGTCGGCGAGCCCGCGGCGCGGCTGCTGGGCCGCCGCTGGCCCGCGCTGCTGCACGGTGACGACCAGGCCGCGGCGCGCCGCGCGATGGCCGATGCCGATGCGCCTGGCAGCACGCAGCAGCGCGTGTCGCTCAACGTGCGGCTGGCGCATGCCAGCGGCCGGCAGCGCTGGGTGCAGGTGACGGCGCTGCGCACGCCGGCCGGCGGCGCGGCCGGGCCGGGCTGGCTGGGCTCGATGGTCGATACCGACGCGCAGGTTGCCACCGACCAGGCTTTGCGCCTGGCCGACCGCCGCAAAGACGAGTTACTGGCGATGCTGGGCCATGAGCTGCGCAACCCGCTGGTGCCCATCCGCAATGCAGCCGCGGTGCTGGACCGCGTGGCCGGCAACGACCCGCGCGTGATCTGGGTGCGCGACATGCTGGTGCGCCAGGTGGAGCACATCACGCGGCTGGTGGACGACCTGCTGGACATCTCGCTCGTCACGCGCGGCACGCTGGGCCTGCACGTCGAGCCGGTGGAGCTGCGGCGCACGCTGGAGCACGCCATCGAGGCGGTGACGCCGCTCATCCAGCGCAAGCGGCACAGGGTGGAGGTCAACCTGCCGCCGGAGCCGGCCTGGCTGGAGGGCGACGCCATCCGGCTGACGCAGGTCTTCCAGAACCTCCTCACCAACGCCGCCAAGTACACCGACCCGGGCGGCCTGGTCACCATCGACGTCGAGCGGCAGGGCGAGCAGGCCGTGGTGACCGTGCGTGACAACGGCATGGGCATCGCCCCCGAGATGCTGCCGCGCATCTTCGACCTCTTCGTGCAGGACGCGCGCTCTGCCGACCGCTCGCAGGGCGGGCTGGGCATCGGCCTGGCGCTGGTGCGGCGGCTGGTGGAGCTGCACGGCGGCACGGTGCACGCCAGCAGCACCGGCAGCGGCCAGGGCTCGCAGCTCCAGGTGCGGCTGCCGCTGCTGCCTGCGTCCCGCGTGCCGGCCGACGGCGCTGCCGCAGAGGCGCCGGCACCCAGCCCGGGCCACGGCCGCGTGCTGGTGGTGGACGACGACGTCGATGGCGGCAACAGCCTGGTGCTGGTGCTGGGGCTGTACGGCTACGAAGCCGAGTTCGCCCCCGACCTGCAAAGCGCGCTGTCCATCGCACGCACGCTGCGCCCGCAGGTGGTGCTGCTGGACATCGCGATGCCGCACGCCGACGGCTACGAGGTGGCGTCGCGGCTGCGCGCGCTGCCCGAGATGGCGCACCCGGTCACCTACGTGGCGGTGACGGGCTTCGCCCGCTCTGCCGACTACCAGCGCAGCGAGGACGCCGGCTTCAGCAAGCACATGATCAAGCCGGTGGACCCGGACGCGCTGGACAAGCTGCTGCGCAACGTGCTGGCCTTCGAGAAGGACGCTCCATGATCATCGTGCTGGGCAACGTCACCGTGCAGCCGGACCGGCTGGACGAAGCGCTGGCGCTGAGCCGCGCGCATGTGCAGCGCTCGCGCGCCGAGCCGGGCTGCGTCGCCCACGCGGTGCACCAGGACGTGGAGAACCCGCTGCGGCTGGTGTTCGTGGAGGAATGGGCCGACCAGCTCGCGCTGGCGCAGCACTTCCAGGTGCCGGCATCGCGCAGCTTTGCCAAGGCGCTGGCCGGCCTGGCCTCGCAGCCACCGGCGATGACGCTCTACGAAGCCAGCGTGGCGGTGCCCTGAGATGGCCAAACCGCCGTTGCAGCAGAGCGTGGCCGGGCCGGCTGCCGGTGCCTGGCATTTCCGTGGCGCCACGGTGCTGGACGGGCACGACCCGGAAGGCAACGTGGTGCAGTTCAAACAGCTCGACGTCTGAAAGGCGCAGCCCGCATGGCCAGCACCCGCCGCAAACCCAAACCCGTCGCCGTGCAGGCGGCAGAGATGGCCTTCGCCGTGCCGCAGGTGGTGGCCCACCGGCTGGCGCGCATGGCCATCGCCGGGGCCAACCCCTCGGCGCGCGACCGCAAGGAATTCAGCGGCATGGTGGCCGAGAAGCAACTTGCGTTCACGCAGTCCTGGCAGGCGATGGCAGCGGCCGGCGCCTGCTGGGCGCCCTGGCTCACCGTGCTGGCGCATGGCATGGCGCCGGTGCATGGCAAGGCGGTGGCCAACGCCAAGCGGCTGGCGCGCACGCGCCTGCGCTGACCCTTTGACGCTTTGACTCGCTGAACCTGCCGATGCGCAAGGCGTTGCCGCTGCTGCTGGCCGCAGCCTGTTTGTTGCCGGGCTGCGGCTTCCTGGTGGTGCGCGGCGCGCGCCACGTGTATGGCGAGATGACGAAGGACGACAAGGCGGTGGACGCAGCGCTGGAAGCCTTTGCCCAGCGCATGCTGCACAAGGACTTCAGCGCCGCCGCGGCGCTGTTCACCGCCGACGGCACGCTTCAGCACGACGGGCAGCCGCCCACCGTGGGGCCGGCCGCCATCCAGGCGTATCTGCAATCCTTCGAGGGGTTGAGCATCCAGGCCTACGTGCTGAAGCCCGGCTCCACGTCCACCAGCGGCGACAGTGCCAGCCAGCGCGGCAGCTACAGCCAGACGGTGCAGACGGTGGCCGGCGAATCGCTGTCGGCGCAAGGCGAGTTCGAGGCCGACTGGCAGCGCCAGCCCGGCGGGCGCTGGCTGCTGCGCCGGCTGCTGACGCGCTGACCCGCTGACGGGCTTCCGGCCCTATTTCCTGGCCGGCCCGGCGGCCGACGCGGCGCGTTCGGCGGCGGCGGGCGCGGCAACGTCGCAAGGGTCGCCCTTGTCCCTGGTGCCGAAGTCGATGAACGGGATCAAGGCGGCCACCGGCGCCGCCAGCACGCCCAGCGCCACGGCAGCCGCAGCGCGGCCACCCAGGCGTTTGGCTTCGAGGCCGATCTTGGGGTGCGACAGCGTGCCCGTCAGCAACACCGGCGCGCGCAGCGTCATCGGCGAGAAGTCCTTGGGCCGCGACTCGGCGCGCAACGCCAGGCTTTCGTCGCGCAGGTTGATGCTGCCGGCCATCTTCACCGTGCTGTCGGCGTTGTCCACCACCGCGTGCTGCGCCTCGGCCACGCCGTTGTGGATGGCCAGGTCGAGCCGGGCGCAGCGCAGCGGCAGCGCGTCGTCGCCGCGCACCAGCATGCCGAGGCCCTGCGCGATGTCCAGCCCCGCCGCTTCGGTGACGAGGTGCGAGATGGTGCCGTCGCGCACCATCGCGTGGGCGCTGCCGTCCATCGTGCCCAGGATCTGCGCGGTGGAGTTGCCGCGGCCGGTGACCTTCAGGTCGCCGGACAGCTCGCCTGTGAGGTAGGACCGCACCTTGGTGTCGCTGCCCTGGCGCGCCGCCTCGCGCTGCTGGCGCAGCGCCTGCGCGCTCTTCTCGGGCGGCGCGGGGCGCTTGGCCGTTGCAGCGGGGGCCGCCGACGTCGCTGACGTCGCGCCGGAAGCCGCGCCCGCAGGCGCCTCCACGCCGCGGATCCAGCCTGCCACGTCCAGCCCGCGAAAACGCAGATCGGCAGCCCATTGCGCGGGCTGCCCGCGGCCATCGAGCTGCGATGAGCCGGCCACCTGGCCGCCGGCCACCGTGGCTTGCAAGGCCTGGAGCTGAAGCAGGCCGCCTTGCAGCACCACATGCGTCTTCAGCGCCCGCAGCGGCGCCAGCGCGGTGGTGCCCAGGTCGAACTCGTCGATGGCGACCTGCACGTCGGCGTTCATCGCCTTCAGCGACGGCAGGTCGAAGCTGCGCTGCGGCAGCACGCGGTCTGGCTTGGCCGCCTTGGCGGCAGCGGCAGCGGCCGGCGCGGCCGGTGTGGCGCCTTCACCGCCGCCACCGACGGCGGGGCCCAGGTCGGCCAGCGCCAGCCGGCTGCCGTTGAGCCGGCCGCTCAGCAGCGGCGGGCTGCGGCCGGCGTCGTAGCGGAAGTCACCGGCCAGCAGACTCTGGCCGATGGCGGCGCGGTCTGCACGCAGATGCCAGACCTGGCCGTCGTGGTCGAGGTGGCCGGCCAGGTCGAAGGCCGGCGTTCGCGGCAGCGTCACGCCGATGGGCTCGCCCACCGCGGCGAGAGACGGGCCGCTCAGGCGCACCGCGCCGTCCAGCCGGCGCGCGCCCATCAGCGCGGCTGCCTTGCCGTCGAAGAGCAGCCGCGAGCTGCCGACCTCGCCTTCCACGCGCAGCGGCACGGCGGGCGCGGTGCTGCTGCCAGCGTCTGCACCATCGCCCTCGTCGCCATCGTCGCGCAGCAGGGGCAGCGCGCCGCCGGCCCGCGCGCGCAGGTGCACCGGCAGCTTGCGGTAGTGGCCGTCGGCCGTGGCCTGGTAGCCGCTGGTGCCGGTGATGGCGCTGCCCGTGCCGGCCGCGCTTTCGCCGCCGCGCAGCTCGACGCGCAGGTCGGCGTCGAGCACGCGGTCGTCAAAGACGATGCGGCCGCTGCCCACCAGCAGCGAGCCGATGCGCGGCAGGTTTGCCTCCGGCTTGTCATCGGGTTTGGGCACAGGCTTGGCGGCGCCGAGCTGCCAGCTTGCCCGGCCATCGGCCAGCCGCAACAGGTTGGCGTCCAGCGTGTCGGCCCGCAGTTCGCGCAGCCGCAGCACATCGCCGCTGCGCTGCCAGCGCCAGAGGTCGAGCCAGCGCCAGGCCACGTGCACCTGGCTGGCAGACAGCAGATGCGGCACGTCGATGCCCTTGGCCGGGCCGATCTGAAGGCGCTCCACGCTCAGGCTGGGCCGGAAGAGCAAATGCAGTTTGAAAGGCGCGTCCAGCACCACCGGCACGCCCGCAGCCTGGCTGGCCTTGCTTTGCAGCGGGCCGCGCAGAAAAGGCCAGCCCGCCACTTCGCAGACCGCGATGCCGACGACCAGCAGCCCGGCGATGCCGGCCGCCACCCAGGGCCAGCGGCGGCGGGTGGCGGTGTGTGCTGGGTGCTGCGTGGTGTCGGTCATCAATGGGCTCGGGTTCTTCAGGGCTTGGCGTGGGCGCGGCCGGCGGCCTCTGCCTCGGCCATCGCGTCGGCTTCTGCCTGGTCTTTGGGGGCGGCGTCGCGCGCGGCCGGCTCGACGCGGCCAGCCGCGACGAAGGCTTCCTCCGCCTCGCGGTGGCGGCGCGCCGCGGTGTAGTTGCCTTCGCCTTGCAGCGCGGGATCGTCTGCCGGACTGTCCTTGGGAATCTGGTTCTGGCCCTGGCTCTGGTTCTGGCTTTGTTGCTGGTCCATGGAAAGTCCTCTTGGTGATGGTGACATGTTGCAGGGCGTTTGGCGTGCCTGGGCACATGGCTTGCCTGGCACGGGCCATGAACACGCCGCCGGCCCCTCTTTCCGACAGCACTGGCAGCCCTGGGCAGGCCGGCGCTCCCGCTGCTGCGATGGTCCAGGCCGCGGCGGCGGCCGAGCCCGCGGACAGCGAAGACTGGCTGGGCTGCGAGTCCTTCCATCCGCTGACCTGGATGCCCGGGCTGGCCGCCTTCGTGCCAGAGCGCTGATGGCCGGGCCCGCACCGCAGTCGCCGGCCAACGTCGGCACGCCACCTATCTCGCCGGGTGCGCCGGGCGGCTCTGCAACGCAGGGCGACCCATCACTGGCGCTGCCGCACGAGCGCGACGAGTCCATCAAGGAAGACGGGCTGCCCAGGCGCGCCGTCATCGAGCAGGCCGCCAAGGATCTGGCTGCCGGCCAGGTGGACACCGACATGCGCGACACGCCAGGGCTGGACGCCGAGCGGCGTGACGCCCTGGTGGAGGGCGGCGAGGTGGGCGGGCGCAGCAAGGGCAGCGACAGCAGCAGGCGCTGACTGCGCTTCAGGCGCTTCAGGAGCTTCAGGCAAGTTCAGGCGCTTCAGGCCCGCTTGGCTGCCGCCTTGGTGGCCTTCGCTGCCTTGGCAGCCGGCTTTGCCGCCGGCTTGTCGGCCTTGGGCTGCGGCGCGTCCCGCCCGCCGCCCAGGCTGCGCTTGAGCAAATCGGTCAGGTCCACCACGTTGGTCGCGCGGCCGGCCGATTCGCCCTCTTCCAGCGGCTCGACGCGGGCTGTGTCGCCCTGCTCGGCCTTGCGGTCCACCAACGCCATCACGGCGGCCTGGAAGCGGTCTTCGTACTTCGATGCGTCCCACGGCGCCGTCATCTCCTCGATCAACGCCTGCGCCATCTTCATCTCGCTGTCCTTCACGGCGCCGGCCTTGCCCACCGGCGGCAGCTTCAGCTCTGCCGGGCTGCGGATCTCGCTGGCCCAGCGCAGCGTGTCCAGCATCAGCAGCGGGCCATCGGGAATCAAGGCGGCAAGATGTTCCTTGGTCTGGATCACCAGGCGCGCAATGCCCACCTTGCCGGAGGCAGCCATCGCGTCGCGCAGCAAGGCATAGACCTTGTCGCCCCGGCTGTGCGGCTCCAGGTAGTAGGGGTGGTCGAGGTGGACGAAGGGAATCTCCTGCGGCGAGGCAAAAGATTCCAGCTCGATGGTCTGCGTGGTGCGCGGGTAGGCGTTCTTGATCTCGTCGTCGCTGAGCACCACGTACTCGCCGTCACCGTGCTTGACGCCGCGCACGATGTTCTCCTTGACCATCTCTTTCCCGGTGCGCTTGTTGATGCGCTTGTAGCCCACCGGGTCCATGCTGCGCGCGTCCAGCCAGTCGAAGTCGATCGCCGACGACTGCGATGCCGGGTACAGCGTCACCGGCACATGCACCAGCCCGAAGGTGATGGCGCCTTTCCAGAGTGCGCGCGGCATGGCGCCGGGTCAGACCGCCGGGCGGCTGACGCGCGGGAACAGCGTCAGCGCGTACAGCGCTGCCAGGCCGACCAGCACATAGACCACACGCGAGAGCAAGCTCATGTCACCGAACAGCGTGGCGACCAGGTCGAGGTTGAACAAGCCGACCAGCGCCCAGTTCAGGCCGCCGACGACGAGCAGCACCAGGGCCACGACCGACAGCACGGAGCCGGCGGATCGGGGTGCGTTGGGCGAGGGAGAAACGGTTCGGTCCATGCGGGGTACTCCTGTGCAAATGCGGCGAAATGCCGTGCAGGCAAGCGGCAGGCCGCGTTCCTGAACAGCGTGTTGTCCGGCGCCGGCCCCGGCTGGGAACGCCGTTTGCAGAACAGCGCATCGCAAGCTTCCTCGACTGCCCCTCATGCGCCTGCCTTCCAAGCTCCCACCGCCGCCCCGGCTTCAGCCTCACGCTGGCTGGCTGGCCCTGCCGCTGGCCGTGGCGGCCGCCGGCAGCCTGGCGTGGCAGGCTTGGATGCTGCGCCGTGCCATCGACAACGGGCGGCGCCTGGCGCGCCGGGCACGGGCGTTTGAGGTGCACCCGCCGCGCTGCAATGCGCGCGTGCTGGTGCTGGGCGACAGCACCGGCGTGGGCGTGGGCGCCGACCAGCCAGAACACAGCCTGTGCGGCCTGCTCGCGACCGAATTCCCTGGCGTGCAGATCGTCAACCGCTGCGCCAACGGCGCGCGGCTGGCCGACGCGCTGGCGCAACTGGCGCCGCTGGTGGCCGCAGGCGAACGCTTCGATCTGGCGCTGGTCTTCGTCGGCGGCAACGACGTGCTCAAGCTCACACCCGGGCACCGCCTGGCACAGCAGGCGCGCCGGCTGCTGGGCGGGCTGCAGACGGTGGCGCGGCGCACCGTCTGGCTGGGCAGCGCCAACATCGGCAGCGCGCCTGTCTTCGTGCCGCCGCTGTCTTGGCTGCTGGGCTGGCAGACGGCCCGCACGATGCGCATGCTGGCGCGTGAGGCCCAGGCGGCCGGCGCGGAGTTCATCGACTTCGTGCACCACAGCGGCGGCGAGATGTTTGCGCGCGACACCGCCACCTACTTCGCGCGAGACGGCGTGCACCCCAGCAACGCCAGCTACCGCCATTGCTTCGAGGTGCTGAAGCGGCGTGCGCCGCTGGTGGCGCTGCTGGCGCGCCGGCCGGTGCCCGTCAAGCCGCGTGTGCCCTACCCCACCCTGCCGCTGAAGGAGCTGCACCATGCCCAACGTCTCTGAAATCATGTCGCCCGCCGTGCAGGTGGTGGCGCCCGAAGACACGCTGCAACGCGCCGCGCAGCTCATGCAGGAACTGGACGTGGGCGCGCTGCCCGTCTGCAGCGGCAAGCTGCTGCTGGGCATGGTGACCGACCGCGACATCACCGTGCGCGGCACCGCCGCCGGGCTGACACCCACGCAGGCCTGCGTGTCCGACGTGATGAGCCCCAACGCGCAGTGGTGCACCGAAGACCAGGACACCCAGGAAGTGATGCGCCTGATGGGCGAAGCGCAGGTGCGGCGCATGCCGGTGATCAACATCGACAAGGAACTGGTCGGCATCGTCTCGCTGGGCGACCTGGCGCTGCGCCAGAGCGGCCACATCGACGAAGCGGTGCGCCAGATCTCCGAGCCCGGCGGCAGTTGAGCCGGGGCGCCGCCGCGGGCCGTCAATCGGGCAGCGGCTCGGCCGCGTCGGTCTGCGACAACACCGCGTTGCGCGGCTGGCCGGAGCGGCGCAGCGCGCCCTGGTGTTGCAGCATCTCGCGGCCCAGCGCTAGCCGGCGCTCTGCGCCGAGCAAGGTGAGCACCTTGGGGAAGAGGTGCTCTTCTTCCTCGCGGTGGTGGTGCGCCGTCTGCTCCTGGAGCACCTTGCACTTGGCGCCGAAGGTGGCGTCCTGCGGCGCCAGTTGCAACAGGTCGGCCAGCAGCCGCTTCAGCGACAGATGCTCTTCCAGAGATTCGAGCAGGATGTCTTCGGTGCGTGACTCGCGCACCGCCGGGTAGAACACCGTTTCCTCGGCGCTCACGTGCAGCACCAGCTCGTCGCCGGCCTCCGCCACCAGCGTGTTGCGCGCAGCGGGGTCTTCTTCGTCGAGCACGCCTTGCCACAGGCTTTCCAGCCGGCGGTGCTGGGTGAGGAGCAGTTCGACGGCATCGTCGGCGGGGCGGTTCTGGGTTTGCATGCCGGTCACGGGCAATCGGCAAGCCCGTCGGCAATTCTTGCGGCGGTGTGCGAAGGCGCCGGCCGCCCGGCGCGAGCAAGGCTGGCACCCCGGGCACGCCGATTGATGGCGCAGCGCGACAAGGGCTTCATAGGAGGACGCCATGGCTGCACATCGAAAGCATGCCGACGCACTGCCCGGCACGGGCCGCTGGCGCCGCGTCATCCTCGGCATGGCCTTGGTGGCGCTGCCGGCAGTGGCCGGCGAACCGCTGGCCGAGCTGGAGCCCGACGCCGACGAAGACGCGCTGGGCCGGCCTGCGCTGCTGGTGCAGCCCAGCCGGCAAGGCGCTGATCTGCTGCTGCACATGCTGCCGGCCTGACCCGTCGGCGGGCCGGGCTGCACAGGCTCAGGTCTGGCAGCAACGCGCAGTGCCGGGCACCGCACTTGCCAATATCGTGCCGCCACCACTCGCGCCAACTGCAATGACCACCATCGCCAACCTGATGACACGCGAGCCGATCTCCGTGCGGCCCGAAGAGACCGTGCGCCGCGCAGCACAGTTGATGGACGAGTTGAACGTCGGCTGCCTGCCGGTGTGCGACGAATGGGAGGTGCGCGGCATCCTGACCGACCGCGACATCACGGTGCGCGCCATCGCCGCCGGGCTGGACCCGGCCGTCACCGAAGTGCAACTGGTGATGAGCGAAGGCGTGCGCTGCTGCACCGCCAGCCAGAGCCCCGCCGAAGTGCTGCAGCAGATGGCCACGGTGCAGATCCGCCGGCTGCCGGTGGTGGACGACATCGGCCATCTGGTGGGCATCGTCTCGCTGGGCGACCTGGCGGCGCGCCAGCCGGCGGGCGTGGAAGAAGCGCTGCGCCGCATCTCGACGCCGTCCGAGCCTGACCGCGCGCCAGTGCGGCCCGACGCGGTCGCGGCGTGAGCCGGGTTGCACCTGGGCTGCCGCTGCTGGCGGCGGCCTGTCTGGCCGCTTGTCTGGCGGCCTGCGGAGAAGCATCACGGTTGCCGCCAGCGGCCGACGTCGGCCCGCGACCCACGCTGGGCGAGCCCAACAAGACCCTGCTGCCCACCGTGCACATCGCGCCTGCGGTGGGCTTTGCTGCCGGCCAGATGCCCACCGTGGCAGCCGGGCTGCAGGTCACCGCGCTGGCCCGCGGGCTGGACCACCCGCGCTGGCTGCATGTGCTGCCCAACGGTGATCTGCTGGTGGCCGAGAGCAATGCGCCGCCGCGGCCCGAAGACGGCAAGGGCATCAAGGGCTGGGTGATGAAGCTGGTGATGAAGCGCGCCGGTGCCGGCACGCCCAGCGCCAACCGCATCACGCTGCTGCGCGATGCCGACGGCGACGGCCGGCCCGAAGTGCAGACCGTTTTCCTGCAAGGCCTGCACTCGCCCTTCGGCATGGCGCTGGTGGGCGACAGGTTCTTCGTTGCCAACACAGACGGCATCTGGGAGTACCCGTACAAGACCGGCGACACCAAGATCACCGCCGAAGGCCAGAAGACGGCCGACCTGCCGGGCGGCCCGATCAACCACCACTGGACGAAGAACCTCATCGCCAGCCCCGACGGCAAGCGCCTGTACGCCACCGTGGGCTCGAACAGCAACGTGGCAGAGAACGGCATCGCGGCAGAAGAGGGCCGCGCCGCCATCTGGGTGATCGACCGCGCCAGCGGCAGCGCACGTGTCTTTGCCAGCGGCCTGCGCAACCCCAACGGCATGGCCTGGGAGCCCGGCAGCAACACGCTGTGGGCCGTGGTGAACGAGCGCGACGAGATCGGCAGCGACCTGGTGCCCGACTACCTGACATCGGTGCAGGACGGCGGCTTCTACGGCTGGCCCTACAGTTGGTACGGCCAGCACGTGGATGTGCGCGTCGAGCCGCAGCAGCCTGCGCAGGTGGCCAAGGCGGTGGTGCCCGACTACGCGCTGGGCGCCCATGTCGCGGCGCTGGGCCTGGCCTTCGCGCCGCAGGGCAGCCCGCTGGCCGCTGCCTTCGGCGCGCAGCAGGGCATGTTCATCGGCGAGCATGGCTCGTGGAACCGCAGGCCGCACTCGGGCTACAAGGTCGTCTTCGTGCCTTTCGTCAACGGCAAGCCGCAAGGCCAGCCGGTCGATGTGCTGAGCGGCTTTCTGAATGCCGATGGCGACGCGCTGGGCCGGCCGGTGGGCGTGGCGCTGGACGCCAAGGGCGCGCTGCTGGTGGCCGACGACGTGGCCAACGTGGTGTGGCGGGTGGCACCGCGCTGAGGCGCGGTGCCGGTGCCGTCATCGACCGTTCAGCCGTTCAGCCCTTCAACTCGCGGTGCTCGCCCATGTCCTTGGGCGGGTCGCCGGAGATCGCCGCCTTGGCCATCTTGTAGAGCTGCACCATCTTGCTGTCGGTCACGTCCCAGTATTCGGCGCTGTCGATGCGCACGGTGAGCAGCCGCAGGTTGGGGTCGTCCGCGCCGCCTGGGAACCAGCTCTTGGCCATCGGCGAGAACAGCGCCGCCTGGCGCGCCGGATCGTGCCGCACCTCGGCCTGGCCGCCGATGGAGATGTACTGGTCCTTGCCGGGGTCAGCATAGCCCACGTGCACGCTGGCGTCGGCAGCCACGTCGGCGGCCACCTCGCTGTCGGCACCGATGAAGAAGCAGAGCTGAAAGCCGCTGTCGTTCTTGTCGTTCTGCGTCGTCAGCGGGCGTGAGCGCAGGCCGCCGTCCGGGCCGCGCGTGGTGAACATCGCGAAGCGGATGCCGCCCAGCATGTCCCAGAGGTGCTTGCGGATGGACTGGTTGTCGTCGGTCGTCATCGGTCGGTGCTCCTGTTGCGGTTCAGTTGTGGACGGCTTCGCCGCGGGACTCGCGCCAGTGCTGCTGGAAGTAGCTGGCGTCGTCGTCGCTGCGCGGGCGCACGCCCATCAGGATGCCGCCTTCGCGGATGCCCGATTCGTACTCCTTGATGCGCTCTTCGGGGATGCCCCAGCCCACCAGCGCGCCGATCAGCCCACCGGCCACGCCGCCGGCACCCGCGCCGGCCAGCGCGGTGGCCACCGGCCCGGCGATCACCAGCCCCAGCCCCGGCAGCGCCACCGAGGTGCCCACCGCCACCAGCGCCGCGGCGATGGCGCCCACCGCGCCGCCCAGGCCGGCCCCGATGGTGGCGCCTTCGGCCGCCTTGCTGCCCATCTCGGTCTGGCGTGAGCGCGGGTCGCCGAAGTGGCGCTGTCGCGTCTCGTCGGACATCAGCAGGTTCACGTCCTTGCGGTCGTAGCCACGTTCCACCACGCCCTGGTAGGCGCGTTCGGCGCTGTCACGGTCTCGGAAGAGGCCGGTCACGACAGGGGATTCGTTCATCTGCGTCTCCATCGGATTTCAGTCCACATGGGGGCAATGGGTGTACCCGTCGCCGCCCTGCGCGCTGTGGCCGATGGGAACGGCGGTTGCCGCCCTCCGCGCGCGGGCCGGTACAAGCCTGGCTCCAACACTTCTGTGAAAGGAACCAAGGAATGACAGAACAGCACGACCAGGGCCGCCAGCCAGACGGCAGCCGGCGCCAGGATCAGGGCGCCAGCGGCGAGTCCTGCGACCAGCACGCCGACAGCCAGCGCAGCCAGGCCGGCAGCAACTACGGCGACTGGCGGGGCCAGCCCGGCGAAAGCGGCCACCGGCAAGGCGGCTACGACGACGATAGCCGCTTCGGCCGTGGCCAGGGCAGCCTGGGCCAGAGCGGCTTGGGTGGGCAGGGCGGCGATGGCCCGAGCGGCTACAGCCAGGAGAACCAGGGCGCCTATGGGCAGCCGGGTGAAGGCGGCCAAACAGGACAAACAGGACAAACAGGACAAGCAGGCCAAGCAGGCCAAGCAGGCCAAGCAGGACAAGCAGGACAAGGCGCGCATGCCGATGGTGGCGACGGCCAGAGCGACGAGGGCAGCCAGCGGCACGGCCAAGGCGGCCAGGCGAGCCAGGGCTACGGCCAGGGCGGCAGCAGCTTCGGCAGCTCCGGCCAAGGCAGCCAGGGCGGCTATGGCGAGAGCGGCCACGGCTTCGGTGGCGGCCGGCCGGGCAGCGCCACCGAAACCCCCGGCGTGACAGGCGCTGCGCCGTCAGCCAACGGCAAGGACGGAAAGTAAAGGCGGGCCGCCGCCGCTTTCAACTGTGCCGGCGGCGGCGCTCGATGGACTCGATGCGCAGCATCTGCCGGTACTTGGTGACCGTGCGGCGCGCCACCACCAGCCCCTGGCCGGCAAGCTGCCGCGTGATCTCTGCGTCCGACAGCGGCTCTTCCGGCTTTTCAGCGTCGATGATGTCCTTGATCAGGCCGCGGATGGCGGTGCCCGAGCAGGCGCTGCCGTTGGCGCTGACCATCGCGCGCGAGAAGAAGTACTTCAGCTCGAAGACGCCGATGGGCGTGGCCATGTACTTGTTGTTGGTCACGCGCGAGACGGTCGATTCGTGGATGCCCACTTCCTCGGCGATCTCGCGCAGCACCAGCGGCTTCATCGCCATCGCGCCGAACTCCAGGAAGTGGCGCTGCCGGCGCACGATGGCCTCGGCCACGCTGAGGATGGTGGAGAAGCGCTGCTCCACGTTGCGCAGCGTCCAGCGCGCCTCTTGCAGGTGGCCGGCCAGCTCGGTGTTCTGCGTCGTGCGGTGGCGCTGGAACAGCTCTGCATAGACGTGGTTGAAGCGCACGCGCGGCACGATGGCGGGGTTGAGCTGCACGGTCCACTGGCCGCGGTGCTTGCGCACCACCACGTCCGGCACGATGTAGGCCACCTGCGGCGAGCCGAAGCGCCAGCCGGGCCGCGGGTCGAGCCGGCGGATGCGGTCGCACACCGCTTCCACCCGCGCCGGTGTCTGGCCCAGGTGCGCCGCCAGTGCGTTGACGTCACGCGCTGCCAGGCTTTGCAGATGCTGGCCGACGATGGTCTGCGCCATGGCGCGCGTCTCGGCGCAGGTGATGGTGGGCAGTTGCAGTTGCAGACACTCGCCGACGCTGCGTGCGCCCACGCCTGCCGGGTCCAGCGACTGCACGCGGCGCAATGCGATCTGAAGCTCCGGCAGGCTGACCGGTGGATCGACGAACTGCGCCATCTCCATCAGCTCGGGCAGCGGCGTGCGCAGATAGCCGTCGTCGTCGAGCGACTCCACCACCATGCGCGCCAGCAGCAGGTCGCGCTGCGACAGCGGCAGCACATTGAGCTGGCCGTGCAGATGCGCGTTGAGCGTCGTCTCGACGCTCATCATCTCCATCGCCGACATCTCGCCGTCTTCCGCGCGGCGCATCGACGAGGCACCGTCGGCCTGCCACATGTCGCGGTCATCGCGGTCGTCCATGCCGTCGCGGTCGTCGCGCTCGTTGTCGGCCAGCGCGGCGCCTTCGGATTCCTGCGATTCGCCGTGTTCGCCGGCTTCACCGTCTGCCAGTTGGCCTTCGCTTTCGCCGTCGTCGCCGTCGCCGTCCTCGGCTTCCAGGAAGGGGTTCTGGCCGAGCTTGTCGCGCACCATGGTCGCGAAGTCCAGCGACGACATCTGAAGCAGCCGCACGGCGTGCTGCAAACGTGGCGAAAGTGTCTGTGTCTGCCGGTGCTCGGCACGAAATTCCATAGATCCCACTGCGGGCTCCTCGTCATGCGGTAGGGGCTGTTGCACGCAGCAGCGGCCAGCCCGGCAAGGCGAATTGCAATGCCCGTGCCGTGGCGTGGCACAGCGATGCGCTCTGACACAAAAAGGGCGTTCTTCCCTCGTGCGGCAGGGCAGGTGGGCGCGGCCAGCGCCGACCTTTCGCCGGGCGAGGCGCCAGCGTTGCGGGCAAACGGCGCTCCCGATTTACCGATCCACCGGCTTTTGCGGCAAAGCGTGCCGGCAGGCACGCCGCCCTGCCCCGGCCGGCGGTCGGCGCGGGCGGTGGCTTTGGCACCTCGTTTGCCGATTCGGCCGCATCAACTGCGACACCCGGGAGAACCGACATGCCAAGCACCCGCGCCAACAGCCGCGCTGCCACCGCCGCCAGAACCGACATCCTCCAGCAGTTGAAGGACGATCACAAGCGCGTGAAAAAGGCCTACCGCGACTTCAACAAGCTCGACCTGGAAGACAGCCCCGAAGACTGCGAAGCCATCGTGCAGCAGGTGTTGTCCGAGCTGGCGGTGCACGCCGCACTGGAGGAAGAGTTGCTCTACCCCGCGGCGCGCGGCGCCATCGCCGAGGCCGACCTCATCGACGAAGCCGAGGTCGAGCACGAGTCCATGCACATGCTGATCGACCAGTTGCAGGGCATGGGCCCGGACGACGAGAAATACGCCGCCCGCTTTACCGTGCTCTGCGAGTACGTGATCCACCACGTGAAGGAAGAAGAAGGCGAGATCTTTCCGCAGCTCGAAAGCGCCAGGCTCGACTGGGAAGGTTTGGCCGCCCAGATGAACCAGCGGCGTGAGGAACTCACCGCCGCCGATGCCGAAGCCGAGACCGAAAGCGACGCCAGCGACGCCAGCGACGCTGACGACGACGGCGAGGAAGTCGCGGCCGAAGAGACGGTCGGTGCCGGCGGCAAAGGCCAGCAAGGCAGCGCCGACGGCCTGCCGGGCGGCCCGCCGCCGACCAACGGCGTGGTGCGCGCAAGCGGCACCACCAGCCGCAAGATCTGACACCACAGCCCGGGCGCCACGCAGCCGCCACGGCGGCCCCCCGAGGTGCCTCCACCCCATCAGGCCGCGCGCGGCCGCTCATCTCGAAATGCGCCCCATGTCCCCCAAGCCTCTCACGCTCCCACCCGTTCTCGTCGTCTTCTCCCACCTGCGCTGGAGCTTCGTCTATCAGCGACCGCAGCATCTGCTGTCGCGCCTGGCCGGCAGGTGGCGCGTGGTCTTCGTCGAAGAGCCTGTCCATGCCGACGGCCCGGCGCGTCTGCAATGCCAGCAACACGGCCCCCACCTCACGGTGCTGGTGCCGCACACCCCCGTGCGGGCCGCCGGCTTCCACGATGACCAGCTCGCCGTGCTGGAGCCGCTGCTGGGCAGCCATCTGCGGCAGCAGGGCATTGCGGAAGCGGTGGTCTGGCTCTACACGCCGATGGCGCTGCCGCTGGTCAAGATGCTGGACCTGCGCTGCCTGGTCTATGACTGCATGGACGAACTCGCGGCCTTCAAAGACGCGCCGCGCCAGCTCCGCCAGCGCGAGACAGCGCTGCTGAAGCGGGCCGACGTGCTGTTCACCGGCGGGCCGTCGCTGTACCAGGCCAAGCGCGAGTTGCATGCCAACGCGCACTGCATTCCCAGCTCGGTGGACGCCGCCCACTACGAGCCCGGGCGGCTGGTGCCCGGCAGCGAGCACGCGCTGGCCGCCGAAGCGCTGCAAGGCGCGCTGCCGCGTCCGCGGCTGGGCTACTTCGGCGTCATCGACGAGCGGCTGGACCTGTCGCTGGTGGCCGCCGTGGCCGATGCCCACCCCGAATGGCAGCTCGTGATGGTGGGCCCGGTGGTGAAGATCGCGCAGGAGGCGCTGCCGCAGCGGCCCAACATCCTGTGGCTGGGCATGCAGCCCTACGACCGCCTGCCCTACCTGCTGGCCGGCTGGGACTTGTGCCTGATGCCGTTTGCGCTGAACGAATCCACCCGCTTCATCAGCCCCACCAAGACGCTGGAATACATGGCCGGCGAGAAGCCGGTGGTGAGCACGCCGGTGAACGACGTGGTGCTGCTGTACGGCAGCGCGGTGCAGGTGGCGCAGGGCCGCGACGGCTTCGTGCTGGCCTGCGAGCAGGTGCTGGCCGAGACGCCCGCGGCGCGCTGCCGGCGCGCGATGGAGATGCTCAATCTCGTCTCGTCGCAGTCCTGGGACCGCAGCGCCGAATGCGTTCACGCACTGATAACGGCCGCGCTGCACAGCATGGCCGTCCTGCCGCCGACGGCCGGCCGGGCACCGGCGCTGCCGGCCCCGCACGCGCCGCTGGTGGCGGCAGCCGGGGCGCGCGCCTGAACCGGATGCTCATCGACGCCCACCTCCACTGCACCGGGCGCGAAAGCAGCACAGACGTGCTGCGTTCGCTCGACGACGCCGGCATCGACGTCGGCGTGCTGCTCGCGCCTTTTCTCTCCGATGGCTATGCGCTGGACGACCCCGCGTCGCTGCGCCGCGCCAACGCCCACCTGGCGGCGCTGGTGCGCGGCCACGAAGACCGGCTGGTGGGGCTGGCCGTCGTCAACCCGGCCAAGCCGGGCGCGCCCGACGACCTGCGGCGCGCCATCGACAGCGGCTTGAGCGGCGCGAAGATGGTGCCCAGCGGCTGGTACCCCTATGACGACGCGGTGCAGCCCACCTTCGCGGTGGCCGGTGCGCTGAAGCTGCCGCTGCTCTTCCACAGCGGCATCTTCATCGACGGCCGCTCGGGCCGCTTCTGCCGGCCGAGCTTTTTCGAGGTGCTGCGTGACCACCCGGGTGTGCGCGTCACGCTGGCCCACCTGGGCTGGCCGTGGACCGACGAAGCCATTGCGTTGGGCCTGATCGACCGCATCCACGGCGTGCCGGACGCGAAGGCGGCATTCCGCTTCGACCTGTCTTTCGGGCCGCCGCCGCCGTACCGGCTGGAGGTGCTCCAACGCGCACTGGAGGTGCTGGGGCCGGGGCTGCTGCAGTTCGGCAGCGATTGTTTTCTTCCCTGCCCCGGCGCCCAGATCGCCGAGCGGCGCGGCTGGCTGGAGGACTTGATGGACACGCTGGAACTGGACGCCGACACGCGGGCGCAGATGTGGAGCGGCACCGCGGCGGCCTGGCTCGGGCGCGAAGGCGGCGCGGGGCAGCCGCCCGCGCCGCGCCAGGCGCCGCGTGAGACGCCGGCCGCCCCGCCCGTGGCTGCGCATGGCGCCGGGTCGGCTGCGACACCGGGCCGCGCGCCCGGCTGGCTGCTGCGCAGCCGCGCCTGGCAGCCGGTGTGCTGCTGATGGACGCCGCAGCCACCACGGCGCAGCCGCTGGGCGCGCGCATCCATGTGCTGGAGGTCATCGGCAACGCCATCGTCGGCGGCATGGAAAGCTGGGTGCACCGGCTGATCGAGCGGCTGCCGCGCAGCCGTTTCAAGGTCACCGCGCTGTGCCCCTTCGAAAGCCCCTACACCGACCGCTTGCGCGCGCTGGACATCGACGTGATGGCGGTGCCGATGCCGGACGACGCGCCCTGGACGTCGATCCAGATGACGGCGTCCATCGTCAAGGCCGGTGGCGTGGACCTGCTGCATGCCCACCTGCCCAACGCCCACATGCTGGCCGGGCTGGCCGGGCGGCTGACCGACACGCCGGTGCTGGCCACCATCCACGGCCGCGACATCGGCGTGCTGGACCTGGAGTTGCACCGGGCGGTGGGCAGCCACCTCAGCGTGGTGTGCCGCCAGAGCTACTTCCATGCGCTGGGCCTGGGCGTCAGCCAGAGCCGGCTCAGTTGCGAGACGAACGGCGTGGACACCGATGTCTTCCAGCCGCGTGCCGGCGGCGCTGCCGGCCTGCGCAGCAGCCTCGGGCTGGACGCAGCGCAGCCGCTGGTGGGCTACGTGGGCCGGCTGTCGCCGGAGAAGGCGCCCGAGGTCTTCGTGCGCTCGATGCTGCTGCTGAAGAGCCGCTGCCCGGCAATGCACTGCGTGATGGTGGGCGAAGGCCCGATGCTCGCGCCCGTCCGCGCGCTGATCCGGCAATGCGGCCTGGAAGACCGCGTGCACCTGCTGGGCAACCGCGAGAACATGCCGGCGATCTACAACGAGCTGGACATCGTGGTCTCCACCTCGCACTCCGAGGCCATGCCGCTGGCGCTGATGGAGGCCATGGCCAGCGGCCTGCCGGTGGTGGCCACACGGGTGGGCGGCGTGCCCGACATGGTGGAGCATGGCCGCACCGGCTGGCTGGTGGCCACCAACGACTTCGACGACATTGCCGCACGCTCTGCAACGCTGCTCAACGACAGCGCGCTGCGCGCGACGATGGGCGCCCGCGCCCGCCAGCGCGCCGTGGAGCGCATGGCGCTGAGCGACAACGTGGAGCGCGTGGCTGCGCTGATGACCCGGCTGGCCCGGCCGCGGCCGGAGGCGCAGCGACGCGTGGCGCCGGTGGCTGCCGGGGTGGACGGCGTTGCTGGCGGCGTTGCGAGCGGGGCTGCAAACGGCGTTGCAAACGGGGCTGCAAACGGCATGGTCAGCAGCGTGGTCGGCACGCCGCGCCGCGCCGCCGCCAACCGCACCGCCAGCGCAAATGCGAACAGCGCCAATGTCACCAATGCCGCCAATGCCGCGAACGGCACCACCGGCAGCCCCCCGGCAGCCTGAGCAGCGCTCAATCCGGCCCCTGCTCGCCCAGCAACTGCGCCAGCCGCACGGCCATGCGCGGCCCCAGCGCCTGGCGGTCCACCCCGGCGGCCAGCGGGAAGAGCCGCTGTTCCTCGAGCGCCACGTGGGCGCGCACGGCCTTGCCCAGCGCGGCCACCTGCTGGTCCACCCCGGCGGCGCCTGGCGTCCTGGCCGCCAGGCCCTCGATCTGCGCCACCAGGCTGTCGTAGTCGGCATGCGCCTGGCGCAGCATCTCGGGTGCATCGCCCAGCGCGGGATAGAACAGCTCGGCCTCCACCCGCGTGTGCGCGCGCAACTGGTTGCCGAGCCGGCCGATCAGCGCGGTGCGGTCGGCCACGCTGCCGTCGCCGGCCACCAGCAGCGCGTAATCGTCCAGCAGCGCCAGGATGCGCCGGTGGCAGCCGCGCAGCAAGGCCAGCGGGTCGTCGGTGGAAGCGGACAGGTGGTGCTCGTCTGAACTCATGGCCGGCTTGCGGCAAACCCCATTCCCATCGACGGGAGCGTTCTTTGCCGACGCAGCGGCCACTGCAACGCGAGGGCCACACCCATGAAGACCACACCTTTGATGCTGAGCGCCTGCCTGGCCTTCGGCGCCGCCACCCTGACCGGCTGCGCCGTCACCAGCGGCCAGAGCAGCGTCGGCCAGTATGTCGATGACGCCACCATCACCACGCGGGTGAAGGCCAGGATGGCCGAAGACCCGGCGGTGAGCGCGATGCGCATCAACGTCGAGACGCTCAACGGCACCGTGCAGCTCGCCGGCTTTGCCGCCACCCAGGCCGAGAAGGACAAGGCCGGCGCCACCGCGCGCGCGGTGCCCGACGTGAAGGACGTGCGCAACAACATCATCGTGCGCACCGGCAACTGACGCAGCCGCCGCCTTGCCCGAGCCGCGCGCCACCCCGGACGCCGAGCCCGGCGGCCGGGGCCGCTGGGCGCTGCGCGGGCTGTTCGCGCTGGCACTGGTGCTGATGCTGCGCGAGGCGCAGGTGCTGCTGGCGCCAGTGGTGATTGCGCTGGTGCTGACCTTCGTGCTGACGCCTGCCGTGCGCTGGCAGCGCCAGCACGGCGTGCCGGAAGCGCTGGGCGCCGGGCTGGTGGTGGTGGCGCTGCTGGGCAGCGTGGTGCCGCTGGCTGCCGTGCTGGCCGAGCCCGCGGCGCAGTGGTGGCAGCGCGCACCCGCCACGCTGGAGCAGGCGCTCAAGCAGATCGACAGGCTGCGCGCCGCCATTCCCGGGCTGGAGCCGCCTGCCCGCGCGGCGCCGACGGCGGCGTCGCCGGCCCCCGCGCCGCGCGAGGCAGACCCGGTGAAGGAGCGGCTGGCCAGCGAAGGCGTCGCCCTCACCGGCCTGCTGCTGGGCCGCAGCGCAGCCTTTGCCGCATCGGCCGCGGCCACCGTGATCCTGCTGTATTTCATGCTGGCGTCCGAGCACTGGCTGCTGGGCCGCTGTGTCGAGGCGCTGCCGCGGCGGCGGATGCGGGCGCTGCTGCTGGGCGGCTTTCGCGCTGCCCAGCGCGACATCGCGCACTATCTGGTGGCGATGAGCCTGATCAACCTGGGCGTGGGCATCACCACCGGGCTGGCGCTGAACGCGATCGGCCTGCCCAACCCCATGCTGTGGGGCGTGGCCACCGGCGTGGTGATCTTCGTGCCCTACATCGGGCCGCTGATGATGGTGGTGCTGCTGCTGCTGGCCGGCATGCTGAGCCTGGGCGACGGCCCGGCCATGCTGGCGCCGGCCGCCGCCTTCGTGGCCATCCACGCCGTCGAAGGCAATTTGATCAGCCCGTGGATCATCGGCCGGCGGCTGTTGCTCAGCCCGCTGTCGGTTTTTCTGTCGGTGATGTTCTGGGGCTGGGTGTGGGGCGTCGTCGGCGCGCTGGTGGCCGTGCCGGTGCTGATCGGCGTGCGGGCGCTGGTGCGCCGCCACCGGCGCCTGCGCGGCCTGTGCGTCTATCTGGACGGGCAGCACCGGCCGCCGCCCACGCTGCATGCGCTGCTGGAGGCACAGCGCGGGCGCTGGCCGGTGCGCCACGGCCGCAAGACGTGAGCGCACCGCAGGCACGCCGTTTGCCGCGCGGTTCGACTCCCACCACGCGCGGCACTGCCGCGGCCCACCGCCGTGCACAGCGTCCCCGTCGATGTCAGTGGCCAGGCCACGCTGCAAGCGCATGCCAACTGCCATGCGCATGAACTGGTGCGCCGCATCGGTGAGCCGCTGCTGGGCGGCAACCGGGTGACGCTGCTGCCCGGCGCACAGGCCGCGCGGGACGCGCAGTTCAGCGCCATTGCGGCAGCGGCCGACCACATCAACATCGCCTGCAATCTTGTCGAGGCGCAGGCGTGGGCCGACGGCGACGAATTGGCGCGCCGGCTGGTGGACCGCTGCCGGGCGGGCGTGCGGGTGAACCTGCTGTTCGACAGCGTGGGGCCGCTGCGCGGCGCCGGCCGCTTTCTCGACAGCCTGCGGCGGGCCGGCGTCAGCCTGTGCGAGCACCGGCCGGTGCGGCGCTGGCAACTGCGCCTGGGCGGCGCGCTGCAAGCCCGCCAGCCCGGTGCCCACGACCTGGCGGTCATCGACGGCCGCACCGCCTTCATCGGCGGCTTCGACCCTGGCGCACAGAGTGGTGACGGCGATGACGGCGATGACGGCGGTGCCGTGGCCGCGCAGACGCAGCCGCAGGTGCAACCGCAGGTGCAGTTGGAAGGGCCGGTGCTTCAGCGGCTGCAGCGCCAGTTCATCGCGCATTGGCAGCATGTGGCCAGCGGGCCGATGCAGCAGGCGCGCTACTTTCCGGCGCTGCGGCCGGCAGGCCGCCAGCGCGTGGGGCTGGCGCCCTGGCGCGCCGGCAGCGGCACCAACCCCGGCCATGCGGCGCTGCTGGGCGCCCTGGCCACCGCGCGCAGCACCATCCTGCTGGCGGCTAGCGGCGGGCCGCTGCCGCGCGCCGTGATGCAGGCGCTGCTGGCGGCCGCAGCGCGCGGCGTGCGCACCGAATTGCTGCTGGACCACGCTGCCGGCGCGCAGGCCGGCCGGCTTCAGGCCGCAGGCGTCGGCGTGACGGTCGGGCCCGCCGCGGGCCTGGCAGGCGACGGTGGGCCAGCCGGCACACCGCGGGTGCGGGCCTGCGTCATCGACGGTGTCTGGTCGAGCGTGGGCACCGAGCTGCAACCCGCCGCGCTGCACAGCCCGCATGCCGGGCTGGTGGTGCTGGACGAAGACTTCGCTGCCGCGCTACAGCAGCGCTTGCGTGACGGGGCGCTGCGCGCCGGCCAGCAGCCGGCCCTCCCCCCGCAGTCGGGGGCTGCGCGCTGGCCCCGTTGGCCGCAATCTCTGGCGCGCGGCGCCGCTTTCTTTCGCTGACGTGGCGGCCGAAGACCGGCAGCGCGGCGCGGCGGGCAGTGCGCGCTATCGTGCACGCCGGCAGGCGCCTGCCGCCGCAGTCTTCGTCAACGATGGGCAGCGCCCGAGCACCTCGATGTCGATCTCGATCCGGTCCCGTCTGCTGCTGTTGGTGTTGTCGGTGCTGGCGCCGGGCGTGGTGGCCGCGCTGCTGCTGATCGCCCACACCTACACCGTCGAGCGCGAGGCCTTGCAGCGCAACCTGCGCGAGACCACCCGCGCGCTGTCGCTGGTGGTGGACAGCGAGCTGTCGCGGCGGGCCACCATCGCCAGCGTGCTGGCACTGTCGCGTGCGCTGGACAACGCGCCCGATCTGTCCGACGAGCAGCTCGCCGTCTTCGAGCGACAGGCCCGCCAGGGTTTGCGTGACATGGGCGGCTGGGTCGAACTGCGCTCGCGCGACCGGACGCTGCTCAGCACCCGCCCGGTGCAGCACCCCACGGCGACGGCAGCAGCGCCGCAAGACGCCGCGCCGCCGCAGCCGTTTGCAGAGGCACCCACGATCCTCGGCCTGCCGCCTGGCAAGCCGGGCCCGGCCAGTCACGCCAGCCTGCTGGAGCCGGTGCTGCGCGACGGCCGTGCGGTGCTCAACGTCGCCGTCATTCTGGAGCCGGCCGCGCTGCAGCGCATCATCGACGGCCAGCGACTGCCCGAGGGCTGGGTGGCCACCGTGATCGACCGCCAGGGCACCGTGGTGGCGCGCCAGCCCGGCGGCGCGGCCTATGCGGGCCGCACCGCCACGCCCGACCTGCGCCAGCACCTGGGCGCCCGCAGCGAGGGCCCGTTCCAGGCGGTCACGCTCGACGGCCAGGAGGCCACCGGCTACTTCAGCACCTCGCCGCGCGGCTGGACCTACCTCACCGCGCTGCCGCGCGCCGAGCTGGGCGGCTGGCTGCCGTCGGCCGTGGTGCAGTTGACGCTGGCTGCGCTGCTGCTGCTGGGGCTGGCCGTTGCCGGCGCGCTGTGGGTGTCGCGCCGCATCGTCGGGCCGGTGGTGTCGCTGAAGCAGGCGGCAGAGCGCATGCAGGCCGGCCAGCCCGTCGCGCAACAGCGCACCGGCATCCGCGAGTGCGACGAGGTGGCCGCTGCGCTGGCCCAGGCGGCCAGCGTCATCCAGCAGGCGCATGCAGAGCAGGAGCGGCGCGTGGCAGACGCCGTCTCGCGCACCCGCGTGGCCGAGCAACTGCTGTCGCAGCACCAGCGCGTGGAGGCGCTGGGCCGGCTGACCGGCGGCGTGGCGCACGACTTCAACAACCTGCTGGGCGTCATCAGCAACAGCGCCCACCTGATCCGCCGCCGCGGACCGGGCGCCGACCTCCAGGCCCCGGTGGCCGCCGTGCTGCGCGCGGTGGAGGTGGGCAGCCGGCTGACCCAGCACCTGCTGCGCTTTGCGGGCCGCCACCCGGCGCAGATGACGCGGGTTGACCTGGCCAGCACGCTGCCGGCGACGCAGGAGTTGCTGGCGGTGGTGCTGGGCAAGCGCATCGAGGTGGCGGTGGAGGTGGCGCCGGACACACGCAGCATCCACGTCGATGCGGGCGAGCTGGAACTGGCGCTGATCAACCTGGCCTTGAACGCACGCGACGCATTGCCGGCCGGCGGCCATGTCTGGCTTCAGGCCCGCAACGCCACTGCCGAAGACGCCGCGGGCATGGCGCCCGGGCCCTGCGTGCAAATCAGTTTTAGCGACGACGGCGCCGGCGTGGACGAGAGCATCGCAGACCGCGTCTTCGACCCTTTCTTCACCACCAAGAGCGTCGGCCAGGGCGCCGGCCTGGGCCTGGGCCTGAGCCAGGTGCACGGCTTCTGCAAGCAGGCCGGTGGCCGCGCCAGGCTGAACAGCACACCCGGGCTGGGCACCACGGTGCTGTTGCTGTTGCCAGCGGCCGATGCCGGCGGCTCCGGTCTCGACGCCGGGGGGTCAGCCGCGGCGCTGGCCGCGCCGGGCCACGCACTGGCCGGCAAGCGCGTGCTGCTGGTGGAAGACAACGACGAGCTGGGCGATGCCACCGACGCACTGCTGCGCTCCTACGGCAGCCACGTGGAGCGCGCGCGGTCGGCCGCCGAGGGGCTGCGCCAGGTGGCAGACCGCGGCCCGTTCAGCGCGGTGCTGTCCGACGTGGTGATGCCCGGGGAGATGGACGGCCTGGCGATGGCGCGCACGCTGCGCGAGAGCCACCCTGCGCTGCCGGTGGTGCTGATCAGCGGCTACAGCAGCGCGCTGGACGGCGTGCACGGCTTCGCGGTGCTGCACAAGCCCTGCACGCCCGAAGACCTGGTGGCCGCCTTGCAGCGGGCGATGGCGGGCACGCCGAGTGCCATGACGCAGGAACGTCCGCAGCCGTGACGGCGGCGGCGTCCTGTGCAGAGCATTTCGTCAATTGGTAAAGGATGGTCCCATGGACAACAAAGACATCGTCAGCACGCTCAACGACCTGATCGAGACATCGAAAGACGGCGAGTACGGCTTTTCCACCAGTGCGGAACACGCCAAGAGCCCCGAGCTGCGCCAGGTGCTGAACAGCCGCGCCGCAGAATGCCGCTCGGCGGCCAGCGAGCTGCAAAGCCTGGTGGCGCAGCACGGCGGCACGCCGGACGACGGCGGCTCCGCCAGCGGCGCACTGCACCGCGGCTGGGTCTCGGTGAAGGGCACGCTGTCCGGCTACAGCGACCTGGCCATGCTGGAAGAGTGCGAGCGCGGCGAAGACACCGCGCTGGAGCGCTACCGCAGCGCGCTGGAAGACGACCTGCCCGCGCCGGTGCGCGCAGTGGTGGAGCGCCAGTACGAAGGCGTCAAGCGCAACCACCTGCAGATCCGTTCGCTGCGCGACCAGGCGCGCACGATGGCCGGCTGACAGCGGTGCGGGGGCGGGGTGGTGACTCCGCTCCCCGGCCCCGCTGCCGGGCTTCAGTCCGCGCTCGGTCAGCGCTCAGTCGCGACCCGGCTTGTGCGCGTCGGCATCGTCCTCGGTGTCGGCATCGTCGTCGTCCGGCACCCCGGGCACGGCCGGCAGGTCGGGCTCGGGGTTGGGGTGGCCGGGCTGGGGTGCTGACGACGTGCTGGACGCGCCAGATTCGCCGGACGCGCGAGACGCGCCCGACGCGCCGGGTTCCGTGTCGGCATCGGTCTCCAGCAAGTCCGGGCCGCCGTCTTCCGGCAGTTCGTTCGACAACGGGTCTTCCACCGCAGCATCGTCGATGAAGCCGAGATCGGGGTCTTCGTCCTCGTCGATGTCCTCGTCGCCCAGGTCCTCGCCGCGCGGGCCGACGATGTGGTCCACCGAAATGTCGGCCGCTTCACGGCCCGGGTCGGCCCCGGCGCTGCGGCGCTCGCCGGTGCCGGCCGCGTCGCTCGGGCCACCGGCGAGCGTGTCGCGTGAGGTCATCGGGTGCTCTGCGTCCTCGTCCAGCGCGGTGTCCAGCGGTGCCGCCGGGTCATCGACGTCGAGATCTTCGATGCCCATCATGTCGCTGCCGCTGTCCGAGCTGTCGCTGGGGCCGAGCGCGCCGGTGTCACGCGCCGGTGCGTCGGTGGGTGGGCGGTCGATTCCCAACAGGCTGCTTTGTCCCATGGTGATTCCAAACGGTGATGGTGCAGCCGAGTGGCAAGGCGTGTGCCGGCGGCCGGCGCGGGCGCCGCACGCTCAGGCGGGCTGGGTGACCTTGAGCCGTTGCACTGGAAAGCCCTGGTCCCGCGCGGTGGCCACCAGCGCCTGCAGCGTGGCCTCGGGCAGCGTGCGCTGGCGTGACAGCACCCACAGGAAGCTGCGCGTGGGGTTGCCCACCAGCGCGTGGCGGTAGTCGGGGTCGAGCGCGAGGATCCAGTAGTCGGCCCATGCAAACGGCAACCAGCGCAGCCAGGCCGGGAACATGGTCACCTGCAATTTGGCGCCGCCGCTGCCTGGCACCACGCGCGCCGTGCCATGCACCGCGCGCTCGGTGCCGCTGCGGTCCAAGCAGCGGTTGATGACCCCGATGGTGCCGCCTTGCGGCAAATAGGTGGCGGTCGGCTGGCCGCCACAGAAGCTTTCGAAGGGGTCGGGCAGCCGCGCGATCTCGTTCCAGGTGCCGGCATAGCGTGCCAGATCGACCTGGGGCACGGTGACCAGCGGCGCCTGCCTGCTGCGGCCCAACAGGCGCTCGGCCAGCGGCAGGCCCACGCTGACGACAGCAGTTGCCGTGGCCGGGCTGATCTTGCCGCGCCAGCGCGCCGGCACCAGCGGCCAGACGAAGGGCAGCAGGCGCAGCCACAAGGGGCCGCCTGGCGGCGCATGCTGGTGCTGTTGCTGATGATGTTGCTGGTGTTGCGCGCCGAATGCCGCGCCGGCGCGCCGCGGCGCGCCGTGGCGCCACAGCCACCAGGCTGCCAGCAGCGCCAGCGCACCGCCCAACGCGGGCACCAGCAGCCGGCGCGGGCGCACTGCATGTTCGACGCGTTTGACCAGCGCAGACAGCTTGCTGCGCAGTTGCTCTTCACGCGTGATCAGCCGCTGTTCGGCAAGCCGGATGCGCGTGTCCAGATCGAGATGCTGGGTGCTGGCTTCAGACTGCATTGGCAGGCCCTGCGACAGGGCTGCTGCGCCCTTGCGCGCCAGCCGATGGCGGCGATGGTGGCGCGGGCTGTGGGGCAGCAGCGGAAGGTGACACCGGCGGCGCTGCGCCGGTGATCGAAGGCTTGAAGCTCAGATGCCGGCGTGTGCCCGGCAGGCTGAGCACCGGCAGCAGCTTGCGCAGCCGCAGCAAGGCCAGGCCCGCGGCACCCAGGTTGAGCAGCAGCACGATGAGCAGCGCCCAGGCCCAGTGCAAGCCGGCCTGCACAAGGCCCACCACCACGCCGCTCCAGAGGGCGAACCAGGCCGTGACGCCCAGGATGGCGGCGGCCACCAGCAGCACCAGCATCTTGGCCAGCGCCAGCCCGGCGCGGGTGAGTTCGAGCGACAGCAGTTCGATGCGGTCGCTCACCAGATGCGGCAGCTCGCGCACGAGCCCGGTCAAGGCATCGAACATCGGCTCGCGGGCCGGCGCTCGGGCGGCGACGGAAGGCCCGCCCGGCGGTGGCTCGGCAGCAGCGGCCGGGCCACCGCCTGGGCTGCGCTGGGCGCTCACTTCAGCGCGTCAGGCGGGCGATGAGCATGCCCACCGCCAGCGCGGTGGCCACTGCGGCCAGCGGGTTGTCACGCACCGTCGTGCGCATGCTTTCGGCCCACTCGTCGCCGGTGCTGCGGATGCCGTCCACCCGGCCCTGCAATGCGTCGCTGGCGCCGGAGACGCCGCTCTGCAGCCGCTGCACATGGGGCGCCGCATAGTCGGCCAGGCGGTCGATCGTCTCGTGCGCGCCCTGCACCACGCGGCTCATCAGCTCTTCGGCCTTGGCGCCGCCGGGGTTGCCGGTGCCGGCGCCGCTGCCGTTGCTGGTTTCGCTGCCCGGTGTGGAGCCGCTGTCGGCCGACATCGAGGACGACGGCGAGGTCGAAGACGACGTGGAGGTCGGGAACGGCGAGGTGTCATCGCCCAGGGGATTGGTGGTGGCCATGGCGGCTTTCCGAAGAGTGGAGGATGGGGACGCTAGCTTAGCGCGCGCTGCCGCGGCGCAGCAGGTTGACGATGGCAAGCAGGATCACGGCGCCCAGCAGCGACACCACCAGTGCGCCGATGCTGAAGGCGCCCTGGTTGATGGTGCCCACGCCCACCAGCGGCGAGATCAGCCAGCCGCCGAGAAAGGCGCCGACGATGCCCACCACGATGTTGAGCAGAACGCCTTGTTGTGCATCGGTGCGCATGATCATGCTGGCAACCCAGCCGATCAAGCCACCAACGACGAGCCAGATGATGAAGTTCATTCGGAGGTCTCCGTGTTGTGTACCGGGAAGCGCAGGCAAACGGTGTGCCGGGCTGGTGAACTCAGATCGCCCCGACGCTGCCGGTGATCGGCAGCACGATGCCGGTGATGTAGCCGGCACACACGGGCGACGCCAGGAAGACGAAGGCCGGCGACAGCTCCTCGGGTTGCGCTGCGCGCTTCATGTCGGTGTCCTTGCCGAACTTCGCCACCTGCTCGGCCGGGCTGTCTGCCGGGTTCAGCGGCGTCCAGACCGGGCCCGGCGCCACCGCGTTGACGCGGATGCCACGCTCGATCACGTTGCTGGCCAAGGACTTGGTGAAGGCATGGATGGCGCCCTTGGTGGCGGCGTAGTCGAGCAGCCGCTTGCTGCCTTCCAGGCCCGTGACGGAGCCTGTGTTGATGATGGAGCCGCCACGCTTGAGATGCGGCAGCGCCGCACGCGCCATGCGGAAATAACCGCCGATGTTGGTGTTCAGCGTTTCCAGCAGGCGCTGGTCGTCGATGTCCTCGATGTCGTCGGCATGCTCCTGGAATGCGGCGTTGTTGACCAGCACGTCGAGGTGGCCGAATTCATCGACCGTGCGCTGCACCGCCTGGCGGCACCAGGCGTCGTCTTTCACGTCGCCCTGCAGCAGCAGGCAGCGCTGCCCTTCTGCTTCGACGCAGACCTTGGTTTCCTGAGCGTCGCTGTGCGAGCTGTGGTAGGCCACCGCCACGTCGGCGCCTTCTCGCGCGAAGAGCACGGCCACCGCGCGGCCGATGCCGGAATCGGCGCCGGTCACGAGTGCGGCAAAACCTTCGAGCTTGCCGCTGCCGCGGTAGTCGGGGGCGAGGAACTGCGGGCGCAACTCCAGCTCGGATTCGAGGCCCGGTTTTTCGATGTGCTGCGCGGGCAGCGTGTCGGGGTGGTGGCGGGCGCCGGCCTGCACCGCCCCGCCCTGCTCGCTGTGCTTGCCTTGCTCGCCCTGCTGGCCTTGCTCGCTGTGCTCGTGCGACTTGGTGGCGTCCTGCTGGTCCTGTTGCTGCTGGATGCCGCGCTGGGTCTTCAGCGTGGCGTCTGCATCGTCGTTCATGGCGTGTCCCTTGTGCAAAGTGGCGGTGCAAGGGCGTGGCAGACGCCGTGCCGGCAGCCCTTCAGGCGCGGCGGTTGGGGTCGTCCGGCGGCGGGCCGGACGCGGCGCGCTCGGCTTCCTCGCCGGAGCGCGTTTGCGCGTCCAGCCCGCGGTCGGGTGACTCGCCCACCTGGGTCTGGTCGCCGGGCTCGTTGATCAGTTCCTCGATGATGAAGCGGCCGTAGAGCTGCGCGCGTTCTGCGCCCTGGGCCCGCGCCAGGTCGGCCACCTTGCGGGCCCGCGCATCGTCTTGCGCGGCCACCACCAGCCAGTGGTAGCCGCGTTCGGCCAGCGCCCGGTGGGCCTTGATCAGGTTCAACTCCTGGCCCACCGATGCCAGCGGGCTGGCGTGCTGAAGGTCGGCGTCGATCTGCGCCAGCATCTCCTGGTCGGTGAAGCGGCGCACGCCGCTGGCGGGGGTGCCTGCGTCGGCCAGCGCCTTGGCAGCAGCGTCTGCCTGCTGGCCCGACGGAAACGAAATGACGATGTGGCCCGTGGGCTTGAACACGCCGAAACTCTGCTGCGCCTTGTCCATCGAATGCACCTTTCTGCTGGGCTGCGGCCTGCTTGCCGCCGGGGTTCCGAACGGGTCGGGAACGGGTTCGGAACGGGGTTGTTTTCATAGGTGGCAAGCCGTGCGCCCACGGCCCGCGCTGGCCACGCGGCTGGCAAATGTTGCCGAACGAAATGCCGCGTGGCGCCGGCCCTTCGCCAGTGGCCCGGGTGGCACCGCCCGCATGCCGATTGCCACTCGTCGGGGTTGTGCCGGACCCGAGCGTGGCATGAATCCGGGGCCAAAAAGTCGGACGCTTTCGCGGGCTCTTGTAGGCCGCAATCCCGCGGTCGTGTCCCCGCCTTGCAGGACTGCGGCAAGGCCTGGTGGCAGCGCTGCCGTGCGGGCACACACGTTGCCGAGATGGGTTGCGGCGCCAGACGCGCACAAGGAAGCTTTTTCTGCGTCGCGTCGAGCGGTTCTATTCAACCTACAGGAGCATTGACATGCGTAAATTGACACACAACATCACGGCAACCGCGGCAGCCTGCATGCTTGCACTCGGCAGCCTGGCCTATGCACAAACCGGCGGCAGCGCTGCCGGCGGCAGCGGCGGCACCGGCAGCAGCAGTGGCGGCACCAGTGGCACCAGTGGCAGCAGCGGCACCAGCGGCTCGGGCAGCACCGGGTCCGGCAGCAGCAGCAGCACGGGCAGCCCGTCGGGCGGCGGCGCTGGCAGCTCCAGCGGCATGGGGTCCAGCGGCGGCACCGGGTCCAGCGGCAGCATGGGCAGCGGCAGCAGCAGCACCGGCACGGGCTCGTCTGGCTCGATGGGGTCTTCGGGCTCGTCCGGCTCGTCGGGTTCGATGGGCTCTGGCTCCTCCGGCTCGGGCTCGTCTGGCAGCAGCATGGGCGGCAGCAGCGGCTCGTCCGGCAGCAGCAGCATGGGCTCCACCGGCACCGGCTCGTCGTCGGGCAGCAGCGGGTCGTACAACAGCGGCTCCAGCACCAGCGGGTCGGGCAGCAGTGGCTCCAGCAGCAGCACCGACTCCAGCGGCACCGGCTCGCGCGCTGCGCGCAGCGACCGCAACTGACGTCCGCAACCGAGATGCGTGACTGACGTCCGCCGCCCCGGCCGCCAGGCCGTGGGCTGCGGAGTCGCCCGCCGGCCGCACGCTGCAAAGGTGAGGCCGGCGGGCTGCTTTGCCCTTCAGGGCGACAGCGGTCTGGCGCCCGCCGCTGAGCCTGTGGCAGCGCCCGCCGACGCGAAGATCGATTGCACCGGCCGCGTCTCCGGCAGCACATACACGAGGCCGCGCGTGCGCGTGAACACCGGGTTGATGTTGCTGTCGTAGAACGCCGCCGGCACGTTGATGCAGCCGTAGGAGATGCGGTTGTCCTTCACGCCCGGCGAGGCCAGGCGCTCCAGCCTGTGCTCGGCCTTGTTGGTGGTGCGCACGCGGTGCATGGACACGGCCGCGTCGTAGTCCACCCAGAGGATGTCTTCACCGTTGGCGTTGCGGCCGGGCTCCAGCACGAAGCGGCCCGCCGGGGTGGTGCGCTCCGCTGGCTTGATCTGCGCCATCGGCCGCTCGCCGATGCCGGGCACCGAATCGTCGCCCACCGCCAGCCCCAGCAACACCGGCGAGCTGGCGGTGATCTGCGCCTGGCCATCGAAGACCCACACGCGGGCCAGCGCCTTGTCCACCACCATGAACGGCGCGCCGCCGTTGTCGGCGCGCGCCCGCACCTGTTGCAGCAAGGCCTGCGCATCGGGCGACAGCGGCGCCGTGGCGGCCAGCGCGGCCGGCAGCGCCAGCGCGGTGGCGGCAACACAAAGGGCTTGCAGATGTCTCTTCATCGGAACTCCATCAATCCTTTATCAATCCTCTATCAATCCGCGGTGGCCGACTCGGCTGCCGCGATCGCCGGCTCGCTGACAGGCGCCACGGGCGCTGCCACTGAAGCGGGCGCGGTTGCAGGCGGCGGCTCGCCGCGCGCGGTGGCGCCCACCAGCCGGTGCACGAAGTGCAGCTTGCGCAAGGCCGGTGCCGACAGCACGAAGGGGTAGAAGTCGGCCACGCCCATGCTGCGCGACAGCTCGTTCAGCACGCCGGTGAGTTCCATCCAGCCGTTGACGAGTTCCAGGAACGACGCGGCATGCGGGTCTTCGGTGTCGGCCAGCACCTCGGGGCCGTAGCGCTCGTAGTGCAGCTCCACCTGCTCGCCTTCCACGCCGAAGCTGCGTGCCGTGTCCAGCGTGTCCACCAGGTGCATGTAGTGGGCCCAGGTCTCGGCCCAGTCTTCCCAGGCGTGGCTGCTGGCGTAGGCGCTGACGTGGCGCGCGCCCCAGTCGGGCGGCGGGCCGTTCTCGTAGTGGCGCTTCAGTGCAGCCGAGTAGTCTTCTCGCTCGTCGCCGAACAGCACGCGGTAGGGTTCGAGCCAGCCCGTGCCGTCCACCAGGATCTGCCAGTAGTAGTGGCCGCATTCGTGGCGCAGGTGGCCCAGCAGCGTGCGGTAGGGCTCGCCCAGCCGGCTGCGCCGCTCTTCGCGCACGCTGTCGTCGGCTTCCTCGATGTCCAGCGTGATCACGCCGTCGTCGTGGCCGGTGATGACGCCCGGGCCGCCTTCGGGCGAGCGCAGCAGGTCGAAGGCCAGCCCGCGCTCCGGGTCTTCGGTGGTCTTGGCGCGCAGCGGCAGGCCCAGGCCGATCAAGGTCGAAGCAAGGCGGCGCTGGGCCATCGCGACGCTGTGCCAGAGCACCTGGTTCTGCGGCACCGACAGGTCGGGCAGCGTGCGCGTCAGCCGGCAGCAGCGGCATTGCGCCGGGCTGCCGGCATGGGCGTCGTCGGCAGCCACCAGCCAGTTGCAGCCCGAAGCGGTGATGAGGTTGGCGCAGCGCCGGTACTGCGGCGCGTCGTCGCCGGCATCCACACGGCGCCAGAAGCCGCTGTCGCCCACCGCCTCCAGCGGCAGCAGCTCGCGCTGTTCTGCGTCGTAGCCCAGTGGCGTGTGGCAGGCCAGGCACTCGCTGTTGCGGAAGAAGATGGGCCTGCCGCAGCGGCAGACGAAGGCGCGCGGCGTGGTCGGCGCCGGGTGGGCGTTGGAATGGGCGGCTGTCGATCCGGACATGTTGGCTTTCAGGGTGAGAGTTTGAGCGCGATGGCTGCGGTGCAGGCGCCGAGCAGCGCACCGACCAGCACGTCGCTGGGGTAATGCAGGCCGAGCACCACGCGCGACAGCGCCACCAGCGCCGCATAGCCCCAGAGCAGCGGCGTGAGGGCACCGTACCAGGTGGACAGCAGCAGCGCGAAGGCCGCCGCGTGCAGGCTGTGGCCGCTGGGGAAGCTGAAGTGGTCGGGCACCCGCGCACAGGCGCGGATGCCGGGGCAGACGTCGAAGGGGCGCGAGCGCCGCGTGCCGCGCTTGAGCGCCCAGTACAGCACCAGGTTGACGCTGCCCACGGCGGCCACCAGCAAGGCCTGGCGCAGCCCCGCCGCGCCGCCTGCGAGCGGCAGCACGATCAGCAGCGCCAGCCACATCGGGCCGTCACCGAGCCGGCTGCAGAACGCGAGCAGCCGCAGCAGGCCCGGCCGCTCGGCGCTGCGGTGCAGCGCGGTGGCCCAGCGGCGGTCGAGCTGGCCGAAGGGGCTGCCGGCATCAAGCCAGCGCCGCATGCTGCACCCGCCGGCCTGCGCTGTCGGCCACCACGGCGCGCAGCCGCTGGTCGAAGGCCCGCAGTTGCAGGTCCCAGTCGGCACGCAGCGCCGCCTCGCGGGCGCGCTGGCGCAGCATGCTGGCCGGCGCGGCGCTGTCCAGCGCACGCTCGGCGGCGGCGATGAAGGCGTCTGTCGTCTCCGCCGCTGCAAGGCAGGCGCTGAGGCCGTCGCGGCCATGCAGCGCCGCAGCCGCGGTGTCGAAGGCCACCAGCGCCAGGCCGCTGGCCAGCGCCTCCAGTGTGACGTTGCCGAAGGTGTCGGTCAGGCTGGGGAAGAGAAAGAGGTCGGCGCTGGCGTAGTGCCGGGCCAGCGCTTCGCCACGCTGCGTGCCGGCGAACACCACGCCCGGGTGCTGCGCTTGCAGGCGCTGCCGCAACGGCCCGTCGCCCACCACCACCAGCCGCACACCCGGGCGCCGCGCTTGCAGCGCCTGCCAGGCTTGCAGCGCCAGGCCGACATTCTTCTCGGGCGCCAGGCGGCCCACGTGCAGCATCACCGCGTCACCGTCGGCGGCGCCCCAGGCCCGGCGCAACGCCGGGTCACGGTGGGCCGGGCTGAACTGCCGCGCATCGACGCCGCGGCCGATGACCTGAAGCCGCTGGAAGCCGCTGGCTTGGAGCTGCTCGGCCAGCGCCGGGGTGGGGACGAAGTTGCAGTCGGCCATTGCATGCAGCGCGCGCAGATAGCCCAGCACCAGCGGCTCCAGCCAGCCCAGCCCGTAGTGCCGGCTGTAGGCATGGAAGTTGGTGCGAAAGTCGGCGCTGGTGCTGATGCCTTCGGCGCGCGCAGCGCGCAGTGCTGCCCAGGCCAGCGGCCCCGGCGTGGTGACGTGCACGAGGTCGGGCGCCGTCTCGCGCCAGCGGCGGCGCATCGCACCGATCGTCGCCCAGCCGTAGCGCAACTCGGGGTACATCGGGATCGGGCCGCCGGCCGTGCGCCACTCCAGCGGGCTGTCCAGCGGGTCTTCGCCGCGCTGGCGCGGGCGCACCAGTTGCACCGTGTGGCCGGCCTGGCGCAGATGGCGCAACGCACGCTCGGCCGTCAGCGAGACGCCGTTGATCTCTGGCGGATGGGTTTCGGTGATGTAGGCAATGCGCACGGCTGGCCCGGAAGGAGTCGAGGGGTGCGCGCGCTTCGGCAAGGGCTGTTCCCGCTGGCACGGGCACGGGCTTTGCCACCCGGCGGCCGATGAGCCAGAGACTGCCCGCCAGAAGCCGTTTTGCCGATGCCCACGCCGCCCGTGAAGCGGTGTCGCTGGCGCTGCCGTCCATCGAAAGCGCATTGCGCAACCCGGCAGTCAGCGGCCTGGGCGTGCTGCATCTGGTGTTGCTGGACCCGGCCGCAAGCTGCGGCACATGCAGCTATGAAGACGCCGTGCTGCACGAGCAGTCGGTGGGCGAGCGCAGCCGCTGGGACGTGGACTACGCCGCCTATGCGCATGCCAAGGCGCGGCTGAGCTGGCGCCACGGCATGGACAGCCGGCGCCTGCAACTGCTGCAGCCACAGCGGCTGGAAGAAGGCGAGTCGCTGCTGTGGGGCGGGGTGTGGCTGGACGGCATCGTGGTGGCGGCCAGCGGCGCGCAGCCGTTCTGGGACGAGGCCTTCGCGCTGGCCGTCGCAGGCCATCTGCGCGCGCTGGCCTTCGAGCGTGCGCAGACCGCGCGGCTCACCCGCGCCACCGCCTGAGCAGCAAGGCATGCCGCCTGCCTGACACAGCCACTTCAACCCAACCGACCTTGTTGCAACCCATGAGCACAGCCACATCCCCAAGCCCCGCCCCGGCGTCCGACCTGCAATCGCTGCGTGGCCGCGTGGTGCTGATCACAGGCGGCTCGCGCGGCCTGGGCGCCGCCACCGCGCAGGTGCTGGGCGAAAGCGGCGCCCGCGTGGTGCTGGCCGACATCGCCTTCGAGCGCGCACAAAACTGCGCTGCCGTGCTGGCCGAGCGCGACATCGACGTGATGGCCCTCTCGCTGGACGTGGCCGACCCCGAGCAATGCGAGCAGGCCGTCAAATCGACGCAGGCCCGCTTCGGCAGGCTGGACGCGCTGGTCAACAACGCCGCGGTGGACGTCACCGCGCCCATCGGCGAGCTGACCATCGCCGACTGGCAGCGCGTGGTGGCCACCAACCTGAGCGGGCCGTTCATGATGGCCAAGCATGCAGCCGCGGTGATGGCGGCGCAGGAAGGCGGCGGCCACATCATCAACATCGCGTCCACCGCGTCCAAGCGCGCCTGGCCCAACGCCAGCGCCTACCACGCCACCAAGTGGGGGCTGCTCGGCCTGTCGCACGCGCTGCACGCCGAGCTGCGGCCGCGCGGCGTGAAGGTCTGCGCGGTGGTGGCCGGCGGGATGAAGACGCCCTTTCTGCTGGACCGCTTTACCGACATCGACCCCAACCTGCTGCAAGACCCGCTGCATGTGGCGCGCGTGCTGCGCTTCGTGCTTCAGCAGCCCGACGAGACCACCATCCCCGAGGTCACCGTGCTGCCGGTGCGCGAGACCTCCTGGCCGTGACCAGGCTGCCGCGGCACAGCGTGCTGCTGCTGGTGGACTGGATCAACCCGCTGGACTTCGACGGCGCCGAAGACCTGGCGGCACCAGCGCTGGCGGCAGCCGGCGTCACCGCGGAGCTGAAGCGCGAGCTGGCCGCGCAAGGCGTGCCCGCCATCTACGTGAACGACAACTTCGGCCACTGGAATTCTGACTTCCGGCGCCTCGTCACGCACTGCCGGTCGCTCAAAGGGCCGGCCGCCGCGCTGACGCGCAAGCTGGCGCCCGCCGACGGCGACCTGACGGTGCTGAAGCCGCGCCACTCGGCCTTCCACCAGACGCCGCTGGACCTGCTGCTGGCCCGGCTGAAGGCGCGGCATCTGGTCATCACGGGGCTTGCCACCGATCTCTGCGTGCAGTTCAGCGCGATGGACGCCTTCGTGCGCAGCCACGCGCTCTGGGTGCCGGCCGATTGCACGGCCGCCGAAACCCCGGCCCGCCACCGCGCCGCGCTCGACTGGATGGCACTGGCGCTGCGCTGCCGCACGGCGCCGTTTCGCCCCACTCAGAACGCGTGAACAGGGAACGCTGTTTGCCAAAGCGAGGCGACTTCAAAACCACAAAACACGCGCCATGGACCAAGCCCCACTCCACGTCGTGCTGATCAGCGAACATGCTTCACCGCTGGCCGTGGCCGGCGGCGTGGATGCCGGTGGGCAGAACATCTATGTCGCCCATGTCGCCCGAGCGCTGGCCGCCGCCGGCCACCAGGTGGATGTGCTGACCCGCCGCGACGCGCGCGCGCTGCCGGCGGCGGTGGACATGCGGCCGGGTGTGCGCGTGCACCACCTGGACGCCGGGCCTGCCGACTTCGTGCCCAAGGAGCAGTTGCTGCCGCACATGCCGGCCTTCGCCGAGGCCGCGCGCCGGCTGCTGCGCCACAGCGAGCCCATCGACGTGCTGCATGCCAACTTCTTCATGTCGGGCTGGGTGGGCCTGCAGTTGAAGCGCCAGTTCGGCGCACCGCTGGTCACCACCTTCCACGCGCTGGGTCTGGTGCGGCGCGAGCACCAGGGCAGCGCCGACGGCTTTCCGGCAGAGCGCATCGCAATCGAACGCACTCTCGTCAACCGCTCCGACTGCGTGGTGGCCGAGTGCCCGCAGGACGAGGCCGACCTGCAACGCCTGTACGGCGCGCAGCGCGCCCGCCTGGCGACGGTGCCCTGCGGCGTGGACACCACCGAGTTCCGCCCTGGCGACAAGCAGCAGGCGCGCGCCCGGCTGGGCCTGCCGGCCGACGAGTTCATCGTGCTTCAACTCGGCAGGCTGGTGCCGCGCAAAGGCATCGACAACGTGGTGCGCGCGATGCAGTTGCTGCCGCGCGCGCTGCCGGCGCGGCTGGTGGTGGTGGGCGGCGGCTCCACCGCGCCCGATGAAGCGCTGACGCCGGAGATCGGCCGCCTGCGCGCGCTGTCACGCAGGCTCAACGTGGCCGACCGCGTGCACTTCACCGGCCGCCGCGAGCGCCACCAGTTGCGTGACTGGTACCTGGCGGCCGATGTCTTCGTCACCACGCCGTGGTACGAGCCTTTCGGCATCACGCCCCTCGAAGCGATGGCCTGCGGCACGCCTGTGATCGGCAGCGCGGTGGGCGGCATCCAGCACACGGTGCTGGATGGCGTGACCGGCTACCACGTGCCGCCCAACGACCCCGCCGCGCTGGCCGACCGGCTGCAACTGCTGCACGCGATGCCGGCGCTGGCCGGCGCGATGGGCCGCGCCGGCGTGCACCGCGTTCGCTCGCTGTTCACCTGGAAGCAGGTGGCCGAGCGGCTGGCCGACGTCTATGCCGCCGTGCGCGACGACGCGCCGCTGCTCGGCCACGCTGGCCGGCTGTCGCTGGCGGCGGCACCGAAGGCGGCACCGAAGGCGGTGCTGCAGGCCGGCGCGGGTGCCGGGCCATGAAGCTGGCCGGCGCGGTGCCGCTGGACGGCGACGACGACGGCCCGGAACGCCCGGCCGTCTTCATCGACAAGGACGGCACCTTGATCGACGACGTGCCCTACAACGCCGACCCCGCGCTGCTGCGCTTCAGGCCCGCCGCGCTGGCCGCGCTGGCCGCGTTGCAGCGCGCCGGCTTCGCGCTGGTGATCGTCAGCAACCAGAGCGGGCTGGCGCTGGGGCGCTTCACGCTGGCCGAGTTCCAGCATCTCCAGCGCGTGCTGCAACAGCGGCTGCGCGCCGAGGCCGGCGTGCGGCTGACCGACTTTCTCTTCTGCCCGCATGCGCCGGCGGCCGAAGGCCAGAACGGCTGCCTGTGCCGCAAGCCGGCACCGGGCATGCTGCTGCGCGCGGCCAACCGCCACCGGCTGGACCTCGACCGCTCTTGGATGGTGGGCGACACGCTGGACGACGTGGAAGCAGGCCGCCGCGCCGGCTGCCGCGCGCTGCTCTACGACAGCGGCGGCGAGACCGTCTGGCGCCAGGGCCCGCTGCGCAAGCCCGAGTTGCGCCTGCGCGCCTGGGACGACGTGGCGCGCTGCATCCTGTCGTCGGCACTGCAAGAGCGCGAGCGCGATGCAGCGCTGGCCGCCGGCTGCGTCTGAGCCCTGCGGTGAGCACGCCCAACCCACCCGACCCGCAACGGCTGGCGCTCTGGCGCGGCGTGCGCCGCGTGCTGGCCGTGCGGCTGGACAACCTGGGCGACGTGCTGATGACGACACCGGCGCTGGCCGCGCTGCGCGAAAGCCTGCCCGAGGCGCAGATCACGCTGCTGGCGTCGCCGGCGGGCGCAGCGCTGGCCGAGCACCTCGATGTGGTCGATGCCGTCTGGCCCTTCACCGCGCCTTGGATGCGCAACGGCCTGGACGATGCCGGGCGCGGCCAGCTCGGCAATGCCGAATCGGCCCTCATCGACCGGCTGGCCGAAGCCGGCTTCGACGCCGCGGTGATCTTCACCGTCTGCACCCAGAGCGCGCTGCCGGCGGCGCTGCTGTGCCGGCTGGCCGGCATTCCGCTGCGGCTGGCCACCTGCCGCGAGAACCCGTATGCGCTGCTGACCGACTGGGTGCCCGAGACCGACACGCTGGCCACCGGCATGCGCCACGAGGTGCAGCGGCAGTTGGCGCTGGTGGCGTCCGTCGGCCTGCACACGGCCGACCGCAGGCTGCGCTTTGCCGTGCACACCGCAGACCGCCAGCGTGTGGCGGCGCGGCTGGCTGCTGCCGGCATCGACGCCACGGCGCCTTACGCGGTGCTGCACCCGGGCGCCACGGCGCTGTCGCGGCGCTGGCCGGCGGCGCGCTTCGGCGCGGTGGCCGATGCGCTGGCCATCCACGCTGGCTGCCCCACGGTGTACAGCGGCGACAGCGGCGACGTGGCCCTTGTGGAGCTGGCGCGCCAGCAGCAGGCCGAGCCGGCGCCTTCGCTGGCGGGGCTGCTGTCGCTGGGCGAGACGGCGGCGCTGATCGAAGGCGCCAGCGTGCTGGTGGCCAACAACAGCGCGCCGTCGCACATCGCCGCGGCCGTCGGCACGCCGGTGGTCAACCTCTACGCGCTGACCAACCCGCAGCACAGGCCCTGGCAGGTGCCGGCGCGGGTGATCTTCCACGACGTGCCCTGCCGCTGGTGCCTGAAGAGCGTGTGCCCGCAACAGCACCACGACTGTCTGCAAAAGGTGCCGGTGGAGCGCGTCAGCGCTGCGGCGCTGGCGCTGCTGCACAACACCGTCCACCACCGCGGCCTGCCGGCCCTGGAGCCTCTTGCATGATCACCCTCGGACTCAACGCCGCCTTCCACGACAGCGCAGCGGCGCTGGTGATCGACGGCGTGCCGGTCGCCGCCTGCGAGGAAGAGCGCTTCTCGCGCATCAAGCACGCCAAGCGCCCGCTGCCCTTCACCGCCTGGGAGCTGCCCTTCAACGCGGTTGAAAGCTGCCTCGCGCAGGCCGGCATCACGCTCGACGCGGTGGACCACGTGGCTTACAGCTTCGACCCGCTGGCGTTTGCGCAAGGCCGTGCCGACCTGCCGCAGGACGTGCTGGCGCCAGACGCCGCCATCACCCTGCCGCTCCAGCCTTCAGCCCGCCGCGACGCCGCGCTGGCGCCCTGGGACAGCCCCTGGGACCCGCTCTTCATGGCCTACATGGTGAACGCGCCGCGCATGCTGGCCGGTGGCGCGCCGCACCACCTGCGCAGCCGGCTGCAACTGCCGGGCGCGCCGCGCTGGCGCTGGCATGCGCTGGGCCACCACCTGTGCCACCAGGCCAGCGCCTTTCTGGCGGCGCCCTTCGAGCGCTGCGCGGTGATGACGCTGGACGGCCGCGGCGAGCGCGCCACCACCACCTACGGCGCCTGGCGCGACGGCCGCTACCAGCCGCTCGGGGAGGTGCAGATGCCGCACTCGCTGGGCATGCTCTACGAGCGCGCCACCGAGCACCTGGGGTTTCTGCATTCGAGCGACGAGTACAAGGTGATGGCGCTGGCCGCGATGGGGCAGCCGCAGTGGGGCGAGGCTTTGTCGGCCAGCGTGCGGCTGCTGGGCGGCGGCCGCTTCGAGATCGACACCATCGACTTCGAGGCCTTGTGCGGCCCGCGCCGCGTGCCCGGCAGCGCGCTGCGCCAGCGCGACTTCGACCTTGCTGCGTCGTTGCAGCAGGTGCTCGAGGCCAAGGTGCTGCTGCTCGCCGAATGGCTGCGCGAGGCCAGCGGCGAGCGCCATCTCGCGATGGCCGGCGGCGTGGCGCTGAACTGCCTGATGAACGCCAGGCTGCGCGACGAAGGCCCGTTCGAGGCCGTCTGGGTGCAGCCGGCGGCCGGCGACGCCGGCACCGCGCTCGGCGCCGCCTTGTGGGTGGATGCGCAGCAGCGGCTGGCGGACGGCCCGGCATCCACTGCGGCCATGCCTGTCACTGGCGGCGCCGTACCGCTGGCGCCGCGCCGCTGGGTGATGGAGCATGCCTACCTGGGCCCGGCCTGGAGCGACGCCGAAGTGGCCGCCGCCCTGCGCTGGGCCAAGCTCGACTTCGAGCAATTCGACGATGAAGCCGCGCTGCTGGAGCGCAGCGCCGCGCTGCTGGCGGCCAACAACATCGTCGGCTGGTTCCAGGGGCGGATGGAATGGGGGCCGCGGGCGCTGGGCGCGCGCTCCATCCTGGCCTCGCCGTCCGACCCGTTGATGCAGGCCAGGCTGAACGAGCTGAAAGACCGCGAAGACTTCCGCCCGGTGGCGCCGGCCGTCACCGCCGAGGCCTTCGGCGACTGGTTCACGCCGGCGCAGGCGAACGGCGGCCGCTCGCCCTTCATGCTGTTCACGCACCAGGCGCGGCCCGAGAAGTTCAGCCGCATCCCGTCGGCCTGCCACAGCGACGGCAGTGCCCGCGTGCAGACGGTGCACGCCGAGACCAACCCGCGCTTCCACGCGCTGCTGCGCGCCTTCGAGCGCCGGGCCGGGCTGCCGGTGTTGGTGAACACCTCGTTCAACGTGCGCGGCCAGCCCATCGTCTGCAGCCCGAAAGACGCCATCGAGGCCTTCTTCGGCACCCCGCTGGACGCGCTGGTGATGGGCAACTGCGTGCTGGTGAAGCCGGCCGCCAACGCGGTGGTGGCGAAGTGAGCGCGGTGCTGCCCGGCGCGGGCAGGCTGCCGCGCCAGCGCAACGCGCCGGCCCGGCCGCTGCCGGCGGCGCCGCCGCCTTCGTCGGCATTGCGGCCGCCGCCGCGGCTGTCGGTGGTGGTGCCCACCTACCGGCGGCCGGAGCTGCTCAAGCGCTGCCTGAAGGCCTTGCTGCGCCAGAGCATCGGGCTGGATGCCATCGAGATCATCGTGGTGGACGACGGCCACAGCAACGCCACGCAGCGCCAGGTGGCGCTGATCGCCGAGCGCCTGCCGCCGCAGACGCTGCACTACCTGCGCCCCGACGCAGGCCGCGGCCCGGCGGTGGCGCGCAACTGCGGCTGGCGCGCGGCGCGGGCGCCGCTGGTGGCCTTCACCGACGACGACACCGTGCCCCACCCCGACTGGCTGGCCGAAGGCGAGCAGGCGATGCAGGACGGCGCCTGGGTCGCGGTGGCCGGCCGCGTGGCGGTGCCGCTGACCGCCGCCGAGCGCGCCCGGCCCACCGACCACCAGCGCATGACGCTGGGGCTGGAGAGCGCCGAGTTCGTCACCGCGAATGCCTTCGTGCGGGTGCGCGCGCTGGCCCAGGTGGGCGGCTTCGACGAGCGCTTCCGCCGCGCCTGGCGCGAAGACTCCGATCTGCAATACCGGCTTCAGGCCGAGGTCGGCCCGGTCGGCCACTGCAGCCGGGCGCTGGTGCTGCACCCGGTGCGGCCGGAGGCCTGGGGCGTGTCGCTGCGCCAGCAGAAGAACGTGTTCTACGACGCGCTGCTGTATGCCAAGCACCCGCGGCTGTACCGCGAGCGGGTGCGCCCGGTGCCGCCCTGGGACTACTACCTCATCGTCGCGCTGGCCATCGCCGCGCTGGTGCTGGCCTTCGCCGGCCAGCCGCCCTGGGCAGCGGGCAGCGCGGCGGCGGCCGTGCTGCTGGTGCTGCGCTTCGCGGCGCGCCGGCTGCGCGGCAGCGCGCGCACGCCGGCCCATCTGCTGGAGATGCTGGGAACGTCGGCGCTGATCCCCTTCCTGTCGGTGTTCTGGCGGCTGCGCGGCGCCTGGCACTTCAGGGTGCTGTTTCTGTGAACGCGCACAGCCTGCCCATCCAGCGGGTGGCCGTCTTCCGCGCGCTGGTGCTGGGCGACCTGCTGTGCGCCACCCCGGCCTTGCGCGCGCTGCGCGCCGGGCTGCCTGGCGCCCGCATCACGCTGGTCGGCCTGCCCTGGGCGCGCGGGCTGGTGGAGCGCCTGCCCTGCCTGGACGACTTCATCGAGTTCCCAGGCTGGCCCGGCCTGCCCGAGCGCCCGCTGGCCGATCTGCGCCTGCTGCCGCCCTTCCTGGCCGACCTGCGCAGCCGCCATTTCGACCTGGCGCTGCAGATGCACGGCAGCGGGCGGCTGGTGAACCCGCTGGTGTCGGGCTTCGGCGCGCGCCACAGCGCAGGCTTCTACGACGAGCACGCCTGGCGGCCGGCGGCCGACGCCGCCTTCTATGCGCCCTGGCCCAAGCAAGGCACCGAGGTCGGCCGCATGCTGGCGCTGACCGACCACCTGGGCATGCCGCGCCAGGGCGAGCACCTGGACTTTCCGCTGCGCGACGAAGACCGCCGACAGGCCGCATCGCTGCTGTCCGGCGCCGGCCTGGTGGGCCTGCGCCACCGGCGCCACGGGCCGCGTTACGCCATCGTGCACCCGGGCTCGCAACTGCCGTCGCGCCGCTGGCCGCCAGGCCACTTTGCCGCGGTGGCCGACGCCCTGGCCGAACTCGGCCTGACCGTGCTGCTCACCGGCACCGCGGCCGAAGCCGGCCTCACCGCCGCGGTGGCCTCGGCAATGTATTGGCGGCCCATCGACCTGGCGGGGCACACCGACCTGTGGACGCTGGGCGCGCTGATCGAAAACGCCGCCGTGCTGGTCTGCAACGACACCGGCGTCTCGCATGTGGCGGCGGCGCTGGGCACGCCCAGCGTCGTGGTCTCCAGCGGCGGCGATGCGCTGCGCTGGGCGCCTGCCGACGCGGCGCGCCACCGCGTCTTCTGGCAGGACATGCCGTGCCGGCCCTGCCAGCACGCCGTGTGCCCCAGCGGCCACGGCTGCGCGCTGGCGGTGCAGGTGCGCGACGTGCAGCAGGCCGCGCTGCAGGTGGCGGCCGAGGCGCTGGGTGGCTGAGCCCGCAGCGCCCGCAGTCGCCCGCGCGGGCCGGGCCGGCCGCCGCCTGCGCGTGCTGACCTGGCATGTGCACGGCAACTACCTGTTCAACCTGACGCAGGTGCCGCACGACTTCTACCTTGTCACCGACGCCGAGCGCTCGGTGCACCACAGCGGGCGCAGCGGCAGCCTGCCCTGGGGCGACAACGTGCACGAGGCGCCGCTGGAGCGGCTGCCTGCGATGCAGTTCGACGTGCTGCTCTTCCAGTCGCGCAGCGCCTGGGACGACGAGCAGTTCTATGCGCTGAGCGCAGCACAACGCGCGCTGCCGCGCATCGTGCTGGAGCACGACCCGCCACAGGAGCACGCCACCAACACGCGCCACTGGTGCCAGGACGCGCAAACCCTGCTCGTCCATGTGACGCCGTTCAACGCGCTGATGTGGGACAACGGCGTCACGCCGCACCGCGTCATCGAGCATGGCGTCAAGCCCTTGCGCGAGCTGCCCTGGACGGGCCGGCGCGCCAGCGGGCTGGTGGTGGTGAACAACCTGCGCCGCCGCGGCCGCCGGCTCGGGCTCGACATCTGGCAGCAAATGGCGCCGCAGCTTCCGCTCACTCTGGTGGGCATGGGCAGCGAGGCGGTGGGCGGCGCCGGCGAGGTGTCGCAGCACGCGCTGCCGGCGCTGCTGGCCGAACACCGCTTCTTCTTCAACCCCATCCGCTACACCAGCCTGGGCCTGGCGGTGATCGAAGCGATGATGGCCGGGCTGCCAGTGGTGGGCCTGGCCACCACCGAACTCGTCACCGTGATCCAGAGCGGCCACAACGGCTACGTCGATACGCGGCCCGAGCGGCTGCTGGCGGTGATGCGTGATCTGCTGCAAGACCGCGCGCTGGCCGAGCGCTGGGGCCGCGAAGGCCAGCGCACCGCACGCGAGCGCTTCGGTATCGGCCGCTTCGTCGAGGACTGGCTGGACGCCTTCGACGCGGTGGCCGGCTGAGGCGCGCGTCAGACGCCGCGCGGTAGCGCGCCTGACGCAGGCGTTGGAAGCACTCGATGCCCCGCAGCGGCGGTCCAAGGCGATCGCGGCGTCGCCAATGCGTGGGTCACTGGTCGCTGGTGCGCCGGAAGATCAAGGCCATATTTGACCTCCCTCTTCAGGGGGTCGGCTCGACCCCTTTCAGGGTGACTGCGAAGCGCGTTGCAATCTGTATTGTGAATCACCGCAATTTCGCGGCTGCAGAACTTTCCTAAAACTTGCCGAATGTCAAATCCATGATCAGCAATAGCTTACACATGTTGATTGCCGCTCTCTCGATTGCATTGCTGTGCATCCAAGAACTGCGGCAACATTGGCCAGGGACGGTTTTTCCCTTTGTGTTTCTGGGCTGGGCTTTGACCAATGCAGTGCATGACTGGAAATCAGGGCAGCTTTCGAAGACCCTGCCCCAGCTCTTTACTGAGATTCGCCTCGGCAAACGCTTCACCAATTCCTTGAAGGCCTTGGCGATGATTCTTGGCTCTGTTGCTCTCGTGATGACTGTCCACGTTTAGTTTGTTTCCTGCAACTAGTGGCCGTCACGATGATCGAGGCCCGGTTGATCGGCGTGGAGCCATCGACCGAGGCCGTTGCGAGCTGGCACGCAACGGCCCGCCTCAGCCCGGCACCGCCACCCGGCTGACGCGGTAGATCGCGCCGTTGGTGTCGTCAGACACCAGCAGCGCGCCGTCGGGCAGCAGCGCGATGCCGACCGGGCGGCCGAAGATCTCTGGCCCGGTCGGGCCGGCGTTGTTCAAAAAGCCGGTGAGGAAGTCGTCCACCGTGGCCGGCCTGCCATCGGCCGTGAAGTGGATGCGCACCACCTTGTAGCCCACCGGGTCGCCGCGGTTCCAGGAGCCGCGCAGCGCCACGAAGGCGTCGTTGCGGTAGGCGGCCGGGAAGAGGCTGCCGGTGTAGAAACGCATCGCCATCGGTGCCGAATGGGCTGGCAGCAGCAGCGTGGCCGGCTCGGTCTGCGCGCAATACGCCTCGCGCGTGATGGGCTGGCCCGACGGCCTGCTTTCGCCCGGCCGCAGCGCCAGCCGCTCTGGCTCGGCGTTGGTCATCTTGTCCACCGTGCGCTGGCCGTAGCAGATGGGCCAGCCGTAGTTCAGCCCCGGCTTGATCTGGTTCAGCTCCTCCGGCGGGATCTTGTCGCCGCGGAAGTCGGCGCCGTGGTCCATGCCCCAGAGCGCGCCGGTCAGCGGGTGCCAGTCGTAGCCGATGGTGTTGCGCAGTCCCTTGGCGAGCACTTCGCGCTGCCGGCCGTCGGCGCTGTAGCGGATGACGGTGCCGCGTTCGAGCTGGTTGTCTTCGGCGCAGTCGTTACAACTGCTGCCCACCGACACCAGCATGCTGCCGTCCGGCGCGAAGCGCACCATCCGGTTCGGGTGCTGGCCGCCGTCGGGCAGGCCGCTCACCAGCACCACTGGCGCGGCCGGCCCGGCCAGCGGCGTGCGCCAGATGGTGGTGGAGTTGGCCAGGTAGAGATCGGCGCCGTGGACGGCCACGCCGTGCACGCCGCTCAGGTTGCTGGCGAAGATGCGCACGTCTTCGGCACGGCCGTCGCCGTCGGCGTCGCGCAGCGCCAGCACGTCGCCCTGGTCGCGCCGGGTCACATAGACGGTGCCGTCGGGGCCGACGTCCATCATCCGCGGGTTTTTCAGGCCGCTGGCGAACAACTGCACGGCAAAGCCGGCCGGCACGCGAAGCCGGTTGGTGATGGATGCGCTGAAGGGCGCCTGCGCCGGCGCGTCGCGATAGACCGTGGCCTGGGTGAATTCCTGCGGCTCGGTCTGCGCCGTTGCAGGGTGGCAAGCCAGCACGGCAGCGCCGGCCAGGACGGGGAGGAGGAGCAAGGTCGATCTCATGGTGCTGGGCGGCTGGCGTGGGCACCGCGGGCAGCAATCGTTGTTCCTGTCGCGCTGCCGGCGCGCGGCGCCTGGCGGCGCTCGGCCAGCAAGCCCATCAACTGCCGCTCGGACAGGCTCAGGCCGCGCACTGCCGGCGGCGCGCCCACCCAGCGCCCTGCGAGCAGCGCGCTGCGCGCGGCCGGGTCGGCCAGCGCGTCCACCAGCGCCAGCACGCCGGGGTGGATGTAAGCTTTGCGGCAAACCGCAGGCGTGTTGCCCAGGCGCTTGGCAACCGCCGTCACCAGCGCCATCGGCGTGGGCGGGCTGTCGCTGCGGCAGCCGGCCAGCAGCAGTTGCAGCGCCAGCACACTGGCATGCCAGGTGCGGAAGTCTTTTGCAGTGACGCGGGCACCGCTGGCGTCGGCCAGCCAGCCGTTGACGTCGGCCGAGCCCACGCGGTGCACGCCGCCATCGCCGTCGATGTACTGGAACAGCTCCTGTCCCGGCAGCTCGCGGCAGCGTTGCACCACGCGCGCCACGCGGCGGTCGGCCAGCCGCACGTCGTGCCGCACGCCGCTCTTGCCGACGAAGGACAAGCGCAGTTCGGCGCCCTGCACGCCGGCATGGCTGCAACGCAGCGTGCTCAGGCCGTAAGAGCGGTTGCTGCGAGCGTATTCGTCGTTGCCGATGCGCAGCCAGGTGGTGTCCAGCAGGCGCACCAGCGTCGCCAGCACGCGCTCGCGGGTGGGCTCGTCGGCGTCACCGAGCTGGCGCTGCACGCGGCTGCGCAGCCGCGGCAGCAGGCCGCCGAACTCGCGCAGGCGGTCGAACTTGGTCTGGCCGCGCTGGGCCATCCAGTCGGCGTGGTAGCGGTACTGCTTGCGGCCACGGGCATCGCGCCCGGTGGCCTGCAGATGGCCGTCTTCGCGCAGGCAGATCCACACGTCGCTGTAGGCCGGCGGGATGGCCAGCCGCCGGATGCGTTGCAGCACCTGCGCGTCGCGCAGCGGTTTGCGGTCCGGGCCGAGGTACACGAAGCTGTCGCCGCGGCGCACCCGCTGGATGCCGGGCTCGCCGTCGTGCACCCAGGCAAGCCCTTGCAGCGCAGCGGGCGATGCGGCCGTCGCCGGCCTGTCATTGCGGGTGGACACCATGGCCGCCGACGGCATGCAGCATGCCGGCATGCCGATTGCCCACATCGTCCTTCGCAGTGTCGGGAGGTAACAATGACAAATGATGTGCGCCCTCATCTGCTGGATGTCTCGATGTTCTGGTCGGCCAGCGGGCTGGGGGGCGTGCGCAGTGTTCTGACGGCCAAGCGCAGCCATTTCGGCGCGCAGGGCTGGCGCCACACGGTGATGGCGCCACGCGCGTGCGATGTGGACGAGATCGATTGCGGCGGCCTTCCGTTGCCGGGCAGCGGCGGCTACCGCTTCGTGCTGGGCCGGCGCCGCGCCGCCGCGCTGATCGAGCAGGCGCGGCCCGACATCATCGAGGCAGCCGACCCCTACACGCTGGGCTGGGCCGTGCTGGACGCAGCCCGCACGCTGAAGGTACCCGCCGTCGCCTTCTGCCACAGCAACCTGCCGGCGCTGATGGCGCGTTTGGCCGGTGGCCGCCGCACGCGCAGCGGGCGCTGGGCCGAGCGCCGCGCGCGCCTGTACCTCGAAGACCTGTACAGCGGCTACGACCTCGTGCTCGCACCCAGCCAGGCGATGACGCGCCAGCTCCGCGAACTGGGCATCCGCCAGGCCATGCACCAGCCGCTGGGCGTGGACTGCACGCTGTTCTCGCCGAGCGCGAACGACCCGCACTGGCGCAACCGGCTGGAAGGCCGGCTGGGCCTGAAGCCCGGCACCCGGCTGCTGGTCTATGCCGGCCGCTTTGCCGGCGAAAAAAACCTGGACGTGCTGAGCGCCGCGCTCCAGCACCTGGGCCCGCAGCATGCGTTGCTGGCGGTGGGCGCCGGGCCGCGGCCCCCACGCGGCCCGGGCGTCCACATCCTGCCGCCGGAGACCGACAGGCGCCGCCTGGCGCGGCTGCTGGCGAGCTGCGATGCCTTCGTCCACGCCGGCGACCAGGAAACCTTCGGCCTCGCGGCGCTGGAGGCGATGGCCTGCGGCACGCCGGTGGTCGTCAGCGCCGCGGGCGGGCTGGGCGAACTGGTGAAGGGCGTCGGCATCACCGTCGGCTCGCTGCACGCCAGCGAGTGGGCAGACGCCATCGACGCCTGTCTGGCAGACCCGCATTCGCTGCTGAGCTGGGACGCGGTGGGCCGCGCGCGCATGCTGGACTGGCGCAACGTCTGCGAGCAACTCGCGCGGCGCTATGTGCAGGCCATGCGCGCCAGGCGGCCCGAAGTGGCGACGGCACCGATGCCGTTGCAGGCATGACGGCGGCCCTGGCCGCGGCGCCGCCGCGCTACGTCACCGTGGTGCTGCACGACGTGGCACCGGCAAGCTGGCCGGCCTGCCTGCGCGTGCTGGCGCGGCTGCAGACGCTGGCGCAGCAGGCAGGCGTGGTGTTGCCGGTGTCTTTGCTGGTGGTGCCGCAGATGCACGGCCAGGCCGCGACGCCGCATTTCGTGCGCTGGCTGCGGCGGCTGGCGCGCAGCGGTCACGAACTGGTGCTGCACGGCTGGACCCACCGCGACGAGGCGCCCGCAGCGGGCGGCCTGCGCGACCGCGCGCTGCGCCGCTGGTACACCGCGGGCGAAGGCGAGTTCGCCGCGTTGCAGCAGCAAGAGGCGGCACAGCGGCTGGCCTGGGGCAGCGCCTGGGCGGCTGCCGCGCGGCTGCCGATGCCAGGCTTCGTGGCGCCGGCCTGGCTGCTGAGCCCGCCTGCGCTGGACGCGGTGGCCGCGGCCGGCTTCGGCTACACCTGCACGCTGACGCAGATCGTCAGGCTGCCGCAGCGCGAGGCGCTGCATGCGCGCAGCCTGGTCTTCAGCACGCGCAGCGGCTGGCGGCGCGTGCTGTCGGTCGCGTGGAACACCCTGCTCGGCGCCTGGCAGCGCAAGGCGCCGCTGCTGCGCCTGGAACTGCACCCGGCCGACGCCGACCATGCCGCCGTCTGCCGCTGCTGGACCGCCCTGCTGAAGCGCGCGCTGCGCGAGCGCCAGCCGTTGCAACTGGGCCAGGCCGCGCTGCTGGCGGCCGGCACACCGAATGCCTTGGAGTTCCGATGAACCACACGCCCGCTTCCGTCTCGCAACCGGTTCTGGTCACGGGAGCCGCCGGCTTCGTCGGCAGCCATCTTTGCGACCGGCTGATCGAGCAGGGCTGCGAGGTGATCGGCCTCGACGACCTGTCCACCGGCGACATGGGCCACCTGTCGCAGTTGCGCGGCAACCCGCGCTTCCGCTTCCTGCGGCACGACATCACGCTGCCGCTGCCGTCGCAATGCTGGGAGGCAGGCCGCATCTACAACCTGGCCTGTCCGGCCAGCCCGGCCTACTACCAGCGCCACCCGGTGCACACGGTGCTGGCCAGCACGCTGGGCGCCTGGCGGCTGCTGGAGATTGCGCAGAGCACCGGCGCGCGGCTGTTGCAGGTTTCGACCAGCGAGGTCTATGGCGACCCGCAGGTGCACCCGCAGCACGAGGGCTACTGGGGCCATGTCAACCCGATCGGCATGCGCTCCTGCTACGACGAAGGCAAGCGCTGCGCCGAGGCGATGTGCTATGCCTATGCGCGCGAGCGTGGCATCTCGGTGCGCGTGGCGCGGCTGTTCAACTGCTTCGGCCCGCGGCTGCGCCCGGGCGACGGGCGCGTGGTCAGCAACTTCATCGTGCAGGCGCTGGGCGGCAGGCCGCTCACCGTCTATGGCGACGGCATGCAGACACGCAGCTTCTGCTATGTGGACGACACCGTGCGCGGGCTGATGCTGCTGATGGACTCGCACACCACGCGGCCGGTGAACATCGGCAACCCGCAGGAATACACGATGCTCGAACTGGCCGAGCGGGTGCTGGAACTCACCGGCAGCAGCTCGCCGGTAGAGCACCATCCGCTGCCGGCCGATGACCCGACGCGCCGCAAGCCGGACATCGGCGTCGCGCGTGAGCAGCTCGGCTGGAAACCGCGCATCAAGCTGGAGGACGGCCTGCGCCGCACCATCAGCTACTTCAGGCGCACCAAGGCCTACGACATGCTGCCGTCGGCACCGCCGCCGGTGGAGTCTTCGGCAGCGTATTCCTTGAGCCGGTTGTAGAGCGTCTTCAGGCTGATGCCCAGCACGGCCGCGGTGCGCTCTTTCTGGTGGTGGTAGTGGCGCAGCGTGGCGAGGATCAGCGCACGCTCGGCCAGCGCCATCGATGAGCCGATGGGCACCACCACGCTGTCTGCCGGCACGGCAGGCGCCTCGCGCACCGGCGCCGCGGCGGCTGCCGGTGCGGCCGCCATGGCCGCGGCAGCGGGCGGCGCCGCCGGCCCCTGCGGCTCGCTGCCTTGCAGGCTGGACGCGGGGCTTTCGTTGGGCAGCCACTCGTCGCCGATCACCTCGTCGGCAGCCATCACGTAGGCGCGCTGCACGGCGTTGCGCAGCTCGCGCACGTTGCCCGGCCAGTGGTAGTGCGCCAGCCGGTGCAGCGCCTGCGCGCTGAAGCGCTTGGCCTGGCCTTCCTGCTGGCTGATGCCGTTAAGGAAATGCTCCGCCAGCAGCGCCACGTCGGACAACCTGTCGCGCAGCGGCGGCAGCTCGATCGGGAAGACGTTCAGCCGGTACAACAGGTCTTCACGCAGCTTGCCCGCGGCCACCGCCTGGTGCGGCAGCCGGTTGGTGGCGGCCACCAGCCGCACGTCGGCCTCCTGGCTCTGCGTCGAGCCCACCCGCATGAAGCGGCCGGTCTCCAGCACGCGCAGCAGCTTGACCTGCAGCTCCAGCGGCATCTCGGTGATCTCGTCGAGGAACAGCGTGCCGCCGCTGGCGCGCTCGAAGAAGCCCAGATGCTGGCGGTCGGCGCCGGTGAAGCTGCCCTTCTCGTGGCCGAAGATTTCGCTTTCGATCAGGTTGGGCGAGATGGCGCCGCAGTTGACGGCCAGGAAAGGCTGGGCGCGGCGGCGGCTCAGGTCGTGCACCGTCTGCGCCACCACTTCCTTGCCGGTGCCGCTTTCGCCGGTGATGAAGACGGTGACTGCCGTGCCCGCAACGCGGGAAATCTGCTCATAGACACGCAGCATCGGCGGCGCCTGGCCCCACAGGTGGCCGAAGTGGCCGCGCTGGCTGAGCTTGGCGGTGAGGTCGGCCATCTCGGCGTTCAGCGCCGCCGGCTTCATGAAGCGCGACAGCACGCCCTGCAACTGCCGCTCTGCGATGGGCTTGACGAGGTAGTCGGCCGCGCCCAGGCGCAAGGCCTTGATCGAGGTTTCGAGGCTGGCGTGGCCTGTGATCAGCACCACTTCGGAGTTGGCCACGAGCTGCGGGTCGGAGAACAGATCCATGCCGTTGCCGTCTGGCAGTTGCAGGTCGAGCAGCACCAGATCGGGCTGTTGCAGCGCGATCTGGCGCCGTGCATCACGCAGGTTATGCGCCAGCGCCACGGTGAAGCGTTCACCGGCGACCAGCTCCTTCAGCGTCGTGGCCGAATCGACATCGTCATCCACGATCAGCGCATGGTTCATCGAAACAAATCCTTCCTGGCCTCGCAGGCGCGGGGCGGTGTCGAGGCCACCATCATGGTGCAACGAAATGGCATTTCAAGCAGCAGAACCCACAGCCTTGTATCGCTGTGTGACGCTGGGCGAGGTTTTGAAAGTCGATCGAGCCGTGGCCCCGGTTCTGCATTATTCCGCAGCCGGCGGCCGGGCCGGCGCGCCAGACGGAAACCGGGCGCCGAAAGCCGCCAGCCGGCCAGCCAGCGTGGCCGCCAGAGCGTCCCAGGACAGCGCCACGGCCTGGCCGCGCGCCCGGCTCTGGCGTGCGCTGCGCTGCTGCGCCGTCTCTGCGAGCGCGGCCTCGCAGTCCGCGATGCAGCGCTGCAATGCAGCCTGTCCCTGCCCGCTGCCGCCCTGGGCGACCAGCGGCAGCCCGGCGGCCAGCGCGGCAGCCAGCGCGAGCACCGGCTGGGTCTGTGCCTGGGTCTGGGTCTGGGTCTGGGTCTGGGCCCGGGTTTCCGACGGTGTCTGCGGCCGTGCCGGAAGATGCAAGGCCAGGTCCCAGCCGGCCAGCAGTTCGGGCAGCAGGCGGTGCGGCGGCTCGCCCAGCCAGTGGATGTTGGGGCGCTGCGGCAGGTCGGCCGCTGTCATGCCGTTCAGCGGGCCGGGCACGACCAACTGCCACTGTGGGCGGGCGTCGGCCAGGGCGGCCAGCAAGGGCAGATCGGGTGTGCAGGCGTCGGCGCCCAGCAGGCCCAGCCGTGGCCGCGGCACGCCGGCGTGCAGCCTGGCCACTTCCTCCGCATCCCAGCCGCCGGGTTGCAGCGCCTGCAACGCCGTGGCGTCCACGCCGTCGGGCAGGCAAAGCTGGCGCGGGTGCAGCGCCGGCCCGGGCGTCAGCAGCAGGTCGGCAGCGGCCAGCGCTTCGGCGTTCCAAACGTTAGCGGCGTTCGAGACGTTCGAGGCGTTCGAGACGTTCGACGCGTCTGCCACGCCCGCCACGCTGTCGCACACCAGCGCCCGCGGCAGCAGCGCATGCGCCAGCGGCAAGGCCTGCGCGGTGTCCACCCAGGCCAGCGGCCGCTCCGCGCCCTGCTCGGCGCACCAGGCTTGCAGCAGCGTTTGCAGCAGCGGTTCGGCAAAGCCGCGCAGCGGGTGCGGCAGGCAGGGCACCAGCACCTCGGTGTGCGGGCCTTGGGCGATGCAATCCAGCCGCGGCGGCCCGGGCTCGGCGCGCGGCTCTTCGACGAAGACGATGCGCCAGGGGCCGGCCAGCCGCGACAGCAGCGCCGTGCCGCGCCGGCCCTCGGCCCAGCGCTGCGAAGACAAGGCCAGCAGCACCGGCGCAGCGGCGGCCCGCGCGCCGGCCCGCGCGCCGGCCTTCGCATCGGCCGGGGCAGCGGCGCTGGCAGCGGCGTCCCCATCGCCCGCCCCCGGCAGCACCGCCTGCCAAGCCCTCAGCGCGGCAAGTGACGGCTTGTCCACCAGCCGCCCCAAACCGGCCGCCTGGGCGGTGTCCACGTGCCAGAGCCCGCAGCGGTGCCAGCGCTGCGGCAGGTTCCAGTCTGGCCTGTCCACCAGCGGGTACAGGCACAGGCCCTCCACCGGCACGCCCTTGCTGCGCGCGCGCCGCACCTCGGACGCCATCTCGTGCAGCCAGGCAGCGCGGCCCACGCCGATATGGCCAGTCTCGGCCACCACCAGCGGCCTGCCGTAGCGCTGCCAGGTCTCTGCCAGCAGCGCCGACACCGGCATGCGGCGCCTGTCCCGCAGATGCCAGGGCAGCCGGCGCTCCGTGCCCACCTCCCACTGGCTGCTGTGGTAGTGGTTGACGCCCAGCAGGTCCAGCAGCGCCGGGTGGCCGCCCAGCTCCGGCTCGTCGAAGCCGGCCAGCAGATCCCAGGCCTGCCACTGCCAACTGCGGATCTCCGCGGCCAGCGGCGCCAGCTCGGGCCGGTCCACCGGCGCCACCACATGCACCACCGGCTCCACTTGCAGGAAGCGGGCGTGCGCATCGACCCGACGCATCGCCGCCATCGCTGCCATCGCGGCGCGCACCAGCCGCCGCTTGATGCCGTAGCCGCTGATGCGCGAGCTGTCGGGGTCGGCGCCGGCCATGTTGTTGGGCGCGGCCAGCAGGTCGGGCTGCGACGCGGCCCAGGCCAGGTAGCCGATCTCGTTGATCGGCGTGTACACCGGCGGCCGGGCGCCGGCCGGGCGCTTGCCGAGCACGCGCGCCACCTCGGCGGCGAAGGCGGCGAAGCGGCCGATCAGCGCATCGTCGTGCAGGCTCAGGTCGCCCGGCAGGCCGTAGTGCATCACCGTCCACAGCACCTGCAGGCCGTGGCGCTGCGCGCTGCGCGCGATGCGTTCTGCGCGGTCGAGGTCGATGCGGCCGCCATCGCCTTCGGCCAGCCGCCAGCCGATGCTCTCGCGCACGCAGCGCAAGCCCGCTTCGGCGGCGCGCGCGTGGTCTTCCTCCAGCCGGTCGAGGTGGCCGCTGGCCTGCGCCATGTCCAGCGGCACGCCGCTGCCGTTGATGTGGTCGGCACTTTCGTAGCCGCCCATCCAGAAGCCGGCGAAGGCGGCGGCTGCTGCTGGCGGCGCGCTCATCGCGGGCGCGCCGCCAGCGCAGGCCCGGTGGCCCGCCGGGTCAACGACAGCGGCGCGGGCCAGCTGCAGAGCACCAGCGCCGGCAGACGGGCCAGCAGACGGGCCGGCAGACGGGCCAGCAGCGCGGCCAGGCGCGCAACAGCGGCCGCGCCAGCAGGTGGCCTGCATGGGCCTTGGGCCAGCGCCCGCGCGAAGGCATCGCCGTCATCAGCGGCGGGCACCTCAATGCAGCCTCACCGGCACCGTCTGCATCGGGTCGGTCAGCGGATCGACGATGGGCGGCTGCTCGCCGGGGATGGTGGGCTCGATGACGTCCGGCGGCATGTCGTCGCCCGGCTCGTCGGGTGGCGGGGGCGGCGGCACCTCGGGCAGCGGCGGCGGCACGTGCAGGCGTTGGGCAATGGTCATGCGGCGGGTCTCCTTGCATCGGCGCCACGGCAAGCCCTGTGCCCGAAGCGGCATTGCAACCGGGCACCCCGTTTGCATCCCTCCTTGCATCCTCCAACTCCAGCGCGCGAAGCACCCATGCCGGACTACAAGAAACTCATCCAGGCGCAGACGCCGGCAGGCCGCCCGGGCTTCGACACCCTGGTGGTGGGCGCGGGCTTCGCCGGCAGCGTGCTGGCCGAGCGGCTGGCCAGCCAGGCCGGCCAGCGCGTGCTGGTGGTGGACAAGCGCCCGCACATCGGCGGCAATGCCTTCGACCGCTACGACGATGCCGGCATCCTGGTGCACCCCTACGGCCCGCACATCTTCCACACCAATTCGGCCGAGGTCTTCAACCACCTCTCGCAGTTCACGCGCTGGCGGCCCTACCAGCACCGTGTGCTGGCCAGCGTCGATGGGCAGTTGCTGCCGATGCCGATCAACCTGGACACCGTCAACCGGCTCTACGGGCTGTCGCTGACCTCGTTCGAGATGGAAAGCTTTCTGGCGTCGGTGGCCGAGACGCCGGACAGCCTGCGCACCTCGGAAGACGTGGTGGTGGCCAAGGTGGGCCGCGACCTCTACAACAAGTTCTTCCGCGGCTACACGCGCAAGCAGTGGGCGCTGGACCCGTCGGAGCTGGACGCCAGCGTGACGGCCCGCGTGCCCACGCGCACCAACCGCGACGATCGCTACTTCACCGACACCTACCAGGCCATGCCGCTGCACGGCTACACGCGGATGTTCGAGACCATGCTGGCGCACCCCAACATCAAGGTGATGCTGAACACCGACTACCGCGACGTGGTGCGCCTGCTGCCGTGGAAGCACATGGTCTATACCGGCCCGGTGGATGCCTTCTTCGACCACCGCTACGGCAAGCTGCCCTACCGCAGCCTGGACTTCGAGCACGTCACGCTGCCGCAGGCGCAGTTCCAGACGGTGGGCACCGTCAACCACCCCAACGAGTACGCCTACACGCGGGTCAGCGAGTTCAAGCACATCACCGGGCAGCAGCACGCTGCCACTTCGGTGGTCTATGAATATCCGCGCGCCGACGGCGACCCCTACTACCCGGTGCCGCGCGCCGAGAACAACACGCTCTACAAGCGCTATGAAAGCGATGCCGACGAGATGACCGACGTCACCTTCATCGGCCGCCTGGCCACCTACAAGTACTACAACATGGACCAGGTGGTGGCGCAGGCGCTAACCACGTTCAAGCGGATGGCGGCCGGCAGCGCGGGGCAGGTGGCATGAGCGGCGCCGCCGGGAACGAGGCGCCGGCACCGGCCGATGCGCGCCCGCCGGCACCGAACCCACCCGCTGCACCTGTGGCGCCCGATGCAGCCGATGCGCCAAAGGCTGGCGCCGACGACGATGCCGATTCAGTGGCTGGCGAAGAAGACCCCGGTGCCGCGCTGGACACCAGCGTGGGCAAGCAGCCGGCACCGCCGGCTGCTGCATGAGCTGCTGCCGGCACCGCCGGCTGCTCCATGAACTGCTGCCGGCACCGCCGGCTGCTGCACGAACCTGCTGCCGGCAGGCGCCCGCGGGCGGTCAGGAGCTTGCAGCCGAGGCCGACGGCATCGGCATCGTGCTCGCGTCCGACGCCGGGCTGGACGGCGACATCGCACCCGGCGATGTCGTCGAAGAGGGCGTGGACGATGTGGACGACGAGGTTGAAGGCGTCGGTGTGTCCGCCGGGCGGCGGTCGCAGCCCGCAAGGGCGGCCAGCATCACGGTCGAGATGGCCAGACAGGCGCCAGTGCGGCGCCAGGAGGTGGTGGTCATGGTGATCGGCATTCCTGGTTGTATCGGCGGCGGGCGGCGTTGGGCTTCAGCAGCTTCGGCGGGCTTCAGGCCACCCCGCGGTGGATCGGCACGCTGGTGGAGTCGCCCCGGTAGGTGCTGACATGCGGCTTGGGCGTCTTCATCCACTCGATCAGCCCGATGAGCAGCGGCGCGCCGATGATCCAGACGGGAATCCAGCCGCCGAACGAGTTGTGCAGTTCCATGGTCGGTCTCCTTGTGCCGGCCGCTCGGGCCGTCGGTTGGTTGCAGAGGAAAGGACGCTGGCGATGCGGCAAGGGCCGTGCCCGGGATCACCCCGGGCTGGCCTCCGCCGCATGCCGGCCAGGCCGGCTGCGCCCTGGCTCGAAGGCGCAGCGGCTCAGCCGATCAACGGCTCTTGCGGCGGGCCACGAAGCCCATCACGCCCAGCCCGGCCAGCAGCAGCGCGTAGCTGCCGGGTTCGGGCACCGGCGACACGTTCACCGTGCCGGCATAGCTGGCCGACACCGCGGTGCCGACCGCCAGCGCCGGCGAGGCGATGCCGGTCACCGTCAACACCAGCGGCCCGGTGTAGGTTTGCGGCGCGAGGATGCCGAACTGCACGTTGCCGCCACCGGTCAGCGACAGCGCCGAGCCGTTGAGCGAGGCGCCGATGAAATCGATGTCCGTCGCCTGCGAGAAGCCGATCGTGATCAGGCTGGCCTCTGCAATGCCGGAAGCGGGGCCGCCGGTGAAGGTCCAGGTGTCGGTGAACCCTCCGGCCACGACGTGGGTCGTGCCGAACGCGGCCGAGAAGAAGCCGGCAACGTCTGCCGCTGGAACCAGCGGCACGCTGACGGTGAAGTCCTCGGCCAGCGCAGTGCCGGCAGACAGTGCGAGGGCTGCTGCCAGGACGAGAGGTTTGAGTTTCATTGGAGTACTCCAGGGGTGTTGAACAAGGGATTTGGACAACGGTGATGGACAACAGGGTGACCATGGGCCGACGGCCCAGCCCGCGGTTCGGCAAAGGCGGTTCCACTCGTTCGCGGGGGCTTGCGGCAGACCAATTTGCGGCTCTGTCACAACGGCAGGCCCGGCCGCAGCAGTGCTTGCAGAAGGATTTACCGCCGCGCAGCCGCATGGCCGCGGGGCTGCGCGGGGAACGTCGGTTGCCGCGCCTGCGTCACAGCCGCACTCCCGTCTGCGGCGCAGCCACAGGAGCAGTCCATGACCCTTTCCAGCCGGCCTCTGGCCCTTGTCACCGGCGCCTCGTCCGGCATCGGCCGCGAACTGGCGCGCTGCTGCGCGAGCAACGGTTTCGACCTGCTGATCGCCGCCGACCAGCCCGCCATCGACGAAGCGGCGGCCGAATTGCGCCAGCTCGGCGCCGACGTGCAGGCCGTCTGCGCCGACCTGGCAACCCGCAGCGGTGTGGACCAACTGGACGCAGCGCTGGCCGCCCGGCCGGTGGACGCCTTGCTGGCGAACGCAGGCCACGGCCTCGGCCATGCCTTTCTCGACCAGGACTTCGACGCGGTGCGCCACGTCATCGACACCAACATCACCGGCACGCTGGACCTGGTGCACCGCGTCGCCAACGGCATGCGCTCGCGCGGCAGCGGGCGCATCCTGATGACCGGGTCGATCGCGGGCTTCATGCCGGGCTCGTTCCAGGCCGTCTATAACGGCAGCAAGGCCTTCATCGACTCCTTCGCGGCGGCGCTGCGCAACGAGTTGAAGGACAGCGGCGTCACCGTCACCTGCTTGATGCCGGGCGTCACCGACACGCAGTTCTTCGCGCGCGCCGACATGCTGGACACCAAGGTGGGCACGCAGAAGAAGGACGACCCGGCCGAGGTGGCGCAGGCCGGCTTCGACGCGATGATGAAGGGCGAGAGCGACATCGTCTTCGGCCTGAAGAACAAGGCGCAGGTGGCGATGGCCCACGTCACCCCGAGCACCGTGCTGGCCGAGCAGCACCGCAAGATGTCCGAGCCCGGCACCGCCGTGCGATGACCGGGCCAGGCCATGCTCGAAAAGCTCCCCGATGCGCTGGGCCACGCGCTCAGCGACGTGCGCGCCGGCCTCGACAAGACGGTGTTCCACAGCACCGGTCTGCGTCAGGGCATGGCAGCGATCACGGTCGCCAGCCTGGCCTTTGCCGACCATGCGCGCATCCCTGCGCGCTACACCGCCGACGGTGAAGGCCTGTCGCCGCCGCTGCACTGGAGCGGCGTGCCACCGCATGCCGACAGCGTGGTGCTGATCGTCGAAGACGCAGACTCGCCGACGCCGCAGCCGCTGGTGCACGCCATCGCGCTGGGCCTGCCGGCCGATGCAGACGGCGCGCTGGCCGAGGGCGCGCTGGGCCGCCACGAAGCAGACGACGCCGAGCATGGCGCGGCGGCTGCCGACCTGGTGCTGGGCCGCAACTCGTATTTGCGCATCGGCTGGCTGCCGCCCGACCCGCCGCCCGGCCACGGCGCCCACCGCTATGTGTTCCAGGTGTACGCGCTGGGCGCGGCGGGCGCCGACGACGCGCCACTGCCAGAGCACCCCGGCCGCGACGCGCTGCGCCAGGCCTTGCAGCAGCGTGCGCTGGCCAGCGGCTGCTGCATCGGCACCTATGCGCGCGACGGCAGCGTGACCGAGAGGCGGGAGGCCACCGCGCGCGATGAGACGGCAGCCGCGCTGGCGCCGCTGTCGCCGTTCCCGCCAGCGGCTTGAAGCGGCGGCAGACAGCAGACAGCAGAGAGCAGACAACAGGCGGTGGCTGCCGCGGCAGCCACCGCCGCGTCTGCCGTTACTTCGCGTTCTTCACCGTGTCGTTCAGCGCCTGCACCATCTGCAGATGCTCCTGCAGCGTGGGCAGCGTCTTGCCGGCGAAGGCCTTGAGGTCGGCATCCTTGCCCGACTTGGACTGCTTCTCGAACAGCGAAACGTCCTTCTTGTGGTCGGCCAGCATGTGCTTGGTGTAGTCGCGGTCGAACTCGGCGCCCGACAGCTTGTTCATCTTGTCCATGTCGCGCTGCTGCGACTTGGTGGGCCCGGCGGGCAGTTGCACGCCCTTGCTGCTGGCGAGTGCCTTCAGCTCGTCGTTCGCCTTGGTGTGGTCCTGCACCATGCGGGCACCGAACTGCTTGACCTGCTCGTTGGTGGCCTTCTGCTGGGCCAGCTTGCCCAACTCCACCTCGGCCATGCCGCCGGCCGCCGCCTCTTCGACGAACTTGCGGTCGCCGCGCGCCAGGTCTGACTTGGCCATGCCGCTGTTCGTGCCGCTGGTCGTGGCGCCGGCAGCGGCCGGCGCGTTGCCCGAGGTCGAGCCCTGGGCCATCGCGGTGCTGCCTGCCAACAGCAGCAGCGCCGTCGCCGCGACGCTGGCCAGGCCCTTGTTCTTCGAAAGATGGAAAGACATGTCCGACTCCTGTGTGTCGTTGCTGGAATCCACACAGATGGCAAACAGCGTGCGCGGTGCAGCAAGCCTCAGAGGCTGAGAGGCATTCGTATGCACCCGCGCCGGGGCGTCCAAGAGCCCTGAGCAAGGCGCAGCGCGCAGCCCGCACTCATGTGCGGGCAAGCGATGCAACGCCGCGCAGGGCTCTTGGACGCCCCGGCCCTCCGGGTAAGCCCCCAGAACAGGCCCACTCTTCGTTGCAAATGCTCGTCGGGTCCCCAACCCGACTGCGCTTTGCGCCTCAATTGGGCCTGTTCTGGGGGCTTACGCGGGTGCATACGAATACCTCTCAGCCTCTCAGTGCGCGGCCAGCGCGGCCATCACGGCCAGCAGCCTGGCCGGCACCACCGGCTTCACCAGGTGGCTGTGGTAGCCGGCGTCGAAGGCGGCCTGCTTGTCGGCCGGCTGGCCCCAGCCGCTGATGGCCACCAGCTTGATGTCGCCGGTGCCCGGCCCGGCCCGCAGCCGGCGCGCCAGCTCGTAGCCGTTGAGCTTGGGCATGCCGATGTCGAGCAGCGCGATGTGCGGCGGCGTGGCGGTGGCCGCGGCCAGTGCCTGCAAGCCGTCGTGCACCACATGCACCTCGTAGCCGGCGGCGCTCAGCAGCTCGGCCTGGCTGGTGGCGAAATCGACGTTGTCGTCGGCCAGCAGCACGCGCAGCCCGTGGCCGGCTGCGGCCTGCGCCACGGTGCCCGGCGCCGACGCCAACGCCAACGCAGGCAGCATGGCCTGGCCGGCTGCCGCCGGCAGCACCGCTGCCAGCGGCAGCCGCACGGTGAAGACCGAGCCCTTGCCCGGGCCGTCGCTGTGCACAGCCACTTCGCCGCCATGCAACTGCACCAGTTGGCGCGCCAGTGTGAGGCCGATGCCCAGGCCGACATTGCCCCGCTCCAGGCTTTTGTCGCCCTGTTCGAACAGCTCGAAGATGCGGCCCTGGATGGCGGGGTCGATGCCGACGCCGGTGTCCTGCACCGACACTTGCGCGGCCTGCCCGTCCGCCCCGCCGCTGACCGCCAAGGCCACCGTGATGCTGCCGCCGGCAGGCGTGTAGCGGCAGGCGTTGTTGAGCAGGTTCGACAGCACCTGCGACAGGCGCGCCGGGTCGGCTTCGATCCACAGCGCGGGCATGTCGGTCCGCAATTGCAGCGTCAGGCCCTTGTGCTGTGCCGGCGGCTGCGCCGTCTCCACCGCCGCCTGCACCAGCGCCACCAGATCGACCGTCTCGCGCTGGAGCGACAGCTTGCCGGTGCTGACGCGCGAGACGTCCAGCAGGTCTTCGATCAGGCGCACCATGTGGCCGAGTTGGCGCTCGATGATCGCCAGCGCACGCTCGCGCACGCCTTCGCGGGCTACCGGCGCGCGCAGCAGCGCGACCGATGTGGTCATCGGCGCCAGCGGGTTGCGCAGCTCGTGGGCCAGCGTGGCCAGGAACTCGTCCTTGCGGCGGTCGGCCTGGCGCAGGTCCTGCTCAGCGCGCACGCGCACCGCCATCTCGACCTCCAGCGCGCCGGTGCGCGACTCCACCTCGGCCAGCATCGCGTTGAAGGCCGCCACCAGCACGGCGATGTCGTCGTAGTCGGTGGCGGGCGCGCGCAGGTTCCAGCGGCGCTGGGCCACCACGTCGCGCGCCACGTCGGTCATCTGCTGGAGCGGGCGCGTCACGTTGCGCAGCAGCCGGTCGAACACCGCCACCGCGATGGCCAGGCCCGCCACCATCACCAGCGCGACGATGGCGGCATAGGTCAGCACCCGTCCCCAGAGATCGTGCCGCGCCTGGAGGTAGATGCTGCCGACGGCGCCGCCCTCGTGCAGCACAGGCATCGCCAGTTCGAGCGACGGGCCGTTGAAGCGGAAGCCGCGCCGCAGCAGCTCGGCGTCCTGCTGCGGCGGCGCCGGCGCGCCGCCGTCTGCGGTGTACTGGCCGAAGAGCCGGCCCTCGCGCCCGTACAGCGCGGCGGCCTGCACCCGCGGCTGCAACCTGAACAGCGCCAGGTTCTCGCCGGCCACGGTGCGGTCGTCGAACACCAGCGCGGCGGCGCTGGCCTGGGCGATGAGGTCGCCCTGGCTGCGCATCTCGCTGACGAAGTTGGCGCGGTAGGTGGTGCTTTCGTAGAGCACCAGCGCGCCGGCGCACAGCAGCAGCACCACCATCGTCGTCCACAGCGACGCGCGGGTGATCTCGCCCTGGAAGGAACGCGCCTTCACTGCGGCTGCCCAAGCACGCGCTCGGCCACCGACAGCAGCCGCGAGCTGAGCTTGAGCCCGCTCTGCTCGGCGGCCCGCAGCGATGCCTCGAAGCGGATGCGGTCGCCGCGCTCGCCTGCGGTGACGAAAGCCAGCAGCGCGCCCAGTTCGGCGCCGTTGGCTGCATCGGTGATCACGGCCACCGGCTGGCCGCGCACCGCAGCAATCCAGCCGGCTGCGTCACGCCAGACGCCGCTGCCGATGAACAGCACGCTGACCTCGGCCGCCTGCTCCGGCCGCCAGAGCGACCGCACGACCACCGTGCGGCCATGCGCGGGCCGGCCGCTGACCATGCGCGTCAACTGCGAGCGCAGCGCATCGGCGCCCGCCACGCCCACCACCAGCGGCGCGGCGACGTCTGCAAACGCGCTGGGCGGCCACTCGATGTAGGGCAGGAACTTCTGGATGTAGGCCGCCTTCACCTCGTCCGCCGAGGCGGCAGTGTCCTGCGCGCACACCGGGCAGGACAGCAGCAGCAAAGCGAGCAAGGCCAGGGGGAAAGACAGCCAAGGCAGCCGCCAGCCCCGGGCGAACGCACGGGCGCTGGTCGTCATGGGCGTTGTCTCCCCGGCACGGCCGGTATCCTACCCACCGCACGGCGGCTTGCCCAGGTGGCCAATGGGCCCAATAGGCACGCGGGTTGCCGCCTCGCTGCCACGCTGACCTCGCGCCGCCCGACCGCCGCATGCACACCTTCGCGAATGACCGGGGCACCCCGGAACCGGTGAGCCTGGCCGCCCACCGCGTGATCGAGCAGGTGCGCGACCACGCGATGTTCCTGCTCGACCGGCATGGCCGCGCGACCTCGTGGAACGAAGGCGTGATGGCGATCCTGGGCTGGCCCGAGGCCGACTGGATCGGCCAGCCCGCGCGCGTGGCCTTCACGCCGGAAGACGTGGCCAGCGGCGTGCCGGAACGCGAGCTGGCGCAGGCCGCCGACACCGGCCGCGCCGATGACGACCGCTGGATGGCGCGCCGCAATGGCGAGCGCTTCTTCGCCGTCGGCGCCGTCACCCGCATCCTGGACGACGGCGGTGAATTGCTTGGCTTTCTGAAGGTGCTGCGCGATTTCACCGCGCAGCGCCAGGTCGTCGAAGAATGCGAGCGGCTGCTGGTGGCGGAGCGCGTGGCGCGCGAAGAAGCCGAACAGCAGGCCGCCACGCTGGACGCCGCCATCGATGCCATGCCCGACGGCGTGTTCTTCGGCACCGCAGAGCGGCTGACGCGCTGCAACGCCGCGGCGCTGTCGCTGCTGGGCGTGCCGACGCTGGCCGCGCTGCAAGGCTGGCAGGGCGCCCCCGGCGAACTGCTGCGCATGCGCCAGCAGCCCGACGGGCCGCCGCTGCCCATCGAGGATCTGCCGTTCACGCGGGCCCTGCGCGGCCAGACCTCCATGCTCGAAGGCTGGGCCACGCGCTCTGGCGGTGGCGAGGCCATGCGCATCCGCAGCAGCGCGGCGCCCATCCGCGTCGATGGCCGGGTGCTGGGCGCCGTGACGGTCATCACCGATCTGGCCGGCCAGCAACGGCTTCAGCACACCCAGGACGCCTTGTCGCGCGCCGAGACCGTGCTGCGCGAACGCGACGAAGAGCTGCGCGCGCTGACCAGCGGCGTGCGTGACTACGCCATCTTCACAGTCGATCCGAAGGGCTGCATCTCGTCCTGGCACGAGGGCGCCAGGTTGATGAAGGGCTACACCGCCGAAGAAGCCATCGGCATGCCGTTTGCGCAGCTCTTCCTGCCCGAGCAGCGCGCTGCCGGCCAGCCGGAGCGGGAGCTGGCCGCGGCAGCGCGTGAAGGCGAATTCAAGGGCGAAGGCCAGCGTTTGCGCAAGAACGGCGAGGTCTTCGACGCCGCCGTGGTGCTGACGGCGCTGCGCGGCCCGCAGGGCGAACTGCTGGGCTACCTGAAGCTCACGCAGGACATCACCGAGCGCAAGCGCGGCGAGCGCGAGCGCGAAGAAGCCTTGCGCAATGCCGAGGCGGCACGCGCCGAGGCCGAGCGCGCCAACCAGTCGAAGAACGAATTCCTGGCCACCATCTCGCACGAGTTGCGCACGCCGCTGAGCGCCATCCTCGGCTGGGCGCAGGTGCTGGAGCGCGGCATCTCCGGCGCCGAAGGGTTGAAGCAGGGGCTGTCCGCCATCACGCGCAACGCGCGCGTGCAGGTGCAGTTGATCGAAGACCTGCTGGACATGAACCGCATCGAGTCCGGGCAGTTGCGGCTGGACATGCAGCCGACCGAACTCACCGGCGCCATCGCCAGCGCGATCGAGTCGGTGCTGCCGGCGGCCACTGCCAGGCAGATCACGCTGCGCACGCTGCTCGACCCGGCCGCAGGCACCGTGCTGGGCGACAGCGCGCGGCTTCAGCAGATCGTCTGGAATCTGCTGAGCAACGCCGTCAAGTTCACGCCTGCAGGCGGCGCGGTGACGGTCTTGCTGGAGCGCCAAGGCCACACCGTCAGCCTGAGCGTGGCGGACACCGGCCAGGGCATCGCGGCCGAGTTCTTGCCCCGCGTGTTCGACCGCTTCCAGCAGCAGGACGGGGGCACCACGCGGCGGCACGGCGGCCTGGGCATCGGCCTGGCGATCGTGCGCCAGCTCGCCCACCTGCATGGCGGCAGCGTGGAGGCGGCCAGCGGCGGTGCCGGCCAAGGTGCGACCTTCACGCTGCGCCTGCCGTCGCTATCGTTCGGCATGGCGGTGCTGCCGCAAGACGCTGCCGCGCCGGCAGCGCAGGCCTCGCCGTCGCTGCAAGGCGTGACGGTGCTGCTGGTGGACGACGAGGCAGACGGCAGGACCATGGCCGAACATGTGCTGCGCGCCGCAGGTGCCGAGGTGCTGCCGGCGAGCAGCGCGCAGCAGGCCTTCGAGCTGCTGCGCGAGCAACGGCCGCGCGTGATCGTCAGCGACATCGGCATGCCGGTGCACGACGGCTACGACCTGATGCGCTGGGTGCGCGGCTTGCAGCCGGCCGAAGGCGGGCGCACCGTCGCCGCGGCGCTGACCGCTTTTGCCGGCCCCGAAGACCGCCGCCGCGCGCTGGCCGCTGGCTACCAGATGCACCTTGTCAAGCCGCTGGAGCCCGAGGCGCTGGTGGCCGCGGTCGCCAGCCTGGCGGCGCTGTGACACAGCGCTTTGACGCGGCGCGTTGCGGCCGTGGCCACGAGGGATGGCGATGTCCTACAGCCGGCGCTGGCATCGTCCGGTGCGGCAAGCGAGCGCAGCGGCATAAGGTGACGTACCACTCACATGAAGGCACTGGAGAACGACATGGGCAAATACCTGATCGCGTGGATTCTGGGCGTACCGGCTTTCGTGCTGGTGCTGGCCTACCTGTTCTTTCACTGAACCGGCACAGCGCTGCGCGCAGGGCCGAGCAGCGCCTGAAGCTCGGTGCCCGCCAGCACCTCGCGCTCCAGCAGGCGCTGGGCCAGCGCATGCAGGTCGGCCAGCCGGGCGGCCAGCAACTGGCGGCAGGCGGCCTGTGCCTGCTCCAGCAGCAACCGCGCCTCTTTCAGCAACGCGGCCTGCACGTCGGGGCCGAGCAGTTCTTTCGGCACGCCTGCAACGCTGAGCAGGCCGAATGCCTCTGAAAAACCGAGCGAGCCGACCATCCGGATCGCCAGTTCCGACGCCCGCTTGAGGTCGTCGGACGCACCGCTGGACACGCTGTCCAGCACCATCATCTCTGCTTCGCGGCCACCCAGCATCATCGCCAGCCGGCTGCTCAACTCCGACTGCTGGAACAGCGGGTCTTCGCTTTCGCGGTGGATGTGGGTGACGCCCAGCGCAGGGCCGCGCGGCTCGATGGTGACGCGCTCCACGGTGCCCACGCGCAGCGCGTGGCCCACCAGCGCGTGGCCGGCTTCGTGGTAGGCCAGCCGGCGCCGCGTGGCGTCGCTGAGCAGCGACTTCAGCGCCGAGACCTCGCCGCCGAGCTGTTGTGCCTCGATGGCGCGCAGCAGGTGGTCGGCACCCACCAGCGCGGCGCCCTGCTCGGCTGCCGACGAGGCGGCCTTGTTCACCGTGTTCGCAATCTCTGCCGGCGACATGCCGGCGCTCATGCGGGCCAGCGCGGCGGCGTCGGCCAGCCCGTCGTGCGCCAGCCTGCCCAGGTACAGCGAGAAGAGCTGCGCCCGCTCCGGCAAGGTGGGCAGCGCCAGGCGCACCAGCATGTCGAAGCGGCCGGGCCGGCGCAGCGCCTCGTCGATATTGTCCTCGTGGTTGGTGGCGGCCACCACCACCACGTTGTCCAGCGGGTCGAAGCCGTCCATCTCGACCAGCACCCGGTTGATGATGCGGTTCAGCTCCGACTCGGCGCCGCCGCCCTGGCCGCCCTGCCCCGCCTGGCTGCGCCGGCCGATGCCGTCCACCTCGTCGATGAAGAGCACGCAAGGCGCATGGCGCCGCGCCAGCTTGAACAGCTCCTTCACCTTGGCCACGCCTGCGCCATAGAACATCGAGGTGAAGTAGGAGCCGTCCACTGCGATGAAGTTGGCCTTGCTCTCGCCGGCCAGCGCCTTGGCCAGCAGCGTCTTGCCGGTGCCCGGCGGGCCGACCAGCAGCACCCCGCGCGGCGCCGCGGCGCCCAGCCGCGCGTACTGCGACGGGTCGTGCAGAAAGGCGCGCACGCGTTGCAGTGCGGCCTTGGCCTCGTGGCTGCCCACCACGTCGGCAAACGCCGTCTGCGGGCGCTGGCGCAGCCGCTGTGCAGCGCCGCCCGCACCGGCGTGCAAGCGCAGGCCGAAGAACAGCGCAGCGCCGCTTGCGGCCAGCAGCAGCAGCGGCAGCAGCAAGGCGTCGATGCCGTCGATGAGCCGCCGGCTCGGCGTGCGCGGATCGATCTCGACGTTGACCAGCGTGAAGCCGTTGTCGGCGGCGGCCTCGCCCAGCTTGTCGAGCAAGGTGCCCGCGCAGGACAGCAGATGGCAGCCCGGCACCGTGGTGCTGGCCTTCTCGCCGCTGTGCGTCGTGTAGAGCACCAGCCCGGGCTGCGTGCTGACCAGCGCCACGGCGGCCAGGCCGCCTGCTGCCCATGTGCGCCTGAAGTCAGAGACGCTCTTCTCGTGCTCTAGCCAGGCGGCCGGCGCGGCTTCGAACTGCCTTGCCTCGACGCTCTTGCGCGCACGCGCCTCGTCGGCGGCACGGCCGTACAGCGCGGCCACGCAAGCGGCCAGCAGCAGCAAGCAGGCGGCAGCCAGCAGTGCCAGCAGGCGCGGGTGCGCCTTGGCCAGCTTGAGGAACTTGACGGGCTTGACGGGGCGGCTTCTGGTGTTGTCCATCGGGTCGGCGCAGCTCAGCGCCAGGGCCGCTGCAGGCGGCGCAGCAGGCGGTCGCTCTCGGCCTGCGCATGGCCGGCGCGGCCGCTGCCGTCGAGGTCTGCAAAGCGGCGGTGGGCGTCGAAGAAGATGTTCTCGGCGGTGGTTTGCAGCGTCGGCAGCACGCCGCTGACGAAGGCCTTCATCGGCAGCCCTGCAAGATCGCGCTCCAGCGTCTGGCGCACCGCACGGGCGACGCTCAGGTAGCTGCCGGCGTCCATTGCAGCGTGGCGCGCGTCGGCCACTTCGAGAAACACGAGTTGGTCGCGCAGACGGGTCTTGTCGAGTGCCATGCGGCATCTCCAGGCTGGGGCTGTGGCGGGATTTTCGGGCCGGCGTGTCGGTCGCTTGCCGGCAGTTGCGGCGGGAAACCGGGCCTGTTGCACGGATCGGCGCACGCCGCGCCGCCGCCTTTCAGGCACGCCGAATGCCCTGCGGGCGCCAATGAGCGCCAGCGCCCGACGGATCTGCGTTGCCCTTCCTCTTGCGCTGGCCGCCTGCCAGGGCGCGGTGCTGGACCCGCGGGGCCCCGTGGGACGCGCCGAGAAGACCATCCTGCTCGACTCGCTGGCCATCATGCTGGCCATCGTGGTGCCAACCATCGTGGCCACGCTGGCCTTCGCGTGGTGGTACCGGGCGTCCAACACCCGCGCCCGCCATCTGCCCGACTGGGCCTTCTCCGGCCGCGTGGAACTGGTGGTGTGGTCGATCCCGGTGATGGTGATCATCCTGCTCGGCGGCGTGACATGGCTGGGCTCCTATGCGCTGGACCCGGCGCGTCCGCTGGACAGCAAGGCCGCGCCGCTGCAGGTGCAGGTGGTGTCGCTCGACTGGAAGTGGCTTTTCATCTACCCGCAGGGCCAGGTGGCGCTGGTCAACGAGCTGGTGGTGCCGGCGGGCGTGCCGCTGCGCTTCTCGCTCACCTCGGCCAGCGTGATGAACACCTTCTTCGTGCCGCAACTCGGCAGCATGATCTACACGATGAACGGCATGGCGACCACGCTGTTTTTGCAGGCCGACGCACCGGGCACGTTCCGCGGCATCTCCGGCCACTACAGCGGCGACGGTTTCTCGGACATGCACTTCAACGTGCGCGCACTGCCGCCCGCCGAGTTCAGCGCCTGGCTCGAAGCCACCCGCGCCGCCGGCCCGGTGCTGGACAGCGCGGCCTACGCGGCACTGGCACGCCAGAGCATCAAGGTGGCGCCCGCCAGCTACCGCGCGGTGGAGGCCGGGTTGTTCGACCGCATCGTGACGCAGGCCATCCCGCCAGCGCCGGGGCCGCTGGCCGAGGCCAGCGCGGTGCGGCAGACGGGGCGCTAAGATGTGGGGCAGGCTGAGCTGGGACGCGATCCCGCTGGACCAACCGCTGCCGCTGGTGTCGTCGGCGGTGGTGGCGCTGGTGATCACGGGCGTGCTGGCTTGGGTGGTGCTGAAAGGCCACCTGCCCTACCTGTGGCGCGAATGGCTGACCAGCGTGGACCACAAGCGCATCGGCGTGATGTACGTGCTGCTGGCTTGTGTGATGCTGCTGCGCGGTTTTGCAGACGCGCTGCTGATGCGGGCGCAACAGGCGGTGGCCTTCAACGCGCCGGGCTTTCTGCCGCCCGAGCACTACAACCAGATCTTCTCGGCGCACGGCACGATGATGATCTTCTTCGTGGCGATGCCCTTCGTCATCGGGCTGATGAACTTCGTGGTGCCGCTTCAGCTCGGCGCGCGCGACGTGGCCTTTCCGGTGCTCAACTCAGTCGGCTTCTGGCTCACCGCCACAGGCGCGCTACTGGTCAACATCTCGCTGGTGGTGGGCGAGTTCGCACGCACCGGCTGGCTGCCCTACCCGCCGCTGTCGGAGCTGGCCTATTCGCCCGGCGTGGGGGTGGACTACTACCTCTGGGCGCTTCAGATCTCGGGCGTGGGCACGCTGCTGTCGGGCATCAACCTCGTCACCACGGTGCTCAAGGTGCGCGCGCCGGGCATGGCCTATTTGCGCATGCCGATGTTCTGCTGGACGACGCTGGCGTCCAACCTGCTGATCGTCGCGGCCTTCCCCATCCTCACGGCCACCCTGGCAATGCTGTTGCTGGACCGCTATCTCGGCTTTCACTTCTTCACCAACGAAGCCGGCGGCAACGTGATGATGTTCATGAACCTCATCTGGGCCTGGGGCCACCCGGAGGTTTATATCCTCGTGCTGCCGGCCTTCGGCATCTTCTCCGAGGTGCTGTCCACCTTCTCGCGCAAGCCGCTCTTCGGCTACCGCTCGATGGTGGCCGCCACGATGGCCATCTGCCTGCTGTCCTTCATGGTGTGGCTGCACCACTTCTTCACGATGGGTGCGGGCGCCAACGTCAACGCCATCTTCGGCATCGCGACCATGGTGATCGCGGTGCCCACGGGCGTGAAGGTCTTCAACTGGCTGTTCACGATGTACGGCGGGCGCATCGTCTTCAGCCCGCCCACGCTGTGGTCCATCGGCTTCATGGTCACCTTCGTGATCGGCGGCATGACGGGCGTTTTGCTGGCCGTGCCGCCGGCCGACTTCGTGCTGCACAACAGCGTGTTTCTGGTGGCGCACTTCCACAACGTCATCATCGGCGGCGTGCTGTTCGGCGCCTTCGCCGGCACCACCTACTGGTTCCCCAAGGCCTTCGGCTTCAGGCTGCACGACGGGCTGGGCAAGGCCGCGTTCTGGTTCTGGATCACCGGCTTCTACGTGGCCTTCATGCCGCTGTACCTGCTGGGGCTGATGGGCATGACGCGGCGGCTTCAGCACTACGACGTGGCCGCCTGGCACCCCTGGCTGCTGGTGGCCGCGGCAGGCGCTGCGCTCATCTTCATCGGCATCGTGCTGCAGGTGGTGCAGATCGTGGTGAGCATCCGCCAGCGCGAGGCGCTGCGCGACACCACGGGCGACCCCTGGAACGGCCGCTCGCTGGAATGGGCCACGCCGTCGCCGCCGCCGCTGTTCAACTTCGCGGTGCTGCCCAATGTCGAAGGCGAAGAGGCCTACTGGGGCATCAAGCAGCGGGCGCGCGAGCAGAACAGGCTGGGCGACGAGCCGAAGTACGTCGATATCCACATGCCGCGCAACAGCGCCACCGGCTTCATCTGCGCCTTCTTCGCAACCGTGATGGGCTTCGCGCTGATCTGGCACATCTGGTGGCTGGTGGGCGCCGCTTTCGTCGGCGCCTTTGCCACCTTCGTGGTGCTGGCCTGGCGCGACGAGCACGAAGAGTTGATCCCCGCGGCCACCGTGGCCCGGCTGGACCGCGCCAACCGCAGCGCACGCGAGCAGGCGCTGGCCGCGCTGGGGGCGCACTCATGAGTGTTGCCACGGGCGCCACCCTGCCCGGGCCGCGCGGCGCCCACGGCCAGGGCCACCCGCATGGCCACGGCACGGCGCTGACCGAAGCGGCAGACCACGGCGCCTCCAAGCGCATCGTCGTCGGCTACGGCTTCTGGATCTTCCTGATCAGCGACATCATCCTGTTCGCTGCCTTCTTCGCTACCTACGCGGTGCTGACCGACAGCACCGCCGGCGGCCCAGGCGGGCGCGAGCTGTTCGACCTGCGCAACGTCGCCATCGAGACGGCCTGCCTGCTGACGTCCAGCCTGTTCTGCGGGCTGGCGGGCATCGGCGCGCAGGCGCGGCACGGCCGCTTGTTCCATGGCGCGATGGCCGTCACCTTCGTGCTCGGCGCCGCCTTTCTGCTGCTGGAATTGCGCGAGTTTGCTGACCTGGTGGAGCGCGGCGCCGGGCCGCAGCGCAGCGCCTTCCTGTCGGCCTTCTTCGCGCTCATCGGCTGCCACGGGCTGCACGTGGGCGCGGGGCTGCTGTGGCTGCTGACGATGATGGCGCAGGTGGCGGCCAAGGGCTGGCGCGACGACATCCTGCGCCGCCTGCTGTGCTTCAGCCTGTTCTGGCACACGCTGGACATCATCTGGGTGGCGCTGTTCAGCCTGGTCTATCTGGTGGGCGTCACCGGCGCCGCGGAGGCAATGCGATGAGCAATGTGGTTCCCGACGAAGGCAAGCCGTACAGCGACATCGCGCCCGGCGACGAACAGGCCGGCGACAGCATCGGCGTGGCGGTGCGCAACTACCTGGTGGGCTTCGTGCTGGCGGCGGCGCTGTCGGCCGTCTCGTTCACCCTGGCACGCAGCACGCTGGTCTGGGCGCCCAGCATTCCCATCGCCTTGTCGGTGCTGGCGGTGGCGCAGATGGGCGTGCACCTGGTGTTCTTCCTGCACATCACGTCCGGCCCCGACAACGTGAACAACCTGATGGCGCTGGCCTTCGGGCTGTTGATCGTGATGCTGCTCGTCTTCGGATCGCTGTGGATCATGTTCAACCTGAACCACAACATGATGCCGATGGAGCAGATCATGAACATGCAGCGTTAGGCTGCTGCCGGCCCGGCGTCAGCCACCGCCACCGTAGCCTTCGCGCACGTTCCTGAGCGCGTCTTCTTCCTGCGCCTTCTGGCGCTGCGGCGAACCGCCGGCCCCGCCGGCCGGCTTGTCGGCCGGGTCGCTGCCGCTGCTGTTGCCGCTGCCCGGCTTGTCGGGCTGCACAGGGTGGGCGCGCGGTGGCGTCTTTCTGCCCGGAAGGGGTTGTGGGTCGCTCATGCTGGCTCCGGTGGGGTTCGTGTCGGCTGCGGCCGCATCAGGCATCGTCTTCGGCAGGCTCCGGGCCGCGCGTCGGGCCGGGTGGCGGCGTCAGCGTGACCTTGCGGCCGCTGCGTGCCGAGGCGTAGATGGCCTCCATGATGCGGTGGTCCTGAAGGCCCTCTTCGCCCGGCGTGTGCGGCACCAGGCCGTCGCGCACGCAGCGCGACATGTGGTCCATCTCGCGGGCGAACTGGTCGGCCGCTTCTGCCTCGGGTTGGATCACGGTGTTCTTCTCGTCGGCCACGCTGCCCACGCGCAGGCGCAGGCCGCTGTAGGCGAACGCGGGGTCGAGTTCGGCCCAGGCCTTCTCGCACGACAGGCGCAGGAACTGCGACTTGTGGGTGGAGTAGCTGGAGCCGCACGACGCGACGAAGCCGCTGGGAAATTGCAGCAAAAAGTGCACCGTGTCCTCGACCTCGCGGGCGCGACTGCAGGCGTCGATCATCTGGCGGCATTCGGCCACGCTAACGGCCATCGGCTTCTCGCACAGCACATGCTTGCCGGCGCGCGCAGCACGCACGGTGAATTCGGCATGCATCGCGTTGGGCAGCACGATATAGACCACCTGCACGTCGGGGTTGTCGGCGATGCGGTCGAAGCTGGCGTAGTCGTAGATCGAGCGCTCCGGGATGTCGTGCTGCGCCGCCACCTTCTGCGCCTTGGCACGGTCGCCGCTGACCAGCGCCACCGGGCGCGACAGGCGCGCGCGGCCGAAGGCGGGCAGCAACTGGTTCATCGTCAGCCGGCCCAGGCCGACCAGCGCATAACCGACCTTCTGTGCCTCTGGCAGCGGCAGCGGCTTGGGCTTCTCAGGCGCTTCGGTGGCGGCTGAAATGGGGCTGAACGGCACGCGCACCGGCTCGGTGGCGGCCTGCGCCGCGGCGGCCATGCCGCTGGCACAGGCGGCTGCGAGCTGCATGAAGCTGCGGCGCTCGCGTTGCTCCAGGAGGGAATTCACTGCACGGCCTTCCGGGGTGGCGGTGCACCTGCGCAGCAATCTGCAAGCCCGGGCCCGGTCAAGCCACGGGCTTGCCTCCGGCGCTGTTTGCGTCAGCGTTTGCGCCAGGGTCGGCAAGCGCAGTGCTGCTGCCCTTGCGCAGCGTCAGCCAGGTGAGCAGCAGCGCGCCCAGCGCCACGGCGGCAATGCCGGCGAGCATGGGCCGCGCGGTGCCGTCCACCACCGAGCCCATCGCAGCGATGACCAGCGCGCCCATCACGAGCTGCAGCGTGCCCATCAGCGCCGAGGCGGCGCCTGCCATCGCGCCATGCGGGTCCAGCGCCATCACCGAGGTGGCCGGCACCACCAGCCCGAGGAAGCCGAAGCCGAGCATCAGCACCGCCAGCATCACGTCCAGCCGCTGCACGCCCAGCAGGTTGAGAAGCAGCGCGGCGGCCATCGACGCAGCAAAGCCCGCCGCTGCCACAGCCACCACGCGCGGCAGGCCGTGGCGCGCCGCCAGCGTGCCTGCCGCCTGCGAGACGGCGATGAACGACGCCGCATTGAGCGCAAAGGCCACGCTGTACTGGCGCGGCGACAGGCCGTACTGGCCGATCAGCACGAAGGACGAATTGGCCAGGTAGATGAAGAAGCCCGCCATGCCGAAGGCGCCCACCGCCGTCAGGCCCATGAAGCGGCCGTCGCGCAGCAGCAGCGCAAAGGCGCGCAGCGTGCTGGCCGCGCTGCTGTCGTGGCGATCGGCGGCGCTGCGGGTTTCGGGCAGCAGCAAGGCGGTCAGCAGCAGGCCGAGCAAGCCGATGGCAGTGACGATCCAGAAGATCGCGCGCCAGCCGGCAGCGTCGATGACGAGGCTGCCGACCAGCGGCGCCAGCACCGGCGAGACGCTGAAGACCAGCATCAGCATCGCCATCAGCCGCGTCGCCTCGACGCCGGTGTGCAGGTCACGCACGATGGCGCGCGGCACCACGATGGGCGCACCGCCGCCCAGCCCTTGCAGGAAGCGGAAGGCCAGCAGCCAGCCGATGTCCGGCGCCAGCGCGCAGCCCGCGCTGCCCACGGTGAACAGCCCGATGCCCAGGTACAGCGGCGGCTTGCGGCCGAAGATGTCCGACGCCGGGCCATAGACGATCTGGCTCAGCGCGAAGGACACGAAGAAGACCATCAGGCTCATCTGCACGGCGTGCATGTCGGCGTTCAACGCGATACCGATGGCCGGCAGCGCCGGCAGGTACATGTCGATGGCAAAGGGGCCGATGGCCGACAACAGGCCCAGCACCAGGGCCATGCGGAGGAATCCTTGTTTCATCGGGGTGTCGCGCAGCCGCTGGCCGCATGGGGGTTCAGGGAATACCCGAAGCTTAATGGGCAAAAATCGCCGACCGCCGCGCGGCCCCGGCTGGCCTTGAAGCCGGCGCATCCGCGCCCACCTGGGGCCATGGTTCCGATCTGGCTGTCCGCGCTGCTGCACCTGTACATCGGCTTGCGCATCGCGACGGCGCTGCCCGGGGTGCTGGCGCCCACCGTCTTCGTGGCGCTGCTGCTGCTGTCGGCGGTGCTGATCCCGGCGGCGCTCATCGGCCGCCGCGAGCGCAGGCACGCAGACCGCTGGGCCTGGGCCGGCATGCTGGCGCTGGGGCTGTTCTCGATGCTGCTGGTGTTGACGGTGGCGCGCGACCTGCTGCTGGCGCTGGGCTGGATCTTTGCGTGGCCGGTGCCGCTGGCTGCATCGGCAGCAGCGGTGCCTTTGCTGGCGTTGGCGGCGGCCCTGGCGGGCCTGGTGTCGGCGCGCCGCACGGCGCGGGTGCGGCGTGTGGACGTGCCCATCGCCGGCCTGCCGGCGGCGCTGCACGGCTTCACCATCGCGCAGATCAGCGACGTGCACGTCGGCCCCACGATCAAGGCGCCCTATGTGCGTGCCATCGTCGCGGCGGTGAACCGGCTGGGCGCAGACGCGGTGGCCGTCACCGGCGATCTGGTCGATGGCCGGGTGGCTGACCTGCGGCACGACGTGGCGCCGCTGGCCGACTTGAAATCGCGGCACGGCACCTTCTTCGTCACCGGCAACCACGAGTACTACAGCGGCGCGCTGGAGTGGACGGCGCAGTTGCGCACGCTGGGCCTGCGCGTGCTGACCAACGAGCATGTGCTGCTCGATCACGACGGCGCCACCGTGGTGATGGCCGGCGTGGCCGACCACGGCGCCCACCACTTCGAGCCCGCCCACCGCAGTGACCCGCAGCGCGCGCTGGCCGGCGCGCCGGCAGACGCCGGCCTGCGCGTGCTGCTGGCACACCAGCCGCGCAGCGCACCGGCGGCGGCCGATGCCGGCTTCGACGTGCAGTTGTCGGGCCACACGCATGGCGGGCAGTTCTGGCCGTGGAACCTGCTGGTGCCGTTGCAGCAGCCCTTCACCGCCGGCCTGCACCGGCTGCGCCGGCTGTGGGTCTATACCAGCCGCGGCACCGGCTACTGGGGGCCGCCGCTGCGCTTCGGCGCGCCGTCGGAGATCACCCGGCTGCGCTTCGTGGGGGCGGCGGGATAGGGCTTTGCTTCAGGGCAAGGCGCCTGCCGCCGGCCCGGACAGCAGCGGCACCGCGCCGCCGGTGCTTTCGCCCAGCAGCCCGACGCGGCTATAGACGGCCAGCTTGGCCCGCGTGTCGGCAATGTCGAGGTCGCGCATCGTGAGCTGGCCGATGCGGTCGGCCGGCGTGAAGGCGCCCTCGCCCTTTTCCATCGTCAGCCGTTCGGGGTGGTAGGTCAGGTTGGGGCTGGTGGTGTCGAGGATGGACCAGTCGTTGCCGCGCCGCAGCTCCAGCGCCACCTCGCCGCTGATGGCGCGTGCCACCCAGCGCTGCGCGGTCTCGCGCAGCATCAGGCACTGCGGGTCGAACCAGCGGCCCTGGTAGAGCAGCCGTCCGAGCTTGCGGCCATTCATGCGGTACTGCTCAACAGTGTCTTCGTTGTGGATGCCGGTGACGAGCCGCTCGTAGGCGATGTGCAGCAGCGCCATGCCCGGCGCCTCATAGATGCCGCGGCTCTTGGCCTCGATGATGCGGTTCTCGATCTGGTCGCACATGCCCAGGCCGTGCCGGCCGCCGATGCGGTTGGCCTCTGCGAACAAGGCCACCGGGTCGGCGAAGTGCTGGCCGTTCAGTGCCACCGGCTGGCCTTCCTCGAAGCGCACGCGCACGGTCTCGGCTTGCACCGCCACGTCGTCGCGCCAGAAGGCCACGCCCATGATGGGCTGCACGATGGACATGCTCTTGTCGAGGAACTCCAGGTCTTTGGCCTCGTGCGTGGCGCCCAGCATGTTGCTGTCGGTGCTGTAGGCCTTCTCGGTGCTCATCTTGTAGTCGAAGCCGTTGGCCACGAGGTACTCGCTCATCTCCTTGCGGCCGCCGAGTTCGTCGATGAAGCGCTGGTCCAGCCAGGGCTTGTAGATGCGCAGCCCCGGGTTGGCCAGCAGGCCGTAGCGGTAGAAGCGCTCGATGTCGTTGCCCTTGTAGGTGCTGCCGTCGCCCCAGATGTGGACGGCGTCTTCGCGCATGCTCACCACCAGCGCGGTGCCCGTGACGGCCCGGCCCAGCGGCGTGGTGTTGAAGTAGGTGGCGCCGCCGGTGCTGATGTGGAAGGCACTGCACTGGATGGCTGCGATGCCTTCGGCCACCAGCAAGGAGCGGCAGTCGATGAGCCGGGCGCTCTCGGCGCCATAGGCCAGCGCCTTCTTCGGGATGGCGTCGTAGTCGCTTTCGTCGGGCTGGCCCAGGTTGGCGGTGTAGGCGCAGGGAATGGCGCCCTTGGCGCGCATCCAGTGCACGGCGGCGCTGGTGTCCAGGCCGCCCGAGAAGGCGATGCCGACGCGCTGGCCGACGGGCAGGGTTTGCAGGATGGTGGCTGGCATGGGCTTGGCGGGCTGGCTTGGATGATGGGACGCCCCGATTGTCGCCAAGCTTGCACCCGCGTCCGCCGCAGCGGCGGCGTCAGCGCCTGGGCGGCGGTGCGGCCAGTTGATCCAGGCTGGCGCCGCCGCGCTCGCGCAGCAGCGCCTCCAGCGCCGGCAGCAGCGGGCCCAGGCGCTCTTCCAGCGTGTCACGCACGGTATCGACGAAGACCTGCGTGGCGCGCTCGATCTCGATGTTCAGCGCATCGCCCACGCGCTTGTCGGCAAAGCCCGTCATGCGCAGCGTCTCTGGGATCAGCCAGACCTCGAACCAGCCTGCGCCGCCGCTCTGGCGCTCTGCCTCGGCCACCGTCAGGCTGGCGCCGTTGACGGCGATGTAGCCCTTGGCGAACACGTAGCGCATCCACGGCGCCGGCAGTGCGATGCGCAGCACATGGTTGTTTTCCGGCGTGCGGATGGCCGCCACCGTGGCCATCGCATCGACATGGCCCGACAGCGGGTGGCCGCCGATCTCGGCGCCGTCCCTGGCCGCGCGTTCGACGTTGACGCGGCTGCCCTCGCGCAGCGCCGCCAGCGTGGTGAGTGACAGGCTTTGCTGCATCACGTCGAAGCGCGCTGCGCTGGTGCCCTCCAGCGCGGTGACGGTCAGGCAGACGCCATCGACAGAGACGCTGGCGCCGATGGCCAGGCCGTCGGCAAAGCCGTCCGGAAAGCGCAGCGTGAAGCTGCGCAGCCCCGTGCGGTCTTGCAGCGAGGCAACCGTGGCGCTGCCCTGGACGATGCCTGTGAACATGGGCCGGCAGCTTAGCAGCGCCGCGCTGATAAGCTGCCGCGCATGAACTTGAGCCAGCGCATTCCGGGCCACCGCTTCCTGCATTCGCCCGGCCCCACGCGGGTGCCAGACGAGGTGGTGCACGCGATGTCGCGCCAGCCGATGGACCTGGCCGACCCGCGCGTGCCTGCGCTGATCGCCCATTGCGAAGAGGGCATGAAGCGCCTGTTGCAGACGCGGCAGGCCGACGTCTTCTTCTACGCGGCCAACGGCCATGGCGGCTGGGAGGCCGTGATCGCCAATCTGGTGGCGCCGGGCAGCGTGGTGCTGGTGCCCGGTACCGGCCACTTCTCCGACGGCTGGGCCGAGCAGGTCGAGGCCTTCGGCGGCACGGCGCTGCGCACGCCCTGGGCCGAAGGCACGCCCATCGACCCCGCCGCGGTGGAGGCCGTGCTGCGCGACGACACAGCGCGGCGCATCGGCGCCGTCTTCGTGGTGCACACCGACACCGCGAGCAGCGTCACCAGCGACCTGGCCGCCATCCGCCGCGCCATCGACGCTGCACGCCACCCGGCGCTCTACGTGGTGGACGTGGTCGCATCGCTGGCCGCGGCGCCCTTTGCGATGGACGAACTGGGCATCGACGTCGCGATGGGCGCATCGCAAAAAGGCCTGATGCTTCAGCCGGGGCTGGCCTTCGTGGCGGCCAACGCGCGGGCCCAGCAGGCCGCGCTGCGCAACCCCGCGCCGCGCTACTACTGGGACTGGGAGCGCCGCAACAGCGACCAGCAATACCGCAAGTTCTGCGGCACGCCGCCGCTGGCGCATCTGGCGGGATTGCAGGCCTCGCTGGCGCTGATCGCGCAGGAAGGCCTGGCAGAGGTGCAGGCGCGCCACCGCCGGCTGAGCCTGGCGGTGCACGCGGCCGTGCAGCGCTGGGGCGCGGCAGGCGGGCTGCGCCTGTTCGCCAGCGTGCCGGCGGCACGCTCGGTGTCCGTCACCGCCGTGCAGGTGGCGAGCGGCATCGACCCCGAGGCGCTGCGCACCGTCGCGCGTGAACGCTTCCAGGTCGCGATGGCCGGTGGCCTGGGGCCGCTGCACGACCGCGTCTTCCGCATCGGCCACCTGGGCGACATGAACGAGGCGATGCTGCTGGGCGCGCTGGCCGGCATCGAGGGCGCGCTGGCAGCGCAGGGTGTGCCCTTCGGCGACGGCGGCGTCTCGGCGGCCGTCACCGCCCTGAACGGCGCGGCGCATGGCTGACGCCGCGCAGGTCCGGGGCTTCACGCTGGCCGCGGCGCCGGCCTCCTTCATCGCCGACCCCTACCCCACCTATGCCGCGTTGCGCAGCCACGCACCGGTGCACGAGATGGCGCCCGGCCAGTGGCTGCTGACGCGCCATGCCGATGTGCTGGCGGCCTACCGCAGCCCGTCCGTCAGCTCCGACAAGCGGCTGGAATTCGCGCCCCGTCTGGGCGCCGGCTCGCCGCTCTTCGAGCACCACACCAGCAGCCTCGTCTTCAACGACCCGCCGTCGCACACACGGGTGCGGCGGCTGCTGATGGGCGCGCTCAGCCAGCGGGCCATCGCCCAGATGGAAGCCGGCGTGGCGCGCCTGGTGGACGGCCTGCTCGACCACCTGGCCGACTGCCCGGCGCCCGACCTCATCGACGACTTCGCGGCGCGCATTCCCGTCGAAGTGATCGGCAATCTGCTGGGCGTGCCGCAGGCCGAGCGCGCGGCCTTGCGCGGCTGGTCGCTGGCCATCCTGTCGGCGCTGGAGCCGGTGCCCGGCGCTGCGGTGCTGGAGCGCGGCAACGCGGCGGTGCGCGACTTCCTGGCCTGCCTGCGCTGCCTGGTGGCCGAGCGCCGCCGCCACCCTGGCGACCCCGACGCCGACGTGCTGACGCGGCTGCTGCAAGGCGACGGCGACGGCGCGCTGGACGAGGGCGAGCTGCTGCACAACTGCATCTTTTTGCTCAACGCCGGCCACGAGACCACCAGCAACCTGATCGGCAACGGCATCCATGCGCTGCTGCAGCAGCGCGGCCAGTTGGAGCGGCTGGTGCGCGAGCCGGCGCTGATGTCCACCGCGGTCGAGGAACTGCTGCGCTTCGAAAGCCCGCTTCAGCTCAACAACCGGCTGACGACCGCGCCGCTGCCGCTGCAAGACCGCGTGCTGCCGGCGGGCAGCTTCGTCACGCTCTGCATCGGCGCGGCCAACCGCGACCCGGCGGTGTTCAGCCAGCCCGACCAACTGGACATCGCGCGCAAGCTGAACAACCATCTCGCGTTCGGCCAGGGCATGCACGCCTGCTCGGGCATGAACGTGGCCCGGCTGGAAGCCCGCATCGCCATCGGCCGGCTGCTCGCTCGCCACCCGCAGATCAGCGCGGCCGGCACGCCGGAGCGCGACATGCGCGTGCGGTTTCGCGGCCTGAAGCACTTGCCGATGCGGCTGTAGCGGGCAGGCGGGAAGGTGCGCTGCGCACTCGCAGCGCTAGTGCAGCGGCCCGCGAAGCGCGTCCAGCCGCTTGGCGAAGTGGCGTTGCAGCACGGATTCCCGCGTCAGTGACAGCGCGCGGCCATAGGCCTCCACGGCATCCGGTTCGCGCCCCGGAACGGCGGCGAGAAGATAGGCCCGGGCGGCCCACCATGGCTGGTGCATCTCGACCGCCCTGGCCTCCATCCCATCCAGCAGGCGCAGTCCGACGCCGGGGCCACCACCGGCTTGCGCGGCAGCCACTGCATGGCCGATGCGGGCGCCGGTGCTCGGATGCAGCGCAATCAGGCGTTCATAGAGCGCGGCAATGTCAGTCCAGGGCGTTGAACCGGCGTGCCTACGGTGGCAATGCGCAGCCTGGATCGCGGCTTCGATCTGGTAAGGCCCGGCCTCACAGCGTGCAGCCGCGGTGGAGATCAGCGCGTTGGCGCGCGCGATGCGGGTCGCATCCCAGCGCTCGGGATCCTGCGCGTCCAGCGGCACGAAATCGCCCTGGGCGTCCAGACGCGCGGGCCGCCGTGCTTCGCACAACAGCAGCAACGCGAGCAGGCCGGCGGCCTCGGCGTCGGCTGGCAATCGCGCTGCCACCAGTTCGGCCAGGAACAGGGCTTCGTCGGCCAGCGCACGCGCCGGCTCGGCATCCGCCTGTCCCCAGTGCAGGCTGTAGGCACCGTAGATGGCATCGAGCACAGCGTCCACCCGTTGCGGCAACTCGTCGGCCTGCGGCTCCTCGAAGCGGATGCCGGCGGCCTTGATCTTGGCCTTGGCCCGCACCAGGCGCTTGGTCATCGCGTCGGCCGAAACGAGAAAGGCCTGCGCAATGCGTGCTGCGTCCAGGCCGAGCACGGTTTGCAGCATCAGCGCGCTGCGAACCGAGGGATCGATGGCCGGGTGGGCACAGACGAACATCAGGCGCAGCCGGTCGTCGGGCACGGCAGAAGGGGGCGCGGCTGCTTCGTCTTCGGTGGTGAACAGCACGGTCACGGCAGGATCCTCCGCGCGACGGCGGTTGCGCGCGGCTTTCAGCAGGTTGCGCCTGGCGGCGGTCATCAGCCAGCCCTCCGGTGCGTCGGGCACGCCGTCGCGCGGCCAGCAGGCCAGCGCGGCAGTGAAGGCATCGGACAGCGCGTCCTCTGCGGCCGCGATGTCGCGCCACTGCCAGGCCAGCCAGGACAGCAGCCGTCCATACGAGTTCCGTGCCGCCGCGATGGCGGCAGCACGGGCGCGATCATCGTTCTCGCCGCTCACGTCGGCGCTTGGGCGACGGGTCGGATCTCGGTGCTCCCGGTCGCCGTGCTCGGGCTCTTCTCGGCCCATTTCAACGCGTCGTCCAGCGAGGCCACCTCGATCACGATGTAGCCGGCGGCAAGTTCCTTGGTGTCAGCGTACGGGCCGTCCTGCACCATGCGCTGACCATCGCGGCTGCGCACCGTGGTGGCCGTCCATGGTGGGGCGAGCCGGTTGCCGCCGCGCATCACGCCGGCAGTGACCAGTTCGCCCATGTAGGCCTTCCATGGTTCGAGTGCGGCCGGGCCTTGCTGCGGGTCTTCGTGCCGTTCGATTTCCTCGGCCGGCTGGTTGAATGTCAGAACGAATTGCATGTCGGTGTCCTGAGGGTGTTTGCGCAAATCACCAGGGCTTGAGCACGAGCTTGCCGGACGTCTGGCGGGTCTCCAGAAGGCGGTGCGCCTCGGCCGCTTCGGCCAGCGGCATGCGCTGGATCGTCGGCGTGGCGACGATGCCACTCACCACGAGCCCGATCAATTCTCCGAGTACCTCGGCAGCACGCTGCGGCCGCTCCAGGAACCAGCCACCGACATTGAACGCCACCAGCGACTGGTTCGGTGCCGGCGCGTAGAAGAAGCGCTCCAGCGTTGCCGCGTCGAGCGCGGCGGCCTGGCCGCTGGCAGCGCCATAGACGATGGCCCGGCCGAAGGGCGCCAGCGCCGCCATGCCTTGCGCCAGCAGATTGCCGCCGCTGGCCTCCAGCAGCACATCGACACCGCGTCCGTCGGTGGCGCGCCGAACCTCTTCGGCCCACGCCGGTTGCGTGTAGTCCACCGAGACATGGGCGCCCAGCGAGCGAGCGAGCGCTGCCTTGGCCGGCGTGCTGACGCCAGCCACGATCAAGCCCGCTCCCATGTGCTTCGCCAACTGGACCACGTAGCTGCCCACTGCACCGGCCGCTGCCGGGACCAGGATGCTCTGGCCCGGCTGCAAGCACGCGACCTGCTTCAGGATCAACGCGGCGGTTGCGCCCGCGACGATCAGCCCGCAGGCCCGATCGAAATCCAGGCCCGGCGGCAGCGGCGTGACCTGTGGCGCGTAGGCCAGTGCGAACTGCGCATAGCCACCCTGGCCATCACCACCCACCAGCGCGAAGACCGGCGCGCCGACGGCAGGGGCTTCGACCCCAGGCCCGACGGCCGCCACCGTTCCCGCCACCTCACCGCCGGGGACGAAGGGCAGCGCGGATGCAAAGGGGTAGGCATCGCCCCGGCGCCGCTTGACGTCCGAGAAGTTGACTGAGGCGGCCTCGACACGAATCAACACCTGGCCCGGCCCGGGCTGCGGAACGGCAACCGTCTCCAGGCGCAGTCGTTCGGCGCCGCCCTGGGCATGGATGCGGGCCGCCTGCATGGTTTGCGGATGGGGCATGGAAGGACTCCTGACTCGATGGGCGATGCAGCAACATCGCCGCACCTGCACCCTGGAGCCAGCAAGCCCTGCCCAACGGACACATTGCGCGAAAAATGTTTGCCCGGCGCGACTCTTCTACCCCGCGGCACCCCGCACTGGCTCGAACGGGTTCAAGACGGCTACGCCGAAGGGCGTGAAGTCCCCCGTGTTGCGCGTCACCACGGTCAGCTTGTGGACGCTGGCGGTGGCCGCGATCATCCCGTCTTCGTACAGCGTGTCGGACTTGCGGTGCATCAGCCGTGCCCAGGCGCGGAAGGCGCGGCCATCCATGGGCAGCACGTTCCAACTGGCGGCGACCTGGTCCAGCCAGGAGGTCAGCGCGTCGGCTTTGGCGGAGTCCTGTTCGCGCGTGATCTCGATGCCGGCCTGGATCTCGGCCAGCGTGACGGCCGACACATGCAGTTCGGCGTCGTCCACCGCTGCCAGCCAGGCCAGCACCGCGCCATGCGGCCGCGGTTTGCGCAGTTCCGAGATGACGTTGGTGTCGAGCAGAAAGCTCACACGGCGGGCTGGCGTCGGCGTGTCGTGCCGCGCGGCTGAAGCGGCAGCTCGCCGCGGCCTTCGTCGGACAGCAGCAGTTCCTTCAGAGAGGGCCGCGCCGCCGCTTCGAGCCTGCGCCAGGTCTCCAGCGGCACCAGCACGGCGGCTTGCGCACCCCGGCGCGTCACCATCTGCGGCCCGTCGGACAGGCAGGCGTCGAGAAACTCGCTGAAGCGCGCTTTCGCGTCTTGCACGGGCCAGGCGTCCATAGCATCTCCTTCAAACCAGTCTGCTGACCAGTTTAACAGGCCAAAGACACCGCAGGCGCCGATGGGCCGACCGCCGGCGTGATCTGGCCCGGAAAACTTGCGTTTTTTGCGGTTTGCCCGGCGCACCGCCCGCCTATTGTTGCGACACCCCACAGCGCACGCCGCCACGGCATGAACAACCACAACGCCACCCTTCCGGCTCCGAGCGTGCAAGCCATCCCACCGGCTGCGCGCGCGCTGGCGGACGATGCGCAGACCGGGTTGTTCGTGGTGCAGGACGACCGCATCGCCTACGCCAACCCGATGTACGCCGCGATGCTGGCCACCAGCGTGGCCGCATTGCTGGGCCAGCAGCACAGTGTGACGCTGGCGCCCGAGTTCCGCGCCCACGCGCGGATTTCGGTGCAGCGCCGGCTGGCCGGCAAGGAAGGCCGCGCCGGGCTGGTGCGCTGCCTGCGCGCAGACGGCAGCACGTTCGAGGCGCGGGCGCTGGCGCGGCTGATCCAATTCAACGCCCGGCCCGCCGTGCTGGTGACGCTGGTGGATGTGACCGAGGCGCAGGACGCCTTGCGCCGCGCCGAATGGAACGCCGGCATGCTGGCGCGCACCGAGGCACTGTGCCGCGCAGGCTCCTTCGAGCTGGGCTGGCCCGACGGCGCGCTGACGGTGTCTGCCGGCCTGCGCGAGCTGCTGGGCCTGGCAGCAGACGACGGCCGCCCGCAGCACATCGACAGCCTGGCCTGGGTGCCGCCCGAAGAGCAGGCCTTCGTGGCCGGCATCTGGCGCGGTGCGGTGGCCGGCGAGCCGTTCGAGTTCCAGCACCGCGTGCTGTGCCGCGACGGCCGCCGGCTGGTGGTGCTGCACCGCGGCGTGCTGGCGGCCGCCGGGCCGGCGCAGGGCGAGCGGCCGCGCGGCGTTGCCATCCTTCAGGACATCACCGCGCAGCGCGAGGCCGAACACCGCATCCAGGAGCTGGCCAGCCACGATGAAGTGACCGGCCTGCCCAACCGCGGCTGGCTTCTCGACCAGGTGGATGCCGCAACCCATGCAGCGCGCTGGGAATCGCGCGGCTTCGCGCTGCTGGCGCTGGACGTGCCGCGCATCGCCGAGATCAAGGCCAGCATGGGCTTCGGTGCCGGCGACACGCTGGCGATGGCGCTGGCCGCGCGGCTGCGCGAGGCCTGCGGCCCGAACGAAGCGCTGGCCCACCTGGGCGACACCGAATTCGCGCTGATGGTCGAACTGGGCGCCGACGCCACCGTCAGCCGCGACGCGGTCCACCAGCGCGCGCTGGCCTTGCAGCAGGCAGTGCAGGCGCCGGTGCGGCTGGGGGCGACCGACGCCTTTCCGCTGTGCGTCATCGGCATCGCGCTGTTTCCGAGTGACGGCGAGACGCCCGACGCGCTGCTGGAAGCGGCGCAGACCGCGCGGCTGGACGTTGCCGGCGGCGCCGGGCTGGCCTTCTTCCGGCCCGAGACCAACATCCGCGCGATGCGCGAAATGCGCGTCGAAGCTGCGTTGCGGCTGGCCATCCAGCGTGCAGAACTGAGCCTGCACTACCAGCCGCAGGTCTGCCTGGCCAGCGGCGCCATCCTGGGCGCCGAGGCCTTGCTGCGCTGGACATCGGCCGACCTGGGCGCCGTGACGCCGACAGAGTTCATCCCGGTGGCCGAGCGCGCAGGGCTGATCGGCGCCATCGGCGAATGGGTGATGCGGCGCGCCTGCGAGCAGATCGCGGCCTGGCGCGCGGCCGGGCTGCCGGCGGTGCGCGTGGGCATCAACCTGTCGCCGGCGCAGCTGCAGCGGCCCGACCTGGCCGGCCACCTGCAGGCGCTGCTGGCCGAGACCGGCGTGCCGCCGTCCTGCCTGGGCGTGGAGCTGACCGAAAGCATGCTGATGGACGACGTGGACGGCGCTGCGGCGGTGCTGCGCGGCATCAAGGACATCGGCGTCGAGATCTCGCTCGACGACTTCGGCACCGGCTACTCCAGCCTCAGCAGCCTGAGCCGGCTGCCCATCGACGTGGTCAAGGTGGACCGCTCCTTCGTGCACGACGTGACGGCGGCCACACTGGCGGTGTCGGTCACACGGGCCATCATCAGCATGGCGCATGGCTTGCAGATGAAGGTGCTGGCCGAGGGCGTGGAGACCGAGGGCCAGTTGAGCCTGCTGGCGTCGCAGGGCTGCGACCAGATCCAGGGCTACTGGTTCAGCCGCCCGGTGCCGCCCGATGCCTTTGCGGCGATGCTGAGCGAAGGCAAGTGCCTGCCGGAGCGCTTCGTCACCCGCAAGGAGCGCGCGCGCACGCTGCTGCTGGTGGACGATGAAGACAACATCCTGTCGGCGCTGAAGCGGCTGCTGCGCCGCGACGGCTACCACATCGTCACCGCGGCCAGCGCCGCCGAAGGGCTGCAAAAGCTCACCGAGCATGCGGTGGACGTGATCGTCTCCGACCAGCGCATGCCCGGCATGACGGGCGTCGAATTCCTGCACCGCGCCAAGGCGCTGTACCCGCACACGGTGCGCATCGTGCTGTCGGGCTACACGGAGCTGCAGTCCATCATCGACGCCGTCAACGAAGGGGCCATCTACAAGTTCCTCACCAAGCCCTGGGACGACGAGCGGCTGCGCGGCCATGTGGCAGAAGCGTTCCAGAAGAAGGAACTGGGCGACGAGAACCGGCGTCTGGCGCGCCAGGTCGAAACCGCCAACGCCGACCTGGCGGCGGTGAACGGCAAGCTCGAACGGCTGCTCGCGCAGCGCCGCGAGCAGGCTGCCCTGCTTCAGGCCAGCGCGGAAGGAACGCGCGGCGTGCTGGACGATCTGCCCGCCGCCGTGCTGGGCATCGACCCCGATGGCCTGGTGGCCTACGCCAACCGCGCCGCGCTGGCCGCCTTCGAGCCCGATGAAGGGGTGGTCGGCAGCCAATGGGAACATGGCGGCAGCGGGCCGGTGCGCATCGGCGGGCGCGGCTACCGGATGCTGTCCGGCGCTCTGTCCGGCAGCCTGCCGGACAGAGCGGCGGCACGCGGCAGCCTGCTGCTGCTGCTGCCGGAGGCTGCCGCATGACCGTCTCTGCACATCCCGCCGCGCCGGCGCCGACGCCGGCACCGCTGGCTGGCGGTGCGCCAGCGCAGCCGTCACCCGCTGCCGCCCCGCCGGGCTCGCCTGACGCGCAAAACGTGCCAGACGCTCCACACGCGCTCGACCGGCTCTTCCGCCTGTCCATCCGCGCCGGGCGCGTGCACCCCTTGCGCGCGCTGCTCCAGCGCTACCGCGCAGGAGAACGCGGTTGAGCAGCGTCAGCATCTCCCCGGAGCTGCTGCGCGGCCACGTCGGCAGGCTGCCGGCGCTGCCGCAGGCGGTGCTGCAACTGCTGGCCGAGCTGCGCCGCGACGACAGCAGCGCAGACGACTGCGCGCAGCACATCGTCCATGACCAGGCGATGACGGCGCGCACCCTGCGCCTTGCCAACTCGGCCTTCTACGGCGCGCCGGGCCGTGTGGCCACCATCCGCGACGCCATCCAGATGCTGGGCCGGCGCACGCTGGGCGCGCTGCTGACCACCGCCGTCGTCAGCGGGCAGTTCAGCCCCGGCCGCGCAGCGGGCTTCGACTTCGCCGCCTTCTGGCGCCATGCGCTGGGCACCGCGCTGGCCGCACAGTCGCTGGCACTGGAGACTGGCGCCGACGACGACCTGGCCTTCACCGCAGGGCTGCTGCACGACATGGGCCGGCTGCTGCTGGCAGCGCACTACCCGGCGGAGCTGGCGCTGGCGCTGGCGCAGGCACAGGCCGACGACAGCCCGCTGCTGGACGCAGAACAGGCGGCGCTCGGGACCGACCACGCCTGCATCGGCGCGATGGTGGCCGCGCACTGGTCGTTCCCGCCCGCGGTGGCCGCTGCCATCGCCGACCACCACGCGCCGCCCACCTGCACCGGCAGCGCAGCGGCAGCGCCGGCACTGGCCGACCTGGTGCATGTGGCCGACGCGATCACCCACGCGCTGGGCCTGAACGGCGGCGACGCCGACATGGTGCCCGACATCGACGCTGCCGCCTGGGCGCGGCTGGCGCTGTCGCCGGCGCAATGCCTGCGCGTCTTCGACCGCACCGAACAAGGCGTGCTGGGCCTGTGCCAGGCATTGGGAGTGAGCGCTTGAACCTGTCCGACCTGCCGCGCTGCGGCACCTGCCCCTTCGTCGATCAGGTGGACGCGCTGCTGCGCAGCAACGATGAACTGAGCGGCCTCAACCGCAAGCTTCAGGTGGCGCAAGACCAGCTCATGCAGGCCGAGAAGCTGGCCTCCATCGGCCAGCTCGCGGCCGGCGTGGCGCACGAGATCAACAACCCCGTGGGCTATGTGTTCTCCAACTTCGGCACGCTGGAAAGGTACCTCGAAGACCTCTTCCGCATGCTGGCCGCCTACGAGCAGGCCGAGAGCCAGCTCGCCGGCACGCCGGCCGCGGCCAGCCTGGCGGCATTGCGCCGCGAGATCGACCTCGACTACCTGAAGAGCGACGTGCCCACGCTGATGGGCGAGTCCCGCGAGGGCATCGCGCGGGTGCGCAAGATCGTCCAGGACCTGAAGGACTTCTCTCATGTCGATGCGCGTGCCGAATGGCAGTGGGCCGACCTGCACAAGGGCATCGACTCCACGCTGAACATCGTCAACAACGAGGTCAAGTACCGGGCCGACGTCGTCAAGCTCTACGGCGCACTGCCCGAGGTGGAATGCCTGCCGACCGAGATCAACCAGGTCTTCATGAACCTGCTGGTCAACGCAGCGCACGCCGTCAGCCGCGAGCGCGGCACCATCACCATCCGCAGCGGCGTGGCCGACGGTGCGGCCGAGGTCTGGGTGGAGGTGCAGGACGACGGCTGCGGCATCGCCAGGGACAACCTGACGCGCATCTTCGACCCCTTCTTCACCACCAAGCCGGTGGGCAAGGGCACCGGCCTCGGGCTGTCGCTGTCGTACGGCATCGTGCAGAAGCACGGCGGCCGGCTGGAGGTGGACAGCACGCCGGGCGAAGGCACCTGCTTTCGCGTCACCCTGCCCATCCGGCGGGCGGCGGTGCCGGCGTGAGCGATCTGTCCAGCCCGCCGCAGCCGGCGCTGGCCGGCGCGCCCGGCGCCGGCCCCTGGTCCACTGTGTTGTGCGTGGATGACGAGCCCAACATCCTGTCGGCGCTCAAGCGCGTGCTGCGCGGCGCCGGCCATTGCGTGCTCAGCGCCAGCGGCGGCGCCATGGCCATCGGCATGCTGGAGCAGATGCCGGTCGATCTGGTGATCTCGGACATGCGGATGCCGGGAATGGACGGCGCGCAACTGCTGGAGCAGGTGCACGCGCGCTGGCCGCAGGTGGTGCGCATCCTGCTCACCGGCCATGCCGACATGGCGTCCACCGTGGCCGCCATCAACCGCGGCCATGTCTTCCGCTACCTGTCCAAGCCCTGGGACGAAGCCGAACTGCTGGCCGCCGTGCGCGACGGCCTGGAGCGCCTGGCGCTTCAGCACGAGCGTGACCGCCTGCTGGCGCTGACGCAGAGCCAGAACGAGCGGCTGAACGGCCTCAACGCCGAGCTGGAGGCGCGCGTGGCGGCGCGCACCGCCGAGCTGAAGGACGCCAACCAGAAGCTGGGCCGCAGCTATCTGAAGTCGATCAAGGTCTTCTCCAACCTGCTGGAGCTGCGCGGCGACCAGTTCGCCGGCCACGGCCGCCGCGTGGCCGACGTGGCACGCAGCATGGCACGCAAGATGGAACTGCCGGAAGAGCAGGTGCTGCACATCTTCGTGGCCGGGCTGCTGCACGACATCGGCCTGATCGGCGCGGCCGACAGGCTGCTGGCGCAGCCGGTGCCGCGCTACAGCGCCGACGAGCTGGCGCTGTACCGCTGCCACCCGGTCAACGCCGAACAGTCGCTGATGGCGCTGGACGACATGCAGCCGGTGGTGGCGCTGATCCGCGCCCACCACGAGCGCTTCGACGGCGGTGGCTTCCCCGACAAGCTGGCCGGTGCTGCGATTCCGCTGGGCGCGCGCATCCTGGCCATTGCCGACAGCTTCGACGACCTGCAGAACGGCCACCTGGCCGAGCCGCCGGCCACGCGGCAGGAGGCGCGCACGCTGATGCGCCACGCCCGCGGCCAGCAGTTCGACCCCGAGCTGCTCGACGTCTTCCTGCACATCACCGAGCCCGAGAGGCCGAAGGCGCCGACCTCGCTGCTGCTGCCGTCGGCGGCGCTGGAGTCGGGCATGGTGCTGGCGCAGGATTTGGTGTCCAGCCGCGGCATCCTGATGCTGACCGCCGGCCACCGGCTCACGCCGTCGCTGATCCAGCGCATCCGCGACTTCGAGCTGCGCGAAGGCGGCAGGCTGGACGTCCACATCCGCCCACCGGGCACATGATGAACACCATCCTGATCGTCGATGACGAGCCTGCCGTGCTGGCCGCACTGCAGCGCGCGCTGCGCCGCCGCTTCGGCCAGCGCCTGCAGGTGCACACCGAGGCCGACGCGCTGCTGGCGTTGGATCATCTGCGCCACACCGACTACGACGTGATCGTCTCCGACCTGCGCATGCCGGCCATCGACGGCCTCAGCTTTTTGAGCCTGGCCGGCGCGCTGCGGCCACACAGCGTGCGCATGGTGCTGACAGGCAGCGCCGACTTCGAGACCGCGCAGCGCGCGATCAACGAGTCGGGCGTCTTCCGCTACCTCACCAAACCCTGGGACGACCCGGCGCTGGCGGCGCACGTCGAGGCCGCGCTGGCGCAGGCCGCGCAGAACCGGCCCGATTGCGCACTGAGTAACCGTCTTCCGAGTCAAGGGCGATGACGTTGAAATCTGCGCTGCAGG